>JAYSGD010000051.1:0-1185 GCA_041913065.1 Microvirga sp. | reverse complement strand
TCAAGGCTTAGAGCGGAATCCCCTCTGACTCGGAATAGCCGGAAAAGGCTCTAGCCCACAGCGTTTCATTTGAGTTTGAGATCCGGGCCGACAGGCCCGGATTTTTCATGTCCGCACCCAATCAGCGAACATCTGCCGGATTCTTGAGAGACATCTCGCGGGAGCGTTGCGCACGCTCGATCTCGCGCAGCTTGCGCGCTCTTTCCTGCAATTCCTCACGGCTTGGCATCCACCAGCCACGCACTTCTCTCAAATGCGCGTCGTCAGGCTCGCGGCGAGGCCTTATGCGATAGATCTCCTGCAAGCTCGGCATGCGCCACCGTGCCCAGACATAGCGGCCCGGATGGCCGGCGGCATGCGGATAGAGATCGCTTTCGACAATTTCTTGTATGGGCACGCTATCGATATCCTCGAAGATCACCACGCCCCAGGCGCTGGTCGCCAGGGGCATGTCCAACGGAGGAAGATCGTCTCCCGGCACAGGAAAGCGCCTGCGCCGTTTCTCTGCTTGGACCGGATCCGGCGGCTCGTGGCCTCGGCGCTTCCGCTCCTCACGCCGCCTCTTACGTTCCGCTGGCTCGTTGCGTCGCGCGGCTTCTTCAATCGTTGGCCAAAGATGGCGCAGTCGCTCGTATGAGCGGAAGGGCACTTGCCACATCCTGTCATCAGGGTTCCACCGGGCCCAAGGAATGGAGCGCAATGCGTCGACGATCGTTTTAGAATAGGGTGTACGGATTCTCAGGTCGTCTCCAATGGCAAGGTAAGGGCTCTCCAAAGGGTCGAAGAGATAGGCATCACGACCCTTTGCATCCGCATGCCTGTCGAGCGTCTCAAGTTCCTGGGTCATCCAGATATTGAGGCGCTTCTCGGCCGTCGTGCCTGGGACGAACCAGCCCTGTTCCTCGCCGCGCCAGCGCGCACGCGGGAAGGCTTCACGAAAACGGCGCACGAGATCGCGGTCATAGGGAAAGGCAGCATAGGCTCCTGCCCTCTCCCCGTCCGACGGGCTGACCTGGAATGCAGACGCGACGATCTCCATATTGATTCCTGAGCGCCCGACATGGCACAAGGAAATAACAGATCTATGGTGCCGTTGGATCCTGAAAGCGTTCGAGCGGCAAGCTCCCGGCTCTACCTCCGGCTTTATGCGGCAATGGATACCTGAGCCTTCTTGTTATCTCCGGA
>JAYSGD010000050.1:0-3320 GCA_041913065.1 Microvirga sp. | reverse complement strand
CTGAAAAAATACGAGAAAATCCTCGGAATCGAATTCAAAAATGAATTCGCCGAGTTCGAAGATCAGGCCAAGCGATCCAACATTTATCGGGTCCTCCAGAAGGTCACCAATTTCTGGAAAGCCGTAAGCGGGGCAATTTCCATCGATCGATCCCCGACGATTGGCAAGGCACGCAGTTAAAGGGGAATGAAACCCCATTAAGAGGGATTGACGCCCCTCTACCTATAGGCGTACCGTTTGTTCATGACACCACATCGTGAACCGGTAACCTCGCAGACATTCCGCCATCTCCTCAGCGGGATTGATACGCTCGAAGTCTGTTTCTATCTGTCGCCTTCAAACGATTGCGCTTTGGATTTCGAGGCGTTGTTGGCGCGCAAAGAGGCTATGCGCTCCTCCCGCAAGCGAGAGCCCGAAGCGGTCCGGATAGGCTCGGAAGAGTTCCTTCTGCAAGCTTACGGTTCATCTTCTGGCTATCCTTTGATGTTGTCGAATTCCTGGGCTGTCGTTGCATACGGCGCAAAGAACTCGCCCCCGTTCTACCTGAAGTTCCTAAGTCAAGCGCTTTGGCGCTACGGCTGGCGTCAAACGGTTGAGAAATTCCGAGAGTGGGCGCGCGGAGCAGGCTTTGTCGAATATGCGGGTGAGAAAGTCGCGCGTGTAGATTTTTGCTTTGATTACTTCCTGCCGGAATTGGATTTCACCCAGGACCATTTTGTAACTCTCAGCGCGAAGGACAATCTTCACCGCGAACACCGGCTGGCTCAGACGTTTGATTTCGGGCGCGGTGACGTAAAGCTGCGGGCCTACGATAAGGTGACGGAGATTGAACAAGAAAGCGGTAAGGTGTTCTTCTTCGATCTATGGGGCGTTAGCGAAAAGGTCTGGCGGTTCGAATGGCAGATTCGTAAGGAACTGCTCAAGCGGTTCGGCACTCGCTCATTGTCCGGGCTGCAAGACCAGGCCGGTGATCTGCTCCACTATCTGAGCACGGTCCACGACACCTTGCGTCTCCCGTCCAGCGATTCCAACCGCTCGCGGTGGCCGCTGCATCCGTTGTGGCAAGATTTGCAAGAGAAGGCCGTTGCATTCGGACGGCAAGGTGTCCTCGCTGAAATCGAGCCGGGAGCCAGTATTGAGGAACGTCTGCAACGCTGCGCAGTTAGCCTCTACGGCTACACTAAGGCGATAGCCGCCATGGAGGCGGTTAAGGGTGGCAAAGACAGCCTACCCTTCGAGGATGCTCTCGACAAAATGCGCCACCTGATAACCGGTGTGCATCGACAGGTGATCTGGGACCATGACGTGAGCAAGAAGGCCGCACGATTGCGGCTATCGCCATGAGTTTCGTTGAAGCGATTCGTAAGCTGTTGAACCGGCGCAAGTGCCGTCTCATTCAGTTTGGCGAAATGGCTTTGCCCGAAGGCCAGCAGTTTCGGGCGTATCGCAAGCTGATCCTGGATGAGCTTGGCGCGGACGGATTGGAAAGGGACCTCCTCGACCATCTTGGGGAAGTGTCGGAAAGGAACGGATCGGGCCGGAATAAACGTGGCATGAAAGGAGGCTCCTCATGAGTGGACAACCCGATCCCCAAACAGGATGACCCGCAGCCGGCGATAAATGCAGATGGCAAGCCATCGCCGGCGGAGATTAGACTCTACGTGGCCTATTGGGCCGAGATTCAGCGAGAGATGAACCGGCTTCTGGCCGAAGAGGAAGATTAGCGATGCGTGTTGCCCTTTATGCCCGCGTCTCGACGGCGCGTCAGGCTGAGACCGATCTGTCGATCCCCGACCAGATCAATCAGGTTGAGGCGTACTGCAAGCGCAATGGGCATGTGGTGGTGCACACCTACGTGGAGCCGGGCGCGAGTGCGACTGATGACAAGCGCCCGGCATTCCAGCAGATGCTGGCTGACGCAAACCTCACGCCGTCGCCGTTTGAGGCGATCATCGTCCACAGTTATTCGCGGTTCTTCCGTGATGCCTTTGCCCTCGAACTCAATGTTCGGCGCTTGGCCAAGCGCGGGATCAGGCTGATCGCGATCACGCAGGAACTGAGCGATGACCCGATGGGTCATATGATCCGCCAGTTCTTTGCGCTGTTCGATGAGTACCAGAGCAAAGAGAACGGGAAGCACACCAGCCGCGCCATGAAAGAAAACGCCAAGCGCGGTAATCACAACAGCCGCCCGCCGTATGGTTATCGCCTCGAAGGGACAGGCGAAGCGGGCAACAAAGGCCGAGAGAAAAAGCGGCTCGCCATTGTGGAATCCGAGGCGTCCATCGTGCGGCGCATCTATGATTTGTATCTGAATGGCCTGGATGGCCGGTCGATGGGAATGAACGCCATCGCCAGCCACCTCAATAGCCGCAACATGCAGCGCCGGGGCAAGCCCTGGCGCATTCAGACGGTAAGCCTCGTTCTGTCCCATTCGATCTATCGAGGCGAGAGCATCTACAACCGGCGCAGCGGCAAGGACCGGCGCGTGAATCCTGAGAGCGACTGGGTGCGGACCGCGGTTCCCGCCATTGTGGATGAAGGCGTTTACAGCCTGGTGGAGGCGAGGCGGCGGGAGCGGCGTCCGGCAGCGACGCCGCCCCGGCGGCTCGCCTCACCGCATCTGTTGAGTGGTCTGCTCAAGTGCGGCTGTTGCGGCTCCGGCCTGGTCGTCTCGACGGGCACCAGCAAGGGCGGCAAGACCTACGCCTATTACACCTGCCAGAAAAAACTGAGCGAAGGGGCCAAGGCGTGTCCGTCCAAGCGGATCGCGGTGCCCAAGCTGGAGCAGTTGGTATTGTCGGCGCTGGCCGAGCAGGTACTGACGCCGGAACGGATCCAGGTGCTTCTGGATGATCTCTCCAAGGCGCTGGCGGCCAGTAGCGGCCAGGAGGAGGCGCGTCTCGGGGACCTACGGCGCAGCCTCAAGGAGAAGGAGGAGGCTTATCACCGGCTGGTTGATGGCATCGAGAAGGGGATTGTTCCGCTGAACGACATGACCCGGAAGCGCATCCAGGCTCATGAGACAGCCAGGGCCGAGGTGCTTATGGAGATTGGGCGGGCCGAGGCGCGGCGAGGGCCAGGGTTCAAGGCGCAATCTCCGCGCCATGTACGGGCGTTCGCGACGGCTGTGCGCAATCGTCTCCAGGACCGTGAGTCCGGCTTTGCGCGGGGTTACCTAGGGCTGCTGGTGCAGAAAATTACAGTCGGCCTGGAAACGCTCTCCATCCAGGGCCGCAAGGACGTATTGGCCGCAGCCATCGCGGATCGAGCGCTATCCGCCGAGAGTGTTCGCAGTTCCATGCCTGCTAGGGACGCCA
>JAYSGD010000049.1:0-4004 GCA_041913065.1 Microvirga sp. | reverse complement strand
GTCGTCATCGACGTGCTTAAGCCCGTCGGCGGATCTGGCGGCATCATCGCCGTGGACTACGCCGGAAATGTCTCCCTGCCCTTCAACAGCTCAGGCATGTATCGTGGTGTCGTTCGTCAGGACGGCAAACTCCTGACCGGGATCTACAAGGAGGAGCTTGTCGAATTTCAGGGGTCGTGATCCCGTCGACAGCACTCAGCTATCGCCGCAGAGAAAAGCCCCCGATGTGCGATGATCGGGGGCTTTTCCTGGCAAAGATCCGATACAGGCCCCTACTCCTCGCGGAACGCCTTCGCCAGATTGTCGGCAACCGGCTTCGTCAGATAGGAGAAGACGGTCCGATATCCCGTCTGAATGAAGCTCTCCACGGGCATGCCGGGTAGGAGCTTGAGAGAGCCCAGCCGCTCCCGCTCTCCCTCAGCGAAGGCAATGCGGACCGGGTAATACTGCATTCCCGAACGCTGATCCGTCACCAGATCCGCCGCGATCAGGCTCACCTTGCCCATCACCTCCGGCGTCGTGCGCTGATTGAACGCCGAAAGCCTGAGCAAGGTATCGAGGCCGAGCTGGAGCTGGTCGATATCCTGAGGCGAGACCTTCACCTCGATGGATAGTTCATCCGCTTCGGGCACGACCAGCATCAAGGGCTCGCCTGCATTGATGACGCCGCCGATGGTGTGAACGATCGACTGGTGCACAAGGCCATCCTGAGGAGCGCGGATATCGATGCGCTTCAACTGGTCTTCGGCCGCTACCTTGCGCTCCACCAGTTCCGCGATCTTCGCCTGGACTTCGCGCAACTCCTTCGAGACTTCACTCCTGAGATCCTGATCGATCTGGATGATCTGAAGCTCGGTCTCGCCGATCCGGCCCTTTGCCTGAGCGATGTTGGAGATGAGCTGCCCGCGTTCGCCCCGCAGACGCGTTTCCTCGCGTTTGAGGGACGTGACGCGGGTGATCGGAACCAGGTTCTTGCGCCAGAGCTGCTCGACCCCTGTCAATTCGTCCTGGATCAGCTTGATCTCGTCGGCTTTGGCGGCGGCCTGAAGGTTCAGACCATCGATCTGCTCCTGCAGCTGTGCGATGCGCTCCTTGAGCTGTGACTTCTGGCCTGTGCGAGCCGCGCGGCTATCCTCGAATACATGAACTTCGCCTTTGATGAGCCTCGCGAGTTCCGGCTCATGAAGGCGGCTGGTCAGCGTCGCCGGAAAGGCGATCTGCTTCATGCCATCGCGCTCCGCCTCAAGACGGCTTTGGCGCGCGGCCAATTCGTCCAGGCTCTTGGAGACCATGGAGAGGTTGGCACGCGCAACCGTTTCATCCAACCTGATCACCACATCGCCGGCCCGGACCCGGTCGCCATCGTAGGCGAGGATCTCGCCGACGACGCCACCGGTGGGGTGCTGAACTTTCTTGACGTGGCTATCGACCACGACCGCACCCGGCGCGACGACGGCTCCGGAGAGCTCGGTCACCGCCGCCCAGCCGCCGAGACCACCGACGAGGAAGAACGCGGAGGACAAGCCAATCAAGGAATAGCGGCGGATGGCGGCGCGGGCGCTGGTTTTGTTTTCCGTTGTCATAACGCTCTCCTGAACCTTAGACGGCTTTCATCGGGGTGGCGGCGGGCATCCGTGGCTCTGTATCTTGCGAGATCGGCACGGGGCGTAGCACCTTGCTCAGCACATCGTCCTTCGGCCCGAAGCTCTGGATGCGCCCATCCGCCATCACGAGCAGCAGATCGATCCCGGCGAGCGCGCTCGGCCGATGGGCGATCACGATCACGATTCCGCCGCGTGCCCGAACGCTCTTGATCGCGCTCGTGAGAGCCTGCTCGCCCTCGTTGTCGAGGTTCGAGTTCGGTTCATCGAGCACCACGAGGAAGGGGTCGCCGTAGAGAGCCCGCGCGAGCGCGATACGCTGCCGCTGGCCACCGGAGAGAGCAGCACCCGCTTCCCCGACCTGCGTTTCGTAGCCGTCCGGCAGTTGCAGGATCATCTCGTGCACATTCGCGGCCTGCGCAGCGGCGATGATGGCTTCGTCCTTCGGATTATTATCGAAGCGCGCGATGTTCTGCGCCACCGTGCCGGAAAAGAGTTCGACATCCTGCGGCAGGTAGCCGATGTGGCGCCCAAGATCTTCCGGCAGCCACTGCTCGATGGCCGCGCCGTCGAAGCGGACCTTACCGCGCCAGGTCGGCCACACACCCACGATCATGCGGGCGAGTGACGACTTGCCGGATGCGCTGGGGCCGATGATGCCCAAACCGCTGCCTGCCGTTAGTTCGAAGGACATATCCTGGATGACGGTTCGTTTGCCTCCCGGTGCTCCCGCCGCTGCGCTTTCCACGATCAGGTGTGAGCGCGGAGCAGGCAGCTTGAGAGGCGCTTCGCCGCGAGCATTGGCCTCGATCAGGGTCTTCAGGCGACGCCAGCCCTGACGCGCGCTGACGAAGCCCTTCCAGTTGGCTACCGCCAGTTCAACAGGCGCGAGAGCGCGGGATGTCAGGATGGAGCTGGCAATCATGATGCCGCCCGTGGCCTGACCGTCGATGACGAGATAGGCGCCGACCGCCAACACCGCCGATTGCAGCATCATGCGAAGCACCTTGGACATGGCGCCGAATCCGCCTGCCACATCGGATGCCCGCTGCTGGTGCGCAAGATAGCTGGCATTGGCATCGCCCCACATCGTGCCGATGCGCTTCCCCATGCCCATGGCTCGAACCACTTCCGCATTGCGACGTGCACCTTCAGAAATCCCGTTGCGCGTGAGGCCCGCACTCACGGCCGCCTTTGATGCACCACGAGTCATCAATTCGGTGAGCAACGTGACTGCCACGAGCAGGCACGCGCCACCGAAGGCGACGGCGCCCAGCCAGGGATGGAATGCAAAGCACATGAACAGGTAGAGCGGCATCCAGGGAAGATCGAAAAGCGCGGTCGGGCCGCCGCCTGCAAGGAAGGCGCGCAATTGATCGAGATCCCGCAGAGGCTGCTGCCCGTCGCCTTCGACCTTGCCTTTCAGGGGAGCATTGAGCTGCCCCTGAAAAATCTGCTGACTGAGGTCCTCATCAACAGCCGCTCCGACACGGGCCAGGATGCGGCCGCGCACCATGTCGAACAGGCCTTGGAAGAGATAAAGAACCACGATGATGACGGAGAGGCCGACCAGCGTGGGAATGCTCCGGCTGGGAAGCACCCGGTCATAGACTTCCATCATGAAGATGGAACCGGAGAGGTAGAGCAGGTTGACGAGGCCGCTCAGGACAGCGACGCCGATGAAGGCACCGCGACAGGAGGCCATAAGGCTTGGGCTTTTCTTGAAATTGTTTGTCATCGGCTTTGCCTCGGAGGATTAAGTCGTCCGGTGCATCGCCTGAAGGGATGCACCGCGACTGTCTTGTAAGGATCCCCGCCGGGAGGGTTTGGGGGAGTGTGCTCCCGGCGGGGCCATTCGATCTCGAGCAGCGCTGATCAGAAGATGAAGTCGTTGCTGTCGAGATCGGATGCGTTGACACCCTTGAGCACGAGCACGCTGTTGCCATGCTCGATGAGGGTGTTTCCGCCCTCCTGTCGGATGTCCAGGTCCGACAGGCCGTTGACGCCTTTCAGACGGCTGACGTCGATGTCGTCCTCACCGTGGCGGAAGTCGGTCACCACGTCGCGGCCGCCACCCTTCTGGAAGACGAAGGTATCCGCTCCCGAGCCGCCGGTGAGGCGGTCGTCGCCCGCGCCACCGATGAGGACGTCGTCGCCGGCGCCGCCATTGATCCGGTCACGACCGGAGCCGCCGTCGAGCCTGTCATCGCCGCTCATGCCCCTGAGCGTATCGTCGCCGCGTCCGCCCTTGAGCACGTTGCTGCCGCTGTTGCCCGTCAGGAGATTATCGAGGGTGTTGCCGGTGCCGTTGATGTTTTCCGATCCCGTCAGCATGAGCTTCTCGACATGTGTACCGGAGAGCGAGTAGGACACGCTCGCCTTCACCGTGTCGATGCCCTGCCC
>JAYSGD010000048.1:0-4643 GCA_041913065.1 Microvirga sp. | reverse complement strand
GGCGCCTGAAGGCGGCGCTGGCGGCCCCCGTCGTCGTGGACCTGCGCAACGTCTATCGCCCCGAGGAAATGCGCCACCACGGTTTCCACTACGTGAGCATCGGGCGTTCATAAGGGGGCCTGTAAAACACTGCGCTTGTGCCCAAAGGCCTCACCTCTGATGGAGCATCATCGCTCTATCAGCCCACCTGCCTCTGCGCAGTCGTAAGTCCCCAGGCCAGCAGATCGGAGGCCCGTTCAGGAGTCCTGGCTTCCACATAGACGCGCAGCTCCGGCGCATTGCCGGACGGGCGGAAATGCACAACCTCGCCGTTCTTGGCATTGATCCGGAAGCCGTCGCTGTTGTTGGTCCCGGCCACGCCGCCGAGGGACGCCATGAGCGTGGACAGGAAATCCGCATCCTGCTGCAGCTTCGATACGAACGCCGCGCTCTTCTCGGTCGGCACGTTCTGAAGCCGGTTGCTAGCCGCCGCCTTGAAGGCATAACCGCCGCCGATCTCAGCAAGCGGCTTCGACTGCTCGACAACGGAGCCAAGGGCACAGAGGATCGGCAGCATGGCGTCGCGCGTGGGAAGCGCAGCGAGCTTGCGGCCTTTCCGTTCAACATCGGAGCCGAGGAGAACCCCGCCATTGGCCTCGAAGCCTACGACAACACGCGCGCCCGAGCGCGCAGCTTCGCTCATGCCTTCGATCACGTAAGGCGACCCCACCTTGGTGCGGATCACGCTGTTGAACGCACCGGAATCCTCGAGCGCCGAGTTCGACGTCACCGGCGTCACGATGGTGTCCGCGCCGAGATATTTCGCCGTGATCGCGCCGACAAGATCGCCGCGCAGGAACAGGCCCGCGCCATCGGAAATCAGGGGGCGGTCCGCATCGCCGTCCGTGGACACGATGGCATCGAGTTTCTGTTCGCCGGCCCATTGCTTTGCGAGGATTTCATCCTCCTCACGCAGAGCTTCCGTATCGACGGGGATGAAACTCGTTGCGCGGCCCAGCGCAACGGCGCGCGCGCCGAGCGCTTCGAGCATCGACGTGATCACGTCGCGCGCGACCGAGGAATGCTGATAGACGCCGACGGTCAGGCCATTGAGGGCCCCTGCCCCGAAGAAATCCTTGTAGCGGGCCTTGTACGCTTCGATCAGATCGATGTCGGGCTTCGCGGCCTCAACGCCACGCGCCTGCTCGGGAACACTCATGATGGCCAGCTTCCCATGCCATGCGAGAATGCCGGCCTCGTCCTTCTTGTCGATCTCGCCCTGCGCCCGGTAGAACTTCAGGCCGTTGCGATCCTCCGGGATATGGCTGCCCGTGACCATGATCGCCGGAAGGCCGAAGCGCATGCCGTGATAGGCCAGAGCCGGCGTCGGCAGCGCGCCGCAATCGAGCGGCACGAGACCGGATTCAGCAAGCGCGGCGCAGCAGAGCTGCGCAATGCTAGGGCTGCTCTCGCGAAGGTCGCGGCCCACCAGCACGATGTTTTTCGCCTCAGCAGCAGAGCCATCCTCCTTAAGCATCTCGGCGAAGGCACGGGTATAGGCGAAGGCCGGAACGCCATTCAGTTCCGTGACGAGGCCGCGAAGGCCGCTCGTGCCAAACTTGAGGGAAGACTGAACCGCTCCCGAACCCGTATTCATTGCCGTTGCCTATCTGTATTTTTCGGCGCCGCAGCGCCGCTTGCGGAAAAGGATAATGACCCTCGGATTGCCGGAGATAGTTCAAGCGGCTGCCCGCCAAGTCAATATATCTCAGGCCTCTCCCCCCGAATGAGAGAGGCGCGCGGTGGGTCACAATCCTGCTTCCGCAATCGCCAGAAGATACTGACCGTAGCTGCTCTTCGAGAGTTCCAGCCCTAAGGCGCGAAGATGCCCGCGATCGATCCAGCCCGAGTTGAATGCAATCTCTTCAGGGCATGCAATTCTGAAGCCTTGACGCTTCTCAAGAGCACGAACGAATTCTGCTGCTTCGACGAGACTGTCCGGCGTACCGGTATCCAACCACGCGTAACCGCGGCCCATTTTTTCGACCTGAAGCTGCCCCATCTCGAGATAGGCCCGGTTCACATCCGTGATTTCCAGCTCGCCTCGCGCGGAAGGCTTGAGCTGGGCTGCGATGTCCACCACCTGCTCATCGTAAAAATAGAGACCCGTCACGGCCCAGCTGGATTTCGGTTGCTTCGGCTTTTCCTCGATGGAGATCGCCTTGCCGGTCTTATCGAATTCAACGACGCCGTAACGCTCCGGATCGCTGACATGATAGGCGAAGACACTCGCGCCTTTCGGCCGTTCGGACGCGGAGCTCATCAGCTCCGGCAGGCCATGGCCATAGTATACGTTGTCGCCGAGGATGAGCGCGGAAGGCCCGCGTCCCACGAAATCCGCGCCGATGATGTAGGCCTGCGCCAGCCCTTCCGGCTTCGGCTGCTCCGCATAAGACAAGCGGATGCCCCATTTCTCGCCGGATCCGAGCAATTGCTTGAACCGCGGCAGGTCGTCGGGCGTGGAGATGATGAGGATGTCCTGAATCCCCGCCAGCATCAGCGTGGTGAGCGGGTAATAGATCATCGGCTTGTCGTAGATCGGCAGAAGCTGCTTCGATGTGACGAGAGTCATCGGATGCAGACGCGTGCCGCTTCCTCCCGCAAGGATGATGCCTTTCAAAACCGGTTTCCTTTCACGTCGGAAGAGAGGAAGTGCATGCCCTGCCCTCAATCGAAACAGGCAGTAAGGTCGGCGAGACGCGGGTGCTTGCGGTCCTTATCGGAGAGAACCGCCTCGCTCACGGCAACAGGCCATTCGATGCCGAGCGCCGGATCGTCGAAGGCGAGCCCGCCATCATGCGCCGCAGAATAATAGTTCGTCACCTTGTAGAGAACTTCCGTATTAGGCTCCAAGGTGCAGAAGCCGTGCGCGAATCCAATGGGCACGAGAAGCTGGCGCCAGTTCTCGGCGGATAGTTCGACAGCCACGTGCTGCCCGAAGGTCGGCGAGGATCTGCGCAGGTCTACCGCCACATCGAGAATTCGCCCTCGCACCACGCGCACGAGCTTGTCCTGCGCGAAAGGCGCGGTCTGGAAATGCAGGCCGCGGATCGTGCCCGCCTTCTCGGACAGCGAGTGATTGTCCTGCACGAAGTCGAGTTTCACGCCGGCGTCTTCGTAACGCTTGCGGTTATAGACTTCGGAGAAGAAGCCGCGCCCATCGTCGAAACGCTTCGGCGTCAGGATCTTCACGTCGGGAATGGCGGTCGGCTCGATATCCAGCATGTTCGTTATCCAATGATCTCAGGCGATCACGCCAAGCCGCTCGCCCTGATACCCGCCGGAGCGCACGCGTTCCCACCAGGAGCGATTCTCAAGATACCACGCCACCGTCTTGCGCAATCCGCTCTCGAATGTCTCAGCAGGCGTCCAGCCGAGATCGCGTTTGATCTTGGAGGCGTCGATGGCATAGCGCAGATCATGCCCCGGACGGTCGGACACATAAGTGATCAGGCTCTCCCGAGAACCGATGGAAGCATCGGGCGCAAGCTCGTCCACGAGCGCGCAGATGGCTTTCACCACGTCGATGTTCATACGCTCGTTCCAGCCGCCGATATTGTAGTTCTCACCCACCTGCCCCTTCTCGGCCACGAGGATGAGCGCGTCGGCGTGGTCGTCCACGTAAAGCCAGTCGCGCACGTTCTCGCCCTTGCCGTAGACCGGCAGGGGCTTGCCCTCCAGGGCGTTCAGAATCATCAGCGGGATCAGCTTCTCGGGGAAGTGATAGGGACCGTAATTGTTGGAGCAGTTCGTGATGATGGTCGGCAGGCCGTAAGTATGATGCCAGGCGCGCACGAAATGATCCGAGGCTGCCTTCGAGGCGGAATACGGCGAATTGGGTTGATAAGGGTAGGTCTCGTGGAAGAAACCTTCTTCGCCAAGCGAACCGAAAACCTCGTCCGTCGAGATATGATGGAAGCGGAAACTGTCGCGCTTGCTGCCCTCCAGGCTCCGCCAGTAGCGCAGGGCTTCCTGTAACAGTGCGAAGGTTCCCACCACATTGGTCTGGACGAAAGCGCCCGGCCCGTCGATGGAGCGGTCCACATGGCTCTCGGCGGCCAGATGCATGATCACGTCCGGCGCGAAACGCTCGATGACTTCCCGCATCCGTGCTGCGTCCGCGATGTCGCAGCGCTCGAACGAGTAGCGGGGATCTTTCGATACAGGCGCCAGCGAATCCATGTTTCCGGCATAGGTCAGCTTGTCCACCACCAGAACATGATGGAGTGTGCCTTCGATCAGGCGGCGCACGACCGCCGAGCCGATGAATCCGGCTCCGCCGGTAACGAGAAAGCGTTTGATCATGGGCGTTTCATAAACCTTGAGCAATGGCAGAGGCGTATTCGGAAGCAGTGGTCCCGTTGACCTGAAACCAAGTGACGCTTCAAAGCCCCCATATTCCTTATATTGTTGCTATATCATGACCCTTTTGGAGCCAGCAACAATCCCGAAGAACCGATAGCTACAATGATTTCAGGAGTCTACTCAAGAAGGCCCTGGCGTCTCTTAACGCCCCATCGCTCAACTTGAAATATCAGGAGAAACTGGCTGGGGCGCCAGGATTCGAACCTGGGAATGGCGGTACCAAAAACCGCTGCCTTACC
>JAYSGD010000047.1:0-4812 GCA_041913065.1 Microvirga sp. | reverse complement strand
TCGACGGATTTTACAACCCGGTCCGGCGTCATTCGACACTGGACTATGTCAGTCCAGTTCAGTTCGACCGACTGGCGGGATAGATACCAAACCGCTCTCCATTAAACTGAAGCAAGTCCAAAACCGGATTGCATCGCTCCCGAAGACGCTCATCGTCGGCAGCACGATCGCTGCGTGCCGTCGAGGTCACGGGCCTGAGCCGCGCGACCCACAACGCCGAAACCCTCCGCTCGTCAACGGCCGCATCGCAACCGGCGCTGGCCTCACGTACCCCGGCCACCTGCTGAAGACTCGCGTCCCACTCGCCCGACGCGTTTATCCGACCACACAGGACCAGGCGTAACCATCAAATCCCCATAGGCCCAAGACCTGCGATCGGTATCCCGCGGGTTCGTTCCCTGGAGGCTTTCGGACGCCGGCCCCGGTGCGTCTGGCTGCGTCTGTGATGGCCGGCATCCGAAACCCTTCACAAAAGCCGTCGTGCCCTCCCGCTCGGAAGCCAAAAGGGTTGGTAGAACCAGTCACCCTGGCAAGGGAATCGCCAACCCAACCTTGACGCGGTCCATGGCCACGAAGGTGCGGAACCTCTTCACATTGTTGTTGCCGAAGAACAGACGCCGCGTGAGCGCCTCGTAGGCGGTCATCGTCGGCACCACAACCACCAGCACGAAGTCGGCCTCTCCCGTGACGTAGTAGCACTGCTGGACCTCCGGCAGCGACGCGAACTCCCGCTTGGCGGCGTCGATCAGCTCCGCTGTCTCGCTGATCACCTCGACCTCAACAAAGATCGTGATGGCCTGCCCCACCTGGGCCGGATCAATCAGCGCGACACTGGCCTGGATGACCCCAGCCTCCTCCATCCGACGGATGCGGCGCTGCACAGCGGGTGCTGACAGATTGACGGCCTCACCGATCATCCGCTGCGGAGTCGAGCTGTCCCTCTGGAGGATGTTCAGAATCGCCAGATCGAAGCTGTCGAGGCTGATCGAAGGGGAAGACGTAGACACTATAGGCTCCAGTTAAATGAAAAATTCTTGCGTTTGACTGGCTCAAATAGAGCGCCTTTCTCACAGCTCGTGCAATATCTTCTCGCCATCCCATACGGAAGGACGGTGATGATCCTCCTCAACCAACACCCCGACTACCGCAAGCCCCTTGATCCAGTTGATGCCGAGACACTGGGCGTGACGGCGGCCGAAGAGGTCGAGCGGCACCTCACCTATCGCGATAAGCATGCGCCCACGCCTCTGCACGCCCTGCCAGCCTGTGCCGCCGAACTCGGCGTGGGGGCGATTCACATCAAGGACGAGGGCTTCCGACTGGGGCTCGGCAGCTTCAAGGCGCTGGGTGGCTCCTATGCAGTCATTCGGCTCGTGCTGGAGGAAGCTGGCCGCCAACTCACACGTCAGGTCGACATTGCCGACCTGCACACGCCCGAGGTTCATGCCGTTGCGTCCAGGATGACGGTCGCCTGTGCCACGGACGGCAACCACGGGCGCTCGGTCGCTCAAGGCGCGGAACTCGTCGGCGCCAGGGCCGTCATCTTCGCACATTCCGGCGTCAGCGACGAGCGCGTGGCGGCCATCGCCCGCTTCGGTGCCCAGATGATCCGGGTCGAGGGCACATATGACGACTCGGTTGCTGAGGCGGCACGGGTGGCGGCCGAGATGGGCTGGACCGTGGTTTCCGATACCTCCTGGCCGGGCTACGAGCGCATTCCCGGGCTGGTGATGCAGGGTTACACCGCAATGGTGCGCGAGGCTCTGCGCCAGCTTCCCCAGCCCCCCACCCACGTGTTCGTGCAGGCGGGCGTCGGTGGGGTCGCAGCAGCCGTGGCGGGGCATCTCGCGCTCGTATTTGGGGACCAGCGTCCCATTTTTGTTGTAGTCGATCCCGCCCGCGCCGCCTGCCTCTTCGAGACCGCACGAGCGGGGCATCCGGTCAGGATCGAGCACGGTGAGCCCACTGTCATGGCGATGCTCGAATGCTACGAGCCATCGCTGGTGGCTTGGCGCGTACTGTCTTGCGTCGCCGATGCTTTCATGACTGTCGAAGAGGAGGATGCGATCGCGGTGATGAACCGCTTGGCCCGGCCCGCCGGCAATGATCCGACCATCGTAGCGGGCGAGAGCGGCGGTGCAGGCCTGGCCGGCCTCATTCGCGCCGCGACAGATCCTGAGATCCGAGCAGCCCTTAATCTCAACGAAGCGTCCCGCGTGTTCGTCATCAATACGGAAGGCGCGACCGATCCAGAGCGCTACGCGGAACTGGTCGGGATACAACCTGACGCCGTCACAAACGCCGCCAGAGGGGCAGACGCATGACAATGTTCTCCATCGACGCGGAGCGCCTGCTCGGCCGTCTCCGGGAACTCGGGCAGATCGGCCGCGACAGCGGCGGCAGGCTGGTCCGGCTCGCCGGCTCCGATGCCGACAAGGCCGGACGCGACGCCTTCGTGGCCTGGGTCCGCAGCGCAGGCCTGGAGGTCGCGATTGACCGCATCGGCAACATCTTCGGGATCTGGAGAAATGCCGATTATGCTGGCGAGGCTCCCATCCTGCTCGGCTCCCACATCGATACCGTCATCAACGCCGGCATCTATGATGGCTGCTACGGCGTGCTCTCCGGGCTGGAGGTGATCGAGACCCTGAAGGCTGCTGGCTTCATTCCCGCACGGCCAATCGCAGTCGCTGCCTTCACCAACGAGGAAGGCGTGCGCTACGCCCCCGACATGATGGGCTCGCTGGTCTATGCCGGAGGGCTCCCCGTTGAGGAGGCGCTGGCGACGGTCGGCACCGACGGCACGATGCTCGGGATGGAACTGGAGCGCATCGGCTATGCCGGCTCCGAGAAGCCGGGCTTCCTCAAGCCGCACGCCTATGTCGAGCTGCACATCGAACAGGGGCCCGTGTTGGAGCGTGAGGGCGTGCCCGTCGGTGCAGTCGAGAATCTTCAGGGCATCTCCTGGCAGCGCATCACCATTGAGGGCGAGGCCAACCACGCCGGCACGACGCCGATTTCCATGCGCCGGGATGCAGGCCATGCCGCGGCTCGTATCGTCACCTTCCTGCGCGACCGGGCGCGGAACGCGAACACGCCCACCGTCGCGACGGTCGGGTGCATGAGCTTCGAGCCGAACGCGATCAACGTCATTCCCTCCCGCGCGGTCTTTACCGTAGACCTGCGCGATCCCGATGAACAGCGCCTTCAGGCGGAGGAAGCGGCCCTTGCCGCCTACCTAACGGAACTGGCGGCTGCGGAGGACGTGACGATCTCCGTCGAGCGGCTGGCGCGGTTCGAGCCGGTGACCTTCGACCGCAGGATCGTGGGACTGGTGGAGGATGCCGCCCGGGAGCGTGGGCTGGCCTCGAAACGCATGACCTCAGGCGCGGGCCACGATGCGCAGATGATCGCCCGTATCGCCCCCACGGCGATGATCTTCGTGCCCAGCATCGGCGGCGTCAGCCACAATCCGCGCGAGCACACGCCGGATGGCGATCTCATTGCGGGCGCCAATATCCTGCTCGACGTCGTCACCCGCCTCGCAGCCCGATAAGGAGAATCCCATGGCCATGGATCTGGACGCCCTCACACGAGAGATGACTGCCTGGCGGCGTGACCTGCACGCTCATCCGGAGTTCGGCTTCGAGGAGAAGCGCACGAGCGCCTTCGTGGCCGCCAAACTGCGAGAGTTCGGCCTCGACGAGGTGGCCGAAGGCATAGGTGGCACGGGCGTCGTCGGCACGCTCAAACGCGGCAGCGGCAACCGGACGATTGCGCTCCGGGCCGACATCGATGCTCTGCGCATCACCGAGCAGGGCACGCAGGACTACCGCTCGCAGAACCCTGGCACGATGCATGCCTGCGGCCATGACGGCCACACCGCCATGCTCCTTGGAGCCGCCAAGCTCCTCGCCGAGGAAGGTGGCTTCGACGGCACCGTGCGCTTTGTCTTCCAGCCTGCGGAGGAATGGGGCAAGGGCGCACTCGCCATGCTGGCCGATGGGCTGATGGAACGGTTCCCGTTCGAGGAGATCTACGGCTTGCACAACATGCCGGGCTTGCCCATCGGGCACTTCCAGACCCGCGTGGGGCCGATCATGTCGGCAGAGGACAACTTCGAGATTGTCTTGAAAGGCGTCGGCGGCCATGCCGCTCGCCCGCACTGGGGCAATGAGGTGCTGGTCGCCGCTTGCGCGACTGTCATGAACCTCCAGACCATTGTCTCCCGTCGCCTGAGCCCCACCGACATCGGTGTTGTTTCGGTGACCGAGCTGGTCACCAATGGCACCCGCAACGCATTGCCGGGGCTCGCCCGCATTCTCGGCGACGCTCGCAGCTTCCAGCCAGAGGTCAGTGCCGAGATCGAGAAGCAGATGCGCATCATCGCCGAGGGCACGGCCCTGACCTATAACGTCGCCGCCGAGGTGACCTACACGCGCGAGTTCGTGCCGCTCCTCAATGATGCCGCCCTAGTGGACGAGGCCTTCGCGGCCGCCCGCACGGTGTTCGAGCCGGAGCGCGTCTCGACCGCCCACGAGCCGATGACGGGCTCGGAGGACTTTGCCCGCTTCCTGGAGCACGTGCCCGGCTGCTTCGTGTTCGTCGGCAACGGCAAGGACTCCGCTCCTCTGCACAATCCAGCCTATGACTTCAACGATGACGGGCTGCTCGATGGAGCCCGCTTCCACGCCGCCATCATCCGACAACGCTTGCCATCGGTCTAACCGTCACAGATCCGGCAAAAGGCGTCATTCGCTAGAGCCTTTTCCGGCTATTCCGAGTCAGAGGGGATTCCGCTCTAAGCCTTGA
>JAYSGD010000046.1:0-4853 GCA_041913065.1 Microvirga sp. | reverse complement strand
CGGGGGATGACGGTGAGAGAACTGGACGAGGCTCTCACCCGGTCGGACCACCCCCACCCTGGCCCTCCCCGCAAGGGGGAGGGAACAATGGCAGTGGCGCCTGAACAAATCTCAAACCGGCCGATACTGACTGTCGAGGGCGGGCATGCCGTCCGTGACGGCCTGCTCCCTTGCCACCAGATCTTCCAGATGCGCGAAGACAGACAGGCCGGCTGCTCCCACGAGGGCGGGATTCAGTCCCTGGTAGATGGCGGCGACGATCTCCGGAATTGTCCGGTCGCCGGCGTTCAGCCGGTTCATGATCGAAGCTTCCCGCTGGCGGCGATGATGAATGAGCGCGCGGACGAAACGCTGGGGATCCTGAACGGGACCGCCATGGCCCGGCCAATAGATTGTCTCGTCCCGGCCTTTCAGCTTGTCGAGGGAGCCCATGAAGTCGCTCATGGAGCCGTCGGGCGGCGCGACCACGGTGGTGGACCAGGCCATCACGTGATCGCCGGAAAACAGGGCTTTTTCTTCCGGGAGCGCGAAGGCGAGGTGGTTGGCCATGTGGCCGGGGGTGGTTAGGGCTTCGAGCGTCCAGCCCGGTCCCCGGATCGCATCGCCCTCGGCCATTTCCTGATCAGGCGCGTAATCCTTGTCGGAGCTGGCTTCGAGCTTGTTGACCTCGCCTGAAAACAGCGGGCGGGCGCTCCGATGCGGACCGCAGCCGACGATGCGCGCTCCCGTGGCAGCCTGGATCGCCCGCGAGGCTGGCGAGTGGTCCCGATGGGTGTGGGTGATGACGACATGAGTCACCGTCTCGCCCTTCACGGCGTCCAGCAGGGCCGCGATATGCGTCGGGTCATCCGGTCCCGGGTCGATGATGGCGACTTCTCCATTGCCGACGACATAGCTGCACGTGCCAGTGAACGTGATCGGCCCCGGGTTGTTGGCGACGATTCGGCGGACGAGGGGGCTCACGCGCATGCATTCGCCCGCGAGGGCAGGGGGGCGCGTGTCGAAGGTGAGGTCGTCAGCCATGAAGGATCCTTGGAAATCTCTGCCGGGTCGCCGTCAAAAAATTACGACACGACGAAGAAATAGGGATGATTCCGTGCAAGTGGAAACAACTTTAGGACCGCTTGAGGCCCCGGCCAGACCCACCTATAAGGCTTATGAGTCCGCCTGCGAATGGCGGAATGATCTGGAGTTTTCATTCATGACGACCGGCGCTTCTTCGCTGTCCTCTCCGTCGACCCTCGTCGGCCTGATCTGGCCGTCCCGGAACGACGCCCGCTTCGCCGCTTTGCGCGCCATCGCCCTCATGGCCATCGGCGTCGTGCTGCTCACCCTCTCGGCCAAGGTCCAGGTGCCGCTGCCCTACGTCCCCATGACGCTGCAGACCCTGGCGGTGCTGGTCATCGGCGCTTCCTACGGCTGGCGTCTCGGCGGCGCGACCGTCGCGGCCTATCTGATACAGGGTGCCATGGGCCTGCCGGTATTCGCCGGCCCGGTTGCCGGCATCGGCTACCTCATGGGCCCGACGGGCGGCTTCCTCATGGGCTTCCTGGTTGCCGCCGTTGTCGTCGGCTTCATGGCCGAGCGCGGCTGGGACCGTTCGCTCCTGCGCGTCATCGTGATGATGACCGTCGGCCACGCCCTGATCTTCGCAGTCGGCCTCGGCCAGCTCTCGTTGGTGATGCCCTTCGCCAAGGCCTGGACGGTTGGCGCCGCGCCCTTCATCGCCGCTACCCTGGTCAAGACGGCTCTTGCCGTCGCCCTGATGCAGGCCGCCTGGTCGGTGAGCCGCCGCAACGGCGACGCGCGGTAAGCTTAAGCGCTATACCAAAAAGCATTGAAGCCGCCCTCGGGCGGCTTCTTTCGTTTTGGGAAGAGAACAGAGAACTGCCTTAGGGCATCGGATTGATCCCAAAAGTGGAAGTCCACTTTTGGGTCCGATGCTTCAGCCGGCCGAGTGAACGAGCCGGAGGTTCGGCTTCGACTTCACGCTGTGATGGCGGAAGGTCAAGTCGATCCATTCCTCATCGCCGCCATTCTCGATCACGCGATAGCCCATCTGCTTGGCGATGGCCTCGACCTGGCTGAGATTGACCTTGGAAATCCAGCGGGTGAATTCGGGCAGCTCCTGATCCATCAGGACCGCCAACATGCCGATCTCGACGCCCTGGTCGAAATCTTCGCTTCTGCCCGGAAAACGCAAACGCAAACCCTCATCGAGATGGATATGTCTCATGGATAACGCCCCTGAATCGCCTTGCCCGGCATTGTTTTGCGGGACAATAGCAACATTCTTTCCATATCGGAAGGCGGCATGGAGGCGCATCGCCGCAAAGGCCGCTTGCCGAAGAGCATTGATTCCAGGGGACGCTTTGAACGGAACCTCATTGCAGAGGCTACATTAGCCTTGAGACATGCCGAATATCGGGAGGGATCTCATGGCCGAGCGCAGAATCACCGCCTTCTTCAATACTTACGATGAGGCCGCCAAGGCGGTACAGCGCCTTGAGGCCGCACGGATTCCCGGTTTCGAGATCAGCTTCGTCTCGAACAATGCAAACAACGTTCATTCCCATCATGTCTCGCGCTCCCACGACGAGACGGCCGATCACGACTTCGCGGGAGCGGGAGCTGCCGCGGGCACCATCGCCGGCGG
This sequence comes from Microvirga sp., assembly GCA_041913065.1. Taxonomy (GTDB): domain Bacteria; phylum Pseudomonadota; class Alphaproteobacteria; order Rhizobiales; family Beijerinckiaceae; genus Microvirga. The sequence goes on along the minus strand of JAYSGD010000046.1, from coordinate 2,197 downwards.
CGGCGCGGGCCTCCTGGCGGGCTTAGGGACCGTGGCCGTACCGGGCCTTGGCCCGGTGATCGCGGCGGGATGGCTGGTTTCGACCCTCGTCGGCGCCGGTGCGGGTGCGGCACTTGGCGGGTTCGTGGGTGCACTCGCTGATGCGGGCCTCAGCAAGGAGGACGCGGAGGCCTATGCCGAAGGCGTCCGCCAGGGCGGCGCACTCGTGACGGTGCAGGTGGACGAGGCGGAAATAGACCGCGTGGTGGATATTCTCGACGATGAGGGACGGGTTGAACCCGGCCGGGCGGAGAGTGACTGGCGCTCGGAAGGAGCGGCCCCGCCCATCGGCGCTGCGGCATCTACCACGACCGGCCTGACCACCGACCTCATGCCCAATCCTCTCGATGAGGATGACGACACCCTTCACGTGGAGCTCGAAGACGAGCGCCTCCGCCGTATGACGGGCACGGACCCTGAACGGACCTGAATGCAAGGAAGGGCGGGAGGCCGGTGTAGGCCTCCCGCCCTTCTTTCGTGAATTTGGAGCTTAGCGGCTCTTGCGCAGCATGTTGTCGAGGCTCCATGCGCCGCCGCCGGCCGCGACCATGAACAGGAATACGAAGCAGTAGAGAATAGCTGCGTCGCCGCCGTTGAGCACGGGGAAGGGGCTGCGCGGGGCGTGGGCTATCCAGTAGGCGGAGGCCATCAGGCCCGAGAGAATGAAGGCCACCGGGCGCGTGAAGAGGCCCAGGACCAGAAGCGCGCCGCCGAACAATTCGAGCATGCCAGCAATCCAGGGGAGGCTGAAGGCTCCCGGTAGTTCGCCGCCGGAGGAGGGGAAGCCCAGGATCTTCTGCGTGCCGTGCGCCATGAAAATAAGGGCTGCGACAATGCGCAGAACGCTCAAAAGGCGCGGCGCCCAAACGGTTTCGAGGGTGGCGGTATTCATGAAGTCGTCTCCAGGGAAAAGAAAAGGGGCCGTGATTTCGTTGTTGGCGGCCCCGTGCGGAGAACCCTTAGCGGCCATGCTTGACAGTTTGAAGGTGCGGCAGAGCACCTTGCAGTAACGAATTGCTTACCATGATCCCAACACCGTCTGATCCTTCAGGCCAGTCGCACGTTCTCCTCATGCCAAGAGCACAGGAGACCAACATGACGATCCTCGATCCCAGAACCGGTCAACTCGTGACGATCGACCTTTCGCCTAAACCGCGCAGATCATAAAAGATATTTCTCGTATTTTCTGGTCGGGCGCCCGCCTTCTCTTCATGTTTTTCCTTGACGATTTTCACGAATTTGTTGCTTCGACATTCGGCTTTGCTTCCAGGCGCTGAAAAGATCTTTTGCTTGACTGCTCCCAAATGTGACGCGTCGTTTCGGCATGCTGCTGGAACCCTTGCCGTGTAAGGGCATTTGCCTATCAGCGACAGGTTGCATGAACACGATAAGGCCAAGGTTTTATTGGGCTCGTCTCAGCAACCACCGCCAAGGAATGCAGTTTTTTATCTTTGAACGAAAGCATTGGGAGAGTTGAATGGCTCTGACGGGACGCTTTAATCTCCGCAAGACCTTTACCGGACGCATCGTTCTCCAGGTGGAGGAGGAGGTGCAGGGCATGTGGGGCCGTATGACGGGCAAGCCCAAGATGCATCGGCGCTGGCGCGACGCGAATGTGCTGGATCTGGCCGCCCCCGAGCTGCGCGCCCTCGTGGATCTGCGCTTCCGCCCTCGGTACATGCCGCAGACCAGTGAACCCGTTCAGGACTGGCCGCGCGCCTCGCGCCAGCTCGAAGCGATTCCCTCGCAGACGGTGCATTACGAGGCCTATCCCGACGATAATCGCTTCTCGAAGCATTGATGCGGGTGCCCGCTCGGGCATCTTTCCGGTATCGTAGTGAAGGGAATATGTGCCGGAGGTGGAATGGTCGGAGTGATAGGATTCGAACCTACGACCCCCTCGTCCCGAACGAGGTGCGCTACCAGACTGCGCTACACTCCGACACCGATAATCATCGGGAGGCCGGACTTATAGCGGCGGGTTCTGGGCTCCGCAAGGGGAGATTTAAGGGTTCTGCAGATTATATTTTCCCTATTAAAACCCTGTTGCCAGCCCGGCTCATGCCGATTATGTACAGCCCCGTCGTTGGGGCGTCGCCAAGTGGTAAGGCAGCGGTTTTTGGTACCGCCATTCCCAGGTTCGAATCCTGGCGCCCCA
>JAYSGD010000045.1:0-5711 GCA_041913065.1 Microvirga sp. | reverse complement strand
CAATCGTGCCGATGTTGCAGTGCGGCTTGTTGCGTTCAAACTTTTCCTTCGCCATCGTGGCACCCGTTCCTTTGATATTCCAAATATTCGTTTAGTGGGTTCAGGCGTATTTCGCCTGAACCTCGGCAGCCACGTTCGACGGCACCTGCTCGTAGTGGTCGAACTGCATGGTGTAGCTCGCACGTCCCTGGCTCATGCCGCGCAGGGTGTTCACGTAGCCGAACATGTTGGCGAGCGGGACCATCGCGTTGATGACCACGGCGTTGCCGCGCATGTCCTGACCCTGGATCTGGCCACGACGGGAGTTCAGGTCACCGATGACCGAGCCTGTGTAGTCTTCAGGGGTCGTGACTTCGACCTTCATCACCGGCTCGAGCAGAACCGAGCCGCCCTTCTGAAGGGCTTCACGGAGAGCGGCGCGAGACGCGATTTCGAACGCCAGAGCCGACGAGTCGACTTCGTGGAAGGCGCCGTCGATGAGCTCGACCTTCAGATCGACCACCGGGAAGCCGGCAACGACGCCAGCACCCACGACCGAAGCGAGGCCCTTTTCGACACCCGGGATGTATTCCTTCGGAACAGCACCGCCGATGATCTTCGACTCGAAGGAGAAACCAGCACCGGTCTCGTTCGGCTGGACGACCAGCTTCACGCGAGCGAACTGACCCGTACCACCGGTCTGCTTCTTGTGGGTGTAGTCCACCTCGGTCTTCTTCGTGACCGTTTCGCGGTAAGCCACCTGCGGAGCGCCGACGTTCGCATCAACCTTGTAGGTACGACGGAGAATGTCGACCTTAATGTCGAGATGCAGTTCGCCCATGCCCTTCAGGATCGTCTGACCGGATTCCTGATCGGTGGAAACGCGGAAGGACGGATCCTCGGCAGCGAGCTTCGAGAGAGCCAGACCAAGCTTTTCCTGGTCGGCCTTCGACTTCGGCTCGATGGCGATCTCGATAACCGGCTCCGGGAACTCCATGCGCTCGAGGATCACGGGCTTGGCCGGATCGCAGAGCGTGTCGCCGGTGCGGACTTCCTTGAGGCCTGCGAGAGCGACGATGTCGCCGGCATAGGCCTCTTTGATGTCTTCGCGGTTGTTCGCATGCATGAGAAGCATACGACCGACGCGCTCTTTCTTGTCGCGAGACGAGTTGAGCAGCGTTTCGCCGGCATTCACCTTGCCCGAATAGACGCGGCAGAAGGTGATGGTGCCCACGAAGGGATCGTCCATGATCTTGAAGGCGAGCATGGAGAAGCCTTCGTCGTCCTTCGGCTTACGGATGGTCGGCTCTTCCGTCTTGAAGTCGATGCCCTGGATAGCTTCACGGTCGGCAGGCGACGGCAGGAAGTCCACGACCGCATCGAGAAGCGGCTGAACGCCCTTGTTCTTGAAGGCCGAACCGCAGAGAACCGGATGGAACGCGCGACGCTGCACGGCGGTGCGGACCAGACGGCGCAGGGTCGCCTCATCGGGCTCCTGACCTTCGAGGTAAGCAACCATGGCGTCGTCGTCCATCTCGACGGCAGCTTCGATGAGCTTGCCGCGATACTCGACGGCCTGGTCCTTCAGGTCGGCCGGGATCTCGACTTCGTCGAAGGAAGCGCCGAGCGCCTCACCCGACCACACGAGAGCCTTCATCTTGATCAGGTCGATGACGCCCTTGAAGTCGCTCTCAGCGCCGATGGGGAGCTGGAGGCAGACCGGCTTGCCGGCCACGCGCTTCACGATGTCGTCGACGCAGTTGAAGAAGTTCGCGCCGGTCTTGTCCATCTTATTGACGAACACGACGCGCGGAACGTCATACTTGTCGGCCTGGCGCCAAACGGTCTCGGTCTGGGGCTCGACGCCCTGGTTGCCGTCGAGAACGCAGACAGCGCCGTCGAGGACGCGCAGCGAACGCTCCACCTCGATGGTGAAGTCGACGTGGCCGGGGGTGTCGATGATGTTCAGACGCTTGTCGTTCCAGAAACAGGTGGTCGCAGCGGAGGTAATCGTGATGCCACGCTCCTGCTCCTGCTCCATCCAGTCCATGGTGGCGGCACCCTCGTGCACTTCACCGATCTTGTGGGACTTACCGGTGTAGTAAAGGATGCGCTCAGTCGTCGTCGTCTTGCCGGCATCGATGTGCGCCATGATGCCGAAGTTACGGTAGTCCTCAATCGCGTGCGTGCGGGGCATCGCTTAAGCTCCTCAGACCTTACCAGCGGTAGTGCGAGAACGCACGGTTGGCTTCCGCCATACGGTGAGTGTCTTCGCGCTTCTTCACGGCATTGCCGCGGTTGTTCGAGGCATCGAGCAGCTCAGCGGAGAGACGCTCGACCATGGTCTTGTCGTTACGGCCGCGGGCAGCCTGGATGATCCAGCGGATGGCAAGGGCCTGACGACGCTCGGAACGAACTTCGACCGGGACCTGGTACGTGGCACCGCCGACGCGGCGGGAACGGACTTCGATCGCCGGGGCGACGTTGTCGAGGGCCTGTTTGAAGACCTCGAGCGGGTTAGCCTTGGCACGGCTTTCGACGATGTCGAACGCACCGTAAACGATGCTTTCGGCAGCGGACTTCTTGCCGTCGTACATGATGGAATTCATGAACTTCGTGACGACGATATCACCGAACTTCGGATCCGGGATAATCTCACGCTTTTCGGCGCTATGGCGGCGGGACATGAGCGAGCTCCGACCTTAATGAGTGTTGACGGCTTACTTCGGCCGCTTCGCGCCGTACTTCGAACGACGCTGCTTACGATTCTTGACGCCCTGGGTGTCGAGCACACCGCGGAGGATGTGGTAGCGGACACCCGGAAGGTCCTTCACACGGCCGCCGCGGATCATGACCACGGAGTGCTCTTGAAGGTTGTGGCCTTCGCCGGGGATGTAACCGATGACTTCGAAGCCATTGGTCAGACGAACCTTGGCGACCTTACGGAGAGCCGAGTTCGGCTTCTTCGGGGTCGTGGTGTAAACGCGCGTGCACACGCCACGCTTCTGCGGGCAGGCCTCAAGCGCGGGAACCTTATTTCGGCTCTTTTGCGCCGTCCGCGGCTTGCGGATCAGCTGAGAAATCGTTGGCATCCTGTGCCCTCTTTCACCAGCCACCAAAGTGGCCTTTGAGTTCAACGGTTAAACGCCGCATCCCTCGTTTCTGCGGACCTAATTCGGCTGCACAAAACGAAGCCACGCCATTGACTTGGAAAAGCCCCTGGCGCGGTGCGATTGCAGAGGACCACGATCAAGAACCGCGGTCGTGCCCTAAATCTGACAAGTGTCAGTCAAGGTTGAGTTCGGCAGCGTTTAGGTGGCATCGGTCGAAGCTAGGCGCTTCAACTGGCGAAAACCTACGGCCAGCCGGAAAGTCCGGTCTCTCTAGCGTCCGAGTCGCGGAAAGTCAACAGGTTTCGCTAACCACCCGTAAAGGGAGGGCCGCCCGGCGGCAAATCGCTACCCTCTTCTGTTAGATAGTTATATTCTTGCCTGGTGCCAAGGTATCGGGGATCAGGATTTCAGAGGGTTCAGGCGTGGCGAGTGCAGTCATCCATTACGAGAGCGAAGCCTTCGATGTGGGCCATGCCAAGCCCATGGGCCGGCATTTCGCCGGCTATGGCTTTCTATCGGCCTTTGCGCGTCACGCTACCGATTCCAGGATCACGGGGCTCGTCCGCAACGCCGCCGCAGGACAGGAATTCGGCAATTTTGTCAAAGGCTTGAACCCATCCGCCGATCCTCGCGTCGTGCTTCAGTCACAATATGCGGATATTGAAAAGGTCGGCTGTCTGTTCACTCCGGCGACGATCAATGCCGCCCAAGCGTGGACCCGAGAGCTTCACGGAGCCCGCTCCTGGAGCTTGTGCGGCGTGAACCATACCCTCTCGTCCGACAGGACGATGGATGCGGTCACGGAATGGATCACGCTGCCGATCCAGCCGTGGGACGCGGTCATCTGCACCTCGAACGTATCCCGGAATGTTATCGTCAAGCTTCTGGAGCGGCAGGCGGAGTATCTCAGGCAGCGAGTCGGCGCGACCAGGTTCGTCACGCCCCAGCTACCGGTGATTCCACTGGGCGTCGATTGCGATGCTCAGACCGGATATGCGGCTCACCGGGATCAGGCGCGGGCTGCGCTCGGGCTTGAGCCGGATGAGGTGGTCGTTCTCTTCCTCGGGCGCCTATCCTTTCATGCCAAGGCCAACCCGGCCCCCATGTATCTCGCCCTGGAGCGCCTCGCCAAAAAGCACCGCCTGGTTCTGGTGGAGTGCGGCTGGGCAGCCAGCGATCTTATTGCCGCGGCGCTTGCGGCAGCGCGGGGGAAGCTTTGCCCTTCGGTGCGCTCCATCGTTCTCGACGGACGCAAGCAGGAGGAGCGCACGAAGGCCTGGGCCGCCGCCGACATTTTCTGCTCCCTATCGGACAACATCCAGGAGACCTTCGGCCTCACCCCGATCGAGGCCATGGCCGCAGGCCTGCCCGTGGTCGTGACGGATTGGGATGGGTACAAGGACACGGTCCGGAACGAGACCGATGGCTTTACCGTACCGACCCTCGCAGCTCCGACGGGAGCCGGGCTGGATCTGGCGATCCGCTACGCTTTGGAGGTCGACAACTATGATGTCTATATCGGCCAGGCTTCTCTTGGCGTCGTCGCCGACATAGAGGCCACGGCCACGGCCATCGACAGGCTCGCCTCCGATCGGGACCTGCGGCGCAAGCTCGGTGCCAACGGCGCGAAGCGTGCGCGGGAGGTCTATGACTGGAAGGCTATTGTCCGTGCTTATGAAAATCTCTGGGACAAGCTCGGCCGCATCAGGAAGGAGCATTCCCCCTCGCCTGCCTCCAGCACTCCCCTGACCTATCGCCCCTCGCGGCCTGATCCTTACGATTTGTTCGACAGCTTCCCTTCCTCGATCCTTTCCCTCGATCAGCGGGTTCGTCAGGCGCCAGGCATCAGCCTTGAGGATGTGAAGGAGCGCCTTCAGTTGAAGGTGCTTCTGGTGGATTCCGCATTCGGCGCCAGCATGGAATCTCTGATGGCGCTCTGGCTCGACTTCGGCTCCGAGGGCGTGAGCGTGAGGGACGTTCTCGACAAGCATTCGCAATCGGAGCTCAAGCGGGTCATCCGCTCGGTCCTCTGGCTCGCCAAGTTCGACCTCGCGCGGATCGACGCTCCCGCGCCGAAAACCTGAGGCCGACGAGCCCGAAAATGGAAAAGGCCGCCCGGAGGCGGCCTTTTTTATTCTTGGATCAAGCCTGAAGCTTACTCGGCTGCCGGGGGCAGCTCGCTGACCTGTGCGGCCGACTCCGAGCGCTTCTGCTGGAGGATCAGCTCGTCGCGGTGGGTGGCGACGGCCTTGACCTGAGCGGTCATGGCACCCGTACCAGCCGGGATGAGGCTGCCGACGATGACGTTCTCCTTGAGGCCCTCGAGGGTATCGACCTTGCCGTTGACCGCCGCCTCGGTGAGGACGCGGGTGGTCTCCTGGAAGGACGCTGCCGAGATGAAGGAGCGGGTCTGCAGCGAGGCCTTCGTGATACCGAGCAGAACCGGCACGCCTTCGGCGGGCTTCTTCTTTTCGGACACGAGACGCTCGTTGGCTTCTTCGAACTCGAGACGATCGACCTGCTCGCCCGTGAGGTACTCGCTGTCGCCGCCTTCGGTGATCTCAACCTTCTGCAGCATCTGGCGAACGATCACCTCGATGTGCTTGTCGTTGATGAGCA
>JAYSGD010000044.1:0-6874 GCA_041913065.1 Microvirga sp. | reverse complement strand
GACCGACTGGCCGGATAGCTATCAAACCGCTCTCCACTTAAGCCAAGCATGACCAGAGAGAATGCTTTCGCATATCGATGTCGACAGAATCGGGATTGACCTCCGATGCGGTGACGATCAGGAGCAGGCCTTGGTTGCCGAGCCTCTCCGCTGCCTTTGCTGCTTTCCCAAGATCGATTGCCAGGCTGTTCAACTCGCGGGCGACCGCCGAGGTACGGAGCGTCTCGGGACGCTCCCGATACAGTGTGATGATGCGTTTGGCGTCCTCGACCAGTTCGATCAGAACCTCGTCGGACGGACGATGCTCAATATTTTGCAGGTCGCGCTGGAGCCAATCCAAGAGTTTTTCGTCTGGCATCCCGTTCATCCTTGCCGCCTTGTCGTCCGCACTCCTATGCCAAAAGCATACAGACCATTCTAAAATGCTCCGAGATCGTGCGAAAAGAAATTGGCAGCTGCCAGTGCAGCCATTCCACAACTGTCGCAACTGCCAGATAAAACGAGCCTCGAGGAAGGTCAGCTGATCGCCTCATGAGCTGACATCATCTCTACTTCCGGAAGGTGCCAAGACCCGACGATCCATTATCCGCAGGCTGTTCAAACCGGGTGTGAGGCCATGTCTTGAGTATTGGTCGCAAGAGAGGCCAGTACCTGCTCCTAAGGAAGCTTTCGAGAGTGCCCCCGAGGTCACGGGTGGTGAACGGTCAGCCTGTGAGGAGCACGGTAGGTCTCGAGCTATGTGGACAAACACCGAGCTTTGGCGCGGCGTCAACCAACGATCGTCATGGTTTCGCGAGGCCCTCCGAGAAATCGCAAAGCTCCCGCATCATCTCGGCGAGCGCCCCGATGAACTGCGAGGGATGATCTTGCCGAAAAATGGCCAGGTACGGGATCTCGGGCAGCAGTGGCTTCGTCTCGATGATCCTCAGCCTTCCATCGTCGATCAGGTGCTTGAAGCAGAGCCGTGGCAAGTGGCTGATGCCGAGTCCGGATACCGTCATGCCAACAACCGCCATCAAGCTGTCGGTGATCAAAACGCGTTCGAATACGAGCCGCTCGGACAGGAGCCACTTGGCCAGGTGAGATCCCGCTCCGGAACGGCCTCCCTGCAGCAGCAGCGGATAAGATACCAGCTCCTGCACGGGGAGAACCCGGCCTTGTCCCGTGAAGCCCGGCTTTTCCATCCACTCGAAATCGACGTTCGCCAGGTGGACTGTTTTCACGTTCGTGTCGCTGGCCAGATCGGGACAGACGATGATGTCGAGCTGGCCGCTCTGAAGGCTCTCATACAGCGTACGACTGCTTGAAACTTCAAGATCGATCGTGATGCCCGGGTACCTTTCTTGAATTGCGAAGATCAGCTGAGGAAGCCAAGTGATGGCGGTCAGCTCGGTGACGCCGATCCGCACCCGGCGCTGGATCCCCGCGCGACTACCAGACTTGATCGCTGCGACCTCATCCCGAAGCTCGAGCATCTTGCGCGCGATCTCGAGCACTTCCTCGCCACGTTGCGTTAGCTTCGAGCCGCGCTGGGACCGATCGAAAATCGCGAAGCCAACGGTAGCCTCCAACTCGTTCATGCGCTTCGAAATTGCTGACTGCGTCGTGTTGAGTCTGGCAGCAGCACGTTCGAACGTTCCGAGCTGGGCGATCCAGACGAGTGCTTCAATTTGCCGGAGCGAGAGCATTATCATGCCAAAAAGTGATGGATCGGCATGATTTAATATCTCTTTTTTCAATAACTGGTCAACACTAGCCTGCCGTTCGTCAAGGTCCACCTGAGGGGGAGACGTGAGATGACGATCGGGCTTGCGGAACGCGTGATCGCGTTAAAACCTTCGGCAAGCATCGTTGCCAAGCAGAAGGTCCTGGAACTGCAGGCCGCAGGCAAGACGGTGATCGACCTCACCATCGGCGAACCCAACCTGGATACGCCGGCCCACATCGTCAGTGCAGCCACTTCGGCCGCGGAAGGTGGGGACACGCACTATACGGTTCCCATGGGCACGCCCGCTCTCCGCAAGGCGATCATCGAGAAACTCAGACGAGACAACGCCCTGGACTACGCCTTGAACGAGGTGATCGTCGGCGTCGGCGCCAAGCAGCTCATATACGAGGCCTTCGCCGCGACCCTGAACAAGGGCGACGAGGTGATCGTCCCGGCACCTTACTGGGTCAGCTACCCCGACATCGCCACGATCCACGACGGCAAGCCCATCATCGTGCTCTGTCCGGAAGGGAACGGCTTCAAGCTCACGCCGGAGACCTTGAGGACTGCTATTTCGCCCCGGACGAAGTGGCTGCTGCTCAACTCACCGAACAACCCAACGGGCGCGGTCTACTCCCGAGAGGACCTGTCGGCGCTGGCGGAGGTGCTGCGCAGGTCGCCTCACGTGTCGGTCATGACCGACGAGATCTACGAGCACCTCACCTACGAAGGAAAGGCTCTGAGCCTGGGCGAGGTGGCGCCGGACCTGAAGGACCGTCTCCTGATCATAAACGGCGTGAGCAAAGCCTATGCGATGACGGGCTGGCGCATCGGCTACGCGGCCGGTCCGGCCGCTCTGATCGCCGCCATGAACAAGCTGATCGGCCAGAGCACTTCGTGTGCGAGTTCCGTGAGCCAGGCGGCGGCTGCCGCTGCCCTTTCCGGGGACCAAGCCTGTGTGGCAGAGGCTACCGAGACATTCCGGAAGCGCCGCGACCGCATGTTCGAGCTGCTGGACGGTACTCCCGGCATGGACATCCGCAAGCCGGAAGGGGCGTTCTACTTCTATCCGTCCGTCGCCGGCCTGATCGGGAAAACCACGCCCGACGGCAAGGTCCTGGCGTCCGACTTCGATGTGTCTCTCTATCTGCTCGAGAGCGCCCATGTGGCTGTCCTCGACGGCGGCGCCTACGGCATGTCTCCCTACCTTCGGATGTCGTTCGGCGGGGCGATGGAAGAAATAGAGGCCGGCTGCCGGGCCATCCGCAAGGCCTGCGAGGCGCTCGTTTAGGACCCGTGGTCCAACGCAATTCCGAAACAAGAGGACAACGATGTCGACAGCTGCAGCCCACGATGATCTTTCCGATGCGTTGCTGTCCGAGTTCCGCACAGCGGCGACGGCGGTGATCAGTGACAATCTTGAGCGCCTGCCCGGCGCGGTTGGCTTGAATGCGTTCCATCGCATCGCCGGCACGATGGTCGGCCGGGCGCTCACCGTCAAAGTCGCCGCAGGCGACAACCTCTTCATCCACAAGGCACTGGACCTGGCTCAACCGGGTGATGTTGTCGTGGTGGACGGCGGCGGCGAGACGTCCCGTGCGCTCATCGGTGAAATTATGGTCGCGATCGCCAAGAGCCGGAAGCTCGCTGGCTTCGTGATCGATGGCGCCATCCGCGACAGCGGCACCATAGGTCGTGACGATTTCCCTGTCTTCGCACGCGCGGCCATCCACCGGGGGCCATACAAGCACGGTCCGGGCGCTATCGGAGAGACGGTCTGCATCGGCGGAATGGTGATCAATCCAGGCGACATCGTCGTGGGTGATGCCGACGGGGTGGTCGCGTTCCCGGTCACTTTAGCTGGCGAGCTCCTCCAGGCGGTCCGCATCCAGGAGCGCAAGGAAGAAGAAATGCTTCGGCAGGTCGCCGAAGGAACCTATGTTGGAGCCTACGCGAAGGCCTGACTAATGCAGGCTTTCAGCCTGTCTAAGCCGAAATGACAACGTGAGGGAAACGCAACTATGAAACTCAAGTGCTTCACCATTGCCCTGGTGGCCACGGCGCTGTCCGTCGCCACCGCCACCGCCGACCAGCTGGCCGACATCAAGTCCCGTGGCACGCTGATCTGCGGAACGCTGGGAACGGCCGAGCCGTTCAGCTTTGCCAATCCCACCACCCGCGAGATCGTCGGCTACGACATCGACCTTTGCAAAGCGATTGCCGACGACATCGGCGTGAAGCTGCAGATGAAGCCGATGTCGGTCGAGGCGCGCATTCCCGAGCTCGTTCAGGCACGCGTCGATGTCCTTGCCGGAAACCTCGGATACACGCCTGAGCGCGCCCAGCAGATCGCCTATACCACGGCGTATTTCGTCAGCCTTCAGAAGCTTCTCGTGAAGGCCGATTCCAGCTTCTCCAAAATCGACGATCTTGCGAAAAGCCGGATCAGTGCGCCCAAAGGGTCAAGCTCCGAACGTTATGTGCGTGAGGCTCTCCCCCAGGCGACGCTGCTGACCTTCCAAGATCCGCCGTCGGCGTTCATGGCGCTTGCTCAATCGAAGGTCGACGCAATGATCCTGTCCGAGATCAACGCGGAGAAGTTCGTCGCGCAGACCGGCCAGAAGTTCAAGTTCATCGACCAGCCCGTGGCGGAAGAGTTCTGGGGCCTCGGCATTCGCAAGAACGAGCCGGCCCTTCTGGAGCAGGTGAACGCGACGCTGAAGCGCCTCGAGGGCAGCGGCGAAGGCCAGAAGATCTTCGACAAATGGCTTGGCGAAACGACCGCCTACAAGATGAAGAAGCCGTTCAAGTTCGACAAGGCCGTCAGCGATCCGGTCCTGCGCCCGGCGTCTTGATACAGGTATCGTGAGCTTCGGTCCCCGGTCCTGCGACCGGGGACTGACCGCATCCAGAGGATCGCCATGGGCTATGAGTTCGATTTCTCGGCCGTCCTAACAGACCAGTACATCGACTGGCTCCTGGCGGGTCTTCGTGTCACGCTGCTGCTGACGGCTGGCGCATGGGCGCTTTCGTTCGTCGTAGGCACAGCCTTGGCGGTCCTGAGGGCGACGGGTTTCCGGCCCGCTGTCTGGTTCGTTTCCACCTTCGTCGAGATCCACCAGAACATCCCGCTGCTCGTGCAGATCCTGTTCTGGTACTTCGCCATGCCGGAGATTCTTCCGGAATCGTGGCGTGAATGGCTGAACCGCAATAACAGCGAGTTCATTCTCGCGATGATCGCGATAGCACTCTGTCACGCCGCCTACATCTCCGAGGCGCTCCGGAGCGGTCTCCGTGCGGTGCCGGTAACGCAATACGAGGCTGGGCGCTCGTTCGGCTTCAACTACATTGAGACGATGGCGTACATCGTGGTACCGCAGGCCCTCCGGCTATCGATACCGCCGTTGGTCAATCACTCGCTCCTGCTCTTCAAGAACACGTCGATCGCAATCGCAATCGGCGTCCATGAACTGACCTACCAGACGCGTCAGATCGACAGCGATACGTTCCGGACCTTCGAGATATTCCTGGTCGCGACGGGCCTCTACCTCGTTCTCTCATTCATCATCATGGCTGTCGGCAACCTTGCCGAACGCCGCCTCGGCATGGGGGTCAAGTAACCATGCTGGAGATCATTCAGAACAACTGGATGTTGCTTCTCATCGGCCAGTATCCGAACGGGCCGCTGGGGGGCATCGTCGCGACGCTTCTGCTCGCGGTCGCCGGACTTGCACTGGCGTTTCCCGTGGCGGTGCTTCTTGCCATTGCCCGCATCAGCCCGTTTCGCTGGGTGAGCCTGCCGGCGGCCGCCATCGTTCACGTGGTGCGGGGCACTCCCTTCCTGATGGTCCTCTTCTGGAGCTACTTCGCGCTGCCGGTCCTCATCGGACGGCCGCTCAGCGGCTTCTGGACGCTGGTCGGGGCGCTGGTGCTCTACGAAAGCGCCTATCTGGCCGAGGTCATCCGCGCAGGCATCCAGGCGCTGCCGAAGGGGCAGGAAGAGGCGGCTCGCTCGCTGGGCTTCGGCTACTTCCGGACGCTCGCGCTCGTGATCCTGCCGCAGGCGCTCTACAATTCGCTCCCCGCGCTCATCGGCCAGTTCGTCTCGCTGATCAAGGAGACCTCGCTCGGCTATGTGATCTCGGTCAACGAGTTTACCTATGCGGCCGCCCAGCTGAACAGTCAGCTCCTTGTCCAGCCTGTGGAAGTCTTCACCATCCTCGCCATTACCTATTTCATCATCTGCTTCACGCTCACGCAATCGGCACGCTGGCTCGACCAGCGTATCGCGCGCAGCCGCCAAGGCAGGCCCGGGGGACGCGAGGCGCAACCCCAGACAGATATTCTGGCCACGGAACCGATGCCATGATCCGCTTCGACAAAGTCAATAAATGGTACGGGCCTGATGTTCAGGTCCTCAACGATATCACCGCCGAGGTGAACAAGGGTGAGGTGGTCGTCCTCTGCGGCCCCTCCGGTTCGGGCAAGACCACGCTCATCCGCACCATCAACCGCCTGGAGCCGATCAACAGCGGAACAATTACGGTCAACGGGCAGGAGACCCATGCCAAGTCGGTCGACGTCAACCGTCTGCGCAGGGACATCGGATTCGTCTTCCAGCAGTTCAACCTCTTCCCGCACATGAGCGTGATGGACAACATCACCCTCGCTCCGCGCAAGCTCCGCGGCATGAGCCGCGCCGAGGCCGAAGAAAAGGCGCGGACGTTGCTTGTCCGCGTGGGCCTGGAGGACAAGGCCGGAGCCTATCCCAGCCAGTTGTCCGGCGGGCAGAGCCAACGGGTCGCCATTGCCCGGTCGCTCGCCATGGATCCGCCGATCATCCTGTTCGACGAGCCGACCTCGGCGCTCGATCCGGAAATGGTCGGGGAGGTGCTGGCCGTCATCAAGGGCCTCGCGCACACGGGCATCACCATGATGTGCGTCACGCACGAGATGGGATTCGCACGTGAGGTGGCGGACCGCGTCTGGTTTCTCGACAAAGGTGTCCTTCTGGAAGACGCGAAGCCAGACGAGTTCTTCTCCAGCCCCAAGCATCCGCGTGCGCAACGTTTCCTCGCCGACCTACGGCACTAGCCACTCCGATTTGGGCTGCTAGAGCCATTTCCGCTTACTCCGGTTCATATCCAGCAGCCCTGAAGTAGTTGG
>JAYSGD010000043.1:0-6891 GCA_041913065.1 Microvirga sp. | reverse complement strand
TCAGGCGGTGGCGCAAGCCTCACATCGCAAACGAAAGGTGCAACTGTAGTGCTAGAATGTTTCCCAGCAGCCAACCCAGGTGTTCATGGGTTTTGAGAGATAACCGTCTCAGAGAGATGGAGCTGCTGCCGCTGTCCCTCAGAGTGTGAAGCCTGCAATGAATAGGCCGCACGTGATCGGCTCAAGCAGTCCGTTTCCATTTGCCGATGGTTAATCATATCTGCACATCAAGGCTTGTCGCAACCGTGCCCGCTCCTTATCGTGCGCGTCGCTGCTTGGACCTCTATCCCTGACAAGGGGCCCGTTTTTAGGCCTTTTCGATTAGCCAACCAGCTGTACTGAACTTGCTCGCCCGGGACACCTGTGGCGGGCATTTTTGTTTTTCCATGTCTAGCAAGACTATAAAGACATACACTCGGGATGACGATGTCGTCATAGTAGATATCTGCCCAACCTCCCCGTCGAAGAGAGAGTTGCATTGAATTGGAACAGTCGAGATGACTAAGATGATAGATTCAGGATCGTGTCCCGTGGCGTGGTGTAAGAGCGCCAGTCTTCGGCTGAGCCGAGTTGCTCAGGCGGTCACGGCCCACAGCCTGCGAACCGGATCATCGCTCAACGAGCTCAGACTTTCCAGCGACATATAGCGTCGGCTCACCGCCCATTCGTCGTTCTGCTCCAGCATCAAGGCTCCCACGAGACGGATCACGGCCCGGTCATTGGGAAAGATGCCGACCACATCCGCACGCCGCTTGATCTCGCCGTTGAGCCGCTCGAGCGAGTTGGTGGACGCAATCTGAGCCCAGTGCTCGCGCGGGAAGCTCATGTACACCAGCACGTCCTCCCGCGAGCGGTCCATCAATTCGACCAGCTTGGGACAGCGCTCACGCAGGGCATCAGCCACCGAAGTCCATTGCTCTCTGGCGGCTTCAGCCGTGTCCTGGACAAAGATCGTCTTGAGCATCGCCACCACGGCTGGGCGCTGCTTCGGGGCAAGGTGCGCCATGGCGTTGCGCATCCAATGAACCCGGCAGCGCTGGAGCGAGGCATGGAAGACCCGGGAAGCTGCGGCCCGCAATCCCTTGTGATCGTCGGCAATCACCAGCTTCACCCCGCGCAGGCCGCGGTCGGCGAGCGAGCGTAGGAAAGCGGTCCAGAACGGTTCGGCCTCCGAGGCACCGGTGGTAATCCCGAGCACCTCGCGCCGGCCATCGCTATTGACGCCCACCGCCAGTATCACGGCACTCGAGACGATCCGGCCGGCCTCTCTGGTCTTCAGGTACGTGGCGTCGATCCACAGGTAGGGCCACTCGCCCTCGATCGGCCGGGAGAGAAAGGCGTTGACCCGCTCGTCGATCTCCTCGCACAGGCGCGAGACCTGGCTCTTCGAGATGCCGGAGGCGCCCATGGCCTTGACGAGATCGTCGACGGAGCGGGTCGAGATGCCGTGGACATAGGCCTCCTGGAGCACCGCAGTGAGCGCCTTCTCGGCGGTGCGGCGCGGCTCGAGGAAGACGGGAAAGTACGAGCCCTTGCGCAGCTTGGGGATGGCAAGATCGATCCGGCCGGCGCGGGTGTCCCAAGCACGCTCGCGGTAGCCGTTGCGGTGGGTGAGGCGATCCGGGCTGCGCACGCCGGCCGGGGCGCCGGTCAGGGATTCCACCTCCAGATTCATCAGGCGCTCCGCCGCAAAGGCGAGCATGTCGCGGATGAGATCGGCATCGGCCCCCTTTTCGATCAGCTCGATCAGGGCCATTCTCTCGTCAGTCATCGTCGTCTCCCGGGTCAGGGTCAGGTCTCGCAACCCGAACTCTAACCGAAGACTGGCGATGACCACCTCACAGGCGGCTTGCTCCTACACCACGTCCCGGGACGCTACCAGATCCAGGCTAATCAGGTCTTTGGATTCGCACCAATCGGTATAGAACTCACCATTCCTATCGTGAATATAGACATCGCGATGAGGGGAAACCTCGCTACGATGCGCTACGGCAACAGCAAACTTGAGGGCATTGGTGCGAAGATAAAATGCACCGAGATCGAGGCCCTTATAAATGACGGACCAGCGCTGGTTTCGATATGCAACGCAGTACGCTTCGTGGGGCATAGGCACCTCCGAAGTAGACGATGACAGAAACGTGTGGAGCTTTGCTAGCCGGAGCTGATGGCTGACGCAATTCGCAAGGCGCAGCTAGTATGGCAAGGACAGGTTAACGAGTACCAGGCTCGCTAGAGTTGGGAATATAAGCGATCTTAGAGTCCCGTCTCCAGAGCTCGACTGCATATTCGCTTGAGACCAAGCGAGCCTGATTGACGGCTTCTTCATCTGATGAGCAGAAAAGCTCAACGAAGCCAATAAATCGACCGTCGGGATTCACCAAGTAAGCGCGATATGCGTGGCAAGGTTGGGCATTGTGATCCGAAGGACGCCTTTCAATCATATCCAGCTCCATCAATGCGAGGCTGCTGTCCTGAACCAGCCAGCGCAGCATTCACGTTTGTGATTAGATGTCTATTCGACCAAATGGACTATGGGTGTTAGGGACCATTGAGATCGCTTTTGGATAGGACGGTGAAGAGAGCATCGTTTGAAGGTTAGCGCTGTTGCGATAACAGGCAAAGAGGGGCTTTGAAGAGCCCTTTATCTGCTCTCGTCGACGGACTATTCAGCAGATCTGAATGCTTTCACGAACGATCCTGCCGGGATGACGCTTCATCACCGTTTCCCGCCGGCACATCCGATGCGGAGGCCCAAAGCGGCGGTTGCCGGGCCTGTGCCGCACTTGGACGAGCCTGGCATCAGCCTCAAGGCAGGAGCAGGTGATAACGGAGCGGCCTACGATGCCCATTCAGTCCAACGAACACAGCCACCGGAATGGCAACAAAGCAAATTTTCCGAAAGTCATGAACAGTCCTCGTCCCAGGTTAGCCTCCTAACTGCAGATACACCCAGACAGGCGAGCGTTTGTTAAATTCGCGCTTGGCTCTCAGCCAATACGTTCCGAAAAGCCTTGGGGAGAAGATCGCCGTCCTTTCGTTAGACAGCGCCAGAGTCAAAAGCTAGGAAGAGGGCCAGTGCCAGACAGATCAGCCCACCGAACAAGCCGACCCACCTCGAGAGACCCGCCAACCGGTCATTTGATGGATTGGAATGCTCATCGTCAATAAAGTCGTCGTCTGCCACAGATACTCACAATAGCTTATTATGCAGGAACAGCATTGACCGCTAGGGCCAGGAGTCCGAGGCCGCAGATCAGCGCAAACACATTGCATATCTTTGCGAGACTGTCCTCGCCAGGACGTGTGTGTCGGTCGTGCATAGGAGGGCAGTAACTCGTGCAACTCAAGCTGGGCAATTAGCCAAATGGTTAATTACTCTCGGCAGGTCCATTTAAGAGTCGCTAACCGAGCGGATGGGGTTGTCGAGGTACGAAGATGAAGGATAGACCCTTAACGCGCCCAAATCACAATGGCTGCTCTCAAAGCCGCGCCGAGGCTCGCCCCAATCCCAATAGCTCCCAAAACTGCGCCAATACCCGCGCCGATAGCGAGGCCAATCGCAACTCCAACTGCCATTCTCAGGTCTCCCAGCAGCAACCGTTCAGAATAAAGGTTCGTGCTTGAGGCTCTTTTGCCTATGCCCATTGCCTCTCATAGGCTTGCGTAACTGCATCTTGGAAGGACTGTCGCGAAAATCGCTTTCTGAGAACCGGATAGCCGTCAAATCGGACAGGGAGCCTAGCGCTAGCATCACGAGCCGTGAAAACGAGCGGAATGCTTCGGAAGCTCAGAGTATCAGCAAGGGCATAGACGGTTGAGCCATCATCATCAATGTCCAGAACCGCAAGGGTAAGCTCCGCTTGTAGGGCTGGCGGAAATGCTTGATCTGGTCGCGCTACAGGCCCGATTGCATCATGGCCCCATTTCCTGAGTAACCCTTTGATCATACGTGAAAACCTAGGATCACTCTCCATAACGAGAACCCGTTGCGATCCTAGCTGTTGCACTCAGTGGCTCCAAGGAAATCCCTGGAAAATCGATATATGTGAGCTCACAGAACGTGTCAAAGGCGCAATTCCCTCATCTCAGTAATCAAATCGCTCGTACTGTGCATGCTATATTGCCAATTCACGCCGCAACCGCGCTGTGGTCTGTGTTCGATAGCATAACTTCCGTTATCCCGTGACCAAATAGGCTCATGGTTGTAAAGAGGGCGAGATCCCCATTTTCAAAGGATTGCACTGCCTCACAGCAACGTCATGTTGGCGGAGAGGGTATCCGTCATACTAATGGCCTGCCTCGAGTGGGTGATCCGAGTGTGATGTTAATTCAGGTTTGGACTGGGCGCCAGCCTGGAAGCCGGAACCAGGACCTCTGGAGCGGGTGGTCGGTAACCCAGGGGTGAGTGCCGCCGCACCGTGTTGTAGTGCCGGCACCAGCTTTCGACCACGACCTTTGCCTCCTCCAGGGTGTAGAAGATCTCGCCTTTCAGCAGTTCGTCTCCGAGCTTCGAGTTGAAGCTGTCACAATAGCTGTTCTCCCACGGGCTGCCCGGCTCGATGTAAGCTGTCCTGGCTCCTACAGCCGCAATCCATTCACGCACTGCTTTGGCCACGAACTCGGGCCCGTTGTCCGAGCGAATGTGCTCAGGCCCACCTCGCGGGATGAACAGCTCCGAGAGCACATCGAACACGTCGACCGCTTTCAGCTTCCGGCCCACCCGGATGGCCAGGCATTCGCGCGTGAACTCGTCGATGATGTGGAGCATACGGAACTTGTGCCCGTCATCGGTGCGATCCTCGACAAAGTCGTAGGACCAGACGTGGTTGGGGCACGCTGGCCGCAGTCGGATGCAGGATCCGTCGGTGAGTCAGAGCCGTCCCTTCTTCGTTTGCTTTTATGGCACCTTGAGCCCCTCCCGCCGCCAGATCCGCTCCACCCGCTTCGTCTTCACCCGCCAACCGGCGTCCCGCAGCAGGGCCGTGATGCGCCGATAGCCGTAGCGGCCATGCTCGGAGGCCAGGGCGATGATGGCGGCTGTCATAGCTGCCTCATCGTGCGGCTCTTTGGGGACCTTGCGCTGGGTGGAGCGGTGCTGGTCCAGAACCCGACAGGCCAACCGCTCTGAGACGCCGTACTGGGCGATCACATGAGCCACACAGGCGCGTAGGACGCGCATGGCGGACCAAGGCGAAGGTCAAAGCGGCATTGTTCGATGATGCAGATCCAAATGAATGGGATCTGTCGCCTAAACCGAGGCGCATGCGCTGGTGAAGCTACGAGCGCTGGGTCGCCAAGTATGATGCGGCGGAGGAGAGGCTTGACGCGCAACTCGCGATGGCAGCGGCACGGCTGATGAAGCGGCTGTACCGGGGAAGTATGTGTTGCTGACCTCAGCAGGAGAGGCCAGCCCATTTATAGGGCCGAACCGGGGTCCAAAGGCTGACACTCACTCAAGATGGCCTCCTGATTGGCACCTCGCGGACAGCGCAACGTCTCTGCAAATGTCCTTTGGTCTTGCCTCTCCAGCTTATCAATCTCTGGCCGGTAGAGATCACGTTGCTCATGATGGCGCTTCGCGATTGTGGCAATAGCTCTCGTGCGGCCAATACCCCGAAACCGCCATAGTTTCTTAAATGCTAGTTAATCTTTCGGGCGCAGCCTTCTCCTGTGCCGAGTTGGCACGGTTATCGTTCTCCCTGGAGCCGGCCGTGAAAGGCGGCCCACCTTGAGCGCCCAGTATGAGGCGCTCTTTCTTCGAGGCCCTCTCCATCACTGAAGATGGAGTGCTTAGGCCAGATTGGACGAGACCGTCAGTAGTCTCCAAAGGCGGTCTAACGCGAGGGTTGTGAAGATGCCCTCGCATGCATAGCGCACATTGAACGGTACAAAGAAGGAAACACCATGATTTTCCGTATTGTAACCACTACTGGTCTCGTGCTTGCCGCAAGCCATGCTATCGCGGCACCATCCAAGCCGAAGCCTGCCACTGCCCTGGTCATCACCAACGCTCGCGAGGTGCCAGCGATTGACATTGCTATCGGTGCCAATGGCCAAACTGTGAGGATTAAAAGGCCGTTGGCTCCTCAGGCGAAGACCACTCTCAAGTTGCCCAAGATGACAGGCTGCCAAGTGACCATCGCAGCAGCTTTCCCGGACGAAGCTTCGGTCCAGATAGGCGAGTTCGACGTGTGCGAAGACAACTCCATCCGCCTGACTGATTGAGCAGGCTCCTAATGTGCCGATCCCCTGACCTTGTCGCAGTGGCAGCTTTCCAAGAGCGTCCTGAGCGGACGCTCTTGTTTTTGGATGGATTTCTGTCGCAGTGTAAGCTTTGGCGGCTCTGTCATGCCACCCGGATTAGAGGAACGGCCTTCCAGCAGCGCAGAAGCACTGGCGACGAGAACACGTGAGGCAACACGCAGGGCAGCTTATACCTTACAGTCCTCGACCCTATCGACCGAGCATGCGCACCAAGGCGAAGTTGAAGGCGGCTCTGCTGGGAGAAGAGGCTCCGGACGTGTGGGATCTGTCGTCCAAACTGAAGGAGATGCGGGGGCACCTACGGACGTCGGGCAATCCGCTACGATGCCGCTGAGGAGATGCTCGAAGCGCAGCTCGTCACGGCAGCAGCAAGGTTGATGAAGCGGCTCCAGTGAAAGTCTATTTGCCCCACTTTAGTGAGAGAGGTCGGCGAATTTCATAAGTATGTCGCCTAGGCCTTAGGCCTCACACGGATGCAACAGCGCGAAAGGCCCGGGGAAACCCGGGCCTTTCGTCGGCCGCGAATGCGACCGATCTTAGTACGTGCCGAACTTGTAGTTCAGCTTGGCGCGGACAACGAAGAACTCGCTCTCGCTGTCACGGCTGCCGGGGGCGTCGACGGTACGA
>JAYSGD010000042.1:0-9462 GCA_041913065.1 Microvirga sp. | reverse complement strand
CCACCATGCCGGGCGCGATCTCGCGCTCGACGGGCTCGGCGACGAGGTGGAACTCTTTCCAGTCGCCGTTCTGGCGCCAGGGCAGGGTCCAGCCGTTGAGGGTCACCACGGGCTGGTAGTCCGGCCCGCTCGTCGGGTAGAGCGGCGGCTGCATCGTGGCCTCGGTCATGATCGGGGCCTCGGGCAGACTGGCGGCCTGCGCGCGCCCGCTGATCATGGAGGCGCCTGCAAGAGCCAGGCCCCCCGCGCCGAGAAAACCTCTGCGTGAGAGATCGGTCATCGTCTGTCTCCTTGTCAGTGTCCGCCCGCGCCGCCACCGGCGGCTGCGGCCACGGATTCCCCGCCGCCTTCGGCGCCGCCACCCGCGCCACCGCCCACGAGGGCGGCCTCGAGGTCGGTGGCGGCGATCCAGAAGTCGCGGCGGGCGTTGATGGCGTCGACATTGCTGAGGATGCGGGTGCGGGCGTCGATGATGAGCTGGCTCACGTCGACGAGCATGCCGCTGTACTGCAGGGTCGCCTCGTCCTGGATCCGCTTCTGCAACGGCAGGACGCGGCCTTGGTAGTGACGGGCGAGGTCGTAATTGCCGCGGTAGCGCAAGTAGGCCTCGCGCGCCTCCGAGCGGACATTGACGGCCCGCTCGGCGAGCCGGTTGGCGGCCGCCATGTAGGTCTCCTGCGCGTTGCGAACGCCCACGGCGCCGAAGTCGAAGATCGGGATCGTGAACTCGACCTCCAGGCCGCGCCGCTTGATCCGCTCACTCTCGACCACGGTCTGGTCGTCCTCGGTAAAGACGGACGTCGAGCGCTCGTAGCTGGAGAGGCCGGCGAGTTCGACATCGGTCACGAACCGGGTGGCGCTGGTCAGGCCGTACTGACCCGCGACGGCGTTCAGGTCATGCCGCAGCGCCTGGAGGTCGACGCGCCGTTCGAGTGCCCGACGTTCGATGTCTTGCGCCGAGGCGATGCGGGCCGGCAGGGGCGGCAGGGAACTGGGCAGGCGGAAGTCGATGTCCCGCCCCCACAGCCCGAGCTGCCGGATCAGGCGCTCGCGGGCGACCTTCTGCTCGATCCGCGCACGGGCGAGCTGGGCCCCGAGCTCCTGGTAGAATGCATGCTCGCGGGCCTGCTCCAGTTTATTGAGCGAGCCGCTCTCGCCGAGCTGCTTGGTGAGCTCCGAAGCGGCCTCCGCCGTCCCGAGCGCCTGTTGCATGAAGACGACCTGCTGATTGGCCGCGATGGACCTGTAGTATTCCCGGCGCGTCTCGGCGGCCAGCCGCAGCACGGCCTCGGCGGTGCGGAACTGGGCGGCGCGGAAGCGCTGCTCGGCGACCGCGGTCCGGGCGGGGAGGGTGGCCAGCTCGAACAAACCGATCAGGATCTGGCGTTCGATCTCCAGTTCCAGGCTGCCGCCGAGGCGGGACAGGGAGACCGTCGGGTTCGGGGGCAGGCTCGTCTGGACGTAGTCGGCCTCCGACACTCCGAGGTCGTTGAAGGCGGCTTGCAGGCCGCGGTTCTTCAGCAGGGCGATCTGGACGGCGCCATCCGGCGTGAGCGGGCGCTTCAACAGGCCCTCGACCCGCTGCTGGATGCCGATGGCCTCGGCCTCGCTGGTGATCTTGACGACGTCCTTGCCCAGTTCGGTGTAGGCGACCGTCTGCGCCGTCGATAGGCCGCCATCGGCCGAGAACGACACGCAGCCGCCGAGCATCAGGGAGGCGGCGACGCTCCCGAGCAGCCCCAGTCGGCGGGTTGGTCCCGCGTGATTATGGTCAGTCATGATCGTGTTGTCCTTGGGCATGGATCATCGGCCCCGTCGGGCGGCATCGTTGCTGTCGTCTCGTCCGGGTGCAGCGCCCGGCGTGACGCGTCGGTTGAGCTCGCGCCAGTCGAGGGGATCGACGACGTCATAGCCGCGCACGCCCGCGGTGACGGAGGAGTAGGCCGGCGGGCGGACGCCCACGGCAGGATCGGCCGCCGACACGAGGTAGGAGGGGGGCTGGGATGGCACGCAGGCGGCCAGACCCAGTCCGAGTCCTGCCAGGGAAAAGAGTTTTATCATGGGGTCTGTCTCCGGGTGGACCTCCACAGGGCGGTTCTGAATCGAGGCCGAGTCCGGGCGGACATGGAGTCCAACCGATACGACGGGCCTACATTCTGATCGCGTTCTGGGAAGGGTGACCGGTTCGAGGTTCAGGACGGGCGCCGCCGGCTCTCAGGAGCAGGCGCGCCGGTGCGTGCGGGCCCAATGGCCCGCGCCTGGCTCAGACGGTTCGTGGGGGCTTGTCGAGGCCGCTTGCGCCGATGCCCTCGACCTGCTCGTCGCCGGGCAGTGCAACGGGGATCGTGGAAGCCGCAGGGGAGGAGAGGTCAGGCAGCACGCTGGCCTGGAAGGCGTGGCACGTGCCCATGCTGCAACAAACGGGGCCGGAGCAATCCTTTGGGGCCTGGTCGTGATCCGCCGATGCGTCCGTGATGTCGTGAGACGACGCCGGCTCGTGGACATGATCGTGATCCCCGCCGCTGGCGGCGTGCCCGTGCACGGCGCCGACCATGGCGGTATGCGGATGACCGGCCGACGCGGCCGCCTGCGGCACGGAGATCGGGAAGATCGCCATGGTGAACGCAAGCAGAGCAACGATGATGGTGCCCATCAGCCGCAAGGGAGAATCGCTCCTGTCCGTCAGAATCGGGTGTGTCCCACGAAACCATGGCTTGAACAAGGTAGGCCGCATGTCCGTCACCCCCAAGCCCGGAGAACCGGCTCGGCCGCATAGCCGGCCTCCCGAAGGGCGCGCAGGAGGGCGGACTCGAAGCGCGCGGAGATGACGCTAATCGTGCGGGCCGGGAGGTCGACCTCGATGCGGGCTGCGGGATCGAGGCGGTGCAAGGCCCGCGTGACGAAGCCCAGGCAGCCACCGCACGTCAGGCCGGGCACATGGAAGAGATGCATCGTCGGGATCCTCGATTCGCTCTGGTCCCAACACTTCTGAACCTTTCCATCATGGCAGGGTCAAGCGCCGGGCATCCTTGGCGCGAACCGAGTCGGCAACGCATTGGCAACCCGGCACCGGGAACCATCAGGAAGAGGAGGGGTGCAATGGCATGTCAAGGAGGTCCACTCCTTGATCGCAGGTATGCGATGAGGTCCGCACGTTCGTCCTGCGCCTCGATTCCGGAAAACGCCATGCTGGTCTTGGGGACCAGCTTGTAAGGGGCAGCCAGATAGCGGTCCAGGAGCGCCTCGCTCCAACGCTCCTCACTTTGAGCGAAGGCACGCAGGGCAGGGGAATAGGTAAACCCCTCCTGCGACGCGATCCTGCGGCCGACGATCCCGTGCAGGTTCGGCCCTTGCAGGTTCGTCTCATCCGGCTGCACCGAGTGGCACGAGTAGCAGTACTGGAAAACCGACTCGCCCCGTGCCGGATCCCCACCATCCGCGCGCGCGCCGATGACGGTGATTCCCAGCAGAAGGGCCACCGCAGCGACGATGCGCCAAATCACTGCGGCTGCCGGGCGGTGCGGATCACCATCAGCCGGTCCGCGCCCGATTCCGGCAGCCAGACCTCGCCGGGCCGGCCGAGGATCTGGCGCACGTTGGCATCGGCCTCGGACATCGGATAGCTCGTGAATTGCTCACTTGCCGGATCGAAGGACAGGATGGCGTCGGCGCCCCAGTCGGACACCCAGACGATGTCGCTCTCGTCGACATAGACGGCGTAGGCCTGGGGCCTCTCACCCGGCAGCTTCCATTCGCGCCAGGCGTTCGTCTTCGGATCGTACAGCCCGAGCTGGCCCGCGTTCCACTCCGAGATCCAGATGCGCCCCTTCGAGTCGGACCAGACGCGACGGGCGCCTTGGCCTTTCGTCGGCGGTTCGATCACCGTCGCCTCGCCTGTGGCCTTGTCGATACGGGCGATGTGATTGCCGGCGAGCGAGGCATAATAGACGTCGCCTTCCGGCGTGGCGGTGATGCCATAGGGGCCGCGGCCATGTGGCGCCTTCCAGATCTTCAACTCGCCGCTCCTCGGGTTCAGCCGACCATAGAACCCGTTCTGACCCGTGAACCAGTGCACGCCGTCCTTGTCGAATACGGCGGTGTTCAGGTTGGTGTAGCCAGTGTCGTCAGGGAGCTTCCAGACCTGCACCTTCTCGGTCTCAGGATCGACTCGCACGATCGCATTCTGACCGCTGTCGGTGAGCCAGGCCGCGCCATCGGGGCCTTGGATCACGCCGTGCGGTGCCGACTTCGGCCCGAGCTTGATCTCGCGGCTTTGCCCGGTGGTCGGATCGAGGATGCCGAGGGCGCCGTTGCGCTGGGCCGAGTACCACACTTTACCATTCGGAGCGGGGGCCACGTCGTGCGGATAGGCACCTTCGGGCAACGGGAATACCTGCTGCGACTGCTGCGCGGATCCCGGCGCGGCAAGTGCAAGGAATGCCAAGAGAGCGAAGGTAGCGCGGCAAACCGATACCATGACGGGATCCTCCTGATCTGCCGGAAACCCTGCTCCGGATCTCGATCACCATTTCAAGGGTGTCGGTTTGAATTAGTTAGGACGCCCGGCGCTGACCGGGATCGCAGCGGCCAACAAGAATTCGTGAGGCCTCATCGGCCGGCCGCTGTCAGCGGGGGATCTAGCTGCGTTGACAGGCTAAGGTGGCTGGTTCTACTTCGGGCCGAGAATCGAACGCGGAAACGCAGAGGGGCGAGCCGGGTGACAGTGCAAAGGGCGGATACGGGGAGCCGCGACACGACCGCTTCATCGGTTGGGACTTGGCGCGAGGTCCTGAGGGCATTCCTCAAGCTCGGCCTGACGTCGTTTGGCGGGCCCATCGCCCACCTCGGCTACTTCCGTGACGAGCTCGTGGTCCGCCGCCGCTGGATTGACGAGCCGGGCTATGCCGATCTCGTCGCCCTGTGCCAGTTCCTGCCGGGTCCCGCATCGAGCCAGGTTGGGTTCGCACTTGGGCTCCTGCGTGGCGGTCCGCTCGGTGCCCTGGCGGCTTGGTCGGCCTTCACGTTGCCGTCCGCGATCCTGCTGGTCCTGTTCGCCTATGGAGCCAGTCTCATCTCAGGCCCGGTCGGATCCGGGGTGATCCACGGCCTCAAGGTGGTCGCGGTCGCAGTAGTCGCCCAGGCTGTCTGGGGCATGGCGCGGACGCTGACACCCGATCGGGAGCGCGCTTCCATTGCCGTGGGAGCGGTGCTTCTCGTTGTTTTCGCGGGCGGCTCGGCCGGACAGATTGCGGCCATCGGGCTCGGCGCCTTGGCCGGACTATGGCTCTGCCGAAATGCGCCGGGCACTCTCGTCGGGCATCTGGCTTTTCCCGTCACCCGCAGGGCGGGTGTGGCGGCGCTCGCTCTCTTCGCCGTTCTCTTTGCCGTCCTTCCGGTGGCCGTGACAATCCTGCATTCCCAGGGTCTCGCCCTGTTCGATGCCTTCTTCCGGTCCGGTGCGCTGGTGTTCGGCGGCGGCCATGTTGTCCTGCCGCTGCTCCGGGCCGAAGTCGTCGGCACGGGCTGGGTCAGCCCGGACGCCTTCCTGGCCGGGTACGGGGCGGCGCAGGCGGTGCCTGGCCCTCTGTTCACCTTTGCCGCCTATCTCGGCACCGTGATGCGTGTGGAACCCAATGGTGTCTTGGGTGCCGCGATTGCCTTGGTGGGCATATTCCTGCCGGGGCTGCTGCTCCTCGTCGGGGCCCTGCCTTTCTGGGACGAACTGCGCCGGCGTCCTCTCGCACAGGCCGCCATGCGAGGAGCCAACGCTGCCGTCGTCGGCATCCTCGGGGCCGCGCTCTACGATCCTGTTTGGAGCAGCGCGATCCTGACGCCGCAGGACTTC
Organism: Microvirga sp.; assembly: GCA_041913065.1. Lineage (GTDB taxonomy): Bacteria > Pseudomonadota > Alphaproteobacteria > Rhizobiales > Beijerinckiaceae > Microvirga. The sequence continues at coordinate 3,617 of JAYSGD010000042.1, read as the reverse complement.
GCGCTCGCGCCCGTCGGCTTCGTTCTCCTCGTCGTCTGGAAGGCGCCTCCGTGGATTGTGGTGGCGCTCACGGCTGCCGTAAGTGCGCTGTCTGCCCTGGTATCCTGAGGCACGATCGAGGCATCGAGCTCGCACCTGCTCATGCCGATACCCTGTGTTCGCGCATCGTAACGGCGGCCACGACTCCTGAGAGTAAAGTGAGCAGCCCGGCTCCTCGCCTGGCTGCGCTCGGGAGGTCCATCTCCATGGATCTTGCCGTCGTTCCTATCCCGACCCGGAAAATCCCGCCAGACGGAGCAGGGCTCCTGCATGAGAGGTGACATGCCCCGCTTCTCCTTCGATGTTGGAGCGGGAGCGGAAGCCATGTCCGATCCGGAAGGTTTTGAACTCGCCGGCCTATAGGCAGCCGAGCACGAGGCGACACAGACCGTTCTGACGTTAGGACGGGATTGGCTGCCGCGCGCCCGGGAGGTTCGTGTCGAAGTCAGGGACGAGCAGTATTAGCTGCAACCAACCTTGAGGGTTACGCTGCCGGAGGCGGATGGCCAGTATCTGTTTCCCGGACCCGGTGGAGGGCCGCGCTCGCAGACAGCGACGGTCGATGCGATCCGGCGCGGCATGCACCGGGCGGGACTCGAGATGAACCCGCATCTGTTCCGGCATGCGATCGCCAAGATCACGACCGACGCGGATCCCGGCGCCTATCTTCCGGTTTCCCGCGTTCTCGGTCACACCACGCTCGACACCACCATGGCGCACTATCTCGGCGCCGGAACCAAGGCATCGGGACGCTACGTGGACCGGCTGCTGGATGAAGCAGAGGCGAAAGCACCGAAGGGCAAGCGCTGATGGTCAGATCCGTTGATCCGATGCGCCGGGCCTTGCCATTTGCCGAATGGCCGCTGGTCGACCGGCAGGCCTGGATGACGGCGCAGATGACAGGCGATGTCTTCGACGAGGAGGGACGCGCGGCCCACTGGGCCACGCGAACCCGTCAGACCAATGAGCAGCATTATGGCCGCTGGCTCGGCTACCTGCGCTGGACTGGCACGCTCGATGAAGCCGCCACGCCGGCGGATCGCGTCACGCGCGAGGCGGTTCGTGCCTATCACCGTCACCTTGAGACGATCGTCGCCCCGCGCACCCGCCTTTCGATGCTGGTGGGTGTGAAGGTGATGATGCAGGCGATGGCCCCGGATCGGAACTGGCGCTAGCTGCAGGACGCGTGCAACCGGATCCAGATCAATGCCAAACCCAGCCGCGACAAGCGGGCCCGGATGCGGCCGACCGCCGAGATTGTTGCCGCTGCGATCTCGGAGCTGGAGCGGTTGCCGGAAGCAGATCTGTCCGTAAAGGAGGCCTTGGCCTATCGCGATGCCCTGATGCTGGCTCTGCTTGCTGCCCGCCCGTTGCGGGTGAAGAACTTCTCTGCCTTGGCGTTCGGACGTCATCTTGTCGACCTGGAAGATGGCTGGCTCATCTCCGTCCCGGCGGAGGAGACCAAGACCCGTCAGCCGGTCAGCTTCGAGCTGCCGGAGCTACTGCTGCCCTGGTTCGAGCGCTACCTGGCAGAGGTGCGACCACTGTTTCCGCACGCGGCCGAATCGTGCAGGCTGTGGCTCGGCAAGGAGGGGATGATGCGCGATTCCCACGCCGTTTATCACCGCATCAGAAGCTGACCCAGCGTCTGTTCGGGACGCCGATCAACCCGCACCTCTTGCGCGACTGCGCCGCCTCGAGCCTAGCTGCTGTGTCTGCCGACATGGCGCGCGCCGCGGCGGCGCTGCTCGGGCACCGGCACTTCTCCACCACCGAGCGCTTCTACATCCAGGCCAATAACCTGGCCGCCAGTCGCCGTCATGGTGACACGCTCGATCAAATCAAAGCCGCTCTGGAGGACCTGGCATGAAGCGTGCCGCCATCTACGCCCGCTATTCGAGCGAGAACCAGCGCGATGCCTCGATCGAGGACCAGATCGAGGTCTGCCGCCGCTATGCCGCGCAGCACGGGCTCCAGGTCACCGCGACTTTCCAGGATCGCGCACTCTCCGACGCCAGCAGCAACCGGCCCGGCTACAAGAGCCTGCTCACAGAGGCCCGCCGGGGTGCCTTCGATGTCGTCATCGTCGAGGCCCTCGACCGCTTGGCGCGCAAGCTCTCGGATGTGGCCGGCCTGCATGACGAGCTGCAGTTCCACGGCATGAGCTTGCACGCGGTCAATGTCGGCGCCGTGACCACGATGCATGTCGGTATGCTCGGCACCATGGCGCAGATGTTCCTCTCCGATCTACGCGAGAAGACCAAGCGCGGGCAGTTGGGCCGGGTGCTGCAGGGGCGTGCTGCCGCCGGCAAGGCCTTCGGCTATGACGTGGTCGAGGACACGGAAAGAGGAGGGCGCGTCATCAACCCGGCCGAGGCCGCTGTGGTCGAGCGCATTTTTTCGTTGTTTGCGCACGGCGTCAGCCCGCGGGCGATTGCGCGGCGGCTGAATGAAGAGCATGTGGCGGGACCGGACAATCGCCCGTGGCAGGACACCACGATCCGCGGTCAGAAGGAACGCGGCACCGGCATTCTCAACAACGAGCTCTATATCGGCCAGCTGGTCTGGAACCGGTGCTCGTACGTGAAGGATCCCAGGACGGGCAAGCGCGTGGCGCGTCCGAACCCGCCTGAGCTTTGGGAGCGAACAGAGGTTCCACATCTGCGCATCATTGATGACGTGCTGTGGCGCACGGTGAAGTGGCGGCAGGAGACAACCGCCTTTGCAATGGGACGCGATGAGAGCGGCAACGCGCTCAACCGGGCGCACCGCCGCCGCTTCCTGCTCTCGGGCCTGCTGGTGTGCGGCTGCTGTGGCGCCGGTTACACCATCATGGCGAAGGACCGCTATGGCTGCGCCGGCCGTCGTTCCAAGGGCATGTGCAGCAATGACCGTACGATCAGCCGCAAAGAGGTCGAGGCGCGCATCCTCAAGGCCCTGAAGCAGAACCTGCTCACGCCGGAGCTGGTGGCGGAGTTCACTCGTGTGTACCAAGAGGAGGTGAACCGCCTGACCAAGGAGGCGAGCGGGAAGGCCGCGGAGGTCGAAGGAAAGCTCGCCGGTGTTCAGCGGAAGATCGATGGCATCCTGCGCGCGATTGAGGACGGGCTGTACCAGCCCTCGATGAAGGCGCGCTTGGCGGAATTGGAGACGGAGAAGGCGGTTCTTCTATCTCAGAAGGACATGGCTTCGAACATCCCCAACGTCTCGGTGCATCCGAACCTCGCGGCGGTTTACCACCGCAAGGTCGAAGAGTTGGAGAGCTTGCTCGACGACGCCAAACACCGCGATGAGGCGATGGAGCTGATCCGCTCGTTGATCGACAAAATCGTTCTGACGCCGAAGGAGGGTGGAGGCGTGGACGCGCTGCTGCACGGTGACCTCGCACGCATTCTGGTGTTGTGCTCGTCGGGCCAGCAGCAGGCCGAGCAGCAACAAGTCCTTCGTCGCGCTGTTTCTACAGGCTTACAGGCGTCCAGATACGACGAAGCCCCTGAAGCTTTCGCTGTCAGGGGCCTGTCAGTATCGGTGGTTGCGGGGACAGGATTTGAACCTGTGACCTTCAGGTTATGAGCCTG
>JAYSGD010000041.1:0-14337 GCA_041913065.1 Microvirga sp. | reverse complement strand
CATCGAGATCCGCCTGCTTCATCAGAGGCTCTCCAATTTTTTGAAGCAAGTCCATAGAGCCGCGCATCAGGATCGGTGGTCGAGGCATGGGTGTCGTTCGAGCGTTTCTCACCCCGGAAGTTTGCCTCTGCATTGCGCCCGCCATCGGCCGGCGGATCACCAGCGCCGTCCTTCGGCTTAAAGCTCTTCATGGAAGCCTAGGCTTCGATCAGAGTGCCGTCGACCGAGAAGTGGTCCGTGCATAGAAGCTTCTTCACCCTGGGCTGGGCCAGTATTGCAGCCAGGAACTGGGCCGCGATGTCGCCGTCGAGAAACCGATCGCGGTTCTTGGAGAAGGTGGAGTGATCCCAGGCTGCGTCATCAATGCCGAGTCCAACAAACCAGCGAAACAGCAAATCGTATTCGAGCCGCTCCATCAGCTGGCGCTCGGAGCGGATAGAGTAGACGACCTGCAGCAGCATGGCCCGCAGTAGCTTCTCAGGCGCGATCGAGGGCCGACCCATGCGAGGGGCGTACAAGACTGCGAACTCGCGCTGCAGCACTGCGAGCGCCGTGTTGGCGATCTGGCGGATCACCAGCAATGGATGATCCGCGCGCACCCGGGCCTCCAGATCGACATAGGAGAATAGTTGCCCCGTCTGTTCGTCCCGCCCGCGCATTCATTTCCTCCGGCTGCCCGACTCGAATGAATCACAGGCGAGCCTGCGTCGCCACGGACTTTTTCAACAGCCTGCTAGGCGATCTTGGTGTCGGATTGACGATAGCGGAACTTGGCATCCGCCAGACCTCGTGCTGCTGAGAGGCGCGCGACGAGCAGTTGAACCGCGATCAGCTGGAGAATGCTGTCAGCCAGCCGGTTGCCGACACTCGGCACGTGCAGGACAATCAGATTGGCCGCGTTAGGGACATCGTTCCGATCCGAGACGAGAAGCGTCGGGCATCCGAAAGCGGCTGCGTCCCGGGCGAGCTTGACCTCCCGATCGCTCCCATGCACCACTAGGCCCATGCGCTCATCAAGAGCCTCCATCGGGCCGTGAAGGAAGTTCCGCAGGTCAAAGCCCGATGCAGGCAGGCGGGCAGCCTCGCGGGCAAGAAGGGCTCCTTCACACGCTGTGCCCAGCAACTGGTGCTCACCAATGAAGTCGAGGCTGGCGGCATGTGAAAAGGCATCAACGCAGCCTTCGACGGCACCGGAAGCGGAAATGAGAACGTTGCTCGCCGCTTCGGGGAGGCGCTCCCAGGCCGCTGTGGGCTGTTCAGTCAGATGGTCCGCCAGCATGCCGATGGCCTGAAGGGTCGTCGTGAAGCTGGGAGCGCTTGGGCTGGCCTCTAGCCCACTGCGGGTGGTGATGACCCCGTGAACCACGGTTGCCAGAGCGTTCTCAGCGTCCTTCGAAATCGCGTACCGACTGCCTTGCGCTCCCCGCATAGCGTCGACCGTTTCCACGCTCCGGCCCGAGGCAGACAGCGCGATGAACGAATCGGCCAAGCCAGATGGCTGCTCCAGGAGGTCGATGGGGCTGAATGCATAAGCCCTCAATCCGCGCGAGCGGAACTCGGACGCGCCCGTAATGGAGGCGTAAAGGCTCGCTCCAATCCCAACAAAGCCAATGCTGCCGCTCTTTAGGGGCGTCGTATCAATCTCGCGAAGCGCCTCTGCGATGGCGAGACGGCTGGATGCAAGTCGCTCCGGTTGAAGGTCAATGCTCTCACGAAAGTTCATCTGCTATTCCTCATGCGAAATTCACACATGGGAATAGTCCAGGCGACCAGCGGCCTCTTGTATATTTGTGCGACCGGTTCACCAGCCTGTTCGATCAGGAGACGCGTCCGCTGAACTGGACCTGCCTCGGGCCACGCCGAGCTGGGATACGACGACCTTCTGGAATTCACCGGGCGTCATGCCGAAGGTTCGGCGGAACTCACGACTCATGTGGCTTTGGTCACTGAAGCCAGCCATCGTGGCGGCATCGGCGAGGCTGGCGCCGGATGAGATCGCCTGCTGGGCCGTTGCAACCATCAACTGAACCCGAAAACGCCGTGGCGGCATGCCGCTATTGTGGCGGAATTGACGCGAAAATTGAAAGCGGCTCATCCCAATTTCTGCTGCGATCTCACTGATCCGGCCCGAGGCCGTCTCTACGGCCTCATCGCCCGATCTCTGCAGGAGCCGCCGATGCTGCTCTGCCACCTCCTGAGCCGCTGCATCAGGCTCCTCATCGCAAATCAGCCGCTGCCGCGCTGCACAGGAGGCTATGAGCCCAATGATGGTGTCGATGCTGACCTGCCGCGGATCCTGGAGAAGACGCGTACGAAGGTTTGTCATCGCTTTAAGGAGAAACTTGTCCTGTACGACCGGGCCCAGCAGCCGTGCCGGAGGCAGACCAGGAAAGAGCCGCGAGCAGGCTGCAAGCCAACCGTCCTGTGAGAAATAAATGACAAAGTAGCGGTTTGTGTCCGCCAGCCATGAGCTGGCATGCGATTCGAACGGATTCAGGAGAACGATTGACCCTTTGGCCTGATCGTAGGTCTCACCGCCGGCCTCGAGAGACGCTGCGCCCTCTATCACGGCACCAATATTGAACGTGGAATGACAATGCAGCGAGCCTGGCTCAGCCGGGGCGGCGATATCGAACACGTCGATCTCGGCTCCCACCCGCCAGTGGCGAACCTCCCTCGTTCCTATGTGTGTCACCGCCTACCCCCCAAGATGACGTCCAGAACAGCCGGCCTCTGCAGATGCTGTTCTCAGCTCCGACGTGACAGAGCTCCACTACAAGGCAGCGCCAGCCGGAACACCGTGTCTTATGCTGTAAGTGCCACGGTGCCGCAACTGACTAAAGAGGCGCACAAACATTCAAGATGACCGGCTAAGGACCCGACTAGGCTGTTTTCTACGCTGAGCTAATGGAGCGTGGATAAAAACCGGACTGGGAAGAAAGAGGATAATATGAAACAATATACCAATGCACTCACTTTAGCTTCGGCTGCGGTCATGCTTCTTGCCGCGGGCTCCGCCGATGCAGCCTCAAGTGGGGAACAATGCGCTGCTGAACTTAGCTCGCCCGTGGAATTCCGCATCTCGCACCAGAACTCGACCACAAGCCCAATCCATCCTCGGCTGCTCGACATCGTGAAGGACGTGGAAGCGGCGACGAAGGGAAAGATTAAGCTGAACGTCTTCCCGTCCGCACAGCTCGGCGGCGAAATGCAGGCTCTTGAGCAAGCCTCTTTGGGGCAGAACATCATCTTCTACACGACTTCTGGCGCCCTCGCGACCGCTGGCGTGCCGGAGCTCAGTATCCTGAATGGTCCATTCCTCACGGAAACTCTTGCGTCGGCTCAGAAGCTTGCGAAATCGGAGTTGGTAAAGGGGTGGGAGAACAAGCTAGCAGACGAAGGCAGCCTGAGAGTCCTCGCACTTAACTGGTTCGACTCGCCGCGATCCATTCTCTCCAACAAGGCTTATCCGCAGCCGAGCGACCTTGCCGGCATCAAGATGCGCGTGCCGGAAGCGCCAGCCTACGTGCGCACCTTTACTCTCCTGAAGACCTCACCGCTGCCGCTTCCGTTCTCCGAATTGTACTTGGCTCTGCAGCAGGGCGTGGTGAACGCCGTCGAGGGCGGCATCCGCGGAATGGACGATGCGAAGCTCATGGAAGTGGCCAAGACGGTCACCGTGACGAACCATTTCCGGATCTTCTACGGCTTCGCCATGAACTCGGACCGTTTCGAAAAGCTGCCTGAGGCCTGCCAAAAGTTGATGACGGAGCAGTTCAACGAGAAGGGCGAAATCTATTCGGCCGGCATGGACAAGATCACAGAGGAATCCATCGACTCCCTGAAGGATCGAGGCGTGACCTTCGTGGACGCAGACATCCCAGCCTACAAGGAAGCGACACGCGGCTTCTACACGATGTTCCCTGAGTGGCCCAAGGACCTGTTCGAACAGGTGCAAGCCGCCCTTCAGTGAGATCAGCCATGGCGAGAAATATTATCGATCGTATCTGGCGGGGGATCGATGATGATTTCCCGGCCCTCCTGATGGCGATCATCACGGCCATGATTTCCGTGGATGTGTTCCTGCGGGATGCAGCAGGAACACACATCCCCAACGGGGTCGAGATTGCAACCTATGGCTTTGTGTGGTGCGTGTTTCTTGGCGCGGCAGGCGCATCGCGCCGCCGCGACCACTTTCATGTCGATCTGGTGCAGAACAGCCTGAGCGGGCGTCCTCGCGTCGTGTCATTCGTTCTCGTGGATCTGTTCTGCTGCGCAGTCGCAGCCATGATGGCCGTGTCCTCGTGGCAGTACACGATGCGCAGCTGGCGCCGTGTGTCCGAAGGCCTCGAGATGCCCCTTGGATACTTCTACATGGTCTTCCCCGCCGCGTTCGCTCTGATGGCGCTTGCCCACGGACGCCATGCCTATCGTCACCTTTTCAGGCGAAACTCCCAATGAGCCTTTTGCTGATACTCGTTCTGATCGGCATGGTCGCGCTGATGATTCTTGGCGTACCGGTCACTTTCTCCATTCTCGGGGCGGCGCTTGTCTACTACACACTTCACCCGGACACCTCCACCCTGATCATGATGCAGCAGATCCAAACTGCTCTGAGGTCCTTCCCGCTTCTTGCCATTCCGTTCTTTATTCTGGCCGGCACCACGATGGCGAGGGGAGGAATAGCTGAGAGGATTGTCTCCTTCGCAGATGCGCTGGTCGGCCATTGGCGGGGCGGCCTTGCTCAGGTGGGAGTTCTCAACAGTCTGATCATGGGAAGCATGACAGGTTCGGCGATTGCGGACGCAGCCGTCGACTCCAAAGTCCTGGTCCCAGAGATGCGCAAGCACGGCTATTCTCTGAGCTTTGCATCCGTCATTTCAGCGGCCTCGTCGATCGTCGCTCCGGTGCTCCCACCGTCCACGTCGATGATCATCTTCGGTCTGCTGGGCAGCGTCTCGGTTGCCAAGCTCTTCATGGGGGGCGTCATCCCGGCCCTCATGATCGCCGTCGTTCTCATGACGACCGTCGCTGTGATTTCCCGGGTCCGCGGCTATATGCCGGTGAGAGCTGAAAGGCTCCCTGCTTCAAAAATCATGGAAAGCTTCAAGCAGTGCTTCTGGGCTCTAATGATGCCCGTGCTGCTTCTGCTGGGCCTAAGGGCCGGGATCTTCACGATCACGGAACTGGCTGCTATGGCAGCATTGTACACGCTGATCGTCAGCGGCCTGATCTATCGCACTGTAAGCTTGAGAGATGTTGGCATGCTGTTCAAGGAGACGGCGCGCACGACATCAGCGGTCCTCATCATCATCGGCGCGTCGGCCTCCTTCTCCTATATCTTCGCGATCGAGCAGGTCCCCGTGCACGTGATCGAGCTGCTCAGTGCGATCAGCAGCAATCCAATTGTCATCATGATCTGCCTTAACGTCGCGTTGCTGCTGATGGGCATGATTATAGAAGGAGCGGCGATCATGATCCTTGCTGCTCCCATCCTGGTTGGCATCGCAAACCACTTCGGTATTGATCCTGTGCATATGGGCGTGATGGTTGTCGTAAACCTGACTATCGGAACGCTGACGCCTCCTGTCGGGGCGGTCCTGTATACAGTCTGCGCGATTACCGGCTGCCGCACCGGCGAGTTCATTCGTGAGCTCCTGCCGTTTTTCGGAGCGCTCCTCCTGGTCCTCCTCGCAATCACGTTCTATTCGCCGCTGATCTTGGCGCTTCCCAACTGGATGTATCCGTAATGCAAAGTACGAGCCCGTATATCTTCCCGTTCCGGCCGTTCCGGCACCTCGATCGGTCCGTCGAGACAGTCCGGTTCACCGACGACAGGACAGTAGATGAGGATTACTTCAGACCAATCATTGACACTCTCGCGCCCCGCCTCGACGTACCGGAAGGCAGAACCCTGGAAGATCGCCTGCTGAACCTGTTTGTGGACCCACGTGTCGTATTCGGAGATCCAAACTTCATCCGGTCTCGGGCGGACGAGTGGAAGCAGCGATTCCGCAATGCCGTCGCCACAGTAGAGCCGATGCTGTTCAGTATCCTCGGCTTTCCCTACAAGATGCCGGTTCCCTTGAAGACCAACCGGCGCTTGGCCGATTTCGGTGAGGTTGCAGCGCTGACGCGACTGAACGAAATCGGCAAGGCCATTGCCAGGGTTTACAGCCCCGGCGTCAAGATCCATGTCTTCACCGAGGGTCCGTTCAGCCAGCTGAATGGGATGCCACGGGACTTGGCCGACCAGTATTTCGCCTCCCTTCAAGACATAGTGGACCGTTTCGGGTTGGGCGAGCACATCGTGCTTCAGGACCTGAGTCGGATCATCGACGAGCAGCCCGACTTCGACGTTGCTTGGAATCAGGTGACGGAGGAGATCCGCCAGCGCCGGGATCATGGTGATCCGAAGACGCTGGATGCGATCCGTGATGCCTTGCCGGTGCGTTTCCACAACATTGCCAATCTAGGCGTCGGCGAAGACGATCTCAGGCGTGCGTACCTCAACGAGGACAGCGCTGCGCCGCTCCGTGCCAGCATTCAGGCTCGGGCCGAAGAGGGTGTGCTGCGCTACCGCGCCTTCCTCGAAGCACGAGACCGCATTAGCCTCCTTGAGCGCTATGCGCCGGGTGCCCTGGCCATGACCGTTTCACCGCGACCTGGCAGGCTCGGGATTCGTCCCCTGCCGGCGCCCTCGGATGTGCTGCCCTATCATGGCGTTCCGGTTTGGAACCCGCAGGAGCGGATTTTGGAAATCGAATATCTTTGGGACCTCACACGCGGCAACGGTCGCTATGAGCGCATCTATCTTGCTGGAGACCCTGAAAACAAACCCTTCCTCTACGTCCGGAGCTGATCGGTGAACACGTCAACTCTCGCCTTCGATTTCGGAGGCACGAAAATCGACGTTTGCCGCATGCGGAAGGATGGCTCCATTCTGCTCCGCGACAAGGTCGCGACGGCAAGGCTTGAGCCGGGATCTCCGGTGTTTCTCGGCCGAGCCTTCGATTTGATGGCCGAGTATGTCACCGATGGTGACGACAAGATCGGATTGAGCTGGAACGCACCGGTTCATGAAGGCAAGCTCACGCAAAGCTCTCTTCTCGGTGGTCCGATCGCTGTGGATCTCAGTGGCATGCTGGTCGATCGCTTCAAGCGTTCGGTTCAGGTCGAGAGCGATGTCCATGCCATGGCGCTGGGCGAGTACCGCTTCGGCGCCGGCCAATCGGGCTTGCCCTTCCTGCTCATCAATATGGGCTCGGGGGCTGGGATCGCTTATCACGACGGAACGCTCATGCGCGGATTCAGCGGCGGGGCAGGGCTCGTGTGCAACGAGTTGTTCGACGTGACGGAAATTGATGAGAAGGTGATTGTCGACCGTCTTCTGTCAGGTCGCGGCGTCGCCTATGTGTACCATCGGCTGACGGGCGCATCACTGACCGCTGCCGAGGTGACGGATCGGGTCGAGAGTGATCCGGCAGCCACGAAAACGTTCGAGATCATCTCCACGCATCTGGGGCGCTATCTCGTCACCATGTGCCGGATCTTCAATCCAATGACTATTGTGTTCGCTGGTTCTGTCTCGCAGGCCTCACGTCACTTCCTCCCGGACGCAGCACGCTACGCCAATGCGGTTCTCGAGCCAGCCTGCCGCCCGGCGAACATCATGGTCTCGAACCTTGATGCCCCAGCCTGCCGAGGCTTGGTCTAGGCTCGCGCCGCTCTCACGCAATCACTTTTATTCTCTCACAGCTATTTACAGGAGTGCATCCCCATGGCTCAGGCGACAAGCCCCTATGTTTTTCCGTTCCGTCCGTTCAGGAGTTTGGACAAGACCGCACCCGTGGCCGAATTCGCGCCAGCCCAGACGGTTGATCGGTCATTCTTCGAGCCGATGCTCGACGTCCTTGCGCCCGCATTGTCGGTTCCCGCTGCAGATACGCTGGAGGACCGCTTCTTGACCTTCTTTGCCCAACCGTCCGTCGTGTTCGGCGATCCGGATTGGATTCTTTCCCTTGCCGACCATTGGAAGGCCGGCTTTCGCCACTTCATCGAGCGGAATGAGCCGATACTCTTCACGATCCTGGGTTTCCCCTTCAAGGCCCCTGTGCCGTTGAAGACGCCTCGCATGCTTCCCGACTTCGGCGAAGTGGTCATGCTGAAGAGGCTGAACGAGATCGGACGCGCCATCGCGACCGTCTATGCGCCCGGGGTGAAAATTCACGTCTTTGCTGAAGGTGCCTTCGCCCGCCTGAACGACATTCCGCAGGCTGACGCCGACCGGTATTTCGATGCCCTCGACAAGATGTCTCGGGACTTCGGCTACTCGGAACATGTCGTGCTGCACGACCTTCAGAAGGCGGTCGAAGAGCTGAACGGATTTGAGAAGGTGTGGACCGAGGTGAGCGACGAGATCCGCCAACGGCGGGATCGTGGCGACGAGAAGACGGTTATCGCCCTGCGCGACGCTCTTCCGGTAACCTTTCATCTGATGCGCAACGAAGGCGTCGACGACGACACCCTGCGACGTGCGTACCTGAATGACGGAAGTGCAGAGACCGTGCGCGCCGATATCCAGCGGCGTGCAGAGGAGAGTGTGGTTGGCTATCGTGGCTTTCTGGAAGCCCGCGACCGGGTCAGCATGCTCGAACGCTACGCCCCGCGTGGAGTTGCGCTCACTGTGTCGCCACGTCCCGGCCGCATCGGAGTCCGGCCGCTCCCCGCGCCTTCGGATGTGCTGCCTTACCATGGCGTTCCGGTATGGTCGCCCAAGCGACAAGGCCTGCGCATCGAGTACTACTGGGACCTGGTTCACGAGGCGGGCAGCTTCGAGCCAATCAAGCTTCAGGGGGATGTCGATCCGGCTGCCTTTTTGTACATCGAGCAGTAAAATCCAGATCCTTTAGAGGCTAGTCGAGCCGGGCATCCTCCCAGGTGCTCGGCTGTCCGGTCTCACAGGCCGAGATCGGTTACCGCGATAGCCACAGTCGGTCCGGTGATAGAGGTTCGCAACTGACACTATCCACGCGGTTCTGAAAATAGAACCAAAGAGCCGCTTTGACGCATACTCGTCATTCTATTTCCCTATATGTTGAGATCTGATGCACTTTCGCTCCCCCACGCGCTTTCTTTACCATAACCCGACAGCATTCCGAATGGCCACGCCAAGCAAGTAGCCTAGTTCGGCGTGAAGAGACTTGATGGCAGCTCTGCAAGAGCATCACAAATACCGCCCCGTGCATGAACTCACTCATGATGCACTCCGGTTCTCGCATGTACGATCCAACTGGGTGACGCCCGTTCCCTCTCCATCCGGAGCACGGAAGGAGGGAAGGCGGGAATAGGTGGTTATGCCCTGGCGCGCTGCACTGCACCAATGACGCCGTAAACTATGAAATACGGGTGGTGTACCTCTTTGGCATATGCGTCAGGAAGCTCGTTTTATGCGTTTCCTGAACTAGGCAGCCTGTCACAGCTGGATGGGGCGCGGTTCCCCTAGCCTCCCGGGCCAGTTACACGAAAGGGATCGACTATGAGAAGCCTTGTTCTCGTCTTGGCTCTTGCGGCCACTCCCGCAGTCGCACAGCCGGAGCGCGTTACGCTGCGAAGCCTCCACGTTCTTTGCTCGGAAGAGTCCACGGCTAACCGCTTGAATGAATTGCGTGGTAACAACAATGCCTGGACGGCACAGGTCAAATCGGAAACTGCCCAGAAACACTGCACGATCCTGCCGGCAGCCACGAATGTATGGGTAGAGAGTCGCTCCGGAGCTCTGACATGTGTCAGAGGGGATGACATACCCAGTTGCGGATGGACCATGCTGAATGCGAGCTGATTGCTTCGCAGGCCGGAGGAGAGCGCATCAATATCCCTCACGTCCTCTGTTGGGGTGAAGCTCATAGTCGTGATTGGCGCGTCGGACGCGCCGGGAGGGCTGAGGCCCTTGGTCTGTTTCACGGTCTTCACAGTTTTGTGCTTTCGTCTATGATAGCTTCGAGAACTAATCCGCATAGGGCGTATTTATCACCATATGCCGATTGTAGTCTGGCGTTCCGTCGTCCCACCATACGGGACCTCTTTCACCAAGAGCCATCTTCGCGGCCTGGACCCGCATCCGAGCCGCCTGCGTGCCCTCAGGTTGGCCTAGCGCGCCGCCAACATTTCATTGACGAGACGCTGTCTTTCAGTCGGATCGAGGTTTGGATTGCTCATGCGCCAAAGCCGCTCCTTGACGACGAAATAACGACCATCGGGTGTGCGGGGATAGTGATCAGGCGCAGACACGAGAGTCGTCTCATCAGTATTTAAGTGCCGTGTCGGAGAAGGCGGAGCGTCCAGGCATTCTCAGATCCAGTCCCCGTATAGGGCCATGCACAAGAGCGTGAAACGAGGGGTGCAATAACCCGCACTCTAACGACTCAGACGCTTGATATTGGCGCGAACTCTGCGTCGATAACCCTTCACCACTTTATGCGCCGTGCCGCCGGTCGCCATCGTCACAGTAGCTTCGTTCAAGGCGGCCATCTTCTCTGTCACCATCCGGAGGTTCTCTGCTGCCGATCCCCGCCCAAGTGCTATTTGAGACATACGCGTCCATACAACGCTCTGAGCTTCAAGCCCAAGCAATGTGGCCTCGACGCTCAGCCGCAACCAAGTGGAAAACATCTGAAAACTCGCATTAAGATGCTCGATTGAAAATACACGAGCGCTGAGATTGATCCCTAGCGCGAACACCAAAACGAGGCAGATGAAAGCCAATCTTCTGCAGTCGCAGTGTTAGCGGACTTCTCCACGGCCAAGTTAACGGGCAGTCAGCGACCCGAAGCGGACGTTCGCCCGTGAATGAGTCACGTGTTCAGCCTATCGAACGGCTATCCGCGTTAACGCAGTCACTCAGACGGCTCATCAAGCTGGGGTATCGGCGAGATGCGTTTTGGAAAGTCCGCTTCTGCCGCTAAGCGAGACAGCTTGTCCGGGTTCTTGACGATGTAGATCGCGGCGATCCCGTCCTCGCGGATGTCGAGCGCGGTTGTCTGAAGCACGCCGCCTCCATCGAGACTGATATAGCCTGGCAGGCCGTCGATGGTGACGACACGAAGCAGCGTCGGCGGCACGGCATCCTTGCGCCGCTGCCCGGCAAAAAGGCGCAGGGCCCGCTCGACGCCCCGGATGACATTGCGGAAGGCAAGGACCTTGCCGCCGCCATCGGTGTGGATCTCGACATTCCTTGCCAGCAGCACTGATAACGCCGCCACATCCCCGTCCCGCGCCGCGGCGAAGAAGGCACGGGCGATCCGGTCTGCATCCGCTGGTTCGACGTTGAAGCGGGGACGTGCGGCCTGCACGTGCTTGCGGGCGCGCGCCGCGAGCTGACGAACTGCGGCCGTCTCTCGGTCGAGGGTGATGGCCACTTCGGTCAGCGGCACGTCGAAGATGTCATGGAGGAGGAAAGCGGCCCGCTCCAGAGGCGACAGACGCTCGAGCGCCAGCATTAGCGTGACCGTGACGTCGTCGGCGACCATCTCGTTCGGCTCCACGGAACCCACGAGAGGATCTGGCAGCCAGGGTCCGACGTAGGTTTCCCGCCGCGCCTGCGCGGAGCGGCGTCGGTCGAGGCACAGGCGTGTGACGATGCGGGTGAGATAGGCGGGAGGGGAATCGATGCCGCCCTCCACCCCAACCCACCGCAGCCATGCGTCCTGCACGACGTCCTCCGCCTCGGTGAGCGAGCCCGTCATCCGATAGGCCAAGCGTGTCAGGCGCCTGCGCTCCGCCTCGAATTCGGTGGTCCGCCGATCGCTCATCGCCTGCATCCGCCCCGTGTCCTCGCCGACCATATCCGCATTCCCGTCGCTCGCGCATCCCGAACCCGAGGACAAGACGATCGGACGTGCCCGGATGTGACATCGGTCGCTTCGAGCGGAAATGCTGAGTGGCATGTCACACCCTGACCGCTTGGCCCGTCATGGCTTCGAACGTCGATCTCCGGCGTTCCGAACAGAGAGATGTGTCATGAGCGAGAACAAACGGCTGGTCTGGAACGAGGTGGCGCCGCAGGGTGCGAAGGCCCTTTTCGGCATCCACCACTACATCACCACGGGCACCGACCTGCCCCATGAACTGATCCACCTCGTCTTCCTGCGGGTTTCGCAGATTAACGGCTGCGCGCACTGCATCGACCTGCACACCCGGGACCTCCTGGAAACGATGCCGATCGAGAAGGTCGCCCTCGTTCCGGTTTGGGCCGAGGTGCCCCACCTGTTTCCCGACAAGTACCGCGCCGCGCTCGCGTGGGCGGAGGAAGTCACGCTGGTCAGCGAGACGCACGCCTCCGACGGGGCCTATGCGGCCGCGAGCGCGGCTTTCGCGCCCAAGGATCTCGTGGACCTCACGATCACGATTGCGGCCATGAACGCATTCAACCGGCTGGGCGCGCCCTTTCGGCTCCCGGTCAAGGCCAGGGCCTGATCCGCTTCTTCGCATCGTTACGGAACGGCCCCGGCGCCGTTCCACTTCCACCATTCGGGATCCAACCCATCGCTGGGAGCGTCGGGCTGCGAGCCGTTCGTCGACTATTCGACGAGATGGGGGCTCCGCAGGATCGCCCACCAGATCTTCCTAGTTCAGGGCGTCTACCGCACGACATCGTTCGAGGTCGACGACGTCGGACTGTTTCTGAAGCTCGTTGAACGCGGTTTCGGCTTGGCCGTGGTTCCCGGGCAATCGTGGAGCGTCGTCCGATTGTCGCTGACGATGTCGTGATCAAGGACGGCAGCTTCCCTTCTGGGAGTTTGGGATGTATTTCGCGAAGCAGAGGGAAGGCCAGTCCTCGAATTCGGTCGCAGATCTCTTTCGCGATGCTGTGCAGCGATCGCTTGAAGCGCCTTGAACGCCCGCGTCAGGGCGACGCCGCGCGGGAAGGGAGCATCTGTTCGACATCGAACGAAGGCCCGGCCTGCGATTGGCGGCGCAGTCAGTCGCCATCACTCATGGCGTCGAAGGCCTCCCTGGACTTCCGGAATCGATCCGCGTTCTCGACGATCCAAGTCCACAACGGGTCATGCGCAGGAGCAGTTCCATGCCCGTTTCGGACAGCTCGTATTCGACCCTCGGAGTGTTCTCCCCGAAGTCGTTTCGGATGACCAGACCGTCACGCTCCAACCGACGCAGCGTCCGTGTCAGCATGAGCTGCGTGACGCCGTGCATGCGTCTCCCGATCTCCGCGTGGCGCAGCCTCCCGTAGACGCCGAGCGACCAGCGGTTGCCGGCATGCGCCAGCACTTCGCGGCGCACCCCGTCGTCGTCGTCCCTCAACCCGTCGCAGACGGTCTGGGAATACCTAAGAGACTGTTTGGAAACGGCGTCTGAGTGGGATTCCCTTGGCGGGAGGGATGTGATTCACCTGTCCGATGTGGACACCAGAGAGCCGAGGCCGGATGGCCGCCCTTGCCCGGAAGACCAAACGTTACCCGTCGGACCTGACCGATGAGGAGTGGGAGCGGATGGCGCCGCTCATGCCCGAGCCCCGTCGGACAGGGCGCCCGCGTGAGATCGATTTTCGCGAGGTCATCAACGCGGTGCGCTATCTGGTGCGCTCCGGCTGCGGCTGGCGCATGTTGCCTGTGCATTTCGGCCCTTGGCGCACGGTCTATGGCTGGTTTCGGGAACTGGCGCGCCGCTTCCTGTTCCAGACCATCCACGACATCGAACTGATGCTCGATCGCGAGCGGGCCGGGCGTGAAGCCAGCCCCACGGCGGCCGTCATCGACAGCCAGTCGATCAAGGCACCGCAGGCTCAAACAAGAGGCTATGACGCTGGCAAGAAAGTGCTCGGCCGCAAGCGGCACATCGCGGTCGATACGGATGGACGGCTGCTGATGGTCAACCTCACGCAACCCGACATATCTGACAGCGCCGGTGCGCAGATGATCCTGGATGCGATCCGCAAGCGCTGGCCGTGGGTCAAGCATCTCTTCGCCGACGGCGCCTATGACCGCCTGATCCTGATGGACAAGGCTGCCTATCTGGACTTCATCATCGAGATCATCCGCAGGTCCGAGCAGCAGAAAGGCTTCCAGGCTCTGCCACGCCGCTGGGTGGGCGAGCGAACGTTTGGATGGATGATGCGCTCGCGGCGTCTCGTGCGCGACTATGAGAAGCGCATCGATGTCTCAACCGCCATGATCCACGTCGCCATGGGCGGCATTCTCATCCGCAGAAATGCTCATCCTTTTCCAAACAGACTCTCAGGACAATAGTAGTGCCGCCGCTACTAGCACTACAGTTGCACCTGCCGCTCATGGGCTCATAATCTCCTGCTCTGACACAGGA
>JAYSGD010000040.1:0-14784 GCA_041913065.1 Microvirga sp. | reverse complement strand
AAGCCTGCCGGAGGCGTAGGCCGAACTGAGTTACTAAACGGTTTGCGACGGAGCCAGCGAACCACCGTCGCCTCGTCGTCGGGCAGGGCCAGCAGTGCGGCGCGCTGCCTCGCGGTCATGGGTATACGTCAGGGCACCGTCAATCCTCCAGAAACCTCTTGCCTTTCGGCGCTCAAATGAAAGAGGATTGTGAAAGGCGGAACACGATGCAACGTCGTCGTGTCGTTTGTTCTTGCCGATACGGCCGTTTGTGAAAGACACGAGGCTTGAGCGCATCTTCCTACCTGATCGGCTATGCCCGCGTGTCGAAGGGCGAGGAGCAGTCGAACGCGGCCCAGCGCCGCGCGCTCGACGGAGCGGGATGCCGCCGCGTGTTCGAGGAGACGGCGAGCGGTGGGCGATGGGATCGGCCGAAGCTCCAGGAGATGATCGGCCAGCTTCGCGAGGGCGACGTCGTCGTGGTCTGGAAGCTCGACCGCCTGTCGCGCAGCCTGAAGGATCTCCTGCACATCATGGAGCGCATCCAACTCGCCGGTGCTGGCTTCCGCTCGCTCACCGAGGCGATCGACACGACGACGGCCGCGGGCCGGATGATGATGCAGATGGTCGGCTCGTTTGCCGAGTTCGAGCGCGCGATGATCCGAGAGCGGACCTCCGCCGGGCTCGCCCAGGCGCGCGCCGAGGGGCGGATCGGCGGCCGCCGTCGCAAGCTCGGCGACAAGCAGCGCCGCGAGATCGCCGAGTCCGTCGTCTCGGGCCGCAAGTCGGGGGCCGAGATGGCCCGCCTCTACGGCGTCAGTGAACCCACCGTCTCGCGCATCGTCGCCGCCTACAGGCAGCGGACAGAAGCGGTGGTTGCCTGACTTTCCCAAGACCGGACGGGGTGGAAAGCTTCCGGTCCGCTTTTTCCTCGAAGCCAGCAGAGCAGACATTCAGTTGGCGACCGAGAGTGTTCGCCCTCTATCTGAGGAAAGGTAGCTGCCCGATGTAATCCATCTTCCCGATCCGAACGCCCTTGTGGCGCAGGATCGCGTATGCCGTGACCATGTGAAAGTAAAAGTTCGGGACGCCGTGTTGGTAGAAATAATCCTTTCCAAGGAAGGCGCCAGACCAGCCTGGGGGAGCCACGATTCGCTCTTCCCAGCCGGCAAAGTCACTTTCTTTCATCGAGTTGATATGTGCGATCGTCTTTTCGATAAGCGCTTTGAGTTCCGGGACCGTTTTCTCGGTGTCCTCGAAAACCGGGATCGGTTTTCCGGCCAGGACTGAGGGCGCGAGCCTGGCCGTGTCACAGGCCATCTGAACCTGGCTCGTTAGCGGCCGCATATCGGGTGCCAGACGGGCGTTCAGCAGCACGTCCGGCGCCAAGTTGTTCGCCTCGGCATGCTGTTGCGCCTTGTCCAGAAGACGGGAAAGGGTGAGGAGCATCTTGGTGAATTGCGTGATCTGCGCGTACATCGTGAGGGTCCTTCGTTAGGTTGCCGCCTGGGCGGTTATCTCGAGCGAGCGCACGCGCTTGCTGAAGTCGAAGAGGTCGGAGACGATCATCAGCTCGTCGGCCTTCGTGTCGGCGACGAGCTGGTCGAGCCCATCGCGGACCGTCTCGGCGCTGCCCACCACGCTGCAGCTCAGCATCTGCTCGGTTTGCGCTTTCTCCCGCGCCGTCCAGTAGGCCTCGATATCATCCACGGGCGGCTTGAGCAGGCTCGGCATGCCCCGGAACATGTCGGCAAAGGTCATCTGCTGGGAGGTTGCGAGCACGCGGGCCTCGGCGTCCGTTTCCGCGGCGATCACGTTGACCCCGATCATCGCATAGGGCTGCTGCAGCTGCTCCGAGGGCTGGAAATTGGCTCTGTAGACGTCCAGAGCCTGATGCAGCGCCTGCGGGGAAAACTGGGACCCGAAGGCATAGGGAAGGCCGAGAGCGGCGGCGAGTTGCGCCCCGAAGAGACTGGATCCTAGGATCCACAACGGCACGTTGGTCCCGGAACCCGGGACCGCCTCGATCCACTGCGCATCACTCTTAGGGGCGAGGAACGCCTGCAGCTCAAGGACGTCCTGCGGGAAGTTCTCCACGCTGCCGGGATCTCGCCGCAGTGCGCGCAAGCTCATCTGGTCGGTGCCGGGGGCACGGCCGAGCCCCAGGTCGATACGGCCGGGATAGAGGGTTTCCAGCGTGCCGAATTGTTCCGCGATGACGTACGGGGCGTGGTTGGGCAGCATGACGCCGCCAGCGCCCACGCGGATCGTCGTCGTACCGGCCGCGATATGCGACACCACGACCGACGTCGCCGCCGTAGTGACCGCTGGCGAGTTGTGATGCTCAGCCACCCAGATACGTTGGAAACCCAGGCGCTCGGCATGCTGGGCAAGCGCCCGGGCGTCATCCAGCGCCGTGCGGCGATCGGATCCCTGGTGGACGCGTCCCAGTTCCAGAATGGACAGGGGAATCATCGTGCGGGGTACCCCTCGATGACGACCTTTCCGACGTGGTTGCCGCTCTTGAGGCGCTGATAGGCGGCTTCGTAGTCCGCGAACGGGAAGATCTGGTCGAGGACGGGGTGCACCTCGTGCAGGGCCATGGCGCGCAACAGCGCCTCGAAGCTTGCTCGCGATCCGATCGACGTGCCAGCAACGTGCAGCGACTTGGCGAGGATGTTGATTGGCGGCAGCCCGCCCCCAAAGCCGCTGGTGAACCCGACCAGCGCGATGTCACCCCCGTTTCGGGTCGCGGCCGCCGACTGCACGATCGTCTTCTCGCCCGCGATGTCGATGGTCTTGTCGACACCTCGCCCGTCCGTGAGCGTCAGGATCTCCTGGTCCCACGCGGGATGGGACCGGTAGTTGACGACGGCGGCGGCGCCCAGCGCTTTGAGCCGTACCGCCTTCTCGTCCGACGAGGTGATCGCATAGACCTTCGCGCCGAACATCTTGGCGACCTGCAGAGAGAACAGCGCCACGCCGCCGGTACCCTGCACCAGCACCGTCTCGCCCGCCTGCAGGGGTGACGACAGGTTCAGACCTGTCCAAGCCGTGACGGCGGCGCAGGGCAGGGACGCCGCCTCCGCGTAGGACATGTAGTCCGGTAGGTGCACGATAGCGTTCTCGTGCAGCAGAATGGTCTCGGCCAGCCATCCGTCCGTCGTCATGCCCAGACTGTCGTCATGATACTCTGGACGGTTGGGTCCACCGATCCAGTGCTGGCAGCAGGACGCCGAGACGCGGTCGCCGACCTTCGCGCGTTTGACATTGCGACCGACCGCGATCACTTCGCCGGC
The DNA here is from genome assembly GCA_041913065.1 of Microvirga sp. Lineage (GTDB taxonomy): Bacteria > Pseudomonadota > Alphaproteobacteria > Rhizobiales > Beijerinckiaceae > Microvirga. The sequence continues at coordinate 11,506 of JAYSGD010000040.1, read as the reverse complement.
CCCGTCCGACAGAGGCACGCCATTGGGCTTGGTCGGGCCGCCATACGCGCCGTCGAGGATCGCCTGGTTGCGGAAGTTCAGGGACGCCGCATGAACCCGGACCACAACCTCATGTGGGCCAGGGTCCGGCATGGCCTCGTCGTGCAGCTCGAGGCCTGGCTTGTCCCCGAACGTCCACCGCACAGTCTTCATCGTCTCAGTCTCTCTTTTGATCGGCACGGCGGCATCGTTCCCGCAACCAACGGGATTGTTGGCCGAGTGCACGTCTCACCGAATATTTGCGTGAACCCGAAATTAGCTGTAGCTAGTCAACAGCGCAAGAACACACTTTTTGGTGTGGTACACACAAAAAGGTAAGTTAGATGAAACGAGATTGGCGAGGCGGAAATCCTGAGCAGCAACTGTTCTGGGCGGCGGCGACTTGCGAGACCCTGCGGGTGCTGGAAGGGAAGTGGAAGATCGTCATCATCGTCCAGCTCTTCGCGGCCAAGGCGCCGGTTCGCTTTTCGGAGCTTGAGAAGCGGGTCGTGGGCGTGAACCAGAAGATGCTGATCCAGCAACTCAAGGAACTGGAGAAGGACGGGATCGTAACCCGAACAGTCTATCCGCAAGTTCCCCCGAAGGTGGAGTACGCCCTAACGGAGTTGGGCCTTGCGCTAGGTCCGTCCATCGAGACGCTGATCGATTGGGCATTTCTGAAGTGCGAGACGCGCGGTGGGGTGCCTGAGAAGGTGTGATGTTGCATCGAAAGCCTTATCGGACGACCGCTTTGAGTTCGATATCGTGATCCGCTGAATGGCCGCAAAGGGTCGATAGCCGTCCTTGGCCCTCAGGCGAGATACAAACTTTTGCTACCGTGAGTCTGTGTCCGAATAATGCACGGAGGCCCGGATGCCGATGCAACCCTGACTGTGTCCATCGATGCCTGGGAGAGCTATCTTGAGCCCGCATGAGGAGATTGCTCGTGCAGCCGCCGAGATCGCTCCAATCCCCCGTGGCGATGACGGAGAACCTGTTTTCCGGGAGCCGTGGGAGGCCCAGGCCTTCGCGATGACGTTGGCCCTGTACGAGCGAGGCCTGTTTACTTGGCCAGAGTGGGCTGGAGCCCTCTCGGCCGTGATTAAGCGTGCCCAGGCGGCGGGGGATTGCGACGACGGTTCGACTTACTATCAGCACTGGCTCTCTGCGATCGAGCAGTTGGTCAGGGACAAGGGCCTTGCAAGTGAAGAGGCTCTAGCGGAACGGCGAGATGCTTGGGACCGGGCTGCACACGCCACCCCGCATGGGCAGCCAATCCTGATCGAGAATGATCCACTCCGCTAATCTGCACGCTGCGAGGGCGTGCGTGGCGACGGTGAACACGTTTTGCTGGAACATGAAGAAACGGATTGTTGGGTTTCACCTTGATGAAGAACAGCACTGGGTTGCTGAACTTGAATGCGGCCACAACCAACATGTCCGCCATAACCCGCCTTGGGCTATTCGTCCGTGGGTGATTACCGAGGAGGGCCGCGATAGGGCGTTAGGCCAGGAGCTGGACTGCAAGAAGTGCGATGTCGACGCGCCACCGGACCAGAGTGATCTGCATTAAAGCCTCAGCTGGCACCGAGCCGAAGTAGACGGAGCGTCTGCAGTCGTGGGGGCAGCAGACCTTTAAACGGTCACGCTTAACGGCTCAGTTTGACCCATTGCGGTCATTCCTACTGACCCGCCCCACGTCCACGCATGTAGGCCTGGGGGCTGCACCCCATCTCGGTCCGGAATGCGTACACGAAAGCCGATGTCGAACCGTAGCCGAGTTCCAGGGCGGTGCTCGTCACGTCCAAGCCGCCGCCCATGAGTTCGATCGACTTGAACAGCCGAAGGCGGCGGCGCCAAGTCCGCAGGCTCATACCCACCTCAGCCTCGAAGCGGCGGGCCAAGGTCCGCTCCGACATCCCAAGCTCTGCGCTCCATGCCCCTGGCCCGCGGCCGTCTGCGGGATCCGCGTAGATCGCCTCGCATAGCGCCATCAGGGGCGACCCACTCCGTGGCCACGCCAACGCCCCTGGGAGGGGCCGCGCTCGCCGGAGCTGGTCCAGGATCAGATCTGTCACACGACCGGCATAGCCGTCACGGTCCGCCTCTCCCTCGATCGCGGTCGCCTCGACTATGAGCTCCTTCAACAGTGGCGTGACGCCAAACACGGTCGGAGCCGTCGGAAGGCCACGCCCGGCCTCGTCTGCAATCCAGAGGCTGCGGAACTCTGCCCCGAGCAGGGATCCAACCCGGTGCCAAAGGCCTGTCGGCAGCCAGACGGCCTGCTCCGGCGAGATCACGAAGGAGTGCCCTTCGACCGCCACCGTCAGCACGCCGGAGATCGCATAGACCATCTGGTTCCAGCAGTGAGCATGCTCCGGGAAGGAATGACGGGCCGGGATCGACTGCGCCCGTACGGTCATCGGCTGAGGCGGCGCTGTCCCAGGCGGTGCCTCGATCGTTTCCCAAGCCATGCTAACCTCCAAATTGGCAGTTTTTCTACACTATCTGGCGGTCTGTCAAAAGACGGACGATCAGCGATCGAATATAAAAGGTTCAACCACGCGCGTATGCGCTCTGCTATCAGACCGAGGAACCTGCCATGACCCGCCTCGACAGCCGTGGCTTGCCACTCTCCACCATGTCCGACCGCGCGGCCGAGCGCTACCGGGAGGGCGTCGACCTGCTTCTCTCGGCATGGCCCGGCGCTGCGGAGGCCCTGGATGAGGCCATCGCGACCGATCCGGACTTTGCTCTTGCCCATGCGGCCCGTGCGCGCCTGCATGTCATCCGCACCGAGTTGGCCAAGGCCAAGGCGCGGATCGCCACGGCGGGAGAGGTCGTCGCCCGACGCGGAACCGAGCGCGAGCACAGCCATGTGGAGATCCTGTCGCTGGCCATCAACGGCAACTCCGCCCAGGCGCTGGAGCGGGCACTCGCCCATGCCGACACCTGGCCGCGGGATGTCCTGATCCTGTCGCTTCCCCTGGGCGCCTTCGGCCTCTTCGCCTTCTCCGGGATGGCAAACCACGACCAAGCACGCGTCGACCTCTGCGAGCGCCACGCCCGGCACTTCGATGCCGATGACTGGTGGTTCCTGACCTATCGGGGCTGGTCTCATGCGGAGAACGGCAACGTCGCTCACGGCCGGGCGCTGACGCAGCGTGGCTTCGACCTGCGCAGAACCAACGCCAATGCGGCGCACGCGCTGTCGCACGCTATGTACGAGGGCGGCGCGCACGATGAGGCGGAGCGGCTGATCGCGGATTGGCTGCCGGGCTACGACCGTTCGGGAATCCTTCATGGTCACATCGCCTGGCACTCGGCGCTCGGCGCGCTGGAGCGCGGTGATCCGGAACAGGCGCTGGCGATCTACGCCGATTACATCCAACCATCGGTGACGGCCGGGATGCCGGTCAACGTGGTCAGCGACACCGCCTCGTTCCTGTGGCGATTGAAGGCCTACGGCCACACGGTGCCGGCAGGACTGTGGCAGGACGCGGCGGCCTATTCGGGAAGCTACTTCCAGAAGGCCGGCTTTGCCTTCGCCGACGTGCACATGGCGCTCATCGCGGCGGCGACTGGCGACAAGTCTGCGGTCGAGGAGCGCGTGAGGAATCTGATGGCGCTGGTCGAGGCGGGAGCCTTGCCCGCCGGTCCGGTGGTTCCAGCGATCTGCCGTGCCGCCCTGGCGTTCGCGAACGACGATTACGCCGGCTGCGCGCGCATCCTGGAGCCGGTCGCCGCCGAGGTGGTGCGCATCGGCGGCAGCGGTGCCCAGCGCGAGATGATGGAGGACATGCTGCTGCTGGCCCTGATGCGCAGCGGGGAGGCCGTGAAGGCGGGCGAACTGCTCGATCGCCGCCTCCACCGTCGCCCATCGGCACGCGATACCCGTTGGCACGGCCAGCTCGCCGCCTGAGGAACCTTATGTCACAGATGAATGCCGATGCCGTGACCGGGGTCGTGCCTGCGGCCCACTCCGGGGATGCCGATGTCTGGAAGCTCGCGATTGCGCAGGCGCTCGGCGGGGCCAACTCGGCGATCGTGTATTCCACGGGCGCCATCGTCGGCAACATGCTCGCCCCGAACAGCGCCCTGGCGACGCTGCCGATCTCGATCTTCGTGGTCGGCATGGCGGCCTGCACCCTGCCGGCCGGAGCCCTTGCGCGGCGCCACGGCCGCCGCGCCGCGTTCCTGGCGGGAACGGGATCCGGCGTGCTTGTTGGTCTCCTGGCGTCGCTCGCGGTCCTATGGAGCTCTTTCTGGCTCTTCTGCGTGGCGATGTTCTTCGGGGGGGCGTATGCCGCCGTGGTCCTGTCGTTCCGCTTCGCCGCCGCCGATTGTGTTCCGGCAGCACGTCGCCCGCGAGCCTTGTCCACCGTCATGGCGGGCGGGGTATTTGCCGGGGTCATCGGTCCCCAACTCGTGACCTATACCATGGATCTGTGGTTGCCCTACCAGTTCGCGGCGACGTATCTGGCGCAGGCTGGCGTTGCCGCCGTGTCGGCCCTCGTCCTGCTCGGCATTCGGGTTCCGATGCCGACAGTGGCGGAGATGGCCGGCGGCCGTCTGCTCGGTGAGATCGTGCGCCAGCCACGCTTCATCACCGCCGTGATCTGCGGCGTCGTTTCGTACACGCTCATGAACTTCATCATGACGGCCGCGCCGCTGGCGATGTACCTGTGCGGCCTGTCACAGGAGTCGTCGAACCTCGGCCTGCAATGGCACATCATCGCCATGTACGCTCCCGGGTTCTTCACCGGACGGCTGATCACGCGCTTCGGCGCCTCTCGCGTCGTGGCTGCCGGCCTCGCCCTGACCGCCGCCTCCGCTGCCATCGGCTTGACGGGGATCGATGTCGCGCACTTCTGGCTCACCCTGATCCTGCTCGGCGTCGGCTGGAACTTCGGCTTTGTCGGTGCCTCGGCGCTTGTGCTGGAGTGCCATCGCCCGGAGGAGCGCACGCGGGTGCAGTCGGTGAACGACTTCCTGGTGTTCGGGACCATGGCAGTCGGGTCGTTCTCATCCGGCGGCCTGCTGACCGCCTATGGCTGGAACACGGTCCTGTGGATCTCGTTCGTCCCGCTCCTGCTCGCCGGGGTCGCGCTCGCCTGGAAGGCGAGGACGCCTGCACCGTTCCCCGAAAACTGATCAAGTACAATCACGACTGTCCAATCGAGAAAGGGGCCAATCATGACTGGCACGAAGAAATTAGCCATCATCGGCGGCATCGCTTTGCTCTCCGGCATCGCAATGATGATCGTCCTGCATCGGTTCGGTCCAGGTGACGCCGCCATGGACATGCCTTGGGCTCATCCCATGATGCACCGTCCAAGCGGATTGGGCTGGGCCATGGCTCTGGGACCGGTTGCGATGATGCTATGGTTCGGCGGCATCCTGAGCCTGTCCGTCGCCCTTGTCCGCTCGTTCACCAAGGCATCGTGATGGCCCTTGGGCTCGCAAGCTGAAAGACAACACAACTCAATCAGAGGACGTACGCGTGAACAGCCCTGTCACAGCCCTCCATCGTCGCAGTCCCGAGCAGGCCAACTTTGGTTTCGATTTCGACAAAGTCATCGACCGTCGCTCGTCGAATTCCGTGAAGTGGGCCTATTCCGGAAAGTTGCTGACGCCTGAGGAGTGCGCCTCCGACCCGCTGCCGATGTGGGTCGCCGATATGGACTTCAAGGCTCCCCAACCTGTCCTCGATGCCATCACGGATGCGGTCCGGCACGGCATTCTCGGCTATCCCGGAGGCGTGCCGAAGTCCTATGGCGAGGCCGTCATCAATTGGCAGGCCATGCGCTTTGGTTGGAATGTCTCGCCGGAATGGCTGCTGCAAACGCCAGGCGTCGTCACGGCCTTGAAGACCATCATCCAGAACTTCTCTCAGGCGGGCGACACGATCCTGATCCAGCCGCCCGTCTACGCCCACTTCCATGACGATCCGGTCGTGAACGGCCGCCGTCTGGCCTATGCTCCGCTCGTGCTCGCGGAGGGTGGATACCGCTTCGATGCGAAGGTCTTCGAGGCCGCCATTCGCGACAACACGAAGATCTTCATCCTGTGCAGCCCTCACAATCCCACCGGCAATGTGTGGTCGGAAGCGGAACTCCGGACGATGGGCGAGATCTGCGCGCGTCACGGCGTGCTGGTCGTCGCCGACGAGATCCACGAGGACTTCGTCCTGAACCCCAACAAGCGGCATGTTCCCTTCGCGTCCCTGGGTGACGCGTTCGCACAGAACAGCATCACATGCACCGCTCCGAGCAAGACCTTCAATCTGGCCGGCCTTCAGACCGCGAACCTCATCGTGCCCAACAAGCGGCTCCGAGACGACTTGCGTCGGCAACTCGAAAGAAACGGTTCCGGTCAGGTGAACGTGCTCGGGATGGTCGCGACGGAAGCCGCCTACACCCATGGGGAGCCGTGGCTCGAGGCCATGCTGGACTATGTCCGCGCCAACCGGGAGCACTTCGCGAGCGCAATCAACAGCGCCACGACGAGAATCAGGGTCCTTCCATCGGATTCCCTCTACCTGTCATGGATGGACTGCCGGGAGCTGGGGCTGTCGGCATCCGAGCTGAGGACGTTCATGCTCACCAAGGCCCGGGTGTGGCTCGATCATGGCTCGAAGTTCGGTGTCGAAGGCGAGGGCTTCATGCGCGTCAATCTCGGCTGCCCTAGGGGTACGGTGGACGAGGCGATCATCCGCATCACGGGTGCCGTCACCTCCCATTCGTGATGCATCATCTTGTTCTCATCATCGGAGGCGGGCTGGCTGGCCTTGCCGCCGCCCGCCTCCTTCATCGCGCCGGGATCGGCTTCCAGCTTCTGGAGGCCCGGGATCGATTGGGCGGACGCATCCTCTCCGCTGATGCCTTGGGAAACATCTCGGACGATGGCTTCGATCTCGGACCCTCCTGGTTCTGGCCCGGGATGCAGCCAGCGATGGCCGCGCTGATCGCGGAACTCGGCCTGTCATCCATTCCGCAGCACAGCGATGGCGACGTGATCTACCAACGGACGCCGGGCGAAGCGCCGCAGCGCTTCCGGGGCATGCGGCAGGAGCCGCAATCCATGCGACTGGCCGGAGGGACCGGAGCCATCATCCGTGCGCTCGCATCCAGCCTTCCAGAACCAAGCATCCGGCTCAATGCCCGCGTGGTGCGGGTTGCGCGCGATGGACAGGATGTCGAGGTGAGCCTCATCGGGCAGAACGGGTCAGAGCAGAAGGTGCGCGCCTCACACGTCCTCTTCGCCCTGCCGCCGCGCCTGCTCGAGGCAACCGTCTCGTTCTCGCCCGCTCTTGATGCTGCCACAGCCCAGCGCTGGCGCGATACGCCGACGTGGATGGCCCCGCACGCCAAGTTCTTCGCACTCTATGATCGTCCCTTCTGGCGCGATGGGGGTCTTTCCGGCACGGCCCAGAGCATGGTGGGACCGCTGGTCGAGATCCACGACGCGACGACCGCTTCCGGAAAGGCGGCGCTGTTCGGATTCGTCGGAGTTCCCGCGAAACGGCGCCTTGCGGTCGGGAAGGACGCGCTCGTCACGGCTTACGTCCAGCAGCTTGCCAGTCTGTTCGGGCGTGAGGCGGCCAATCCGCTTGCGACCTTGTTCAAGGATTGGGCCGCCGATCCCCTGACCGCCACCGCCGCCGATCGGGTCGCCGGCGGACATCCGAGCCCGGACCGACGGCCATGGGTCGGCGGCGACTGGCAGGCACACATTTCCCTGGCGGGCAGCGAAACCAGCTCAACTGAGCCCGGCTACCTCGCCGGAGCGGTCGAGGCGGCAGGACGTGCCGTCGCGGAGCTCTTGAAGAGATCGAACGCGTCCAGCGCAGGAGCCTCCGATGCTCCTTCAGCGGATACAGGGAAGTAGGGAGACGGAACGATGAGGAAAACCTATCGGGCCATGCAGGTGACGACGCCCGGCACCCTCGAGCTTGTGGAGCGTGAGACGCCCACGCCTGGGCAGGGCGAGGTCCTGATCGCGGTCGAGGCCTGCGGGATCTGCGGTGCGGACGCCGCCGACATCGACAGGGCCGATCCGACGCTTCAGCCGCCGCGCGTGCCGGGTCACGAGGTGGTGGGCCGCATCGTCGCCCTCGGCGAGGGTGTTCCGTCGATCTGGAGAATTGGCCAGCGCGTTGGCGTCGGGCGGCTCGGCGGCCATTGCAACGAATGTACCCAGTGCCGCCAGGGCCTGTTCCAGCTCTGTCGGAACCAGCCGTTTGTCGGTGCCTCGTGTGACGGTGGCTATGCCGAGATGATGCTCGCCCGGGGCACGGGATTGGTCTCGATTCCCGACGAGCTCGAGGCCGAGGAGGCAGCTCCCATCCTGTGTGCCGGGATCGCGACGTTCAATGCGCTCAGGAAGTCCGGTGCCGAGGCCGGCGACACGGTGGCGATCCTCGGCATCGGCGGGCTCGGTCACATGGCGCTGCAATATGCCCGCAGGATGGGGTTCAGGGTCGTGGCCGTCGGTCGCGGCGAGGACATCGCCAAGGATGCCCTCGAGCTTGGGGCGCACGTCTACATCGACACCAATCGGGAGAACGCAAGCGAGCGGCTCAAGGCGATGGGTGGCGCCAAGGCGATCATCACCACCATCGGCAATGCGGAAGCGGTATCGTCCCTGATGGATGGGCTTGCGCCGCAGGGACGCCTGGTGCTGCTGGGCGCAGGCAAGGATCCGCTGCCCGTGTCGGCCGGATACCTCGTCGGCGGCGAGCGCAGCGTGCTGGGGTCGATCACCGGATCACCCTACGAGAACGAGAGGACGCTCGACTTCAGCGTGCTGACGGGTGTGCGGCCCCTGATCGAGACCATGCCGCTGGAGAAGGCAGTCGAGGCCTACGAGAGGATGAAGTCCGGCAACGTGAAGTTCCGGATGGTGCTGACCATGAGGGAGACCGACCATGCTCATCAATGACGACCTGACCAAACCCGCAATCGTCCAGGCGGCGAAGCTGGACTGGATCCCGAGCCCGGCCGCCGGCGTGGACCGGGGCATGCTGTTCCGGATCGGCGGCGAGGTCGCCCGCGCCACCTCCATCGTCCGCTATGCGCCCGGCAGCGCCTTCCCGCGCCACACCCACGGTGGTGGCGAGGAGATCGTCGTGCTCGAAGGCACGTTCCAGGATGAGCATGGCAACTATCCAGCCGGAAGCTACTTCCGCAATCCGCCCGGAACCTCCCACATCCCAGCTTCGGAAGACGGCTGCACCATCTTCGTGCGTCTCTGGCAGTTCCGTGCCGGCGATCAGGCGCAGATCGTTCGTCAGCCCGGCGAAGGCGACGGGGCCAGCCCTCGGAAAGGTGCAACGAGCGCGAGCGTGCTGTTCGACGACGGCCAAGAGAGGGTGAGCCTCGGGGACTGGGCCGCTGGCGAGGCCGTGACGGTCGAGAACGTGCGCGGACTGGAGTTTCTCGTGCTTTCCGGCGAGATGTCCGTCGGCGGGGAGACGCTGGAAGCACAGGGTTGGGGCAGACTACCTGCCCACATGGACCTAAAGGCGACGGTCAGGCCGCAGGGGGCACGGATCTGGATCAAGGACGCACCACTGCTGCATCCGGATGTCCTCCAGATACCTGCCTAGCTCCTCAGAGGTCTTCGATGCAGGACCGTAGCTGGCCGTGCGCTGGCGCGGTCTCCTTCTACTCGCCGAGTGGTACTGGCTGCCGGACGGCTGACGCGTCTGCGCGTCGCTGTCCTGAGGAGCTTGCGGAAGGTCGGGCATTCCAGATGCGACGGGGCCGGACACTCCGCCACATGCCGAAGGGCATCCCGCAGCACGCGCAGGTCGATCATCTGGCGCTGCAAGTCATCCGCCTTGGCATGCAATTGATCGCGGGGAATGTCGGGCCTGCCATCCTTGCCGAACATGCCCGTGATTTCGGTGAGCGAGAAGCCTGCCGTCTTCCCGAGTTCGATCAGCGATAACCTCAAGAGGACATCGGGATCGAATTGCCGCCGCAGCCCATGCCGGCTGACCGATCGGATCAGGCCGATCTCCTCGTAGTAACGCAATGTCGAGGCCGGCACGCCCGCACGTTCGGCGACTTCGCCAATATCCATCATTCCCATGCTTGACCTCAAGTCGACTTGAAGTCGCACCGTGTCTCGAATCATCGATTTGAGCAAGAGGAACGTCATGGCCAATACCGAGAATCCGAGATCGACACGGATCTGGCAGGACCCGCGCGATCGCGCTGCTGCTGGCAGCGTCGCTCACCACCATGGTCAATGCCACGATCAGTCCCGCGCTCCCCGGGCTTGAGCGCCTGTTCGCGCATGATCCGAACGCCGCGATGCTGGTGCGGCTGCTGGTGCCTGCGCCCTCGATCGCCGTTGCCATCCTCGCGCCGTTCGTGGGTCTCGTCGCCGATCGGCACGGTCGGCGACGGATGCTGCTGGCCGGGGTTATCCTCTTCGTGCTGTCCGGATCCGCAGAGCTGCTCCTTCCCGATCTACCGGCCATCTTTGCCAGCCGCTTGGTCCTGGGGGGCGCCGTCGCGCTCATCATGACGGCGCAGACTGCGCTCATCGGCGACTACTTCACCGGTGCCGACCGAAGCGCGCTGACAGGGCTCCAGATATCGGCCCGCAACTTCGGTGGACTTGCGTTCATCTCGCTCGCTGGGTGGCTCGCTGCAATCTCGCCGCGTCTGCCCTTTGCCATCTACGGTGTTGCCGCGCTCTTCCTGCCGTTGATGTGGACGGTCATTGTCGATCCGCAACGGACATCGCGAAATCCGGATGCCAGCTCGCAGGGCACTTCCGCGAGGCCTTCATCATGGGGCCTTGTCTTCGCGCTGCTCGTGCTTCTCCAGGCTGCGACGAACATGATCTTCTTCGTCATGCCGACCCAGTTGTCGTTCTTCTTCGTGGGTACCGGCTACGATAGCCCGTTGATGACCGGATCGGCGCTCGGTGTCCTGATGCTCTCGGGCGGCTGCTTCGCGCTTCTGTACAGCCGGGTCCAGCATATTATCGGAGATGTCGGCGTCTTCGCGGTGGGCTATGGTGCGATGGCAACAGGGTTTCTGCTGCTAGCCCATGCCGCGACACCTCCGGCGTGGTTCCTTGCAGCCTCGGCCATCGGTGCAGGCTACGCGCTGGTCTCGCCGGGCTTCGTAACACTTGCTCTGGGGATTGCGCCGATCCGGAGGAGAGGGCTGGCTGGCGGCATCCTGACCGCCTCCGTATTCATTGGTCAGTTCTGTTCGCCCCTCCTGAGCACGCCGTTGATTACGGCATACGGCTACGAGGAGATGTTCCGAAACGCCTCATTGATCCTGGCAGTGATGTCCGTTGCCACCGCCCTGAAGGCATGCGCGATGAGACTTCAGGTATGGAACGGCGGGACGCCAACGATGGAGTGGCATCATGCGGCGAAACAAGTATCTGCTCCCAGACCGACTTCTAGAGCCATTTCCGCTTACTCCGGTTCATATCCAGCAGCCCTGAAGTAGTT
>JAYSGD010000039.1:0-15176 GCA_041913065.1 Microvirga sp. | reverse complement strand
GACCGACTGGCCGGATAGCTATCAAACCGCTCTCCACTTAAGCCAAGCATGACCACCTCGCCACTGCCGCCATAAAGCGTGTCGTTGCTATATCCACCATTCACCTTGCCAGCACCAGCGCTGCCGTTGATAGCGGTTCTGCCGCTGTTGCCTGTGAGAACGTTGTCGAGAGCATTGCCAGTCACTAAAATGTTGGCGTTGCCCCTTGCAACGAGGTTGAGTGAACCACCTGCAAGCGTCGTGCTCGTCGACGTCTCAGCCGTAACCGGAGTAGTTACGATAGGAGCTTGGAGTGGCTTAACGCCTGGCGGCGCAGCGACCAACTGCTTAAAGTTGTATGTGCCATCCGCGAATTGGAAGGATTCAGTCTCGTAGACTAAATCCGTCTCCGTGGTGCCACTCACGATTACGACGCCATCAGCTCCAAGAGTGAATGTGTGATCCCATTTGGAGCCGGAGAAGATATCTGTGTCGTATCCAGCGCCACCCCTTAATATGCCTCCGCCTGTCCCGCCATCGAGCGTCTCGTTTCCGGATCCGCCGACAAGGTTGTCATTGCCTGCGTTCCCACGAAGGATGTTCGCCTCTGAATTTTTTGTGAGCGTATCAGCAAGCTGCGTGCCCGTGACATTCTTATTACCAATAAGGTTGTCCTTCGCTCCAAACCCCTCAGGTGCTGAGCTGTTCGCGAGATTGACGGTGGCTCCGCTATGTCCGCCCCACCGGAAGTCCCAAGGATCAGAATGATGGTCAATGTGAGAGAACTATACGCCAAGGCTCATGGAGCAGGTCTAGCAAACCCGTGAGCGTTCCTACGGTTCGTTAGGGTAGGGAAGTGTTTACCTTTCGGGCGCAGCCTCATGCTTGTGCCTCCTGGCACGGTCGTTCTCCCTCGATGGTCGCAATCGCGGCCCACCTAGAGCGTCAGCCGAATGGGCGCTCTTTTTCTGCATCCATTCCCAGCGGATGCCGCTTCTGGAGCTTCGGATCATTGCTATCCTTCGAGCAATCTCATCCTGTTTTGGCGTAAAGGTCGAAGCTCGCGCCAGCCCTGGAAATAAGCATGAACCGCTTCGCCTGTTTCCCCATTTCGCCACGCGCCATCGACGTTCTGACATGGGAACGGAAGGACGTAGGTTCCTACATGATCTTCAGCCAAGACTTGAACCAACTGGCCAGGAGCAGGCGCCCGGTCAGTGACGAAGCCATCTAGGCGTGCCTTTCGGGTGGCCATCTTTTCGTTTGTCTCAACTCTAAAGGTTATCGAATAGCGCAGCTACGACCGCGAAATAGGGCTCATGAGCGCTCCAGCAATCCTTCGGGCCAAAACAACGGCGACGCTTCTGCTCAGTTCTAAACTCGCCGTTAGTTGCAACTGAGTCGGTTAGACGCCTGAATCCATAGCCTTACCGCCTCAACGATGCAGCAACGCGGATTGCTACCCGAGTAATCGCAGTGTTTCGAACGCCATGCTAGCGACAAAGGTGAGGAAGGCTGAAATTGTCTAAGATGTTCATCAATCACCTCAGCTATTTAGCTGAGAATAATGGCGGAGAGGGTCATCGACCAAAGGATGCACATTCGCGCGCTACAGGTTCAAGCCAGCCACGAGCAAATTTTTGATGCGCAGCGTAAGAAACTCGAAACCGAGTTAGCTGACCTGAGCGAGGAATATTCGCGAACTGACGCGCTAGTTAAGAGCCAATCGAGAAACTTGAGGCACTTCAGATGGAGATCACGAAGATGAGGACCGGAGCCAAGATCCGCAGGCTAGATTGTTTGACCCGAGTGAAAGCGCCCCGTTGATACGACAAACATTGTCGTTATTGCCTCGTTCACGCGGGAGGTTTACCTATCGACGGGGTGCTCTTCAACAATCATGCCGATCAGGCGCATCAATTCCTGCTGTTCTGGCCCTGCGCCACGGCTAAGAAAGCTCACAATCTCTTCGTGCTCTACAGACCCGCCAGAGGCGATGTTGGCTTCATGGCGGATGAACACCGCGCCTGAGGTATCACGGATCAGATACCAACGATCGCCGTTTGGGCTTTCGTAGAGCTTACGCGCCTTTTTCATGCGGGCCCCCCTGTCTGATCAACGCATGTTGCCCACCATACCGCATTTCGGCTCGATACAGAATGTATCTCTTGTATCAGCGAGGCCTTCCTGCGGCACACTGACAAAATGATTTGCCGTTACCACTTGACCGTTTCGAAGCGGCCGCCAAGTCTTGTTCACGAGCATTTCGCGTGACTTTGCAATAGCGGAACAAATCGTCTTGTTTTCGTTGACGCGCACATCGTTAACATGCGCACAGTTTCAATGGAGGTTCGCCATAATGGCAGGAATTTCAGCAAGGAGCTCCCGCGCGAGGAAGCCAAGCGGACCGCGGGTGCGGGTCAAGCGATTGCCAGCCTCGCCGTGAAGGAAGACACCCCATTGCGCGGCTTCGAGCGGGCTGACGCCGCGAGCCAGCAGGCCGGCGATAATGCCTGCCAGCGTGTCTCCTGATCCAGATGTTGCCAAACCGACATTGCCGTTGCTGTATGTCCAGATGCCTCCCTCAGGAGAGGCAATGTGGGTGGAAGGTCCTTTGAGCGCCACTACACAGTGGAGCAGGCTCGCCGCTTGAATAGCGATCTCGGCTGGCTTGCTAAGGACCTGATCCTTTGGGACGCCGAGCAGGTTAGCCATTTCCCCAGCATGAGGCGTAATTACGATGCGACCGTTATGGCGGGCCAAGATAGCTGCGATGTCCTTCAGCCCACTAAGCGCCCCGGCGTCCAAGACGAATGCCGATCCGGGGGCAGAGCCCAAGAGATCTGTGGTGAGCGCAAAGACAGCGTGTTCGTCGAGCATCCCAGGTCCTATGACCACCGCGTCGCAGCGCGTGACCCACTCCCGGAGGCGAACAGCGGCGCTCGGATGAATTTCACCTGAAGACGTCTCCTCTAATCCGAGAACCAGCGCCTCCGGCACAGCGAGACCGAGGTGGGTCGCCGTACTCTGACAGGTCGCGATCTGCAACTTTCCAGCGCCAGCCCGCAGCGCAGCGGTAGCTGCCAGAAGAGCGGCTCCAGGAACCGAAGTGCTTCCTGCGATCACTAGGACACGCCCGCGCTGATCCTTGTCTCCATCTTCAGCAGGCTGCGGGAGCAGGATACGGCCAAGGAATTCGGAAGTGATCTCCGCCCTTTTCATCGTGCTGCGACTTTAGCGTCGGGTTCTGACGTCACGGGCGCGCCAGCTTCTTCAAGGGGAGTAACGAAGTTGTAGCAGTGCAACATCAGCTGTCCGTGCTCGCCGATGCCAGGATCAAGTCGATACTCCGTGATAGAGCAGTTTGCCACATCACCTTTGGCATCAATCTCCAGGATCTTCTGTTCCGTCATGTTCTCGAGAAGATACCGCAGGCACAGCACCACGACCTGATGGCCCACGATGAGCACACGGCAGCCGCTATGGTGGAGAGATATAGTGTCGAGCGCACTTCTGAGGCGTAAGATGACGTCGCACCAGCTCTCGCCACCCGGTGGTCGGTGATAGAACTTTCCCAGCAGCTGGCGAAACTCGGCTTGATCGGGATGGAATTCCTCAATGCCTGATCGTGTCAGGCGGTCGAGGATGCCGAACTCCTTCTCGCGCAGACGCTCGTCAACGACGAACGTATGGCGCTCAACAGAGGCACCACCTTCCCGCTCAATGATCTCTGCCGTGCGTTGTGCTCGCAGATAGGGAGAGGTCAGGACCACGTTAGGTCGCTCGGCTGCAGGCAGAGCGGCGAACCAGCGTCCAAGGGCAGCGGATTGCTCTTCGCCGAGTTCACTCAAGGGGACGTCAACGTCTCTGTGGGCGATGTCGATGCGGGGTAGGCCGGCCGCATGGGCGGCGTCGCGTGCGACATTACCGGCACTCTCGCCATGCCGGACAATCCAAAGGCGCTCAGGCCAACGTTGCATCGGTTGAGGTTCCTATGTCCGGCAGAGTCAGATGTGGATTTGAACGTGAGGCTTGGGTTTTAGGTTCCAGCAGAGGATTCAGATCCCTGGCCCTCAGTTGGAGAAAGGCACTGCTCCGAGGTTGGGAATTGCTAACGCCGCTGGGAGGGCTCAAGAGCGTTGCGGCGTCGGATGGGTTCTATCGGGCAAGGACTGAGGAACGGAACCTTTACCTTGTCATGGTGCTTAGGATCGCAGCTCGGCGCACTCTCGACCAACAATCCGTACCACGGCGGTTTGTCGCCGAGGGGCCTGACCGTGCGGATTGTGCTCAACGCGACGTTCACAGGACTGGCAGATGCTCTTGTCAGCGAGACAACGCCCGCGGGAGCCGAGGGCGCTCGAGAATTAGGGGCCTGTTAACCATATCGGGTTGAAGATGCTCAGAGCCGAAAGGCAGGCGGGGAGAGCGCGGATGGACCGCCTCCCTGCCATTTCGCTTTTCGGGTCACGTCGGCCCGCAGGGGGAGCCAAGTGTGAACGCGATTCTCAAGGAGCGCATCGGGGAGCGGGTTAGCGCTCTCAAGATCTCTTGGCGTAGGGCCTCTCTGGAAGCAGGCCTTGAGGCAGGCTTTATTCACGACATCATCACGGGTCGTTCTCAACATCCTGGCGAGGATGCGTTGGCAAGTCTCGCAGCCGTGCTCAAGTGCAGTTCGGCCTACCTAACGGGCCAGAGCGAAGATCTTGCTGGTGGAGCAGGGGATCATCGCCCGGCTGTCCCGCCAGACGTAGTCCAGCGGCCCGATGCGTTGATGGCTCTCAGAATTGTCGATGAGCTCTTGACGGCTGGACACGTCGAGGCTGCCCGTATCGCGGTTCGGCGGGCCCTAAAAGCAATCGCTGTTGCGTAAGGAGCCAGCTCCGAACGTCGGGCCAGCGCGGTCACGCCATTCGGAGACGCCAGTACCGCCTATGCTGCCCTGACCAACACAATCGCTGCGCCGAGTACCATGGGAAGGGGAGGCTTCCCGTTAGACGAGAGCAACGTGGTCTTCGTGAGCGGATGATCGAATAGCGCGGTCTGTGCTACGCGGGTAGCCCAACAGTACGATCCAGGGAATTGGTCTTTCAGGGCAAGGCGCCCCTGCATTGGCAGCAACGTGAGCCTCGACCAGGCCGGTCTATGCTCGACGCCTGTCCAATTGACGCCGAACCCTCGAACCGCGGTCTGCCACGTGTGGATGCGGGCATTGATCAAGCCCGGAAGCAGCGTACACCCCTGGGCATCGATGGTTTCGGTGCCTTCAGGGACCTCGAGAGCGGGCCCAACGGCAAGGATCTGATCACCTTCGACCAAAAGATCTCCAGGCGAAAGAATTCCGACTTCGGGTCCATGGACAGGATCGTTGCGGAGTTGAAGAGAACTTTGGTCATAGAATGAAATCCTTATCGTGATATGGCGCGTAGATATGGCTAGGCCTCACGCGGGTCGACAGCATCGCGCAATCCGTCGCCGAGAAGGTTTAGGGCCAGCACAACGATGCAGATTGCTGCGCCAGGAAAAATCGACATCCAGGGGCCTGCGCCATGAAGTCCTTGGCGGCGTTCAGCATCGAGCCCCATGATGGGTTCGGAGACTGTTGACCAATTCCGAGAAAGGATAGGCTCGCTTCTGCGGTGATCGCAGTTGCAATCGTGATCGTTGCTTGAATAACCAAGAGCAAGATCACATTCGGGAGGATATAGCGCCAAGTAATCCAGGAGGTTGGCAGTCCGATCGCCTGAGCCCCGTCGACGTATCCAGCGTTGTGGATCGACATAACTTGGGCACGCGCCAAGCGTATTAAGATTGGCATGGCCGCCAAGCCAATGGCGATCATGGCATTGGTCAGCGATACCCCGGGAAAGGCAGCAAGGCTGGCGCTTGCGCTGCGGCGCGTCCATTTCGTGTTTGCAACAGTGCTCGATGCTCCTGCTGAAAGGCGGCATGAGGAGGCATCGCGTGCTTGGTATTTTGGGAGCTTATCTCGGCCCTTACAGCGCTTGTCGACACGTTCCACTTGATGTGTGATGGTGGTTTCTCCCCATCATCTATCGACGCCGAGCCCTCCATATTAATAGAACTGAGATTGGATCACGCGCCAATTGTCGCTTCGATGAGGAGAGCCTCTACTGAATCACGAAGGTGGCGGCACAATCTTAATAGCCAGCTCTTGGCAAGAGCCGGCTATCTATAGCGCTGGTATATCCGTTCACGCCTGACGGGAGAACATCATGATAAGAACCGTGTTGCCGATAATCGCTTTGGGGTTCGCAGGACCGGTATGGGCGCAAGATATCCAAAGTGGCATGATCTCAATCAGCAGTACGAAATACGGCGAGAAAGTTTGTGGTTACAAGGTAAATCTCGAAAGATTGGCAACTCACATTGAGCGAGCGTCAGGGAAGCCTGTGGCATCTGCTTTCCAAGATCCTGATCTATCAGAGATAATGGACCAGATGTGGGAGCAATATAACGAGATCGGCAAGTCGAAAGCTTGCTCGGGGATTCTCAAAGAGTATGGGCCTCGAGGCACCGTGGCTCGGGGTGTCGTTAGTGGCAGCCGCCGCTGATTGAATATCAATCGATATCAAGCCAGTTGAGCACGCCGAGATCTAAAATAGAATCCATTCAGATAGCCTGTCCAGTTCATCAGACGAACAAACAGACTTCAATACAATCAACCAAAATCAAATCGACCTGGAAGCATAAAACGGGCAAAGCAGGTATTCCTGAAGGGCAGGGGAGATTCGTACTTTGGCACGGCCGAGACGTAAGCGTTTGGTCCGCTTCGACACTCAAGTGCCGACGTTCGTGAAGCGGCTGGAACATGAAATTCTGACCCAAAGCGGTCGTTTCAAAGCGCTCCTGCGGTAAAGGTGTCTCCTGATCGAGCGGTTTGCAGCCTGCAGACGGGATGTTGCTCTAAAAGCGCCTAACAAAACTGGGGTGAGCGCGTTGGCTTGGTATGGCCAAACCTCTTGTTTCTCATGCTCTCTGGGCGGTGATTGAACCGCTCCTCCCACCTGAACCGGCCAAGCCCAAAGGTGGCCGGCCGCGGGTCGGTGACCGCGCAGCGCTGGCTGGTATCATCTTTGTCCTGCGCTCGGGCATTCCGTGGGAGATGCTGCCGTCTGAGATCGGCTGCTCGGGGATGACATGCTGGAGCCGGCTACGCGACTGGCAAGCTGCCGGCGTGTGGACCCGCCTGCATCGCATCCTGCTTGAGCGCTTGGCGGATGCCGACAAACTCGACTGGAGCCGGGCTGCGCTCGACTCCTCGTCCATCGCGGCTAAAAAGGGGGCGCCGGCACTGGCCCGAACCCGACGGATCGCGGCAAACCGGGCACGAAGCGCCATGTTGTGGTCGACCGGGCGGGCACACCGCTCGGGATCAGCCTGAGCGGAGCCAACCGGCATGACAGCCTGATGCTCGCACCCACCCTCGATGCCGTGCCGTCGGTGCGTCATGGACCGGGGCGCCCGAGACGCCGCCCTGACAAACTGCACGCCGACAAGGCCTATGATCATCGGCGCTGCCACGCGGAATGTCGTCAACGCTCCATCGCGCCCAGAATTGCCCGACGTGGTGTCGACGACAGTGAGCGCCTGGGACGGCATCGCTGGGTGGGGGAGCGCACGCTGGCTTGGCTCAACCGCTTCCGTCGCCTCACCATTCGCTATGAACGACGCGAGGACATCCATCTGGCCTTCACCACGCTCGGATGTGCGCTCATCTGCTTCAACCAATGCAAACGGTTTTGTTAGGCACTCTTAGTCTCGTCATCCATGAGCATCGGGTTGATCTCCAGGTCCCTTCAGCTTGAATCAGCCAGGGACGCTCTACGATGCTTGGCTTACGCGCTCTGCCGAGCCGCCTGATTGGGGCGTGCGGCCGAAGGTGCTCTTGAGGCGGGACCGGCCTCGCCGGTCCGATGATACCTTCTGGACCATCGCCGCGATGAATAGGGATACGCCGGTGCTCAGAATGATCAGGACGGTGACAAAGCCGAGGACTGTTAGCATCAGGCCCACATGAAACCTTCCTAGGACGATGAGAGTGCCGATCGCGGTGATCCAACTCGTGATGATGACGACGAGCAAATTCCCGGCATCCTGCGGGGTCAAGACTGGCTCCCATCCACCTTGTTCATGATGCCGGACAGGATGTCCTGAGGTGCCACTACTCATCACATTGATCCACCAAGAGACAGTCTTGATCCTATCGAGTGAGCTGTCGATCAGAACGGTCTCAAAAGGGATAGGACGCGGCGCATTGGGGGATTTCCCGCGATGGCGGTCAGGCAAAGACATGGATCGGTGCCTGATTGCATGGTTGGGCAATGTGAGCGTTCTGGTGTGGATGAGGTGCCCTCAGCCATCAGCGAATTCGCTTGAACGGAGCCACACCACGCCGCATCCCGGCACAACGGCGCCAGGAGAGTTGCTGAGGTTGGGCGCCCGTAGCGTTCCGCACGATCGGTGCGCTCGTCCTCATCCGGGGGCTCGAACCAGAAGGCTGGCGCTTGAACGGGCCGAGACGCTGATCGCCTCGTCGCTTGAGCCCATCCGCGCCGGTGCTGCGCCTTGAAAACGGTTGAACGAAGCGACCGACGCGAGCTTCGCAGCGCGGAGCCTCGCAGAGCGTGGTGGCTTTGCCACTGCTTTATCCGGTGGTGGATGATTTCCGGGCCCGTCTGACCGCGAGACGAGTGGCCTCGATATGGCCTGCAATCAGCAGTTCGTCGACAATTCTGAGGGCCTTGACCGCAAATGGAAGGCTCGACGGAAGCAGAAGACGCGGCTTTTACGCGGTGAGTTCCCGCCGCAACAGCAACCTCATCGCTCCGACCCATGAGATAAGACGGGCTGCACTTGAGCACCGTAGCCAAGTTAGCCAAGCTACCTCCGCTTGGCTGTTGCGCGCCCGCGTGATGGGGGCCTCAATAAAGCCTGCCTATGGTAGTCATTCGTAACGAGATGGGCACAACAAGCTGAGGTTGAAGATGACAGAGGCAGGCCAGGGCAAGGCCGTCAAAGGGCGGGCTGACGCTGAGAACATTGCCGTCGAGGTCTTCAACTTCATCGTTGCTGACGTGGACCGGATCATCCGTTTCCTGAGTATCACGGGCCTTCAGCCTGAGACTATCCGTGCGTCTGCGAGATCGGCCCATTTCCTGCAAGGGGTGCTCGACTATGTGATAAAGGACGACGAGCTGCTGCGGACGATCGATAAGGAGCTGGGGATATGGCCGGCGACGATCCTGGCGGCGAGCGAACATCTGACGCCGGAGCCAAAGAATAGGCCTGAGAGTGATCCCGCAAGCAAGAAGCCCGAACTGTCGCCACAACTGCCGAGGCGCAGCCTCTTCGAGTAACATCACGCCTTCTGACAGGTGGATAGGCGCACTCAAAGCCGTATCGCATAGGTCACTATAGTCACGATCAGCAGACAGGTTGAGGCAATGGCCGTGCACCTCTCAAAATGAGCGAGTTGCGCCTCAACTGCGTTCAGCTTCTCAGAGGAGGCGTTGAGATTGGCATGGTGCATCGGCTCATCCGCTCATGAAGCCCAATTAACGCAGCCTGATCTGATTGGGTCCATCACACAGGATTTCCAATCGTGACCTTGACTGTGATGCCTGTGACTCCAGAAAGCATCTGAAAGAAGAGCCTCCCCACCCGCCATTGCCAAGTAGGTGAGGAGGCCTCCCAGTCCATTGAGGCGCTTCAGAAGCAGCCTACGGAAAAATGCCGTGAAAAAGAGGTAGTTCCAGCTTGGCCGATAACGTCCGCGCTTGCACGCAGATGAGGGCTCGCCCCAAAGATGCAGCCAGTTTCTCCTGCCCCGCTGAAACCCATCACGGATACGTGGTCGCTGATTAACATACGTCAATCCGCAGCCCAGTCCGAGATGTGCTCCGTGACGAACAGCGCTCCATTCGTCCGTTTGATCCCACGCTGCCGCCCCCGACATATTCCCTTGCCGAAGACTTGCGCCGTCCAGCCGTCATAGGAGGCGTCGGTGTCCGCCACGAAACCCAGAAGCGGGATCCTGGGCTGCGATGATTTCGGGGGCCGACTTGCGTTCTGCCGCCAATGGCCTAGATATACGTTTGCCGAAGCGTGTATCATGGAGGCTAGGATGCAAGTTGCAAAATGGGGCAATTCCCTTGCGGTTCGTCTCCCCACTGCCGTCGTTGAGGCCTTGGGGCTCAAGGAAGGTGACGATATCGAGATTATGGTCGCGGGATCCCGAGCCTTCGAGGTCTCGAAGAAGCCCGATGTGGGCGAGGTGCTGGCCCGATTGCGCAAGTACCGCGGCCGCCTTCCCGAAGGGTTCAAGTTCGACCGGCTCGAAGCCAATGAACGCTAAACCATTCTTCGACACCAATGTCGTTCTCTATCTGCTGTCCGGAGACACGACCAAGGCTAACCGGGCTGAGGCTCTCCTCGCGCAGGGTGGCACGGTCAGCGTCCAAGTCCTCAACGAGGCCGTGAATGTCATGACGAGGAAGCTCAGGATGGGCTTGGACGAGGCGTGCGACGTTCTTGCCGGGGTCCGGTATGTCTGTGAGGTCCAGCCGGTTACGCTCGAGACGCACGACCAGGCCGTCGACATCATGCGCCGCTACGGTTTCTCGATTTATGATAGCGGGATCGTCGCGGCAGCCGCAGGCGCAGGGTGCACAACCCTCTACTCCGAAGACCTGCAGGACGGGCAGAGGATTGGTCCAGACCTGACCATCACCAATCCGTTCAGGCAGGACAGCCAGGATTGACCCGGTCGGCTGTCGCACAGCCCCTTCCTCATCACAGTCTTTCGTGGCGAAGGTCCTGACGTAAGAGCCCCCGGATCGCGATCACACCTCCCGCCGTCGCGTCTAAGACAGGTCGAATTTGCTTTGGACCGATCGTGCGGCCTCCACCCAGCCGATTCAATGCCTCAACACTGTATCGGACAATCCGGGGATCGCCCGGGCGATGCGGCTATTGCCCAGGACGATCTCGACGCCGCCTATGGCAGGGTAAGGTTGACCGCCCTGCAGCGTGATCAGAGTCCAGGCTGACGCAATGAGAATCGCGACAGACGTGTTCCCGCGCGAAAGTCTTTGTGTTGTGGACGGCGAAACAGGGGAGGGAGCGGCGATGGGAGTCCCTTGGGGCGGACGGCGACCCGGTCTGTGGGGGTGGCGAGGCATGGCTCAACCGGATGCCCCGACGTGGGTGACCATATGCGCAACAGGGGCACGCAGCGCAGTCTGCGGTGTGGAGCGATGACGCACTCAGGGTTCGTCTGTGAAGCACCCGCCGTTCGCGGGAAAAGGCGGTGCCGAATGCACGGCAGAGCCAGCAGAACGGGAGTGTCAATGGGCAATCAGAATGCGCTGAAGACGGGACTGCCCACTCAAGACATGATTGAACGGCGCCAGGCAGCGAGCGACCTGTTGAAATGCTTGCCCAGATGCTGAATGAGTTGGATTGAGGTTGCCTGCGCCGTCGGCCCATAGGCGGCAAGGCGACGCTGGGCCGCTGTAGGGGGCCGTCTTCTGTGGGACGTGCTGTGCGTCCGGCTCCCGGGTTCGTACCAATGGGAGGGCGAAGGCGGGCGTGCGGTGCGCCATTCTTGAGGATGTACCTGAGGCCTACTGCTATATGGACCCTCGACCGGATTAGCGTGCATCACCGCAGCCAATGGTCATGACTGACGCGTTGCCAGGGCCTTTTATCCACAACCGGTTTCGGATTTCTTCGAATGGGGGAGTGCCGCTCTACCCAAAGCCGGGAGTATTTCGCTGTCTCACTCAATGTCGAGGAGACACATCATGACTAACCAGATCGGGCCGGCGGAAAAGCTGGCCAACGTTGGCTTTAAAGCCGCAACCGGGATGACGCCGATCTCCAGCAGGAGTTGGTCTCGCAGATAATCATGGCGCTACCCCTCGCCGCTGATGGCAGTGAAGCCAACCGACAGGCGGCGGCCGCCGTTGCGGCGCTGGCGGCCCTGAAGCCGCAGGATGGCCTCGAAGGGATGGCCGCTGCTCAGATCGTCCTGGTGCACCATGCCGCCGTCGATTGCATGCGCAAAGCCATGGCGCAGAAAACGCCCGAAGCGCAAGACCTCTGCTTCCGGCAAGCGACCCGGCTGATGGCGATGTTTCAGCGGCAGCTTGAGGGGCTTGACCGTCACCGCGGCAAAGGGGCGGCCCTGGTCAACGTAGAGACGGTCAATGTTGGGGCAGGCGGGCAAGCCGTCGTCGGGGCGGTGGACGCCCGCGCGCCGCACCGGCTGCCCCGCAGAGGCTCCGGGCCATCCGGCTCTCAAGTCATCGATCATCAGCCTGTGGCGAGGCTTGCGGTCGATCCTCCCGCAGCGCTGTGGGCAGACGATGAGCGCCTCAAACGGCCCTCTGTGGAGGAGACCTCTGATGACCGACGCTCGACCTGGATCTGAGCATCTGCGCAACACCGGTCCGATGCGCATGAGCCCCCTGGGGGTCGGACGCGGTTGGGCCTCTCGTGCCAGGCTCCGGCCGTTCATGGCAAGCGGCGGTGCCGCGTGCATGGTGGCGCGTCGGGATCGGGAGCCCCGCCCGGCCATCAGAATGCACTCAAGGCTGGCACGCACACGCGGGCCATGATGGAGCAGCGGCGCGCGGTGAGTGCCTTGTTACAGCGCTCACGGCAGATGCTGAATGAGCTGGATTAGCAGGTTGCGCCGCAATTCCTCTTGCTTGAGGGAAAGGATGGAGCGGCACTCGCGGCGTCATCCCTAACCTTGGGTCTCAATGGACTGCTTCTCGATCGACAGCGGCGCACCGCCAACCGATCTGGCATTCGGTAGCAAACGCCTCCAGATGTGACTCTGCTCGTATGCTCCCGTCCAGATTGACCCTCGAAATGAGGAACCAAAGTAGGAAGAACCGAAGCGGGCCGATGCGCCGGTACCTCCAATGGTGCCGATGCGTAACCCCGGCTTCTTGCTATAATGCCAAGCATCTCCGTGACGACTGAGCCGATCCCGCGAGGTGAAATAGCGGGACCGCTCACGATAAGAAAGGCGACCGGGGCTTTCGACGATCCATAAGGAGACGTTTTGCCATGTCTACCTTCACGATTACGATCGACGATACAGACGGCCTCGATACAGGCTTTTTATTCCCTGGAAGTGCGGGCCCCATCAAGGTGTATGGGCTTACATACGGCTTAACTGGAGGAGGTGTCGCCTTCCAGCCCACCGTCGCCGGTGTTGCAGGGCCACAAGCCTATCAGATCAATTTTGCCGGCACGAACTTCGCGCAGACGACCGTCCCGTCGGGAGCGTTCGATGTCGGCGGCAATGTCACCGGCATGACCCTTTTGGATGCAAGCAAGGGTTTTCAGACCGTGGCTCGTGTCCAGTTCGCACTTACCGGACAGAGTGCGGTGCAGATGACCTCTGGCGCGAGTCTCACCGCCGACTACCTGCTCTCACATACGACCAACGACTACAGCGCACCCATCTTCTTCATCAACGGCAATATCGGCAATGACATCCTCCGAGGCAGCGACGGCCCTGACATGCTCGATGGCAAGGGTGGCGCGGACCGGATGATCGGCCACGGCGACAACGACATCTATCAGGTCGACAATGCTGCGGACGTGGTGCTCGAGACGGTGGACGGAGGGACGGACACGATCCTGACCAGCGTCAGCTTCACCCTGGGTGCGGGCCAGGCCATCGAGAACCTGCGGACCACTTCGGATGCCGGGACCACTGCTCTTAGCCTCACTGGGAACGAACTCGCCAACAACCTGGTCGGCAATGCAGGCAGCAACGTGCTCGACGGTCTGGGCGGCGTGGACGCGCTGACAGGTGGGGCCGGGGATGACGTCTATTTCGTTGGTGTGGAGGATGAGGTCTTCGAGTTCGTCGGAGCAGGTTTCGACACCGTCCGGACCGCGACCGGATTCGCTCTTGCCGCAGGATCGAGCATCGAATCCATGATTGCTGATGGCAGCGCTTCGTTGAACCTGACCGGGAATGAGTTCGCCCAGGCCCTTACGGGAAACGCCGGACGGAACGCACTCTACGGCCTCGATGGAAACGATGTGCTCAAGGGTGAGGCTGGAAACGACACCCTGACCGGCGGAATGGGCAGGGACATCTTCGCCTTCGACACGAAGGCGAATGCCAAGACGAATATGGATAGGATTATTGATTTCAAATCGGTCGATGACGTCTTCTGGTTCGATAATGCCGTCTTCACGAAGATTGGCTCCAACGGGAGGCTCAAGGCCGATGCCTTCCATCTCGGCAAGCACGCCGCCGACCGGGAGGACCGCATCATCTACGACAAGGGGACGGGAAATCTGTTCTACGACCCGGACGGCACCGGAACTTCGGCTCAGGTCAAGATCGCGGTTTTGACCAACAAGGCAAAGGTCGTCCTCAGCGATTTCCATGTGATCTGAGGCCGATCCCTGATTGCCGTGAGGGAGTTCGCCTTTGGGCTAGCGTGATGGAAGCAGCCCGGCATTAGGCTGCCGCTTTCGAAAATCTGCTTGAGCCGTTCGAGAGGCGTTTGTGTCAGAACCTTGCCATGCCGTTTCGTCGTGAACACAAGGTGGGCGTGAAGGATGCGACGAGCGAAAAGCGTCTGGTCACACTCGGGAACGCCGTCAAGGTGGTCTGGAACGACCGTAACGAGATCAGCCCCGTTCTGCTCAGCGCAGCCCCTTGCGGGTGGCCAAGAAACAACTTCGTGATCTGACCAAGCGGAGGGCCACTGGTCGTCCGAAAGTGCGCTGGTGAGCCGCGCCCGTTCCGGCCCGGTCGGCAATGGGTCAGCCGCGAAACTGGCCAAGACCCCAATGGCAAAGGGCGTTCTTGATGTCCGGTCGTCGATGCTGCGTAACGAGCTTCGATACACATGCGATCACGCATGGGTCGCTTACGTCGAGGTCGATGAAGGCGATACAACGCAGACCTGCTCTGAGGGTGCAAGCATCGGTGGCTCACAAGGGCTGAAAGGACTTGCGGTCAGGCGATGGGCGTGCGGCGATTGCGGCGCGGACCACGACCGCGCCCAGAATGCTGCGCTGACCATCGCCCGCCTTGGAGACGAGACGCCTTGCCTGAAGCGACAAAGAATCCCCGCTTCGTCACCGGCCGCAACAAGGCTGTAATCGAGGACCATTTCGACATCGCCTAT
>JAYSGD010000038.1:0-16508 GCA_041913065.1 Microvirga sp. | reverse complement strand
TACTTATCGAGCAGCTTGCGCTGAACGATGAATATTCGAGATTGCCGTCAGAGGAATCCTTCAAGTCTTTTCGACAATAGGATTCATAGGCGGTTTCGGACACGACCGCATTCATCGACGCCATCCTTGGTGAGAACCGGAACAACGCAATTGAAGACATGACATCGCTCCCGAAACGTCTGGGAACTGTCTGCCACAGTGTCAGAAAAGTGTGTCCGAGGCTCCTGCCCCGACACGGGGAGGGGACACATACTCATTCTTCCTCGATTAGCAAAGAGAATTTATCACTCTTTCACAGCCTCTCTTGCCGCAGGGTCTGCGGTCGAACGAACAGATGCCTCGAGACGCTCCAGCTATGGGGTCGAACGTATCGTATAGACTTGCTTATCTCGTACGTGTGGAGCACGAGGGCTAGCTGTAACTGGCCGTGGTCTTCGATCTCTTTGCTCGGTGGGTGGTCAGTGACAGCCTCCACAAGGATTTGGTACTGGAGGTGCTGGGCAAGGCTCTGACCATCCAGCGGTCATCAGCGGGCCTGATCATCATGCGGATCGCTGCAGTTTATATTGCGCGAAAGCCTATCAGGCAAAGTTGAGGAAGCACGGCATCCAGATCTCAATGTCAGGGAAAGGCAATAGCTTGGACAATGCCGTCGTCGAGGCCAAGGCGGCGATCGGATGTTACATCGACGGCTTCTATAACCCCGTCCGGCATCACTCGACGCGCGCCTACCTCAGCCTGGTTCAGTTCGAAAGGCTGGCCGGATGGCTACTAAACCGCTCTCCAAAAAAGCGAAGCAAGTCCAGCGCGTCTCTGGCCCGCAACATGGCCTCGGCGATCGTCTCCAACATGGTATGCTCGGCCGTCAGTGTGCGCACGCGCGTAGCGAACTGGCCCTTGCTGATCTCGCCGATCTTCAGGCCGAAGCCGCGCATGAGACCACGCAGGCTGAGTTCAATGTCGCGCATCTTGGCCTGCAACTGCTTGCGAGCCATGAGCAAGGCCCGCACCTCCTGCGCCGGCGGCGACTTGCAGTGGACGGGTCGGAACCAGCCCATGCGCAGCAACTGGGCGATGCCGCGGGCGTCACGGCTGTCGGTCTTGACGATCATGGCCGAGAGTGCCGCCTTCACGTGTCGGGTCTCCAGCAGCGCGACCTCGAACCCGGCTTGCAGAAGGCCAGCATAGAGCCACTGCGACAGGGGACCGGCCACGAGGCCGACACGGGTGAGCGGCAGATTCAGACTGGCGAGGAAGGCGGCAAGCGCCTCAGGCTCGCTGGCAACCTTCGCCTCGCGGACAATTTGTCCGGAGGCATCGAGGATGCAGACGCTGCTGAGTTCCAGAGACACATCAATTACGGCATAATGGTCCATGGCTGTCCCTCATGATGCTTGCGGCCGATCCGCTCGGACCCCGTTTCAATACCATCACTCTGAGCGACAGCCACCCCATTCCGCTACTCCGTGAGCGGCAGGCCCATTACGGCATCTAATCACCCTTATGTGTCGGATCGAGCTTCGAACCGGAATAATAGAGGCCGTACTGCGTATCGCGGGTAGACTGCTTCTTGTCCAATTCTGCAAACTTATCGCGAGCCTTGTCGTACTGGTTCAGCTGGAAGTGAGCCCAGCCACGTAGCACGCCAAGTCCGTGATCTTCTTTCGCGATGGTCGAACGCTTGTCGAGGGTCGCAAGAGCTTCCTTGTACTGGCCGCTCTTGAATTGCTCCACCGCGGTGTTGGCCAGTCGGGTCGCCAACGAAGAGCTCCCACCGCTATTGTCGGTTCCGCTGCGGCGGCCGCTTTTATTCGCAGATGCCTGATAGGATTGCAGCGCTGCGATCGAGGGATATTGCTTGCTATATTCTGCCAAGGTCTTCTGGAAGGACACGCGGTCGTTGGAACGATGGGATGCAAGGGCAAGACCGAGCACGCTTGTTTCCCTGGCCTCCCATTCCACGGAAGCGGCAAACCACTGCCGAGCTCTAGGAAAGTCATTGCGATTGTAGTGGTACCAGCCGAGCGCCTGCCCACCATTGGCAGATTTCGTTGTCTGGACGACCTCCTGTAACCGGGCAAGACGCGCATCATCAACCGGCTCGGGCTTGGGTTGGGTCAGGGCGGTTGCCAGGATCTCGATATAGAGCTTGGCGATCAGCGTCGACGCGTTGCGCCACTCATGAGCGACATTCTCGGCTTCGATGAGCTGTCCCTGCTGGCGCAAGGCAAGAGCGTATCCTTCCGCGGATTTGGGCTGCTGCGCCCAATCCATGCCGCGCTTGAACCATTCCGCGGCGACGGGCCAGGACTTCAGGGAGTAATGATGCCAACCCAGAAGCTCCGCATCGTTCGCAAGCTTTTTCTGCTGCACCAGCGTCTCGAAGGACTTCAACTCTTTGGCTGGAACCTGTGGGGCCGAGGCATCAGCGGCAACGGCGCCGATCTGACGGCGCGTCAGATCCAACTGCAGGGCCTCATAGGTTCTGGAGCCATCGGTGCGGTAGCGCGCCGCTGCTATGAGAGATTTGACCGCGGCCACAGGCAGAAGCTCCATCGCCTTCTGCAGAGTTGCGAGACGCTCCGCGGGATCGGGGCAGCGGGTCAGGATGTATTTGTAGAGCTCCTCAGCTCTGTCTTGCTGGCTTGTCTGTACGAGGGCTTCGGCCACACGCCAGAGCGCATCCACATCAGCGCAGACCAGCATTCCCGGATTGGCTTCCACTATGGTAAGAACTCCAGCGGCATCCTTAGCATCGGATGTTGCGATCAGCTGACTACGAACCTGAGCACGGTCGAACTCCTGCACCAGCTTGGCGGACGGCCGCCAGGTGGGGTCAGTCTGGCGGATGTTCTCGACCGCGACCCTGATCTCGTCATATCGGCCTTCACCGAACAGAGTCCAAAGTTGCTGCTCGACCGCCGGATCGTTCGTGACGCTGAACAGGTCTATTGGCGGCTCCCAGGAGGGATGGGTGGACTTGATGCGCTTGATCTCCATGGCGACGCGGGCGGAGTCATTCTGAGAGGCATAAAAGCGAAGTGCGCTTTCATCCACATTGGTGGGGGCCTGACGCGCGGACGGCTGGGATGCCTTTACGCTCGGGAGTGCATCGAGGCGGACGAAGCCGCCTGGAGCATCCTTGTCTTTGATCGGGGCACTGAGGCTGAAGGGCGCATCGTTACCCTGCGCCTCGAATTGGCTCATGAGGCTGGACGCCTGGGCTCCGGCTTGGTCGGCATAAGCCATTATAAAGGAGAAACTCGCCCAGCCAAGGAGAGGGACCATAGGTTTCAAAGACATTCCGGATACCTTTCCTGAATCGCGATGAGTGAGAGGATGTGGAGGGTAGTCGAGTAATAAGTGTCGGGTGCGATCTCGCGTAGGGAGGCAGGCAGCCTCTTCTCATGCAGCGCGCATTTCGCAGTGGCGATGACGGCCTTGAAGCCGGTCCCCCCAAATTTCTGAAGTGCACTTCCATTGGAAAGATCGACCTCGAACGGGCCGAGGTCGAGACGCTCGTTCCATAGCCCCTCGAAGGGGCGCAATAGCTCCGGCTGAGCGATCTTCCCCCACGCGATATAAAGCGGAATACGGATGGCGTTATAGCTGAATTTTGCCGGAAACGACTTCGCGGGATTTGGCTTCCCATCACTGAGTGCGATCCAGTCGGCCGGCAGGCGCAAGGGGCCGAAACGGCTGTCTTTGATGAGCTTGAGACCTGTCGCTTGAATGGCTGCCCAATCCGTTTCAGGCTGAAATGCTTTAAAGCGTGCGAATGCGGGAAACACCCAGTAAGATAGGTTAAGTACCTGCCCGTCAGAATGGTCTTCGGGCGAGAATCCTGTGCGTCCAGGCAGCAGGGCGAGGCCCGCTGAAGTCGAAACCAAATTGCCCTTGGCGACTGCGCGCAGAATACTACGCGCCGCTTCCTGGTATTCAGGACTATCCCATTGTTCCGCAGCTTCGATAAGCGCCCAGGCGATGAGAATGTCGCCGTCGGAAGCATTGTTTCGGTCCTTTACCCTCGGCACCGATTTCTCATCCCACTTCCAGGCCGCAAGACTGCTGTCGTCGATGTAGAGCTCGCGCTTTGTCCATTGCCAAACCTCGTTAAATCCTGAGCGATCCCCAGCCTTGACCGCAATGAGCATGGCATAGCCTTGTCCCTCGCTGTGGCTGATGCGATTCACGTCATCGATCACCCGGCCGGTCCGCACAAAACGCTTCTTGTAGGCGCCCCATGCGGCTTGCAGCCAGTCGGATGTTAGGCCTACTGTGGGCAACGGCACCCCGGTGCCGGGGGGGCTGGGCGGCGAAGCCGCCCGGGCAGGTAAAGCGACCAGGATGAGTATGATCAGCGCAATTTCCGCCTTGTACATCACGGCTCGCGCACTCCCGAGGCACGTAGTGTCCATTGCATGAAGGCCGTCAGGATCACAAAGAGCACGAGCAGAGCAATGAGATAAACAGTCACGTTGTGCGACAACCAACCCGCAGCGATCAGCCGAACATTCTGGAGGCTGAAGTTTGCGGTGGGCACAAGCAGGATCTGCGAAGACACCCGGGTACGGACGGTTTGATCCTTCTCGATATAAACGGCGCTATCACCGACGAATTGCTGCCATAGCGACCCGGCGAGTACCTTGTTGACCGACTGCAACAGGTGCTCCGGAGTGGGAGCCACAAAGACGGTGGTAGAGCTGACATTCGGCAGAAGCTTACTGCGCCAGCCATCACCTATACTGTCCGTCCTGGCCCCCTGCGCCACAATAAGTGTGCTATCTTCATCCAAAGGCAACTCCGACGACCCATAGCGCCAGGGATCACCAGACGCGACGGGAGCGTCCGACATGAGACTTGAGAGCGCTGCAATTGTAGACCTGACGTAATCTCCCAGTTCGCTATGGCTCTGCTCAAAGGCATTCATCATCCGGGATGGTTGGAGGCTCTCTTTCGATGCAGGCTTCGCGATGTTGCCCGTGCTCTCCACAATCGGTTTTCCATCGGCAATACTGGAGGCGAGAGCAGCCGACTCGCCGATAGAGGCGACCTGCACTACCTGCCGAGATGCAATCTCAGGCCCTTTCTGTGCGGTTTGCTGCCATATTCTCCTGAGTTTTTCGGGATCGAGACCGGCCTCGCGCAAAATCGCCTCGGGCATGTCATCATAGGAGCCAAGAGCAAGAAGATGCTGCGTTCCGGGCGGCACGATATCGTACACAAGCCGTGCCCTGATTTCCTGACCGGAAACAGTGGCCATCTTTGCCAGTATTGTCAGTGCGGTTTCGACTGCCTCATGGCGCGCTTTGGGCACGAATAAAGTCAGATCCTTTTCCCTAGACAGACGGGAGAGACCGCCAGGTATAACGGAGGAGATGTTCGGCAGCGCGCCGACGCGTCCTAGGTCGGGAATGAAAATCTGGCTGGTGCCGGAGAGAAGAAACCTTTCGCGCTGGTCCATGAGAGCCTCGAGCGCGCATGCTTCGTCGGCAGCCGTGCGGGTACTAGCCTCGAAGTCGATAGTGTTCAGGCCCGGCTTGAAGGTGCTGACTGGAAAATAAAGGCTCCTCTTGCTGAGCACATCACCCCCGAGATTACCCATCGGCGCGTCGGCAATCGCCGTTCCGTTCACGCGGATGGTCAACTTCGAACTAGGCAGGAGCCCTGCGGCATAAACTGCATCCGTTGAGAGGACAACGCGGTCGTAATCCGCCGCGAGAAGGTCGGGCGGCATCTGAATGCGAATTGTCTGACGGTACAGTCGACCACGGAATGGCTCATTTTCGATCCCCAGATCGGCGAGTGAGATGGTTTCGCCGCCTTCCATTGGGGTGCCGTTGACGTTGCGCATGGCACGAATGCCGGCAGCCGATCCTCGAAGCTCTGCCTCTCGTGCCTGCTGCATGAGAGCGTCCAGAGTAGTGTCGACCTGCGCATCCGTATCACCGCTGACAACCAGCATAACGTTCCCGGTCCGCACGTTGTGTTGAAGCTGATGGCGGGCTCCGGTGCCCGGCACTAGCAGTCCCATGGAGCGTTCAATGGCGGCAGCGGTTCCGACGACGATGTCGAGGCCCGGTTCGTTGCGCAGATTGGATGCGATTTCGACCTTCGGATGCATGAAGTGACCGAGCAGCGAGACAGCCTGCACGGCGCGGGCCGCTTGATTCATTTCGCGAGGATCCGAACTGTCGGGAGTTCGAAGCCTGATCGCTGTCATACCCTTATGATCTGAAGCGACAGCTGGAAGATCCTGAAGGCTGCGGATTTCGCCCGGGGCACCCGCGAAGGTAAATGCGCTCTGCTCCGGCAGAACCTGCGTCCAAAGTTCATAGGTGGAACCCTCCGAGCAATCGACACGGTGTGTCTGGCGAACGGTGACACGCACGGAATTGAAACCGGACTGAAGAACGCCGACTGGCACGTTCATACTGAGAACCTCAGCTTCGTTAGCACTTTGGACCGTACTTTCGCCTACGACTACATCGTTGATCCTGACAGTCAGCCTAAATGTCTCAGGCATGACGGAAATCGCATTACGGTAGGCCAATTGGAACTTTGCCATCTGGGAAGCTTCCCCTGTCGTTAGGAAGACAGGATATTCCCTGTTGGCCGCCTCGCCGACGAAGCGGGAATCCTCGGAAGTGACCGGAAGCGGCCTGTTCCATTCAGAAATTGTGGGCGTAAGCGATAGGAAGGCTACATCGGCTGGGCGACGAGGAACTTCGGAGGCTCCGGCGACTGAAGCGGAGGCAAGTAGCAAGATGATGGCGATCGCCGTAAATGTGCGCATAGGTTCTCAGTCCTGATGATAAGGAGAAATGGTACAAACTGAGTAAAGCGAGTGATTAGGTGCCGGACGTCACAGTGACGTCGGCTTTCACGCCTCTGCGGAAGAGAGCAAAGCTCATACCGCGGAATGTATGTCCGAGACCCCAAGCCATCACTTCGATCGTGCCGGCAAGAATGCTGCGGGTCTTCTGCCGCTTAGCGCGCGATTCACGAAGCAGTTGCAGGTCCGCGAACATCAAGATCGCGACAGCACCATACTGCACTGGAGTCAGAGCGCCGAAGCTGAGACCGACCATCTGACTGTCGCGCTCGAAGCGTACATTGGCAATCGTCACGGGCACCAAGCATTCTTGACCGCGATCGGGGCTGACCACAATGTGCGCCTGGGAGTTCAACCGGACCGGATTACTTCCTTGCAATCGGATCAGCATGCCCCCCTGGGATACGTCGAGGATCTGAGATGTCAGCGCTACACCACCGACCTGCAGTATACCCCTGGCCCGCGCAGGCGCCCGATGGGTGGCGCGCCGCTCACGCCTCTCGGATACGACGCCGAGTGCGAGACCAGCCATGAATAGGTTGAAGAGGTTCCAGAGGCCGGCGATAACAAGAATGCCGGTCGTCTCTGGCTCGTAATGAAGCCTGTAAATCACCGTCCCCGCCCCGGCGAGTAGGATGCCAAAGATCGCAAAGTACGGCCAGGCGAGGTTCGAAAGGGAATCCTCTAAGATAGCACCGTTCTTCGCTGTCACATTAAAGGTAGGGCGGCGCGGGTTCTTGATGACGCTGAGAATTGCAGGAGCCAAGTAGACCGACTGCACATATTCGTATAGCTCCGAGACCCACGGCCAACGGAAGCGGCCATAGGCATAGCTCTGAAGCAGGACCGCTGCTGCTAGATAAGCGCAGGTATAAGCGCCAAACTCTGCAACCGTCGCATTGTAGACCTTTAGGTTGAAAAATATGTAGAGAAGGGGCGCGAAAATAAAGGTCAAACGCGGGATTGGGAAGAGCCAGAACATCGCGCTGGATAGATAACAGACGCGTTGCGCCAGGGTCAGGCCGCGCTTGAATGCAGGGTTCTTCATCAGGAAGATCTGCATCATACCCGTGCACCACCGGGTACGCTGGCCAATGAAGGACGAGAAAGTCTCTGGCTGAAGACCGGCTATCAGTGGCTTGTCGACATAGATGCTCTTCCAGCCTCGGGAATGAAGCTCCAGAGCCGTCTCAGCATCTTCCGTAATGGATGAGCCCGCAAAGCCGCCGGCCTGCTCGAGCGCCGACCGACGCAAAACAGCGGCGGAGCCACAGAAGAACGCAGCGTTCCACTTATCGAGGCCCTTCTGTATCATGCCGTAAAACATCTCGTTTTCAGATGGCATACGGTTGAAGGTCGCGAGGTTCTTCTCCACCGGATCCGGATTGATAAAGAAGTGCGGCGTCTGCACGAGGAACAGCTTCGGATCGTATGAGAAAAAACCGACCGTCTCGGAGAGGAATTCTCTGGCAGGTGCGTGATCGGCATCGAATACGACCACCAGATCGCCCTTCGAATGGAGGAGCCCATTCGAGAGATTACCAGCCTTTGCATTCTGATTGCGCGCACGCGTCAGATATTGAACCCCGAGTTCGTTGCAAAGATACTGCAACGCTTCCCTGCGCTGCACAGCAGCATCGGCGATGAGCGGGTTGGGCGAATGGACTTTCTTATCTGTCCCGCCGTCATCGAGCAAGTAAACTGTCAATTTGTCCTTCGGATAATCCATCGCTCGTGCCGCAGACAGTGTCATTGCCAGAAGAGGCACGTCCTCGTTGTAGGACGGAACGAACACATCGACCGTCGGCGCCTCCTCGGGATCAATGGCTGGTGCGCGAGGCCGTTTGATGGGTCGTGAAATCACAAAGAGGCTCAGGCCGAGCATGATGACGCAAAACATCTCCGCCGCGTATATCATGATACCAGGGATGAAGTCCTGAAGGCTGGTGGTGTCAGGCAATGTCGCTGTCGTGCGCCAGTAGACGTAGCGCAGAACCAGTAATGCCCCCATGGCGAAGAATAAGTGCCGCCAGTACCCCTGCTGATTAAGAAGTTTAATGGCCAACATGACCATCAAGCACATTCCAGCGATCGCCCATTGTGTCTTTGTCCCGACTGGCTGCAAGACCAAGAACAGAGCCAGTATCGATGCAAGCAAGCAAAAGCCGAGCGAAATGAATTTCTTCATCAACCCCCTCCGTAATTTTGTGGGAATTACCAACCTGGCGGCGAAGGTAGGCTGGGGTTTGCTCCTATTACTATCCCTCGAATTGTCTGATCAGGAATTCAGAATCGGTAGTTCAAATTGCGCAACAGAGAGGTGAGGTACTACATTTGATTTGCCTCATTTGTGCGTCGCAATAACTATAATGATCAATAGTGATTATGCAGCGGTCGCAAAAGCGCAACGTTTAGGCAATGACAATGGTTTGTGAGCAAGTTTGAAACGTTTCGGTATTCAGGAAGCCGCTGGCATCAAGCCCGATACACAATTTGAGTTTTGCGAGGCACTGGTCTTGCGTCTGCCGAAGCCGTCTACGTATGAGACAGGACGTAGTTCATTTTGTTGGATATCAGATAGCCGTTCGTAGTCATGGCGCTGGTGTGGAAAGTGAAGTAGCTGGACTTCAGTTTGAAACCTTTCCGAGGTCCTTGAAGGTCAAGTTTTCCAAGCGTCTCTTATCAATGTTCACCTAGAGACGCTTGTGGACCTTGTTTGAAGTTATTGCCGTTCTGGCAGGATAAACTCATCTAGCAAACCCGACCCTTTGGTTCTCCGATGAAGTTTGAGCGCTGGTGGCGCTCAATCTGAAGCTTGTGCCCGGAGAGGCGAGACAGCCGGAGCATTCCCTACGTGAGGTGTTCAACGGCCTGTGCTAGAGCATCGGACGGTTAATCGGACGCATATCCAGCGGCCCTGAGGTAATTCCAACACTCCTGTGGCTCGAAGAGATTGCATATGTCGCCGAGCGCGCGCCAGAGCGCGTCAAAGGTTCGGGCCTCGGCCTTGCGCAGGTGCGCTTTGATCTTGGCGAAGGCCTGCTCAATTGGGTTCATGTCGGGCGAATATGCAGGCAGGAACAGGCACCAGGCGCCTCGCTGTTGCAGACATTGCGCGGCCTTCTCGCTCTTGTGGACCGCCAGGTTGTCGAGGATCACCACATCCCCTTTGCGCAGCGTCGGGGCGAGCTGCGTCTCGATGTAAGCTTCAAACGCCAAGCGCGTGATCGGACCATCGATGATCCAGGGCGCGCTCATGCGCAGCGGCTGGCCTTTGCACGAGCGTCCGCGCAGGCGCGTCATCTTGGTGTTGACGTAGGTCTCATCGAGAAAGATCAAGCGGTGCGGCTGCTCGCGCATGCGCGGCTGACGCTGGTCGCGCCAGACGCGGATGCCGCCAAGAAGATCAAGGGCCGCAAGCGGCACATCGCGGTCGACACAGACGGGCGCCTGTTGCTGGTCAACCTCACACCCGCCGATGTGCAGGATGCCCAGGGCGCTGAGCAGATCATCAAGGCGGTGCGTCAACGCCGGCCCTTTCTCAAGCACCTGTTTGCCGACGGCGCCTACGACCGGGGTCGGCTGATGAGCCAGGCCGCCTACCGGGACTTCGTGATCGAGATCGTGGGTAAGCTGCCCGAGCAGGAAGGCTTTCAACCGTTGCCGCGCCGATGGGTCGTTGAAAGAACGTTTGGTTGGATGATGCGCTGGCGCCGGCTGGTGCGGGACTATGAGGAGCGCTGCGACGTCTCGGAAGCCATGATCGGGGTGGCCATGAGCAGTCTCATGCTCCGACGCATCGCTCACCCGTAGCAATTCTCAAACAGGCACTAAGATGGTCGCTCTGGTTGATGTCCTGCGAGAGCTACTGACCGTCCATATGCTTTTGTGCAGGATCTCACGGCACGGCGCCAGCGACGTACTCGATCTCCAAGGTAGGCACTCCGGCGCGGCGGCCCTGCAGTAGAGAACTTGGCCTATGGTTCATCCTTCGATTCAGGCGAGAGCAACGCGTCATTAAATATCGTGATCAAAAATCGTGACTAAATGACCTAGGCCTTCGAAACGATCTCTTAGAAATTGACAAAAAAGGTCTGTTGAACTAACGAATGTTCCGTACAGTAAGCTAGAATAATACCGAACGCCTTCCGCAAGGTTCAATTCGCTCAGCCTGCTGTTACGGGGGCAAAGATGTTCAGTATTTTCTGTCGAAAATTCTCGCGGCCAATCGGCAAGATCTCTATCGGATAAAGTGGGTAGATCGTGATCGTGCGCGGTTGTATCCCGGATGCTGTTTGTTTCTAACAGCAGCCCGCTGGACTACATACGGTATCATAAACGCTGCTGGTCTCTGGCGCGTTTGTATGCCGAGCATCTAACGAGAAATCTCCTCCTTCAGCAAAGCAGCTTCTTGGGCGGGCCAGGATTGGCCTGATCCGTCGTGCTTGCTTCAGCTTCACCAGGCGACCAACGCTGTTGCATCCAAAAGCGGATGTTCAGCACACACCAGGGCAGTAACCTATGGCTATCAGCGACTTCACGAGTGCAATTGAAGCGCTCACGCTTCCCGGCGAACCTACAATCTCATCCCTTGAATTCAATGGTGCCCTCACGGATGCCAACACGTTTTACCGTCCCTGGACACCAGCAGACATCGCCGGCAGCGGCTACGACAGGGTCTTCCTTGGCAGCGAAGTGACCCAAGTGTCCACCGCAAGGTTCAATTACGCCGTCGCGACATTCGTGCCTAAGTATTCGGGTGACTTCACCTTCAACGTGAGCGAGGCGACACTCGCCGACGGCGACGATACCTTCATGCTGATCTACGATGGATCGTTTGACCCAACCAATCCACTGCAGAACCTATTGTATGCCAACGACGATTCGGATGAAGAGGTACGGCCGTCGATTGAGATTGGACTGGCCACGGGCAAGTCGTACATCATCGTGATGACGTCCTATGCGTCGGACGGCGTCGGGAGCTTCAGTTTCACCGCGACGGGCCCTGGGGCTGCCGAGAGTGGCTGGCAGGAAGGTGCGGCCCCGCAAGAAGGTGCTCCCCCCGTCATCATCGGCGACTTCACTCTTCACGGTGACCTCATAGAGGTCACGACCGCCGACCTCTCCGTGGTCGACCCCGATAGCTCGGCCGAACAGATCATCTACACGGTTGTCGACATCTCCAACGGCGTCCTTGTGGTGGACGGCGTGGAGGCCAACAGCTTCGGCCAGGCCCAACTGGAGGCCGGCCTAGTCGCATTCGTGGTGCTCGATCCGGAGTATCCGACGACCCCGACTTTCACAGTGGTCGCCGAGGACGAGACGGGCGGCAAGTCTCAGCCTGTGGTCATTTCTGTGAAGGCGCCGAACGAGACGCTGAACGAGGCCCCGACCGTCGACGGTGATTACGCCATTGAAACCGTCGAGGGCGGCGTGGTGACGATAACCACGGCGGACCTCAACGCCACCGATGGGGACAACCCGAACACGGACCTCGTCTTTGACGTCACCGTGATCTCGCACGGCAAAATCCTAATCGACGGCGTGGAGGGCAACAGGTTCACCCAGGCGGACCTCGCGTCCGGCAAGGTGCAGTTCCAACACGACGGTTCGGCCCACACGTTGGCCGCCTCCTTCCAAGTCAACGTCACCGACGGCGAACCGGGCAGGAGCCCAGTCAATCGCCTTATCGACGTCAATGTCGCCAACATCAGCCGGGCGCCGGAGGCATCCGACCAGATCGTGCCGATCAACGAGGATACGCCCTACACCTTCACGGCCGCCGTATTCGGCTTTCATGATCCTAGCGAGACCGGCCTGGCAGATTCCTTCGCCGGCATCATCGTTGAAACCCTGCCGCAGAACGGCTCGCTGACCTTGTTCGGCCAGCCCGTCACGGAGGACCAGACCATCACCGCCGCCCAGATCGGCGGCTTGGTCTACACACCGGCAGCGGGACAGAGCGGTGAGGACTACGGCTCCTTCACCTTCCGGGTGGTTGACGATGGTTCCACCGAGAACGGCGGCAAGAACACCTCCGAGTACGCCTACACCTTCCGCTTCGACGTGGCCCCGGTCAGTGACGCGCCGCTCGCCTCCGACAACGCTGTCCGCATCAATGAGGATGGCTCGCATACGTTCTCGCTGTCCGATTTCGGCTTCCTTGACGCCGAGGGAGACGACTTTGTGTTGGTCGAGATCGTGAGCCTGCCGTGGCAGGGCACGCTGACCCTCAACGGCGATGACGTGGCCGAGGGCCAAGAGATTCCGGTCGCCGAGATCGGAAACTTGGTGTTCACCCCTGCGGGGAACGGTAACGGCGACTATCAATATAGCAGCATCTCATTCCGCGTGAAGGACAGCGGCGCCATTGGCAACGGGGGCTCGAACACCTCCGAGATGCACACGATCAACTTCCAGGTCACCCCGGTCAACGACGCGCCGACCAGCGACGACTGCGTGATCGAGGCGGTCGAAGACATGCCCTACATGTTCTCGCTCGACGACTTCGCGTTCGCGGACACGGCTGACGCCATGATGTACGCCCGAGGCCCGATGCCCATGGGCGGCGACAATCTCAAGGCGGTGGTCATCACGCAGCTTCCGGAGCAGGGCACCCTCACCCTGAACGGTGTCGCCGTGGAGAGGGGCAAGGCAGTGCTCGCCGACGAAATCGCCGACTTGGTTTTCATCCCGGCCGCGAACGAGCACGGTGACAACTATGCCTCAATCAAGTTCAAGGTCCAGGACGACGGCGGCACAGAGAACGGCGGCGTCGACACCTCAGCCGAGTACACGCTGACCATCAACGTGGCGTCGGTTAATGACGCTCCCATCGGCGAGAACACCACGATCACGGTGCTGGAGGATGGCTTCTACAGCTTTGAGGTGGAGGACTTCGGGTTCTCGGACAGCGACGGCAACGCCTTCGCGTTTGTCGAGATCCCCAACGTCCCGATAAATGGCACGCTGCTTTTCAAAGGCCAGCCTATCACCAACCAACAGGAAATCCCGGTCTCTGCGCTTGGCAACCTCGTTTTCAAACCCGGCTATAACATGAACGGGGACGGCATCTCCGAGATCGTGTTTCGGGTGAAGGACGACGGCGGCACCGACAACCGCGGTAACAACACATCCGACTACCACTACATTACAGTCAACGTGACGCCGGTGAACGACGCTCCCATCTCGTTCGACAACACGGTTATCATGGACGAGGATGGCTACTACGTCTTTAAAGTCGAGGACTTCGGCTTCATGGATTGGGCTGACATGCGGTTTGGGTTGCCGCTGCTGCGAGTACCTGAAGGCAACTTGCCGATCCCGACAACGGATAACCTCAAAGCGGTGGTTATCACTGAGCTGCCGGTGTCGGGCACCTTGACCTTCAAAGGTGAGGCTGTGGGGGCCGGCGACAGCATCCCGGCGGACGAGATCAGCGAACTCGTCTACACCCCGAGCAAAGATGCGAGCGGCGACGCCATCGCCTCGGTCAAGTTCAAGGTCCAGGACGACGGCGGCACAGAGAATGGCGGCATCGATACGTCAGTGGAGTATTCCCTGACGATCAACGTGACCCCGGTCAACGATGCACCGGTTCTCACGGACCTGCCGGCATCGCTGATCCTTGCCGAGGACGGTACTATCTCGGCGACTGCACTTCAGGTGAAAGCGTTGATTGCCAGGTACGTGTCAGACGTTGATGCAGGCGATGAGGTATATGCCGTCATCACCGGCCCGAATGGCTTCAGCTATGACAGTCGCACAGGTGGCGATCTGTCCTACACGCCGTCGAAGGACTACAATGGCGAACTGACCTTCATGGTCACCGCCTACGACCAGGCGGGTGCAGCGTCGAACGTAGAGACGGTGAAGCTCGTCGTGCGTCCTGTCAACGATGCACCGCAGGCCGCCCATGGGTCGGTCACTCTGACCGAGGACGGCTCCTACACATTTAAGGCCGCCGATTTCCTGTTCGGTGATTCCGCCGATCTGCCGGCCGACCAGCTCGGCTGGGTGGTCATCACCTCGCTGCCGGACCGCGGCGTCCTGACCTTCGACGGGAACCCCGTCGAGGAGGGCCAGGAAATCGCGGCGGCCGACATCCGCAAGCTCATGCTTACACCAGATGCGGATCAGAACGGCTCCTACGGCTTCGACTTCGGGTTCCGTCTGCGCGACACTGGCGGCACCGAGCATGGGGGCAAAGACCTGTCCAATGACGCCTGGATGAGTGTCGAGGTCACAAAGGTGAACGACGCGCCGGAATCCGCCGACGGTCGGGTTACGGCCATGGAGGACACCGCCTACGCGTTCTCAACGTCCGACTTCGGCTTCTCCGATGCGCGCGACGGCGGACTACTGCTGTCCTCGACCTCTGATAACGGCGTCGATCCCACGGCGTGCGCGCCGCATCCGGTCCAGCAGGGCAACGCTCTCAAGGCCGTAATCATCACCGGCCTGCCCACCGCCGGCACGCTAAGCTATGATGGTGTCGCTGTTGTAGCGGGCCAGGTGATCGCCGCCGACGACCTCGGCAAGCTCACCTTCGTGCCGGCCAAGGACGCCAATGGTCAGCGGCACGCTTCTTTCACCTTCCGCGTCCAGGACGACGGCGGCGTGGAAAACGGCGGCCTGGACCTGTCGGCCGAGCACGTGATGGTGGTCGATGTCACACCGGTGAACGATGCCCCCATCACCGCTGGCATCGGTGCGAAGTCTTCTTACTCCGGCCAGGCCTGGAGCTTTGACGCGAGGACGGCCTTCTCCGACCTGGACGGCGACGTTCTGACTTACTCGGCGACCCTCGCCGACGGCTCGGCCCTGCCGCAGTGGCTCTCGATCGACGCCGCCACCGGCAAGGTGTCCGGCACGCCGCCGTTCGGCTACACCGGCACGCTCGGCGTGAAAGTCACAGCTCGCGACGGCTCGGACGAGACCATCTCGGCCAGCTTCACGCTCGAGGTGAAGCAGCCGCTTGTGGACGGCACCCCGGTCCAGCGGACCGAGACCATCGTTCCGGGCGGCTCGACGGTCGTGAGGATCGTCGTCCCGGTCGTGCAGGCGGACCGCCAGGAGCAGATCGGCGACGGTAATGCCGCTGACATCGCGCTCGGCGGGTTTGGCCTCATCACGGTACGAGTCACGGCCGGCGGTTCCATCTTGGCCGAGGGTCACGACAGGCCTATGTCGAATGTGGCTGCGGCGTCCGGCTTAGCGCAGCTCCTCGCTTCGATCCACACCACGTCCGCTGATGCGGGATGGCTGATGGGCGGCTTCGGCACGTTCGTTGCGATGGGCGGCTTCGGTGGTGTCCAGCTGCAGACGGTTACGCCGCTTGCCCAGGGCGGAGCGCCGCTCCAGCTGTCCGGCACGAACTTCGGTCCGTCCGACCCGGCGCGGGTGATCGTGCTCGACACCACTACCTCCGGCTACGCGGAGGCTGTGCTGAACAGTATCGA
Organism: Microvirga sp.; assembly: GCA_041913065.1. Lineage (GTDB taxonomy): Bacteria > Pseudomonadota > Alphaproteobacteria > Rhizobiales > Beijerinckiaceae > Microvirga. Next base: position 212 of record JAYSGD010000038.1, on the reverse strand, counting down.
CTTCCTCGCGGTCGTCGGCAGCGCCCGAATTACCGGCGGCTCTGGCAGCCAGACGGTCTATGCCGACAGCGCGGCCCAGACCATCGTGCTGGGCGAGGGCGACGACGAGCTGCATGGTGGCGGTGGCGACGACTATATCGGCTCGCACGGCGGCAGTGACTGGCTCTACGGCGATGACGGTAACGACACCGTCTCCGGCGGCACCGGCAACG
>JAYSGD010000037.1:0-18517 GCA_041913065.1 Microvirga sp. | reverse complement strand
CGCCCTGGAGCGCGAGGAGCTCTCCGCCGACTTCCGCAAGGAACTCGAGGCGCTGTTGCGCCAAAAGTAATAAGGTCTCAGGGTTATCAGGACGACACAACGCACAAGCCGGCTTCTACCATCGACATGCGGCCGGACCGCCGCGTTGCGACGGCTGCGGGTCCAAAATGCTGGCACCTGCACACGCCTTGTGATTGGCGATGGTTGCCTTGGTAGCCGCTCCAGCCTTGGGGAGCCGGGCAGAGTGCCGCCTCATCTACGATGTGTCCCAAGCCGCAGGGTCGTCGAGCCATGGATCAGATATGAAGTCTAAGTAATCCGACAAACAGCGCCGCCTGATCGGCCCCATCACCCAAAATCCGTCATAGCTCCCCGCCACCCCATGAGTTGCTTACTCGGCATCTCGACCTGCCCAGGGGGAGGGTGACCCATCCGAGCAGCCTTCATGAATAATCCAGTATCGCGAGATGGAGGATTGTAAGGTCTTGGCAAGGCGGCACAGCGATCTTCGTGCCTGCTCTGATGCAGGCAAAATATGTGCGTCTAAGCAACCACTCCCAACGGCATGCCAGAAATGATTGCTTAGATCTTGTGTCTTGTCAGATCACGAAGAAGTCCAAGGCAGTCATCTTCAGGTTCTTGGACAGTGTGGCGATCTCCACCTGCTTGTACTTCGTGCCTGAGCCGTCGGCATCGTAGTAGAGCTTGCCCTTCTTGTTGTCGTATACGAGGTGATCGTTGCTATCCTTCGCCTTCGAGCCAATGGTGAAGAAGTCCTTCTTCATCTTGGCGGGCTTCGTCTCGGACCCGGATTTCCCAAGTTTGGTGAACACCTTGTTCTCAAGCCAGATCGAGTCGTCCTTCACGTTGAAGTCGGTCACTTTGTCCACGTTTGTCTTGACCAGCTTGGTGTCGAACACGAAGGTGTCCTTGCCGCCCTTGCCCGTCAGCGTGTCCTTGCCCGCCTTCCCGGCGATCTCGTTGGCTCCGTCATTGCCGACGATGACGTTCGCGATGCTATTGCCTGTTAGGTCGACGGCCTTGGTGCCGCTGATGGCGAACGCCTTCTGGTTGCTACCAGTAAGCGTATAGCTCTCGGCAACTGTCACCTCATTCATGGTGCTGAGCTTCGCGTTGATCGCGCTGACGGCACTCGCCACACCCGTATCCAGGGCGGCGGTCTGGCCGATCTTGAGGCCCGTCAGGAGCAATGAATGGTCGTCGACGACGAGGTCGAAGGGCGTGCGCACCGTGAAGCCGATCGTCGTCGTCTGCCCCTTCGCGAGGCTGCCGTTCCAGGGGGCGTTCTTCAATTCGTACACGTCGCTGGTGCTTGCGTCCTGAACCTTCGAGAGTTCAGCGCCCCAGATCGACGTGATTTCGTATGCGCTGTTGAGGAACAAGCTCCAACCCGCGAGGCTCGCATCGGCTTTGACCGTCAGCGTGACCTCGAAGCCACCCCACCAATTCTTCCCGGGTGTGATCACGAGCGCACTGGGGGTCACTTTGATGCCATCGACAGGCTCGGCCGACTGGAACAGGTCGCGGTACTTGCTTTCGAGATCCAGGCCGAATTTGAAATCGAAACCTTGGTTCGAGATGTTGGAGCCGTCGCCGGAGCCGTCTGTGTCGCCATAGATGATGTCGCGACCGCCACCGCCATAGAGCTTGTCGGAGCCCGCACCGCCGACGAGGGTGTCATCGCCGCTCTGGCCGTAGCCCAAGTCGTCACCATTGCCGCCGATAACGACGTCGCTGACGTTGCCGCCGTAAAGCTCGTCGCGTCCGTCGTTGCCATTGAGCAGATTGAAGCCTTCGTTGCCGTAGAGGCGGTCATCACCCGTACGCCCGATCAGGGTCTCACCGTCATTGCTGCCGTACAGGTCGAGCGAGCTGTTCGCGCGGACCGAGATGCCGCGGCCGGCGCCGGGCACGCTGCTCCATGCCGTCGGGAGATCGGCCGTGACCGGCTTCTCCTCAACCAAGGCGAGGACATCCTTCATCGAGAGCTTCTTGCCGTCTGCGAAGACGAATGCCTGACGGGTGCTATCCCGCAAGCCGCCGAAGTCGTTGATGACGATGGCATCGCCGTTGCCGAGGATCAGGGCGATCTTGTCATGCGATGGGGTTCCGATGCGGTTCGTGACACCGGTCACGATGGTGGCGCCGATGATCTCCGTTGAGCCGTAACCAAGGACGATCGTGTCGGCATCCGGCCTGAAATCCCAAATCAGGTCGACGCCGTCGCCCTTCGAGTAGAAGTACGTGTCGTTACCATCGTTGCCGTAAAGATTGTCGCCAATGGTGACGTTCGTAAGCGTGCCGGCAGTCCACCCGAGGCTACCGTTGTCCGTTCCGCCCACGATGATGTCGTTGCCGCCCTCGCCTTGCATCTCATCATTGCCGCGGCCGCCATGGATGATGTCATCGCCGTCGCCGGCTTCGATCAGGTCGTCGTACTGGCCCGGCAAGGGAGTTTCCGTCGGAGCCTCATTCACGTCCGTCAGGGAGATCGTGAATGCCTCGGTGATCACGTGAGCGGAGTTGTGGGTGTTGGTCGCCTGCAGGCGCAGGCTCAGATCGCCAGGGTTCTCCGCGTCGAGCGACACGCCAGCCGCCAGCTTGAGCTGGCCGGTGAGCGCGTCAACCGTGAAGCGGGTGTCCTCCGTGCCGTCGTCCGCCAGCACCCTGTAGGTGTAGGTGGCAAAGCCCGAGGCGACGCTGTCCGGATCCGCGATCACGAAGCTGGCCACCGTGGCGCCAGCGACATTCTCCTCCGAAGCCATCGTGCCGATGGTCAGAGCCGTCGGAGCCTCGTTGACGTCCGTGACCTTGATGGAGAAGACCTTCTCGTACGACTGATCACCCGCGTCGGTGGACGTGACCGTCAGACTGACAGTCTTCTCGCCCTCGTAGTTCAGCCAGTTGCCCGCCTTCAGCTTGAGTTGGCCGTTGGCATCCACCTCGAAGCGACTGTCGCTGACCGTATAGGCGAAGCGGTCGCCTGCATCCTCGTCCGTCGTTGACAGGGTGCCGATCACCGCGCCGGCCAGGTTCTCAGCCACCGTATCGGAGGATAGGGCCACTGCCGTTGGGGCGTGATTTTTGGCGTCGGAAGTCAACATAACAAGCGTTTGGTTCTCGAGTTCGAGGCCGAACAGGTCCTGCTTCGAGAAATCCAAGGCATCGATTGTCAATGAACCGCCGTCCCGAACCAAAATGAACGATGCGGACTTGGGAGCTGAGGGGAAGGCGATACCAATATCAAAAAATGACGGGCTGAGCGAAGTGTTATTGGTATAGTTTCCAGTAAGCTTGGCTTTTTCGACCTCTTTGACCCCATCAGCCTTGATCTTTACCAAGTCTTGCGGCCATGGCGTGCCTGAACCGTCTAGGCTCAGGACCTTAACATTAGTTACATTATTGTTCTTGATATGCAGAAAAAAGCCTTCGAGACCTTTGTTATCATTGTTGTCTATGACGCTGATATCAAAACGTAGGCGCCCGCCTTCTTCCGTAACGACTACCTTGACGTTCCGATGCCCGGCGCCTTGGCCATCTTGAGCCTGAACCCATGATGTTTCGTAAACCCGCGACGTCACAGATGCCCCCTGCTTTTCTATCAGAGGTACTCCTTAGGCGTTTACTAGGTAGGATACAATTCTGATTGGCACGATTTTGAATGCCGATCCGCTATCAAAACCGGTTTTCCCAAGGAAGGTAAACCGAGTTATGGCAGGTTGATGCAAAATTGCACCATTGCTCAGACAATCAGGACGCGGGCTTAACCGCTGCGAACGCTTTCCATAATGCTTGGATTTTTTGCAACAATGTCCGGATCGGATCAGGCTTTCCCGTTCCGACCGCGTAATGAATGTCCGCTCCTACGCACAATCGTAATGGATCATTAGAGCGTGCCGATCTGCGCGTTTCCACACGGCCTCATACAATGGTGCAGACCCGCTCCCGCTTTCTTAGTGGGAGAGGGGAGGTCTCTGCTCGATTGTTCAGCCCCTTATGCGACCGCTGCTCGACCTCCGGCAGGACCTGCCACTTGGTGGACCCATAGAAAGGCAGCTGATCGGTGATGACGCGTTTGGGCGTCATGCCTTCCTTCTTCATGCCGCAGCTTTTAAGCCGGAGCCCCCTGACCAAAAGTTACCGTGACACCCCCGCATAGCGAACAATCACTCTGCATTCGGCTCTTGGCCATGGACATTGTTATCTTGAACCGTCATCAGGCGCCTGTGCGGCGCAGTCATCATCCGGTCCCGCGCATTCGAACCTGAGTGGCTGATCCTGACATGGGGGCCGTTTCCACAATTATGGTGATAAGGCGCACGGTCAGATCCAGACACTGTGGCCGAATTCCCGCAGCCGGACACATTTCGAAGAGCAGGGGTCGCAGATGACATAGGCAACTCTTTGCTTCCGCAGATAGACTGCTCCGCGTGATGATCCGATCCATCCTTCGTTGGGTTGCATGGCTGCTCGTCTGTGCCGTTGCGGTCGTCACACTCGCGCCGATCGACCTTCGACCTGTGACGGCCGTCCCCGCCAACTGGGAGCGCTTTGCCGCGTTCACGGCGATCGGAGCCCTTTTGGCCATGGGCTATCCGCAGCACCTGCTCCGCATTGTTGTCCTTGTGGTCGCTCTGGCAGGCTGCCTTGAAGTCATGCAGCACTTGAGCCCGACCCGGCACGGCACGCTTCCCGACGGCCTCGTCAAGGCGCTGGGAGCGCTGCTGGGAGTGGCCCTCGCCGTCGGTGCAAGGCACGGGTTCAAGCGCCTGCGGGTTCCAGCCAACCGCCGCCCCCTGGCGCGCCATTCGGCTTAGCGCGACGCTTCCCCGGGGACCGATGACCACCAGCCTTGTGTTTAAAGCCGTTGTTGTGTTGGGGCTTTCCAATGTTGTCGCGGCATGTGAAACCGTGACGCCCGCTTCGCAGACAACCGTGATGTCCGTGGCGGCCCCTGTCGCGCCCGTCGAGTTGCGCCTGGCAGCCGGTGACAAACTGCGGGTTATCGTCTTCGGTGAGTAAAGCCTCACAGGTGAATATACCGTCGACATCGGCGGCAATGTCTCCATGCCGCTTGCACGCACCGTCAAGGCGGACATGCAAGATCAACCCCAGGCACTGTAAGTGCGCGATCTCAGTCCGGTAAGTGAGAAAACGTTTGGGCCTGTTCGGCCTGTAGTGATGTTCTGTTCACAGGTACCAGGCTCAGGTGTCTAAACGCAGGCGTGGATTGATACGCAACAGCGGATGGCGCTTTGTCCTCCTGGGCACGGGTCGCGGTGGGCCGATGAGGCTGACGGCGAGGATCACGGTTTGCATTCGTGGGAATTTCTGTGACCGAAAAGGGGGCCGCTCCATCCCGGGCTCCGGATATTTCATGATCTCCACCAGAATGAGGAACACGCCGCACTGGCAAAACGAGCCTCGAGGCGCTGATATGAGGCTGGAGGGACCGGACACACTTCATCAAAAATTGGAGAAAGCGAAGATCCGTCTGAACTGCCCGTGCGCGAAGGTGATGCCAATGAGGCTTCACGCACTGCGAATGCGAAATTGCAATATGTTGTAGCATATACAACTGAGATGGCCGCGATTGAGCGCGAAGGCTCACTGGGACGGTTTTCATCTGGCCGACATGATGTTGGTAAAACCTTGCGGATTGGCACCAGCGGTGATGTGGCATTGATGTCACCTTCAGCCACGAAAACCCATTGCTGGTGCGATGCAACAGAAAAGACTTTCCTAACTGCCGCGCGACCGGTAATGAATCCTAAAAGCCGTATTAGGCGCAGAATCTGTCTTTAAAGACGAAGGTGGGGCATGTCTGACACTTCTCAAAACTACGCGCCCGTTATCACGGGCGGCGAATTCGCTGCGTCGGTTGCCGAGCCCGTAATCGGGCAGCCGACGGGGGTCGTGTCGGCGGAGGGCTTGATTGCTTTCGAGGACATCGACATTGCCGACGCGCGTAGCGTGAACGTCGTCACGACGCCAGCTGGCTCGGAAGGCGTAACCTTTCATGCTGTTGTGTCCGACGATGCGAATGGCAATGCACCGGGCGAAATCCTTTGGACCGTGTCGGTTCTGCCGGGCTACCTGAACAGCCTTGCGGCAGGTGAAACCCGCGAGCTGGTCTACACCCTGGAACTGGTCGATGAAGCTGGCGCCACCGTGCGGCAGAACGTGACCATCACGCTGACCGGCACCAACGACGCACCTGTGATCACGGGCGGTCAGACCTCCGCGTCATTTGCCGAGCCCGTAGGCGGCCTGCCTGCGACGGTGCCATCAGCAGAGGGCGTGATTACCTTCAAGGATGTTGATGTCGCCGATGCGCGTGACGTCTCGTTCAGAGCGCCGGTCGGCTCCGAGGGTGTGATCTTCAACGCTTCCGTATCCGAGGATGCGAATGGCAATGCGCCAGGCGAGATTCTTTGGACTGTGTCGGTGCTGCCAAGCCTTCTCAACAGCCTCGCGGCGGGCGAAACGCGCACGTTGGTCTACACGATTGTACTGGTGGACGACGCCGGTGCCTCCGTCGAGCAGGACGTGACCATCACGCTGACCGGCACCAACGATGCCCCGGTGATTACGGGCGGTCAGACGACCGCATCGTTTGCCGAGCCTGCCTCCGGTTCACCCACTTCGGTTCAGTCGAAAGAGGGTGTTATCACCTTCACCGATGCGGACATAGCCGATGTTCGCGAGGTCAATATCGTCGGCCGGCCGACCGGTGCCGAAGGCGTAACCTTCAATGCAGTCGTGTCGGAGGATGCGAACGGTTCTGTGCCGGGTGAGATCCTCTGGACCGTGTCGGTCCTGCCGAGCTACTTGGATAGCCTTGCGGAAGGCGAGACCCGTGAGTTGGTCTATACCCTGGAGCTGGTGGATGATGCTGGCGCCACCGTGCGGCAGAACGTGACCATCACACTGACCGGCACCAATGACGCTCCTGTCATCACGGGAGGGCAGACGTCCGCATCGTTTGCCGAGCCGGTATCTGGGCCGGCGTCGGCCATATCGGCAGAGGGTGCGATCGCGTTCAAGGACGTGGACATTGCCGACGCGCGCGACGTTGCCGTTGTTTCACAGCCAGCAGGCACGGACGGTGTGATCTTCAACGCGGTCGTGTCCGAGGACGCGAATGGCACGGCATCAGGTGAGATTCTCTGGACCGTGTCGGTGCTGCCGGCCTATTTGAATAGCCTCGGGGAAGGCGAAACCCGCGAACTGGTTTACACACTGGAGCTCGTCGACGACGCTGGTGCGTCAGTGCGTCAGAACGTGACCATCACGCTCACGGGAAGGAACGATGCGCCGGTCGTGACGGGCGCCGTTACAGGTACTGCGACGGAAGGCGGTGTGGTCTCGACGCTGGATGCGCTTCAGAGAGCCAGTGACGTCGATGCGATCGACGTTCTGAACGTTGTCGGCATCGGCACGCTGCCGGCCGGCGTGAGCTACGATGCGCAAACGCATTCGTTCACGCTCGACCCCAACCATCCGGCCTATCAGGCCCTGAGTGAGGGCCAATCTGCGACGGTAACTGTTGAGTACGGCGTGTCAGATGGTCGGGTCACGACGCCGGCATCCGTGTCCTGGACGGTGACCGGGACGGCAGGCGGCACAACCGTCGGCTCCGTCTCGGACGGTTACATCGCGAATGCGTTCGTGTTCATCGATAAAAACGATGATGGCGTGTGGGACGCTGACGAAGCGTTCACGATCACCGATGCCCAGGGCCGCTTTACCCTGGATCATGACGGCCTGGGAACTCTGGTCACTACCAGCCGTCCCGACGGTGGCGTCGCGATCGACTTGGCGACGCAGCTCCCGTTCACCGGAACCTTAAAGGCTCCGTCCGGCTACAGCGTCGTAACTCCGGTCACGACGGTCGTGCAAGCCCTTGTCGGCTCCGGCATGAGCGCACAACAGGCCGAGGCGGCGACCCTGTCTGCCTTCGGCCTCTCGCTGGCGGTGGGTCAATCCCTCTCGAGCTTGGACCCCCTGGCTGCAGCTGTCGATCCGAATGCCACCCCTGAGGCGCGGGCTGCGGCACAAGAACTCTTCAAGACGGGCGCGATGGTGCTCAACACCATCACGATGATCGCGTCGGCGGCGGCTGGGGTGAACCCGTCCACTCAGCTGACGAACGATGTCATGAGCGCGGTGGTCTCGGCCCTGGCGGCAGAGATCGACGCGGGCAATTTGGACATGACGTCGGGTGGCGCAGGCTCTCTCGGCAACCTGATCGCGGAAGCGTTCAGCGCAGCCGGCAAACCGGCACCCGATGCCGACTTCATCGACGGCATTGCTGACGTCGTCGGTTCCATCAATCTGGCGGTTCAGAACACCTCCGGAAGCGCTTCTGAAATTCTGACGCAAGTCACCAAGATTTCCGTGGTGGCGCAGTCCGATGACGGTGCCGCGGGCAGCCTGGCAACGGCAACGCCTGATAACATCGACGCACTGACCGACCAGTACTCTGGAACCAGCCTTGAGGCCGCGATCGAGCAGGCCGAAATCGGCCATGTCGTGGACAATCCGTCCAATACGGCGCCGGAAGCTCAGGGCAACAAGAGCCTGTCGGTTTCGGAAGAAGGCGTCATCGCGCTTGGCATCACCGCACCGACCGATGCCAATAACGATGGCCTGAAGATCGTCGTGAGCGGATTGCCCAATCCTTCGAAGGGCCGCGTCTATCTGGCGGACGGCGTGACAGCCGTTGTCGCCGGCCAGGAATTGACCACCGGGCAACTGCAGGGCCTGGTCTTCAAGACGGTGGCGAATGCCGAGGGCGCGGCTGGCAGCTTCGCCTACACGGTCTCCGATCCATTCGGCGGAACGGACACGCAAGCGATTGCACTGTCCATTACGCCTGTGCCTGATGCTCCGACGGATATCGGACTCTCGGGTGGGATGGTGTATGAGAACGCAGCTGCGGGAACCGTTGTCGCAAGCCTTTCGGCCTTTGACGTTGACGCTGGCGACAGCTTCGACTTCACTCTGCTCAACGACGCTGGTGGCCGATTTGCGATCGAGGGCAACAGAATTGTCGTCGCCAATGGCACACTGCTTGATTACGAGCAGGCGCAGAGCCACCAAGTGGTAGTCCGGGCCACGGATCGCGCCGGGTTGAGTGTCGTCAAGACAATCACGCTGTCGATTGCAGACTTGGTCAACGAGGTTGTGACCGGTACCACCGGTGCCGACTATCTTGTGGGCGGTGCCGGAAGCGACAGGCTGAACGGCGGTGACGGTAACGATGTCCTGGTCGGTGGGGCTGGCGACGACATCCTCGCCGGCGGTGCGGGCAACGATTTCCTGACGGGTGGTGCGGGTAAAGACGTCTTCCTGTTCAACAGCAGGCTGAACAAGTCGACGAATGTCGACACGATCACCGACTTCTCCGTGCGCGATGACACCATTCAGCTCGACAACAAGGTGTTCACGAAGCTGGAAAGGACGGGTGGGCTGAGCAAGTCCAGCTTTGTCGTGGGCCCCAAGGCTCTCGATGCGAATGACCGCATCATCTACGACAAGAAGAAGGGCTACGTGTACTATGACGCCGACGGTTCCGGTAACGGCAAGGCCGTGCTCTTCGCCAAGGTCAAGAAGGGCCTGAGCCTCACGGAGAAGGACTTCCGCGTTGTCAACGAGCGGATCGTCGGTGATGAGGGCAATAACGTCCTGACCGGCAGCGTCAACCGGGACAACCTGAGCGGCGAGGGCGGGGACGATCGTCTCAACGGCGGCGCCGGCTATGACACGCTGAACGGCGGTGCCGGCAACGACACGCTGAACGGTGGTGCCGCCAACGATCGTCTCATGGGCGGCTGGGGCAACGACGTCTTCGTGTTCCGGGATAGGCTGAACAAGTCGACGAATGTCGATACGATCACTGACTTCTCGGTCCAGGATGACACCATCCATCTCGAGAACGGCATCTTCCGGCAGCTGAAGAAGACGGGCGAATTGAGCAAGTCCTTCTTCACCGTTGGCACCAAGGCCAGGGACAAAAACGATTACATCGTCTACGACAAGAAGAAGGGCTATCTATACTATGATGCCGATGGGTCCGGGCAGGGCGAGAAGGTCCTGTTCGCGAAGGTCACGAAGGGCCTCAGCCTCACCGAGAAGGACTTTTTCGTGATCTAAAGGTGATCTCTGCTTCGCTTCTCCTGATTTCCTGCGAGAAGCGAAGCATTCTTGGAATTGCCATGATAAGAAAAGGCCATTGCGGGTCCCGAAATGGCCTTTTCTTATGGGACGTCACGGTTCGCTTCAGAGGACGAGTAAAGTCAGACCTGCCTGTGAACCTGATCGCCTCTCTGTCAAAGCGGAGTGACTTTCGGCAGCCTGCCTCTCTCAACCTTCCAATCGTCCGGCCAATAGCCAGCCCATTCGATGAGGCCGAGAGTGATGCTGATTACGAACACGGCAGCATAAGATGATCTCTGTCCTGGAATGACGGCGGCGGGAGAATTGCCAGAGGAAGAGAGTAAGACGGGTCAACGGGTCCATTCGCCGTCTCAGCACAGAAGACAGTTTCGCCGCGTCTCTCAAAGTTCACTGAACTGGCCACTGGTCCCGGATCAGATCCCGTTCCTCCATAGGTACAGACCCACTCAGTCCTATCGACCAGCGGGATCAGTCATCACTTCCCCAGACGGAGCGTTGGGTCGTACACGGCCACAACAAGGTCATCCGAGAGAATCTGAGGTGGCTGTTCCATGGAAAGGGCGTCTGCAGATGCCCCATCCCGAGTCAGTAGCGGTAATAGCCTCTTGGTGCAGGGCGCCTGACCGGTGGCCCATAGTATCGGCCGTCGTAATAGCGACGCTTGACCTGCTATTCGGGGGCTACTTCACAACGCGCCCGGTCAAAGAATAGTGATCGGGTAACGTAAACATTCCGTTGCTGGGGGTGTGAGAGGGCGGGCGGGATGAGGCGAGCCTGCAACCGCGGACATTGAAATCGACCCTATGCACTGGAGGTGCGCGATCTCTGTCCGGTGAGTGGGGAGATGTTCACAGCGCGCGCACCAAGGAGACGCTTGACTACCATCAGAGACCTGCTCGATGAGGTCTCGCCTGAGGAGTGTCATCGCTTTTTTGAAGAGCACCCAGTCCTACATGTAAGACTGTGAATTTCAGGCCAGTAGGCAAGATAAGGGGCCTTCTGACGCCTACTCCACAACTCCAAAGAAAGACCGCAACTTTCGTTCGTTGGTTTGATCCATCGCGCTCAAAGCCAATGAGGTGAGCGTGGCTGTCGCCGCCGGAGTAGCCAAGTCCAAATCGATAACGGCGGCTTCGGCACGAGAAGGTCTCGCGTTGATTCGAAAGAACCGCTCGCCAAGCAGCGCTTGAGTTTGATGGACGATCAGAGTCTCTTGAGCGCTCATAATAAGAGGTACGAGGCCACGAGCCCAACCAACCAATCCACGGCGTCCGATGGCTCTTGGAACCCCAGCTGGGTCCTCTGCCGCTGTGCCCACAGAGAGAACATGGCAATGTTCGAGAGCTGCCATTCGATGTAGCAGAGTCTCCGTCAGTGCTACTAAGTCCGGGGCATTCGCAACTAACCCTCCATCTACCAATGAGCGGATCGTGGGAGGGGTGTCTGCCCCTCTCGGAGCACTATCGAGATCACGGTCATGAGTCATATTTACGGCTGGAAAGTAGGTCGGGGCGGCAGATGTTGCGAGGAGTGCCTGAGATAAAAGAATCTCTCTCGCGAGCCGATCATGAGGCTCAATACTAGAGATGATTACCGGCGCGTTGCGTGTTGCACATGTAGCAACGAGGATTAGCTTGCCAGGCACCTGACTGACGGTTGAGGTTGCGTACTTTTCCGTGAGGATTTGTTTGATCGCGAGTTGAAGTGGCTCCCGTCGGAATTTGGATCGGACCAGCCCCCCTAGCGGGCCGCGGGTCTTTCGAAGGGGGATGGATTTTCCAAAGAGTTGATAACGGTCATCAAAAATCAAGGGCCCGTAAGTTCGAATTGCGTTCCGAACTTGCGAGGCTGGAAGACCGATGGCGAGACCAGTGGCTATAAGACCTCCAACTGAGGTGCCGGCGATGAGGTCAAAGTGTTGCCCGAGCGGCGCTAGCTTTAGCCGTTCCTCAATCTGGGCTAATACCTCCGCCGTGAAAAGACCGCGGTAACCACCGCCGGAAAGCGCTAAAATCCTAAACGGTCGGGTCGGTTTGATTGCCTGCACGTCATTTGAGAAGCGTGTGCTCATTCAAGTATTTCAATTGCAATCTGAAGCTCGTCTTGGAGCTTCCCGTTCCAATCGCGGGGTTGCGTTACGTAGATGAGGCCTAGGGCGGCCGCTGTCGCAACAACGAACCGTTCCTCAGTTGACATCTCCATACTACCTTCTGGGTCCTGATGCTTAAGATCGAGCACTTGGAGGCGCCCCCATTTCTCAATTGTCTCCTTGGAGATCGCTGGCACCGCTCCCCCTTGAGCTAATAACTGTTCGCGGAAACTCGTGATGTTCGTGCGCCACTTGACCCGCGCTTCGGGGCTTAACGAAGCTCGTTCGAGATCTGCCAAGACCTGCTCAAATGTAAGGGCGCTTACCGCCAGATCCTTGAGGCGGCGATCGGCTAAAGCTGTGCCTCTAGCGCCAGATTTGAGATGGCTGATGAGCACATCCGCACTCAGAAGCCACCGCGCCATTTAAGGTGTCTCCGAGTCAGCTGCAAAAAACCGTGTCCGATCTGGGGGGCGGTGCGTCAGCGCAAAATCCTGTAATTCATTTGACGCATACGGCAATTCCTCAAGCAGTGATGCGAAAGTGACCTCGCGAGCTTGCTCAAGCGCGGAAAAAGCGTCAGCCAAAACTTCGGTGCTCACTAGTGCTACAGTCCCTCCGCTCCCAGCTTGGATTAAGGCTACATCCCCGGCTGAAGCCCCATTCAGCAGCGTTGAAAAGCTACTTTTTGCGTCTCTAACACCTAAGACTTCGGATGGGTGGATAAGTACTTCTAATGCTTTAAGTACACGCTCAAGGCGCGCCACCAGATCCGGTTCGGATTTCCCTGATATTGACCTGCTTTGGATCTTGTATTGATATGCCGCGGCCTGTGCCATTTCTAAAGCGTATCCAAATGATACGTTTTCATCATGCATCATTGGCTGAGCCTGTCCGTAAATGTCGGCCATATTCTTTTCCGTAACCATGACCTTAATTTCCCTAGTGGTAGCAGACATAAATAATGTGCGTGGCCACATTTGTCAATGAATGTGGCCACCGAACAGGGGTGCCGACAAAAGGGTGATGATAGAGAGGGCCATGTCTCTTCCACCTCGGTTGCTTTAAGTTATTGTCCTAAAAGCAGAATACCAAGGATAATGAAACCACGTTGCTCGGATTTTGCTAGAACAGCTCCCAACGTAGATGTTGTTGTGACAGGAGGCAGCACCATGGCTCAGGGCCAAGTCGTCGTCTACTACCGCGCCGGCGCTGCCAAGCTGAGGCGCCCCGGCCTGGGCCTTGGAGCCCAGCAGGAGGCTGTGCGCCGCTGCCTCAACGGCGGATCCGCCTTCCAAAGCAGGAAGGTTTGCGCGTGCGCGCCATGATGCGCTCGACATTTCTGCCTATTTGGAATTCGATGTGGCGCAGCCCTTGGTCTCAGGAAGACATGACCCTGAAACGGCCCTGCAGACTGCTTATCTTACCATTGTCTTACCTTTCTTGGCAGGGTCCCTATGGCAAGATCAGAGCGCCTCACGACGGTCGTTTCCACGAAAGGCCAGGTGATTTTGCCCAAATCAATCAGGCAGCATCGGCACTGGGATCCCGGAACCCGGCTGGTCGTAGAGGAGACACCGGAGGGCGTTTTGCTGAAGGCAGCCCCCGTGTTCCCCCCGACCCGGCCGGACGATGTGTACGGGTTCCTGCCCCATCAGGGCCTGCCCAAGACCCTTGAGGAGATGGAAGCCAGCATCATTGCCGAGGCCAAGCGGCGTCATGCTCGCGATTGATACCAATCTGATCGTTCGCTATCTGACGGGCGACCACCCTGAGCAATCGCCAAAAGCACGAGGCCTGATTGATCGGGAGGATGTCTTCATTTGCACGACCGTTCTTCTGGAGACGGAATGGGTCCTGCGCAGCGCTTATGGGTATACTCCGGTTCAGATCGGAGCGGCGTTGAGCGCCTTTGCCGGACTGCCGCATGTCACCTTGGAAGACGCTCCCCTGGCCGCAAAAGCTCTCGATTAGATGGCCAAAGGGCTCGATTTTGCGAACGCCCTTCACTTGGTGAAAGCGGTGGGATGCCCAGCCTTTGTTAGCTTTGACCAGCGTTTTGCTGCAGCCGCAAACCGCGTCAGAGCGGTGAAGGTCCGGGCTCTATAAGCCCGATGAACTTGCCGCCCCTCAACAGAGCAAACTCAAGCGGATTTCACACAAAGATCCGAATAGCCACATTTCTTTCGGCGGACGCCAGGGGCGCATCAGACAAGGTGCACGGAACCTGGATGGGCTTCGGACCTCAGTGAGGGCAGGGTGACGGAAAGAGCCGGTACCTGTCGAGGTGCCGGCTCGCTCATTTCGGAGCAACGGAGCCCCTGTCGACCTTTCGAAGGATCAGTTGAAACGTGGGAGCCTTAACGCCGCCGCTCGCAACACAGGATCTAGCCTTTGGGCTCGTTCTGCCCACCAACGGGGAGGGCTGTGGGATCATCCAGACCCTCCTCATGCTTTGACCGCCTCGCTCCAACGATCGGTCGCCAAGCTCAGAAAGGTCTGTGCAAAGTAATCGACGGGATTCTTGAGAAGCCTTATCCATTGCACGGAATTGAACGGCTATGTCTTCTGACACTCCAGAAGGTGACCCGATTTTTCCAAAGCATTGTTTTTCTTTTACTGGCTATTGGGACTGGCGATCTACCTGGCGAGCGACATAAGTTATGGCCTCGTCCACGAGGAGAACGTTGATGTCAACCGCGTTATCGAAACCGCAACCCTACACCGATCAACCGATGCCCGCCCGCCTGAAGGCGGCCACGGGGACAACCAACCCCAGTCTTCAGGAAACCCTGGTTCGACAGGTTCAGGACACGGTCAAAGCCGCCTTTCGCGGCAACACGGCCGGTGCCTCAGATCTCGAGGAGGCGACCCTCGCGGCTATGAAGGAAATGGCGCCGCAGACGGGCGTTCAGGGGATGCTGGCGGCCCAATTTGTCGCGCTATCGTTCGCCAGTTTGGAGTGTCTGAGGCGAGGATCGGAGGATAAGTCCGCGCCCGCCGTTCGCGACATGAACCTGCGTCACGCCGAGCGCCTCGTCGCGACCGGGCTTCGGGTGCTGGAGGCGTTTGACCGCGTCCAGGGCCGCGGCGTCCCCAATGTGACCGTCAATAAGCTGCTCAACGTGGAAGCGGGCGGGCAGGCGGTCATCGGCGTCCAAATGGGGGTGGATGGAATTGAGGGCGCGGGCATTGGCGGCAGGGTTGGGGCGGACGGGCGAGCTGTGGTCGGGGCGGTGGACGTCCACGCGCCGCACGGGTTGCCCCGCAGAAGCCCTCAGCCATCCGTCGCGCAAACCATTGATCATCAGTCGGTGGCGAGCCTGGCAGGGGGGCCTCCCGCAGCGCTGTGGACAGACGATGAGCGCCTCAAGCGACCCCCGATGGAGGAGACCTCTGATGACCGACGGTCGGACCGGATCTGAACATCCGCGCAACACGGGTCCGATGCGCATGAGCCCTCGCTGTGGGGCGAGGACGCGGTCGGGCCTCGCGTGTCAGGCGCCGGCCGTTCACGGCAGGCGGCGGTGTCGCATGCATGGTGGGGCTGCAGGATCGGGAGCCCCGCACGGCAACCAGAATGCCCTCAAGACTGGGACGCACACGCGAGACATGATGGAGCAGCGTCGCGCGGTGAGTGCCTTGTTGCAGCGCTCACGGCAGATGCTGGACGAGCTTGAGTAGGCGGGCGCCTGTGGCCGTCAGCACGCTTCACAGCCGAAATGCGGTCCTGGTGGAGATCCTCCGGGGTGGGGGATCGAGCCGTGGGTGCTGATGCTCATCCCGCAGCCGATGCGCTGGCGGAGGCGCGCGGGCCAGTCCGCCATGAGAAACTGAAACGCAGCAGCTTCTGCACGGCTCAGGAAAGCTAGAGTCAAACCGCGCGCGGAAATGGCCTCATCGTGGTTCCCAGCGGGCCATCGAACGGACCAGGGGCGTCCCAGACTGACACGAAGCTCTCGTTCGGTCAGTGGAAGGGGCGCTCCCACGCGGTAACTGTCTCGGAATCGTAGCATCATGGTCTCAACAGAAAGCAAATTGATGTAAATAATTGAAAATTAAGGCGAATTACGATAGTATAGATCCAGTTGATGATGGAGATTCTCGATGATTATACATTGGGCTGTTCCAATCAAAGCATGGTTCATCGTGTGTTCGCCGGCTTTCTCTTGTCGGTTTGACCAGTCGCGCAACGTCATCGACAGGTGCTGCTGTGTCAGGTCCTCACTCGGTGAGGTGAGCCAAGGCCCCCTGCGCTCGCGCGAGCCATCGCAATCGTTCGACGGATTGTCATCCCTCACAGAATGTGGCGCAGCCCCGTTTCAGGAGACTTGCCATGACCGGAGCACCATACCCGTGTCGGCTTTGCCGTCTGCACCCGCCAAGACCGCGTCGGCTCAACAGCAGACCCGCAACGGTTGCCTCACTGGGCTTGCAGGTTCGCCTAGTTCCGGTCGTTGGAGCTGAGGAACACCCACTCACCGATCTGTTGGCAGCCTGGGATGCTCTGCATGCCGAACAGGAGGGCTTATTCCGGCAGATCCTGGCGGTGCTCAGGGCAGAGAGCGGCCACGGTCAACCTGAGTACGACCCCACTCGTTCGCCTGATGGCTGAGGGAGGTCTCCCATGCCCTTTGTTGCACCCGAGGACGTGAGCACCACCGTTCGCTGCAAGCTCACCCCTCATCGGCGGCTGGCCGTCTGGGAAAGGACCGGCGGCCGGTGCGTGGTGTGTGGAGGCGCCATCGACGGGGTTCGCGAGCGGTGGATTGCTGAGCATATACGGGCTCTTGAACTCGGGGGCGCCGATGACCTCGCCAACATGGGACCAGCGCACCAAACCTGCGCGTGGGAGAAGACCCGCGATGATTACCACCGGGCGGCCCGGGCCAAACGGCAGAAGATCCGGCACCTTGGGGCCGAGGCGTCGAAGCGGCCTCTGCCGTTCGGACGCGCCAGTCCCTGGAAGCGAACCCTGTCCGGGCGCGTCATTCCCCGGTAAGCCGATGAGCGTGCACCAGGGCGAGGCTGCAAGCTGGTATCGCCGGCCGTTCTGCTGAGTGTCGTGGCCGCGAGCGGTGTGCTGAGGCGGGCAGGCCCTTTTCTTGCTGGGTGGGTCTTAGGGGGGCTCGGCCGCGCTTCCCACCCGTTATGAGGTGGAGGAAAACCCCTTCCGCACTACCCAGAAGGGCAGGTAGATCAGGGTTAGTGGGATATCGAGAGGAGACAACCATGGAAGCGGTCATGTCAGACGTGTGGGCCAAGATCGCGACGCAGTACGCTGACGGGGTGCCTGTCGCGGCGATCGCCAAGCAGTTCAAATTATCACGCGCCCGGATCACGCGCCGCGCGAAAAAGCTGGGCTGGGATCGCGGGCCTGCGGGTGGCGGCCACGCCGGGTCACCCTCGTCGCGGCAGGACGGGCTAGCGGCTTCGTTGCAGAACCCGAGGGTGGCCGTGTCGGCCGCCGATCAACGCGCGGCACTCCTCGAACGACACAAGGCGGCCTGGGCGGCGATTTATGAAGCGCGGGATCAGGCTTTCCACGCTCTCACAGACCCTCAGATCGGCACGATGACGCAGCGTCTGTCGCTCAGCGCGAAACTGCACGCCCTGTTCGAGAGGGACGCCCGCGCTCTGATGACGGCCCAGGAGGGCGAGAGGCGGGCCCACGGAATTTGCTACAAGCAGCAGCAGGAGGCGGCCCCCGCGGATGAGGCTGAGGTCCAGCGCAAACGGGAGCTCATACGGTTGGCCCTCGATACGGTAAGCAGGCTGAAGGAACGGGTGGATCGTTGCACGTGTACCCAGGAGGCGTAGCAACCGGTCGCCCAGCCTTGGTCTGGCGCTGATACGAAGCTGTCCCGCGTAGACCAAGGCCGCGCGAGCCGGTGGGCGGCCATGAGATCTCGGATGTGTCTTCCCAGCGAAGGGATCACAACCTGCTTGATGCGGACACAGAACCGCTGGGCCGCCTGACGCGGGTAACCGAGGTTTCGTCGACCGGGGAAGGCGTACGCAGTGACCGCTTGCGCGCATACCGAACCGCTGCTAGCGGTCGCCGCTGACAACGTGATTGTTGCGATGGCAGGGCAGGCTTGAACGAACGTTCCCACGGCCGCTGTTCACACTCTGCTGCCCTCATCCCTGTCGATGCTCTCTCATGGCTCACTCAATGAAGCGCATTCGCAAAGCAGTCCTTCCCGTTGCCGGTCTCGGCACCCG
>JAYSGD010000036.1:0-21175 GCA_041913065.1 Microvirga sp. | reverse complement strand
CGTGTCATGAAGACCGGTTCCTTTCTCGTCCCAGCTCCGGATTTGCGACGGAGCCGCTGCGGGTGCTCGAGCGGCCCGAGATCCCGCTGCATACCAACGCGTCCGAGAACGACCTGCGCGCCTGGGTGATCAAGCGCAAGATCTCCGGTGGTACGATGAGCGCCGATGGCCGCGTGGCGCGGGACGTGATGCTGGGGTTGCAGAAGACCTGCCGCAAGCTCGGACTATCGTTCTTCCCCCATCTCGGGGACCGGCTCGGACTGGACACGGGTCAGCCGAAAATTCCATCACTGGCCGACCTCGTGGCCCGAGGAGCCTGAGGCTTGCCCCCCACAATGCCCCGGTTACTCGAACGTCACGCCTGCCCCAACCGCTAAGGTCTTGATCGAAATAGGTATAGCGTGGCTCAGAGAAGTGAAGCAAGGGTTGACTACGTTGTGGGGGAGGGCAATCCAGCGCTCTACCAAGCAGCGCCCGCGTGTTGTCGAAAACGCAGCTGCGAGCGAGCAGATTGGACCCGCCATCCCGAGCATCGTAGATGCTCATAGGTGGTGGAAGCCTTTGGATTTTAAGCCATTTTTGGTGCCCATAGGAAAGCCCTTCTCTCTCCTGCTGGTTAACAGAATGGCTTAAGAAGCGTTTTCAAACGATCGTTTGATCACATCATCCATATTTGTACGATACGAGCCGCACGCTCCTCGAGCAATGGATATAAGAACGTCTGTAGGAACTCTATGACTGGATGATCATTGCCATTTGGCATCAAATATATATATTGATGCCAAACAGGAGAAAGATGATGTCCGGTCTGGTCCGGGTCGATACAGCCCCCCGGGACTTCCTTCCCACCCCGATCACAGACGAGGAAGCTGCCGCGATGTTTCGATCTGCGGTCACTCTATTTCGCCTGTGGGGTCTGACGGATGATCAGGCCGCTATTCTGCTTGACCTAACTGTACGAAGCTACCGGAGATGGAAAGCCGGTGACCTCGGCCGTATTGATCGCGACGGGAAAGCCCGGCTTTCGAATCTGATGGGAATTCACAAAGCTCTCCGCCTGATATTTCGCGAGCCTCAGCGGGGATATGCCTGGATCAAGGCCCCCAATGCAGCCTTCGGCGGCCGTGCTGCACTTGAGGTCATGTTGGCTGGCGAATTGACTGATCTAATGCGTGTTCGTCGGTATTTGGATGCTGAGCGGGGCTCCTGGTGATCAATATCAGTACGATCCCGATCAGTGCCGTCAACTGGCCGGGATCCGTCAGGATCATTCGAAGCCTCTTCCCGCCGATTGATCTCTTCGAGGATATTGCAGATCCTGCTGACTGGCCTCTTCTGATCTCTGCCGAGCAGAAGACCAATCCCCGACTAATGGAGACCATCGGTAATCTGGATCTAGTCCCAGAGGATCGACGGGTCGCAGGTCCGGGTGCCACCTATCTCATGGCACCCTTCACTCACGTCAGCAACGATCGCCCGAGTCGATTCAGCGATGGCACGTTCGGCGTCTTCTATGCAGGGCGCTCATTCGAAGTCGCTTTGTTTGAGACGATCTACCATCACGCCCGTTTCATGGCCCTGACAAACGAACCGGCAGGTTGGACCTCTCAGTTTCGAGAGATCGTCCTCGACGTAACTGCGAATCTTCATGATCTCAGAGGTTTAGAGTCCGACCCGTGGAGTTTCCTCCATCCGAGTGATTACTCAGAAGGACAGGCATTTGGTTTGCAGCTTCGCGCCGCCGGCGCCCACGGGATCGTCTATCCGAGCATCCGCCGGCCTGGCGGTGAATGTGTCGGTCTCCTGTATCCCGATTGTGCCGCGAACCCTGTTCAAGGGCGGCATCTCGACTATCACTGGAATGGCGCGGCTGTCGATTTCTACCGTGATGCAAGTACCGGTGAAGTGTATCAGATCGTTTGAGGTCGTAGCCCGGACGAAGGCATGGGGGGGCCAATGGCTACCATGGTAGCGAGATTTGGAGCGCGCTTCATTGGGAGATCGATCTCTCATACATTTCCTCGCTCTCTGAATGTCTTAGGAGCTTAAAGTGAGGTCCCCTCCCCGCGCGTCTGATCGGTTACGCTCGGGTTTCGACCGAAGACCAGACTACAACGGCGCAGATTGATGAATTGCAGACCGCCGGCTGTGCGATTATTCACCAGGAGCACGGCTCGGGCGCATCTCGTGCTCGCCCTGTACTTGCCCGTGTTCTGAGAGAGATCCGTCCCGGTGAGGTCTTGGTCGTGGTTAGGCTCGATCGACTCGCGCGGTCGGTTAGCCACCTTCTAGCGGTAATCGAAGAACTGGAGCAGAAGGGCGCGCATTTCCGCAGCCTGAGAGACCCAATCGACACGTCTACTCCACAGGGTATGTTCTCCCTGCAGGTTCTAGGCGCCGTCGCCCAGCTCGAGCGCTCGCTGATTTCAGAGCGCACCAAGTCTGGCTTGAAAGCGGCGAAAGCACGAGGCAAGACTTTAGGGAACCCGGGCGTGCGGGAGCGCCGACCCGAAGCGCTGCGAAAGATCGCCACTGCTCGCGAGAAGACCTACCTCGACCAGCTGGTCCTGACAGCGGACGCGTGGCTCCCAGTTGTTCGCCGGCTTCGGCCCACTCATAGCTGGGAAGACGTTGTTCAGATCCTCAACAACAAAGGACAAGCCTGGACCGTCGAGCGCCTGCGCCGGGCCGTGGGTAAAATGGTGTCCCAACGCATGGCGGATCCGGCTCTACTCCGCCGCTCCCCTCGCCGCCCCCCCGACGATCGCCTCATGACCTTGATCGCGGGCATTGCTATCGCCGATCCAACTTTGTCGCTGCGGGAAATTGGAGCTCAGCTCGAAGCGATGCGCGAACGGACACCACGAGGAGGGTTGGAGTGGAAAGCTTCGTCAGTGAAGGCGCAGCTCGATCGAGCGAGGAAGGCGGGACTCGTATTCCCTACCTCATTAGAGGAATCGGTCTAGGGGCCAGCATCCCGAAAGTGGATTTGAACGTGCAGAATTGCTGAAGCAGAAGCACACAACTACTCCTTGCCATTCGTCGGAGGTCTGAGCCGTTTGGCCTCCGAGACGGTTCTGGTGGCTCCAATGCTTCATCCGCTATGAGGGCGGGGTTTCGGCGGCGAGCTCTCGCATGAAGTTAGGCAAGCGCAAGCAAGCGCCCTACCCTATCTTGGCGGAGAGTTTGGAGTTCCCAACTCCTCACCTATTGAAGATCGGCCCGCGCTTCGAACTTGGTATCCGCGCTGCTGCTTGCGGCGCAGCCAAGCCTGGAGAGCTGCGGTTGCTCCGTAATGGCTATCGTGCAGTTCGATCCTTCGCCGTCCAGCGGTGCCGATCCTCCCCCACTCGCGGACCAAAGTCGCGCCGCCAAGCAAGCTTTCCTCAACGGACAAACTGTAAAATCGAGCCATGTTGGCATCGGCATCAATGCGTTCGAGCACTACTAGGGGGATATTGGTCTGGGGCATGCCTGAGTTTTCGCAGGCGGGCGTGCGGCAGTCTAATTCAAAGAATGAATCTCTCGGTTATCAAACGATTCATGATGCGAATGAATTGAGGCACTCTAGGTCTCCGCAGACGCATGTATCTGCTCGGCTCAGTGTCAGGGCATCTGAATAGGGACCGAGCAGTTGTCAGCTGACAACTGCGACGCTGTCGGTTCTGTTGTCAGCTGACAATACACTTCAAAAGTCGCCAACAGATTCGTTTAGCCGCGAACTTGCCCTCTTGGACGAATCGTGACCATGATTTACAGACGGTAAATTGGCGGTAGACGAGCAAATACCGTTTCAGGATAAACTCATGGCGCAGCCCGCGACAGTAACAGGACTTTCGAGCACAACGACCTCGGCGCGAATTGCCCACCACGCGGCCGTGCTCTCTCAACAATTGCACCAGCTGAGTAACGTCCTTTTCCCGCCCACAGCAAATAAGACTCTACGATCGTTCTCGTCTGGAGAGGCCGCGCGGATCCTCGGTGTCTCCGACGGATACCTTCGGCAGCTGTCGCTCGACAATCAAGGTCCGATGCCGACCATTAACACCGGGGGGCGCCGCTCATACACGCTTTCGCAGATCAATGAGATGCGTGATTTTCTCGCCAGCGTCCGTCCTCGTGAGGCATTGCACTTTAAGCAGGGGCGCCGGGATGGCGACAAGCTTCAGGTCATTGCTGTCACAAACTTTAAGGGAGGTTCGGCCAAGACCACGACATCGCTCTACCTGACGCAGTATCTTGCGCTGCAAGGGCTCCGTGTGCTCGCGATCGACCTTGATCCGCAGGCGTCCCTGTCGGCTATGTTCGGATACCAACCAG
This sequence comes from Microvirga sp., assembly GCA_041913065.1. GTDB lineage: Bacteria > Pseudomonadota > Alphaproteobacteria > Rhizobiales > Beijerinckiaceae > Microvirga. The sequence goes on along the minus strand of JAYSGD010000036.1, from coordinate 16,855 downwards.
AATTTGATATCGCTGAGAACGAGACACTCTACGGCGCCATTCGGTACGACGAGGAACGGCGACCGATGGAGGAGGTGGTTCGGAAAACCTACTTCGATGGTATCGATCTTGTGCCTGGTAACTTGGAGCTCATGGAGTTCGAGCATCACACACCGCGTGCCATGATCGAACGCAATGTCAGAGGGCACGATCTCTTCTTTCGACGCGTCGCGACGGCCATTAGCCAGGTTGCGGATAGCTACGATGTTGTTGTCGTCGATTGCCCGCCGCAGCTTGGCTACCTGACGCTCGGCGCGTTGAATGCCGCTACCGCGATGCTGATCACGGTTCATCCGCAGATGGTTGACGTCGCCTCGATGAACCAGTTTTTGCTGATGACCACGGAATTGATTTCCGTGGTGGAGGAGGCAGGTGGTCACCTTGATCACGACTTCATTCGCTACGTTGTCACCCGCCACGACCCCAATGACGTCCCCGAAACCCAGATCGTTGCGCTACTGCGCAATCTTTTCGGTGACGACGTGCTCAGGGCGACCGCTTGGAAATCGACAGCCGTAGCCAACGCGGGCCTGACAAAGCAGTCTCTGTATGAGCTCGATCGTAGCGCGGTCGGGCGCGCGGCCTACGACCGGGCGCTGGAATCGGTGGACGCTGTCAATTCTGAGATCCTCGAGTTGATCAAAGGGGCGTGGGGTCGATGAACAAGCGCATGAACGCAATCAAAAGCTTCCTCGCGGCCACGCAAGAGACGCCAGGCAAGTTGTCAACTGACAACCAAGGGGCAGAGTTGTCGGCTGACAACCCAGCACCTCAGCCACTTCGTGTATCTCCGCGGGTATCCTCAGGCTCCGTGCGGGCGATGAAGGAAACCTTCTCGCAGGCAGAGCGCGAAAATGAAGAGCTTCGGGCACGGCTCGCATCTGGCTCCGCGGTCCAGGAGATCGACCCCGACTTGATCGATCCGTCGCCCATCGTGGATCGATTCCAGGACCATAACGACGCCGGTTTCGAGGCACTCAAGGTATCGATTAGCCAGAGAGGGCAGGAGGTTCCTGTCCTGTTGCGTCCCCACCCAACTGAGCCGGGGCGGTTTCAAAGCGCGTATGGACACCGGCGCGTCAAGGCAGCCAGGGAACTCGCCCTACGGGTGCGGGCAGTGGTCAAGCCGCTGTCCGACGAGGACTTGGTGGTCGCCCAGGGCGTCGAAAACTCGGCGCGCCAGGATCTGAGCTTCATCGAGAGAGCCTTCTTCGCCGCACGGCTGGAAGACGCTGGCTATGCACGGACTGTCGTGCAGGACGCCCTTGCAGTCGATAAAGCCGAAGCCTCGAAGCTCGTGTCCGTTGCCAAGGCACTGCCAGCGGATATCGTCGATGCTATCGGCCGCGCGCCGAAGGTCGGCCGTCCGCGGTGGCAGTCTCTCGCCGAGGTCCTGAAAGCTCAAGAGGCTATGAAAGCGGCGAGGGCGGTGATCAAGACGCCCAAGTTTTTTTCACAGGATACAGACGCTCGGTTTATGGCCGTGCTCTCCGCAGCAACCGAGACGCCTAGGGCGGCTTCGAAGGCGGAGCCGGTGCGCGTCACCACAACTTCAGGTCAGAAGGTCGCTCAGGTCACGAAGAGTGGCCGGGATCTGAGGATTGCGATCGATAAGAAGTTCGACGCCGCGTTTGTCGATTTCTTGATTGATCAGCTATCGGAGCAACTTCCAGTCCTCGCCGAGCGGTTCTCGGCCGGGGAGGAGGGACCAACGTGATGTAGCCGCGGCAAAGCAAAAGGCCCAAGGAGCTGGTAACTCCAAGGGCCTTTGGATCTCATCGCCATTGGTGATGGCAACAAAGCAGTCTGACAACTCCTTTATGCCATCCCAGCGAATCGCGTGTCAAGAAAAACACCGGCTCTGGTGAACGATCTCGCTTTGCCCTCGTAGAGGAGGGTAGGGATGCAGGTAGCATCGACTGGAGGCCGGCGGCTGGTTCATGCCGCTTTGGCCGCGAAAAGGCTTGCCGTCGAGGCGGGCCGTACTGTTGCGCGCAAAGAACTCTCGGCGGCGGCCAGGGAGGCCGAGAAGGCGCTGGCCTTGCGTCCTGCGCAGCGCCTAGTGCTGTCCGAACTTGTAGCCTGCTGGGGCGAGCAAGAATGGGAGAAGTTGCTGGTTTGGCCATCCAACGATCATCTCGCGAGCCGCACAGGGCTTAATGAGCGCTCGATCCGGCGCATTCTAGCGCAGCTTACCGAACTCAAGCTGATCGTTGCTAAGGATTCAGCCAACGGAAAGCGTTTCGCGATCCGGGATCTAGCCGGTGCGATCATCGATGCATACGGTTTCGATCTCACGCCGATCTACGCGAGGCGAGGGGAGTGGACTGCGATGCTGGCCGAACAGAAGGTCATCCGTGAGATCCGCAAGCGAGCCTACGATGAGGTTACTGTGGCCCGCCGAGCCACGGAGGAGGCTATCAGCGCCCTTGCGCAGCATTTCCCAGCCTTTGACCGCTCTACGCTGGAAGATGGCTACGGCGAGCTCATGAGCCGGACGCCGCCCCGCTCTTCGGCAGACGTTCCGCCTGGGCTGCTGCACGACTGGCAGAAGTTAAAGAACTTTGCTGAAGAAGCATTCTATCAGACCGGCAATGCCGGACTCAGAGTCCCACATAAAGAAACAGACAACGGATCTCCCAGTGAGTCTTGTACAAAAGGCTTTCCGAAGAAAGCTGAGGCCGTTCTTCATCACGAACGACCGATAGAGCATCTATCACCGGGATTGATCATTGAGGCTTGCCCGACGATCAGCGACTTTGGACGGCCAATCCGGGATATCGCCGATGTCGTTTCAGCAGGCCGGTTCTTGAGAGCATCGCTTGGGGCGCATGAAAGTGCGTGGAATGAGGCTGTCAGTGAGATTGGCCCCGTGGCCGCAGCGGCAGCCGTAATCTACGTTCTCCAACTCTACGACGACGACGTATCGTCAGGAGGAAACCGCATCCGAAACCCTGGAGGGTATTTCCGGGCGCTTGTCAGGATGGTGAAAGCTGGAAAGCTCAACCTCGAGGTCGAGTTAATCGCGATGAGGCGGCGGAGGATGGCTTAGTGCTCGTTTGCTTTCGGAGCGATGGCTCAATAGGTGAGGCCGCTCCTGGTGTAATGGTATTCACATCTCGCACGTGGACAGTCGCAGCCCGCTACGGCGATTACACTAGGACTGAGGGTCACCTCGAACAGCGCGGGAGATACGTGATTGGCCCGCCGTTTGCCCCTGAACACAGCTGAGGAATTCCTGATTTCAGAGGGCTTCGTTATGGATTTTCGGTTCCCTAAGTCGTTCAAGTTCCTGCCAAGCGTAAGAGTGAACTTGTTGAGAAACGGAGCAGAGATGTCGCTAGTAGGTAAGCGCTACATACAATCAATCGGGCCTAATGGGTACCGGACGAGTATACGTGCGCTTGGTACAGGGTTGATCGCGGCATCTCGCTGCAGCGGTTGCAGGACGAAATCAACAGGATCTCATATCCCGGCCTATCGTTGCCCAGCGCGTCAGCTGGCCCAGTACAAGTCTCGGACGCGATAAGCGATACTTAAACTTGGTATGCAACAGTACTTTGAGATCTATTAATTGCTCAACGTCAATATATCGAAAGCAGCGCTGGTCGAACTGCGGTTTTTGATCAGCAAAGAGACCATTAGACAATTCGACTTCACAGGATGTTGGGTTCACGTATTCACTTGAAGGCATAGTGGCAACTGATCGCTTGAAGACGTTTCTCAAGCGACTTTGTTAACCAGTCCAGTAGGAAAGGGCTTCCCCCGCAGCTGCTAAAATGGCTTAGAAGACAAAGGTTTGTGTCGCACTTGAGCGTTGTCGATGCTCATGAACGCGGCTCGGTTTATCCTCTTGCAGCAGCGTCGTCGCCTTTACGCGAACGCTGCTTGGTAGAGCGCTGGATTGCCCTCCCCCACGACGTAGTCAACCCTTGCTTCACTTCTCTGAGCCACGCTATACCTATTTCGATCAAGACCTTAGCGGTTGGGGGCAGGCGTGACGTTCGAGAGCAGGGCAGGAGAGTTTGATGACACAGAACGGCTGATCCCGCGCTCCTACGAGCTGCCCGAGCTGCCGTGGAAAGCCCTCGCCGGACGTCTCGAGGCGATCACCATCAAGGTCCTGAAGTTCGAGGCCCGTCTGGACGCCTCGGGCCTGGCCGCCGGCTGGCAGTCCCGCTGCGACATGACCGAGGCCGTGCGGGCGCTGATCCTCGACGGGCATATGCTCGATGTCGGCGACCTGGTGCTGCACGATGCCAGTATGGACGTGCGCCATCCGACCCATGAGCTCACCCGGGCCGCCGCTGCCCTCCGCGCCCGGCGTGTCGCCCTGGCCCGCAAGGCGCCCTGGCCGCTGTCCATTGACGGGCTGGCGGCCCTGCGCGGCATCGGCGGTGTTGCTGAGGCGTCCGTCAGGCTGAAGGGCAAGAAGCCCGATCCGGAGGATGACGAGGCTTACCCGCCCTATACCCATGACGCCGACCCGTGGAAGGCGCACTTTGCCGAGATCGATGCTCTCTTGGACCACACCAGCAAGGTGCTCGCCGGCGAAACCCCGCTGCCCAAAAGCCGCTCGCATCTGGTCTACGATCCTGATCATGACGAAGCTGAGGCCGAGGACCTGTGGCTCGACGTGGTCAAGCGCACATCCTACTGGCCGGCCGTGGCCGCCGCAGCGGTGGCGTGGGATGCCTGGCTCGATCTCAACCTCTACACCCGCCTGCCCTGGCTCGGGCTGATCATGGCCGCCGCCATCCTGCGGGCGAGGGGGCTGACCAACCATCTGCTGCCGCTGGCAGCAGGCTTCAAGCAGTCCCGGTTCCGGCCGCAGGGCAGGGAAGGGGCGGCGGAGAAACTGGAAGGCTTCTGCCAGGTACTGGAGGAGGCGCTGGCCCTGGCGCACAAGGACCTCGACCGGCTCATCCTCGCCCGCGAGTTGATGAGCCGGGTGACAGCCAGGACCCGTTCCAACTCGAAATTGCCGGAGCTGGTCGAGTTGTTCCTGTCGCGTCCGCTGGTCACGGTGCCGCTCGGGGCCAAGCTGCTGCAGGTGACGCCCAGGGCCATTGACCTGATGCTGGCGCAGCTCGGCGGCGCCCTGCCGCGCGAGCTCACTGGCCGAACCCGCTACCGCGCCTGGGGCATCGTGTAGAGACCACTTGGCGCGAGGCAGCGCCTCGCTCCCGCCTTACTGCCATGCTTTCCGGAGGCCGGATCATGTCTTGGCTGGAGGGACGAGCTTGTTTGAGGATCACGCAAGCACGAGGATCGATCTGGCCTGTCCGCATTGTCAGCAGCTGTTCAAGGTGCGACTGCGCAAACTCCACTTCGGGGCAGATTTGGTCTGCCGCCTCTGCCGCTATGAGTTCTCAGCCACGGAAGTCTGCGATCGTCTTGAAGTTCAGGAGGCCCTGGCCCGCATGCACAGGCGCGTGAAGCAGCGAGCACACGATGTGATGCCACACAATCCACAAAGTCTCGCTGAAGACCACGGGCATGCTCACATGAACGTATCTGCCGAATGTGAAATGAAGAAAGAAACTATGCGTGCGCAGCTCGGAGATAAGCCGACTATAACCCTCTGACTTTTAATCAGAGGGTTATGGGTTCGATTTCCAGCGCGCTCACCAGGAATTACCAATCACTTAGATGCTGATCAGACTTGGTCTTGCTTCCAAGAAAACCGGATTGGTAAGCGCATGGGAAGCAAGCTCAACTGAGTGAGCTTTCCCTGCATAGCATCGGTTCCCCCAGGTCGAACCTTCTGCCAGAATCAGCGAACGTCAGGAATCAGCCAGAGAGATGACTTTGTTACGGTCGTGCTGAATGACTCAGTTTGACCCATAGCGGCCCTAGGCTGAATCGACATTCATGGCATCCATTGGAGAGCCGCGGCGATCAAAATGAAGCTGAGGAAGTTTGCGGCGCGTCGGTCGTAGCGTGTGGCGATGCGGCGGAAGTGCTTGAGCTTGTTGAAGCAGCGTTCGATCAGATTGCGCACCTTGTAGGCCTCGACGTCGTAGGCGATCAGGACTTTTCGGGTGGGATTGCCCGGGATCACCGCTTCGGCGTCCATGCCGGCGACGATCTCGCGCAAAGCATTGGCGTCGTAGGCTGTGTCGGCCAGGACCCGCTTGGGCGTCAGCCCCGCGAGCAAGGCGGGGACCTGGGTGACGTCGCCGCGCTGGCCGGGCGTCAGGATCACGCGCAGCGGACGGCCTTGGCCATCGACGGCCATGTGGATCTTGGTGGTCAGTCCGCCTCGGGAACGCCCCAGAGCCTGGTCCCCCCTTTTTGGCCGCCGCCTTTGCCGGTGGCCGCCTGCTGGTGGGCTCGCACGAGCGTGGAATCGAGCGCGACGTAATCGTTGTCCGGATCGTCGATGAGATGCTCGAATACCTTTTCCCAGACCCCGGCCTTGGCCCAGCGGGTGAACCGCTTGTGCAGGGTCTTCCACTTGCCATAGCGCTCCGGCAGGTCATGCCAGTGCGCCGGAGCGCAAGACCCACAAGACGCCGTTCACGAAGGTCAGATTGTCCTGCGCCGTGCGCCCGGGATCGCCCGCCTTGCCCGGCAGGAGCTTCTCGATCCGGCGCCATTGGACGGGGGTGAGTTCGTAGCGCTTCGGCTTGGTCATCAGCAGGCTCCAGATCAACAAATCTGGAGCCTGAGCAATCACACATCAGCCCAAAACGGAATCATGAATGTCGATTGGACCTAGAGGGACTGCTCATGAGGTCGCCTCGGGAATGAGATTAGAAACGGGAAATCTCCCAGTGGTCGGGCCTTTGCAGGCTGGCAATGGATGGTGATTCTGTTTGCTTTCTTGCTCCGAGTCTCCATGATCTCTTTTCCTTCCGATCCCGACGGTGGAAACCTCCGATTCCTCACGAAGGCCCTCACGGAGAGCAGACGGACCGTATCTGTCTTCGATGCTAAGACAACACGCGGAAGGATGGCTCGTCCTAAAGTTCCGGGTTGAAGAATATTCCAGCCTTTGCCAACATCAGTAAAACTGCGCCCTTAGAGGCTTGAGGGACATGACATATCGATCGGGTGTCGGCGAGCCAGCGCTGCTACGGCCCTAAGATATGAGGGGGAATAGAGAAAATGGTGAAATGCGTTCTTGTCGCAGAGTTTATGCATGAGACGAACACGTTCAGTGTTCAGCTAACCGATGAGAGCGCATTTAGGAACTGCAGCTACTATCAGGATGAAGACATCATCCCCGCCTTTCGAGGAACGCGTACGTCGATCGGTGCCACGTTTGAAGCCGCCGAAAAGTTCCAATGGAAGCTCGTTCATCCCATCGCCGCTTCTGCCAATCCGTCCGGTCGCGTCACCGATGACTGTTTCGAAACGATCACGAAGCTCATCCTTGATGCCTGTGATGACGTGGATGGGATCCTGCTTCACCTCCATGGGTCCATGTCCACGCAGAGCCATGATGATGGGGAGGGCGAGTTGCTGGCCCGCGTCCGCTCACGGGCCGGCGCCCGCGTCCCGATTGTCGCGGTTCTCGACCTACATGCGACCGTCACGCAGCGCATGGCCGACAATTCCAATGCGCTCATTTCTTATCGGACTTATCCCCACATTGATCAGTACGAGCGCACGTGGCAGGCTGCCGAACTCCTCGAAAGGGCAATGATAGGAGAGGTGACACCGAAGGTGGCGCTGGCCCGCCGGCCTATCCTGTACGCCCTGGACGGAGGCCGCACGACCTCGCCGCCCATGATGGAACTGCTGCGCCGCGGTGATGAGATCGAAGCCGCCGGGCAGGCTCTCGTGGTCAGCATTCAGGCCGGTTTCTCGTCTGCCGACGTCCATGACATCGGCCCTTCCATCGCCGTGACGGGCAATGAGCTGCCTGCGGCGCAGGCCGTTTCCGACGAACTCATGGACTATGTGTGGGAGCAGCGGACGTTCTCGTCCATTCATTTCACGCCGCTGGACGAGGCCATTGCAAAGGCGAAAGCCGGCACCGGTGCGGGCAAGCCCCTCGTCATTTCCGACTATTCCGACAATCCGGGCTCGGGAGCCTATGGGGACGCCACCAATCTGCTCAAGGCCGTGCTCGATGCCGATCTCCAGAACGTTGGCTTTCATGCCATCCACGATCCCGAGGCCGTTCTGCAGGCACAGGCCGCGGGTGTGGGCAATCGCGTGACATTGCTGCTCGGTGGCAAAACCGATCCGAGTATGGGCGGCGGACCGATTGAGGTCACGGGCCATGTTGTGGCCATTACGGATGGCAGCTTCATTGCCTATGGGCCCATGGGCGGCGGAGCGCGGCGCAATTACGGCCTCAGCCTTCTGTTGCGTGTCGGCGGAGTCGAGATCATCGTGATCAGCCACAACGGTCAGGCCAATGATCTCGGGCAGTTCACGTCGCTGGGTGTCGACCCGACCCGAAAGTCGACTCTGATCGTGAAGTCGATGCAGCACTTCCGGGCCGCGTTTGAGCCGATTGCCCGAGAGGTTGTCGAAGTCGACACGGGAGCTCTATCAACGAGGAACTTCAAGGAACGGCCCTACCGCAAGATCAGACGCCCGATCTGGCCCCTGGATGCAATTTGATCGTCCGATCCAGACTATGAGCGGAATGGGGATTTGCCTCAGAAAGCGCATCAAGTTCCTCGATGGGAGAGATTATTGTGTTGCCGATAGTTGATATTGACTTGCAGAACGGTCCTAATTGGTCTGGTCGCCAGGAGGGTGTGGTTGAGGTGATTGCTATATGGCAGCTGGGCCAAGGCTCAAGATGCATTGCAAGTCCTGAGGTTCGCGAATCCTGTGTTGCGAGCGTCAGGTTGGAGTCTTGAATGATTTCTTTTGTCCTGCGACGCCTTCTGCAGATGGTTCCGATCATTCTGGCCATCGCCGCCGTCATCTTTCTGATGTTCAGCGTGATCCCTGGCACCTTTGTATCGAGCATGAATGACGACGGACGCAGCGTCATCGACGCTGAAGTCGCTTCTCGAATCAATAAAGAGTTCGGGCTGGACGATCCGGTTTACGTTCGCTTCGGCAAGTACGTAGGCCAGCTTGCGACACTTGATCTCGGAACCTCGTTCCGGACGCGCCAGCCGGTTACGACTGTTCTGGCGGACCGAATGTGGCCTACCGCGCAGCTTGCCTTCGCTTCCATGCTGTTCGCCATCGTCTTCGGCGTCCCCCTCGGCTTCATTGCCGCTCTGCGACCGGGAAGCTGGATCGACACGATCTCAATGGTCAGCGCCGTGTCGGGTCTGTCGCTCCCGAAATTCTGGCTCGGCCTGATGCTGATGTACGTCTTCGCCCTTGTGCTCGGCTGGCTGCCAAGCTTCGGCTATGGGGACGGCAGCATACGCTATCTGTTTCTCCCGTCGATTGCGCTCGGCGTTGCACCAATGGCACTTCTAGCTCGCACAACACGTGCCGCGGTGCTTGAAATTATGAATGCCGATTTCGTTCGAACCGCCCGCGCCAAAGGGATGAGCGAGGCTCGCATGGTGCAATGGCACCTGACGCGGAATGCTTCCGTCATCGTCCTCACCACCATCGGCCTGCAGTTCGGCACCGTCATCGGGCAGGCCGTCGTCGTCGAGAAGCTCTTCGCCTGGCCAGGACTGGGATCCTTGCTCGTGGACAGCGTCACATTGAGGGACATCCCTGTCGTGCAGGGTGCAATTCTGGTGATCGTCCTCTTCTTTCTCCTCATCAACACCCTGGTCGATGTCGTCTGCGCGATTATCGACCCGCGCATCAAGTACACCTGAGGGGACGACATGAAGATCAGAGCCAATCTCCTGATCGGAGGATTTCTCTTTGCAGCCGTGGTGATTGCAGGAGCCCTTGCGCCCTGGCTTGCTCATACCGATCCGGTCATGGATGCGGACCTGCTCTATGCGGAAGAGCCGCCGGGAGCCGCGTTCTGGTTTGGCACGGATGCGCAGGGGCGCGATATCTACAGCCGGGTTCTATACGGGGCTCGGATCTCGCTCACCGTCGGAATCATCTCGCAGCTCATCAACACGGTGATCGGCGTCTGCCTCGGGGTGTCCGCCGGATACTGGGGCGGCTGGTGGGATGATTTCGTGAGTGGCTTGACCAACATGATGCTGGCCATTCCGTCTCTCATCTTTGCCCTCGCAATCATGGCGATCCTCAATCCGGGGCTGACCAGTCTGCTGATTGCGCTCGGCCTCACCAACTGGTCTTTCACCTGCCGACTTGCCCGCGCCTCGACCCTATCCCTGAAAAGTCAGGGATACGTCCAGGCAGCGAAGATTCTGGGCTACAGCGACGTGCGCATCATGCTGACGCAGCTTTTGCCCAACATGCTCGGCCCCATCATCGTCATCGGCACTCTCGGGATGGGCGGCGCTGTTCTTGCCGAGGCTGCTCTTTCCTTTCTTGGTCTCGGCATCCGCCCACCATTCCCGAGCTGGGGTAGCATGCTGTCCGATGCGCGGGATCAGATCACCACGGCACCATGGATTTCAATCTTCCCCGGCCTTGCAATCTTCGTCACGGTTCTGGGCTTGAACCTGCTCGGCGACGGCCTTCGCGACATTCTTGATCCTCAATCGCGGAGCCGACGGGCATGACAGTACAGGCGCTTCTTGAGGTTGAGGATCTCCGTATCGACCTGTCCGTCAACGGACGAAGCTTCCCGGCCGTGCAGGACGTCTCGTTCAGCATCAGGCGCGGAGAGACGTTCGGTCTGGTGGGAGAGTCCGGATGCGGTAAGAGCATCACCGCACTAGCTCTGATCGGCCTGCTGAGAAATCCCCTCAGCATTGCAGGCGGCAGCATCCGTTTCCACGGACAGGAACTGCTGGACCTGTCGCCGGGCGGGATGCGTAAGCTGCGGGGCAGCCGGATCTCGATGATCTTTCAGGAGCCGATGACGGCCCTCAATCCGCTGTCGCCGGTCGGGCGACAGATCGCCGAGATGTTCGTGCTTCACAAGGGTGCGAACTGGAGCGAGGCGGAGCGCCAAGCGGTGGAGGCCCTCGCAAGGGTCCGGGTACCCGCACCGGAGCGGCGCGTGAAGGATTACCCGCACCAGCTCTCGGGCGGCATGCGACAGCGCGTCATGATCGCCATGGCGCTGGCTTGCGGACCCGATCTCCTGTTGGCGGACGAGCCGACGACTGCGCTCGACGTGACGGTTCAAGCCGAAATCCTCGACCTGATCCGGGAGCTTTCCGCAGCTCAAGGAACCGCGGTTCTCATGATCAGCCACGATCTCGGGCTTATCGCCAACATGTGCCAGAACGTCGGAGTCATGTATGCAGGTCGCTTGATCGAGCAGCGCGCCGCCGATAGCATTTTCCTGACTCCAAGGCACCCCTATACGCAGGGGCTCGTCGCCTCGCTCCCGCTTCTAGGTGCTCGCTCCAAGTTTGGCCGCAAGAAGCTTAAGGAGATCGAGGGAGTTGTGCCCCCTGTCGTTGCTTTTCCACCCGGCTGCCGGTTCAATCCCCGCTGCCATGCCGCGACCGATCTCTGTCGAGCCGAGGATCCTGTTGTGACGCCGCTGCCCGACAGCGGTCTCGTACGGTGCCATTATCATGACTGACACTTCCAACCATCCGATCCTGAGAGTCGAAAACCTCGCGGTTCATTTTCCGGTCGGACGAGGTCTCCTCGGAGGATCGCGGCGGTTCGTACATGCAGTGGACGGGGTCGACCTTGAATTGAAGCGAGGTGAATGCCTTGGTCTCGTCGGCGAGTCGGGCTGCGGCAAGTCGACTTTGGCACTCTCCATCCTCGGCCTGCAGGCGCCGACCCGTGGCCGTGTGATTGTTGATGGGCACGAGGTCGGCACGGCAGGGAGGGACCGGAAGAAAAGGGCGCGGATCACGCAGATGGTGTTCCAGGACCCATACTCCTCGCTCAACCCGCGTCAGACGGTGCGGAAGACGCTCGAGACTCCCCTGCGCCTGCACGGCATCACGGCAAGGAGCGAGATCGACGGGAGGATCGGCGACATGCTGGCGCGCGTCGGCCTGCGGTCAGAGGCTTCAGAACGCTATCCGCATGAGTTTTCCGGCGGTCAGCGACAGCGGATCGGAATTGCGCGCGCCCTGATCCTCGAGCCGAAGATCGTCGTACTGGATGAGCCCGTTTCCGCACTGGATGTCTCCATTCGAGCCCAGATCATCAACCTGCTTCTCGAACTCAAGGATACGCTTGGTCTCTCCTATATCATGATTAGCCACGATCTCGGCGTGGTCGAGCACATGAGTGACCGGGTAGCCGTGATGTATCTCGGCCGCATCGTCGAGAGCGGCCCATGGAACACGATTTTCACGCAGCCCGGGCATCCCTACACACGGGCGCTCATCGCGGCGATTCCCGATCCGTTCAAACGGAGCAGCGGCACCAAGATCACCGGCGAGATACCGAACCCGCTCAGTCCACCGACAGGTTGCGGCTTTCACCCTCGATGCCCGGAGGCGCGGGACATCTGCCGCACGCCCCCAGCGCCGGCCCTCAAAAATCGGGGAGGGGAGTACCACGTACGGTGCCGGAGAGTCGACGAGATTGCCATGACGGACGGTTTGGCAACGGCCGTGGGTTGAGCGGAAGATCACTCCTGGAGCCGCAGAACTGATCTTGGAGCACGTTGCGGCGAAGCGGATCCGGTTCGTCGTCAATAACGCGGAGAGGAACAGAAGAGGGCCGTTTCCATCAAAATGGATCAGTTTTACGCTGCAAGTTCTGTGCAGCCGTTTCAGCGAGTGCCTTCATGAATGCTCAGCCTCCGCATCCAGGTCTCAGTCTCGGGGCCACGGGCGCTCACCGCCCGACGCTTCTGGGTACCCGGCATATGGCCGTGTCCGGGCACTATGCAGCCTCACATGCCGCCTTCGCCATTCTCGAAGCAGGAGGCAATGCCGTGGATGCAGGGGTTGCCGCTGGTATCGTTCTGGCTGTGGTTCAGTGCGATCTGGTCAACTTTGCCGGCGTCGCACCGATCATCTTGTATGACAGCAAGACTGCATCGGTCCACACGATAGCAGGACTGGGGCCATGGCCTCGGCGCACGGATGTGCAGGTGTTTCGACACGAGTACAGCGGCAGAATCCCACACGGGATCCTCCGCAGCGTCGTTCCCGGAGCGCCGTCAGCCTGGATCACGGCTCTGCGGCGCTTCGGAACTATGAGCTTCGGCGAAGTCGCATCCACTGCCATTAGGCTCGCCTGCGACGGTTTTCCGATGTACCCGTTGCTCGCCGATATGATTGCTCTTCATGAGAACGACTACAGGCGCTGGCCGTCGAATGCGTCCGTCTTCTTGCCGCAGGGGCGTCCTCCTCGGACGGGGGAGATTTTCGTCCAGCGGGACCTTGCAGGAACGCTTCAGTATCTTGCCGATGAAGAGCGCTCAGCTTCGTCGCGCGGCCGCGATGCGGGGTTGGAGGCCGCGCATGCGGCATTCTACCAGGGTGATATCGCGGCTACCATCGATCGTTTTTTCCGGCAGGAGGGGGGCTGGCTGCAGGCCGACGATCTGAAGAAGTTCACTGCACCGGTCGAGCCTGCAGTCACGGGCTCCTTTGCAGGCGTCGATCTGCATGTCTGCGGACCTTGGACACAGGGACCGGTCCTTTTGCAAGCCCTCGGTCTGCTCGATCCCGGCTATCTCCGCCGGTTGGAGCACAATTCCCCGCAATACATCCATACCGTGGTGGAGGCGCTCAAACTGTCCTTTGCTGACCGGGAGCGCTATTACGGGGATCCACAGGCGATCCATGTGCCTCTCGGGATGTTGCTCTCGGATGAGAACCGAACGACCCGGCGTTCGATGATCGACCCTGACCGGGCCGCTCCTGGCCTTCCGGTCCCGTCAGGCTCCGGTACGCATTTGCAGGATTTGGCTTCTGCATCCGGAGAGCCGGGCCCCCCGGGCGATACGTCGTTCGTCTGTGTCGTGGATCGTCATGGCAATGCATTTGCCGCAACACCTAGCGATACGTCCTATGACTCCGTCATGGTGCCCGGTACCGGGCTGTGTCCATCCTCACGCGGCTCTCAAGGATACACGGATCCGGCCCATCCCGGGTATATCATGTCCGGTCGGCGCCCACGCCTCACGTGCAATCCGGCTCTTGCGATCAAGAAAGGCAAGTGGATCATGCCGTTTGGAACACCGGGCGGCGACGTGCAGTGTCAGGCCATGCTGCAGGTCATCCTCAACCGCGTCATCTTCGGGCACGACCTACAGGTTGCCGTCGAAGCCCCGCGCTTTGCCACATACAGCTTTCCGAACTCGTTCGATCCGCACGATTATTTCCCGGCCCGATTGGCTCTTGAGGGGCGTTTTCCCACATCGGTCGGAAACGACCTGCGGGCCAGGGGGCACGACGTTCATTCCTGGCCGGACTGGACATGGCTGGCGGGGGCAGTCTGCGCCGCGTCGACGGATCTCTTGACCGGAGTTCATGCTGGAGCCGCGGACCCCCGGCGAGCCTCCTATGCGGTTGGATGGTAGCTGACCGGGGCGCCTGCTCGGTCGTACGCCGAGTCCAAATAAATCATCCCGGCATCTTCCAAAGATGCCGGGATGAAACTCAGCTCAATTGTGCTGGGCTGCCGACGTTATTTGGCAGCGGGTGAGGTTTCGTCGACCCACAGATCCTCATAGTTCTGGAACGCAAGCTCCGTTGAGTTCGGCTGCAAGCCCTTGAGCCAAGGCTGATAAGCCATGACGGCCTTGTTGTAGTTGAAGAACCACATCGGAGCCTCTTCCTGAATGATCGTATTCGCTTTCTTCAGGTACTCGATCCTCTTGCCTGGATCGCGCTCGTCTCCCGCCTGGTCTAGCAACTTGTCGACCTCTGCGTTCTTGAACGCGGTGTAATTACAGGCCGACTGGGGAGTAGCCGAGTGGAAGCACTTCAGCGACCCAAGCGGATCGGGGCCAGACGTATTCGACCAGATGTAGGCCTGATACTCGCCCTTGCTGACGATGCCGGCAAGAACGGATCCTTCCACAGGCTTGATCTTCGCCTTGATCCCGACCTTCTCGAGCATCGGAATGACAGCCTCGACAATGGGGACACCCCAGCTCTCATTAGGGGTCGCCGTCCACTCGAACTCGAAGCCGCCGGAGTAGCCGGCGTCAGCAAGCAACTTCTTGGCTTTCTCCGGATCATACGCATACGGCTTCGAGGATTTGTCATAGGCTGGTGACGATAGGGGAAGCCAGCTCGTGGCCCGGTAGGCCTTATTCTTGTTGAGACGTTTGATGATGAGATCTGCGTCAATGGCGTGGTTGATCGCCTGTCGAACGCGCTTATCGGTAAAGGGCTTGAAATCGGGATTCATACCCATAATTCGGGTATAGACCTCCGGTACCTCGAGAATACCTTTCGAGAGCTCAGGATCGGCCTGATAGGCGACATATTGCGCCGGCCCGAGGATCGAGACGTCGATCTCCTTGTTGCGGAAAGCAACGTCGCGAGCCGATGCCTCACCCATGGTCGAGATCACGATCCTGTCGGCGTGAGGCTTGCCCGGCTTGTAGAACTTCTCCCAGCGCTCGGCGACAAGCCGGGATCCGGGAACATGCTCGACGAACTTGAAAGGTCCAAGACCGATCGGCTTGATCACAAAGGATTCCTTGGCCGCCTCATCGGCAGGATAGATGGATGTTGCCGCCGTCCTTAGATAAAAGCCGGGATCGACCCGCTCCGTGAGAGTTATCTGCAAGGTGTGGTCGTCGATCTTCTTGAGACCCGAAATTTCCTTGGCTTGTCCCTTCTCGACCTCGACGGCTCCCTTGATGATGCGGACGAAGCGCGCCCCCGGATATGCCTTGGCGCCATCCATGATGCGCGTGAACGACCAGATGATATCGTCGGCCGTCATCTTGCGGCCGTGGTGGAAATAGGCGTCGTCCCGCAGCTTGTAGGTGTAGGTCAGTCCGTCCTCGGATGCATCCACCGATTTGGCGAGTTCCAGAACCGGTTGGTTGTTGCTGGCATCCCAATTGTAGAGCGAGCGATGAATCGCTTTGGCATAGATCTCGTCCTGAGCGCGGTGCGATGTGTGAATGTCGAGGCTTGAAAAGCTTGAACCATAGGGTGCGGAGAAGCGGATTGTGCCTCCGTTGCGTGGTGTTTCAGCGTAAGCGTGAGTGCTGACCGCCAGAGCAAGTGCAGTTGAGATAGCTAGTTTTGCGAGCAAATCAAATCCTCCCAGATTTCTAAAGCCGCAAGCGCAACAGGGATTTCGCTCGCAGAATGACAGCACACCAGTTGTCACGGCCGTTAGCACCGAAGCGCTCCCCTTGTGTCTCTTTGACAACTGGTAGATCCTGAACCTAGGATCATCCATCGAACCGTAAGGCCCTCAACCAGACTGTCAAGCTGTAGCTCCTGCCGGTGGAACTCAGGAAAAGGGTAGAGCCAAAAGGTGTCAGCTGGGGTGCAACTCTTTGAGATTGGACTACCTGAGAATGGCTCCGAAGGGCTGAAAAAGGTTATACTTGAGAGAAGTGTCAGATGCGCCAGTGGAGCCGACTCAGGCGCTGATGCACACTTAAGTTATGGAGAAGCCGGCTTGGAAGGTGTTGCGGACTGAATCCGATGAGACCGCCTCGAGATGATAAACTCCGACCTAGATGTTCAGATGGGGTATTCGGCTTGAGCCCTATCTGCAACGGCAATGGTTAGAGTGCAGCGCTTCGAGCTGATGATAGCGTGAGGAGGTTTCCTCACAAGCATCAGGAAAGGGCGCGCAGCATGAAGCACTACGCTGGGCTCCGTCGCAAATCCGGAGCTGGGACGAGAAAGGAACCGGTCTTCATGACACG
>JAYSGD010000035.1:0-21300 GCA_041913065.1 Microvirga sp. | reverse complement strand
ACCCGCAAGGCATCTTGTGACGCAGCAAGCAGGGGGGTATAAAGTACCCCCCCCCCTGCTTCTGGGAGCGTAAAATAGGCTCGTTTAGGCTGCTATCACGCTAGAAAGACACGCCAGTAAAGCAGTAGCTTCCTCTGTAACAGCAGGCGAGAACAGGGGAAGGAATTGATAAAATATCAAGATTTATCAGTTGCCCAAGGCAAGCTTTGATTTCTTGATTTTAATCATACGATTTCAATTTGGCCCGTCGTCAATTGATAGTCTTCTTGGACTTTGGGAAGGGGATAATCAGGCAATCCCCTTTGAATGTCGGTTCGGGCGTTGTTGCTGGTTCTTCCCACTCGGCGCGGGCGATCGATAGCGCCAGAGTCATCCCCTGCCCTACAGCCTTCGCCAAATCCTCATGGGCGGCATTGATAGAAAATACCCGTTCATAGGCTCCATCGGGAGCGTTCAAGAGCAGATGCAAGCATGGTGGACCAGGGAGAAAGCCGTCCTCGTTCCCTTCGGCTTTCACCAAGGACAGATATAGCCCGTCGACCTCTTCAAAGGCCTCTAGCGTGTCGTAGTGGATCACCTTCGGCATGGAGATGACGGACATCGCTAGCCTTCCTCACCTTTGAGGCGAACGCCCGGCCGCCCATGGTTCAGGAATTCCACCCCGGCAGCCTCGAGGGCCATCTGTACCCGTCGAACAACTTCCATGCTGCTTGTGAGGATGCCGCTCCCCTTGGCCTCCATGTTGCGGATCGTATTGACGTTCACGCCAGCAGCGTCGGCAAGCGCATTTTGGTCCATCTCGGCCATAGCTCGAGCGGCCTTTAGTTGGTTCCCCGTCGTTAACATTGTTGCCCTTGGATGCCCTTCTAAAACTATTGGACTATTTTTCATAACTAGCAGGGTGTTGACAAGACCTAAAAGGGAGGATAGTTTTTATACATAGCCTGATGGTTCTGGAGACTAGCAATGGCCCTTCACCGCACGATCAACTGGAACGCCGCAATGCGCGACATGCGTAAGGACCGCGCCCCGGTTGTTCCCGGCTATCTCGCTAGCCTCTCCATGGAACGTGCCCGCCTCGATCGTCTCGCCAAGGAAGCCGCCCGCTGCCCCTTCTTCGTGGCTGGCACCTTCGACCGCTCGGCCATCATGAAAGCCGCCATTGCTTCTGCCCGTCTCCAGCGGGCCAAGGGCAGCAAGGCCACGTGGTCGGCTCTCCTCTCTTCCGCTCTCAAGTTCGCCTGGAACTGCGCCAAGCAGCAGCGGGCCTTCGCCATTCACTGAGGATCGACACATGACACACGAACGCCAGAGGGCTGCCGATTTCACGCTTACCCAGATCCTGCCGACGGTGCCCGGGGCAGGGTCCACATGGAAGTTCGAATTCAACACGGATAGCGGCCAGCTTTTCACGCAAGATCTGCTCGAGGACGGCGACATCAAGAGCGAGAACTTCACCAGCCATAGCGTCTTTGTCTTGAAGCTCCTCCCTTACCTGAAGGTCCGCAAGCTGATCCTTGAAGGCGGCTATACGCTGGAAGAGGTGTGATGCTTCCCACCCCGCGCCAGCAGTCACCGTAGCCAGCCGAAGGCTCGGTCCACCCATTAAAAAACCGGAAATATTAGGAGCCCCTGGAATGGCAACGACCCGTCGTGTCTCGCGCCGCTCACTCTTCACCGCAACAGCCGCAACCCTTGCAGGAACCGCTCTAGCAACCGCCCCTCTCACCTTCGCCAAGGCTTCCGCTCCCGATCCAGTCTTTGCCGCCATCAAGGCCTATCGCCTGGCCAAGGGTGCAGACCCCGAAGCATGGTTCGACGTGATCGAGACGCAGCCGACAACCCAGGCGGGGCTCTTGGCTCTTGTCCGCTTCCTCGCAGAACACCGCGACACCTTCGATTACGAGGCGAGCAGCGGCACCTCCATCAAGACGGTTGCCGATGCCCTGGAAGCCATCACGCACAAGGGGAGCCTCTGACATGCCCGTCCTTCGTGCCCTCGTCCTTCCCGCCAAGATCCTGACTGGTACCGCCTTCCTCTACCTCGCCTGTCTTCTGATCTGCATTGCCTGAAAAGCTACCGACGCACTTCGCTATCAAGCTATCAACGTAAAGGAATAACACCATGGCTGCTCTCAACCTCTTCAAGCGCAACCCCAACAAGCCCCGCGTGACCATGCGCGAACGCTTCCGCAATGTCGCCGCTCGTGTGATGCCCCGTTCTCGTGGATCTCGCCCCGGTGGCGTGGACACTTCCCGTCGGGCCTTGATGGCTGGAGCCGCTGCCTCTGCCACTGTGGCCCCTATTGCTGCGCTGGCCGCGAACGCTGGAGCGGATGCGGAGTTGTTGCGTCTCGCTCGGGAGCATGATGTCGCCTATGAGCTTGTGAACAATGGCAACCTAGAGGGGGAAGCCTTTGATGAGTGTTGCGACCTCTACACAGACCTGGAATTTGCCATCCAAGATATCCCGGCGCAGAGCTGGGCGGGGATCGTAGAGAAAGCCCGTATCGCCTCCGAATACGCTTACGAACAATCCCACCTACGGGTTTTGGACAACATCGTCCCCTCGCTGGTCGATGACATTCTGCGGCTTGCTGGGGCCTCCTCAAAGCGCCCCAAGCCCTTTCACTAGGCGAACGGGGAGCCATGGCCGCGCATCGCTATGGCTCCGTTCACCACCAAAGTATCGGAAACTTGGCGAACCCCGTTACGAGTTACGCCAGTCCTTGTCACAACATGGGAGGCCTCGATGCCTCAACACGGATCTTACTCCGAACCCTCTGTTGCGTTCCCGGGTGCCGTTTTCGCCAGTGACCCGCTTCCCCCTTCATCTCGCCAAGCGCCCTCAACCTTCGATCAAGGAGATGCCTTCCTCCTGGCGGTATGGGTGCAGTTGAAGGAGCACCTAGACTACAGCAAGAGCCTCAATGACAGGATCAACCCGGCTATGGATGCCGCTCTGTCAGAACTGTCGCCTCTCCCGGATCGCTGCACCTACGACAGTTGGACGGAGGAAGAGCAGGAGGAATTCCGCCTCAATCGAAATGAGGAGTATTTCACCGCATTCGATAGGCACGGCGTGACCCTGCTCCAGAGGGAACAGTCCGACCTGCTAGAGCATGTCATTGAGCCTCTCGCCGAAATCATGAGGAAGACCGTCCCCACTACACTGGCAGGCGTTGCAGCCCTCGCCTGCTTCATGCGGGAGCACCACCTCCCCGCCAATCTATGGGGCGAGAACATCGACAACCTTGACCTAGCCGATGCCTCCCTGCGGATGTTCATAGACCATCTTGCCACCCTCGCCTGAAACCGAGAAGCACGAGACCACGGCCCCGCTCGGCCGCTTCGGCTGGGCGGGTGTCAAAAGGGAACCTGATAAAACCTGACATCGACCATTCTTTCCCCGTGGCGGGGTGGCCTTGTTCCCAGGCGCCTCTTCCAGCGAACCCTTAAAAGGGGCCTTTGCAACAGTAGCAAAGAGTAGCAATCGCACGGGCCAGCCGATCGACAGGCAGGGGAGTTTTGCGAGTCCCTAAAAAGGGGAGTTTTCGGAGCCCCTAAAAAGGATCGCCTGTTAGTAAAAGTTAAGGTTGGAGGCCTGAATCGTTGGGCCATTTTCGGGGGTAGTTAGCCCCATAAACCCTTGTGGCCGTAGGGCTTTACCCTCGTGAGTCTACACGATAGCCACGGCGCTTCTTGCGGGCTTCCAGATCAGCCAGAGCCGCAAGAGCTTCACCCTCTCCCCGATGCTCATCCAGGCGCGTCTTCCCGGCCGTCCCCAACCTACCCCATCGACGGACAAGGACCACGTGCCCGAACAGATCCCTCTCCACCTCGAGGGAATAGAAGCGGGCCATGTTCTTGGATGGATCGAGCCGCTGCATGCGGACAGGCCCCCGGCGCGAGCTGGCGGGGGTTTCTATAATAGATACCGAGTAGATAGACATGGCACCCCTCTCCCTCTTGGCTGCCAGTGTATCGGGACGGCATTAGACACCGTGATAGGTAACTACATCCCTAACATGCTTGTTCCGTATGCTGCTATCATGCTATGGAGGTATCACGCGAGACCAAGGGGCTGTGGGGTGTGAGCGAGCGCGGATGTACCGCCGCTCCACCCTACGGCCGGGACGATCCCGACCTAGGCGACAGGCTTGCCCATCACCGTCATTTCTGATGTCCGATAACCTATTACTTATCGGACACCAGACCCGCCCAGGCTCTAAAATAGAGGGATTTAGAGGGGCAAAGGGTACGACCATGATGGTCACCCCTTCACTGTAATAACAGCATGGAAACAGCGACGGGTTAGCCGTCCACCAAGACCCCATGGGAGCCCGGCCGCACGATATGGCTCTCGCTCCCATTCCAGCGGAAGAGGTATTCCACCTGTCCCCGGTACTTGGGGTTATCGAGGATGTATCGAACGGTCCCCGGCCACCACTTGCCACCCCTGGCTGTCGGGATGCCCTCGGCGTTCAAGGCGCTGGCAATCGCCTGGAGGGTCTGCCCCTCCTGCTTCATGGTGAAGATCCGGCGCACAACAGCCGCGCTGTCCTCGTCCTCGACAAGCCCACCCTGCCGATCCTTCCGGTAGCCCATGGGCGCCGCGCCTCCAGCGAAGCCGCCCCGGGATGCCTTTTCACGTCGACCCAGGAAGGTGCGTTCGGTGATGACCTGGCGCTCCTGCTCGGCCATGCCTGCCAGGATGGCGAAGACTGTCCGACCCATGGGGGTGGCCGTGTCGATCGGTTCGGTGACTGATCGGAGCTGCACCCCGTGGGCCTCCTGCAACTCATTGGCGGCCGTGACCGCATAGACGATCTGTCGAGCCAGGCGATCGAACTTCCACACGAGAAGGACGGAGAACGCCCCTTGCTCGGCCATATCCACGATGCGGCGGAATCCTTCACGATCCCCCGGCCGGGTGGCTCCAGACACGCCCGCATCCGTCACGACTTCCAGCAGCTCATAACCCTGGCTCTCGGCGAATGCCCGAATGGCGGCTTCTTGGGTGGCGAGACCGAACCCGGAGGCTGCCTGTTCCTCGCTCGATACCCTCACATAGCCGACAGCCTTGGAAGCCACCTCGGCCCTTGCGGTCTGCACGGCATTGGCACGACGCTTGAGACGCTGGACGCGCTTCGATCCGCTCGGTGTCATAGCATTACCTGTAAGGGCCATCATGGGCCTGTTTATGAATTCTCCCGAGAATTTATAAAGGTCACGCTTCGGAACTGGCAAGTGCTATCGTGCTAGCAACGTGCTTCCGTTCGATTAAAGCAGCGTTAACCTGTAGCCCCGCACGGTGGCACGTTCATGCGGAGGATTCGACGTTGCAGACTAACGGCAGAGCTATTGTCATCGCTGGGGTGCTTGTGGCGCTGGCCCTCGTGCTGTCCAACCGTTACGTCATCGCGGGGACAGGTACAGGCGCTGTCGTCCTCATCAATCAATGGACCGGAGCCGTGAAAATCTGCGGCATTGGGGGGTGCGCTACCCCAGATAAGGCCGAGCTATGAACGTCATAGCCTTCACAAGCCGAAAGGGCGGTTCGGGGAAGAGCACCCTGGCGGCGCACCTGTCCGTCTATGCCGATAGCCCGGACGTTCCCGCCCTCCTGATCGATACCGATCCCCAAGGCTCTTTGGCCTTCTGGCATGAGCTGCGCCAGGCAGAGACGCCCGTTCTCGTCCAGTGCGAGGCCAAGGATCTGGAAGAGGTGATCGAGGCCGCCCGCCGTGATGGAGTGGAGTGGGTTTTCATCGACACGCCCCCGCACAACACCCAGGACATCGCCGCTGCCATGCGCGTGGCTGATCTGGCCGTGGTTCCTACCCGCCCGGCCGTCTTCGATATCGCAGCCGTCGCCAAGACACTGGAGATGTCCGAAGCACTCAAGAAGCCGACCCTGCCCGTCATCAACTCGGCCCCACCCAAGCGCAAGGAACAAGAGGTTGCCATTGTCGGGGAGGCGAGGGAGGCGATCGCCAGCCTCGGGGCAGCGGCATGGGCTGGGCAGATCACCGAGCGGGCACCATTCGGTCACGCCCTCGCTAGTGGGCAAGCCGTCCATGAATTTGAGCCGGGAAGCCCGGCCGCCAAGGAAGTGCAAGAGCTATGGCAGGCCGTGCGCCATGCCGTGAAGAAGGACAAGAAATAATGGCAAAACGTGCCCCACTCACGAACCTGACGGGCCACCTCAACAAGAAGGCCAGTGACACGCCCGCGCCTGCTGCCGCTCCTGTAACAACAGGGGAAATACAGGGGAGCGCACCCGCCCGACGCAAGAGCCAACCGGACGGGCGCAAAGGCATCTTGGTACGTGCCCGCCCCGAAGCCTGGAAGGCCCTCAAGCAGGTTGCTCTCGACGGGGAAACGACCCTGCAAGACCTGATGATAGAGGCCATCAACGATGTTCTACAGAAGCACGGCAAGCCCCCGATCGCCTGACCGTCTGAAGTAAGACGGTTTCAGACGGTTTCAGACGGTTTCAGACGCTCTCGCGGCTGTCGACCTGAAGTTTTCTGAAGGTGCCAACCTGGAGTTTTCTGGAGTGGCACCTCGCGCAGACTCCGCAGATTTCCGCGGAATTCCACCGGAAAGAGGATCGCCTCTAGTCGACCGCCAACTTGATCGCAACGGCAGCCGCATCAGGCTTTGGGCACTTGCGGCAATCATATGGGACCGTCACTTGGATTTCACCGCCTCGGGAAACACAGCTTCCCTGCCCGATATCGACATGAGGTATGCTGTTCTGTTGCTGGGCATCTCTGATGTCTTTCACGATGCCAGCGACGACCCGAGCCGCTTCCCCCCAATGTCGGGCAGGGCGGGTGATTTGCCCAACTCCAATAGCGCTCATTTGTGCCTTTCATTGACTTATGGCCCCGCTCGGGGCGTCATGGGGAATTAGCCGGGTCTGTTTTGCATGGATTCGGCTGGATCTACAGGAGCAACTGCCGCGACAGTGACCTAGAAAAGCGAAGGCCCCGGGAGACGGCAATCTCCGCAGGGCCTTGGAATTCATAAGGGACATTCGTCACCAGACATGGCGAACGTCTCACGACTCCTTGGGGGAGTCAACGGGGAATCCTTTCCCCGAACGGTGAATGCTTGCCTGGAAGGATCTATCCAGATTTGGATAGGTCTTACTCACACGCGGCCCATCGAGGGCCTAACCATGCCTGCTGTTCAGGCGCTATTTCCATTCGCTCGGCCGCTCGCCAACCGTGTGCGCAGCGTTCGCCGTCCTTTCCATCCCTCGCGGATCTCCAGCCCCTACAAGCTGCCCCATGACGTGCGGGACAAGCTATCGGGAGCCTTGGAGCCTTTCCGCAACCGTGACGCTGCCTATGCCTTGGCCGTCTTCCTGGCACGGTTCTGGTCGACTCCGGGGAGGGTGGCCGGATCATTCCCCATCGACCGCAGGGCCTTGGCGGATCATGGCGAGCTGCTGCTGACAGAGGCAAGGGTGCGAGGGGCTATCAAGACCCTGGAGGCCATCGGCTTCCTCGATCGGGCCATTCCGGCGCCTGGATCGAAGTACAAGGCGGTAGAGGAGGGGCTGCACCGCAAGCCGATCCTGTTCGTGTTCGGTTCGGAGTATGCCCCGGCATTCCTCGCGGCCAACAAGCGGGCCAAGGCGGCTGCACAGCGTGGAACGGCAGATCGCCGGGCCACCACCCCGGTAAATAATTACCGACCGTCAACGCCCCCAGATTTGGGGCGAGCGGTGCAACCAGATTTGGTTCGTCCTCCTAACTCGCCCAAAGGCAAGAGCGAAGCGGATAGGTTGGTGATTATGGGTGAGGTAGTGAAGGAAAGCGGCATTCCTCCATTAGCCTTTGAGCCCAACCCAAAACTGGATGCGGCCTTGGGGCGACTGTTAGAAGGCATTCGGCGGGGCCGAGGCGATTGATGGGACAGACAGCGGCAGGACGAGAACCCTAGAATGCCGATCTACTGGATGCGGACAGCGGACGTGTACCCGGATGCCAGATATGGCCCGAACGACTTCATGGCTTTTGACCCAGAGGTGCGGTTCCCGCGCTTCCATATGGAGGAGGGGGACGAGACCATCGGGAACGTTCGCTTGATCGAGGCAGGGCCGGAATCCGGTCTCTGGAGCTGGTCCATGACTGTTGCTCTCCCAGGCCCTTACTATGCAACCCCTACCCATGGCCGAGAGGCCAGTCGGGGAGCCGCAGCTCGCAAGATGATCGAGAGGTATCGTCACTATCTCTCAACACGACCGGAGCAGTATCCGCGCCGTGCATGATGAACTGCGATCCCCGATTAAGCACCATCTTGTCCTGCACCGGATCGACCCGGACGGGCAGCGGCGCATTTATTCTTTGATGATCGAGCGGGATTTGTTCGGGACCGTGCGCCTAGTCTGCCGATGGGGAAGGGTAGGGGCGAGAGGCCAGGAGACGGCGACAGAGTTCCCTACCGAGGGTGATGCAGCGGAAGCCCTTGAGGCGCTGGCGAGTGCAAGACGGCGGCAAGGCTACCACGATCTATAGCGCGTCCCTCGAGCCAATTGGGACAAGTGTGGGGCGGCATAAGCCCATGCCCTGTAGGGATTTGCTAGCCTGTAGCCATGAGGCAACGGGACAACACCGGGACAAGATGGCAGCGAGCTACAAGGTCATGAAGCTATGTTGCTATCATCATAGGTGTGTAGCTTGATACGCAACCAGAAAGAGAGTATTTGTGGAAAGCGGGTCATTTGTGGACCCTAGGAGTCCATTCACTTGATCTGCTTTTGTTCAATGACAATCTTAAGGACTGCAAGGCTTTGAAAGGAGGCCATTGAGAATGCGGACAGACAGCCCGACCATGGCCCTTTCAATCAAGGGTGCAGCCGATGAGGTGGGTATCTCTCCCCGCCACTTGCGGCGCCTCATTGCCAAGCAGGAAGGCCCGCCACTCGCCCGGCTGGGTACCCGTACTGTGATCCGACGCGAAGCCTTGGCCGAATGGCTCAAAAGCCGAGAGGAACCGACGAACGCATGACAAAAAGAAACCGCCCGCTTTCTGACAGCGGACGGCTTGAAGATGCGATTGGTTTTGAAGACACACATAATATAGATAACGTTGAATCGCTCGACAAGCCCGAACGTGACCACTTCCTAAGCTTTTCTTGGAAGGTGGAAGAAGATTTCATTCAAGCTATTGGTGTCCCTCTTCAGAAGAAGAAGGGGAGGAACGCCGCATTTAATTCTATCCTTACTGAAGCTGTAATCGCTAACGAGATTGGCAGGGCCGTTAGTTACTCTAGGCGCAAAGCATTTTACGCTAGCGTTGGAGGCTACTACGCTCCCAACTACACCTATTCAACGATCCTCCCGGCAATCGAGGAATTGCAGGCGCTCGGCCTGATCGAAGAGGACCGCGCCCTCCCAGGGGATCACATCCGAACCGAACGACAGAGCCGCTACAGCGCCACCCCCGAGTTGCTGGAGCGGTGGCGGGCTGGTGCTGCATCCTTCAATCTGTACGGCCTCGTCAGGCTCAAGGATGAGGACGGCAACCTCATTCCCTTCAAGGACACGGACGAGACCCGCAGGATGGTGAAGGAGCTGCGCGGGCTCAACGAGTACCTGGCATCCCATACCCTCGACCTCAACGCCCCGGACGCGGAGAGGATCGGCCATCATATCAAGCTGGATGGAGCCTATTACCTCCCGACGACAACCGAGCTTTATCGAGTGTTCAACGCGGGATCGCTCAAGCTGGGCGGCCGTGGCTACTGGTGGGGCCAATCCCTATCCAAGGTGCGCCGGGCGGGTCTCCTCCTGAACGGTGAGCCTGTTGCCGAACCGGACTTCAAGCAGCTTCATCCAACAATGCTTTATGCCGAGCGGGGCCTTACCCCTCCAGATGATGCCTATGAGGTGGATGGCTTCGATCGCAATGACGGCAAGATTGCCTTCAACGTGGCCGTCAACGACCGCAGAGGGCGCGGCGGGGTAATCGCAACACTGCTCTACAAGCGGCGGACGATCGACCCCCGCACGGGCCTTCCTCGGTGGGATCTCGGACCCAAGGAGACCGCCAATCTCGTGGATGCGATGCTAGCCAAGCATGCACCTATTGCGGATGCCCTTGGAACGGGCGCTGGCCGTCGCCTCATGTACCGCGATAGCCGGATCATGCTGGACACCCTGAAGGGATGCGAGCGGGCAGGGATCGCGGCCTTACCCGTACATGACTCCTTCATCGTCCCCGCCTCGCAGGAGAGCAAAGCGGCCGAGATTATGCAGGAAGCCTACGCCCGATCCTTCAAGGCCTCAAAGCCTTGCACCGTAAGGGTTTCAGGGGAAACGGTTCCACAAATGCCCCTTTCTCCTTCCCTCCCTTCTCCCGCCCCCTCCTTCTCCCTGGAGAGAGCGGCCCTCGATGGTGACGTGGCGGGCGCGGTGAAGATCCTTGAAGGTAAGCAGGAGAACGACCCCGAAAAATCGGGCGCCTCTCCATCCAAGAAGCCGCTACAGCTCGACTTCTGGGACACCCCCACCGATCCCATCGCGGCCGAGGCTATCGAGGCACTGGCGGGGTATGACGGCGGAATCCTTCCCGAACCCGTCATTCGCATGTTCCGGGATCTGCGCACGGTAACGGGCGAGCGCCAGGAGGACCAGGCCCGCGAGATGGGGATTAGCCGTCCGCAGCTTGCCAATGCCGAGAGACGGCGCTTTGGCCTTGGCCGGGCTCCTGCTGCCCGTCTTCGCCGATGGATCGAGGAACGCACGAGGGCGGCATAGACAGCCGTAGGCCCCGGTCAAAATGACTGGGGTATCACAAGGCCTCAAATCCTTATGGCGTAAGGGTTTCAGCCATTTCGGTTCCACAAATGCCCTCCCCCCTTCCTTCCCTCCCCTCCTCTTCTCTTCCCTCCTCTGACCCTCTTCCCCGTCGCGGGCGCTGTCGATGATGCCTAATTGAACCGATGTTACATAGGCGGCGCAAATTTGGCCCTCGAAAGGACGGCATACCGGAAAGGTTTTCCGGTTTCCCCATAGCGACCACCGGAAGAATTTTCCGGTAGGCCACCGGAAGTTGACGACACCGCCACCGGAAGGATTTTCCGCTGGTGATCGACACCATGGAAGGGAGCGGCCCTAGAGCCTGGCCGCGCCTCCAAGCGCGGACCATGGCGACAAGGGGGGTTAAGGGGAGGGATAAGCCACCCCTTAACCGGGTCTCCTCAAATTTGAGGGAAAGTCCTTGGTGAACGTGCTGCACCACCTGGTGCAGGAGATGCACCACCCCCTGCACGTCATGCACTACCCCCGGACACTGTGACCCCACCCCCGGACATTCTCTCCTCGAGGGGGAATTGCCCAATGATGCCAATGAGAGCGGGCAACGGCCGTTCAACGCTCGTTCAACGGGGCGCAGTGAAACGCGATGTAACGCTGGTAACGCGTTATACGCGTGATCAGGGCTGATCACAGGTGATCCCCGATAGGCTGACGACGGCCGATCTTGCACCCCCTAAAAAGGCGGGAATTTAATTTTGGGCTCTCGCGAAGACGAAACGTTTCATGCCTGTTTCATCCAGCCGTGACGGCAACGTTACGGTCACGTGACGGTAACAGCCTTGTCCCGTGACAGTCACAGCCTGTCACTGTGACATCGCGTGACATCCTCATACGGCAGGCGGGGCGTACCCAGCAGGGCGGGTAAAGATGGTCTTCCCATCATTGCCCGTAGCTGTCTCGGGCAACAGGCATTTTGCTAGGCGGCCTGGAGTAATGACCAGTTTCGGCTTCAAGTCTCGCGCCGATCCGAAGCGGTTCGGTGGTGCGATGACATCTAGGGTTCGTTTCGGATGATGCTCGCGGATGGTCCGCAGGGCAGGTGCCATGTCCGAGTCGGCGCTGATGATCAATGCCCGATCGAACTGGTTGGTGAACGCATCCGCCATGAGCTGCACAGCGATGGCAACGTCCGTCTCTTTTTCCTCATGCCGCATCCATGTCGCGCCGCACTTGTGACAGGTCTGGGGCTTGTTCTTGAAATGGCCGATAACGCACCGGACGCCGACGTGCCGGAGGGCAGTAACGTATTCCTGATGACGGGCCAAGGCATTTGGCTTCCATGTAGGATAGGCCGTAAAGAAATAGACACCCATCAAGGTTTCGTCCGCACCGCAGATGCTGTGAGCCAGCTTGTGCAGATCGACCCATTTAAGGTGCGGTTTCTTAAGCTCATCTATGGCGTGATAGAGATTGAACCCGTCGATGTAGGCAATGACTCGGCGCATACTGGCCCCAGATAGCGAAAAGGCCGCAACCCGTGAGGGCTACGGCCTGTCCAAGCGCCTCGCGGCGTTGGGAGTGCATGGGTATGAAATGCACCCATTTGCATTTTGTTTCAAGTGGGATTGGCGAAAAATTCCTTCATCCAAAGGTCGCCCATCGTGTGAACGAATACCGTTGCAAGAAGGCAACAAATGCCAGTGACTACCAGTGAAAACCTTAG
This sequence comes from Microvirga sp., assembly GCA_041913065.1. Lineage (GTDB taxonomy): Bacteria > Pseudomonadota > Alphaproteobacteria > Rhizobiales > Beijerinckiaceae > Microvirga. The sequence goes on along the minus strand of JAYSGD010000035.1, from coordinate 8,799 downwards.
TAATTCCTTGTACATCGACAAGATAAATGATAGATTTTCGATCGGTCGATTTGCGTCTGACAAGCACAAATAGACTACCCGGCAAGTGGGGCAAAACACTTAACCGGGTTGATTGGTGGCAACAAGGAGTCTGTGCTCTTGGTCTGTAGGGAAGATATAAAGCGGAAGGTGCCGACAAGGCAAGACAGATCCGCAAAAATATTTGCCTTCAGGCCTCAGCATAGGCCCCGATTACTATGCGAGGTTTTTGAATGGCGCATTCGACGCCACAAGTATTGATCCCCTACGATCGGCGAGAGTCGATCACTCTCGACCATGCGGCCCGCCATATCGGGCGCAGCGTGGCGACCCTTCGCCAGTGGGCGGCGGTTCACGACCTCGGCCGAAAGGTCGGCGGGCGCTGGGAAGTCTCCCGCGTGGCTCTGGCCATGCATCTGGACGGCAACGTGCAGGCCCTCGCGGCTTACCTGGCCGGAGACCGCACCAGCGATATGGTCCGGTCCTACTTCCAGCGGGCGGGTATTCCGATCCCTGGAGGCGTGAGCCATGGCGCTTAAGACCAGCCTCGCACCCTCGAGCGAGCCAGTGACCCCCGAAGAAGACCGGGGCGCACGGGCCGATGCCTATCGGGTGACGACTGACAAGAGCATGGATGCCTTTGAACAGGCCTTCTCCACGTTCTGGCAGGGCTGGCTTGATGCTCCCCACGACATCACACGGCGGGCGGCGGAAATTGATCGCTGCCATGCCCTTTGGAAGATCCTTTGCGTGAACATGCAGGCGTACATCGCCATCAGCGTGAGCAAGGGCAGTGCTTAATCCCTCATCCATTTTTAAGAGTTGTTCAATGTCTGACCGTGATCCCATCCTTAAGGCCTGCACCCTCTATGAGCGCGTGAGCGCCAGCGGCACCCGATACTTTGCCGGACGCATGGCGGGCCTGTCCGTCCGCATCTTCCGCGATGGCGATGCAACGTCGCCCGATGGCCATCCCTTGTGGAACCTCTGCTTCACCGCAGCTCCTGCCGAGACGCAGCAGCGCCCGGCCTATCGTCCCGCCCCGGAGCCTGCCCCGCGCCACTATGAACCCGCCCCGCAGTATGAGGCCCCGCGGTATCGTGAACCTGTGGAGGTGTCGCCGAGGCTGGCGGAAACCTTCAATCAGCCCGCACCCCGGAGGGCGGCCGCCAAGAAGCCCAGCCCCCGCAAGATGAGCCGGGCCAGCAAGGACGATCCGAAGAACCTTATGGCCGGGTGATCCACGAAAACGGTAGGAACTGATGGAAACCGCAGATCCTACCAAATCGCACAAATCCCTTAGAACGTAAGGGTTTACGTGATACGCGCGTAGCAAGCTATCACGCTTCGGGTGTAACTTGGCAGCAGGTTAATCGGAGCGTGATATGCAGATCCAAGAACACTTTGACGACGGGCGGGGCCGATACCCCGACAAGCTGACCCTTCAAGTCCCCCGGGGCTTCCGCGAGATGGCCAAAAGGGCGGCGCAGGCCGAACGCTCGTCCATGGGCGAGTTGATCCGGCGAGCTGTCATCCAGCATGTGGAAAGCGTCTTGAATGACGATAACGGCCGCTCTCATTCGGAGGCGCGGGCGTGAGCATGGACGGAACAAGCGATTTCAAGCGCTGGCTCGCCCAGGCAGACAAGTTCGTGAACGAGACTCCCGAACTCTCCATGCATGCGGAGACGCTGCGCCCGGTCATCATCGATCACGTCAAGCAGGCGCGTGACTGCCTCGACCGTATTGCGACGGTGATGGAGCGCGATGGGAAGCAGGCGGATAGCGTCGTGATCCATGGCTATTACCTCCAGCACGACGAGCACATCAAAACGATAAGGGAACTGGCGAACGGCCTCGCCCAACACATGACCCAGATCATCGCAGGGGGGCAGGAATGACGCGCGGTATCCTTGGAAACATGCTTTTTGGCGATGATGCCGATTACGGCAGCGGCATTCTCGGGACTGGGTTGCTCTCGAGCGGCCCCAGCTACATGGATGCAATGGCGAGCCCAGAAGCCGCGAGAGGTTATACGGGCGGTCTCTTGGGCGGACTGCATAACTTCACGCAGGACAACGGACAGGCGCTGCTCCAGATGGGTGCAGCTCTGCTCGATGGCGAAGGCTGGGGCGGTGGGTTCAAGGCTTATGCGAATGGCATGCAGCAGGACCAGCGCACGCGGCTTCTGAAGCAGGCCCAGGCGAAAGAGGAAACGAAGGCTGTCGAGGCGCGGAAGTTAGCAACTCAATACGGCCTCCCCGCTGGTATGGATGCAGATCCTGACCGCGTGTTCTCGCTCGTCGGGCAGATCGAAGCCAACAAGCGCACCCGGCAGCCAACCGAATGGGATCGACTGACCGAAGGCCTGTCCCCTGAAGAGGTGACGCAGGCGAAGCGGTATAAGCTCGGCCTCGATGCCAAGCCGGGGTCGACCGAATACGGCGTGTCGCCTGTATGGGGCGTGGATGCGGAAGGAAACCCGACGCTGCTCCAGCTCGGGAAGAACGGCACGGCCATTCAACCGCATATCCCCAATGGAGTGAAACTCGCCCGCGATCCGATCAAGGTTGAAGGCCCCACGGGGACGGTGATCCTTGACCCACAGACGCGGCAACAGGTTGGTTTCATCCCGAAGGACAACGCAGGTGCGGCACGGGATACGGCTCTTGGCAAGGCGGACGGCGAAGCGATTGCTGGTGCTCCGAACCAGCTCGCCGCGGCTGAAACTGCCCTCGGTGTCATCAATCAGGTTAAGACGCATCCGGGGCGCGAGGGCGCAACTGGTTGGCAGTCGATGTTCCCGACCACGAACGGCAGCCAGGCAGCGGGTTTTGAAAACCTCGTGGAGCAGGCCAAGAGCGGCGCGTTCCTAACTGCGGTGCAGCAGCTTCGGGGCCTTGGTGCCATGTCCGAATATGAGGCCAAGTCGGCAACGGCCGCGATCAACCGCATGAACATCGCCACGTCCGATAAGGACTTCCTGAAGGCGGTCCAAGATTACGAAACCGTCGTGCTCAACGCCAAGACGAGGGCACAGCAGCTTATCGCACGGCGCGGCAATTCAGGCGGTGGTGGGCCTATCCCAGTAGGCGGTTCGCAGGATCTTGGCGGCGGTGTCTCCATTCGGAGGACGCGCTAATGCCAACCTATGAATTCTCCACGCAGGACGGCGCGACCTACGAGATTGAAGCCCCGGATGAAGCTACGGCCATCCGGGCATTCCAATCGTCTGGAGCAGCCCCGCAGGCAGCAATCGCCCCTGTAGACGGTGCAGGCTTTGATGAGCGATTTGGTGACGGCCCCATGTCTCGCGACGTGGCGGCCGGGGCCAGCTATGCCAACAAGGAGCCCGAAGACCTATCCTTGCAGGATGCCATGACGAAGAAGGCCGATGAACGCCTGATTGGCGAGCCTTCCGCATGGAACCAGTTCGGGGCGCTTGTCACCAATTGGGCCGATGCTGGCACCTTGAACGGGGCTCGCAACTTGGCAGCCCTGACCCGCTCCACCTTCCGCGAGGACGGCAAGCCCTTTGAACAGGAATTCCAGCTTGTCACCGACATGAAGGATGCGGCCTCTCGCATGTATCCCAAGACGGCGGTAGCGGGCACGGTGGGCGGCATCGTCAACGGTGCGGTGTCCCTTCCCGCTCTTGGCGGCGCGGCGACCCTCCCAGGGCGAGCGCTCCAGGCTGGCGCGACCGCTGGCGGGTACTCTGCCATTGCGGAATTCGCCGACAGCAAGGATCTCGAAAAGACGGCCAAGGCGGGCGGTATCGGGTTCGTGGCGGGTGGTGTTGCCCAAGGCGCTCTTGAAGTGGCTGGCAAGGCTCTCCTGCCGCTCCTCACGAAGAAGGGAAGCTACCGCAACCCCGATGGCAGCCTGACGGACGAGGCTGCCACTGCGCTACAGCGGGCGGGCGTTGATCCTGCTCTTGTCGATGATCGGTTGGATGACGTTCTGGCCTCCAGCTTCGGCCGCAAGGGTGTGTCCGATGCGACCGCTCGCGAGGTGGTGGCTGGTGAATTCGGTATCCCCCTGACACGTGGACAGGCAACGAGCAGCCCTAGCCAGCTTCATTTCGAACAGGAAGCCGCTCGAGGCCTGCATGGAGGCAAGGCGCAAGAGATTGCCCGTAACTTCGCCGATGAACAGCGGGCCGCGGCTGATCTGGCTCGTGACGGGATCGCGGAGACGGCAGGCCGGGGGCGTGTGTCGATCGGCAATCCCGTTGAAGCCGGGGACATCGTAGGCGACGGCATCAAGCAGGCAGCCAACACCGCAAAGGCTGATTTCAAAGGCCGCTATAAGGACGCTTTCTCTCGCTCGGGCGAATTCAAGCCAGGCACGTTCAACGATGTATCCCAGCGGATCGAAGGGGCATTGGTCGAGAGCGCGGACCCTGTGTTCATTGACGAGATGGTGACGCCCTATGCCAAGCGGGCGCTCACGAACCTGGAGAAGAACCCGCACCTGAATCTAGGAGGCAACAACGCGCCTGTGACGCTGAAAGGATTGGACCAGGCCCGCAAGAGTCTCGTGCAGCTCTACAGCGCAGCAAAGCGGGCGGGGAATGCCGAGGATCTTCGCGCCCTTGGCCGGGTCATGAACGAATTTGACGACCGCGTGGAACGCTCCATCACGGATGGCATGTTCATGGGTGACGAAGGCGTATTGAAGGCCCTGAAGGAAGCCCGCGCCTCGTATGCAAGCTACCAGAAGACTTTCCGCCCGCAGGGTGCCGGGGATGATGTTGGCTTGGCTCTCCGCAAGATTATCGAGCGGCAGGCCACGCCAGAGGAAACCGTGAACTACCTTGTGGGACAGTCGAAGGTTGGCGCGCGCGGTGTCTCTGTCCGTCTCGCGGATCGCATTGAACGCATTCTTGGCAAGGATAGCCAGGAATGGGCAGCTATCCGCCAAGCAGCATGGCAGCGCCTCACGACCACGACCGAAGGCACTACGCCCATGACTCCCACGAAGATTGCCGACCGGGTGACGGAGTTCGTCAACGGCGAGGGCTCGTCATTGGCCAAGCGGTTGTTCACTACGGAAGAACTCGGGCAGATGCGTCGTTATGGGCAAGCCTTGAAGGTGATGAGCCGTGACGGCGGAAAGAACACGAACAGGACAGCCAGTGCGGGCGCGAAGATGGCCAAGCAGGCCTTCAATGTCGTGGCGGCCGCTGTAGGTGCAAAGCTCGGCGGGGCTCCCGGGGCTGGTGCTGCCTACAGCATGAACATCGGCGAAAAACTGCTGGGTAGCGGACGCATGGCGCAAGCCGTGAAGGGCGCTCCTCGTGTGCAGAAGCCGCTGACCTTCACCGTCTCCCCGCTCTCGACGGGTGCAGGCTATGCGGCAGGAGAAACCTTTGAGCCGTAATTCTTCACCAAGGATCGCGGCCAAAGCGGATCCAGCTCCGCATGATCGGCCACGTGACCACAAGGTACAGCCAAAGCGCGGTAAGTCCGGCAAGCACATTGCCTGTCTTCCACCACGCCAAGGCGTTCAACGCGATCAAGCCGATCGCCCCGAACAGAAGGACCAACTGCACGAGGTAGGCCCAGCCGTCGCGCGTCGTGAGCGACAGGCGGACCATGCGCCAGTTGATCGAGTATTGCGGGCGGTCGGGATCGGACAAGAGGGGGCGGAAGCGGATAGGCATTCGCCCACTCTACACGAAAGCCGAGAGCAGCAAAGCAACCCACTTGCCTGCGGCATGGATGCCTTTGTGCGATCCATCGGGCACCTGATCTTGATGAAGGTGGACTCGGACGCTGCAAGGCGGCGTAATCTGCCGGGGATCACCTCCGAAGATGGAACACGCCATGAAGGCAACCGCCGCTCTCATTCTCGTCACTCTGGCGCTGGGGAGTCCCGTCATGGCGCGTGATACCAACTATGAATATGCCCCTCCTCTCCATGGAGAGACGGAGGCCGAACGCTTGTTCAACTCGCCCCGCGGGCAGGAGCTGCAAGCCGTTGTTGATCTTCTCATGAAGGGCGACAAGGAGGGCGCGGAAGAGGCGCTGCAAGCCTATCGCAAGAAGTACGGCGAGCCTTCCTATGGCAGCCAGCCAGGCGCACAGCAGGAGCGCCCGCAATCCACCTATGAATTCGGGCCACCCATGATGTTGCCCCCGGAGGCCCGATAGATGCCGAACCCGCTTTCTGCATACGGTGTACGAGACATCGATTATGCCATGTCGATCGGCGTGGTGATGGGTGAAGCCATGCACGAGGGCCTTGTAGGCATGGGCCTCGTAGCCGCTACCGCCCTCAATCGCGCCCAGAACCCTGGCGCCTATCTCGCCCGCTCCGCAGCGCTCGGTGATATCTTCGCCGCTCCTCATGATGCCGTGACGATGGCCCGTGCCACCCTCGAGGGCCGATCCCTCTCCGGTAAGGGGCGGCAGTTCAGCCCCACCTTCAACAGCAACATCTCTGGCGCATCCACGGCCGGACACCAGAACTTCAAGGCAGGCTTGCAGGCTTCCCTGATGGCATCCTTGGATCCAGAGTTCTCGCCGATGCTTGGCGAGCGTCAAGCTAGCTTTGAACGTGCCAAGCTCGCTACGGAAGTAGCAACGAAGGCCCGTAGCATGGGTATCGATATCGGTCTTGGTGTGGAGAATTTCTCGGCCCCTGGTTTCGAGAGCAAGGCGGGTGTGGGCCGCAACCGCTCCCGGGTCGGTGGCCACAGCGTTTCCCCGACTGGTGGATGGTCTCGAGGCACGAAGGCCCCCACAGCATCGGAGTTCGCCAGCCGCTTTGCAGTGGCCGCGAAAATGGCGGGCGTTGCCATCCCTGACGAGATGGTGGCCGATATCACCGCCTACACCGACCGCGCCCAGATCATGGCGGCCGCCCCTGTCATCCAGCGCCAGGCGCAGGACTTCATGGGCCAGCAGCTTAAACAGGATGTGATGCCGGGTATCGCCTATGACGACCTTGTGCAGCCTACAGGGTTCGGAGCGGTCGATGTTCCCGATGTGACGGGCAAGCTCGGGATTGGAGGTGCCAATGCTCTTGGTTTCGCCGATCACTTCGGCATCACGCCCAACAACGACTATGAAACGGTAAGCCTACCCGATCAGATCGGGCGGGTGGACTTTGGCGGCTATCTCGATCCGGTAGGGCCTGCACCCTCGCTGGAGGCATTTACGCCCCTCGAGGCGGCTCCTGTCGATCTCTCTGACATGCGCCAAGGGATGACCGAGGCACAGGCTATCCAAAGCCTTGGATTGGAGAACCAGCGTCCCGCTAGCAATGTGGAGGTGCGTCCGTCACCCTTCGGCCTGTCCATTGACGACCAAGTGGCCATGCATGACGCGGCTGTTGGCCCTCTCGACCTAACCGCACGGACGCTAGGCGGGCAGCTTGGCCCTCTCGGTGTGGCGGTGGACGAGGACAGCCTGACGACGGGTTTTGTCCCTGATCCGGCTCCTGGCAGTTTCGGGGTCTGGGGCGGGCAAGGCGCGTTCAATGATGCTTTCCAGGGAGGTTATGCCGATCCAACGTTCACCCGTTCGCAGGAGGTGCCGGACGCGATTAGCCCGCTTGGCTCTATCGGCATGGGTGAAACCTTTGGTATCGACATGCCCCGGGACTACTCGGACATCACAGCCGGAATCCTCCATGATGATCTACCTGGCTTCACGCCCAGCTCCCCCGCTGCCGTCGATCTGTCCGATGTGGCCGCTCCCCAGCCTGCAAGCCCCGGCTATGTGGCTGGTGTCGATGCTGGTCCTTGGGGGCACACGCCCGATTTCGGGGCGCCATCTTTGGAGCAGCGGAACGCGCAGACATTCGCACAGGACCGGATCAATGCTTTTGAAAGCGGGCTCGCTCCTGGCTTCCGTCAGAACGACATTGATACCCTCAATGCGAACCTGATGGCGGAACTGGCTCCGTCCACTCCGCAACTTGCAGCCGCGCCCCTATCGACACCGAACGGTGCCTTTGGTCTTGATGGCTTCCAGGCAGCGACGAGCGCCCCAAGCGCCTTTGATCTGGCGTTCTCTGCCCCCAACACCATGGGAGGGGTAAGCGCCCAGCCGTCCATGATGTCTGCCCCCTCGATGACCGTCCAAGGCTACACAGCGCCTTCCTCGGCGGTTGCAATGGGTGATGTCGATATGCCGTCCACGACCGCATCAACGGCCGCCCCGTCCCGGTCCTATGCTCGCTCGAGCCTACCAGAGACAGCGCCGCTGCCCCCAACCCGGCCGGATGATACATTCTCGCTTGGCCCGTTCGGCTGGGGCGAGAAAGGCCTGACGATTGGCGGCTATCAATCGCCCATCGATGCGATCAAGAGCGGCTTGGGGATCTCCACGAAGCCCGATCACAGCTTCATGAACGCAATGGCCAGCCCGCAATATGCGAACAGCTACACGCCAGGGTTCTTGGACAGCTCTCTCGGGCGCACTCTCACTGGCGCTCTCAAGGGGTCTGTGTTCGGTGGCATCCCTGGCGCGGTCTTTGGTGGTGTCTTGGGTGGTACTGGCTGGGGCAACCGCATGAGCAACCAAGTGGACGACTTCTTCGGGGCCATGTTCGATCACGCCAAGCAGGGATGGAGCGGTTACGATTTTGCCAGCCATGGCTATGGTCGCGGCTATAACGAGCGCGGGGAGCGATCCCCGACAGGCCCGAATGACAGCGGCACGGCCACCCTTGGCGATGGCTCCTATGGCGAGCGAAGCGGTACCAATCCGAACAACCCGCAAGGCATCTTGTGACGCAGCAAGCAGGGGGGTATAAAGTACCCCCCCCC
>JAYSGD010000034.1:0-23203 GCA_041913065.1 Microvirga sp. | reverse complement strand
ATTAGGCCATGGCGCAAGCCGCACATCGCAGACGAAAGGTGCAACTGTAGTGCTAGGAGCCGTCACACATCTGAACTCCGTGATGGGGCAGAGGCAAGGACGCATCCTGTCCCTGCAAATCTTACCCACAACGCGTCTTTGCGCCTCAGGATACGTTAGAAAGGAACTCCCTTAGGCGCGCGCTTTTCGGCGCGTTGAGAATCTGCTCGGGAGGACCGACTTCGACCACCACGCCGCCGTCCATGAAGACGATGACGTCGGCGACCTCGCGCGCGAAGGCGATTTCATGCGTCACTACGACCATCGTCATTCCGCCGCGTGCAAGTTCTCGCATGACCTCCAGAACCTCGCCCACCAGTTCGGGGTCGAGCGCGGAAGTCGGCTCGTCGAACAGGAGCAGCTTCGGCTCCATCGCCATCGCGCGGGCAATCGCGACGCGCTGCTGTTGGCCGCCAGAAAGCTCGCTCGGATAGGCGTCGGCCTTGTGCTTCAGGCCGACCTTGTCGAGCAAGCCCTCTGCTAGCCGGCGCGCGTCGGCCCTGTTCATCCTGCGCACGGCGACCGGACCTTCCATCACGTTCTTGATCGCCGTCTTGTTGGCGAACAGGTTGAAGTGCTGAAAGACCATGCCGATCTGGGCGCGGCGAGCGGCAACCTCCTTCTCGCGAAGTTGGATGAGGTTGTTGCCCTCCTGCCGGAAGCCGACGAGTTCGCCGTCGACGGACAGCCAGCCGGAATTGATCGTCTCCAGATTGTTGATGCAGCGCAGGAAGGTCGACTTGCCGGAGCCCGAAGGCCCGATCAGGCAGACGACCTGTCCCTTCGCGACATCAATGTCGATGCCCTTCAGGACTTCGACGCTACCGAACGACTTTGTGACGCCTTCGGCGAGGACCATGGGTTCGGGAACTCTCATTCAGTGTCCCTTTCCAAGTTTTTTCTCAAGGAAGTACTGCACCAGTGACAGAAGCGAGCACATGAACAGGTACCAGACGCTGGCGACGATCAGGAGCGGAATGATCTCGAACGTGCGGGCGTAGATGTTTTGCACCGAGTAGAGCAGCTCCGGCAGCGCGATGACGCTGACCAGCGACGTGGTCTTGAGCATCAGGATGACTTGGTTGCCGGTGGCCGGCACAATGATCCGCAGCGCCTGCGGCAGCGTGATACGGCCGAACGCCTGCAAGCGCGTCATGCCCAGCGCCACTGCCGCCTGGCTCTGTCCCCGTCCCACGGCCTGGACGCCGCCGCGCACGATCTCGGCCATGTAGGCGCCTTCATGCAGCGCAAGGCCCAGCAGCGCCGCCATGAACGGCGTGATCGAGTTGCCCGAGAAGGAGAAGAGATAGGGGCCGCCCGGTATGCCAATGTTGATCTGCGGATACAGCGCGGAGATGTTGAACCAGAAAATCAGCTGTACGAGCAGAGGTGTCCCTCGAAACAGCCAGATGTAGGCGGCGGCAAATGATTTGAGGAACCTGTCGTGAGACAGCATCATCATGGCGAACAGGATGCCTATCCCGACACCAAGAACCATCGTGATGGTCGTAAGGCTGACTGTCGTCCACAAGCCTTTGAGTACGGCGGGGTGGAAAAGGTATTTTCCGACGACAGCCCACTGAAAGTTGGGATTGGTGAAGCTCATCCAGCAGAGACCGACGACGACAAGCACCAGCAGTGCGTCCATCGACCAACGTCCATAGCTGGGGCGGCGGATAATCTTCCAGTTTGCTTCACGCCTACCGGCCGCTGCCCCCTCGGGCAGCGGCGTCTTCGTGTGATCGGACAGGGTCATTTACTTTCCGTTGAGCAGAGGCGCGTCGATCGCCATGGACTCCATGTGCCAATCCTGAAGGATCTTGATGTAGCTGCCCTCCTTGATCAATGCGCCCAGCGCATCGCGAACGACCGGAGCGATCGGGTCGCCCTTCGGGAATGCAAAGCCGGAATAGCCAGTCAGATATGGCGTGGGCGTCGTTGCGAAGACATTCTCGGTCTGCTTGATGATATAGCCGACCGACGGCGCATCACCGAGCCAACCCTGGACGCGCCCGGTGCGAACGGCGAGACTGCCTTCGTTCAGGCCTGAGAAAGCCATCTCCTTGATCGCGGGTTTGCCACGGTCGGAACACTCCTTCTGGAGCTTCGGCATGAGTTCGAGCTGCTGATGGGCACCGGAACCGACGCCGACCGTGTGGCCGCAAAGCTCGTTCAGGTCGAGGCCATCGGGGTTCCCCGCCTTGACCATCACGACCGTGCCCGTCCGGTGAACATCCACGAAATCCATCTTCTCGCGGCGTTCCGGCGTGTCGTGGAAGTACGAGGTGTGGTAGCGCCCGCCGAGAATGCCCGGGATGATGCCGGCGAACTTAGCCTGTTCGGCCCTGCTCGCGATGCCGAGCTTGGCGGTCAGCGCTTCCTGAAAGTCGAGGACATAGCCGACCATCTTGCCGGCCTCGTCAATGAAGTAGCTCGGCGGATACTGCGGGTCGTATACTGCGACTAGGCCGCTTTTGTATGCTTCTGGCACCTGCGCCTGTAGGGTCGGGTTGACACCCTCTGCTTGGGCGGATGCGCAGCCTGCCGCGAGCAGGGCGGCGGCAAGGATGGAATGGTGCATACTGGTCATTTTTGGGGTCTCCTCCGGGTGCGGTGTCTCTCGGCGGCACATGCGCCGCCGAATTGGGGGGCAAATGGTGAGCAACTCTCACACAGTGCGCTCATGCGTCGAGGTAAAGGTGCTTCCCAACCCAGCCATCGGCTCGTGCCTGCTGTTAAGCCTTGTTCAGATCCTTGAATATCTCGCCATAGCCAAGCTCGAACTCGGCCCTTATCCGCTCTGCGCCGATGATCTCGACAACGCCAAGCTCGAAGAGCGGGTCCATCAACTCGGTGCCGCCGAGCTTTACTTTCGCCGTGCCCGTGGCGCTCTCGTGGAGCGTCCATTTGCCCAGTTTGTTGAGAACGATCTGGTGCACGTCATAGCCAAGGCCGTCGGCGCGCGGGATCTTCTTGATCTGAAGGCGCGGCTGGAGCATCGGCCTCTCGTAGGTAGCAGGGCCCTCGGTGAACTCGATATCGATCAGCGTCTGCTCGCGGCGCATGGTACGCGAGACGATCGTACTATCGTTCTTTTCCCACGTGACGTCGGCTACCTTCTTCGGGTAGCCCCAAATCTCACGACCGGGCGCCATGGCGTCATCGGTAGTGACGTACTCATACAGGACATGACCACCGGTCACGCCATCGACAGCTGCCTGGATTGCGACGCCGCTTTCGACGTAGCTGCGCGCCGGCGCACCCGGAACCGCCATATCCATCACCTTCGGGCAGTAGTAGGCGAACACTTCGATGATGTCGGAGACATAATCGAATGGCTCGGGGAGGGCTCGTCTGACGCCCGCCTCTGTCGCCCGGCAGATTACGCTGATCTTCTCGAACTCCGCATAGTGGCGGGGCAGCGGCTTGAACAGCGGACTGCGATGGGGAATCGTTTCCAGCAACTGCTGTGACATTACGAATTCTTTCCTTGGATTAAGATATAATCAGGCCGGCGCTTCCGTCGGAATGTGTTGACCGATGTCTTAAACCAGCGACCCAATGACCTGTGCGAACCCATTCTCGCGGGTCGACTTAAAATTCCCGACCGAGAATTCGCCACCCAGAACTTCGAGAATGTCGAGTTTCTTGCCCTTGATGCCGATGGCGGAACCAAGCTCCACCGACGCCTTTCCAAAGCGCTTGCTGATGCGCTCGTAGTCCTTGCTCGTATCGCGCTTGATGATGTCGAAAGCGGAGAAGGACGGGCCGTAGATGTCGGAAATCGCGCGTGCCTGCAGGTGCGGATAGACCTTGTAATCCTGCCACGCGCTGTTGTCGGTCGCGTCGTCGAAGTCGACGCCGATGCGGAACATCGTCTCGCCATTGAGCGAAACTTCGCCGCGCGCCCCGCGCTCGTCGTCCTGGAGCGAGATGTTGCCGAACTTTTTAGGGTAGCCCCACTTTTCGCGGCCCGATGCGACCGTCTGGTGATCGTCTTCCCACTCGAAGAAGTAGGTGCTGCCCTCCACGTCTCCGAAGCGCACGGGAAGAAGCACGGCTGCATCGAAAAATGTGAAGTGCGACTGGTTGCTGAAGTCCGCAACTGAGACGACGAAGCGGTCATCGTTCAGGACGAACGGCGTGGGATCGAGCAATTCCTCAAGCTGGCTGCGGTTTCCGCGAACATAGACGGCGAGAGACCGAAGCCCAGGGCAGGTCGGTGTGTAGTTCGATGGGTAGTAACCAAGATACTGGAAAAACCGATTAACATCGTAGTCTTTCTTCATGTCCCTCGCGTCCCCTTCGGTGGATTTTCTGCATGAGTGGAGTGGGCAGGCAAACGCGGGCGGGCGCCCAGAGTGCATATCTATTCAATATCACTGACATTTCACAGTAATGCTACTCGCCATTTTTCTTGCCTGTCAACGCAATTTTTGACAGAAGAGGCGGATCCTCACGACCCCGTTGGCGTCGGGTGACGCGCGGTCAGCAGGAGCCGTGAGTCCGCGCGCTTTGACCGGGGCCGGTGTTTCATCGCCGCTGCGCGCAGTCTGCGCGTCAGTCGACACCCGATCTGTGGCGAAGCACGATGGCAACGGTGTACTTTTGCGGCCACCTGGAATTCGATCACACTTTTAATGGTATGGCTTTGCACTATATGGCAGGCGAGAGAGACTATGAATGAAGCGCTCGCAGTAAATGGCCGCAGCGATCGGCTGAGTGACAAGGCCTACAGGCGGCTGCGCGACGGTCTCATTACGCTTGAGTTCGAACCGATGGCGCCGTTGAACGAGCGCGCGCTCAGTCAAAGGCTTAACGTGGGCCTCGCTCCGATCCGCGAGGCGTTGCGGCGTCTGGAGCAGGAGCGCTTGGTGACGATCTATCCTCGCCGGGGCATCTTCGCGGCAGAGATCGTTATCACCGACCAGCAGTCAATCAAGGAACTGCGCTTTGAACTGGAGGGGCTAGCTGCTGCACTCGCCGCCAATCGCGGGACGAAGGAGGAAGCCGAAACCCTAATGCTGATCGCGGAGGATCTGGTGCTGGAGCGCGCGTCCTCCGCCAAGATCAATGGCGATGCGCGGTTCCGCCGACAAGTCTATGCCATGGCCCGTAACTCTTTCCTGCAGCCAGTTCTTGAAATGCACCACAATCTGGCGATGCGCCTGTGGTACTTCTGTCGGCGTCAGAAGAGCCGGACAGACATCGGGCCGATTGACTACCGACCCATCGCCCAGGCGATCAAGGATGGCGATCCGGAGAAAGCGCGCTTCCTCCTCGCGAAGACCGTCGCCGATCATTCCGACCTGCTACGCGCCATGCTCGCGTGAAGGCTGACGGCCCTGGCGGGAGCTACCCGTATCACGGCGAGGGCGCGACTTGTGTTTTCGCGTTCAGCGAGGGGCCGATTTCGCTGCCCATCTGGCGGCCGACGGTACCTAGCACTACTTTGGCAGGTATGAGCAACCAGGCGAGGTCTGCCGAGGTCTTCTCTGAAGGATTGTCCGCAGGAGGTTGTCATGAGCACCTCAGTTGCGTGGGACCATGAGCTCCAGTCCTGGCTCGAACCGTTTCTCACACCGCTTCGTCATCCAGCCCGCCAGCGCATGTGCCCGCTCTATGTGGCTGGCCTGATCGGCCCCGGTGAGCGCAAGAGCCTGCAGCCGATGGCCGCCCGGCGACTATGACCAGCTGCATCACTTCGTGGCGGTCGGGCCCTGGGACGAGGCGCCGCTGGAAGCCGAACTCCTGGCCCAGGCCAACCGGCTGGTCGGCGGGCCTGATGCCATCCTGGTGATCGACGACACGGCGCTGCTCAAGAAGGGCACCCATTCGGTGGGCGTCGCCTCACAATATGCCGGAGTGGTGGGCAAGCAGGCCAATTGTCAGAGCTTGGTCTCGCTCACGCTGGCCAAGGGCGAGGTGCCGGTCCCGATCGTGCTGCGGCTATTCCTGCCCGACACCTGGATCAAGGATCCCGAGCGCCTGCGGCAGGCGGGGGTGCCCAAGGCATTCTGGGTGGAGCGCTCCAAGCCGGAGATCGCGCTCGCGGAACTGCGCCAGGTCATGCAGGCTGGGGTGAGCTTCGGGGCGGCGCTGGCCGATGCCGGCTATGGCATCAGCGGACCCTTCCGGAAGGCACTCTCGGCACTCGAAGGTGGCCCGTGAGATGGCGTTGCATGTGGACGCCTACAATCTGACCCGGGTGCTGAACATCCTCGGAATCCAGCCGCTCATGGCCGCTCTCAGAGCATAGGGGCCAGGCTATGCCCGCGTCATCAAGCCTGGGAGGCACTGGACATCCGCTTCTGGACAATTGGAGCCTTATTCAGTCGAGTGTCAGCGAAGTTGCGCTCCCCGATGATGGTGGCGAACTCTGGCGCGTTGAAGGCGGCAATCCCCCTTTCACCAAAGCGTTTTGACACGACCAAGACCCAGAGCTGACTCTAGTCAAATTGGGACAGTTCCTCGATACACTCGGCGCCACCATGGTTCATGCCAACCGAGTGTTTCAGGAACTCCGGGCTGATGGCCTGTTCGAGCTGAACGGTGAGCGGCTGAACCTTCTCGATTGGGAAGGATTGAAGCAGGCGGGCGACTCCGATCCAATCAACCTTCATCTGGTGCAGGAGCGGCCGGCCAAATGACCTTCACCTTCCAGCCAGCACGTGTTGCCACCAGCTCGGATGAAGAGTGCATGCTGGTGTCTGACGAGAAGCAGCGGCTGCTGGCCGTGCTGACCCGTCTTGGCAACCAGTATGGCGGAGCCTTAGCCACTGGTATACGGAACCAGGCTTTGGCCAGATCGGCGGAATGAACCATCTCACTTTCGCCGATCAGGCGCTGAGGCGGCGCTCGGACGGTTGTGCGGGCACTGCCGGCTCTCCGACCGTAATCGTCAGCGTTCCAAGGCCGTCGATGCTTCCCACCATGACGTTTCCCGGCACCACGGGGCCGACTCCGTCCGGAGTTCCCGTCATGATGATGTCGCCGGGCTCGAGCGAATAGTAGTTCGACAAGGTGGCGATGATCTCGGGCACTCGCCAGATCAGCAATCCCAGATCGGAGTCCTGTCGGGCCTGACCATCGACCTCCAGGCGGATCCGTCCGCTGGACGGATGGCCGACTTGGCTCACGGGATGAACCGGTCCACATGGCGCCGAGTGGTCGAAGGCCTTCTTGAGCTCCCATGGAATGCGAGGGCCGTCCGGCGTGTCGAGCAGCGTGCGCCGGGTCATATCGAGACAGATGCCGTATCCGTAGACATGGGAAAGAGCTTCTTCCTCGGGAATCTGGTAGCCGCCGGATTTCATAGCGACCATCAACTCCAACTCGAAGTGCAGATTGTTCGTCTTAGGCGGATAGGGAACGGTGCCGCCATCCTGAACGACTGAGTCGGTAGGCTTTTGAAAGATCAGCGGAAAATCGCGGGTTTCATCCCCGCCCATCTCGCGAACATGCGCCACGTAATTGCGGCCGATGCAGTAGATTCGCCTGACCGGAAACCGCTCGGTCGATCCGACGATCGGCAAGGTCGGCTGATGAGGCGCTGCGACGGCGAGCTTAAGCGAGTCTGTCATCTTCAATCCCGTAAGAGCCAAGGTGGTCATATCCAAAGATAAGCAAACTTATGCATGATGTTGTCCTTGTCCAGATAAATATGCATAAAATTCGAATAAACTAAAAAACGTGGATTTATATTGACATAATTGGCCTGTGATGCATCATTTCCGTTACGGGACAAAAAAGAGGGAACCGTAATGATCAAGCGCAGACACTTCATAGCCGCAGCCGCGCTGATGCCATTGCTCATGGCGCCGACGCTGAGCTTCGCACAGCAGTTGAAGCAGTTGACGATCGCCTATCCAAGCCCAGGAGGCCTTGGTTATTTTGGCCTCTACAACGCTATCGGAGAGGGATACTTCGCCGCGGAAGGGCTTAAAATTCAACCTCAGAGTGTCAACGGTTCGGGGCAGGTGATCCAAGCTCTTCTGGCTGGTCAGGCCGACCTAGGTCATCCGGGCCCGGGACCTCTCATGAGTGCCCGCCAGCGCGGTGAGGATCTCGTCTACATCTACAACTACTTCACCCGTAGCCAATTCAACCTTGTAGTGCCGGAAGAAACGCCGTTCCAGAAGCCAACTGATCTGAAAGGCAAGGTCGTCGGCGTTGGAACGTCCGATGGAGCGGAGGTCGCCTTCGTCCGGTCCATCTTCGACTCGGTCGGCATGAAGGAAGGAACGGATTACAAATTCATCACCGTCGGCGAAGGTGGCATGGCCGTCGCTGGCTTCATGCAGAAGTCGATCGACGCCTATGCGTCCGATACGGCAGGTGCCGCGACGCTGCGCCTGCGCGGCGTCAAGCTTCGCAGCCTCACGCCTCCGGAGTTCCAGGCGTACTTCGGGAATGGCTACGTGGTAACGCGCAAGTATCTTGACGCCAACAAAGATACAATCGAGCGCTTCGGCCGCGCTCTTGTGAAAGGCATGAAATTCGGCATGGATCCTGCCAATCGCGCGAAAACCCTCGAACATGCGAAAATGGGCAATCCGCAGCAGCTTGAAGATATGAAGTTCGCTGATGCCCTCCTGGACATCTACTACAACCTCACGGCCCCGCTCGATCCAGCCAAGGGCTACGGCTACAACAATCCTGCCGGATGGGAAATGTGGCAGAAGACCTTGCTCGCCTCAGGAGATCTCAAGCAGCCGCTGCCCGATCTGACAAAGGCCTATTCCAACGAATTCGTCGAGAAGTGGAACGCCACAAAATGAAGGCGCTCCAGGAAGCCGTGCCAGCCGGGGACGTCCCCCGGCTGGTTTATGAACTGACGAATGTATCCAAATACTACGGCGACGGCAACGTGGTTGCCCTGCAGAAGGTGGATTTGACCCTTCGACAGGGTGAGTTCCACTCCGTCATCGGCTCGAGCGGCTGCGGCAAATCCACGTTGCTCAAAATCATGGCCGGCTTGACGCCGCCATCCAAAGGCAGGATCGTGCTGTCTGGGCGGCCGGTTCTCGGAGCGCGTCCCGACATCGGCATGATGTTCCAGCAGGCGACCCTGTTCCCCTGGCGCACGACCATGCAGAATATCCTGCTGCCAATCGAGGTGCGTGAGGGACGCCACGCCGCGGACGCCGCGAAGCCTCGCGCCCAGGCCCTTCTCGAACTTGTCGGGCTCAAGGGGTTCGAGAACTTATACCCGTCGCAGCTATCGGGCGGCATGGCTCAGCGCGCGGCCATCTGCCGGATGCTTGTGTCGGAGCCCGATGTGCTGCTGCTCGATGAGCCGTTCAGCGCTCTCGACGAAATCACGCGCGACTTCATGAACATGGAGCTGCAGCGCATCTGTTTGGAGCGCGGTGCATCGGCCTTTCTGGTTACCCATTCCATCTCGGAAGCGGTCATCCTGTCCGATGTGGTGCATGTCATGTCCGCAAGGCCGGGCCGCGTCGTCCGGACCATTGAAATCGATCTGCCGCGCCCTCGGACGCTCGAAATGGTGACGCTGCCTGAATTCGGCGAGTATGTGAGCACGATCCGAAATCTCCTCGACAAAGGTGCCTTCCTATGAGCGATGTTGCGCAACCGGCTGTGCTCGAAGTGCGGCAGAAGGATGAGGACACCGTTTGGACGGAACGTGTCTCGCGGATCTCTCGCGTCCCGCGCTGGGTGGCGATGGCGCTGCTCATGGCGGCGTTCCTAGGAATATGGCATGCGATCACCTCCGCCGGCATCGTGTCTCACCTGATCCTTCCCTCGCCGTTGGAGACGATGACCGATCTGGGCTTTGTCGGGCGCAGCCTCCTGTCCGGCAATTACATGCTGGCAGCTTTCTGGGTCACCACCCAGGAGGTTGTCTGGGGCTTCGTGGTCGCGCTCCTTATCGGCGTAGCGCTGGGCGTTCTCGTGGGCGAAACCTCTTTGGGCGAGCGGGCGGTTATGCCCTACATCGTCGCCATCGACACCATGCCCAAGCTCGCTTTCGCGCCGCTCTTCGTAGCATGGCTCGGATTCGGCATCACCTCGAAGGTTGCCCTGGCGGCCTTCATCTCAGTATTCCCGATCGTTGTCGGCACGGCAGCCGGCCTGCATGCCGCCGATGATAATGCCCGCATGCTCTTCAAGAGCATCGGAGCCTCCCGCCTTCAAACCTTGCTCAAGCTGAAGATCCCGACAGGCCTGCCGCAATTCTTCACAGGTTTGAAGATCGCCTCGATCAGTGTCGTTTCCGGCGCGATCGCCGGCGAGTTCCTCGGCGGCGGGCAAGGCTTCGGCGAGTTGATCCGCGTGGCCGCGACCCAGCTCAACACCCCGAGAGTCTTCTCGCTCATCATCTACCTGAGCCTTCTGGGACTCTTGATGTTCGCGCTGGTTTCGTGGATGCAATACAAGTTCGTCTTCTGGCATCGCTCCGACAGTCGCCTGCGCGGGCGAGGCGCCCACTAGACGGAACAGCCCTGGAAAGGCCCATGTCAAAGTCGTCAGAAAAAACAACGCTCACAACGGCGGTGTACCAAAAGCTGCGCTCCGACATCATTCGGGGCACTTTCAAGCCCGGTGAGAAACTTAGGATCGAGGGTATTGCGTCTCTCTACGAAGCGGGCAGCAATGCGGTTCGCGAGGCGTTGGCTCGCCTGTCGTCTGAGCGTCTTGTCGAGCGGCATGAGCAACGCGGCTTTTCAGTCCCGACCATTGCCTTGGACGACTGGCGCGTCCTGGTGAAGACCCGGTGCTGGCTCGAGACGCGGGCGTTGCGGGAATCCATGCTGAATCGAGACGATGCATGGGAGGAGGCGATCGTCGTCGCCTTTCACCGGCTCTCGCGCTTCCGCTCGGACAGCGCCGAGGATCGGGCAGGATGGGAGGATGCGCACCGCAATTTCCATCGCTCGCTCCTGGCCAATTGCGGCTCCCCATGGCTCATCGAGTTCTGCGATATCCTGGCTGACCATGCGGTGCGCTACATCTCGATCTCCAACGCCTACCGCAAGGTCGGGCGGGACGGCCAGGCTGAGCACGAAGACCTCATGAAGGCCGTGCTGCATGGCGTACCGGACGAGGCCTGTGACCTGCTCATCGCCCATTACTCGAAGACTCTTCAAGCCATCGAGGATCTGTTCGAGGGTGAGCATCTTCCTGCCCCGGCCGAAGGGCCATAGGAGGCTATTGCTTGACCCGTTCCGCGCCCCCCTTTCCCCACTGAAGGCCCAGCTATGCAGTTCACCATAGATTCCCTCTATCCATCCCGCCGCTCGCCGGTTCTCGCGCGCAACACGGTCGCGACGTCCCATCCTCTCGCCACCGAGGCGGGTGTGCAGATGCTTCGCAAGGGAGGCAACGCAGTCGACGCCGCTCTGGCTGCCGCCATTGCGCTGACGGTTGTCGAGCCGACGGGTAACGGGCTGGGATCGGACGCCTTCTGCATTCTATGGGACGGCAAGGAGCTGCATGGTCTCAACGCCTCTGGGCGGTCTCCCGCAGCTTGGTCGCCGGAGCGGTTCTCCGGACAGGCGGGGATGCCCCGTCGCGGATGGGAAAGTGTCACTGTGCCGGGCGCGGTCTCAGCCTGGGCCGATCTGTCGGGGCGCTTCGGCAAGCTGCCGTTCGAGGCCCTGTTCGAACCCGCCATCGAATATGCGTCAAAAGGCTTCCACGTGACGCCGATTATCGCCGAGCAGTGGCGCAGGGGAGCGGATGAGCTGAAGTCTCAGCCGGGTTTCGCCGAGGCGTTCATGCCCAATGGGCGCGCGCCGAAGGCTGGCGAGGTCTTCCGATCGGATCCGTTCGCCCGCAGCCTGCGCCTCATTGCAGAAACTCGAGGCGGAGCGTTTTACTGCGGGGAGCTCGCGGAGCGGATAGCCGCCTTTGCAAGTGAGCATGGCGCAGCTCTGACCGTCGATGATCTGGCCGCCCACGAGAACGATTGGTGTGGTACGATAAGCAAGAGTTTCGGCGATGCGTCTCTGCATGAGATTCCGCCGAATGGCCAGGGGATCGCAGCCCTGATGGCGCTGGGCATCCTCAGGGAGACAGAGATCGCTGATCTGGCGCCCGACAGTGCCGAGGCCATGCATCTCCAGATCGAGGCGATGAAGCTCGCCTTCATGGACATCCATGCTTATGTGGCCGACCGCCTTCACATGCAGGATATCGAGGAGACCCATCTTTTGGATCAGTCCTATCTCGCCTCCCGGGCAAGGCTGATCGATCGATCGAAGGCCTCATCCTTCCCGGTCGGCGCGCCGAGGGATGGCGGCACGGTCTGCCTCGCCACGGGCGACGCCAACGGCATGATGGTATCCTACATCCAGTCGAATTATGCAGGCTTTGGTTCCGGCGTGGTCGTGCCGGGAACTTCCATCAGTCTCCAGAACCGCGGCTTCGGCTTCTCCCTGACACGCGGGCATCCCAACGAAATCGGACCGCGCAAGCGCCCGTTCCACACGATCATCCCGGGCTTCGTCATGGGCCGCTCGGAGCCGATCATGGCGTTCGGGTTGATGGGAGGGCCGATGCAAGCGCAGGGGCATCTCCAAATGACGCTGCGCACGCAGGTTTGGGGGCAGGACCCTCAGGCGGCCGCCGATGCCCCGCGCTGGCGGGTCATCTCAGGCCTCGATGTGGCGCTTGAAAGCAGCATTGCGCCAGATGTGGCGGAACGCCTGTCGGACCTCGGCCATGCGGTCACGTCCGAGGCGCCTGAAGCCAGCTTCGGCTTCGGCGGCGCGCAGCTTGTGCAGCGGATCGATGGTGGGTACGCCGCAGGCTCCGACCCCCGTAAGGATGGACAGGCTATAGGATTCTAGACTGCGCTGTGCCTCCAGAAAGGTGGTCCTTCCTGGGTATCGCATGGCTTTGAGCCGAATGGAGGACGAGAGAATAAGCTGAAAGAGACATTCGGCCGAGAAGATCGTTGCCAAGCTGTGGCAGGTTGAAGTGCTGACGGCACAAGGCAGGACCGGGGCTGAGGCGATCCGCTCGATTGGGGTGATGGAGGTCACGTATTATCGTAAGTACTCCGAGCACGGTCAGAACCTTGAGGGCCGAAACGGCCGCTTTTGGCACATCCCTGAAGTAGGCGGAACGTCCGCTTGAGGCGCGAACACCGGACGCTCCTGCCATGCAAGAAATATCGCTGGATGACCCATTCCGGACCTTCGCTTTAACTCGAGTTTTCCATTGTATGAGAATTCTGGATCTGATCCTGTATTTCGTAAGGCGAGCCTCAGCGTGGGACTCCATACTCGCCGCTGAAGTCCACCAGATACTGGTGCAGCCTGTCGATCACGATCGTCCGTGTACTCGTGCGGCGTTCGATCAACCCGATTTGACGATAGACCTGCGGATTTCCGAACGGAGCTGACACGACCTCGCCGAGGGCCTCCTTCAGGGCGCTGTAAGGGGCGACGGATGCACCAAGACCGTTGACTACACATGCGACGACCGCAGTCATGGTGTCGGTTTCCGCGATCAAGTTCGTGACGATGCCACTCCTTGCCAATTCGGTATCGATCAGTTGAGTAAGACGAAACCTGCTGTTGAACCTCACATACGGGAGAGTCGAGAGCATTTCCGTTGCAGACATTTGCGGTGTGCCGGGCGGTGCGATCGCGAACAAGGGCTCGTTGATGAAGGGACTCCATCTCAGCGCCAAGGGAACTCCGGAGTGCTCCGCCACCATCGCCGAATCAAGCCGCCCCGACACGACATCATTCAGGAGTCCGTCGCTGTTGGCGACATGAAGCTTGATCTTGAGATCGGGATAGTCCGCCTTCAGCGCGACGATGGCCCGGGGCAACAAGTACAGGGCACTGGACCGGATGGAGCCGATTGTGAACGTGCCGGTGATCGCCCTTCCTGAGATGGCATCGATCACGTCATCGGCGGACCGCACGAGGTTGCGTGCGGCCTCAAGCATCTGGAGCCCGTAACTGTTGAGCGTTATCGGCCGGGTAGAGCGGTCGAACAACTCAGCCCTGACCTCACTCTCTAGCGCTTGGATCTGCTGGCTTACCGCAGAGGGCGTCAACCCAACAGCGTCTGCTGCCTTAGCGAAGGTCCCGTGCTCGGCGATCGCAATGAAAGTTTTCAGTTGGCGGGTATCCATGGGTCACCCGGCACCCTTTGTTAAGAAAAACTGTTCATGCTTGTCAGAATTATTCGCTTTTTGCAAGAAATTCTTATGTTACCGTTCCTTCTAAGTAAAACACCGAGAAAATTTCGGGACTTGGGAGGATGACGTCAAAGGTGCGAAGTTGCGCGCCGCGTCCTCGCTCGTTCCGACTGAGGAACGCATGGAAAGCCGCAATATTCTGGTCACCGGCCCGGCCATCAACGAGCAGGCCGCGAAGCTAGCCTCCGAGAATGGCTACAACGTAGCCTATGTTCCCCCCTATACGAACGAAGACGATCTGGTCCGTATCGTGGCCGAGGTCGATCCTGTCGGTGTCATCGTCCGCATGGGACGGTTCGGTGCATCGGCGATCGATGCTGCGCCATCGCTGCGGGTGCTCTCCAAGCACGGCGTAGGGGTCGACAATATCGATGTGGATGCAGCAACCCGCCGTGCCATTCCCGTGGTTGTCGCCGCCGGTGCCAATGCGCGCTCGGTCGCGGAACATGCGGTTGCCCTCCTGCTCACGACGGTCAAGCGCATTGTCCCACTCGATGGCAGCCTACGCGCCGGTCGATGGGAGAAGGCTGGATTTTCGGGCGTGGAGCTCGCGGGCCTGACCGTCGGCCTCGTTGGCTTCGGCGCCATTGCAAGATACACGGCCGTGTACGCAAAGGCGCTCGGAATGAACGTTCGAGCCTTCGATCCCTATTCGGATGACACGGCCTTCATCAATGCGGGTGTCGAGCGGGACAACGAGGTTACGGATCTCCTAGAGGTCTCCGATATCGTCAGCCTGCACTGCCCCCTGACGCCTGAGACGCGCAATCTGCTCGACGACAAGGCCCTGGGTCTGATGAAGCCCGGATCGTACGTGATCAACACCGCCCGTGGCGGGCTGATCGACGAGGGCGCCTTGGTCAGGGCCATCGACAGCGGTCACATCGCAGGCGCCGGCCTCGATACTTTCGCGACAGAACCTCCATCTCCCGAGCATCCCTTCTGGGAGCGGCAGCAGATCGTCGTGACCCCGCATATCGGCGGCGTGACGAAACAGGCCAATGTCCGGGTCGGAGTGGATGCCGTCGAGGGAATCCTGGCCGTCGTCCAGGGTCGTGACCCAGGCCGGGAAAGAATCGTGAACTACCGCGCGCTCGCTAAGGTGTCGACCTGAGCGAGTTTCATATTCGGAATCCAGTACTGAGAACCATGAGGAGAAGACGTTGAGCATTGGATTTAGGGTCCGGAACAGGGAACGCGCCGTCGACCAGGAATGGGTGGAGAAGTTCAAGGCGCTTCCTGTCGCCAATGTCAGCGACAGCATGTACCGCATGAGCGCTGCCGGAGCGCAGCTTCGTCCGATGCATCGCGAGGGTAAGCTCGCCGGCCGTGCACTGACCGTGAAAGCACCTCCGGGCGACAACCTGATGCTGCACAAAGCCATCGACATGGCAGAGCCGGGCGACGTCATCGTCATGGACGCCGGCGGGGATGTGACCAACTCCCTGATGGGCGAGATGATGCTCGGCCATGCGCGCAACCGGGGCGTCGCCGGATTCGTCCTGAATGGAGCCATTCGCGACGCGGATGCCTTCCTGGAAATGAATGTTCCGTCATACGCTGTCGGCGTCACCCATCGCGGACCGTACAAGAACGGCCCCGGCGAGGTGAATTGCCCGATTGCCATCGGCGGAATGGTCGTCATGCCGGGTGACCTCGTCCTCGGAGATGCCGATGGCGTGGTTGTCGTGCCATACGATGACGTCGCCGACGTTTACGGAAAAACCGTCGCCAAGCATGCTGCTGAGACGAAGCAGATGGACGCCATCAACGCCGGCACGCACAAGCCTACCTGGTTCAACGAAACGCTCGCCAAAATGGGCTGCGAATTGCCGTAACAGACGGTCATGAGTATTGCCGCCGGTAAGAGCGGACCCGGCCCTCGCTTCATCAGCGAGTGTCGGAGGAAAACGAAATCACCCATCGGGATACGATGGAACTTGAATGAGTTCGGAGATGAATTCCGAAACGCCTGAAAGGTCCGTTTGACCGCAATCACTGGGAGGAAAAAATGAAACACCTGATCCGAAATACCGCACTTGCCACATCCATGCTGCTTGGCATCGGAACGGCTCACGCCGAGTGGCCGAGCGACCGTCCGATCGAAATGATCGTCGCCTTCGCTCCGGGCGGCGGCACGGACGTGATGCACAGGACGCTCGCGCCTTACATCGAAAAGGAACTCGGCGCGAAGATCACCATCCTGAACCGGCCCGGCGCATCCGGTGAAATCGCCTATACCGCACTGACGCAGGCCAAGCCCGACGGCTACACGCTGTCCTCTCTCAACACACCGGGCTTCCTGACGATGCAGATGGACAGGAAGGTCCGGTTCGACCCCAAGAAACTTTGCGTGGTTGCCCGCATCGTCGAGGATCCCGGCTCGTTTATCGTGCAGGCGAGTTCTCCATTCAACTCGCTCAAGGACCTGGTCGCCTACGCCAAGGCCAATCCAGGTAAGGTCAGCGTTGGCACGACCGGCCTTGGAACGGACGAACATCTTGCCCTGCTGCAATTGGAAAAAGCTGCTGGTATCGATCTGACCGCGGTGACCTTCAACGGTGCCAATGAGGCGAGGACGGCGCTGCTCGGCGGGCACATCATGGCAACGGGCATCAACGTGGGCGAATTCCAAGGCGGCGAAAAATCCTCCTTCAAGGCCCTTAGCCAGTTTGCCGATCAACGGGCCATCATCGCTCCGGACCTGCCGACGGCCAAAGAGCAGGGCTTTGACGTTGTCATGAGCTCGGAGCGCGGCATCGCCATGGGTTGCGAGGTTCCCGAGGCCATCCGGACGAAGTATTCGGATGCGGTCAAGAAGGCTGTTGCCAATCCGGAATTCCAGGCTCAGGCCAAGCAGCAATCGCTGGCTCTTTCTTACAAGTCGTCGGAAGAGTGGAATAAAGAGCTCCCGGCACGCGCCGAGCGGCTCGGCGAGATCTGGAAACTGGCCAAGGAACAGAAGTGATGGCGGATCCACGCAAGGCTGGCAGCACCGGCGATCGTCCTGATCTCCTAACGGCCATCCTGTTCGTGGGTTTCGGTGCGCTCGGCCTCTGGGCCGGGCGTGACCTGACCATGGGCACGGCCGCCGCAATGGGCCCTGGTTACCTGCCGAGGATCGTCTGCTGGCTCCTGATCCTCGTCGGGCTGATCGTTTGCGGAATGGGTTTCTTCCGGACCCGTGAGGATATCACGGCGCCGAAGCTTCGTCCCCTGTCGATCATCCTGCTGTCGGTCGTCGGTTTTGCCTTCATTGCCGAGTATTCCGGCTTCGTGGCCGCGTCCGTCTGGCTGCTGGTGATCGGAAGCCTTGCTGACCGCGAGTCCAGGTGGCGTGAGGTGATCTTGCTCACGGCCGGGCTGACCGCCTTCGGCGCGCTGGTCTTCATCGTCGGTCTTGGCGTCCAGATGCCCATCTGGCCCTTCTGAGGAGCGGAACATGGGATTCCTCGACCTGCTCATGCTCGGGTTCAGTGAGGCGCTGACCCCTACCAACCTCGGCTTCTGCCTGCTGGGAGCCCTCCTCGGGACGCTGATCGGGGTGTTGCCGGGCATCGGCCCGACCGCAACGATCGCCGTTCTCCTGCCGATTACCTTCTATCTTCCCCCCTTGGCCGGCATCATCATGCTCGCCGGCATCTACTATGGGGCGCAATACGGCGGATCGACCACCGCCATCCTGGTCAACCTGCCGGGCGAGGCATCATCCGTGGTGACCGCGATCGACGGTTATCAGATGGCCCAGAAAGGCAAAGCCGGATCAGCGCTTGCCGTCGCGGCGCTCGGATCGTTCTTTGCCGGAACCGTGGCGACGTTCGGCCTTGCCATCGCAGGCCCGACCCTCTCGTCGTTCGCGCTCTCCTTCGGCCCTGCGGAGTATGTATCGCTGATGCTCTTCGGCCTGTTGGCCGCCACCGTCCTTGCCCGAGGGCCCGTCCTGAAGGCGATCGGCATGATCCTGCTCGGCCTGGTTCTCGGTATGGTCGGTATCGACGCGAGTTCCGGCGAGGAACGCCTGACGTTAGGTGCGATCGAGCTCTTCGACGGCATCGACTTCGTCGTGATCGCAATTGGTGTCTTCGGCTTCACCGAGATTATCGAGAACCTCGAGAACGTGGAAGCGCGCGGCGTTCTGGTCAGCAAGCTCAGCCGCCTGTGGCCGACGCGGGAGGACTTCCGGCGGGCCTGGCCGGCCGTCCTACGGGGGACGGGTATCGGGACGTTTCTCGGACTTCTGCCGGGTGGCGGCGCGACGCTGGCGTCATTCAGCGCCTACTCCCTGGAGAAGAAGGTCTCGAAAAATCCTGAGGAATTCGGGAACGGGGCCGTCGAGGGCGTGGCAGGCCCCGAAGCCGCCAACAATGCCGGCGCGCAGTCGTCGTTCATTCCGCTGCTCACGCTCGGTATCCCGTCCAACAACATGATGGCGATGATGCTGAGCGCCTTCATCATCCATGGGATCACCCCCGGCCCCACCGTCCTGCAAACTCAGCCGCAGATCTTCTGGGGCCTCGTGGCGAGCATGTGGGTCGGCAACCTGATGCTGGTCGTCATCAACCTGCCCATGATTGGCATCTGGGTGAAGCTCCTGACCGTCCCTTATCGTCTCCTGTACCCGGCCATCCTGCTGTTCTGCTGCGTCGGCGTCTACAGCATCAACAACCGGATCTTCGACGTCGTGCTTGCCGCAGGCTTCGGGTTCCTCGGATACCTGTTCCGGAAGGCGAAATGCGAACCGGGTCCCTTGCTGCTCGGCTTCGTTCTCGGTCCGCTGCTTGAAACGAACCTGCGTCGCGCGATGGTGCTCTCCGACGGAAGCCCGAGCGTGTTCTTCGAGCGGCCGATCAGCCTTGTCCTGTTGCTGGCAACCGCCGCGATGTTCATCCTGATGGTCCTGCCGTCCTTCCGCAAGACCCGCGAGGTAGCGTTTCAGGAGGAAGAGGCCTGAAATCCCATTCCGGAAGTAATGGGACAGGGCGCGTGATACGCCCTGTCCCTCATCTATGAATAAGTTTCATTGTGCCCACGGGTACGATACGCGTGATCGAAGTGGCATGTGCGTGATGCGATGAGGAACGGGTGGCATGGAGTCCGCGCGGCATTGCGCGAGGCGAACTATCGCCTCTTCACAATCGGCAATGTGTTCTCGATGGTCGGGACCTGGGTTCAGCGGGTCGCGCTCGGCTGGCTGGTTTGGGAGCTGACAGGCTCGGGGGCATGGTTGGGAGCGGTCGCGTTCGCAGACCTGTTCCCGATGGTCCTCGTGACCCCTTTGGCCGGCGCCATGGCCGACCGATCCGACCGGTTGCACGTTACGCGTATCAGCCAAGCCCTGCTCATGGTGCATGCGGGACTTCTCACAATCCTCAGTGCGCTCGGATTGCTGACCCCTGTGCTCGTCCTTGTGTTGGCTCTGGTTGGCGGCATCATCACAGCCTTCAATCAGCCCTTCCGCATGGCGCTGCTTCCCAGCCTTGTCGAACGCACGAGCCTGATCAGCGCGGTCGCGATCAATTCCGTCGTTTTCAACACTGCCCGTTTCGTCGGCCCCGCCATCGCGGGGCTCGTCATCGCGAAGGGCAATCTCACGCTGGCTTTCGCGATCAATTTCGCGACTTTCGCGATCTTCTCGTGCACGTTGGCCGGAATCCGTTTGGTCTCGGTCGAAAGAATTCCAGCAACCAAAGGCGGCTTGCTCAGGTCCGTCATCGAAGGCTGGCGCTATGCGGCCGGACATCTCGGCCTCGGAGCCATGTTTCTGACATTGGCCGTCGTCTCGCTCTGCATCCGTCCCATCCTCGAGCTCATGCCGAGCTACGCGGCGCTGTTCGGGTCTGATGCCGCGAAATTTGCCTTCATGACGTCCGTGATTGGCCTCGGCGCCCTGGTGGGAGCCATCTGGCTCAGTCGTCGTAACGATCCTGCATCCGTGGCCACGATGGCTTTGTCCAACGGTCTCCTCATGGGTGCAGCCCTCTTCCTCGCGGCGGTCGCACATCTGGAATGGCTGGGCGTCGTTGCCTTGTTCATCGTGGGCTTCGGCATGGTCGTGAGCGGGATCGCCAGTCAGACCGTGATCCAGCTTGCCGGGCCCGATCACCTGCGTGGCAGGCTTCTCGCGCTGCACAGCATGATCTTCCGCGGTGCACCCGCTTTTGGTGCCTTAGGCATAGGAGCCGTGTCGGATGCGACGGGACTGCGAGGCCCCCTGGCGGCGGGTGCAGCCGTGACCTTCGCCTTCAGCGTGATCGTCTATTTCCGACGCAAGGCGATCCTGGAAAGCCTCGGCCTATGAGCAGGCTTCCGCGACGGCTGCTGCATCGCTCATTCACGCTTCATCGGAGTGCGGACTTCCATGGCAGATCCTGACACGCTGCGTAACTCGCAAAGATCGACGACGGATCTTGAATCGACCCCTGCGAAAAGCATCGTACGGACGCCTTCTAGCCCGCCACGGCGCCTTCGCCGCATCCTCGCACTCGACGATTTCGAGATCGCGGCACGCCGCCACTTGCCACGGCCGATCTTCGGATATGTGTCAGGGGCTGCCGAGACCAATGCGTCACTGCGCGACAACCGGCTGGCCTTCGAGGAGTTCGGTTTCGTCCCGCGCGTGCTCGTCGACGTGTCCAAGCGGACACAGAAGATCGAACTGTTGGGCCGCACCTATGCCGCCCCGTTCGGGATCGCTCCCATGGGGATCAGTGCCCTGTCCGCCTATCGCGGCGATCTGGTGTTTGCACAAGCGGCCAATCAGGCGAACATTCCGATGGTGATGAGCGGCTCTTCCCTCATTCGGCTGGAAGACGTCGCCGAGGTGAATCCTGCGGCTTGGTTCCAAGCCTATCTGCCAGGTGAACCGGACCGGATTCTCGGGTTGCTGGAGCGAGTGGAGCGGGCGGGTTTCGAGACGCTCGTGCTGACCGTGGACACGGCGGTGCTGGCCAATCGCGAGAACAACATCCGAAGCGGCTTCTCGACGCCTCTTCGCCCTAGTCTTCGTCTGGCCTGGGACGGCATGACACGACCGAACTGGACGGTGAACACGTTCCTCCGGACGCTCCTGAAGCATGGCATGCCGCATTTCGAGAATTCCTATGCGACGCGCGGAGCGCCGATCCTGGCCAAAAGCGTGATGCGGGACTTCGGCGCCAAGGATCATCTGAACTGGCGTCATCTGGAGCTGATCCGAGAACGGTGGAAGGGACGCTTGGTCGTCAAAGGTATCATGTCCAAGGAGGATGCCTGCATCGCTCGGGACAGCGGTGTCGATGGCATCGTCGTCTCGAACCATGGCGGGCGGCAACTCGATGGAGCGGTCTCACCCCTGCGTGTCCTGCCGGCCATTGCAGACGCTGTGGGCGCTTCGATCCCCGTTATGATGGATGGCGGCATCAGACGAGGCTCTGACGTGCTGAAGGCCATCGCCCTCGGAGCGACGTTCGTCTTCGTCGGTCGCCCGTTCGTTTATGCGGCCGCAATCGGAGGCGAGGCGGGTGTCTGCCACGCGATCGGAATTCTCTCGACCGAGATCAACCGCAACATGGGTCTTCTCGGCATCAACGCGCTTGGAGAAATGAGCCTGGATCGACTGATCAACCTCCGACATGTTGATGTCAGTAAGGTTTGAGATCCATGCCGGGCACCGGATCGGAAGGTCCGGATCTGGCACGCCTGAGACCTAAGCTCGATGGCCGCAATCCTCATCGAACCAGACGTTCCGAACGCGTCCGGAATCTCGGTTCTTGACCCTCAGCGGACATTGCTGGTGCCAAGGTTTGCCGGCGATTTCCGCCGGGCCTGACGGAGCGCATCATGGACCGGAGCGACCGCCCCTCTGCTTTCGTTTCGGCAATCGAGGACATGATAGCGGACGTTTGCGATTTCTCCCGCCAACTCCAACAATAGGTCCTTGCGCGTGCTCGGCAGAGGAAATTCCGACTATGGATCCTTGTTCGGTTCAAGCAGCCAGTCCAGAAGCGCCTCGATGACAGCGGCAGGGTTCTCGAGCGGGGTCATGTGCCCACTCCTGGGAATGACGACCAGCTTCGCCTGTGGAACCAGACGGGCCATCTCGTAGTGGTCTGCCAGGGGCGTCACCCGATCGTTCTCGCCGCACAGGATCATGACGGGGCATGTCAGGGACCGAAGGACATTGGTGCCGTCCTTTCGTTCGATGCCGTTCTGCCTGACGAAGGTCTCCGCGCCGAGCCGCTCCGTCATGGCCCTAATCCTCGCAGCGATATGCTCATCCGCGACATGGGAAGGATCGAGGTAGGTGGTCAGGAGGCGATCGCCGAAACCGTGGAACCTGCCGGGCGCAAGAGCCGCCTTGTTGAGTGCATGCCGACCAGCCAGTCGCTCCGACGTATCGGAGCGAAAGGACGTATCGAGGAGGGCGAGACGCGTGATCCGGTCATGGGCAAGGCGGGCGATCTCCTGAGCCACATATCCCCCCAGGGAGAACCCGGCGAGCGCAAAGCGCGCCGGTGCGTCGGCCAGCACGCTCTGGGCTAGTTCCCTTAGGGTCCCGCCCTTGGTAATGTCGGCAATATGGCACGTCGCGATCCTGGAAAGCCCGCTAACCTGATCGCGCCAGAGCTCAGCATCGTTGAGTAGGCCAGGGATCAGGATTAACTCGGCTCGTTCGGCACCAGCCGAGCGGCTCTCCGTCCGGCCCTCTGCCCTCTGTTCCATCCCATGCTCTCCTTGCTACCGGACCAAGCGCATTCCTTACACCTCACAAACCACAGAATTTCCGCTCAGGCGAGCAAAGCCATGAAGCCAGACCCTGCGCTTGGGCTTGTCTGCTGAGAGGCCAAACAGAAAGGCGATAAGGTTGTACTATCTGCCCGGCGGTGGATCCCATAGAAGCCTGAGAATTTAGACGCGGACGAACTACTTATGGCACGCTTGAGAACCTAGAGCCTTTTCCGGCTATTCCGAGTCAGAGGGGATTCCGCTCTAAGCCTTGAT
>JAYSGD010000033.1:0-30612 GCA_041913065.1 Microvirga sp. | reverse complement strand
GGTGTTGCCGGCGGCGTTGATTGGTTCGGCACCGTTCGCGCTCGCGCCGGTGTGGCCTTCGACCGCGCCCTCATCTACGCCACCGGCGGTTTCGCTTACGGCGGCGGTGACGACAACAACGACTTCTTCAGCAACGACGACGACATCCGCACGGGTTGGACGCTCGGTGGTGGTGTTGAATACGCCTTCACCAACAACCTGACGGGCGGCCTCGAAGGCCTCTGGGTGAACCTCGACAACGACAAGACCACCTATGTCGGCAGCTCCGTGCCGTTCGCCGGTGCCGACCGTCGTACCGTCGATGCTCCCGGCAGCCGCGACAGCGAGAGCGAGTTCTTCCTCGTTCGCGCCAAGCTGAACTACAAGTTCAGCTCGTACTAAGATCCGTCGCACTCGCGACAGACGAAAGGCCCGGGGAAACCCGGGCCTTTTTGTTTTGGCTTATGTCCTGGTGTCGATGCTTTACGGGCTGATCTTCGTCTTGGCGAAGGCGGGAACGCGCGCCTCGAAATCGGCGAGCCAGGAAACGAGCTTCGGGTAACCTTCGCGCCACTTGCCTGCGAAGCGCAGATCGAGATAGCCGAGCGCGCAGGCGAGCGCGATATCGCCGATGGTCAGCGACGCGGAGGGCGAGGACAGATTGGCCTCCGCGTAGTCAAGCCCGCGCTGAACCTTGCCGGCATGATGCTCGACCCATTTGGCATCGCGCCTGTCCTCGGCGCGCCAGCGGCCTTCATAAACCTGCAGCAGCGCCGCATCCGCGATGCCGTCGGCGAGCGCCTGGTTGCGCAGGGCCGCGAAGCGTTCGCCGCCGCTCGGGATGATCTTCCCGCCGCCGGCGAGATGATCGAGATATTCCACGATCACGCGCGAGTCATAAAGCGTCTCGCCATTCTCCAGGATCAGCGTGGGAATCTTACCAAGCGGATTCTGCTGGCGCAGCGTGTCCTCCGGGTTGGTGGTATCCGCATCCACGATCTGGATTTTGTCGGACAGGCCGAGAAGAGACGCCGAAATCTTGACCTTCCGGCCGAAGGGCGACGCGGACGACGAACGGAGAATGAGCATGAGAAATCCTGCCTTGGACCAGATGCGGGCATAGCGGCACGATCGCGCCGCGGGAGAGTGACGGCGCGATTCATGGACCCTTCCGCTGAAGGCGGCAATTGGATTTATGCAGGGGGGCCGAAGGCTTCACAGCGATAAGCGCCATAACCGCTGCGCGACAGTCGCTCGGCCAGCGCAGGAAGCAGGATCTCGGCCTCCTCCCGCAGCGCCCAAGGCGGATTGACGACGAAAAGGCCGCTGCCGTTGAGGCGCGTCGTGTCGCGCGGGTCGTCCACATAGAGCTCGAGGCGCAGGCCAGGGCGCCCACTCTGCTCGTGAAGCCTTGCAGCGACCGCGTCGACGGCGGCTACATCCTTGATCGGATACCAGCCCGCATAAACGCCCGTCGGCCATTTCTTGAGGGCCGTCAGCAGCTCGGTGCCGAGCCGCTCGAGCTCGCCCGTCTTCTCGTAGGGCGGATCGATCAGAACCAGCCCGCGCTTTTCCTTCGGCGGGATCAGGGCGTGAAGCGCCGTCCATCCGTCGAGATGCATCACCTTCAGGTTCGAAACCTCGTTGAAGGCCTCGCTCAGAACCTCATGATCGGCGGGATGAAGTTCGACGAAGACGCCGCGATCCTGCCGCCGCAACAGCTCGCGCACGAAACCGGGAGAGCCGGGATAGATCGTTTCGCCATGACGCGCGCGCACATCGGCAATCACCCTGCGATAAGGCGCGAGAATCTCTTCGACCTCGGGACCGAGCGGCTCGTCCAGACGACCGATGCCCTCGACCCATTCGCCAGTCCGCTCGGCCTCGTCGGCAGTGAGGTCATAAAGCCCGATGCCCGCATGCGTGTCGATGACCCGCAGAGGCGTTTCCTTGCGCTGGAGATAGAGGAGGATGCGCACCAGAAGCGCGTGTTTCATGACGTCGGCGAAATTGCCGGCGTGGAAGGCATGGCGGTAATTCATACACGTGTTCTAGCGCATAGCGGGAAATGACGCGCTATCCAAAAATGGACCCGTCCTATGCGCTAGCGGACGGCCGGAATCTGAAGTTCACCTCCGCGACAGCCGACCCGGTCGACCTCGGGACATTGCCTGAAGCCGCGCAGGTCCTTGTCGAGGCAGATCCGCACCTCCTGGAAGATGCGCCGTCCGCAGGACACCGCGATCATGTCAGGGCGCAGCCCCGGATTGACGCTCATGAAGGCCCGCTCGATCTCGCTCGGCAGAACCTTGGAGCGGGCACTGAGCACCTTGAAGCTGTCCGGAATGCGCACGCGCTCACGGGCGCGCTGCACCGCCTTGAAATAGCCGCTCGGACTTTCGCCCGTACAGGTGCCGTGCTTGCGCCATTGATAGCGGGCGAGGTTGTCGTCGGGATAGAGTCCCTTCACCTCGTCGATGGTCGTGCTCGGCACGAAACGTCCGTTCGGGGCGCAGAAGCTCGGATAGCCCTGTTCCGATTGGGGCCAGAGGCCGTGGACTACGAAACCGAGGCCGCTGCCCTGGTCGCATTGCCGGCTTTGCCTGCCGCTGATCTCACAGAATCCGGGCGACCAGGAAAGGGCGAGCACATAGAAGTCGAACTGCCCCATGGGGGCGCCCCTCGCCTCGCGCGGGGTTTGTGCCGCAAGAGACGAGGTCAGATAAAGCAAGGCGCCTACGAAAGAGAGGCACCGCCTGAGGATCAAGGCAGAGCCTGCTTGCAATGCGGGGCGTAGGCGTAGTTCCGGTCGAAGCCGTCGATGCAGGATTCCGTGCTCCAGCCGATGCCGATGAAGCCAAGATCCTCACGGATCGAGAAATTGACCCGGCGCTTGTAGCCGTCGGACACGATCACCGTGCCGGCGCAATAGCGCCGCGGAATGTAATCCAGACCCCAAGGACGGAAGGCCACTTCCTGAACCCGCTCGAAACCGATGATCCTGACGTTGGTATTCCAGAACTTGGCTTCCTTGTGCTCGAAATTGTGCGAGATGTTGCCAAGCACGGAGGGGTCGGCACAAGCCGGCAGGTTCGCGTTGTAGCGGTCGAACGACAGCTCGGAAGCCGTCTCGCGCCGCTCAGCGGGCGTAATCTCGCGCGCAAGCGCGGGGACGCTCAACAGCATGCAAGAGAGGATCGCCGCCAGCCACTTCATTCTATTGCTCCAACAGGTCGAAAGACTTTGTTACACCGACCATGTGGGGAGGAATGAGGAAGGTCAAGGCTCCGCTTGCTGATTAATAGGCAGCGTGTCTGTTCAGCACCATCGGCTCCCCGGCGGAAGAGCGCATCGGGCGAGGCGGGGCGTAGGTTTGCTGGGGCGCATAAGTCTGCCTCGGCGCTTGCCGCTCATAGCCGGGCGGCGGAGGCGGCACGTAGACATCCGGCACCGAATTGCCCGAATAGCTTGGGGCCGCAGGGTAACGCGGCGAGGGCGGCGGCACCGGGGCGGACACGACCGGCGGGGCCATCGGAGCTCCCATCGCCCCCCCCAAGGGCGAACCCTGTTCATAAGCGACGGCTCCGCCCTCGTCCGCCACGTCCTGCTCCATGTCCCCAGTAGGAAGATCGCCAGCGGCGCTCACGCTCTGCATGATCTGGCGGCTCTGTTCGGGGTCGATTCGCGGCTCGAACTTGAGGATCGGCTTGCAGACGCGGCGCTGGCCGCGCGGGTCGTGCCGAGCGAGGTCCAGATGCAAGTGGTCGTAATGGAAAGCGTCGGAGCCGGGGCCGAGAACGGTCGTGAAGTAACGGCAGGCGCCGACGAAGGCTTCGCGCAGGAAGTCCTGCTCGGCCGGAGCGCCCTTCCACCCCTTCACAATGGAAACCTCGCGGCCATCGGCCAGGACGAAGCCCATTACGTCGAGGGCATTGCCGAAGGAATGCTCGGAGAGTTTGGCGCCGCGCCGGTTGTTGCGCGGGCGGCAGGAATAGGAGCCCGCCTTGATGTCCACCACGGGCACGCCGAAATACATGACCGCTGCAGGCTTCACGATCTCGTCGAGCCAGGTATCGATGCTCGGGATGATCGGGCAGGCCAGGGTCACCTTGGACTTGAGACCGACCTCGCCGTTGCTGAAGGCGGAGACCTTGAAGGCATGTTCCATGCCGCAGACGCCGGGACCATCGATTTTCCCGGACATGGCCATATAGGCCGATGGCTGCACCAGCTTCTGAGCAAGGCACGCCTCCTCGGCCTGAGCACGCCAAGGCTCGCGCTGTTCGAAACGGAACAGCCCGCAACCGGTAACCCCAAGCCCGATGAGCGAAAGGGCGAAAAACGCAACTAACCCACGACGCATGAGACGAGATTACCCGGACCCAGGTAAACATCCTGTCAACGGGATCGAATCAGGCGGCAATTCCGTTTCAATCGGGGTGAAAGAAGCAAAATGGAACGGTCTGGAACAAATATTCTATGGGGTGCCCCAAAATATTTCCGAGTCCATCACCGGTCACCTTCCCGGCCAATAACAAGAGGTTAACCATCCGTTAACCAATCGTCCCGTCTGCGGCACGGCGTCCTGCGGCCGAGCTGAGCCTTTTCAGGTTCCATCGGCTCTGTTAGCGTTCCCCTTCATTCAGACAGGGGGCTCCTTCATGAACCTGACGTCTAACCTCGACTGGACCGACAAGCTCAACATCGCCGCGGTCTGCGTGTCCTTTTCATTTATTTGCGCGATCGTCGTCGGCCTCCTTTAAGGCCGCAGAAGAGCCCTTTGGGGCCAACGACACGAGATTCCTTTTCAACAACGCTGCCCGACCGGCAGCGTTTTTCATGACTCAGGGCACGGTGACGACCTGACCCGCCAGGACATCACGTTGAGTTCCATGGAGCACTGAGCGATCCGCGGCCCCTCCGCGGTTTGCAGGCAGGCCTCCTCCCCTTCCTCGAAGATCCGACCGGCCGCCCGGCAATAGCAATCGGGGAGAGCCTGCATCTGGGCCTGAATCGGCTCAGGCATCGGGATTTCATGGGCAGCGACCGGCGCTGCGATCATTATGGTGAGGACGACAACGATGCTGTGCATGATGCACCTCGCTTGCCATATTCGTAATATCGTCCTCCCAATCTGCGGCAGGATCAAGACAGCGAGCGGAATTTTATCTCAGCGCCAGCGCTCCATCGCATCGTCGTCTGCTGATTTAGCCTCTACCCAGGCGCCCATCGTGCCGTTCTTCAGGTGCTCCCGCTTCCAGAACGGCGCGTGTGTCTTGAGATAGTCCATCAGGAAATCGGCGGCCTCGAAGGCGGCGCGGCGATGAGCGCTCGCCGCCAGCACGAGCACGATGGGCTCTCCCGGACGGATCAGCCCATAGCGATGGATGATCGTGAGGCCGATGAGCGGCCAGCGCCCCTCCGCCGCCTCGGCGAGGCGCGCCATCTCTGTCTCGGCCATGCCGGGATAATGCTCGAGCTCGAGGGCGGACAACCGGCCGCCTTCGTCCCGGCAGAACCCGGTAAAGGCAACGACGGCGCCCACGTCGGCGGATGTGTCGGAGAGAGCCGCCGTCTCCGCCGCGATGTCGAAGCCCTCGGCCTGAATGCTGATCTTGCGCATCACCCCTAGCCGCCGGTCATGGGCGGGAAGAACGCGATTTCTCGCGCGCCGGCAATGGAGGCATCCGGCCTGGCATGCTCGTGGTCGATGGCAGCGCGAACGACGTCTTCGTTCTCGAAGGCGTATTCATATTCCTCGCCCCGGCTTTTCAGCCAGCGCACAAGATCGGCGATGGTGGCGACGCCCTCCGGCGGGCTGACCTCCTCGTCCGTCCTGCCGATCCGCTCGCGCACCCAGGCAAAATAGACGAGCTTCATCGCCCTCACCCCTCGTCCACGAGATGCTGAATGCCGGTCTTGAGGTAATCCCAGCCCGTATAGAGCGTGAGAAGCGCCGAGACCCAGAGCAGGACGAGGCCGATCTGGGTATTGCCCGGCAGCACCGTATCGCCCGCAGGGCCTGCGATGAGGAAGCCGAGGGACAGCAGCTGGAACGTGGTCTTCCACTTGGCGACCCGGCTCACGGGCACGCTCACCTTCAGTTCGGCCAGGAACTCACGCAGGCCCGAGACCAGGATCTCGCGGCACAGGATCACGATGGCCGCCCACAGGTCCCAACCCTGGATGGTATCGGTCGCGACCAGCATGAGCAGGCAGGCAGCAACCAAAAGCTTGTCGGCGATGGGATCGAGCATGCGCCCGAGCGCGGACCCCTGCGCATAGGTGCGGGCCACGTAGCCGTCGAGGTAATCGGTGATGGCGGCAACCGCGAAGACGGCGAGCGCGAACCAGCGCGACCAATGGTCCTCCGGCCAGTACAGCAGGCCGACCACGGCCGGAACCGCGACCAATCGGAGGTAGGTCAGCAGGTTCGCGAGATTGAAAGCCTTCGACCGGCGCATGGTGGGGGCTGTGCTCATAGGACAGGCAGGAAGCATGTCTCGGGTTGGTCCGTCAACCGGAATGCCCTCCACATTGCCGTTATCCGCCGCGCCATGCCAGCCGCCCTATCCGCGATCATGAAAGAAATCGTAGACCGCGCGGGCCGTCGCCGCATTCACGCCGGGGGCCTTCATCAGATCTTCCAGGGCTGCGCGCTGGATCGCCTTGACGGTCCCGAAATGATGCAGGAGCGCCCGCTTGCGGGTCGGGCCGATGCCTGCGATCTCGTCGAGCGGGTTCTTCACCAGCTCACGCTTGCGCTTGGCACGGTGCGCGCCGATGGCGAAGCGGTGGGCCTCGTCGCGAAGGCGTTGCACGAAGTAAAGCGCGGGATCGCGCGGCGGCATCTTGAAAGGAGGCTGACCGGGCTTGAAGAAGGTCTCGCGCCCGGCATCGCGGTCGCGCCCCTTGGCAATGCCGACCAGCGCGACATCGCTCTCGCTCACGCCGACCTCCGCCAAGGCCTGCCGCGCGGCTTCCAGCTGCCCCTTGCCGCCGTCGATGAGAACGAGATCGGGCCATGCAGGGAAGGAATCGCCGCTGCCTCCCGAGTCCTCTCCGTCAGCCGTCCGAGGCTCTTCCTTCACAAGCCGCGCAAAGCGCCGCTGGAGCATTTCACGCATCATGCCGTAGTCGTCGCCGGGCTTCAGATCCTCGGACTTCATGTTGAAGGTGCGGTAATGCTGCTTCATGAAGCCGCTCGCACCCGCCACCACCATGGCGCCCACCGCATTGGTGCCCATGATGTGCGAGTTATCATACACCTCCACGCGTCGCGGCGCCTTCGCCATGCCGAAGGCTTGGCCCAATGACACGAGGAGCTTCTGCTGCGAGGCCGTATCCGCCAGGCGCCTGCCGAGCGCCTCCTTGGCGTTGCGCAGCACATACTCGATGAGCTGCCGCCGCTCGCCGCGCTGGGGCGCATGGATCTCCACACGCGACTCCGCACGGGTCGAGAGCGCCGCCGCCATCAGCTCCGCATCCTCAATTTCGTGCGAGAGCAGGATGAGGCGCGGCGCGGGCTTGTCGTCATAGAACTGCGCGATGAAGGAGCCGAGAACCTCTTCTCGCGACATGGACTTGTCCGCCTTCGGAAAATACGCGCGGTTGCCCCAGTTCTGCCAGTTGCGGAAGAAGAACACTTCCACGCAGAACTGTCCGGCCTGCTCATCGAGGGCGAACACATCGGCCTCTTCCACCGATTGCGTGTTGATGCCCTGCACGCCCTGGATCGCGGAGAGCGCGGCCAGCCTGTCGCGGCAGCGCGCAGCGCGCTCGAATTCGAGATCCTCGGCCGCCTGCTGCATCTCGTCCGTGATGCGCTGCTTCACCGCGTTCGACTTGCCCGCCAGGAACGCGCGCGCCTCGGAGACGAGACCGGCATATTCCTCGTTGGAGATTTCCTTCGTGCACGGGCCGGAGCAACGCTTGATTTGATACAGCAGGCAGGGACGCGTGCGGTTCTCGAAATAGCTGTCGTTGCACGAGCGCAGGAGGAAAGCGCGCTGCAGCGCATTGATCGTGCGGTTCACCGCCCAGACGCTGGCGAAAGGTCCGTAGTAATCGCCCTTGCGCTTACGCGCGCCGCGATGCTTCACGAGCTGCGGCGCCTCGTGATCGCCGGTCAGCAGGATGTAGGGAAGCGACTTGTCGTCCCGCAGCAGCACGTTGTAGCGGGGTTTCAGCTGCTTGATGAGGTTAGCCTCAAGCAGCAGCGCCTCGGTCTCCGTCGCCGTGGTGACGAATTCCATTGAGGTCGTCTCGCCGATCATCCGGGCGATGCGGTTGGAATGGGCCTGACCGCGCGCATAGGAGCCCACGCGTGCTTTAAGGCTTTTCGCCTTGCCCACATAGAGGACGTCGCCCTTCCCATCGAGCATGCGATAAACGCCGGGGGTGTTCGGCAGGGTCGTCCAGAAACGCTTGATGACCTCGGTTCCGCGCTGAACCAGGTTGGGATTGGCCTCCAGGTCGAACTCGACATCCGAGCCGCTCTCCACGGCTACGCTGTCGTCATCCTCCTCGTTGTCCAGGATATCCGGCGGGACGTCGTTATAGGTATTGCGACTCATGGAGGAGATTTAGGGATTCCGGCGCTTTCAGGAAAGCCCTGTTTCGGAAGTCGCCCCTCCCGATGGAACGACGGAAGCGCGCCGGCTGAACGCGGCGCGCTCCTGATCATCAGATGATTTCGAAATCGAGATAGCTCAGCTTGAGCTTCTTCGGAAGCTTGGCGATCTCGATGGCTTCCTTCGCCCCGGAGCCGTCCGCATCGTAGGAGAGGATGCCGGTCTTCTTGTTGTAGACCAGATAGTCGTTCTTATCCCCGGCTTTCGTGCCTACCTTGAAGAACTTCTTGTTCAGCGCATCAGGAGCAGCTTCCGAACCGGCCTTGCCGAGCTTCTTGAGGATGGCATTGTCGAGCCAGATCTTGTCCTCGCCCGGCTTGAAGTCGGTGATGGTGTCAAAATTCACCTTGCGGTCCGTCTTCGATGAGCCGAGCTTCGCGTTGAACACGAAAACGTCCGCCCCTTCCAAGCCCGTCAGCGTATCGTTGCCGTAGCCGCCGTAGAACTTGTCGTTACCTGCACCACCGACAAGCTTGTCCTTGCCCTTCGTGCCATGGAGCGTGAGGCCGAACGAGTTCAACGGATCGGTTCCGGCGGGAGGCGTATAGCCGGTGCCGAAGGCCTGGAAGTGATTGGCGTCATTGTCGATATCATGCCAGCTCACCAGCAGGCGGCCATCCTTCAGGACGCCGAGACGCGGATTGTACTGACCGTCGATCGAGACTTGGTGCGCGAGCATGGGCGCCGTCACGACAGCACCTGTCCCCGAATATGTTCCGACATAGACATCCGCGTCGGAATCGGTTCGAACGAATGAGACCGCGAAGCCGCCATCGAGCAGCCCTTCGAGGTCGAGCGAACCGAGGGTGGCTCTGGCTTCCGCATCCCGATACAGAATCTGTTCACCGCCGATCAGTGCGCCCTTCGAACCGACGACCTGTGCTTTGACCAGCTCACTCCCCTCGGGACTCATTTCAAACCATGCGACGACGAAGTTCCCATTCGCGAGACCGACGACTGTGGGATCGGAGAACGCAGTCCTGCCGGGCAAAGATTTGATAACGATCTCTGTCGACGTTCCATCGGCTCCACGCAGATACGCCTTGATCGCCGCCGCCGAACCCGATGGACCTTGGATGACCGTCACATGACCGCCGCCACGAAGGCCCGCGAGTGCACCGCCATAATATCCCTCGGCGGAGAACGTCGTCGTCGCGTTGCCGCTGGCGTCGAAGACCGCCGTCTTATAGCCGCCGTCGTAATAGCTGATGGCATAGCCGCCATCGGCAAGCGTCACGATTTCCGGTGAATTCGCCTTGTTCGAGCCGACCTGGACAGGAGCCTTGAAAACAGATCCATCGGAATTGAAAATTCCGGTCTCCAAGGTGTAGGTGGTGAAATATTCAGGGCCATACGACCATGCGACTGCGAAGCGGCCATTCGCCAAGGCCGTCACCGAGGCTTCTTCGAACTCGCCCGACGCGATGGACTTGATGACGAAGCTCGATCCAATCGTGGTGCCATCGGCAGAATAGACCTGACCGACCAAGTCTTTGGCAGTCCCTGCCCCGTCTCGGACTCCGTAGACAAGAATGTTTCCGTTTGTCAGGACCGTCCCAAAATGGCCCTTGGTTTCATCGATTTTCCACTCACCGCCGTTCCGGGTCAGGGCCATAACTCTTAACTCCTTTCAATAACGTAATTTTATTACGATAGAGTTTCACTCGAGTCCATAAGCGCGGCCCTAAGCCTCATCACCTAGAACGATCGGCCTAGACCGCTTCTGCCATCGGGGCTAAACGGCTTAGCTCCAGAAGAAGGAGCTAAGGAATGCGCCTGTCGATCATCACGTCGGCCGTCGTCGCGGCCCTGGTGGGCTTCGGCAGCACGATCGCCATCATCATCGCGGCGGCTCAGGCTGTCGGCGCCGATGCGGCGCAGACCTCGTCCTGGGTGGCGGCCCTGTGCCTGTCCATGGCGGCAACGGCGGGATACTTAAGCGTCCGCTACCGCATGCCGGTCGTGACCGCCTGGTCGACGCCCGGAGCGGCGCTGATCGCGGCGTCCAGCGGCATTTCCATCCATGCGGCCGTCAGCTCTTTTCTCCTTGCGGGCGGGCTCATCATGCTCGCCGCCTTCATCAAGCCCTTCGGCCGCCTGATCGAGCGCATTCCCACCTCGATTGCCGCCGCGATGCTCGCGGGCGTGCTCATCCGTTTCGTGATGGCTGTGTTCGAGAGCGCGCAAGGAGCACCCGGCCTCGTGCTGCCGCTTGTCGGCCTCTTCCTTGTCGTGCGGCTGTTCAACCCGGCGCTTGCGGTGCTGGCCGTGCTCTTCGTAGGCCTAGGCATCGCCTTCGGCGGTGGATCGGCAAAGCCCCTCGCCTCGGACTTGAGCCTCTCCACGCTCACATTCATCACACCCAGCTTCGAGCCTGCCGCCTTGATCGGCCTCGGCCTGCCGCTCTTTCTCGTGACCATGGCGTCCCAGAACCTGCCCGGCTTCGCGGTTCTGCGCGCCTCGGGTTACGCGCCCCCTTCCCGCCCGATCCTCGCCGTAACGGGCCTCGCCTCCGTGGTCACGGCGTTTTTCGGCGCTCATACGAGCAACCTCGCCGCCATCTCGGCGGCGATCTGCACAGGTCCCGACACCCATCCCGACCCCGCGAAGCGCTGGCTGGTCGGCCCGTTCTATGCGGTGACCTATCTGGTCTTCGCCGCCTTCAGCGCGGCGCTCATCGGCCTGATCGCGGCCCTGCCGCCGGAACTCATCAGGACCGTGGCTGGCCTGGCCCTGATGGGAGCCTTCGCCGGCGCCCTCGGCTCGGCACTCTCCGATGAGGGGCAGCGC
The DNA here is from genome assembly GCA_041913065.1 of Microvirga sp. GTDB lineage: Bacteria > Pseudomonadota > Alphaproteobacteria > Rhizobiales > Beijerinckiaceae > Microvirga. The sequence continues at coordinate 19,210 of JAYSGD010000033.1, read as the reverse complement.
TTCCCCGCAGTGCTGACGCTCGCCGTGACCGCCTCGGGCCTCACCCTCTTCGGCATCGGCTCCGCCTTCTGGGGCTTGGTTGCCGGCCTCATCGCCCTTGGGCTCGACACCTTGGTCCACAATCTGCGCAAGTCTGGCTGATCTGGACTGCGGACCCTGTTACGGTTAAGACTTCGTTACCGATAACAAGAACGGAATGCCTTGATGGCCGGGACGAAGGGTTGGGGGCGGCTTGCCGCAGCTGCGATGATGGCTTCGCTTGGAGCCTGCCAGGGCTCGGTCGGCGGCTCGCCCGAGGGCGTGCCAGTCGCCCTCGAGAGCATCGACGGCGCCCCGGCCAAGGTCCAGACGGCGCTGATCGACGAATTGTCGAACGCCGCTACCGATCGGAAGGTCGAGCTCGTGGGCTCCAGCGCCCAAGCCCGCTATCGCGTTCGCGGTTATATCTCCACCGAGACCAATGAGGGCGAAACCAAGGTCGCCTATGTCTGGGACGTGTTCGACGCCCAGAAGCGCCGGGCCAAGCGCCTTGCCGGATCGAGCCCAGTGAGCATCGGCGCCAGTTCGATCTCATCCATCGACAAGGAAACCCTTGCCAAGCTGGCGGCGGCGAGCATGGACGAAATCGCCGAGTTCCTGGCGGCGTCCAAGTCCGACAGCCCATTCCAGACGGCGGAAATTTCCGATGAGGAAATACCTGTTGCCGTGCAGTGATTGCATGGGTCTAAGTCGATATTGCCGCACATCGCGGCGCTGACTCGTATTGTGACGTTTTCGTATCGCTGCTAAGACCCTTCCGCCTGGCCGCGCAAATGTTTCACTATTGCGCCACGGGCTCCACAGGTCACTCAAAGCTAGAAGTTGCTTGCATGAAGCTCGTTGCGGGAAACTCCAACCGTCCCCTGGCCGAGGCCATTGCCTCCTACCTCAATGTTCCCCTCGCCAAGGCGCAGGTGAAGCGCTTCGCGGACATGGAAGTGTTCGTGGAAATTCAGGAGAATGTGCGCGGCGAGGATGTGTTCATCATCCAGTCGACCTCGTTCCCCACGAACGACCACCTCATGGAACTGCTCATCATCACCGACGCCCTGCGCCGCGCCTCGGCCCGCCGCATCACGGCGGTGATTCCCTATTTCGGCTATGCCCGGCAGGACCGTAAGCCCGCCGCCCGCACGCCGATCTCGGCGAAGCTCGTCGCCAATATCATCGCTCATGCAGGCGTCGACCGCGTGCTGACGCTGGATCTCCATGCCGGCCAGATCCAGGGCTTCTTCGATATTCCCACCGACAACCTGTTCGCGGCCCCGACGCTCGCCCGCGACATCAAGGAACACCTCGAAGGCGATCGCATGGTCGTCTCGCCGGACGTCGGCGGCGTGGTGCGCGCCCGCGCGCTCGCCAAGCGCATCGACGCCTCGCTCGCCATCGTGGACAAGCGCCGCGAGCGTCCCGGTGAATCCGAGGTGATGAACATCATCGGCGACGTCACAGGACGCTCCTGCATCCTCGTGGACGACATCGTCGATTCCGGCGGCACCCTGGTGAACGCGGCCGACGCCCTCCTCGCCAACGGCGCGAAGGAGGTCTCTGCCTACATCACCCACGGCGTGCTTTCGGGCGGCGCGGTGGCGCGCATTGCCGGCTCGAAGCTGAAGGAACTCGTGATCACCGACTCGATCATGCCAACCGAGGCCGTGAAAGTGGCCCACAACATCCGCGTCATCAGCATCGCCCCGCTCATGGGCGAGGCCATCGGCCGCACGGCGACGGAAAGCTCGGTGTCGAGCCTGTTCGATTAAGGCTTCAAAGATTCTTGACAAAGGCCGGGAGCATTCGCTGCCCGGCCTTTTCTTATGCCCGTAGCGACCGGCTTCTCAGAATAAGCCAGGGCGTCGGCACCGCACGCCATTCCCAGGCCGTCAGGAGCTGGTCGAGATGGCTTAGCCGCTGGAGCCAGTCCGGCAATTCCGGAATGACTGTTTCGGCCTGCTTGACTTCGATCTCGTGCGTATCTCGGAACCTGCTGGCCAGCATGGCCAACGTTCGTTCAGGGCTGGGATGAACCTCGACGACGATGTCGAGCCACGCATAATCGGCCTGAGAGGGATCGAGCAGGTCGAATTCCGCGCCTTCGCAATCCATGACGAGAAGCGCGCGCGGCTCATGGCCCGACCGTTTCATCACCTCCGCACGAACACCCCGAAGATCGCCGGGCTCGAACCTGTCCCGCAGATCGATCTGGCCTTCCACCCCGTTCTGCCTGGCAAGCTCCGCGCACATTGCTCTGGCACGGGGATCGATGTCCCAGGCTATCACAAGCGTACCGGGCAGAAGCCTTGCACAGCCGATGGCATAGTAGCCTTCGGCGCATCCGACATTCAGAACGGCATCGTAGCCACGCGCGGGCAGGCTCCCGAAAAACGGCTGAAGGCAGGCCTCGTAAACCCCGAGAAGCTTGGCGGTTACCCCGCCCTCGGAAGGGTGCGCCAGATAGGTCATGCCTGCGAAGGGCCCTTTCTGAACGACGGTTCCATGCTTGCGAACCATTGTTGCCCCCAGAAGCTGGGAGCGCCACTTGGCCAGCGCCCGAAGGGTCTGTTCGAGCTTCTCCCGCTCGCTCAGGGGTGAGGCCAGAATTCTCTCGACACGGTCGAGGGCGGCGCGGTCCAGGCTCATGAAGGCACCTTAAAAGGTCATAACATGTCTTTTCCGCTTTTAGCCCTGTTCGGGCCGATACCAAAGTGTTGTCAGGGCAGGACTTTGAGGCTATAAGCCGCCTCGCGCCCGCTCGACACCCTTGGAGGCACGGGCGCGGACCTCATGGCCGCCGATAGGTTTCTGAACAAGAACCTGGGCGGCCATCGGTTTTCTAACCACCCTTTTAAGGACCACGACCATGAGCGAAATTAAGCAAATCAAGGCCGTGGCGCGCGACCGGAGCGGCAAGGGGGCCGCCCGGGCTGTTCGTCGCCAAGGCCAAGTTCCCGCTGTCATCTACGGTGCCGGTCAGCCGGCCCAGGCGATTGCTCTCGACTTCAATCAGACCAAGCAGCTGATCTTCGCCGGCCACTTCCTGACCACGATCTTCGACATCGACGTGGACGGCAAGACCGTTCGCGCCATTCCGCGCGACTACCAGCTCGATCCGGTGCGTGACTTCCCCGTCCACATCGACTTCCTGCGCGTCGCCAAGGGCCAGACCATCAAGGTCGTGGTTCCGGTGCACGTTGTCGGCCAGGAGAAGTGCCCGGGCGTGAAGCGCGGCGGCACGATCCAGATCGTCGAGCACTCGGTCGAGCTCGCGGTTTCGCCCGACGCGATCCCGGACTTCATCGAGGCTTCGGTCGAGGGTCTCGATATCGGCTCCTCGATCCACCTGAACGACATCAAGCTGCCGAAGGGCGCCAAGGCGACCTCCGCTGAGAACGCCACCCTCGTCACCGTCGTGGCCCCGACCGGCCTGAAGGAAGAAGAGGCCGCTCCGGCTGCTGCTGAAGGCACCGCTGCCTAATCGGCTTTGATCGGGCGTTCAAAGCCCATTGATCGGCTTCAACGCTCCGACCGCAAGGCCGGAGCGTTTCACTATGAGAATGCCTTGCGATGCGCCTTTTCGTCGGCCTTGGTAATCCCGGTTCGCGCTACGCCAGAAACCGCCACAATATCGGTTTCATGGCCGTGGACGAGATTGCGCGCGTGCATAACGCGGGTCCTTGGCGCAAGCGCTTTCAAGGCGAGACCGCGGATGCCGTGATCGGCGGCGAGAAGGTTCTGCTGCTGAAGCCGCAGACCTTCATGAACCTGTCCGGCCAGTCGGTGGGAGAAGCGCAGAACTTCTTCAAGCTTCCCTTGAGCGACGTGACGGTTTTCTACGACGAGCTCGATCTTCCGCCCGCGAAGCTGCGCGTGAAGGTCGGCGGCGGCAATGCGGGCCATAACGGCCTGCGCTCGATTTCGGCCCATTGCGGCAACGATTACCGACGGGTCCGCCTCGGCATCGGCCATCCCGGCCACAAGCCTCTGGTGCAGCACCACGTGCTGGGCGATTTCGGCAAAGGCGAAGAGGCATGGGTCGAAGACCTGTGCCGCATCATCGCGGACAACGCTTCCCTGCTCGCCAAGGGCGAGGACGGGAGCTTTCAGAACAAGGTCCACCTCGCCATGGAGGCGAGAGGCTGGACGGATGTGAAGCGGCCCGGCGAAAAGGCCGCTGAGAAATAAAGATTCACGCCGGCTTCAACCGGCCATGAACAAGGAGTGAGGCCATGGGCTTCAAGATGGGCATCGTCGGTCTGCCGAATGTCGGCAAGTCCACCCTCTTCAATGCGCTGACGCAGACGGCGGCGGCGCAGGCTGCGAACTATCCGTTCTGCACCATCGAGCCGAATGTGGGCGACGTGGCCGTGCCGGATGAGCGCCTGGATCAGCTCGCGGGCATCGCGGGGTCGGCGCAGATCATCCCGACCCGCCTCACTTTCGTGGATATCGCCGGTCTCGTGCGCGGCGCATCGCAGGGCGAAGGACTCGGCAACCAGTTCCTCGCCAACATCCGCGAAGTCGATGCCATCGCTCACGTGGTGCGCTGCTTCGAGGATTCCGACATCACGCACGTCGAAGGCAAGATCGATCCCATCGCAGATATCGAGACCATCGAGACAGAGCTGATGCTGGCCGACCTCGACAGCCTCGAGAAGCGCGTCACCGCGCTCGAGAAGAAGGCCAAGGGCAACGACAAGGAAGCCAAGGAAACCCTCGACCTCGTCAACCGCTGCCTGCCGCTGCTGCGCGACGGCAAGCCCGCCCGCATGGTCGAGCGCAAGCCCGAGGAAGAGCGCCTGTTCCAGATGCTGGGCCTGCTCTCCTCGAAGCCCGTTCTCTACGTGTGCAACGTGGAAGAATCCTCCGCTGACCAGGGCAACGGCTTCTCGGCCAAGGTCTTCGAGCGCGCCAAGGAAGAAGGCGCAAAGGCTGTTGTCGTTTCGGCCAAGATCGAGAGCGAGATCGCCGTTCTCGATGCCGCCGAGCAGAAGGACTATCTCGACGCCATCGGTCTTGCGGAGCCCGGCCTCAACCGCGTGATCCGCGCCGGCTACGAACTGCTCGGCCTCATCACCTACTTCACGGTCGGCCCCAAGGAAGCGCGCGCCTGGACGATCACCAAGGGCACCAAGGCCCCCGGCGCCGCTGGCGTGATCCATACGGATTTCGAGAAGGGCTTCATCCGCGCCGAAACCATTGCCTACGTGGACTATACCGCGCTTAAGGGCGAAGCCGGCGCCCGAGATGCGGGCAAGCTGCGCCTTGAAGGCAAGGAATACACGGTGCAGGACGGCGACGTCATGCACTTCCGTTTCAACATCTAAAGCGAACCTGTCGGAATCCTGAACGCACGCTTCGCGGAGCGTTCAGGACCGTTCTGCTTTGTTGTCCTTCATCATAGGACGGTGATCCATGCAGGACCTTCTTCATTCATTCATCTCGACCATCATCGCACCCGGCTACGGCAGCGCCGAGTTTTTCGTCGCCGTGCTCGTGGCCTGCGGCCTCCTCATGATCGCGATCTCGTCCCTCCTGCCGAAGACCGCTTCCGACGAGCTGGAATGGTGGGAGCGCTAAGGCAGGCGCAGCGCCTTCGGGCCAATCCCCAAGCCGATCTGCAAGCTCTCCGCGATGCGCTGAGCCCGCACGATGAAGAACTCTGCCGCATCCGGCTCGAAGATTTCCCTTGCTGTCTCCTCGAACAGCTCAAGCCAGCGGCTGAACAGCTGCTCGTTGAGTGGAAGCCCGAAATGAGCCGCTTGCGGTTTGCCGCTGTAGCGTGCGGTTCTGAGCGCTATCGACGACCAGAAATCCACCATCAGCGCCAGATGTTCGCTCCAGCGGCCCAATAGAGCCTCATGGAAGATCGGACCGAGATCCTTATCCTGCAGCACACGATCATAGAACGTGATGACGAGTTCGCGGATCATCTCCTCCGTAACGCCCTCGGCGGGAGTGATGATGGGAATGCTGCGGCCTGTCGCGGAATGGGCCAATCTCGGTCTCCATCTGTTCAACGCAGTCAGGACAGGAGAGAAAGCACCTGTCCCTGTCAATGGTTCATGGTGAAGCCCGGCCGCTCATCACGGCCGGCTTCAGGGAGTCAGTGGTGGCTGTGCGGAACAGCCGGTTTCGCTTGCGGGCCGTGAGGATATTCCTGGCTGTGCGAATGAGTGCTCAGCTCGGTCGGCACATAACCGTCCTCCGCCCCATAGAACACCCCGTGCAATCCCCAATAGCCGGTGACGAACACCACGAGGGCGACGGCGAGGCCTGCGGGCACCGAACCCAGGCTGCTCAAGCGCGGCAGCATGTTCGGCAACTTCACGGCAAGTGCCTTGGCATCGCGGGTCGGATCGGCGGCGACCAGGAAAAGTGCCGCCATGATCAGAGCGTGACCGACAAGGTCGATGCGGCCGAAGGGATAGACTGCGGTGAAGAAGATCAGCAGGAGCGACACGGCCGAGAGACGGCGCACCAGCGGGGTCCAGAGAAGGCCGAAGCCGAGGGTGAATTCCGACACGCCGGCCATCGGGATGAACACGTCACGGGGCATGCCGAAAGTCAGGAAGGGCTTCTCCTCGACAAGCGGGTAGAACCAGTTCGGATAGGCGAACTTCTCCAGGCTCGACCACATGAGCGCAATGGCGATGCCCCAGCGCAGGACAAGGAAGCGGCGCTCACGCCATTTCTCGTCGCTGGAGGACGCCATCAGCAGATAGGCAGCCACGCCGACGCCGAGCGCGAGATAGTCGAGAAGGTGGAAGAAATCATACTCGCGAAGGGCGACCACCCAGAGGGCGATGATGCCACCGGCCGCAACGGGCATGGTCCGGCGCGAAAACATGCACATGGCAATCAGCAGCTGAGCCCAGGAAATGATCTCGGAATCCGTCTTCAGGTCGGGGGTGAGATAGATGCCGCCGACGGCGAAGATCGCCACGAAGAAGCCGGCGATGGACGAGCGCATGAAATCGTCGGAGCGGTTCCACAGCGGAGCGCTGACGCGATCGAGCCCCGACAGGACGCTCCGTCCCAGAGCCGTGCGCTCGACCGTCAGGGTGGCCAGGAAGAAGGCGAGAACCAGGCCGATGCCGGTCCAGAACCATTGATTGGTCAGGGTGTGGCTGATCGGCTGTGGAGCAGAGTCGACGATGTACGGCGCGAACCACTTCACATGCGCCTGGGCCGGCAGCGTGAACGCCACGAAGGATCCGAGCGCCAGGAGGCTCAGGCCCATGCGCTTCGGCGAAAGGAATCTGCGCGCTGCAGGCACAGGATGCTCGGGGATGTTTGCGACAGACGCGGGATACATGACGCTGTTGTTCTTTCGACCTTGATCTGAGATGGCGCAGGTTTATCCGCGCCAGGTCCAGGCGAGAATTCAGATCATGCCCTAAGGGCTTCCCCTGAGCCTCGGACCGGCACACCATAGGCTTGGCCTTAAATCGGGCTACTCTCGGATCGTTCGGGAATCTCGGACGTTGACCGAGACCTCATCTTCTTCACCTTGACCGCATGAAGCTTCACCACCGCCACGACTGGAATCTCACCCCCTCCGAGGCTATCGCTCTTCAGCATCAACTGAGGAGCGAGGTGGTTTCGGACCGCCCCATCGATCTCGAAGCGGTCAAGCTGGTCGCGGGCGTCGATGTGAGCGTGAAGAACGAGCAGTCTCAGGCAGCCATCGTGGTCATGACCTATCCTGGCTTTCTGCCCGTCGAGACGGTGCTGGCGCAGCGCCCTACCCCGTTCCCCTATGTGCCGGGCCTGTTGAGCTTTCGCGAAGGGCCGGTGCTGGAGGAGGCGTTCGAGCAGCTGAAGGCCGAGCCGGATGTGTTCCTGTTCGACGGCATGGGTATCGCCCACCCCCGCCGCATCGGCATCGCCAGCCATATGGGCCTGTGGCTCCAGCGCCCCACCATCGGGTGCGGCAAGACGTTGCTCTGCGGCCGCTACAAGGATCTCGGCGAGGAGAAGGGCTCCGCCGCCCCTCTCGTCGACCGTAAGGAGACCATCGGCGTGGCGCTGCGCACCCGTACCGCCAAGAACCCGATGTTCATCTCGCCCGGCCATCTCGCCGATATTCCCACCGCGGCTGAGCTCGTGCTGCGCTGTTCACCAAAGTATCGCTTGCCCGAGCCGATCCGCCTGGCGCACAACGCAGCAGGACAATTCAGCCCCTGATCGGGCTAGTCCTGAGCATCGGACCCAAAAGTGGAACCCACTTTTGGGATAAATCCAATGCTCATATTCTTGAAATTGCGCATCGTTCTTGCGGAAAAACGGACCCAATTTTCCGCACGATGCGCAGACGAAGCGCCGACCCAGATCCCATTGCAAAGATCGAGACCGATGCCCCGTTTTGCCTTTGAAGATTTCACGCCCGGCCACACGCAGATGCTCGGCCCCGTCACTGTCGCGAAGGAGCATATCCTCGGCTTCGCACGGGAATACGACGCGCAGCCCTTCCACGTAGACGAGATCGCCGCCAAGGACAGCTTCATCGGCACCCTCATCGCCTCGGGCTGGCACACCTGCTGCATCAACATGCGCCTCGTCGCGGACGAGACCCTGCTCGATTCGACCGCCATGGGCGCGCCCGGCATCGAGGAGGTGAAGTGGCTCAAGCCCGTGCGGCCCGGCGATACCCTGCGCACGCGCATGAGGATCCTCGACAGCCGCCCCTCGAAGAGCAAACCCAGTCTTGGCCTCGTGCAGTTCGGCTACGAGATGCTGAACCAGGCCGATGAGACCGTTTTCACGCAGAAGAACTGGGTCATGTTCGCCCGCAGGGATGCGGAGCCTTTCACCGGCGCCGGAAAAGGGGTGCTGGCGGCAGTCGCTTCATCCATGCCGGGCAAGGTGCCGGAGCGAGAAATCCCGCATATTTCGGCCAATCCCTATTTCGAGGATCTGGTGATCGGCGAGACGGAGGAACTGGGCTCCCACACCTTCGAGCCCGACGACATCATCCGCTTCGCCAGGCAGTTCGATCCGCAGCCCTTCCACGTGGATGCGGAGGCTGCGAAGAGCAGCCTGTTCGGCTCGCTCTGCGCCTCAGGCTGGCAGACGGCCAGCGTGTGGATGAAGAACATGGTCGCCTATCGCGAGCGCATCCGCACCAGTGCGCTCGCCCGCGGCGCGAGGCCCGCACGACTCGGCCCCTCCCCCGGCTTCACCAACCTGAAATGGCTCAAGCCCGTCTATGCGGGCGACACGGTGACTTATCGCACCAGCGTTACGGCCAAGCGGGCCTCCGCCTCACGTCCCGGCTGGGGCCTCGTGTTCCACCACAACACCGGCACCAACCAGCACGGCGAGGAGGTGTTCTCCTTCGACGGCATGGTGTTCTGGGAACGGCAAGCTTAACGCTCGGTCTTCGCAACATTCGCCCGCGCCTGAGTCTCCTCATCAAGGATGGCGCGGAGCCTTGCGAGGAAGGGATGGGCGGATGTCTGCTTCTGCCCATAGACCAAATTGAAGGCGTAATTGAAGTCTTGCGGGTTCTTGCCCTGATTGTGCTGAAGGATGGTCTCCAGCTTGTCGAGGCCCTTGGCGAGAACCGCTTCGGGTGAAGCAGCCGTCTCGTACTCTTCCCAGAGCCCAATGATCTCAGCGCGCTTCTTAGGATCGAGCGCCTGCGTGAGCACTTCGAGATCAGCCCTTTCCTGAACCGACTTACTCATGTCGCCGGTCTGATAGATGGCGGGGATGTCGCCGCTCAGGGCCTCGCCGAGATCATGAACGATGCAGAGCTTGATGAGGCGCAACAGATCGATGCTCTCGAACTCGTCCGCGAAGACGAGCGCCATGAGACACAGACGCCAGCTATGTTCGGCCGTACTCTCGGGGCGGCCCTGAGAAGTGAAGCCGCTGCGTAGGGTACTCTTGAGCCTCTCCGCCTCGCGCAGAAACGCCAATGCGCCTTGGATGCGATCCTCCGCCGACATGGCCGGGTTCCTCAGTGTCCCTCGAAGCTCACGAGGCTGCGCACTTCCACGCCGAGATCGCGCAACTTCTTGGCTCCGCCGAGATCGGGCAGGTCGATGATGAAGCAGGCCGCGACGATGTTCGCGCCCATCTGGCGCAGGAGCTGTGTCGCCGCCACCGCCGTGCCGCCGGTCGCAATGAGATCGTCCACCAGGATCACGCGCTCGCCCTGACCGATGGCATCCGTGTGGATCTCCATCTCGTCCACGCCATATTCGAGCGAATACGCGATGCGCACGGTCTCGTGGGGCAGCTTGCCTTTCTTGCGGATCGGCACGAAGCCCGATGAGAGCTGGTGCGCCACCGCGCCGCCGAGGATGAACCCGCGCGCCTCGATGCCCGCGACCTTATCGACGCGCCCGCCGGCGAAGGGATGAACCAGCTCGTCGACTGAGCGGCGGAACGCCCGCGCATCACCGAGCAAGGTCGTGATGTCGCGAAACACGATGCCAGGCTTCGGGTAATCCGGAATCGAGCGGATCGCGGATTTGAGATCGGTGAGGAGACGCTGGTCCATCTTTAAGCCTGCCATAAGTGAGAAGTTTGAGGTCATCCGAGGAGCTGAACCATGGCAGAGCAACCCTCCCGAACCGTAGTGACCGATATCGATATACCTTTTGGAAGCCTTGTTCTGTTTTTCGTCAAGGCCTCCCTTGCCGCGATTCCTGCAGCCATCATCGTCATGTTCATCCTCGCCTTCATCAGCTGGATCTTCGGCGCGCTGTTCGGCTTGGGCCACATGGGCTGGATGATGCGCTAAGCCTCCCGAGGCTTCAGCACCCGTCCGGCCACCGCATCGAGCTTTTTCAGAAGCTCCGGATCGCGCGCGGAAGGTGCCGTCATGATGGCGCCGTCGAGGGCATGGTCGGAGCCGACCGGGCATGGCTCGTGCTCCGCCGGGAAGTCGTGGGCGACGCGGGCGACGAGGCGCGCCACCTTCGTGGCGTTCTGGTGCGCCACCTCTACCACGGCAGCCACATCCACGTCGGCATGCTCCGGGTGCCAGCAATCGTAATCGGTCACCATGGCGATGGTGGCGTAGGAAATTTCCGCCTCGCGGGCGAGCTTGGCCTCCGGCATCGCCGTCATGCCGATCACGTCGTAGCCGAGATTTTTGTAGGTGATGGATTCGGCATGAGTGGAGAATTGCGGCCCCTCGATGCACACCAGCGTGCCGCCGATGGTGAAGGGAATATTCTCGGCCACCGCCGCGTCGGCGATGCGCTGGCGCAACGCTGGGCTCACCGGATGCGCCATGGGCACATGGGCGACGCAGCCTTGGCCGAAGAACGAGCTCTCGCGCTTGTGCGTGCGGTCCACGTACTGATCCACGAGCACGAAGAAGCCTGGATAGTACTCTTCCTTGAATGACCCGCAGGCGGAGACGGAAATCAGGTCCGTAACGCCGGCGCGCTTCATCACATCGATGTTAGCCCGGTAATTGATATCGGAGGGGGACAGGCGATGGCCGCGTCCATGGCGGGGCAGAAACGCCACCGTCGTTTCGCCGATGCGCCCGATGCGCAGCACGTCCGAGGACTCGCCCCAGGAGGACACGATGCGCTCCTCGCGCATGTCCTCGATCCCCGGCAGGTCATAGACGCCCGATCCGCCGATAATCCCTAGAATCGCCTTCGTCATGGGCCTGTGCCCTCCGGTCGCTCAAAATCGGGGCAACCATAGCCGCTGCCCCGCAGATCCCCAAACCGGGTTCCTACCTCAGAGAGAACGAACTCAGCTCCTCGTATTCCGTGCAGGGGAAGCGCGTCTCTCGCACGAGCTTGATGCGCTCCACTTGAGCCTTCACGGATACCGAAAGATTCTCGATAGCGGCAATGGTCTCGGCAGGGATTTCCGCTGAGACTTGATAGCGCGCCAACGTGGAGTGGATGAGGTTGTAGCGCATGGGCCTCAAGCCCGGCGGCGGCGGGATGAGTTCGGCGATCCTGTGTCGGATCGCCTCGATCAGGCCCGTCGATTCGGTCGCGACGGCGATGATGGCCGTGTCGGTCACCTTGAGGCGCGAATAGGTGAGTTCTATGGGGCCATGACCTCGGCAGAGGCCATCGAGGATTTCGCTGCAAGGCTCGGCGATGCTCTGCCAATAGGCCTCCTTCTCGAACCGGTCCTTCACCATGGCGAGCGCGTAAAGGGTCTGATGAAGCGCCTCAGGCGGGGCCGTATGGAGCGGATGGGGCCAGAGCGCGGCGACGGCCTTCTGCACCTCTCCAAGAGAACTCTGGGTCTTGGCGCTCAGGTGCGGCTGAACATGAAAGGCGAGGCAGGGCTGGCCCCAGATATCGTCGGCGAGTGTCGTCAGCATGGCTATGTGCATATGGGCTGGGTAAAGGGAGCCCATGTTAAGGAAGAAGGCTCCAGAAAGGAGCCTCTTCAACAGTGTTCTACTCTTCGGCTTCGCTTTTGAGAGCCACCCATTCCTCCCAGCACCGATCCGGGTCGATATCGTCGTAACCCCGATCCTCAGCCAGTTTCTCCGCCGCACTGATCGGCATCATCATCGCATTGGGAAGGAAGTGATCCCGAATCTTCTCGACCTCCTCACGATTCAAGGGAGAGCCCTTCCGCTCCTCCATCTGCGTGAGAATGGCGACGAGGGCAGGAACAAAGACGAGAACCTCTTCATTCGAGCCATCCTGCTGTTTCTTTCCGAAGAGATTCCAGATCATCGGCAAAACCTTTTTTTGCGTTCCTCTAAGGCACCAAAAGAAAAAGGCCCCGGAAACCGGGGCCTTTTCGTGAGTATTACGGATTGTGCGTCATCGGAGGCGTTGCGTGGCCTTCGACCTCGCCGCCCACACGGGCCCAGACCTTCTTCTTGGTGAAGTAAAGGAGACCCGAGAGCACCAGCAGGAACAGCATGACCTGGAAGCCGAGGCGCTTGCGCGCCTCGAGGTGCGGCTCCGCCGCCCACATGAGGAACGCCGTCACGTCATGAGAATACTGGCTGACCGTCTCGGGCACCTGAGGCTGACCGGCCTCGTTCTTTGGATACTCGACCTGACCGTCGCTGAGCGGCTTCGGCATGGCGATGATGTGGCCCGGGAAGTAGTGGTTGTAGTGACCGCCCTGGGGCACCTGGAAGCCGGCCGGCGGCTCCTCGTAGCCCTCGAGCAGCGCCACGAGATAATCGGCGCCGTTCTCGGAATACTGGCTGAACACGTCGGTGATGAACCAGGGGAAGCCGCGCTCATAGGTGCGGGCCTTGGCCATCAGGGAAAGGTCCGGCGGAGCCTTGCCGCCGTTGGCGGCGGCAGCCGCATTCTCATTCGGGAACGGCGACGGAAAGCGATCGGCCGGGCGGCCGGCACGTTCGAACATGTCACCGGCCTCGTTCGGGCCGTCCTGAATCTTGTACTCGGCGGCGAGCGCCTTCACCTGGGCCTCGGAGAACTGCGGTCCACCGGGCTCGGAGAGATTGCGGAAGGCCACGTAGCTCAGGCCGTGGCAGGAGGCGCAGACCTCCCGGTAGACCTTGAAACCGCGCTGGAGCTGAGCCCGGTCGAAGGTGCCGAACGGACCCTGGAAGGACCATTTCTGCTTGGGTGGGACCGGGGTCTCGCCGGCAGCGAAGGCCGGGGCTGCGAAGCCGAGAACGGCCGCTGCGATGAGAAGAGTACGCTTCATCATTGTTCTTTTCCTCAACGCTCGCATCAGCCCTTGGTGTTCGGCTCGGCATTGGCGCCGGCAGGCACACCCGCTCCGCTCTTCTGCACGCCCATCACGGATTCGAGGATCGAATTCGGCAGCGGCAGCGGACGCTCGATGAAACCGAGCACCGGCAGGACGATCAGGAAGTGGGCGAAGTACAGCACGGTGGCGATCTGCGACGCGATCACGTACCAGCCCTCGGCAGGACGGGAGCCCAGCCAGCCCAGGAATACGCACACCGCCACGAACAGCCAGAAGAACTGCTTGTAGAGCGGACGGTAAGCGGTCGAGCGGACCTTCGAGGTGTCGAGCCAGGGCATGAACACCCAGATCACGATGGCAGCGCCCATGGCGATGACGCCGCCGAGCTTGTCGGGGATGGCGCGCAGGATCGCGTAGAAGGGCAGGAAGTACCACTCGGGAACGATATGCGCGGGCGTCACGGCCGGGTTCGCCGGGATGTAGTTGTCCGCATGGCCGAGATAGTTCGGCATGTAGAACACCCAGTAGGCGAAGAACAGCATGAACACGACGACGGCGAAGATGTCCTTGATCGTGGCGTAGGGCGTGAACGGAACCGCGTCCTTGCCCGACTTGATCGGAATGCCGGTCGGGTTGTTCTGGCCCGGCACGTGCAGCGCCCAGATGTGAAGGCCGACGACGCCGGCGATCATGAAGGGCAGCAGGTAGTGCAGGGAGAAGAAGCGGTTCAGGGTCGGGTTGCCCACCGAATAGCCGCCCCAGAGGAAGCTGACGATGGTCTCGCCGACGACCGGAATCGCCGAGAAGAGGTTGGTGATCACGGTTGCGCCCCAGAAGCTCATCTGGCCCCAGGGAAGCACGTAGCCCATGAAGGCGGTCGCCATCATAAGGATGAAGATCACGACGCCGAGGATGTAGAGAACCTCACGCGGGGCCTTGTAGGAGCCGTAGTAGAAGTTCCGGAAGATGTGAATGTACACGGCCACGAAGAACATGGACGCGCCGTTGGCGTGCAGGTAGCGGATCAGCCAGCCGTAGTTCACGTCGCGCATGATGTGCTCGACGGACTGGAAGGCCATGCCTGCATTCGGCGTATAGTACATGGCCAGGAAGACGCCGGTCACGATCTGCGACACGAGCATGAAGGCCAGGATGGCGCCGAAGGTCCAGAAATAGGTCAGGTTCCGCGGCACCGGGAACGCGATGAAGGAAGAGTGGACGAGCCCCGCGATGGGCAAGCGGCTTTCGAACCACTTACCAAAGGCGCTCTTGGGAACATAAGTCGTGGAATGTGCGCTCATGGATATCGCCTGATCGTCGCGGTGGGTTTACGCCGTTGCTTCTTCTTGGCCGATCACGATCTTCGTGTCCGACGTGAAGGCATAGGGCGGGATCGGCAGATTGATCGGCGCCGGGCCGCCGCGGACGCGGCCGGAGGTGTCGAACACGGAGCCGTGGCACGGGCAGAACCAGCCATTGTACTCGCCCGAATTGCCAAGCGGCACGCAGCCCAGATGGGTGCAGTTGCCATAGACGACGAGCCACTGGGGCTTGCCTTCCTTCACGCGGGCCGCGTCGGCCTGCGGATCGCGCAGCGAGCCGACGTTCACGTCCTCGGCGGACTTGATCTCTTCAGCCGTGCGGTGGCGGATGAAGATCAGCTTGCCGCGCCAGAAGACCTTCACGATCTGGCCTTCCGCAATCGGGGCCAGGTCGACTTCGACGGGTGCGCCCGCAGCCACAGTCGCCGCGTCGGGCGCCAGGGAGCTGACGAAGGGCCATACGAGGGTGGCACCGCCCACGACGGCGGCTGCGCCCGTGGCGATGTAGAGGAAATCGCGCCGTGTCGGCTCTGCGACGGTCGTGGTGGTCTCGGCCACTTGGCTCTCCAGCATTGATCCAAAAACGAGAACCGCGCGTCTGAAATGCTTGGTAACCCAGGCACCAGGCGCCCTGTTCCCCCAAGTCGAGGAAGCATAGGCGGCAACGCGCGCGCAATGCGACTGGGAGTCGCCGCGCGGGCGCTCTTTGGCACGGCCAAGCCCGGCTGTCCATAGCCGATTGGAGTTGTTCCAGTCTAACCCTTACGCGGAAACCGGTTCCTCTGCCCCGAGGAAGCCTCCGGACTGGCGCCGCCAGAGCCTCGCATAAAGCCCCTCCTGCTCCAGCAATTCTCCGTGAGTCCCCTCCTCCACGATCCGGCCTTTCTCGATCACGATGAGCCGGTCGAGGGCGGCAATCGTGGAGAGCCGGTGGGCGATGGCGAGCACGGTCTTGCCCTCCATGAGGGTGGCAAGCGATTCCTGGATAGCGGCCTCGACCTCGGAATCGAGGGCGGAGGTCGCCTCGTCCAGCACCAGGATCGGCGCGTTTTTCAGGATCACGCGGGCGATGGCGATGCGCTGGCGCTGGCCACCGGACAGTTTCACGCCGCGCTCGCCCACATGGGCGTCGTAGCCCCGACGACCCTTATGGTCCTCAAGCTCCGCGATGAACTCATGGGCGTGGGCGAGGCGCGCGGCCTCGACGATCTCCGCCTCCGCCGCACCAGGGCGGCCATAGGCAATGTTGTCCCGGATGGAACGGTGGAGAAGCGAGGTATCCTGGGTCACGACGGCGATGGAATCCCTCAGGGAATCCTGGCCAACCCTGGAAATATCCTGCCCGTCGATGAGAATTCGCCCGCTTTCCACGTCGTGAAGACGCAGGAGGAGCGAGGTGATGGTGGTCTTGCCCGCCCCGCTGGTTCCCACGAGCCCGACCTTCTCGCCGGCGCGGATCGTCAGGTCGAGCCCATCGATCACGCCCTCCTCCCGGCCATAATGGAAGGAGACGTCCTCGAACCGGATCTCCCCGCGCGGCACTATCAACCTGGGAGCCTGGGGCACATCGGTCAGGCCGTGCGGCCGGGCGATGGTCTGCATGCTTTCCTGCACCGTGCCGATATTCTCGAACACGTCCCGGACCTCGTGCATCACCCAGCCGGACATGGCGAGGATGCGCATGACGAGGGCCAACCCCGCCGCCGCCTCGCCGCTGGTCATGACGCCCCGGCTCCACAGGATGACGGAGAATGCGCCGGTCGCCGCGAGAAGCAGGCTGTTCATGAGGGACAGAAGGCCCGTGACGACCGAATTGAGCCGGAGCGACCGGAGAAAGGCCTCCGTATTCGCTCCCACCGCCTCCTTGACCGCCGAGCGCTCCTCGTCGGCGCGGGCGAAGAGTTTGACGGTCAGGATGTTGGTGTAGCTGTCCACGACCCGGCCCACGAGGGCCGAGCGGGTATCGGCGACCTTCAGGGACCGTTCCTTGGCGCGGGGCACGAAGAAATGCAGCAGCACCGCATAGCCGATGATCCAGAGGCCCATGGGCAGGGCAAGCCATGGGCTGACGCTGGAGAACACGCCAAGCGCCGTGATGGCATAGATCACCACATAAAGCAGCGTATCGATGAGGGTGACCGCGATACTGCGGATGGCGCCGCCGCCCTGCATGATGCGGTTGGCGAGCCTGCCCGCGAAATCCGCCTGGAAGTAGCTCACCGCATGGCCCAGCGTGTAGACGTGGGTCCGCCAGCGGACCAGGTTGGTGCTCTGGGGGATGATGACCTGGTTGGAGATCACCTCATGGGCGAAGTTGAGAATGGGCCGAACGATTATGACGAGGCCCGCCATGATCATGAGCGTGGTGCCGTGATCGGCCCAGATCCGCTCCGGCGTCGAGGTCGCCAGAATGTCCACCAGCCGTCCCAGCAGGATGTAGAGGGACGACTCGAACAGGCCGACGACCAGGGAGACGAAGAAGAGGATCACGAGCCAGGAGCGGACCGGCTTCAGATAATGCCAGGTAAAGCCGCTGACCGTGTTCGGCGGGGTCTCACCCTCGTTGAAGGGCGCGAACACATCGATCCGCTTTTCGAGCCAACGGAATAGTCTCATCTTTGACTTCTCAACCTGTAGTCCCCTCCCTTCAACACGAGGGGACGCGAAAGCGTTCACTTGACGCGGAGCCCTCCTGACCCGATGACGGATGCATGCCTCATCTCGCCATCTATCAGCCGGACATTCCCCAAAACACCGGAACCATGCTGCGCCTGGCCGCCTGCCTCGGCGTTCCCGTGGAGATCATCGAGCCGGCGGCTTTCGACGTGTCGGACCGGAATCTGCGTCGTTCGGGCATGGATTACCTGAACAGCGTAACGATTACACGTCACATTTCCTGGCGCGCCTTCGAGGAATGGCGACGGGAGACCGGCGGGCGTCTGGTTCTGGCTACCACCAAGGGGGCCGTGCCCTATACCGACTTCGCCTATCAACCGAGCGATATCATCATGGTCGGCCGTGAGTCCAAAGGCGTGCCGGATGAGGTCCATGAAGCGGCCGATGCCAGAATCGTCATTCCCATGCAGCCGGGCCTGCGCTCCCTCAACGTGGCCGTGACCGCCGCGATGATGCTGGGCGAGGCCCTGAGGCAGACCCATTTATTCCCTATTCCCTCACAAGCCTGAAGCGACACGCCATGACCGACAAAGCCGATATCGAGCGCCTGCAGATCGAAGCGCCCCTCTGGTTCGCGGCCTTGCGCGACCGCATCTGCGCCGCGTTCGAAGCCCTTGAGGACGAGGTGACGGTTCCCCTCCCGCCCGAGGCCTCTCAAGCAGGTCGGTTCGAGCGCACGCCCTGGGAGCGCAAGGACCATACGGGCGCACCCGGCGGCGGCGGCGTGATGTCTATGATGCGTGGGCGCGTGTTCGAGAAGGTGGGCGTGCATGTCTCGACGGTCCACGGCGAGTTCGCGCCGGAATTCCGCGGCCAGATTCCCGGTTCCGATCAGGACCCGAATTTCTGGGCCGGCGGCATCTCGCTCATCGCCCATCCGTGGAATCCCAACGTGCCGACCGTTCACATGAACACCCGCTTCGTCGTGACAACGAAACCCTGGTTCGGCGGCGGCGCGGATCTCACACCCGTGCTCGACCGGCGGCGCACGCAGGATGATCCCGACACCATCTCCTTCCACGAAGCGTTGGAGGATGCCTGCCACCGCCATGCGCCCGA
The DNA here is from genome assembly GCA_041913065.1 of Microvirga sp. GTDB lineage: Bacteria > Pseudomonadota > Alphaproteobacteria > Rhizobiales > Beijerinckiaceae > Microvirga. The sequence goes on along the minus strand of JAYSGD010000033.1, from coordinate 473 downwards.
AGGCTCTTATGAGAAGTACAAGAAGTGGTGCGACGAGTATTTCTATCTCAAGCACCGTCACGAGCCGCGCGGCATCGGCGGCATCTTCTACGATTATCACTGGACCGGCGACCCCGACCGGGACCTGGCCTTCACCAAGGACGTGGGCGAGGCCTTCCTGAAGATCTATCCCGAGATCGTGCGCCGCAACGTGTTCAACGATTGGACCGAGCAGGACCGTATCGAGCAGCAGGTTCGGCGCGGGCGCTATGTAGAATTCAATCTGCTTTACGACCGAGGCACGATCTTCGGCCTCAGGACCGGCGGCAACATCGCGTCGATCCTGTCGTCGATGCCACCGACGGTGCGGTGGCCGTAACACCAAGCACGTCGTCCCGGATCGGCTTACCCCGTCCGGGCCGACGTGCAGGGTATTACTGCGACACGACGCGCTCCAACAAGCTCTGCGCGTAAGCGTCATCAAACCGGCCCCC
>JAYSGD010000032.1:0-31260 GCA_041913065.1 Microvirga sp. | reverse complement strand
ATGCTCGGCGGGTTCGGCGACGACGATGACGACGACGATCAGGACAATCGCTGAGTAGCCGACCGACATATTCCTGAACTGCAGGCGATGAGGGTTCCCGGAGTGGCAAGGCCGGGAGATGAACCCTTGACCTTGCCATCGTGGGAAGGTGCAGGTTGTGCGCATCATCCAGACGAACCGGAGAATCGACCATGTGCGGATGCAGCACACACTCCACTCAGCCAAATCTGGCCGGGGCGCGTCACCCTGGCGCCGTGACCCTGCGGGTCGAAGACATGACCTGCGGCCACTGCGCTGGAGCGATCAAGAAGGCCATCGAGACCGGCCTGCCCGGCACTCAGGTCGAAGCCGATCCCGCCTCCAAGCTCGTGTCGGTCCGCGGCACTACCAATTTGAGTTCCATCAAGGCCCTCGTGACCGAGGCCGGCTATACGCCGACCGCAGCCTAAGGAGTCATCATGCTCGACCGCCGCCACTTCCTCGCCGTTCTCGGGGCCTCCAGCGCGGCCCTCGCAACGGGCCGCGCCTTTGCGCAGGCGGGCCTGCCGAAAGTTGTCGTGACCAAGGATCCGAACTGCGGCTGCTGCGGCGGCTGGGTCGACCACATGAAAGCGGCCGGCTTCCCGGTGGAGGTCGTCACAACGCCCGAGGTGAACCGGGTCAAGGTTCGCCTTGGCGTGCCGGACGAGCTCGCCTCCTGCCACACGGCGGAGGTTGGTGGCTACGTGATCGAAGGCCACGTACCGGCGGACGCCATCAAGCGCCTGCTCGCCGAGAAGCCTCAGGGGAAGGGCCTTGCTGTTCCCGGCATGCCGGTTGGCTCGCCGGGCATGGAAGTGCCAGGAGCAGGCCCCGACACCTACGAGGTCGTCCTGTTTGGCCCCTCGGGCCAGACCCCCTTCGCCCGCTACTACGGCGCGCGGCAGGTCTGAGGGCCGGCGCAGTCCGGGGTCGAGCAGGCATGCGCCGGACGAAGCGGCCAAGGGGCTGGGGCTGATGCTACAAGCCCTTTCCCCGGCATCAATACCCCAGCGGCTTCCACTCTGCATGATCGAAATGGTCGCCATAGGCATTCAGGGCCTGCACGATGGCGACGGCGCCCTGCTCCTGCCCGCTCGTCTCCTTCATGGCATTAATGCCATCCAGAACCTGCGCCAGCGCTACATGGAGCTGCAGGTCGGCCTCTTCGGGTAGATTGCAGTTCGCCACAATATAGTCGACCTGCTCCTGAACCTGATCGCCGAGCGCGGAGAATTCGGCCGCGCCGTACCGGCCCGCGTGGATCATCGGCAGGGCGGCACCCAGCGCGGAATGGATCCGGGTCATTCCCGTGCGCAGGGCTTCGTCCGTCTGCCACTTCTGGCCGTTGTTGAGCGTCAACTCCATAGCGTGCCCGTCATGCCCGTGCGGAGCAGCCGCAGAAACGGGTGCGGAGAGGGCGAGTGTCAGGCCGATTGCGACCACCGCGGCGGAAAGGGATGTGTTCATGACCATGACCGGGTCTCCTGTTCGTCGTTCGATTGGCCCTCTTGTGTGTCGGCTCAGCGAAGCCGCGCCTGGACGAGTTCGCCGGTGGCTTGGGCGTAGGTGGCCCTGATCGGGAAGCCGCTGTCGTTCACCGCCCGGACCTCGTAGCAGCCATGCTCCGCCTTAATGCGGTCGATGCGGTAGCCGAGATCTTCGAGTCCCCTGCTTACTTCGCTAGCGGCAACGATCCGGCCGTTGACGCCGGAAGCGCAGAGGCTGTTCGGGCCATCCGCCAGGACTGGGGTCGCAAGGCCTGCCGCGAGAAGGGCTGACGTCATGATGATCATGCGCATGTCGGTCTCCTGTTGCCCTGATCCGAACGACATGTCCGGATCCATGGAGCCGACACTAACGAGGTGCCGCTTTCGGCCGGCTGTTGATCCATGTCAGCGAATTGTCAGGTGCGCGGGAGCATCTTCGAGCTATGAGCAAAAGCCGCCGCGTCATGATCATCCTCGGCCTCGCCGCAGCCCTGCTGCCGGCTGCCGGCTGGGCTGATCGCGAGCGTGACTATGAGCAGGCCCGCCGCGCTGTTGAGCGGGGCGAGGCGCTCGCCCTCGCCGACATCCTGACGCGGGTGCGGATAGATCTCGGCGGCGAGGTCGTCGGCGTGGATTTCGAGCGCAAGCGCGAGCGCTGGGTCTACGAGTTCAAGGTGATCGATCCGGCCGGGCGGCTGTGGGAGATCTATGTCGACGCCGCAACGGCCGCGATCCTCAAGCGGGAGGGGCACTGATGCGCATTTTGCTCGTCGAGGACGATTCCCGCATCGCCAGCAAGGTGGAAGCTGTCCTGACGGACGCGGGCTACGCCGTCGATCAGACTGCCAACGGTGAAGAGGCTTGGTTCTGCGGCGACACGGAAGACTATGATCTGGTCGTCCTTGATCTTGGCTTGCCGAAAATGGACGGGCTCTCAGTGCTTAAGAAATGGCGCGGGGCCGGGCGCGATCTTCCGGTCCTGATCCTCACCGCGCGCGGCGCCTGGGCGGAGCGGGTCGAGGGCATCGATGCTGGCGCCGACGACTATCTCGCCAAGCCCTTCGCTATGGAGGAACTGCTGGCGCGGGTTCGGGCGCTCCTGCGCCGGGCCGCTGGCCGGTCCGCGCCTGTCTTTACCTCCGGGCCCGTCGTGCTTGACACCCGCAAGATGCGGGTCACGGTCGATGACGTGCCGCTCAACCTCTCGCCACTCGAATACCGGTGCCTGAGCTATCTCATGCATCATGCCGGGCGGGTGATCCCACCGACGGAACTGATGGAGCATCTCTACGCGCATGACCACGACCGCGACCCAAACGCGCTGGAGGTGCTTGTCGGCCGCCTGCGCCGTAAGCTCGGCGTGGACCTTATCGAGACCCGGCGCGGCTTTGGCTACCTCGTGCCCGAGCGTGCCCCGACATGAGACAGGGCTCGCTCAGGCTGCGGCTGCTCGCTGCCGGCGCAGCCTCCATCGTCCTTGCGTTGACCTTGGCGGGCCTGGGGCTGCTGCTGTTGTTCGAGCGCCACGTGGAGCGGCGTATGGCGGCGGAACTCGGCTCCCACGTCACCCAGCTCGTGGGCAACCTCGTCCGGGCAGAAGGCGCCCGCCTTGAGGTTGGCACCCCTCCGGCCGAGCCGCGGTTCCTCCAGCCGCTCAGCGGCCTGTACTGGCAAGTCATTGAAGAGGGTGCCGGAACCGTGTTGCGGTCGCGCTCGCTCTGGGATGTGGAGCTGCCCCTGCCGTCCGATATGCCAGCCGCCGGGGAGCTCCACCAGCATACGATTCCCGGTCCGGGCGGTGCCTCGCTGCTGGCGGTCGAACGCAGGATTGCTCTACCGGCAAGTCTCGGTGGTGGGACAATCCGCGCTGCGGTCGCTCTTGACCGCGCGGAGGTTCATGCCGCCGGTCTTGCCTTCGCGACCGATCTTGTCCCGTCTCTGGCGCTTCTCGCGGCCTTCCTGATTGCGGCCGCGTGGGTTCAGGTTGGCGTCGGCCTGCGCCCGCTCGATGCCATCCGCCGCCGGCTGGCGCAGGTACGCTCAGGCAAGTCAGACCGGCTTGGAGCAGCCTTTCCGGACGAGGTCAGGCCGCTTGCCGCCGAGGTCGATCACCTCCTCGATGAACAGGAAAAAGCCATCGCCCGGGCCCGGGCACGGGCAGCCGACTTGGCGCATGGCCTGAAGACGCCGCTGACGGTGCTGAGTGCCGATGCGGAGGAACTGCGGACGCGCGGAGACAACCGTCTTGCCGACGAGATTGAGACCGTCATCGCTGGCATGCGCCGTCATGTCGAGCGCGAGCTTGTGCGGGCGCGGACAGGCATTCGAGTTCGGTCAGGGCCAAGCCAGCCGGTTCGTCCTGTCGCCGAGCAGGTGGCGGGCGTGCTCCGGAGAACCCCATACGGGCAGAAGCTGATATGGGAGATCGATGCCGCCGATACTCTCAGGGTTCAAATGGACGCCCAGGACCTGGCCGAGATCCTCGGCAACCTAGCCGAGAACGCGGCGACCTGGGCGGCCGGCACCGTGCGGATCGAGGGTCGGAGCGACGGGAGCACGATCATGCTTCAGGTCGATGACGACGGCCCGGGCGTGCCTGAGGATCAGATCGATACCGTGCTCGCCCGCGGCGGGCGGTTGGACCAGACCCGCCCCGGCACGGGGTTGGGACTCGCCATCGTCGGAGATTTGGTTGAGGCCAATGGCGGCTCCTTATCCCTGCGGCGCTCACCGCTCGGCGGCCTTCTCGCAGAAGTCCGGCTTCCGAGTCCCAGCTGAGGCTAGCGAGCTCAGGGAGCCCGCTTGCGGCCCGTGATCATCGCCTTCACAAGGTTCTCCCTGTGCTCCAGGCCAGAGAGGGCTACGCCCGCCACGTGCAGGATGATCAGCCCGATGGTTGTGTAGACGAGCACCTCGTGCAGGTCCTCCATCCATTGAGAGCCCCAGAATGCGTCTGTGGTCATGGCGAAACCGGTGACTGCAATGCCGGCGATCATGACGAGCAAGGCGACGACCATCGCGCCGCCTGCCGGATTGTGTCCGAGATGCCGCGGCGCTCTGAACCGAAGTGCCTGACCTGAGTAAGCCGCAATCTCCTTTGGCGAACGAACGAAGTCACTGAACCGGGCGTGCCGGGTTCCGACGAAACCCCATACGACCCGCAGCGCCACGAGAGCGGCGATGGCATAGCCGACTCGGATGTGCAGCCACTCGATCTCGTCTCCGGTCACGAAGGCGAGGACAAACAGGCCCACGAGGCTCCAATGGAAGACCCGGACGAATGGGTCCCAGACGCGGACGGTCCTCGCTTGGGATGAGGCGGCGGCGGCCGGCATCGCGCCGGCAGCCTCGACTCCATGCTTGCTTACGGTCATGGCGTTACTCCTTGGCGACGATTGCGCCGGAGGTGGGATCGACGAACAGCTCCGTGCGGGCGTTACTCGGGTCGAGCGCGTAAATCTCGCCGCAGGCCTTGGCGATCTTGGCCTTTTGGACCCTGTAGCCCTGGGCCTCGGCCTTGGCCTTGAGAGCCTCGACCGAGAGCCATTGGCTCTGGGGTGCCGTGGTGCAGGGCCGCCCGAGGCTGCCAGCTTGGGCGGCCGACACGCCACCAAGGGCGGCAAGGGCAGTGACGATCATTGTGATGGTGCGCATGGTGTTGTCTCCTGTCTCTCCGCACCGTGTCGGCGCTGGATTGACTTGGAGAATGGCGCATTGTCCCTGACCGCCCGCTGTTGTGTGGTGTCAGCTTCCTGTCAGTCTCGACGAGATTGCGGAGGGAGCGGCCAGCTGATCACGAAGGCCCGCTTTGAGTCAAAGTGCAACGTAGAGCGACTTCAATGAAGGTCAGCTTATGCCCTTGATGTGGAAATCCCGATAAGGCCCGTTTCGTACCGATACTGATGATTTGGTCGAGCGGTTGACCTTCCATTGCTCCAGGCAATCGGCCAACGTGTAGCCCGACGCGGGCTGAAACCGTCGAGCAACAAGGCAAAAATCGTGCTCGGCTAAGATTTGGTGGGCCCGGCAGGACTCGAACCTGCAACCAGACCGTTATGAGCGGCCGGCTCTAACCATTGAGCTACAGGCCCTTCCGAGGAAGGCCAGGGGCGTCCGGAACCTTCGTTCGGCACCCCTCATGGTGGCCGGGGTTCCCGGCCGCCCCTTGTACCTGTCTTACAACACGCCCCGCGTCAAGCCGCTTTGGCCTGGGACGGGCCCGGACCGCCCCTGTGGCAACCTGTACCGCCGGAAGCGCTGGTGCCTGCGCGCCCTGCGGAGGCGCTCAGGCTTCATGCGCAAATGCAAAGCGCATCGACGATCCTGACATCGCCGCTTCCCTTTCGGATGACGACGGGGTTGAGGTCGCAGGCGACCATGACGCCATCGAGATCGCTCGCCAGCCGCGAGAGATTGACGGCCGCCTGCACAAGCCCGCCCATGCTCGTCTTCGGCGAGAGGTTTCGATAGCCGTCCAGGATCTTGGCGAGCTTCGTGCCGCCCACCATGGCCCGCGCATCGTCGGCGCTCAACGGCCCGAGCTTCGCCGCGCGATCCGCCATGATCTCGACCATGACGCCACCGCTTCCCAGAACCATGAGCGGCCCGAAGGGGGCTGCGGCGGTAAAGCCGGCCATCGCCTCGATCCCGCCGATGATCTGCTCCTGCAATTCGTATCCGTCGATGACGGCGCCCGGCACCGACGCGCTCACCTTCGTGCGGATCGAATCGATGGCGGAACGGAGCGACGTCTCATCCTCGACGCCGAGCACGACGCCGCCCACATCGGAACGGTGCTGAACTTGCGAGGACGCGACTTTCACCACTAGGGGGAAGTCGATTTCACGCGCGCGCCGAACCGCTTCTTCCGCATCCTTCACGACAATCGACCTGACGAGCGGGAGATCGTATTCCCGCAGGATCTGGAAAGCCGTTGCCGGATCGAGCGGACCGGACCGCTCAGACAATTCACGACGGAAGGCGGCTGCATTCGGATGGAACGGCGGACGCTCGGGATTGCGCGCATCGGCCCAGGCGGCGGCGCGTCCCGGCCTGCCGAGATTCAGATTGCCGACGGCCCGAAGTCCGGAGCGAAGCCCCCGGAGCAGAGGCACGTTGTGCTCCGACATCAGATCCATCACCTTCGGGTGAAGGCTCTCGGAGGTCGGGGAGATCACGACGAGCGGCTTCTTCGATTCCGCGCCCGTTTTCGCATAGACATTCAGAATGCCCATGTAGTTTTCCAGCCCCGCGGGGTTGAGGCTTTCCTGGCAATCCTGAAACGCCACGATCGCGCCGACGTTGTCATCGTCAGCCACGGCTGCGATCGCCGCCTCGGGGTTGCGGTCCGCGCTGATGCTTGCGCCGAAATCGACCGGGTTGTAGCCCGAGACTCCCGGCAGGGCTTTCAGCAGCCGCTGCTCCGTCGCCTCACTGAACTGCGCGACCTCGATTCCGCTCATTTCCGCAATGTCGCAGGCCAGTGCGGTTTGGCCGCCGGAAATGCCGACGATCCCGATGGCGCTTCCTCCGACCATTCTCTTGGATATCGCGCCGCATTCCAACGACGCAATGAGCTCGTCGTAATCGGACACCACGGCGATGTCGGTCGACCTGAAAAAGTCATCGTAGGCATCGCTGTCGCTGACCAGCGCGCCGGTGTGAGCCTGCGTGGCGGCAAGGCCGCTGGCGGTGCGGCCGACCTTCAGGACGACCAGCGATTTTCCTGCCGCATGCACGGCTTCGGCGGCATAGGCCAGAGCGATGGGATCCTTGATCGATTCCGCCACGACGCCGATGGCGCTCGTCGCGTCGTCGTCGGCAAGCCAGCGGATGTAATCGGCGGCGGCGACATGAAACTCGCTGCCCATCGTGACGACTTTCGAGAAGCCGGCGAGGGTCGAGTTCATCACGGAAATCGCGGCCGATCCCGATTGCGCGACCAGGGCGACCCGGCCGGGCCGCAGGCGCTTGGATGGGCGCGCGGGATAGAGGGGAATGGAATCCGTAAAATTCACGAGGCCCATGCAATTGGGCCCATGAACCGTGATGCGGCTGGATTGCCCGAATGCACGGATGGATTTTTCCTGTTCATCCGTAAAGCCGTTCGTGAAGACGATAGCCGACCGGACAGGGCTCTGCTCGAGCTCGCTGAGCATGCCGGGAACATGCGCGGCGGGAATGGCGACGATCGCGAGATCGGTATCGCGCGGCAGGTCGGCGACGGAGTTGATCGCGCTCAGCCCGTCGATTTCCTTGGCCTCGGGATGGACCGGAAGAACGGTGCCGGCATAGCCCCAATCCTTCAGATTGCTGATGACGACGTTTCCTTGCGTCATTCTTTTCGCGGATGCGCCAACAATTGCGACGGAGCGTGGTCGCATCATCGAAGTTACGTCAATATGCAAGGTCGTGTCCCCTCAGAAGATCAGGATGCAGTGCAGCCGGTGGGGCTGCACTGCAGATCGTGGATGCTTTTACTGCTCGCTCTCCGGCAGCCAGGCCTCGGCCCAGTTCGGATGCGTGTTGAAGGAGAAGTTGAACTGCGCGTCCAAGCCCTTCAGGTTGGTCGTCACCGCCTCGAAGACCTGTGAATTGGTCAAGGCGAGCTGGTTCAGATCCCGCGCGACGATCTCCGCATACTTCTTGTAATGCGCCTTCTGCTCGCTGAGCGGCGCGGCCGAGGCATCGAGCGCCACCTTGTCGAACTCGGGATTGCAATAGCCGGTCGGATTGGCGAACGGCACGCTGCCCTCGTTGCAGACGAAGCTGCGGTCCACGCCGAGCACGGGATTGGTCCGGCCCGTGAGCGAAATGACTGAGGCGTCGAAATCACGCTTCGTGTAGACCTTGTTTGTCCAGATCTGCTGATCGAGCGCGCTCAGCTTCACGTCGATGCCGATGGCCGCCCATTGCGATTGCATCACCTGCGCCACCGCATCGTAGGGAGGCTTGCCGATCACGGTCAGCTCGATGGAGAAACGCTTTCCGTCCTTCAGCGGGTAGCCTGCCTCGTCGAGAAGCTTGCCGGCCTTCACCGGATCGTAGGCGTAAAGCGTATCGTAGTTGATCGATGTGTCGTGCAGGTCCTTGAACTGGGTCGGAATGGCATTCTTGGCCGTGTCCGCGAGGCCCTGATAGACGTCCTGCACGATGCGCTGGCGGTCGATGGCGTGGAAAAGCGCCTGACGGACCTTGATGTCCTTTGTCGGCCCACGGGTCACGTTGAGATCGACGACGGCCGTTTCCGGCGCATTGTTGACGATCTGAACGACTTTGATCTTTCCGTTCTTCGCCGCCTCCTGCGTGGCTTTGACCTGCACGACTTCGGGCCGATACCAGTTCACCTCACCGTTGACGATGGCATTGAGGCGCTGTTGCGGAGCAGGGATCAGCGCGAACACCACGGAATCCAGATAGGGCTTCGAGCTTTCCCAGTAATGCTCGTTGCGCACGAAGGTGATCGATTGACCGCTCTCCCAGCTCTTGAACTTGAAGGGGCCAAGGCCGACAGGCGCGCGGTTGGCGGGGTGCGTCGCGAGGTCTTGGCCCTGATAGACATGCTTCGGCATCAGAGGGAAGACCTCCTTGTCGAAGAGGTCGAGCGTTGCCGTCAAAGGCTGCTTCAGCTTTAGGACGAAGGTCTTCGCGTCAGGCGCAGATGCTTCCTCGATGAGTGGGATGAGCTTGGTCAGGTAGGTGTTGAACTTGCCGAACTCGTTGAGCGTGAACACCACGTCCTCGGCGGTGAACGGCTTGCCGTCCGACCATTTCACGCCTTCGCGCAGGTGAAAGGTGTAGGTCTTGCCGTCCTGCGAGACATCCCACTTGGTGGCAAGTCTGGGAAGGCGCTTGCCTTCGCGATCATAGGTCATCAGGCCATCGGCCCACACGTCGGCCGCGAACAAGGCCGGGACGGATGACGTCAGCTGGGTGTTGAGCGTCGGGATCGTCGTCGCGTTCAGCGCGGCGACGACCGTGCCGCCCCGCACGGGCTTTCCGTCATCGGCATAGGCCGAACCGAGACCCGCTGCGCAGGCAAGGAGCGTGGATGCGAATAAGGCACTCGTTGTCGAACGGCGAAGTGTCAGTCTCATTGGCGTTCTCCCGTTGTGGTCTTTGCTGCGCATTCTTGCCGCTTGTTCAGCCTCGGCCCTCGTGCGCCTTCTTCTCCGTCATCCATCCGGCGGCGAGTTCTTCCGCGCGGTGGCATGCGGCCAGGGTTGCACCGTCGCCAACCGGCCGCAGGGGCGGGCTGGATTGGGCGCAAATCTCAATCGAATACGGGCAGCGGTTCCGGAAGCTGCATCCGCCCTCGACCGCTGCTTGCGATACGGGCGCGGGAGGTTTGATGGCCGCAGACCGGATGCGGCTGCGCCGGGGATCATGCGAGAGCCTCGCATCCAGAAGCAGGCGCGTGTAGGGATGGACGGGCGCGGAGTAGATCGCGCTGCCGATCTCGACGATCTTGCCGCGATACATGACCGCCGTGCGGTCGGCGATCGATTCCATGGCGCCGAGATCATGACTGATGATGACGAAGGCAACGTTCGTCCTCGCCCGTAATTCGCGCATGAGATCAAGCACCTGCGCCTGGATCGATACGTCGAGGCTGGACAGAGGCTCGTCGGCGATGATGACGCTGGGTTCCAGCATCATCGCTCGGGCAATCGCCACACGCTGCTGCTGCCCCCCGGAGAGCTGATGCGGGAAGCGGCCAGTGTATTTCTCAGGCGGCGTGAGGCCGACGGCATCAAGCTGCGCTTCGATGAAGCGCGTCTGATCGGACTGGGGAACGAGATCGTGGCGCCTGACGACATAGCCCAAGGATTGCTCGACCGTCATGCGCGGGTTCAAGGACGACGACGGGTCCTGAAAGACCGCCTGGACGTTGCGCCGGTACTCGGCCCGGACAGCGCCTGCGAGTTTCGGCAGGGATTGCCCGCGATAGACGACCTCCCCCGCCGTGGGACGGTTGAGCATCAGCAGCAGCTTGGCCATGGTGCTCTTGCCGGACCCCGATTCACCGACGATGGCGAGCGTTTCTCCCTGGTTCACGGCGAGATCGACGCCGTCAACGGCGCGCACGGTCGTCCAGCCCCAGCCCGTCGCATCGCGGCTGGTATAGGTCTGGCTGACTTTCCTGAGTTCGAGAATGGGCATGTTCATGACAGGATGCTCTTCTCATGCCGGCCATGGGCGCTCAGCTCGATGAGACGCGCCGAGTAAGGATGCTGCGGCCGCTCGAACAGATCGATCGTCGTCGCGCTCTCGACGGTCTGCCCGCCTTTCATGACATAGACGCGGTCGCACAGCTCGGCGATGACGCCGAGATCATGGGTAATGATCGCCACCGCCATGTTCCGCTCCTTGTGCAGCCTGTAGATCGTCTCCAGCACCTGAAGCTGCACGGTGGCATCGAGCGCCGTCGTCGGCTCGTCGGCGAAGAGGATCTTGGGGTCGCTCGCCAATGCCATGGCGATCATGACGCGCTGGCGCATGCCGCCGGAGAGCTCATGCGGGAAGCGTCGCGCAACGTTGCGCGGATCGGCGAACCCGACCTCGTCGAGAAGATTGCGGACCCTCTGGCCCGCCGATTGGCCGCGCGCATCGTCGGACAAGGCTTCCGCGATCTGACGCTCCACCCTCTGCGTCGGATTCAGGTATCCGAGCGGATCCTGAAAGATCATCGAGAAACCTCGCGCGCGTCGCAAGGCACGCAGGTCGCGGTCGCTCATGGCGAGGAGATCGCGTCCCTCGAACTTCATGTCGCCGGAGAGTTCCTCGATGCGCAGGTTCGGCATCAGTCGGGAGATGGCCCGCACCAATGTGCTTTTGCCGGAACCGGATTCTCCGACGACGCCCACGCATTCGGACTGATGAACCTGAAGATCGGCGCCATCCACGGCCTTGACCACCTGGTCCGACACCCGAAGATGAACCTTCAGGTTCCTCACATCCAGCAGCATGTCGCCAGTGGAGCGCAATCCCGTGACCGCGTTCATTGGAGACCTCCCATCCCGCGCGTGGCGCGCGGATCGTTGATCTCGTTGATGCCGTCGGCGAAAAGGTTGAGGCCGACGACGGTCAGGCAGATTGCGGCGCCGGGGAACACGCTCATCCACCACGCGCTGTCCATGTAATCCTGCGCGACGAAGAGGAGCTGCCCCCAGCTCACCATCGAAGGGTCACCCAGCCCAAGGAAGCCGAGGCCCGCTTCGATGAGGATGGCGATGCTGGCATCGAGCGCGACCTGGACGATCACCGGCTGGGCCGCGTTCGGCATGATCTCGCGGAAGATGATGTGCGATGTCGACAGGTCCGCGACGCGAGCGGCTGCGATGAACTCGCGCTCGCGCAGCTTGATGTACTGGCCGTAGACGAGCCGCGCTTCCATCGGCCAGATCGCCAGCGCGACGGCGATGACGAGCAGCCAGAAGTTCGACCCGAAGAGCGCGACCGCGCACAGGACGAGCATGATCACCGGCAGCGTCTGGAAGAGCTCGATGACGCGCATCAGGATCACTTCCACCGGACCCCGGAAGTATCCGGCGAGAATGCCGATGGTTCCGCCGACGAGCAGGGCCGCGAGCGCTGCGCCCAATCCGACGAGAAGTGAGGATTGCGCGCCGTAAAGAATGAGCGAGAAGATGTCCCGGCCGATATTGTCCGTGCCGAACAGAAACTCCTTCGACGGCGGGGCAAGACTCTGCGGCGTCTGCTCCAGCGGGTGATAGGGCGCGAGCACCGGCGCCAGAACGGCGACGAGCGCAAGCAGCAGCAGGATGACCGCGCCGATGGCGCCATGCCGGGTTCCGGCCATGTTTCCGACCACGGAGACAGAGCGGTCGAACTTGGCGCGGAAGCCGGTCGAAGCAGGTTTCGAGGTGAGGCTTGCCATGACCGGTTACCCCTTCGTCCTGATGCGCGGATCGAGCAGCGCATAGAGGATGTCGACCACGAGGTTCATCACAATGACGGCGAGAGCCGAGAAGATGACGACGCCGACGATGGTCAGGTTGTCGCGAAGGCGGATCGAATCCACCATGAGGAGACCCAGGCCCGGCCATGTGAAAACCGTTTCCAGCAGAACCGCGCCGCTCAGGGCCGAACCGAAGGCGTAACCGGCAATCGTGACGAGCGGCAGGCTGGAATTGCGCAGCACATGGCGGCGGATGATCTGGCCGCGGGTGAGCCCCTTCGACCGCGCCGTGATGATGAACCCCTGCGAGAGCGTATCGATGACGCTTGCGCGCATGATGCGGGCAAAGCGCATGCCCTCATGGATGGCGAAGGCCGCGACCGGAAGCGCCAGATACTGCATCTTCTCAAGGAGCCAATTGAATCCGCGAGCGCGTGACACGAGCGGCCCGATGCCTTGGGTGGGAAACCACCCGAGATGCAGGGCGAAGAACATGACGAGAAGCTGGGCGAGCCAGAAAGTCGGCACGGCATAGATGATGAGCGCCGACGTGGTCCAGAACTTGTCGGTTCGCGGGCTGGGCGTGGTGCCGGCGATCACGCCGAGCAGGATTCCGAGCGGAATGGCGAGCGCAAACCCGACGGATGCCAGCAGGATCGTGCGCGGCGCTCGCTCAAGGATGATCTCGAGCACGGGCCGCTGGTTCTGATAGGAATATCCGAAATCTCCGTGCAGCACGGAGGTCAGATAGTTCCACACCTGCAACAGGAAGGGATCGTTCAGCCGGTACTTCTCCTCGATGGCCTCGCGATAGGCCGGCGGCACGGGAAAGTCGCCGACGAGGGACTGCACCGGATCGCCCGGGATCAGGTGAAGGAGGGTGAACATCACCACGATGATCACGAAGATCAGCGGCAGCGCGTAGAGAACCCGTTGTGCGATGAACCGGAGCATGCCGGACCTCCACCGTCAGAGGCGGTGGAAATTGGCTGCGTTGCCGTACAACCACTTTTCGATCACGTGATCCTTGAGCGGCAGGTTCCTGTAGTCGTCGATCAGGCTCTCGAACGATGTTCCGAAAAGATAACGCGACAAGCCGACCATCACCTTGTCCTGCAGCAGAGTATTGCCGAATTGTAGGAACTGCTCCCAGCCGGACCCGTTCTGCGCGAAGTAACGCGGGTGATGCGCGGCGGTATCGACATAGAGATTGGGATGCCTGCGCAGGAGCCCGACCATATCGCTGACCCAGGGCCAGCCGGCAAGGCCCGCCACGATCCGCAACTCGGGGAAATCCACCGCCACGTCGTCGAGATAGCGCGGATGGCCGAGATCATAGGGCCGGTCGTTCGCATAGTTCATCGACGTGTAGATGCGCACCGGAACGTCGAGTTCGGCGGCCTTCGCATAAAGCGGATAGTAGCGACGGTCGTTGGCCGTGATGCCGTTGTAGAGAGCCGACAGGCGCAGGCCGTTCGCGCCCTCCTCCTTCACCAGACGCTCGAACTCGCGAACGGCGCGCATGCCGTCCATCGGATCCATGGTCACGAACAGGAAGAAGCGGCCCGGATAGGCGGCGTGAATTTTGCCGGTCGCGCTGTTCTCGGCACCGACCAGCAATCCGCGCTCGACGCCCGCGCGATCCATATCCTCGACGAGGCGCCGCAACCCGCCGTCATCGACCGGGTGCGCAGGCTTCTCGCCGCTTTGGCGCGCTTTGAAGACGCGGCCGTAATTGGAAAAGCCATAACCTTCGGGACGCGGGAGGGATTGCGCGAAGGGAGTGCCGGGTCGGCCGCGTGCGATCCTCTCAAGATCCGGGTTGGCCTCACTGGCCGGCAGCCCGATTTCCATATCGATGACACGGGTCATTCTGGCGTCTCCCTGATGAGCCTTTGCGGCCCTCTGCTTTGGTTCTGCTCATTTGATGACCATGCGTCAGCTGTGTCAACTAAATTTACAGTATCTTCAAAAAATGTCGAATATGTTGACATATCTGACCGGATATTGTTTTGTCTTATGAAAGGGCCAAATTTGGATCGTCGGTTCTCGGCAGCCTCGACAGGCGTGCTCTTGGCTTTCAACCTGCTGACAGGAGACTATCGCGTGCAGGAGCTTGACGTGATCGAAGCAGAACGTGATGCCGGGTTCGCGACGACGTTGGCAAAGGGTCTCGCTGTCCTGGAAGCATTTCGCCCCGACCGGCCCTCGATGAGCAATGTCGAGATTGCCAAGCACACCGGCCTGAACCGCCCGACCGTCGCCCGCCTCACCTACACGCTCGCTCAGCTGGGCTATCTCAAGCAGGAGGGGCCGAAGTTCAGGCTCAGCTGGGCCGCGCTGATGCTGGTCAATCCGCTGCTCGTCAACGCGAAGATCCTGCAGATCGCCCGCCCCTCCATGCAGAAGCTCGCGCAGGATGTGGGCGGCACGGTCTCCATTGGCGTCATCGACCGCTCGAACTTCGTCTATCTCGAAACATCACGGGTCAATGAGAATGTCTGGACGTCTCAGGACCTCGGCACCATCGGCCCTCTCGTTCCCGCCGCGATCGGCCATGCGCTTTGCTCGCAGCTCACGGACGAAGAGTTCGAGGTCAAGCTGCGGCAGATGAAGCGCAATACTCCGGAGCTATGGAGCAAGTACTCCGCAGCGTTCATGGAAGGCGTGGAAAGCTGCAAGAAGCGCGGATTCTCGGTCGTGCGCGGCACCTGGATTCCAGGCACGCATTCGGCAGGCGTTCCGTTGCTGCGCGACAAGAACGGGGAGTGCTTCGCCATGAATTGCAGGGTGCCGATCTTCCGGCTTCAGGGAAACCAGATCGAGGAAGAGATCGGCCCTCGCCTGATCTCACTCGCCGAAAGCGTGAGAAACCAACTCGCTTTCATCTTTCCCTAGGGACTTCATCGCTTCCCTCGATAGGCCGCGCTGGAAACCGACTTCGTCTTCACAATCGTTAAAGGCGGAAGATGCGTAAGTTACAGGTCAAACGCTTAGCATCGACAACCATCGCGCCTGATGACGACCCGCGTTTCGTGATTGCTCTCGCGCGGGGTTTGAGCGTGTTGAGAGCGTTCAGGCGCGGCGAGCAAGGCCTCGGCAATCAGCATATCGCTGATCGCACCGGCCTTCCGAAATCGACCATCTCACGTTTGACGTATACCCTGAGCCGCCTCGGCTATCTGGAATACTCCCCGCTGACAGGGCTCTATTCACCTTCCACCGCCGCCCTTGCCCTTGGCTTCAGCGCGCTTGGCGGTTTGACTATTCGCGATGTGGCGCGCCCCCTGATGCAGGCTCTCGCCGACCGGATCGGCTGCTCCGTCTCCATCGGCGTGCCGGATCGCGGAACCATGGTTTATATCGAACATTGCCGCGGCCCAGGCCTGCTTCACATCGGCATCGAGATTGGTTCGCATATCGACATGGCGATGTCCGCGATGGGAAGGGCCTATCTTGCGGCTATCGATCCCGTTGCGCGCGAAATCCTGCTCGATGGAATGTGCCCCGCCGGACCATCCGGAGACAGCATCCGCGCCGGAGTGCACCGCTCCGTGGAGCAATTCCGAGCGCATGGGTATGTCACCTTAGCCGGCGAATGGAAGAAAGAGATCCATTCCGTCGGCGCGCCTCTCACTCTTGGCGGCTCGCAGCCTTACGCAGTCAACTGCGTCGGGCCGGCGCAGCTTCTTCGCGGTGAGTTTCTGGATGAAGTCGGCCGCAATCTCGTAGAGCTCACGGCGCGCATTCGCCGCGCCATGAGTTCGGATTGAGTTTGCCGCCGTTTCCTCAAATGTGAATGGCGCGTCCCTGCGCGTTCAGCACGGCCTCTTGTAGCGCTTCGCCCTGCGTCGGATGAGCGTGGATCGTGCCTCCGATATCGTCGAGGCAGGCACCCATTTCGACCGCCAGCCCGAAAGCCGCGCTCAGTTCGGAAATTCCTTGGCCGACCGCCTGGATGCCGAGAACCAGCTCGTTGTCCGCGCGTGCCACGACGCGCACGAAGCCGTCTTCCTCAAGCTTGGTCATGGCGCGGCCGTTGGCCGAGAATGGAAACCGCCCAATGCGGACGTCGAGACCGGATCGCTTGGCCTCGTCGGGCGTCATGCCCACCGAGACGATCTCGGGGTCGGTGAAGCACACCGCCGGGATCGCCCGCTTGTCCCAGACGCGGTTGTGACCGGCGACGATCTCCGCCACCATCTCGCCCTGCATCATGGCGCGATGGGCGAGCATGGGTTCGCCCGTGACGTCGCCGATGGCATGGATGCCGCGCATCGAGGTCTCGCACCGGCTTCCGATGCGGATGAACGGCCCGTCCATGTCGAGAACGAGGTTCTCGATGCCCCAACCCTGCGTGAGAGGCTTTCGACCGACAGTGACAAGCACCTTGTCGGCGGCGAGTTGCTTTTGCTGTCCGTCATCGCCCTCAACCAGAAGAACGCCTTTCTCCGCGAGGCCCATCACCTTCGTTCCGGTCATGACCGTGACGCCGAG
Organism: Microvirga sp.; assembly: GCA_041913065.1. Lineage (GTDB taxonomy): Bacteria > Pseudomonadota > Alphaproteobacteria > Rhizobiales > Beijerinckiaceae > Microvirga. The sequence continues at coordinate 14,334 of JAYSGD010000032.1, read as the reverse complement.
CGCCTGCAGCCTCTTGGCGACCGGCCGCGTCAGATCGGCGTCGTATTGCGGGAGAATGCGCGGCTGCATCTCGACCACCGTCACCGCGACGCCGAGCTTGGCGAAGGCCGTTCCCAATTCCAGCCCGATATAGCCGCCGCCGACCACGGCGAGGCTTTTTGGGAGCGTCGTCAAAGCGAGCGCGTCGGTCGATGAAATGACGGGCCCGCCGAAGGGCAGGTTCGGCAGCTCGACGGAGGTCGAGCCCGTTGCGATCACCACGTTTTCCGCACGGATGACCTGAGTCCCCGTTTCCGTTTCGACCTCCACGGTCTTGCCGTCACGAAAGCGAGCCCATCCTTCCACCACTTTGACGTGGGATTTCTTCAGCAGGCCCGCAACGCCGTTGGTCAGCCGGCCGACTATGCCGTCCTTCCATGCGATGGTCTGGGACAAGTCGATTTCAGGCCGCGCGACGCGAATGCCGAGCGGGCTGTGGCCCGATCCCATATGCACGATCCTGGCATATTCCTCCGCCGCATGAATGAGCGCCTTGGACGGGATGCAGCCGACAGTGAGGCATGTGCCGCCGAGCCTCGTCGACTCCACCAGAACCGTGTCGATCCCGAGTTGTCCCGCACGGATGGCGCAGACATAGCCGCCGGGGCCTCCTCCGATCACGAGGAGCTTGCAGGAAATGTCCTTCATCGGCTCATGTCTCCACGAAGATCATGGCAGGGGTCTCCAGGAGCGTCTTGATACGCTGGATGAAAACGGCGGCGTTCCAGCCGTCGATGATGCGGTGGTCGAAGCTGGAGGACAGGTTCATCATCTTGCGAGGCACGAAGGTCGATCCATCCCAGACCGGCCGCACGACCATCTTGTTGACGCCGATAATCGCGACTTCCGGATGATTGATCACCGGCGTCGTGACGATGCCGCCCATGGCGCCGAGAGACGTGATGGTGATCGTCGATCCGCTGAGATCGTCCCGCTTCGACGTGCCGTCTTTGGCCGCATCCGTCAGCCGCTTCAACTCTATGGCGGTTTCCCACAGATCGAGCGCTTCCGTGTGCCGAACGACGGGAACGACGAGGCCTGAATCGGTCTGCGTCGCGATGCCGATATGCACGCCCTCGTGCTGGTGAATGATGCCGGCCTCGTCATCGTAGACCGAGTTCACGCGAGGCTGCTCGGCAATCGCCTTCACCATGGCACGCATGAGGAAAGGCAGAAGAGTGAGCTTCGGCCTGTCGGCGCGCTTGCCGGCGTTCAGCCCTGTGCGCAGATCTTCCAGCGCCGTCACATCGACCTCTTCCACATAGGTGATGTGCGGAATCCGCGATTTCGAGATCGCCATCTTCTCGGCGATCTTGCGGCGCAGGCCCACGACCTTGATCTGCTCGACAGAGGTCTTCGCGGCAAGCCCAGGTCCCCGGAACGTCTGGGCCCCATGCGCCATGAAGGCATCGAGATCGTCATGCGTGATACGCCCCGCGGGTCCGGTGCCGGGAACTTGGCGCAGATCGAGACCGGCTTCGCGAGCGCGAAGACGCACGGATGGCGGGGCAATCGGCTTGTCCCCCTCCGCGCGAGCCAGCGCCGGCCTCGGCGATCTCGGCGCATCGCCCGCGCCTTCGCGGGTCGGGCGCGGCGTGGTGAGCCTCACAGGCTCGGACGGTTTCTCGCGAACCGCCGGCTCAGCCGCCGGAGGAGGCGCGGCCTTCTCGATTTCCTTTTCCTCGGGAGAGGAAGCCGCAGCACTATCGTCTCCCTCGACCTTCAACCGGATGAGAGGCGAACCGGTCGGGATCACATCCCCGATCTCTCCGCCAAGCCACGTCACCTCGCCATGCACGGGAGAGGGAATTTCCACCGTCGCCTTGTCGGTCATGACGGCGGCGAGGATGGAATCCTCGCGAACGAGATCGCCGACTTTCACATGCCATTCGACAAGCTCGGCCTCGGCAACCCCTTCGCCGACATCGGGCATTTTGATGGTGTGCTCACCCATGTCAGGCCTCCATCGTCTCAAGGAGTGCGCGGCCGACGCGGGATGGGCCGGGGAAGTAGTCCCATTCCTGCGCATGCGGATAAGGCGTGTCCCATCCGGTCACCCGTGCAATCGGCGCTTCAAGGTTGAAGAAGCAGGTTTCCTGCACGAGCGCCGCCAGTTCCGCTCCGAACCCCGACGTGAGAGTCGCCTCGTGGACCACCACGCATCGCCCGGTCTTCCGGACGGAAGCCGCAATCGTTTCCAGATCGAGCGGGACGAGCGTCCGCAGATCGATGATCTCCGCATCCACGTTCGTCTCCGCTGCCGCTGCCTGCGCCACATGCACCATCGTGCCGTAGGCTAGCACGGTCACGGCCGATCCCTCGCGCACGATGGAGGCCTTGCCGAGCGGATGCGAGAAATAGCCGGAAGGGACTTCACCAAGCTCATGCTTCGACCACGGGATGACGGGACGGTCGTGATGGCCGTCGAAGGGGCCGTTGTAGAGCCGCTTCGGTTCGAGGAAGATCACCGGATCGGGATCCTCCATCGCCGCGATCAGCAGGCCCTTGGCGTCGTAGGGATTGGACGGCACCACCGTCTTCAATCCCGCCACGTGCGTGAACAACGCTTCAGGGCTCTGACTATGCGTCTGCCCGCCGAAAATCCCGCCGCCGGTCGGCATGCGGATGACCAGCGGACAGGTGAACTCGCCGTTCGAGCGATAGCGCAGACGTGCCGCCTCCGACACGATCTGGTCGTAGGCTGGATACATGTAATCCGCGAACTGAATTTCGACGCAGGGGCGAAGACCATACGAGGCCATGCCCACCGCCGCGCCGACGATGCCGGATTCGCTGATGGGCGCATCGAAACAGCGCGTCCTGCCGTATTTCTGCTGAAGCCCCGCCGTGCAGCGGAAGACGCCGCCGAAATAGCCGACATCCTCGCCGAACACGATCACCTTCTCGTCACGCGCCATCATCACGTCCATGGCGTCGCGGATGGCTTCGATCATTGTCATGCGTGCCATGGTCAGACACCCGCCTGCTGGCGCTGACGGCGCAGATGCGGCGGCATCTCGGCATAGACGCCTTCGAACATGTCGCGAGCGGAAGGCTTGCCGCCCGCATGAAGCGTGCCGTAGCTTTCAGCCTCCTTCTGTGCCGCGATGACCGTGTCGAGAATCTCCGCCTCCGCCTGCTTGTGCCGCTCCTCCGACCAGACGCCGCGAACGATGAGGTGGTTCTTCAGCCGCTCGATGGGATCGCCGAGCGGCCATGCATCGGATTCAGTCTTGGGACGGTAGGCGGACGGATCGTCGGACGTCGAATGAGCGCCGGCGCGATAGGTCACGTACTCGATGAGCGTCGGCCCGAGATTGCGGCGCGCTCGCTCGGCGGCCCATTTTGCGACCGCGTGGACCGCGAGATAATCGTTGCCGTCGACGCGCAGCGACGGGATGCCGAAACCCAATCCGCGCGCGGCGAAAGTGCCGGCCCCACCTCGCGCGATTCCCTGGAATGTGGAAATCGCCCATTGGTTGTTGACGATGTTGAGGATCACCGGGGCTTTGTAGGTCGAGGCGAAAACGAGCGCGGCGTGGAAATCCGACTCCGCGGTCGATCCGTCGCCGATCCAGGCGGCTGCGATCTTGGTGTCGTTCTGGATCGCGGATGCCATCGCCCAGCCGACGGCCTGGATGTATTGCGTGGCGAGATTGCCCGAGATCGTGAAGAAGCCGTGCTCCTTGGACGAATACATCACCGGCAACTGACGGCCCTTCAAGGGATCGTGCGCGTTCGAATAGATCTGGCACATCATATCGACCATGGAATAGCCGCCGGCGATGAGAAGCCCGGCCTGCCGGTAGGTCGGAAAGTTCATGTCGCCCGGCAGCAGGGCCTTGCGAAACGCCGAGCTGATGGCCTCCTCGCCCAGATGCTGCATGTAGAACGAGGTCTTGCCCTGCCTCTGCGCGATCAGCATGCGCGCGTCGAAGGTGCGCAGCGTCATCATGTGGCGCATGCCCTCAACGAGCTGCTCATCGGTGAGAAGCCCCGCCCACGGCCCAACCGCCTCCCCCGCGCGGTTGAGGACGCGGATGATGGAAAACGCAAGCTCGCGAATGTCTTCCGGGTTCGCGTCCACCTCGGGCCGAGGCACGGTTCCCGCCTTGGGAATCTTCACATTGGAGAAGTCGGGCGCCCCTCCCGGGCGAACGGCGGGTTCGGGGACGTGAAGGCTCAAAGGTCGGACATCATTCATGGCGTTGGATCTCCCGCAGAGGGAAATAGGCGCCGAAGTCACCTAGGCCATAGGCCCCGCCGGTTTCAGAATAATGCAGTGCAGAGCACGTGTCCCCTCCCCCTTGCGGGGAGGGCTAGGGTGGGGGTCGGAAAGTCAGAGCGCTCCTGTGCATCCAGTGCGTCCACCAGCCCTACCATGTCATGGCCGGCCTTGTGCCGGTGATCCCGATCCGAAGAGCGCCGCGCCTTGATCAATCGGGATCACCGGCACAAGGCCGGTGATGACGTCAGAGAAAACTGGTTCAATCATTCACCCGGCCGGACGCCCCTCGCCCCTCCCCCTTGCGGGAAGGGAACACGCGCGTCACATCCTTAAGGCCGATACACCTCGACAGGCTCCGCGAAGCCCTGCACGTGGTGGGCCCCGAGCGGCGAGGGATTGCCCCAGAGGTGCTCCACGAAGGGCTTCGACATGAGAAGCGGTTCGCTCAAGGTCTTGTTGAGTTCGGCGATGCGGCTGGCGAGGTTCACGTCGCGTCCGATCACCGTGAAATCGAGCCGCTGGCCCGAGCCCACATTGCCATAGGCCGCATCGCCATGATGCAGCGCGATGCCTACCTCGATCGGAACGGGAAAACGGCCCTCGTTGTTGGCGGCCTCGACGCGACGCAGCGCCTTGGTGGCGGCGCTCAATGCCGATTGCGCCGCGCCGCCCGTATCGTCGCCCTTGTCGCGGACGATGGCGAGCAAGCCGTCGCCCAGATATTTCAGCACCTCTCCGCCCTCGTCCTCGATGGGCGGAACGAGGCAGTCGAAATAGTTGTTCAGGAGTTCGACCGCGTTCTCCGGGCTCAGCGTCGATGAGATGCGCGTGTATTCCCGCATGTCCGCGAACAGGATCGCGGAGCGGATGCGCGTGACCTGTCCGCGCTGGATGGTGCCGCCCAGGATCGCCCGGTGCGGATCGTCACCCACATAGATGCGCAGCACCTCGTCGAGCCGGTTGCTCGTGGCGCGCAGCTCCGTCACCAGGGCGAAGGACGGCAGGATCAGGCGCAGGATCGTGAGGCTGCGGGCATTGAATCCCTCGGCCGAGCGGGTCGCGAACGAGATCGCGTTCTGGGCGCCGTTCGTGAAGTTGATCGGGATGGTGATGTAGTGGTGGTATCCGGCCTCTTTCAGCTCCGGCACGATGGCGAAGAGCGAATCCGGCGTCTCGTCGAGATTGAGGAACAGCCACTCGCCGGTGCGGCTCACATGGGCGAAGGGGCTCTGCTGATACACCGCCTCGCGCCGGTCGCCGTGAGGCAGGTAGCGCACGATGGTGCCCTCCTCCCGGGTCCAGAACCGTCCGATGCCGGCATATTCGGAGTGCAGCGCCTCGATGGCCGAGGCCGCCCGGTCGATGGGAAGCCCGAGATCGATCAGGCTGAGCAGGAACCCGGTGAGAACCTCGTTGGCGTCCTCCATGCGCGAGGCGGTCATTTCCAGCCAGTCCCGCAGGGCGATGACGCGATTGAGGGTCTCCGGCTCCAGGCTCTTGGCCAGGGAGAACAGATCGCTCGGAAGCGTCGCGAGGGGTGAAGCTGACATCATAAGGCCAAGGTGTGTTCTCCCCCATCCGCCTTCAAGCGGGCGGGACGGGACGGGGTGGAGAAAAGTCTTCTGCAATGGAAAGTGGCAAGGATTTTGACAGAAGGCCAGCCGCATAATAGAGCCGAAGGCATGGCAAGCATCGATACCTTCTTCGTCACCAAGATCTACCGCGCCGAAATGGCGGGCGCCAAGGCCGAGCAGCGCAACGCGGAACTCGAAGCCGCCTGCCTGTCCATCGCCGAGGACGACGAGGCCGGCCAGCGCTGGTGCGAGAAGAACGGTTATCCGGGCTATACCTCCTATGCCTCCCTGAACGACCTGCCCTGGCGGGTGCCGGTGTTCGGCGAGCTGCTGAAGGAGCTCGACAAGCACGTGGCGGCCTTCGCCAAGGATCTCGAATTCGACCTCCAGGGCCGCAAGCTGGTGATGGACAGCCTGTGGATCAACATCCTGCCGCCGGGCGGCATCCACACCTCCCACATCCACCCGCATTCGGTGATCAGCGGCACCTATTACGTGACGATTCCCGAAGGGGCGAGCGCGCTCAAGCTCGAAGACCCGCGCCTCGGCTTCATGATGGCCGCCCCGCCGCGCAAGGCGAAGGCCAAGCCGGAAAACCGCCAGTTCGCCTATATGAAGCCCGCCCCCGGCACCGTGCTTTTGTGGGAAAGCTGGCTGCGCCACGAGGTGCCCCTGAACGAGGCGGAATCCGAGCGCATCAGCGTGAGCTTCAATTACGCCTGGCAGTAAGCCGCTTCGCACGTCATGCCCGCACTTGTCGCGGGCACCTACGCCTCAAGCTCTTTTCCATCTCACCGGCCTCATCCTGAGGAGCTGCTGCAAGCGGCGTCTCGAAGGATCGCCCAGAGATTTCTGGAGACGCCTTCGTCCTTCGAGACAGTCGCTGCGCGACTTCCTCAGGATGAGGGCTATGGGATAGTCGTGGATGGCCGGCACAAGGCCGGCCATGACGTCGTGGACGTGGCACTCGCTTGATCAGGCCCGCGCCTTCTCGATCTTCGGCAGGAAATATGTGAGCAGGCCGATGGCGGGCAGGAAGGACACGACCTTGTAGACCGTCTCGATGCTCGTCATGTCGGCGAGTTGCCCCAGCACGGCGGCACCGAGGCCGCCCATGCCGAAGGACAGGCCGAAGAAGAGGCCGGCGATCATGCCCACGCGGCCCGGCACCAGCTCCGTCGCGTAGACGAGAATGGCCGAGAAGGCGGAGGCGAGCACAAGGCCGATGATGATGCTGAGCACCGATGTCCAGAACAGGTCGGCATAGGGCAGCATGAGCGTGAACGGCAGCACGCCGAGGATCGAGATCCAGATCACGTAGCGCCGCCCGATCCGGTCGCCGATGGGACCGCCGATGACCGTGCCCGCCGCCACCGCGCCGAGGAAGGCGAAGAGATAGAGCTGCGAATCCTGCACCGACACCTGGAACTTCGACATCAGGTAGAAGGTGAAGTAGCTCGTCATGCTCGCCATGTAGAAGTTCTTCGAGAAGACCAGCACCATCAGGATCGCGATGGAGATGGCCACGCGCTTCTTCGTCAGATTCAGCCCGGCGGCGGCGGGGCGCGGCTTCGCCTTGATATCTGCGAGCTTGGCGCTATACCAGCGCCCCACATTGAACAGGATGATCATCGCCAGCAGCGCCACCACCGAGAACCAAGCAATGCTGGTCTGGCCGAACGGCACCACGATGAAGGCAGCCAACAGCGGCCCGAGCGCCGAGCCCGCATTGCCGCCCACCTGGAACACCGACTGCGCGAGGCCATGCCGCCCGCCCGACGCCATGCGGGCGACGCGGGACGATTCCGGGTGGAAGACAGAGGAGCCCATGCCGACGAGTGCAGCACCGAGGAGCAGTATCGGATAGGAATGTGCCTGCGAGAGCGTGAGCAACCCGATCAGCGTGAAGCCCATGCCGATGACCAGCGAATAGGGCTGCGGCTTCCTGTCGGTGTAGATCCCGACAAGCGGCTGCAGCAGCGAGGCCGTGCACTGGAAGGTGAGCGTGAGCAGGCCGATCTGGCCGAAATCCAGCCGGTAATTGTCCTTGAGGATCGGGTAGATCGCCGGAAGCAGGGACTGGATCAGGTCGTTCAGCAGATGCGAGATACTGATCGCCGCGAGGATCGAGACGGCCACTCCCTCCACCTTCGGCTGAACGGGAGCGGCGGTGAAGGCAGGCGATTTCGTGTCCATTTGGCGTACTTCTGATCCGGGGGGCGAATTCCAGAGCCGCACTTCCCCATGCTTGGTTTCTAGCTGGCTATAATGCAGATCGCCTCATAAAGCGCCATATTATCCTGCAAGGCAGGGTTGCCGCCCAAGCACGTCCCTTACTCCTTCTTCTCCCACTCATAGACCTCTTCAGGCCCATCGGCATAGGGCGCCACCTCTTCCTCCACCTCGCGGAAGATGATCTTGACCTGGGGAATGACGTTCTCGTCGTTCTGCTGAATGCGCTCGAAGCGCAGCACGTCGTAATAGGCGCAGCGCGAGCGGCCGGGATAGGAGCGGCAGACAGCCGGACGTCCGTGATAGATCGTGCAGCCGCGGGTCTTCTGGTCGAGGAACATGCAGGTGCGCTCGAAGATCACGTCCTTGACGCGCTTGAGCACGCGCTCGCCTTCGAAATCGGTCGTGTAGCGACGCTTGGCCTCCTCGACGGACACGCCGAAGAACTTGGCCAGCCGCGTGATATCGCGCTTCGTCACCACGACGCGCTCGTAGATCGAGCAGCAGAAGGCCGGGCATTTGTTGCAGTCGAAATAGACGCGGGGCTGGTCGTCCTTGATCACCCGTTCGGACATGAAGGCTCCTGTTGCGGACCAGGCCGGAAGAATGGTCGGGCACTCATATCTATAGGAGTGCGCCACTCAATCCAGCACCTTCCTTCACTCATTCACAAGCGTAGGATCCGAGCCCTTCTCCTGCGTCCCTGCGCCGCGCCCCGGCCACGCTTGCGCGGCTATCGGCGTCACAAGTTCCCCCCATTTCGACTCTAGTTCCGGTTGCAACAACAATCATGGAACAAGGGGCATCCTCATGTCACAGGCAACGACCTTCGAGCAGCTCATGCTGGAGCTGGTGAACGCCGAGCGCGCCAAGGCCGGCGCGCAGCCGCTCGCCTTCAACGGCAACCTCAACGACTCGGCGGATGCCCACAGCCAGTGGATGATCGATGCGGACGTGTTCTCCCATACGGGCGTGAACGGCTCCGCGCCGACGCAGCGCATGGAGAGTGCGGGTTATGCCTTCACCGGCTCGTGGGCCTCGGCGGAGAACGTCGCCTGGGCCAGCACGCGCGCGCCGAGCGGCTTCGAGGACGAGGTGCGTCTGCTGCACGCCAATCTCATGAACAGCCCGGGTCACAAGGCCAACATTCTCAACGACAGCTTCCGCGAGATCGGCATCGGCTTCAAGGTCGGCCCCTACCAGGGTTGGGAAGGCGCCTTCGCCACGCAGAACTTCGCGCGCTCCGGCGGCAAGGTGTTTCTCACCGGCGTCACCATGGACGACAAGGACGGCGACCGCACCTACGATATCGGCGAAGCGCTCGGCGGCCTGACCATCACTGCCGTCAGCTCCACCGGCGCGCGCTTTGCCACGACCTCGCAATCCGCGGGCGGCTACAGCCTCGCGCTCGATCCCGGCACCTACAAGGTGACCTTCTCCGGCGGCGGCTTTTCCTCCGTCACCAAATCGGTGAGCATCGGCACGAAGAACGTGAAACTCGATCTCATCGATCCGGCAAAGGCCGCGCCAACGAAAGCCATCGTGGGCGATGCGCTCGCCAATGACCTCAACGGCACGTCTGGAACGGAGAGGCTCTACGGCAGGGCTGGACACGACAAGATCCATGCCAAAGGCGGAAGCGACCGTCTCGCCGGCGACGCCGGTAACGACTGGCTCTCCGGCGGGAGTGGCAGCGACACGCTCATCGGCGGCGCCGGCAATGACATGCTCATTGGCGGTTCGCATGCGGATACCTTCCGGTTTTCCGGCAGATGGGGCCGCGACAAGATTCGCGACTTCAAGGACGGCGTCGATCTCCTCGATCTGCGCGGCACCGGCCTGAGCTTCGAGGCCCTGTCGATCACCACGGGCAACGGCGACACGGACCGCATCGCCGACGATGTGCTCATCAAGGCGAATGGGCAGACCATTGCGCTCTTGAACAGGAAGGCCGCGCTCATCGGGGCTGAGGACTTCTTGTTCTGAGCGGTCTTAACCCTCTCCCCTTTGCGGGAGAGGGTCGAAGTCCCACGTGTCACAATGTTGTGTGATGGCGCCCCCTCAAGGAACGTGCTGCCATCCGTGCGCTTATCGGAGAGCCGCAATCAGATAACCGTTCCTCATGCCTTTACCCCGCATCATCCGCACGGCACTGCTTGCCTTCACCGTGACAGCTTGGCCGTTGAGCCTCGCCGCACAGGAGCACGATACCGCACGCATCGAAGAGACCGTGACACGCGCGAAGGAACTTGAGAACCTTCGCACGCTCATCGTCTCGCATCAGGGCAAGGTCATCGCCGAGCAGGGCTTCAAAGGCGCGCGGATGGAGCGGCCGACCAATATCAAGTCCGCCTCGAAAACCATCATATCCGCGCTCGTCGGCATCGCCATCGAGAAGAAGGTGTTCGACGGAGTCGACCAGCCCATTGCCGAGCTTCTTCGCTCGAGCATTCCCCAGGATGCGGATGAACGGATCAAGCGCATCACGGTCGATCATCTCTTGTCCATGCGCGCGGGCCTCGAGCGCACATCCGGCCGCAATTACGGCGCCTGGGTCAGCAGCAACAACTGGGTGCGCTACATCCTGACCCGCTCCTTCGTCGACGAGCCCGGCGGACGCATGCTTTACTCGACCGGCAGCACGCACCTCCTCTCGGCGGCGCTCACGCGCGCATCGGGGCGCAGCACGCTCGATCTCGCGCGCGACTGGCTGGGTGAGCCGCTGGACATCACCGTCGCGCCGTGGACGCGCGATCCTCAGGGCATCTATCTCGGCGGCAACGAGATGGCGCTCTCGCCCCGCGCGCTTCTGCGCTTCGGAGAGATGTACCGGCAGGGCGGCATGATCGACGGCAAGCGCGTCTTGCCTGAGAGCTGGGTCACGGAATCCTGGAAGCCCAGAACCGCCTCGCCCTTCACCGGCGACCGCTACGGCTATGGCTGGTATATCCGCGAAATGCGCGGCCACACGGTCTACTACGCATGGGGCTTCGGCGGGCAGATGATCTATGTGGCGCCGAGCCTCGGCATGACGGCGGTGATGACATCGGACCCCACCGAGCCCTCACGCGAGGACGATCACATCGGCCAGCTGCATGCGCTCGTGGCGGACAATATCATTCCGGCGCTGCTACCCGAGCAGAGCGAGGCGACCGGCAGCGTGGGAACGGGCAGCCCGCCGCTTTAGCGGGCGATGCCCTAACCTAGCAGCCACGCCAGCACCAGCGGCAGCAGCAGCGCGGTAATGAGCGCGTTGAGGCCCATGGCGATGCCGGCGAATGTGCCTGCCAGCGAGTTCACCTGAAACGCCCGCGCCGTGCCGATCCCGTGCGAGGCGAGCCCCACCGCGAACCCGCGTGCTCGCCAATCCTTCATGCGCAACGCGTTCATCAGCGGCGTCACCATGATGGAACCGGCAACGCCCGTGAACATGATGAGGATGGCCGTCACCGCAGGGTCGCCGCCGAGCGCCTCCGTGATGCCCATGCCGACCGGCGCGGTAACGGATTTCGGCGCGAGCGAAATGAGGATGGTTTTCGGAATGCCGAAGAGCTGCGCGATCGCGACGGCCGACACGATGGCGGTGACCGAGCCGACCACGAGCGCCACCGTCATCGGCACGATGGCACGCAGCACGATGCGGCGATTTTCATAAAGCGGAATGGCGAGCGCGACGGTGGCGGGGCCGAGCAGGAAGTGAACGAATTTCGCGCCCTCGAAATAAACCGGATAGGGCGTGGCGGTCACCCACAGCACGAGCGCCACCGTCACCACGGAGAGAAGCACCGGATTGAACAGAGGATTGCGCCCGAAGGCCTGGGAAACTCTGTCCGCGATCAGATAGGCGATAAGCGTCACCACGAGCCAGAGCAGCGGCGTCTGCGAGAGGTAGACCCAGAGCGAGAACGCCTGATCAGTCACGTTCGCCCTCCACCGCATTCTCCATGGACGATCCGCTGAGGCGCGACACGACCACGAAGGTGACGACCGTCACGACGAGCGTGATGAAGGTTGACGCGATCACCGCGACGGCAAGCCCGACACCGTAATCGGCCAGCACGTCGAGCCGCTGCACCACGCCCACGCTCGCGGGAATGAACAGAAGCGAGAGATGGGAAAGCAGCCCTTTTCCCGTCGCGTCCAGCGCCCTGCCGAATTGCGGCAGATGCTGCGTGATGGCGTCGCGCAATCCAAGGATCACCAGCAGAAAGAGCATGCCCAGCACAGGGCCCGGCACGAGCCAGCCGAACCCGCGGGCGATCACCTCGCCGAGGAGTTGGCAGAGTAGGATGATGGTGAGGCTGACGATCATGGACGATCCTCAAAATGAAGCGCCTGCGCACCGTGCAGGCATGATGGCAAAGCACATGTAAGCGGTTCCAATTCCATCCAAAGCGCCCCCGCGGGCTCGCGCGGCGCGAACTGTCATCAGAAGCTTGGCTATGTTAGTGTGCTCAAAGGCTGGTCGGCAATTCGGCTGATGGGATGCCCGCGCTCCATGAATGACACGTCCCTGCTTTTTCGCCTCGTCGTCGCCCTGGCCATCGGTCTTCTGATCGGCCTCGAGCGCGGCTGGCGGCAGCGGGAGGAAGCGGAGGGAGAGCGCACGGCGGGCTTGCGGACCTATACGCTCAGCGCCTTGCTCGGCGCCTTGTCCGCCGTGCTGACGACCCATACGGGCCCCGTCTTTCTGGCCGTTTCCTTTTTCGGCTTCGCGCTCGCCTTCGGCGCCTTTTCCTGGATGGAGGCACGGGCGGACCATGACTTCAGCGTCACGGGCGTCGTCGCCGGGCTTCTCACCTTCTCGCTCGGGGCCTATGCCGTTCTCGGCAACCTGCGGATCGCCATCGCGGCCGCTGTCGTCGTCACCCTGATCCTCGCGCTCAAGCAGCCGCTGCATCAATGGCTGCGGCAGATGACTTGGCTGGAGATCCGCTCGGCGCTCATTCTTCTCGCGATGACATTCCTGGCGCTGCCCGTTCTCCCGGACAGGACGGTCGACCCTTGGGAATCCGTCAACCCGGCGGAAATCTGGCTGCTTGCCATCATCATCGCCGGCATCTCCTTCGCAGGCTACATCGCCGTGAGGATCATGGGGAGCCAGGCGGGCGTCGCCCTCGCCGCGATGGCGGGGGGACTTGCCTCATCGACGGCCACCACGGTGACCTTGGCGCGCATGGCGCGGGAGCATCCGGCCGCGAGCCCTCTCCTCGCAGGCGGCATTCTTCTGTCGGGATCGGTGATGGTCGTTCGCGTCCTGGTCGTCGCGAGCGCCCTGAACAACGCGCTTCTTCTGCCGCTGGCATGGCCCCTCGGCACGGCCGGGCTGGTCATGATCGTCATCGCGGGCGTGCTCTTCTTCACGCATGGCAGAGGCAGCAAGGAGCGTCCTCATATCACCATGAAGAGTCCGTTCGAACTCGGGACAGCATTGAAGCTTGCCGCGCTGATCGCCGTTATCAGCCTGCTCGCGAAGATCATCAGTTCCTACGCGGGCGAAGTCGGGATCACCCTTCTCGCGGCGCTCTCCGGCATTGCCGATGTGGACGCTATCACGCTTTCGCTCGCACGGCTTGCGAACAGCAACGACATCGCAATCCACACGGCGGCGCTCGGCATCGCCATCGCCGTCGCGGTGAACACCATCGTGAAAGCGGGCATGACCTTCAGCCTGGGCGGAACGCAGGCCGGATGGATCGTGTCAGGCGCAAGCGCCGCCGCCATCGCGGCGGGCGGCGCGGCTTTCGCCTTCTTCGGCTGATGCCGGAGACGAAAAAGGCGGGCCTGATGCCCGCCTTTTGAATTGTCTCAGTTGTCGAGGAAGCTTCTGAGCTTCCGTGACCGTGAAGGATGCTTCAGCTTGCGCAGGGCCTTCGCTTCGATCTGGCGGATACGCTCGCGCGTCACCGAGAACTGCTGGCCGACCTCTTCGAGGGTGTGATCGGTGTTCATGCCGATGCCGAAGCGCATGCGCAGCACACGCTCCTCGCGCGGAGTCAACGACGCGAGAACGCGTGTCGTCGTCTCACGAAGATTGCTCTGGATCGCCGCGTCGATAGGCAGGATCGCGTTCTTGTCCTCGATGAAGTCGCCGAGGTGCGAATCCTCCTCGTCGCCGATGGGTGTTTCGAGCGAGATCGGCTCCTTGGCGATCTTCAGAACCTTGCGCACCTTTTCCAGCGGCATGGCGAGCTTCTCCGCCAGCTCCTCCGGGGTCGGCTCGCGGCCGATCTCGTGCAGCATCTGGCGCGAGGTGCGGAC
>JAYSGD010000031.1:0-35187 GCA_041913065.1 Microvirga sp. | reverse complement strand
TCGACGCTCGCGGACCCGACCGTGGTCGACGATCTCATCACCAACCGCCAGAACAGAACCCATTGACTACTTTTGGAGAGCTCTTGCCATGGCCTCACAAGACTATAGCCAACTCCTTCGCAGCCCCCATTTTCAGGAACTCGTCCGCCAGCGGACTAGGTTTACCTGGACCCTCTCGCTCGTGATGCTCGTCATCTACTTCGGCTTCATCCTCCTCGTGGCCTTCGCCAAGCCACTCCTCGCTACCAAGGTTGGCGATGGCGTGACCTCGTTGGGGATCATCCTCGGGTTAGGCGTCATCTTCTCGGCATTCATCCTGACCGGCATCTACGTTCAACGTGCGAACAGCCGCTTCGACGAACTGACACGTCACCTCACGAGGGAGATCATGTAATGTCTTGGCTGCTCATCCTCGCGACGGCAATACTTGTCGCATTCGACGCCAGTTACTCTGGCGTGTCGGCCGCAGGGCCGGATCTCGGCGCCGTGCAGCAACAGCCGTTGAACTGGACGGCTATCGTCATGTTCCTTGTCTTCGTCCTCGGCACGCTCGGCATCACTTATCGAGCCGCTGCCCAGACCAAGTCGGCGGCCGATTTCTATGCCGCCGGAGGGGGCATCACTGGACTCCAAAACGGCTTGGCCATCGCTGGCGACTACATGTCGGCGGCGTCTTTCCTAGGCATCTCCGGTCTCGTCTTCGCCAGTGGCTTCGACGGGCTGATCTACTCCATCGGCTTCCTAGTCGGATGGCCAATCGTGCTCTTCCTGATCGCGGAGCGGCTGCGGAACCTTGGAAAGTTCACGTTCTCGGACGTAGCTTCCTTCCGCCTTGACCAGACCCAGATCCGTATCCTGTCGGCTGTCGGCACCCTCGTTGTGGTTGCCTTCTACCTCATCGCCCAGATGGTAGGTGCCGGCAAGCTCATTGAGCTGCTCTTCGGCCTCGACTATCTCTATGCGGTGGTTGTCGTGGGCATCCTGATGATCGTCTACGTAGCGTTCGGCGGCATGAAAGCCACGACCTGGGTGCAGATCATCAAGGCGTGCCTACTGTTGGCTGGTGCCACCCTGATGTCCCTGATCGTGCTGTGGCGGTTCGGCTTCAGCCCCGAAGCCATGTTTGCCGAGGCCGTGAAAATCCACCCTAAGGGCGACGCCATCATGGCCCCAGGTGCCCTTGTGGCCGACCCGGTTTCGGCGATTTCTCTCGGTCTCGCACTGATGTTCGGAACCGCCGGACTGCCCCATATCCTGATGCGGTTCTTCACGGTGTCGGACGCCCAGGCGGCGCGCAAGTCCGTCTTCTACGCCACTGGCTTCATCGCCTACTTCTACATCCTCACGTTCATCATCGGGTTCGGCGCGATCACGTTCCTGATGAACGAACCGAGCTTCTTCAAACTCGGCGCGGGCGGAGCCTACGACAAGATCAAGGATATCCTCGGCGGCACGAATATGGCGGCGATCCATCTCGCCAGTGCAACCGGTGGGTCGCTATTCCTCGGCTTCATCTCGGCCGTAGCGTTCGCGACGATCCTGGCCGTGGTGGCCGGGCTGACCCTCTCGGGGGCCTCTGCTGTCAGTCACGATCTCTATGCGGAGGTACTCGCCCGTGGACGTGTGTCGGAGCAGAAGGAGGTTCGGATCTCGAAAATTTCGGCGATCGTCATCGGGATCGTGGCGATCTTCCTGGGCTACATCTTCGAGAACCAGAACGTCGCCTTCATGGTGGGCCTCGCCTTCGCGGTTGCGGCGAGCTGCAACTTTCCGGTTCTCCTGATGTCTGTCCTCTGGAAGGGGACGACGACCCGCGGGGCCCTGATCGGCGGCCTGCTGGGATTGGTCAGCGCAGTCGTCATGGTGGTGCTGAGCAAGGCGGTCTGGGTGCAGACCTTTGGCTTCGCGCGGGAACTCTTTCCCTATGATAATCCGGCTCTCTTCTCCATGCCGATCGCCTTCCTCGGAATCTGGGCGTTCTCCAAACTCGATGCGAGCAATCGCGCCAAGGTCGAGGTCGCTGCGTTCGATGCCCAATACATCCGATCGGAAACGGGCATCGGAGCGGCGGCTGCTCACGTCCATTGAACGATGCGGATCCTCGCCTCCCGGCAAGCCGGGAGGCGACGGCCCGGTTGATTCAGAAAGGACCCCATGCAGGGCTTCGACACCGCCAATCCGCCGTTCGACCGCCTGACGCATCAGGAGAGCGAGGAACTCAGAGGCGGACTCGACATTGCGTACTTTGCGCCCGAGGAGGTAATCATCCCTCAAGGGAGCCCCACGGACTGGCTGCATGTCGTCATCAAGGGCTCCGTCGAGGTGCGCGACGGCAGCGCAATCCCGACGCTTCTCGGGCCGAAGGACAGCTTCGACTCCCGCGCCCTCGTGCATGGAGCCGCGGGTGAGAATTTCGTGGCTGCAGAGGAGACGCTCTGCCATCTTGTCCCACGCCGTATCGTTCTCGACCTTATCCACCGCAACGCCGCCTTCGCGGCGTTCTTCTATGCGGATGTCTCCCGTAAGCTCGACGCACTTGCGCAGCAGCGAAAGGCGGAGGGCATGGACAGCGTCCTCCGAACGCGCGTGCGCGACGTTCGGTATCGTGCCGCCGTATTCGTCGATGGCGGGATCAGCATTGAGCAAGCTGGCCGTTGCATGAGGGATAACGACATCAACGCTCTCTTTGTGCGCCATGGTCAACGCATCGGCGTCGTGACCGGCATGAATCTGTCGAAAGCAGTCGTCCTGCTCCGGCGTCCGCTCGAGGCTGCGGTGCAGGAGATCTGTCACTACGATGTCGTTTCGGTCGCCCTCGACGACTTTGTGTTCGAGGCTCTGCTGCTGATGACGAAGCACGACAAGCGGCGCCTCGCGATCCGCTCGAACGATGGCTATGTGGGGTTCCTGGAGGACATTGACATCCTCGGCCTGTTCGCAGGAAATTCGCAACTGATCCCGGGCCGGATCGATCGTGCCCGGAGCATCGATGATCTGGCCGCTGCCGCCCAGGATATCGAGGCGCAGGTCGAGCGCCTTCAACGACAGGGGGTGAAGGTCGATGTGATCGCCGAGATAACGTCTGACCTGAACCGGCGGCTGTTCGCGCGCACTTTCGAGATGACCGCTCCACCCACGATCCGTGAAGCAGGCTGCCTGCTGCTGATGGGATCGGAAGGGCGCGGTGAGCAGACCGTCCGAACCGACCAAGACAATGCTATCCTCCTGGACAGAGAAGTTCCGATGTCCGATCTCGCCCGATTTCGGGATGCGTTTTCTGGAGCGCTGGACGGGTTCGGGTTTCCGGCGTGTCCTGGGAATGTCATGGTTCGCAATCCGGTCTGGTCCCAATCCCTGGACGGCTTCATCCGCCAGCTCAAGGCGTGGGTTCTGCGCGGTGATGCCGAGGCTGTAATGAACATTGCCATCTTCCTCGATGCTGAGGCTGTGGCGGGCTCGATAAGCATCCTAATCCGGGCAAAGGAGGCACTGTTCGAACTCATGCGTGGCGAGGCCGCTCTCCTGGCACGGTTTGCATCTCTGATCGAAACCTTCGCGACACCCAACCTGGGCGTTCTCGGCACCATCATGGCCACTGTTGGCGCCGGTCCGGATGAGATCGACCTCAAGAGGGCCGGAACATTTCCGATCGTGCATGGCGTGCGCACGCTCACGATCGATAAGGGTATTCTCGAGACGCCCACGGCGGCCCGGATCGAGGCGCTCGTCAGGGTAGGCACTCTGGAACCGACGTTCGGACGGGAACTGATCAGCGCCCTGCACGTCTTCATGGAATTTCGGCTTCGGTCCCAGCTCGTCGCTCTGCACAAGGGCGAACTAGAGTCAGAGGCCGTTCTGCGCCTGGACGAGATGACCACAGTGGAGCGGGACATCCTTCGGGACGCCCTTCGGGTGGGGCGCCAGTTCCGCGATCTCATTCGCGGTCGCTACCATCTCGGGGCGTTCTGAGTGAAACGCTGGTTGCGCAACCTCTTCTATCGAGCAACGCTCGCGGACCATGCCTATCGGTTCCTGTTTGAGCCGGGGCCGACGGACGAGGTTCTGGTCTTGGATTGCGAGACGACGGGACTCACTCCGCGGATCGATGACGTGATTGCCGTCGCGGCCATCGTGATCCGCGGCAACCGCATCATGACGAGTGAGGCCTATAAGGCGATCATCAGGGCCGACAGATTGCCGCCCCCTGAGTCTATCAAGGTTCACCGGCTCCGGGCGCGTGACGTGGCCGAAGGGCGACCCATGCACGAGGTGTTGCCGGAACTGCTCCGATTCATCGGAGGGCGTCCTATTGTCGGCTACTACGTGGATTTCGATGTCCGCATGCTCGACAAGTATGTTCTCCGCTACATCGAGGCGAAGCTTCCTAACCGGCGCATTGAGGTCTCGGAGATTTATTACGCCCTCAAGTACGGTGGTGCGCCGCCAGGGACGGTGCTCGATCTCCGGTTCCAGTCGATCCTCTCGGATCTAGGCATTCCGGCTCTCGGGCAACACGATGCCTTTAACGATGCTCTCATGACGGCCATGATGTACGTGCAACTCAGGGACATGCTAAAGCGCGGCGTCCGCATCGGTCGCGAGCGGCCCAGGACCCAAGACGCTCCGATCGGCGCTTGAGATCATCAGTTATCTTGAGGTTTATGGGAGTGATAGTTCGAGGAGATTTCAAGCTCCCGTCATCGCGGAACCGGTCCGCGCACGCTGGCGCTATGAGATGTCCGTGGCCTTCGTTGCGAGCGGCAGAGCTGATGGAAGATCAAGATCATTCGCACATTGGTGCGAATGTCCGCTTTTGACCGATGCCGTTGAAAAACTCCGCCGGCCGAGCCGCTTGGTGCCCGGGTTTGGCTTCTTAACGGCTGGGGTGGAGGTGATCGGAACCTGATGCCGCTGGCCTCAGCCCGCCCCCCTCACTCAGGCAGCCGCTGCTGTGGTCAACCGAGCCATGCGTCGGAGGTTTTGGACCATAGCGACCAGATGGAACTCGTCCCTGGCGCCTGTCAGTCCGCGCAGGCGCATGCGCTCAAACCTCAGGGTGGTCTTGAGATGGGCAAACAGCATCTCGACCTTCTTCCGCTCGTTACGTGAGGTCGCGAACTGCGGTGTTCCGGCAAGCTGTCGCGCCTGATCGCGCGCCTCTTCATGGATGCTGCGCAAGACGTTGCGGGATGCCATGTTCGGGCAGCACCGCGCCTTGAGCTCGCACGTCTGGCAGTCCTTCTGCGAGGCGCGATACTTGCGAATGCCGTCATGAGCGCTGTCGGTGCGCGCCACCGTGTAGTTGCGCCAGAACTGCCTCAGGATCTTGCCCACCCGGACAGGTGTACTGGTCCAAGTCAGGATCGAAGGTGAAGTCGGAGCGGCCGAACGTGCCGTCGTCACGGCTGCCCTTGTCCCAGACTGGGATGTGCGGCTCGATCACTTGGCCGACCAGCCAGTCGAGGAACTTGCCTGTTCCATAGGCGGTGTCAGCCCCGAGCCTCTTGGGTTTGAGACCAAACCGGGCTCGGGTGCGCTCGAGCATGGTTGCGGTGGACCGCACCTCGTCGAAGGTCCGTGCCGGCGTCGGCTCGACATCGACAATGATGGCGTGCGCGTTGTCGATCAGGTAGTTCAGCCCATAGCCGAACTGGACCCGCTTGTTGGCCTTGGCCGTCCAGGCTGAGGCCGGATCGGAGGGCGAGATCACCTTCGGAGCCTTGCGGCCAGCCTCGAGTTCCTCCGCGCCGTCGAGCGCCTCAAGATACTCGCGCACGGCTCGGCTTGGCCGTTCGACAGCATCCCAGTCGATCTTCTCCGGTTCGAGGCCATGATAGCGGCTGGCGTCGGCTTCGATGACGCTTGCGTCGACGGCAAAGCCCTCGCCTTTGATGAGGCCAGCGGCCAGGCAGATGCCGACCACGCGCTCGAACACCAGGCGCAGCAGATCGCTGTCGCGGAAGCGTCCGTGCCGGTTCTTCGAGAAGGTGGAGTGGTCCGGTACCGCGTCGTCCAGATCGAGCCGACAGAACCAGCGATAGGCTAGATGAAGCGAGACCTCCTCGCACAGCTTGCGCTCCGAGCGGATGCCGTAGCAGTAGCCGACGATCAGCATGCGCATCATCAGTTCGGGATCAATCGAGGGTCGACCCGTGTGGCTGTAAAAGGCCGCGATCTCACGATGGATGCCGGCCAGCGCCTGGGTGACAAAGACGTCGATCCTGCGGAGGAGATGGCTGGTGGGGACGCGCTCTTCCAGATGAAAGGAATAGAAGAACTGCGCCTGGTCGTTCCGCTGACGCCCCATCATCGCTGCGTCTCCTCACAGATCCTGAGGAGAACGGAATCACACCCATCCCGCCGACACAACCGAGTTCTTCAACAGCATCGACCCGTTCCAGACATTCCTGATGACGACAATGTCGTGTTGCTCTCGGCACCCCTCGATGGAACTCTGACAGGACAACGATGAGGGTGCTGTGCCGATTAAGTGCAGAGACTGTCAAGGCCTATCGCCTCTGCTCCGACTTTGCCATTTCACTTGCCCCCGAGGGCCGTTCCGAGTTGCTCGCGAGTTGGCATTCCAGCCTGCGCGCCATGAGCAAGGCAAGCCAAGGAGGCCCCACGAACCGCCCGTTCAAGAGCGCTCTTGAAAGGCATGGCCTCATCAAGGCCATTGGCCAAGACGCCAACGAAAGTGTCTCCGGCTCCGGTCGTATCAATCGGCTGGATCGGCTCCGCTTTGGCACTCTCGCTGTGCCCGTCAGGGTGAAAGGCAAACGCCCCGAGCGCGCCCGCGGTGACGACGCAAAGGCAGCCCTTACCCGACAGATGAGCCCCAGCATCCCTGAAATCGTCGTTCTTGCAGCCAAGAAGCGCTGCCGCCGCAATCGCCTCGTGCTCGTTGACAACGAAAACGTCCGTGGTGCCGAGAAGATCGGAGAGGTCGCCAGCCGGGAATGACGGCGGCGCCGGTGCCAGGTTCCAGATGACACGCCCGCCCGCCGCCCGCACACGCCGGGCAATGTCAAGGGAGGCAGGGAAAGCAACCTCCATCTGGAGCACTGCAACCGTCGTGGCATCCACGGCAAACCCACGAATCGCCGCTTCCGTCAGCGAGGCATTCGCCCCACTGGCGACGGTAATCGCATTCTCCCCGCGCTCGTCGACAGTGATGAAGGCGCATCCGGTCGGCTCGGCGCTATTGGTGACGAGATCAGCCATGACACCATTGCGAGCGAGGTTGGCGCGGGCCGATCGGCCGAAGGCGTCGTCGCCCACGCAGGCTACGATTGCAACTTTGTGCGGCAGCGATGCACGGGCGGCGGCGACCGCTTGGTTCGCGCCTTTCCCTCCGAACAGAGTCTCGTAACGCGGCGACAGGACCGTCTCGCCGGGCTTCGGAATCCCGGTTACGCGGGCGACCAGATCGATATTGATGGAGCCGAAGACAAGGATCATGTCATATGCGCCCGCTGTCCAATCCGGTCAGACTCAGCCTTCAGCATCCATGGCGTGGAGCATCTCCACGCGACGACGGCAGTCCTCATCGGTGGAGAATTCCGCCGCCAGATAAGACTCGACGAGATCCTGTGCGAGCCAGGAGCCGACGATTTTGGCGCCGATGCACATCACATTGACGTCGTCGTGCTCGACCGACTGATGCGCCGAGTGAATATCGTGGCAGACGGCGGCACGAATGCCCTTGACCTTGTTGGCAGCGATCGACGCACCGACGCCCGTGCCGCAGACCATGATGCCGCGCTCGGCCTCGCCCGATTTGAGTTTTCCGGTCAGTGTGCGGGCGATGTCAGGAAAATCGACGGGCTTATCATCGAAGGAGCCTACATCGACGACCTCATGGCCGAGCGAGCGCACGTGCTCGACCACCACATTCTTGAGGGGCCATCCGGCATGATCCGACCCGATTACGACGCGCATTGGGTAACCTTTCGTTAATGATTGCAGGCCGGGTGGCGCTGGGCGCCACCCGCTTTCTCCTTGGCTCAGCTCCGCATCTCCTGAGGAAGCTCGCTGCCATGGAATTTCTTATAGATGGCGTTTAGCTTGCCGTTCTTCAGATTGGTTGCGATCCAATCGTTCAGCTTCTCGACCAGTGCCTGTTCACCTTTACGCACGCCAATCGCGAGATCAAAGTTCTGGATCAGGATCTTCGGCTCAAAAGGCCTGGCGGGGTTCTTGACGCCAATCTGGTTGATGATCGTATCGGAGGTTGCAACGCAATCCGCTTGGCCCGAGACCGCCGCAGTTACCATCGTAGCGTCATCATCAAAGCGTGCGATCTGAAGGTTGCGGTCCTTCATCTTGGAAAGCTCTGTGTCCTGCGTAGTGCCGCGGGAGACGGCGATTGTCTTCCCCTTGAGGTCATCCCAGCTCTTAACATCCACTGACTTGAGACAGCCGACAGAGGACTTCAAAGCCGCGTAAGGTTTCGTAAAGTCGATGACCTTAGCGCGCTCAGGGGTAACCGACAATGTCGATATGATAATGTCGGCCTTGCCGGTCTGCACGTTAGGAATTCGGGTTGCACCTGTCGTCTGAACGAATTCGAGATCAAGGCCCCAATCTTTCGCCAGAAGCTGTGCGGTCTCGACGTCTGATCCTGTCGGCTTGAGGTTAGAGTCCATCATCCCAGATGGCGGAATTGCAAGATCGGTTGCAATCCGGATCTTTTTTGCTTTCATGACATCATCGAGCACGTCTGCGTTTGCAGCTGTACCACCGATAGCCGTCATGCAAACCGTCGCCACGGCCGCTGCGAGGAATGTGCGCTTCATCATGTCGTCTTCTCCCTTGTTGTCTATCGTTGAGTATTGGTCAGAGCCCAGTACCGACGAACTGGGCGAGTTCAGGCGTTGCTGGCGAAGTGAGTATATCTGCGGATCCGGTCTCATGAACCTTCCCGCGATGCATGAATACCACCCGATCAGCAATGCCTCTGGCGAATCCCATCTCGTGCGTGACCATCACCATAGTCATGCCAGCCGCCGCGAGTGCTTCAATGACTTTGAGCACCTCGCCCGTTAGTTCCGGGTCAAGAGCTGATGTCACCTCGTCGAATAGCATCACCTTTGGCTGCATCGCCAGCGAACGCGCAATTGCTGCACGTTGCTGTTGGCCGCCGGATAGCTGTTCGGGATACTGATGAAGCTTATCCTCGAGCCCAACCTGAGCGAGAACCTGCTTTGCTTGTGCTTTTGCCTCCACCTTTCCGACCCGCTTCACGGAACACGGTGCGAGGATAATATTTTCCTCGATAGTCAGGTGAGGAAACAGGTTGTAGCTCTGGAACACGATACCGACATCCTGGCGCAATGCCCGCAGGTCGAGCTTTGGGTCGCTGACGCGATGGCCGCACACGACGATCTCGCCACTGTCAATTGTCTCGAAACGGTCGATGCAGCGCAGGGCGGTGCTCTTGCCGGAGCCGCTACGGCCGATGAGGACAAGAACCTCGCCACGATTGACATCGAAGCTTACCCCGTCGAGCACCTTGAGCGCACCGAAGCTCTTATGCACGTTTGACAGGCCGACGATTGGTGAAGCGGTATCTGTTCTGGTGATCTTGTGCATGTCAGGCAGCCTCAAGTTCGATGCGGGCCGGGCCGCTCCGCATTTCCAATCGGTGACTGAAGCGCGACAGCGGATAGCAGAGGGCGAAGTAGATGCCGGCGATTATGGTGTAGATCAGGAATGGCTCGAACAGGGAGTTGTTGATGATCTGCCCGGACCGCGCGAGCTCCACGAAGCCGACTACCGAGGCCAACGAGGTATTTTTGATGATCTGCACCATGAAGCCCACGGTCGGCGGCGTCGCGATCCGAACAGCTTGCGGAAGTATGACCTTCATCATCCGCTGGGACCGACTGAGAGCGAGTCCTTCTGCAGCCTCCCATTGCGGCTTCGGAACAGATTCGAAACAGCCGCGCCAGATCTCGCCGAGATAGGCACTGACGAAGATCGTGAGCGAGGCGCCTGCAGCCATCAGGGGAGTGACAGTCACGCCAAGCGCAGGCAAGCCGAAATAGGTCAGGAACATGATGACGAGCAGCGGCGTGCCCTGGATGAGCTGGACATAGCCGGCGCTGAGAAGCCTGACGATCCGACTCGGCGAGATGCGGCAGAGGGCGACGATGAAACCGGCGATGCCACCGCCGAGAAGGCCGATGAGCGACAGGCCGATTGTCCACAGCGCTCCGTATCCGAGGAACATCAGGTGATTGGCATTGAGGGAACCGCCCATCTTCTCCTCCTCACAAAGGGGTGCCGAGGCGTCGACGACGCGGGAAGATCACGAGACCGAGAAGCCAAAACCCAGCCCGCATAACCAGCGACAGGATGATGTAGACGATCGCGACCAGGATATAGGTCTCGAAAGCGCGGTAGGTGTCGGACTGAATGTAGTTAGCGACCGCCGTCAGCTCTTCGGCAGAGATCTGGGAGGTTACGGACGATGCGAGCATCAATAGCACGAACTGGCTGGTCAGCGACGGGTAGACCTTCTCGATTGCCGGCAACATGACGACGTGCCAGTAGATCTGGGCCGGGGACAGTGCCAGACCTTCGGCGGCCTCGATCTGACCGCGGGGAATAGCGTCGAAGCCAGCGCGGATGATCTCAGTCGTGTAGGCGCCGACATTGATCGTGAGTGCCGCCGCAGCGACCGTGAAGGCGGAGAACTTCAGCCCGAGGCTGGCTAGGCCGAAATAGACGAGAAAAATCTGAACCAACAGCGGCGTGTTGCGGATCGCCTCGACATAGATACCGCAGATCCGAGAGATGATCGGATGGCTGCTGCGTCTGCCGATGGCACCAAGGACGCCGATGACAGTACCCAGTACGGTCGCAATGAAGGCGAGCTGAAGGGTGAGCAGCGCTCCCTCAAGGAAGGCCGGCCATCGCTCAAAAATCGCGGCGAAATCCAGGTTGAGGTTCATTTCAGGTGGTCCGGGGCTAGGTTGCAACCTGGTTCGTCATCCGGTCGTAGACCCGGAACAGGGCCTGGTTGCCGTTCGTGCCTTCACCATGGGCGCGCGCCTCGACATACTGGCTCGTCACCAGAGCCGTGCCCGGCAGAGGAACTGACAGCGAGAGAGCCTGCTCCTGCACGAGGCGCAGATCTTTGAGCATCAGGTCGATGCGAAAGCCGGCGGATGCATCCCCGGCGATCATCGCGGGCCCCAGCTTGTCGAGCATCCAGGATGCGGCCGAGCCACCCAGGAGCACGTTGCGGAGCTGTTCGAGGTCCACGCCGGAGGCGCGGCCAAGCGCAAGCGCCTCGCAGATGGCTTGGAGGTTGATGCCGCAGACGAGCTGATTGCAGAGTTTGACGGTCTGTCCCGCCCCGGCCTCGCCCACATGGGTGATCGTCGTGCCCATTGCCCGGAAATACGGCTCTGCACGCAGGAAGGCCTCTCGGTCGCCTCCGACCATGATCGAAAGCGAGGCATTCTTGGCGCCGACCGGGCCACCGGACACAGGCCCATCGAGGAATTCCACGCCGGCAGCCTTGAGATCGGCATGCATGCGCCGGACAGCGACGGGAGAGATCGTGCTCATGTCGACGAGGAGACGGCCGCGTGGCGGCGACGCTAAAATGCCGCCTTCGCCATAGACGATCTCCTCGACCTGCGGCGTGTCGGGGAGCATGGAAATGACGATGTCCGCATCGCTGGCCGCATCGGCCGGACTCTCAGCGCCGGTGGCACCTTGGGTAACGAGGTCGGCAATGGCCTCCCCGCGCACGTCGTAGGCGCAGACTGCAAATCCGGCCTTGAGCAGGTTGAGCGCCATCTCGCGCCCCATCGTCCCCAGGCCGACAAAGCCGACCGTCGCGTTCTGTTCGTTCCGTCGCATCGTGTCTTCCTGTTCTTGGTCAAGGGTCATGAGGCGCTCCGGGCGTCGGATTCGCCGATCGCGGCGCGACGACGGAAATCGTCGCCGATCGCGAAATGCTCTCTTAGGACCCTTTCCGCGTTCTCCGGGTCTCGGCTGACGATGGCGTCAAAGATCCGGCGATGATCCTCGATCAGATAGGTTTTCATGGAGTCGAACACCTGAAGAAGTTCCCTGCGACCGCGATGGGAGCGCATCAGAATGCCGGACAGCGAGTTGTGCAGCACGATCAGCGTCTCGGACTTGCCTGCGTTGACGACAGCACGGTGAAAGTCGAAATCGGCCGCGCTGCCGCCGTCGGGATCGTCGATGGTCTCGACAATGCGTGCGAGCGCCTGCTGCAACTTCTCGAAATCGGACACGGTGGCCCGCTCGGCGGCAAGCCGGACGGCTTGGCATTCGATCGCAATGCGCGCCTGCATCACGTCGTCGACGACGTCAGACTGCTGCGCAAACGCAAATGTGAAAAAGTCATTCAGAACGGACGGGTCGGGGCGGCGAACGATTGTTCCGACTCGGTCACGGATTTCCACAACGCCGAGAACGGTCAGAGCGCGCAGCGCCTCGCGCAGGATCGGTCGGCTTACACCGAGCTGCGCAGCGAGATCGCGTTCAGGGATAAGCCGGTCTCCCGGTCGCAACGAGCCCGCGAGCAAACGCTCGCGCAAAAAGGCGAAGACCTTCTCGAAGCCCTTGCCGCCACTCTCCCTAAGCCGCGTGATTTCAAGATCAGCGGTCATTTCTATTACCTTGGTCATACCAGACTACATACCACGGTCTTTCGGTCAAGCAAGAATTCGCATCGTGCCTCGTCTTGTTCAGGAAATTTAAGGTGAGATGACGCTCGCATTCCGGAGTACGACCTAGATTACCGAGGCGATTGCGAGGTCTGGCGCGCCTGCGCCTGCTCCAGACTGGTTTGAACCAATTGGGTTTGGGATGCGGGTTGCAGTTGCTCGACGATCAAGCAGAGACTGACCGAGAATTCCGACGATCGAAGGTCAGCATCTGGCAATCCCAATACCTAAGAGCTTGGTCCGATTCAGCCGAGCAATGCCGACGTTCATTGCGAGGCCGGAAGGTGAAGGTTTGACCCATTGCGGACATTATCGCATTACTCTTACGGCCGTCGGACCTATTCAGGAGTCCATTGCTTGCATCACGCACGAGGGAGCCGTTAAGCTCTTAGAAAGAAGCTCCGGCCCTAGAGGGATGCTCGCAAATGAATCTGCGCTTCGTCGAGACGTTTCTTTGGGTCGCGAGGCTGGGTAGCTTCAGCGCGGCAGCTGACAGGCTTCACACTACGCAAGCCGCGATTTCGAACCGTATTGCTACCCTGGAGCGAGATCTGGGGATTCGGCTTTTCGAACGTGATGTCCGGTGCGTTCGCCTCACTAACTTAGGGCAACAGGCGGTCCCGAAGGCTGAGGAACTGGTACGTGTCGCCAACGAGTTCCGGGAGGCCGTGAGCGATCCCGGAAGCCTGCGCGGATCGATCAAGATCGGCACAATCGACTCCATCGTTCATGCTTGGCTGCCGCAGTTTATTGAACGTATTCGGGTCCGCTATCCAAGCGTCGCCATAGATCTCAATACCGATACGAGTCTCAGCCTTGCCCGTGAGGTTGCCGAACGACGGATCGACCTCGCGCTCATCATGGGCCCCGTGGTCGCGCCCGAACTCATCAATCTCGACTTATGTACCTTCAGATGTATTTGGCTAGCCAGTCCGAAGCTCGGCCTTCCAGATCGGCCACTGACCCTGGCAGAGATAGCAGACCAACCCATTCTGGCCTATTCCAAGGACAGCGTGCCGCATCACCGAGTCCTGCGCCAGCTGACCGACGCAGGGATCGAGGACCCGACGATCTACAATTCCAATTCTCTCGCCACCATCATTCGGCTGGCGCAGGATGGTATCGGTATAACGCCGCTCCCAATCGTGATTGTGCGGGAGCAGCTTGCGGCTCAAACGCTGATTGCGATCGATGTAACCCCAGCATTTCCGCCGCTCAGCTTCCACGCAGTCTACTCTGACCATCCGGACAATTTGATTTCGGCCATGATGGCGCAGA
Source organism: Microvirga sp. (assembly GCA_041913065.1). GTDB lineage: Bacteria > Pseudomonadota > Alphaproteobacteria > Rhizobiales > Beijerinckiaceae > Microvirga. Next base: position 21,196 of record JAYSGD010000031.1, on the reverse strand, counting down.
TGGCCAAAGAGGTAGCCGATAGTTTCTCTGCGGCGCAGATGGACGGAGCATCCTGGTAGGTCGATGCAGAACGGTGCTGCGCACTATTGTGCGCCGCCGAACAAGGAAAACTTAGGCTTAAGGGAAAGTATTTCGCGTTTGCGCAAGTTCGCGCGGCTCGCTCACATTTGACCATAGGTTCAAAGGAGGCCGCGACGTGAAAGTCAGTCTAATTCAGATGAATTCCCAGAATAGTAAGGCAGAGAATTTGAAGACTGCCGCTGCGATGATCGAGAAGGCGGTAGATGAAGAGGCCCCTGATCTCGTCGTTCTTCCCGAGTACTACGCCTATCTTGGCGAAGGGCGTGACAACATTCACGGCAATGGCGAGTTCTTCCCGGACGGCGAAGCCTATAAGCTCATGTCCGGTCTTGCCGCCAAGCATCGGGTGACAATCCACGCCGGCAGCATCGTCGAGCGCGAGGGCAACAACCACTACAATACGACCCTGGTCTTCGGCCCCAGCGGTGAGGAACTCGCTAGGTACCGCAAGATTCACCTCTTCGATGTCGATGTTCCAGGCGGCGTGAGCTACCGCGAGTCGGACACGATCAGCCGCGGCCAGGATGTTGTGACCTACAAGGTCGGAGACGTCACTGTCGGGTGCGCGATTTGCTACGATATCCGTTTCCCCGAACTGTTCCAGAAGCTGCGCGATGCGGGTTCCAGCGTGATCGTGCTGCCGGCCGCCTTTACACTGATGACCGGTAAAGATCATTGGGAGGCGCTGGCCCGCGCCCGCGCCATCGAGACACAAACCTATTTCCTCGCGGTTGGACAGGTGGGCTCCCACGCAGATGGAAAGAAGTGGTGCTGGGGCCACTCCATGGTGATCGATCCCTGGGGCCACATGGTCGCCCAGTGCTCCGATAAGGTTTCGACCACAAGCGCACGTCTCGACTTGGATTATGTCACGCACGTCCGCCGTAATGTGCCCGTCGCTCAACATCATGTCTTAATCTGAGGAGTGCGCACATGTTCACCGTCAATCCCATGCCGAAGCAGATCCCGCAGGAACTGGTCGATTTGCTGGAGAAGGTCGAGACCGCAACCGTCGGACATTTCCTGCATTCGGGCTTCGTCGACCGCGAGCTGCGTGCGGTGCTGTCCGAGAATCGTGTTGCGGGCACCGCTGTCACCGTGCGGTTGCCGCACGCGGACAGCACAATCCTGCATTATCTCACCAAGCTCGTTCGCCCGGGCGATATCGTCGTGGTGGATCGTTGCGGCGACACCAAGCATGCTTGCTGGGGAGGCGTCGTCACGCATTCCATGAAGATTGCTGGTGTGAAGGCAGGCGTCGTCGACGGTCCAGCCACCGATTTTTCTGAGATCCGTAATGTCGTGATGCCCATGTGGTGCCGCGGTCCTTCGCCGATCACCACCAAGATCCTAGGCCTTGAGGGCGCCATCAACGTGCCCGTCACGGTCGGTGGGCAGGTGATCGAGCCTGGCGATGCAATCCTTGCCGATGAGAGCGGTGTTCTCGTGCTCAATCCGAGCGAGGCGAGGGCGGTCGCGGAGCGGGCGATCGAGATGCAGGAGAACGAGATCAAGTTGCTGGAGCGGCTCCGCAACGGCGAGAAATTGCCGGACATCTCCGGTGCCACTCGTATCGTGGAAGAGAAGGCCCAGCGCGTCGCCTGACGCGCTGGTTCGAAAAGCGATCATAAAACAGAGGGATGAAACAATGAAGAATCTTCGTGTTCTGCTCGGTGCTTCGGCAGTCGTTTTGGCCGCTGCGATGCCTGCTTTGGCCCAGACGAAAACAGTGACTCTCGCCGCCTACAGCGGTATCTTTCAGGATCACTATACCAAGGCGGTGATCGAGCCGTTCATGAAGGCTCACCCAGATATCAAGGTCGAGTTCTACGGCATGCCGAACTCGGCCCAGATGCTGGGCACGCTTCGCGCTCAGAAGGCGGCACCGCAGATCGACGTTATGATCATCGACGTGTCAGTCGCGAAGGCGGCCACGGACGAGGGCCTGTTCGACAAGGTCGACGAGAGCGTTTCGAAGAATGTCGCCGACCTTTACCCCACCGCTCGCATCGAGGGCGTCGCCGGTGTCGCAGTGACCTTCGACAACCTCGTCCTCCTCTATAACAAAGATCAGGTGAAGACAGCGCCGACCTCCTGGAATGCACTCTGGGACAAGCAATATGCCGGCAAGGTCACGATTCCCGCCGTTCCCGATATTCAAGGTACGACGCTCACGATCATTGCCAACAACATGGCGGGTCAGGAGGATTACAAGAAGAGCGTCGAGCCCGGCATCAAGAAGCTCGGGGAAGTCGCTCCCAACGTACAGACCTGGGATCCGAAGCCGGACGTCTATACGCCTATCGCGAATGGTCAGGCGGCACTCGGAATTGGCTGGAACGCCCGGGCGCAGGTCTATGCGGATACGTCTGGCGGCAAGCTCGGCGTCGTCCTGCCTCAGGAAGGCAGTGGCTTCCAGATCAACACGATCAACCTCGTGAAGGGCGCGCCGGCGAGCGACGCCGCCAAGACCTTCATCGACTATGCGCTCAAGCCTGAAACCCAGGCCGCGTTTACCGAAGCGATGTTCTATGCGCCAACCAATACCAAAGCGCAGGAAAAGATTTCCAAGGAGGCGCTGGCCCGAACGGCAGCTGGCTCAATGGACAAGATGATCGCCATCGATTGGATCGCTGTCGCCGGAATCCGCGATGCCATTACGGAGCAGTGGCGTCGCCGCGTCATTCCGTTGAGCCGCTAACCGCACCTGCCGCAGCCGAACGCTCGCTGGAGAAATCCATGATGCATCAGACAATCCGTTCCGGAAGCCCGACAGTGTCCGACGATCGCAATGTGCACCTGCGTCTCGACGGACTATCGAAGCGCTACGGCGATGCCGTCGCCGTCGCAGCACTCGACCTGGCAGTTCCGAAGGGAGAGTTGGTGGCGCTCCTCGGACCTTCCGGCTGCGGCAAGACAACGACCTTGCGTATGGTCGCTGGTCTCATCAAACCGACTGACGGACGCATCGTCGTCGGCGGACACGACATAACGGTGATGCCGCCATACCGACGGGATATGGGTCTCGTGTTTCAGTCCTATGCGCTTTTCCCCCATATGAGCGTGGCGAAGAACGTTGCCTTCGGGCTTGAGATGCGCTCGGTCCCGAAGGTCGAGATTGAACAGCGCGTCAGAGAGGCACTTGCCATGGTGCGCCTGGAAGCGCTTGCCGAACGCAAGCCGCGGGAGCTTTCGGGCGGGCAGCAGCAGCGCGTGGCTCTTGCTCGTGCCCTCATAATCCGTCCGTCGATCCTACTTCTCGACGAACCGCTGTCGAACCTCGACGCCAAGCTGCGCGACGAGATGCGTAACGAGATCCGGGACATCCAGCAGAGCCTTGGCATCACGGCGGTCTTCGTCACGCATGATCAGGTGGAGGCGCTCAGCATGTGCGACAAGGTCGTGGTCATGCGTGGCGGCAAGCTCGAACAGGTGGGAACACCGGTCGACGTCTATGAGCATCCGACAACCCCCTTCGTCGCCTCCTTCGTCGGCCGCACCAACCGCCTTGAGGGCATGGCTCAAGGAGACGGGCGTGTCACCATCGGCTCTAGGGAGGTTCGCGTGCCCGGTCGACCGGGTGGCATGGTCGAGATCATGATCCGCCCGCATCGCATGAGACTCGTTGAGACAGGTTCCGGCGAGTCTGTTGCTGCCGAGGGAGTGAACCAGATCACCGGACGCCTGAGCCGGGTCACCTTCATCGGCGACCTGCTCCAGTATCATGTGGATGTGGATGGGGTAGAGATCGTCGTCGAAGTGGCATCGGATCACGGACACGGCTTCCGGACGGTGGGAACCGCTGTGACCGTGCTCTGGCGCGTCGAGGACACGATGGTGTTCGGGAGGAGCGCATGACAGCGATCACTGCCCCCACGGCGCCTGCCATACCTCGTCTGGCCCTCGGCCGGACGGGAACGGCCCTTACTCTTCTCCTGCCGATTGCCGTTATCAACGCCATCGGGTTCATCCTGCCGGTTCTCAACCTGCTGCGGATGTCCTTCAACGAGGCCTTGGCCGGCGGCGGCGTGCGCGAAGCTTTTACGTTCGCCAACTGGACGGGCCTCTTCAGTGATTCCTTCTACGTCGAGTTGATCATTAACTCGATCACAGTCAGCCTCGGCATCACGCTGGCAACCCTCGTCGTGTCCTATCCGATCGCGCTTTACCTTCACCGAAGCTCCGGACGGTGGCGTACTTTCCTGACCGTGCTGGTCATTTCGCCCCTGCTCACCTCTGCGGTGGTGCGTACCTATGGCTGGATCGCGCTTCTTTCCGATCAGGGCCCGATCGTCAGTACTGTAGCGGCTATCGGTTTCGCACCGCCCCGACTCATGTTCAACACGACCGGGGTTGTTATTGGTCTGACGGAAATCCTGATGCCTTATATGATCCTGTCCTTGCTCGCCGGTTTTGGGCGGCTCGATCCGCGGGTGGAAGAGGCAGCGATGACGCTTGGCGCCCCGCCGGCAAAGACGTTCTGGCGGATAATCTTGCCGCTGACGCTTCCTGGCATCGCGCTCGGCTGCCTTCTCTGCTTCGTGCTGGCGGTTTCGTCCTTCATCACCCCGAAACTGCTCGGCGGAGGGCGGGTCTTCCTGCTCGCGACCGAGATTTACGACCAGGCCATCGTCACCTTGAACTGGCCGCTCGCCGCGACGCTCTCGATGCTCGTGCTGATTATCTTCGGAGCCGCGCTCGGAGCCTATGCCCGCGTGCTGCGCGCCATCGACTAGGGGTCTATCATGGAAGCGAATGAAACCTCGGTGCCCATGAAGATCTTGGTGGTGCTCCTGTTCCTGTTTCTCTTGGCGCCCGTGATACTCGTCGTGCCTATTTCCTTCAGCGGAGAGCAGATTCTATCGTTCCCGCCAGAAAGCTGGTCCCTGCGTTGGTATGCAGCGCTCGCCGACAATCCAAAGATCATCTCGGCCTTCTGGACGAGCCTGATGCTCGGCGCGATCGTGACCGTCATCTCGCTGGCTGTTGCGATCCCCGCGGCCTACGTGATCGTGCGCATGCGGACCTTCGGCTCGACTTTTCTCTACAACCTTTTCACCGCACCACTTTTGCTGCCGACCATCGTGCTCGGCCTTGCGATCCTTATTATCTTCGCATCGATAGGCTTTCTCGGCACCTTCACAGGCTTGGTCATCGGCCACCTCGTGATCACGCTTCCCTATGCCCTGCGCGTGCTTGCGACCACTCTCGGAAACCTCAACCTCGCCTGCGAGGAGGCTGCCTCCACTCTCGGCGGACGCCCGCTTACGGTCTTCCGGCGCGTGACATTACCCATGATGGCGCCCGGTATCGTGGCGGCAACGGCCCTATGCTTCCTCGTTTCTTTCGATGAAGTGGTCATCACGCTATTTCTCACCGGGCCGCGCCTCACGACCCTGCCGGTCGAATTGTTCCACCACGTCGAAAGCCGAGCCGATCCGCTGGTGGCAAGCGTCTCGGTGCTGCTGATACTTCTCACCCTTGCGGTGGTCATGATCGTCGATCGGACGGTTGGCCTATCGAAGACCTTCGTGAAATAAGGCCTAGGCCACTTCTCGGTTTTATAGCCCAGTGTAGCCTCCATAGTTGACCCGGAACGCTGCATTGGGGCGCAACGAGGCATGTGGTGACAGCGGCCTTGTTATGCCAAGTAAGTCGCGAGTTTGACGGTGACAAGCGGAAGGTCAGGAACTCGCACCCCCTGAGACGTAACCGCCCGCTCCGCTTCAGCGCTCAAGAGTTGACGTTCGTTGAGTTGCCGGAAGGTGAATGATTGACCCTGAGGAGACATTTAGCGTTGCTGCCCTCGATGGAGATCGGCCGGTAGCGCAGACCGGGCCGCTGGCCATGGTCTGTCGTGGCAGTCGCGTAGTGGCAGTGCCGTACTAAGCTAGTGAGGCCCGGCCTGGACCCGTGTCAGCGGCGTCCCGTCCACTGCGGTGGCCTGAGCGCTCTCCAGCTTCTTCATGTCCTCGGGCGACAGGGTCGGCCGATCCACCCTGATCGTGAGCTTGTCCAGCCTGGCGGTCAGCGGGAACGGCGGCTTGTAGTCGGCATCGTTCACGCCGGTGAGCGTGTCCGAGCCGATGTCGAAGGCCTCGTCCCATTGCAGGATCATCGGCAGCGTCTGCGGCAGCGTGATCGTCTGCACCGCCGTGCCGTCCACCTTCAGCGTGCCTGTGCCCGAGCGGCCGACCCCGCTCATGTTGTTGAACGCAAGCGTGCCGGCGCCCAGACCGTCATACTTGAAGTCGAATTCGACAGTGTGCTTGCCGGGGCGGAGAGCATCCGGCCCCTCCCACTTGACCCGCTTCAGTTCGACCAGGTTCCACAGGAAGACCGGCTTGCCCTTGAGCAGATAAAAGCCATAGCCGGCGAAGCGGCCGCCCGAGGTCAAGATCATGCCTTCCGCGCCTTCCTGGGGCACCTCGATGTCGGCCGTGATCGTGTAGGAGGTGTTCAGCAGCAGCGGCGAGTCGCCCTGCGGCAGGCCGGTCATCGGACGGGTGTAGACGAACTCGGTGCGTCCCGCGGTGATGTTCGGGCGCGGCGCGACGATGCGCCCAGCCACCGAGGCATCCATCGGGAACACCTGGTGCTTCCTCGCCTCCGCGACGAACATCCGCTTCAGCTCCTCGACCTTCTGCGGGTTCTTGTCCGCCACGTCGGTGGTCTGACTGAAGTCCGTGTTCAGATCGTACAACTGGAGCACCTGATTGTTCAGCGGGTCGGTATTGGCCGGCCCGAACGCCTCCCAGGGCGCCCGGTTGACCTTGGTGCTCAGGAACCAGCCATTGTGGTACAGCGCCCACTGGCCGAACATCTCGAAGTACTGCGTCGTGTGCCGCGACGGCGCCTTGGCGTTAGCGGCGTCGAAGGTATAGGCGAAGCTCGTGCCCTCGATCGGGGCCTGCTTGATGCCGTCGACGACGTCCGGCGCGTTGATGCCGGCAGCCTCGAGGATCGTCGGCACAACATCGCTGACGTGCACGAACTGCTCGCGCAAGGCTCCCTTGTCCTTGATGCGCGCCGGCCACGAGACGGCCATGTTCTGATTGATGCCGCCGAGCTGCGAGGCGTTCTGCTTGAACCAGGAGAAGGGCGTGTCGAAGGCCCATGACCAGCCGGCCGACATGTGGTTGTAGGTCTGCTCGGTGCCCCAGACGTCGTAGAACCTCATCTGGACGTCGACGGGCAACTCGTTCAGGCCGTTGAAGAACGCCACCTCGTTGGGTGTCCCCTTCGGCCCGCCCTCGGCGCTAGTGCCGTTGTCGCCGTTGATGTAGATGACCAGCGTGTTGTCAAGCTGTCCGATATCGTCGAAGGCCTGGATCACGCGGCCGATCTCGTGGTCGCTATAGGCCGCGTAAGCTGCGAAGACTTCCGCCTGCCGGATGAACAGTTTCTTCTCGTCGGGCGAGAGTGTGTCCCATTCTTTCAGCACGTCCTTGGGCCAGGGTGCCAGCTTGGCATCCTGGGGGACGACCCCGAGCCGCTTCTGGTTCTCGAAGATGCGCTCGCGCAGCTTGTTCCAGCCGTCGTCGAACAGTTTCATCTGGCTGATCTTATCGACCCATTCCTGCGTCGGGTGGTGCGGCGCGTGCGTGGCACCGGGGGCGTACTTGACGAGGATCGGCTTCCCCGGCTGGATCTGGTGCATCCGGTTGACGTAGTCGATGGCATCGTCGGCCATCGCGGCGACCAGGTTCCAGCTCCCGGGCGGCTTGCCCTCGAACGGGTAGATTTGCGTGGTGTTGCGGAAGAGGTTCGGCTGCCACTGGTTCGCGTCGCCGCCGATGAAACCGTAGAAGTACTCGAAGCCCATGCCGCTCGGCCACTGGTCGAACGGCCCGGCCTGGCTCGCCGCGAAGGCTGGCACGTTGTGGTCCTTGCCGAACCAGGAGGTGGCGTAGCCATTGTCCCTCAGGATCCGGCCGATGGTCGCCTTGTCCTTGGCGATGATGCTGTTGTAGCCGGGAAAGCCCGTGGATTGCTCGGAGATGACGCCGAAGCCGGCCGAGTGGTGGTTGCGCCCGGTGAGGAGCGCTGCCCGGGTCGGCGAGCACAGCGCCGTGGAGAACATGCGGTTGTAGCGCAGGCCATTGTTTGCAACGCGATCCAACGCGGGCGTCGGGATCACCCCGCCGAAGGTGCTGGGCACGCCGAAGCCGGCATCGTCGGTGATGATCAGCAGAACGTTGGGCGCACCCTTCGGTGGCACGATGCGCGGCGCCCACCAGGGCGTTGACTGCAACGCCTCGTCCTTGATCACGCCCCCGAACTGCGGGTCCGGGGCGGGGAGCTGGCGTCCGTCGATCGTGGTGGTCGCATCCGGTGCGCCGGGTGTTCCTGTGATCTGCTGGGCCTGAGCGACGGAGATCGCCAGGAGGCTAGCGGTTGCAAGGGAGAGGGCGAGCAAGGGGGCTTTCATGCCGGCGATCCTTCGATGGGCAAGCGAAGAGAAGCTTGGAACAGGCATGCCGGGTGGGGCCGTTCCGAGACGCGGTTCGGCCATGCCGGATTGCTGTCCGGGCGACTCTGCCTGAACGCAAGGGGCATTTCTTGACCGAGTTGGACCGACCTGCCCGTCCTATCCGAAAGAGTCGCGATCCTATCCTGATGGCGTAAAGGTCGAACCGGCTTGATTTTGGTCAAATGGAATTCTCCGGCTCCCGCATTACTGTCGGCTTCCTTCAGGAAGAGAGGCCGCCGATCATGACCTTTGCCGAGATCGCACCAACGGCCGAGTCTCCTGGACGGAAACTGCCGCATCCCGGGATGGTCTGGATTGCGGGCGGTACGTTCCCCATGGGATCGGACAGTCACTATCCTGAGGAGGCTCCGGTCCATCGCGTCGCCGTCAACGGCTTCTGGATGGATGCGACGCCGGTCACCAATGCTCAGTTTCGCTCCTTCGTGCAGGCGACCGGCCATATCACCGTCGCGGAGACGAAGCCCGACCCGAAGGACTATCCCGGCGCGCTGCCGCACATGCTCAAGGCCGGCTCCCTAGTCTTCAGCCCGCCCAACCACCCGGTGAACTTGCAGGACTGGAGCCAATGGTGGGCGTTCGTCTTCGGGGCAAACTGGCGCCGTCCCACCGGACCCGGCTCCTCGATCAAGGGTCTGGACGATCACCCGGTGGTGCATGTCGCATATCCGGACGCGGAGGCCTACGCCCGCTGGGCGGGCAGGGCGTTGCCGACCGAGGCCGAGTGGGAGTTTGCCGCCCGCGGTGGTCTCGACGGCGCCGAGTTCGCCTGGGGCGACGAACTGATGCCCAGTGGGCGGCCTATGGCCAACACTTGGCAGGGCGCGTTCCCGTTCCAGAACACGCGCGAGGACGGCTACGAGCGCACCTCGCCGGTCAGGACATACCCGCCGAACGGCTACGGGCTTTACGACATGATCGGCAACGTCTGGGAGTGGACGAGAGACTGGTACGAGCCCAAGCATCCGGCCGACGCGGCCAAGCCCTGCTGCATTCCGGAGAATCCGCGCGGCGGACGCGAGGAGCAGAGCTATGATCCCTGCCAGCCGGAGATCCGCATCCCGCGCAAGGTGCTCAAGGGCGGCTCGTATCTGTGCGCCCCAAACTACTGCCGCCGTTATCGCCCGGCCGCTCGCCATCCGGAGCCGGTCGATACCTCCACCAGCCACGTCGGCTTCCGCTGCATCATCAGAACGAGGGCCTCGTCATGAAGACCACCCATTACCTCGCTCCCCGGCTGATGCTGACCCTCCTGGCGACGGCCGCCACAGTTCCCGCTAGCGCTCAAGGTCTCCCTCAGGCGCAGGTCGTCCTGCCCACCGACCGCACCGTGCTGCCCATTCCTGTGCCGCAATCCCCGCACAGCACCGTGTTCGATGTCCGCAACGCCACGCCACCACCCCGTTTCGAGGTCAGGGCGCCCGCGAACGCGCCCAACGTCCTCATCGTGCTGATCGACGACATGGGATTCGGACAATCCAGCGCCTTCGGCGGCCCAATTCACATGCCGACGGTTGAGTGGCTCGCCGCCAATGGGCTGCGCTACAACCAGTTCCACACGACGGCGCTCTGCTCGCCGACCCGCGCGGCCCTGCTCACCGGCCGCAATCACCACATGAACAATCTCGGCTCCATCACGGAAACCGCCACCGCCTTCCCCGGCCAGACGGGGCAGCGCCCGAACAGCGTCGCACCGCTCGCCGAGATGCTGCGCCTCAACGGCTACAGCACCGCCGCCTTCGGCAAGTCGCACGAAACCGCAGCATGGGAGGTCAGTCCCTCCGGCCCGACCGACCGCTGGCCGACCCGGTCAGGGTTCGACAAGTTCTACGGCTTCCTCGGAGGAGAGACCAACCAATGGGCGCCGCTGCTCTATGACGGCCTCACCCAGGTCGAGGTGCCGAATGACCCCAACTACCATTTCATGACCGACATGACGGACAAAGCCATCGGCTGGATGCAGGCGCAGAAATCGCTCACGCCCGACAAGCCGTTCTTCATGTACTTCGCGCCCGGCGCGACCCATGCGCCGCACCATGTCCCGAAGGAGTGGATCGACAAGTACAGGGGCCAGTTCGATCAGGGCTGGGATGCCCTGCGCGACGAGACACTGGCGCGGCAGAAGCAGCTCGGCGTCGTGCCGCCGGAGACGAAGCTCGCGCCGAAGCCGCAGCCGATCAAGGACTGGGCCGCGTTGAGCCCTGACGAGAAGAAACTGTTCGCCCGTCAGATGGAGGTCTATGCCGGGTTCGGCGAGTACACTGACACCGAGGTGGGGCGCCTCGTCAATGCCATCGCGGCGACAGGGCAGCTCGACAACACGCTGATCTTCTACATCGTCGGCGACAATGGAGCGAGCGCCGAGGGCGGCATGAACGGCCTGCTGAACGAGATGACCTACTTCAACAGCGTTCCGGAGACGGTTCAGGACATCCTGAAGCATTACGACGAACTCGGCGGCCCGAAGAGCTACGGCCACTACGCGGCCGGATGGGCCGTCGCCGGCAGTACGCCCTTCACCTGGACCAAGCAGGTCGCGTCGAACTATGGCGGCACCCGCAATGGCATGGTCGTGCACTGGCCCGCGAAGGTTCAGGCCAAGGGTGAGGTGCGCTCACAGTGGCACCACGTCATCGATGTGGCGCCGACGATTTTGGAGGCGGCCAGCCTGCCGGAGCCGAAGAGCGTGAACGGCACGCCCCAGACGCCTATCGAGGGCGTGAGCATGGCGTACACGTTCGGGAGCCCGCAGGCCCCGGACCGCCATACGACCCAGTATTTCGAAATCTTTGGCAATCGGGCGATTTATCATGACGGCTGGCTTGCCGGCACGGTCCACCGGGCTCCATGGGAATACCAGCCAAGAGCGACGCTGGAGAATGACACCTGGGAACTCTACGACACCCGGGCCGACTTCAGCCTCGCGACCGATCTGGCGGCCCGAAATCCCGAGAAGCTCAAGGAAATGCAGGACCTGTTCCTGAAGGAGGCGGTGAAGTACTCGGTCCTGCCGCTCGACGACCGCACCCTGGAGCGGTTCAATCCCGCCACGGCCGGCCGGCCCGACCTGATGGCCGGACGCACGAGCCTGACCGTCCATCAGGGCATGACCGGCATGTCGGAGAACGTCTTCATCAACGTCAAAAACCGCTCGCACACAATCACCGCCGACATCGAGGTGCCGCAGGGCAGTGCGGACGGAGTGATCCTCGCTCAGGCAGGCCGGTTCGGCGGGTGGAGCCTCTATCTCAAGGACGGAAAACCGACCTACACTTACAACTGGCTCGGCCTGGAGCAGTTCACCGTCACTGGACAGCAGTCCCTGCCGCCCGGAAAGGCAACCGTGCGGTTCGAGTTCGCCTATGATGGCGGCGGTCCCGGCAAGGGCGGCACCGGCACGCTTCTGGTGAATGGCCAGAATGTCGGCACCGGCCGGATCGACAAGACCCAGTGCTGTGCCTTCTCCGCCGACGAGGGCGCGGACGTCGGCGCGGACGAGGGCACACCCGTAGCCGAGGCCTACACCGTGCCCTTCCGCTTCACCGGCAAGATCGCCGACGTGACGGTGGAGTTGCGGTGAGGTGGCTCAGGAAGGGATGATTGCATCGGTTCGGGGCCGGGCTTCTGGTCAGGCTCCGGTCCATGTGTTCAGATGCTGCGTCAGGATCCCTGCGATGAGGTTCACATGAAACATTTCGGCCAGACCGTGCTAGCTTTCACTTCCCTGCGCCGCTGGGCCCAAGCCCTTCTCGTTCCCCTCGGCCTGCTCGCAGGAAGCAGTGGAGCGGCGCTCGCGGCAGACCTCGCTCCGCCCGCTCCTGTCCCGGAGGAGTCAGCCGCGGCGCCCGTGGGCTGGACCTATCGCGTCACGCCGTATGGCTGGCTGACCTCGATCAATGGCACCCAGACCGTGCGCGGACGCTCCGTGAAGATCGATGCGAGCTTCATTGACATCGTCGAGAAGAGCGACAGCCTTGTCGCGCTGATGGGCGCCTTCGAGGCGCGCAACGGCCCGCTCGCCCTCTACAATGACTTGGTCTGGACCAAGATCGGCATCGACGGCAGCAACATCCGCTCGCGCTCGCTGGCACCGGGTGTTACCGGAACGCTCGGTACTAACAACAGCCTTGATTTCCAGATGGCCATCGTCGAGGTCGGAGCCGCCTATGAGGTCCTGCGCTCCGGCCCGCTGGCGTTCGACGTGCTCGGCGGCGCCCGCTACTGGTACCAGGAGGCGGACCTCTCGCTAGACGTCACCCGCACTGTCGACACTGGCGACTTGGAACTCGCGGGAGGCCGCGCAATCGCGCGGTCGGGCTCCGTCGACTGGGTCGACCCGGTCATCGGCGCGCGCATCCGCTATGCCCCGGCACCGGGCCATGAACTCTTCCTGCGCGGCGACATCGGCGGGTTCGGGGTCGGCAGCGACTTCTCCTGGCAGGCCATCGGCGGCTATGGCTTCGAGTTCGGAACCTACCACGGCATCGCCTTCTCCGGGGTGATCGGCTACCGGGCGCTCTCCGTCGACTATGCGCAGGGCGAAGGTCGGCGGCGGTACGAGTTCGACGCTATCCAGCACGGGCCGATCCTCGGCATCAGTGCGAGGTTCTGATCCTCGGCCACTGTCCCTCATCTCAATTGAAAGTACAGTTCAAAGGGTCTATGGATCGACAACTTAGATGAAATTTGGTGGTCTTTGCTACCGAATGCCGCATTTCTTAAAGTTATTGGCGCTAGTGCGAATACGGCGTCTATCCGAACCGTGCGTTGTTCATGTGAGCTATGGCGCCATCCTCTGCGAAGCACCTCTTTTAAGAGGAGTGGCGTAAGCTGAATTCGGCCTTCTGAGTCGTCGATCGTTCAGCATGATAGCGTCGGCTCGGAAGGTCTTTCCTGGCACGAGGCGGACCTTATCCGGATTCCTGCATTAGTGGCGTGAGCAGACCTTAAATTGGTGCGCTCTACTTTACTCTTTGACCCAAATCGGAACTTCGGACGCGGCTTGGATTAGAGCTGCGACTGTTCCAGCAAAACGTGCGAACTATCGATGTCTGTGCAGGAAGCCGCTGGCTTTAGGTTGGTTGGCCTCCACCGCTAGTCGCGCCGAAGATCTGGCCGGTTGAGTAGATGAGTGCCGGGTCGGCGGCCGCCACATAGAAGCTCGCGATCTAAGCGGGCTGGCCAGGCCGGCGAGAGGGCTCTGCGAGCCGAACTTCTTCAGCTTCTCAAGTGTGGCGCCGCCGCTCACCTGAAGCGGCGTCCAAAACGGCCTTGGCACCACCGCATTGACACGGGTCCCCTTACGCACAAGCTGCTTTGTCATCGATTTGGTGAAGTTAAGTACCGCCGCGCGGGTGAGTGCATAATCGACGATATCCTCCGACGGGTCGGAAACCTGCTCCGAGGAGGTGTTGACGATGACCGCACCTAGGCCTATCCGTGCCACTGCGGCCTTTATCAGCCAGAAAGGCGCGTAGATGTTCGTCTTCAACGTCACATCGAAGTCTTCACTTGAGATGTCGGTGGTCGTCGGCTTGGTTTGTTGGCGTGCGGCGTTGTTGACGAAGATATTGAGCCCATCCAGATCGTGCTCGGCCTCCTCCACCAGCCTCTGACAGAACGCTTCGTCGCGCAGATTCCAGGAATCGCAACTGTTTTGCGGCCGGCCGAGCGGATGAGCTCCACAACCTCACGCGCATAGGCAATGGTGGCCGCTTGGCCGATGCCACTATCGCCGCCGGTAATCAGTGCGCTTGTCCGCGAGCCGCCCTGAGCCCTTGTAGCTTGTCTCACCGTAATTGGGGAAAGGGTTCATCTGTGAGGCGAGCCCCGGCCAAGACTGCTGCTGCACCGGGGAGGGGGCTTCGGATAATCCGCAGCATCTTATCGACCGGGCCGATCGCATCGCCAAGAGCGAGCGCCGGGTCACCTGCATCATTCTCCCGAACGATCTCCAGCTTTCGCGATGGAGCAGCCGACGCACGAGCATGGCATGACCCATTCCGGGATCGGCATCGAGCTGTCGCCCGTCGTTCCGGATGCGGCGACACTGGCTCGGGCGGCGGAGGTGCTCAACGCTGGCGAGAAGGTAGCCATTCTGGTCGGGGCGGGCGCTTTACGCGCGACGGACGAGGTCATAGCGGTCGCGGAGCGGCTCGGGGCCGGAGTGGCCAAAGACTACTCGGGAAAGCCCCCGTACCGGACGATCTGCCTTTCTGCACCGGGTCGATCGGCCTCCTTGGAACCAAGGCCAGCTAGGACCTCATGCAGGATTGCGACACCCTTCTCATGGTGGGGTCGAGTTTTCCCTACACGGCGCTACTGCCGAAGGAAGGTTAGGCCCGAGGCGTCCAGATTGACCGGGATGCGGGCATGCTCGGTCTGCGCTATCCGATGGAGCTCAATCTCCTTGGCGACGCCGCTGCGACCCTTTCAACCCTCCTGCGCTTCTGAATGAGAAGACGGATCGGTCATGGCGTGAGACGATCGAGGCCAGCGTCACCGACACGCATGAGCAGGTCCGCGGGATGGCCTTGGCTGCAGCCGATCCGATCAACCCGCAGCAGGTTGTCATGGAGTTCTCGCAGCGTCTGCCGGACGGCTGCATCGTGACCGCCGAAAGCGGCACCACATCGGTTTGGTATGCGAGAAACCTCAATTTCAGGCGCGGCATGATGGGCTCCGTGTCCAGGGCTCTGGCCACCATGGGATGCGCCGTGCCTTATGCTGTCGCGGGAAAGTTCGCCCATCCCGACCGTCCGGTCATCGCCCTCGTAGGTGATGGTGCGATGCAGATGAACGGGCTGACGGAGCCCATCACGATCTCGAAGTACTGGCAGCGATGGACCGATCCGCGGCTGGTCGTGATGGTACTCAACAACCGCGACCTAGCTTACGTGACATGGGAGGAGCGGGTCCAGACGGGCGATCCGAAATGGGAGCCCTCACAGGCGCTACCAGACGTGCCCTATGCCGATTTCGCCCGATCGATCGGGCTCGGCGGGCTCAGGGTCGAGGGTCCGGAGCAGGTGGCGCCGCATGGGAGATGGCTCTCTCGGTGGACAGGCCATTCGTTCTCGACATCGTGACGGACCCCAACGTGCCGCCGTTGCCCCCTCAAATCACCTTGAAACAGGCGTGCCACTTCATGGGTGCGCTCGCCAAGGGCGATCCGGAGAGGGGAAGCGTGATCGTCGATACGGCGCGAAGCCTGGTGGGCTCGATCCTACCCTTGAAGGAGTAGGGAGGAGATCCGGCAGCCGCTGAGCCTTGCGCCTGCCAGTGGAACCTGCATGCCGGAGGCTCCTTATCCCCGGAGAGATATCCGTGTGATCGAGCATATCAAAGAGTGAGCGTCAGATGCGTCGGGTCGATGAGACAGCATACAGGTCCAACAGGAAAAGTCCGGTTGTCGTCATCACCGGAGCATCCGCCGGGATCGGCCGCGCGGTGGCCGTTGCGTTCGGGAGGGAGGGCTGGCGGGTTGCTCTGATCGCCCGCGGCAGTGAGCGCCTTGAGAGTGCGGCCCGTGAGGTCGAGAAGGCTGGTGGCCAAGCGCTTGTCTTTGCCGCCGACGTGGCCGACGCGCAAGCCATGGAGGCCGCAGCAGCGCAGGTGGTCTCCACCTGGGGCGGCCTGGACATATGGATCAACAACGCCATGGCGTCCGTTCTCGGGCCCGTGACGGACTTGAGCTCCGACGAAATCCGCCGTGTTACGGAGGTCACGTATCTCGGCCAAGTCTACGGCACCCTGGCGGCCCTCCGCCACATGCGCGTAAGGAACAGGGGCACCATCGTCCAGATCGGATCTGCTCTCAGCTACCGTTCCATTCCGCTGCAATCGGCCTATTGCGCGGCAAAATTCGCCGTGCGCGGCTTCACGGATTCCCTGCGAAGCGAACTGCATCACGAGGGCAGCGGCATTTGCCTCACGATGGTGCAACTTCCCGCAGTCGATACGCCGCAGTTCGATTGGGTACGCAGCCACTTGCCGCGCCGGCTGCAGCCTGTGCCGCCGATCCACGAGCCCGCGCCTGTGGCTGAGGCGATTGTGCGGGCAGCCTTGGAAGCGCCGCGCGAGATGTGGATTGGAGCCCCCACGATCCAGGCGATCCTTGGAACTATGGTGGCGCCAGGCCTCCTCGACCGCATGATGGCGCGTAGGGCCTGGGAGGGGCAGATGACCGACGAGGCAGCAAGCCCCAGCGACGGCAACCTGTTCGACGCGCCTCCCGGTGATCCGGGCGCGAGAGGACGCTTCGGCTCGCGCTCGCGCCGACATGTGCCGGCGGTTTCAGGCACGGCAGCGCGCGGGATCCTCGCGGCGGTTGCTCTCAGTTGCGTGGCGGGAGCGCTGACGGCGGCATGGCACCTTGGTGCGCGCGGATCAAAGAGGACTGCGCGGCGCCTCCCGGAGCGAGAGCGCGCTGCGCGAATGATCGGTTAGGTTGGTTTGAGATGCTCGATCTTTGGTACAAAAACGCTGTCATCTACAGTGTCGATGTCGAAACTTTCATGGATTCGAATGGAGACGGCATCGGTGACTTCGGCGGCCTGGCAGACCGGCTCGATCATGTCGAGGCTCTCGGGGCGACCTGCATCTGGCTGCTGCCGTTCTACCCGACGCCCAATCGCGACAACGGCTATGACGTTACGGATTTCTACGCCGTCGATCCCAGGCTGGGCACACTCGGCGATTTCGTCGCCTTCACCCACGCTGCCCATGACCGTGGCTTGCGGGTGATCATCGATCTCGTGGCGAACCATACATCGGTGGATCATCCGTGGTTTCAGGAAGCCCGCCAGAACCCTAACTCGCGCTATCGCGACTGGTATGTCTGGTCGAAGGAGAAGCCCGAGAACATCCACGAGGGCGTCGTCTTCCCCGGCGTGCAGGACACGACCTGGACCTACGATGAGGTCGCACAGGCCTGGTACATGCACCGTTTCTATCCCCATCAAGCGGATCTCAATGTTGCCAATCCGGAGGTGCGGGAGGAACTCGAAAAGGTCATGGGCTTCTGGCTGCAGCTCGGCGTCTCGGGGTTCCGGCTCGATGCCGTTCCGTTCCTGATCGAGTACCGCGGTATCCCGGAGGAAGAGCGGCCGAAGGAGGATCCGCACGAATATCTCGACAGAGTGCGGGATTTCGCATCATGGCGCCGTGCAGAGGCCATCCTGCTGGCAGAGGCCAATATCACCATGGATCAGGTGGACGAGTATTTCGGGCCGACCGGTGACCGGCTCCACATGATCTTCAACTTCATGCTGAACCAGAACCTGTTTCTGGCGCTCTCCCGCAACGATGCCGAGCCGATCCGCCGCGTGATGGCGCAGACGCCGCCCATTCCGCCCAAAAGCCAATGGGCGAGCTTCCTGCGCAATCACGACGAACTCGATCTCGGCCGGCTGGCGGACTCGGAACGAGCTGAGGTTTTCGCAGCCTTCGGTCCCACACCCGAGATGGAGGCTTATGAACGCGGCATCCGTCGGCGCCTGGCGCCCATGCTCGGCGGCGACGAGCGGAGGCTCAAGCAGGCATTCAGCCTGATGTTTGCCTTACCAGGGACGCCGGTGCTCTGGTACGGCGACGAAATTGGGATGGGAGAAAATCTATCCCTCAAGGAGCGCAACTCGGTGAGGACGCCGATGCAATGGTCCGACGAGCCCAATGCCGGGTTCTCTACCGGGCCGGCCGAAGGCCTGGTGCGGCCCGTGGTCGCGAATGGAGAGTTCGACTACAGGCGCGTCAATGTCGCGGCGCAGCACGATCTCGACGACTCGCTGATGAGCACGGTGCAGCGGCTTGTTCGGACAAGACGTGCCTGCCCTGAGGTCGGCTGGGGCAAGTGCCGGCTTCTCGAGGCCGGCGAAACCAGTGTTCTCGCTCTGCGATATGATTGGCAGGGAGAAACTGTCCTGATCCTTCACAATCTGGCGGATGATGGAGTTGAAGTGCAGGTGGACCTTGAAGGGATCGGTCGGTTAAGGCCGCTCCTCTCCGATCAGGACGACCGTGCCATGCGCGATGCCTCCGATCCGATTTCCCTCGATGCCTATGGCTATCGCTGGTTTCGGGCGCAAGGCGAACGGCGATAGACGTGATGTGACGCCTACCTGCGGAGGATCGCTGTCGTACTCCGCCGATTCAACTCATGCCGTGCGCTTTGGTGTTGTGGGCGTAGCAGGGATCTCCGGTGGTGTTGCAGGCGGCACACCAATAGGTTCGCTGGGCGGCGGAATAGCACCTGGTGTCGTCGGTGACACACCGACGGGTTCGGGGTGCGGCGCTTCGGGCGTTGTGGGCGGGCTGACGGGAGCCAGAGTCGGATCGGCCGGTGTGGGCTCAGGGTAAGGCTGGTTCGGCAGAGGAATGGGCATGCGGGCGCTCCACGGAATGTCCTTGTGGGGCAATCCCGTCACACCGGCAGGTTCCGCTTCACGGGCAACCCCGTCAGGTTTCAAGCGCAATGATGAGGCCCTCGTCAGCCCGCAGGACAAGCTGCGTTTCTATCGACTCCTCGCCACGATCCGGGAGCGTTGAAAGTATCACATGTCCTCGGATCCCGGCCGGCAGGGAAAGGGTGTGGGGCTCATTCCCCAGGTTCAAAGCCACCAGGAAGCGCTCAGAGCCGTGCTGCCGTTCATAAGCCAGAACGTCTCCTTCAGCTGTGACTTGCTTGTAGCTGCCGACGCTTAGAGCAAGGTGCTTCCGACGCAACTGGATCAAGCGTCGGTAAAGCATCAGAATGGACGTCGGGTCGTCCCGCAGCGCCTTTACGTGTCCGGATCGGAAATGCGGGTCTAGGGGAAGCCACGGTTCGCCGCTTGTGAATCCGCCCTGGGCCGAGCCATCCCAGTGCATCGGGGTCCGCTCCGGATCTCGCCCCAATCCAAGACCCGGTTCGTTCTTCTCCCACGGATCTTGAGCCACTTCCGGCGGAATCTCGACTTTGCCGATCCCGATCTCATCGCCATAATACATCGTCGGCGTGCCTCTGAGGGTCAGAAGCAGCATGGCGGCGACACGCGCCTGCTGTGGGCCGACCCGCGCGCCAATGCGCGGTTGGTCATGGTTGCCAAGCACCCAGTTGGGCCATCCGCCTTCGGGTATTGCGGCCTCGTACTCGCTAATGAGAGCGGAAATCTTCTGAGCGTTCCACGCTGTTTGAATGAGCTGGAAATTAAACGGCATATGGGCGCCGGAGAGATCCTTGCCGTAATAGGTTACGAGACGCTCAAGCGGCAAATAGATCTCTCCGATCAGCACCCGCTCCGCATATTCTTCCAGCACGCTGCGCATTTCGCTCACCACCTCATGCACCTCCGGCTGGTCGGCCGAATACGCTTGGTGGAAGCGGTTGATCTCTGCTTGGCTGGGCTGGTACGCAGAATTGGGCGGATTGTCGCGCAAATCTGCGTCTTTAATGAGATGCCAAATCACATCGACCCGGAAGCCGTCGACGCCGCGGTTGAGCCAGAAGCGGAGGGCATCGTACATCGCTGCCCTGACCTCGGAGTTGCGCCAGTTGAGATCCGGCTGCTCCTTCAGGAAGGCATGATAATAGTATTGTCTCGTGGCCTCATCCCATTCCCAAGCAGGACCACCGAAATTGCTGATCCAGTTGTTGGGCAAGCCTCCATCAGGAGCGGGATCGCGCCAGATATACCAGTCCCGCTTCGGATTCGTGCGCGACAAGCGGCTCTCCTGAAACCAGGGGTGCTGGTCCGAGGTGTGATTGGGGACGAAGTCCAAGATGAGCTTGAGACCCTTTGCATGGGCATCTTCGACGAGGCGGTCGAAATCCTCCATCGTGCCGAAAATCGGGTCGATGCCGCAGTAATCAGCAACGTCATAGCCGAAATCAGCCATGGGAGAGGGGAAGATCGGCGAGATCCAGATGGCGTCGACGTCGAGCCAGGCAAGATAGTCAAGCCGCTGACGGATGCCCTCGAGGTCACCGATACCGTCGCCGTTGCTGTCCTGAAACGAGCGGGGATAAATCTGGTAGACGCTGCCACGCTTCCACCATGTAGTTTCAGGCATGAAGGTCGCTCCGAAGCGAGAATGAGATGGGGTCCGAGGATAAGAGACGAATTCAATACGGGTCGATCAGTTCCTGTATGGAGACGAACCCGTAGCAGCGATCGGACCCTTTATGTGCGTTGACACGGAGTACAGGATGTCGAAGCGCGAAGGTCGTCTTCTGCCACATGGCTGACGAAGACCGAACGCCCACGTTTTCCGCGGTGAGCGGACCTTAAGGCTCGTTTCGTTTCCCAACTGGGATCATGGTGGAGTGGCGGCATGAGCAGCCCGCCTCCTTCGCGCGTCACCACGGAGCATTTGCGAAAGCACTGTTTGCTCTCGCGCATCGGATAGCCGGCACCAAAGCGGTGAGGAGGATAAAATGATGCCGGCCTGCTCGCTGATCGACAGGATCGTTCTGACGCCGAGGGAGGAGGGTGGTGTTAATGCCATCCTGCACGCTGACCTGGCGCGCATTCTCGCTCTTTGCGAAGCGGTGCGCGTCTCATTCTTCCGCCGGTCCCCTCCGGGTTCGCGGAGACGAGCAAAAACCCTCGCCGGTGTTTCCGCTCGAGGGTTTTTGCGAGTTTGGTT
>JAYSGD010000030.1:0-35364 GCA_041913065.1 Microvirga sp. | reverse complement strand
CAGGCCTTGGCCGCGAGGGCTCCAAGTACGGTATCGAGGGCTTCCTCGAAATCAAGTACGTTGCTCTATCGGGACTGTAATCCGCCAGCTCGCTATCATTCGGCTCCTTGCAAAGAAAAACCCTGCTCGGTTTCCACCGAGCAGGGTTTTTCAAGTTTTACGATAATCGGAATGCTTAGCGCCGACGTGCACTCAGCAGAAGTTCCGCCAACTCGGCAAAGCCATCGCCTGAATGACCCTTGGCGATATAGGACGGCTTGTTCTTCAGGCGGTGTTCGAAAGCGTGAATGTTGGCGACGCCGACGCTGAGAGGGAAGGCCTCGAACATGGGTTCGTCATTGGGCGAGTCTCCTGCGTAAATCACGCACTCTTTCGCCTGCTCCCAACTCAGTCCGAACACGTCGGCCAGCAGCGTCTTGGCCATGCTGAGCTTGTTGTAGTCACCGAACCATCCGTTCACGTGAATGGAGCTGACCTTCGCCTGAGCCCCGTGGCGCTCGAAGATGGATACGATCCTGTCGACTTCCGATTCGGGCAGAGCCGGAACATCCTCGCAGAAATCGATGGCGAGATCCGCGACGCGATAGGCCTGATCACTGGCGAGAGCCGATCCCGGTACGGATGACAGCACTTCCTTCTCGATGGCATCGAGCTTGGCGCGATTGCTTCTCAGCTCCTCCGGCTTCGCCCAGAAATGCTGGTGCATCTTCTTCCGCTCACGGTCATAACGGAAATAGAATGCGCCGTTCTCGCCGACGATGGCATCGACCGGCCACATGCGGGCGATATGATCGCACCAGCCTGCGGGGCGTCCCGTTACCGGGATCACGAGAAAGCCAGCACGCTGCAGGTTCTCCAGGGCAGCATAAGCCGAGGCCGTCAGCAGGCCCTCGGATGTAATGGTGTCATCGATGTCCGTCAGGATCACGCGAACCGAGCGAGCCTTGTCGAGCGGCAACTGGGCCAGAGGGGTCATGCCAGGTCTCCTGGGATGGTATAACGGGCTAAGAGGCCGGTCGCGGTCATAAGCAGGCATTCCTTCGCAGATATTCGTTAGGCGACTAAAAGGTTATCGGGCGCAGCATCAAGCACAAATGAATGGAATGTTCCAACATTTTTACCGAAGCTAGGCCATTTTTGGCATCTTTGCGGCTGTTTGGAAGGGCAATCCCTGCTGATCCGAGGTTGGTTCTGTCGTAGTTAAAAGGCATGACAAACGACGCCCTGATTCTGCGCACGATCCTCGATGAAGCCCTCCGCTCGGCCCTGCCGGACGGAAAGTTCGACGGGCGCCTGCCGCCCAAGCCGAGAGGCCGAACGATCGTTCTGGGAGCCGGCAAGGCGTCGGCCCGCATGGCGGCGGCTTTCGAGAAAGCCTGGGCCGCTGCGGGTGGAACCTGCGAGGGCCTTGTCGTCACGCGGTATGGTCATGCGGTGCCGACGCGTTCCGTTGAGATCGTCGAGGCCGCGCATCCTGTTCCGGACGAAGCGGGACTCAAGGCAGCAGGGCGCATTCTCGAGCTAGCCAGGAGCGCAGCGCCTGACGATCTCGTTGTCTGTCTCATTTCCGGCGGTGCGTCGGCGCTACTGTCGCTGCCGGCTGAGGGCATTACATTCGCCGACAAGCAGGCGCTTAATCGCGCATTGTTGAAATCCGGCGCGCCGATCGGCGAGATGAATCTGGTGCGCAAGTCGCTCTCCGCGATCAAGGGCGGGCGGCTCGCAGCAGCCGTCAAGCCGGCTCCAATCGTCACCTATCTCATCTCCGACGTGCCGGGCGATGATCCGTCCAGCATCGGCTCGGGGCCGACGATTCCCGAGCGTATCGATCCCCAGACGGCCCTGTCGATCCTGCGCAAATACAACATCGATGTGCCCGCGCATGTGGTGAAGGCTATCGAAGCCAATGCCGTCGACGGTGCTTCGGCCGGCGGTGAGGTCCATATGCTGGCCACGCCGAAGATGGCGCTTGATGCGGCCGCTGCAAAAGCGCGTGAACTCGGCTTGACGCCGTTGATCCTCGGCGATGCCATCGAAGGAGAGGCGCGCGAGGCGGGCCGCGTCATGGCCGGCATCGCGCGCTCCGCGATGATGCATGGCGAGCCTGTCAAGGCGCCTTGCGTCCTGCTCTCCGGCGGTGAAACAACGGTGACCGTGCGTGGCTCCGGACGCGGCGGACGCAACGCGGAATTTCTGCTCGCATTGGCCTTGGAGCTTCGTGACGTCCCGAAAATCTCGGCGATCGCCTGTGATACGGATGGAATCGACGGATCGGAAGACAATGCCGGAGCGTGGTTCGATGTCGCGATGTTCGACAATGCCCGCGCGAAGGGCATCGACCTCGATGCGCATCTCGCCAACAACGACGGCTATTCGGCTTTCGCAGCCCTCGATCGACTCGTCGTGACAGGTCCGACCCTGACCAATGTGAATGACTTCCGTTGCATCCTCATTCGCCCATAAGGATCGTTAGAAGACGCTGGTGGCTCCCGTCACGTTCTTCTCAGGGATTGTCATTGTGACGGTCGCGCCTTTGCCTTCCTGACTTTCGATCTGCAAGCCGCCTCCGTGCAGCTTGAGAATGTGCCACGCAAGGCTCAGCCCTAAGCCCGTCCCGGGCAGTTGCTTGGCGTTCCGGCCTCGGAAGAAGGGCTGCATCAGGAAGGGCAGGTCCCATTCGGAAATGCCGATGCCCTCGTCCTTCACGACGATGGAAATTCCGCCTTCCGTTGCGCGCGCGGTCACGCTGACCGGGCAATCGGGCGGCGAGTACTTCATGGCATTTGACAGGATGATCACGATAGCCTGCTCCAGCAGGATCGGATCGCCGACGATGATGTCAGGCAAGCCCTGAATATCGCTCGTGAAGGGACGCTCGGGTTCGTGGCTGCTCTGTTCCTGACAGGCGCGCAGAATAAGGCTCTCGGGATTGAACTCGCTGGGATTGAGCAGCATGCCGCCTGCGCTTGCGCGCGTGTAGGACATGATCATTTCGATCAGTTCGTCCAGGCGCAGGCTCGCACGCCAGATTCTCTCCGCACGGCCGCGCACATCCTCGGGGCTCATCTTGTCCGCGCGGCGCATGAGACCTTGGGCGAGGGCGTTGACGGCTGAGAGGGGAGTCCTGAGCTGGTGCGCGAGAAGTGCGATCCGGTCGAGCGGCTGCGCGGTTCTCTTCAAACCGTCCCGGCTGTCTTTCGAGCGCGCAGTCTTGGGCGGCTCCTTAGGAGCCTTTGGTGCAGAGGACACAGGAAACTCTTAAGCCCACAATTATATAACATTTATCTCCCCCGTTGCTCGAATTAGCGCAGCCAAGCCTGTTGTCCATGAGCGCAATGAGATAACCGGGCAAATTGTTGGGGATTGCTAATGTGGGCTTCCCAAAGGTGCGTTAAGCGCATTATTTGGTATAAAAAATCATTCTATAAAGTAAATTTTTAGCTTAAAATAAGCAAATATCCTGTGTGAGTTTCTGATAACCTTTTATCTTGTTTGATATGAGCTTTGCTCGTTTATGAAAATTCTCAATGGGAAATAATTTGCCGAGGTGAATTTAAGATAAGGCGAAGCTTGAAACCTTCCTTGTTGTCCTGCGTTCTCATCTCAGAGTATCAAATTTTGGGAGAAGCATTATGGATCATGATCGCGCTGAAGGCAGCATGAAGAACATCAAGGGCCGTGTGAAGGAAGGTGTGGGCAAGGCCATCGGCGACACCAAGCTGGAGACAGAAGGCAAGATGGACAAGGCCGAAGGCCGCATCCAGAACAGCATCGGCGGCATGAAGGACAGCCTCCGTAAGAGCACCTGATTCCATAGAATTTCTTTGAAGATGGCCCGGCTTCAAGCCGGGCCTTTTCTATGCGGCTTTTCGGATCAGGAAGTTGATCGCGGTGCCGTCCTGTCGTTGTTCCAAAAGGTCGTCCCCCAATTCGCGAACGAGATTGGGCACATCGATCCCAGCGAGAGGATCGGTGCAGATCACACGCAGTTGATCGCCGGGATTCATTGCCAGGAGCGTCTTGCGGGTCCGCAGCACCGGCAGCGGACATTTCAGGCCGGACAGGTCCAGTTCCACCATTTCAATCCTCCTCGTTCCGGCTTTGCGATATGCCTCTTAGCGAGAGACTGCATCAGGCTCAATGAAGCTCCGCGCCTTCGCGAGGTCTTCCGGCGTGTTGATGTTGAAAAATGGATCGCTCGGCGTCATGGGCCATTCGGTTCGCGTCATACCGTGAAGGCGCGCCCAGCTTTCCACTCGGCGTATCTCCGTCTCAACGAGAGACTGCCGGAGGTCGTAGCGCAGCCAGACGGGCCACAGCCCTATCACGAAATGATCCTGAGAGCCCGATGAAGCACAAGCCAAGCGTTGGCCTTCCTCCTGTCGCGACTCATGCAGGCGCCGGACGAGATCGGTCGGGATCAGGGGGGTATCGGCCGGCACGCTGACTACCCATTCAATGGTGGGACGATGAAGGGAGGCCCATTCGAGGGCGGCCAGGATTCCCGCCAGCGGGCCGGGGTAGCCGGAAACCGAGTCCGGCACGATAGGCATATCCAAGTCCCCGAACCGCGTCAGGTCCCCATTGGCATTCAGGATTACGCCCTCGCATTGAGACGCAAGCCGCTCACGAACATGGGAGAGGAGGGGGCGGCCGCTGAGCTGAAGAAGGGACTTGTCGACCCCATTCATGCGCCGCGCCAACCCACCGCCGAGAATGGCGCCCAGGGTAGCAGGATGGGCCGCCATCAGCCTTACTCGATCACGATGCGAGGGGCAGGCCGCGAGGCCGCGCCGCCGGATAGGGCATTCCAGATCTGCTGCGCCATATCCTTATAAATCTTGGCATGCGGCCCTTCCGGCTCGACCGCGACCACGGGGCGACCCGCATCCGACAATTCGCGGATCGACATGTTGAGCGGCACCTCCCCCAGGAAGGGGACGCCCAGGCGCTCTGCTTCCGACCGTGCGCCGCCATGGCCGAAGATGTGCGAGGTCTGGCCGCAATGGGGGCAGACGAAGGTCGCCATGTTCTCGACAATGCCAAGGATCGGGATCTCTACCCGCTTGAACATGGACACGCCGCGTCGGGCATCGATGAGGGCGAGGTCCTGGGGCGTCGAGACGATCACGGCGCCAGCGAGGGGCGTTGCCTGCGCCATGGTGAGCTGGGCGTCGCCCGTGCCGGGGGGCATGTCCACCACGAGCACGTCGAGGTCGCCCCAGGCCACCTCGCGCAGCATCTGCGTGATCGCCGACATGACCATGGGACCGCGCCAGATCATGGCCGCTTCCTCTTCCACCAGGAAGCCGATGGACATGACCTTAAGGCCATAGGCCTCCATGGGCTCGAGAACGCGGTTCTCGAGCAGCCGTGGCTTGCCGTGGATGCCGAGCAGCTTCGGCATGGAGGGGCCGTAGATGTCGGCATCGAGGATGCCGACCCTGAGACCCTGAGCCGCGAGGCCGAGCGCGAGGTTGCAGGCCGTGGTCGACTTGCCGACGCCGCCCTTGCCGGACGCGACCGCGATCACATGCTGCACGCCTGGAATGCGCTGGTTCTTGGGCTGTTGCGCCGGCCGAGGGCGCTGTGGAGCTGCGCCTGCTGCGGCAGGTGCGCCGGGAGCGCGGTCCGCCGTCAGGCTGGCGAAGACGCCCTTCACGCCGGGCAGACCCTGCACGGCTGCGGCCGCTGCTTGGCGGACCTGTTCCATAGCCGCTGCCTCGGAGGGATCGATGGCGATGGAGAACATCACCCGGCCCGCGTCGTCGATATGAACGTCGGAAAGGCGTCCCGAGGCGGCAAGACTGGTTCCGTTGGCATCGACCGGTACGGTCGACAAGGCTTGCAGCACATGTTCACGGGTGATGGCCACGGTGGATACTCCTGGACTCGATCCGACAACAGATTCTTGTTCCTCATGTATAGGCCGAAAGGCTCCACGTTAAGGCGTTCCCGTTCGATGAGCGCAAGTTCCTGAACCAAACCGCAGCTGGTCCGTTGTCCACCCGACCCTCGGGCGGCCGAAGCGGCTCGTCCTGCCTCGTCAGACCCGGGATGCGTTTCGAGATTTCCAAGGAGTCAATGATGCACCAGCACGGGCATAACGATCCCAATGCCGCGAAGCTTTACGAGCTGATCAAGGATGTGAGGGTCGCCATGATGACGACCGTCGATACCGAGGGAAAGCTGCATAGCCGCCCCATGCATAGCCAGGAAGCGGACGAGCACGGGGATCTCTGGTTCTTCACGCAGATCCAGTCGCCGAAGACCACGGAGCTCTCGCGCGATAACGAGGTCAACCTCGCCTACAGCGACCCGAAGAGCCAGACCTATGTGTCGGTCACCGGCAAGGCCGAGATCGTGCGTGACAAGGCGACCATTCAGGAGAAGTGGTCGGAGCCGATGCGTGCTTGGTTTCCAGAAGGTGTCGACGATCCTCAGATCGCCCTGATCCGCGTGCATCCGGAGGGTGGCGAATACTGGGACAGCCCATCCTCGACCATCGTGCACCTCTACGGTTATGCGAAGGCCGCCATCACCGGCAAGCCTCCTCACCCGGGAGATCAGGCGAAAGTCAATCTCAGCTGATGCAACTTTCAATCATTCACTCAATCAGGGTCGCTCACGCGGCCCTTTTTGTTGTTCCGGTTACTTCTTTGTTTCGTATTTCTTTCAAATGAAAGCTTGAGTATGATCAAATGCGATAAGCAAAAGAAAACGGAGCGATCCGTTCCGCAACAATGAATCAGCAAAAGGGGGCGCTCCCAGGGAGGGAACGATGAAGTTCGTCTGGCTTGCCGCCGTCTCCACTGTAGCGTTTGCATCCACCAGCTTTGCTCAGCCTTCACCTCAACCGACCAGCAATCTCGAAAAGCTCTCTTCGTTTCAGAGTACCGGAACCGTCGAACCACGACAGATTCCGCAGGAGGGACGGCGCGCCGACGCCATCAGGCGCAATCTCGAAAAGGTCAAGTTGCCAGCGGGCTTCAAGATCGATCTCTATGCCATCGTGCCGGATGCGCGGCACATGGCTGTTGGTCCCAATGCCGGTGTTGTTTTCGTCGGAACCCGCAAGAATAACGTTTATGTCGTGACGGATCGCGACAAGGATCGCATTGCCGACGAGGTGAAACAATTCGCTCCATCCGTCGAGTTCAAGATCCCGAACGGCGTGTGCTTCTCCCGCGACGGCATCCTTTATGTGGCGGAGCAGAACCGCGTGCTGCAATTCCCCGCTGCCGAGTTCTTCTATGAGGGGCCGGATGTGGCGGCCTTCGTGGTAGCGAAACAGGGCGAGCTGATTCCGCCGGCGGAGGAAAGCTTCAATCACACCGCCCGCGTCTGCCGCGTGGGGCCTGACAACAAGCTCTACATCGCGCTAGGCCAGCCCTTCAACGTGCCGCCGAAGGACAAGATGGATCTTTACAAGCGCAGCGGCATCGGCGGCATCGTCCGCATGGATCAGGACGGAAAGAACAAGGAAGTCTACGCAACCGGCATCCGCAATTCCGTTGGCATCGAGTTCAATCCCAATGACAAGACCCTGTGGTTCACCGACAACCAGGTGGACGGCATGGGCGACGACCAGCCTCCAGGCGAGCTGAACCGTGCCACGCAGATGGGCCAGAATTTCGGCTTCCCCTATTATGGCGGCGGCGCAGTCCGCACCGTCGAGTACAAGGACGATCAGGTGCCCGCCGGCACTGTGGCTCCGCAGGCCGAGATGGCACCGCACGCTGCCGATCTCGGACTGGTCTATTATAACGGCCGCATGTTCCCTCGCAGCTATCAGGGCGGCATCTTCTCGGCGCAGCATGGCTCCTGGAACCGCACCAAGCCCATCGGCGCGCGGGTCATGTTCACTCCGTTGAAGCCCGACGGCACCGCGGACAAGCCGCAGGTCTTCGCCGAGGGCTGGCTGACGGAAAACGGGGAATATCTCGGCCGTCCGGTGGACGTGGCCGTGCTCCTCGACGGTTCGCTCCTCGTCTCTGACGACACGGCGGGTGCGATCTATCGCATTTCTTATGAAGGCCAGTGACAGTATCTCGGCAGGCGCGCCTTCACAGGCGCGCCTGTTCCTTTCGGAAAGCAGCAACATGAAAAAGATCGCTACTCTGGTCGCCATGGGGGCTTTGCTCGCCTGTCTCGCTCCCGCCGTTGCAAGCGCAGGGGATGCCAGAGCCGGGCGCCAGAAGATCACGACATGCCAAGCCTGCCATGGGCTCGACGGGCTCTCCAAGAACCCAGAGGCACCCAACCTCGCAGGCCAGATCGAAAGCTATCTCGTGAAGTCCTTAGGCGAGTACAAGACCGAGACCCGCAAGAACGAGAGCATGAACATCGTAGCAAAAGACCTGTCAGACCAGGACATGGCCGATATTGCAGCCTATTATTCCTCCATCCAAATCGATGTTCTGCCTCCTTAGGCTGAGCTTAGCCTGAATACGGAGCCGGGCACCCTTTCATCTTAAGGGCGGCTTCGCTATGGTCTCGCCTCCTTGAAACGGTGAGGAGCAAGCGATGGCGGACATCGCGACCAGGGTCTATAACCATACCTGGAAGATCGACCCGATCGTGCGGTCGGTGCTTGATACGGACTTCTACAAGCTTCTGATGGCGCAGACGATCTTCCGCCGCCATCGGGATGTGCAGGTCACGTTCGGCATCCACAACCGCACTACCCGCATCCGGCTGGCCGACATCATCGATGCGGGCGAGCTGCGCGAACAGCTCGACCATGTAAGAAGCTTGTCCCTGACGCGCGGTGAGTCTACCTGGCTGCGCGGCAACACCTTCTATGGCAAGCGGCAGATGTTCTCGCCGGAATTCATGGACTGGCTCGAGACCTTCCGCTTTCCCGAATACCTGCTGGAGAAGGAAGACGGCCAGTACGTGCTGACCTTCCACGGACCCTGGATCGAGACCACCATGTGGGAGATCCCGGCGCTCGCCATCCTCAACGAGCTACGCTCGCGCGGCGTCTTGAGGGGCATGGGCAAGTTCGAGCTGCAGGTGCTCTATGCCCGCGCCATGACACGGGTATGGGAGAAGATCGAGCGGCTGAAGACGATGCCCGATCTTTCCATCGCCGATTTCGGCACGCGTCGCCGCCACGGCTTTCTGTGGCAGGATTGGTGCGTGCAGGCCATGATCGAGGGCTTGGGCAATTCGTTCCTCGGCACCTCCAACTGCCTCATCGCCATGCGCCAGGAAGTGGAGGCCGTCGGCACGAATGCGCATGAGCTTCCCATGGTTTATGCCGCACTCGCAGACAACGACGCGGAGCTGGCGTCGGCGCCTTATCGCGTGCTCGCCGATTGGCAGCAGGATTACGAGGGCAACCTGCTCGTCATCCTGCCCGATACCTACGGCACCACGAACTTCCTTCAGAATGCGCCGGAATGGGTGCCGTCCTGGACCGGCATCCGCATCGATTCCAAGGACCCCATCGAAGGCGGCGAAGAGGCGATTGCGTGGTGGCGCGAGCGCGGCCAGAACCCAACGGAAAAACTCGCCATTTTTTCCGATGGTCTCGACGTCGATCTGATCGAGCGCATTCACAACCATTTCCGCGGCCGCATGCGCATCGGCTATGGCTGGGGCACGCTGCTCACCAACGATTTCCGCGGACTTGCGCCTGAAGGACGTCTCGATCCGATCTCCATCGTCTGCAAGGTCATCTCCGCCGATGGCCGCCCGACGGTGAAGCTGTCGGACAATCCGACGAAGGCAATGGGACCGAGCGCGGAGATCGAGCGTTATAAGCGTGTGTTCCATGTCGGCGCGCAGAAGGCGCAGCCTGTTCTGGTGTGAGAGTCATGAAAGTCGATCTGAACTGCGATATGGGCGAGGGCTTCGGCCCCTGGGCCATGGGTGACGACGAGGCGATGCTCAGCATCGTCTCTTCCGCCAACATCGCCTGCGGGTTTCATGCGGGCGATCCGTCGATCATGTTCCGGACGGCGGAGATTGCGAAGCGCAAGGGCGTGGCTATCGGCGCGCATCCCGGCTTCAACGATCTGCATGGGTTCGGCCGCCGCTTCATCAAAGGCGATACGCCTGTCGAGATCGAACGCATGATCGCCTACCAGATCGGCGCCATGCAGGCGGTTGCGCTATTGGCCGGGCACAAGGTGACATATGTGAAGGTGCACGGCGCACTCAACAACATGGCGAATGAGGATGAGGATCTGGCGCTCGCCATCGCCCGCGCCATCAAGGGTGTCGATGGAAGCCTCATCAATGTGTGCATGCCCGGTCTTCTGATGGAAAAGGCTTCAGATACGCTTGGCGTGAAGGTGGCGCGCGAAGTCTTTGCGGACCGCACTTACGAAGACAACGGAACGCTCACCAGCCGCAAGAAGCCGGGCTCCGTGCTGCACGATGCCGATGCGGCGGCGGAGCGCGTGTTGCGCATGGTGCAGGACAAGGCGATTACGACCGTATCCGGCAAGCGCATACCCGTCGAGATCGACACGATCTGCGTCCATGGTGACGAACCCACCGCCGTCGCGATGGCGCGAACGGTGCGGCAGAAGCTCGAAGCAAACGGCGTCGTCATCGCGCCATTCGCGAAGAGCTGAGACTTGTCCTTCAAGGACCACTTCTCGATGCGTTCGGGCGATTACGCTGCCTATCGCCCCACCTATCCGCGTGCCCTCGTCGATTATCTCGCGAGCCTTTGCGAGCACACCGATGCGGCGCTCGATGTGGGATGCGGCACGGGACAGCTCTCGGTGCTGCTTGCGGAGCGCTTCGAGCGTGTGATCGCAACCGATGCCAGCGCGCCGCAGATCGAGAAGGCCGAAGCGCATGCGCGTGTGGAGTACCGCGTTGCGCCCGCAGAGAGCAGTGGATTGCCTGATGACGCATTTGATCTGATCACGGTGGCGCAGGCAGCCCATTGGTTCGACCTCGATGCGTTTTACGCGGAGGCGCATCGTGTGGGGAGAACCGATGCCGTGATGGCGCTGATCACCTACGGCGTGATCCAGGCCGATTCTGACATCGACGGCACCATCCAACATTTTTACAAGGATGTGGTTGGCCCTTACTGGCCTCCCGAGCGCCGCCATGTGGAGGAAGGCTATCGCTCGCTCGTCTTTCCATTCGACGAATTAACGCCGCCGGCTCTTGCTATCGAGGCGCAATGGAACGCCTACGAACTCATCGGCTATGTGGATACTTGGTCAGCCGTGCGCGGTGCGGAGAAGGCTTTGGGGCGAGAACCCATCGAGCAATTCAAGCGCGATCTTCTGAAGGCGTGGGGAGATCCGGACAAGCGGCGCGTCATCAGCTTCCCGTTGTCGCTGCGCGTGGCCCGGATCGGTTCCTTCAAACCCTGAAGGCGCGTTCCAGAAACGGCTTGAGGGCGGCAAGCGTTTCCTCCGGCGCCTCCTCGGCGAGATAGTGGCCGCAAGGAATGCTGTGACCTTCAACGCGGTCTGCCCAATCGCGCCACACGGCGAGCACATCATACCAGCGGTCGAGCCCGTTCTTCTGCCCCCATAGCGCCTGCACGGGGCATTGAATGCGCCGGCCTGCCTGCTTATCGGCTCCGTCCAGCTGCATGTCGATCGTAGCGCCCGCGCGATAATCCTCGCACATGGCGTGAACCGTCTCGGGGTTGGTGAAGCAGCGCCTGTATTCTGCCAGGGCCTGCGCATCGAACATGTCGCGTCCGCGTCGCAGGTAGAAAATATCCGGGTTCGAAGCGATCAGCGTTTCCGGAATCGGGTGAGGCTGCGCGAGGAAGAACCAGTGCCAGTAGCCCATGGCGAAAGCCATGTCGGTGCGCGTGAAGTGCTCCCATGTCGGCAGGATGTCGAGCACCGACAACGCCGCGATCCGCTCAGGATGATCGAGCGCCATCCTATAAGCACAGCGTCCGCCGCGATCATGGCCGACCACGGCGAAGCGCTCGAATCCCAATTGCTGCATTACCTCCACCATGTCGCGGGCCATGGCGCGCTTCGAGTAGGGCGCATGGTCCTCCTCGGTCGGCGGTTTCGAGCTGTCGCCGTAGCCGCGCAGATCTGCGCAGACGACGGTGAAGGTTTCCGCCAATCGTGGCGCCACGTGATGCCACATCACGTGGGTTTGCGGGTGGCCGTGAAGCAGCAGAACCGGCGGGCCGTCGCCACCATGACGCAGGTTGATGACGGCCTCGGAGGTCTCGATGCGGCGATGCGTGAAGGTCTCGAACATGGGCCGAGTGTCCTACACTTCCGCCGCAAGTGCCAGCTCTCCGCTACCAGGATCGACGCGATCCATTATCGATGTGGATGATGCCGTTGCGATAGATTTTGAGTCCTCCGACCTCGGCGCGGTCGCGAAGATAAGCCATGACGCCACGGGTGCGTGTTCGCACTCTGAAATCGATGGCGCGACAGGAGAGGTGAAGGGATTTACGCGCGCCGCCTGCGCGCCAGTTGCGGCTCGAGCTTCGGTGGGTCGACTCGACACTCACCGGGCCGAACTTGCTCGCGACATCCGCCACCACCTCCCGCAGATCGCCGGGAAGGCAGTTCGTCGGGGCGCTGGCGCGGATGGTGATGGAACCCTGCGCCACCAGCGAAGCAAAGCCGGACAGGGTTTTCGCGCCAAGCTGGTTTGAATTCAGCTGGTTTGAATTGGGCAGGCTGCCGGTGGTGCTGGTTTCGTTGATCTTGTCGTTCGAGGGCAGGCTGGCATAGGCCGTTGGTGGCAACGGCATCGCATCGGAGGCGAAGGCCGGCGCCAGGCCCGTGGACATGAGGCTCGCCGTGCCGGCGAGCCAGAACGCAAGGCACAGTTGAGATTTAGCGCTCATCGGGATCTCCCCGTTCTGAGCCCCCACACGTGTAGAGCTGCGTGGATGGTCCTCCCGCAACGGCAATCGATTGTTATTGGTCAGTAAACTGACACCCGCGTTTCCCGCTTAAGGTCAAGCAACTAAGCAGGGGCTTTGGCGAGACAATGGCAGGTCAAGATGAGCAGGGGACTCAAAAGGAGTATTGATTTCTCAATTCCTTATTTTGCAACGATTATAGCCTTTAAAAAAATCTCATTACTGAACGTTATCAATATCAATACTGAATGTTATATGATGCACATCTAATGTTATATGATTTTTGATTTGAGGTCTTGTACCTGCCTTTACTGATACTCATATCATGTTGCGAGCCGTAACATCGGCATTTGGAGACTGGAATGAAGGCTGCTCGTGGAGACATGTTCGAGGTGCTCAAGGCCGCCGGCCCGACCCGAGAAGACTCGCTTGCGCGTATCGGGCTTCTGGCGAACCTTCTGGACAGCGCCGTCCTCATTCCAGGTTTGAACCGGCGCGTGGGTCTCGATGCCGTGCTGGGCCTCGTGCCCGGCGTGGGCGATGCCATCTCGGCGGCGCTCGCCAGCTACATCATTTGGGAGGCGCGCCAGCTCGGCCTTCCGCGCTGGAAAATCGCCCGCATGGTCGGCAACGTGGCGGTAGACACGGCCATCGGCGCCATCCCGCTGGCTGGTGACGTGTTCGACGTCTTCTTCAAGGCGAACCAGCGCAACCTGCGCATCATCCACGACCACCTCGGCGTCACGAAACGCGGTCCTCGCGAGATCGAGGGCACCGCGGTGCGTGTCGGGGAGCGTCGATCATGAGGCGCCTGCTTTGGGTCATCGCCTGGATCGCGGTTGCGATCTGGTCCCTCGTGGCATGGGGCACCTACGGATTGTTCGACCTGTTCGGCGACATGGCGGTGCGCAATGCGGACATGATCGGCGCAGACCCTGAAGCGGTTGAGTGGATCGGCTGGGCGCTTGCGACCCTGCGCGGCCTCGGTCTCGGCGCCATCGTGTTCGTGTGGGGGCTCGTGTCGCTGCTGATCCTGGCCGTTCCGGCAGTGCTGGGCATGCTCATCCCCCGCTCGCAGCCGCCGCAAATGCGTGGTGAATGGCGTGACTATCCCGCGGGTCCACGCGGCGATGGCTATCAGCCTCCACCGCAGACACCTGCTCGGCAGATCGAGCGCCGTTAAAAAATCAGGGCCGTTTCCACGACGATGGAAACGGCCCTTTTTCTTGCAGTTTTGATTTGCCGAAAGGCACTAGCGATGGCTTGAGATGAACTGCTTGAAGCGCTCCGACTTCGGAGCGTTGAACACGTCCCCCGGCGCGCCTTCTTCCTCGACCATGCCCTTGTGCAGGAACATGACCCGGTTCGAGACGTCGCGGGCAAAGCCCATCTCGTGAGTCACCACCAGCATGGTGCGGCCTTCCTCTGCGAGGGAGCGCATCACGCGCAAAACTTCGCCGACGAGTTCCGGATCGAGCGCGGATGTCGGCTCGTCGAACAGCATCACCTTGGGATGCATGGCGAGAGCGCGCGCAATGGCGGCGCGCTGCTGCTGTCCGCCGGAGAGGTGAGATGGGTATTGGTTGCGCTTGTCGGCAATGCCCACCTTCGCCAGCAGTTCTTCCGCTTCCGCGATGCATTCCGCCTTCGGGCGCTTCTGCACATGCACGGGCGCTTCGATGACATTCTCCAGGATCGTCATGTGGGACCAGAGATTGAAGCTCTGGAACACCATGGCGACGCGCGAGCGGATGCGGTCCACCTGACGCTGATCCGCCGGCACCATGCCCTTGCGGGTGGATTTCAGCTTGATCTCCTCGCCGCCGATGCGAACTTCGCCGGCATCCGGCACTTCGAGCATGTTGATGCAGCGAAGCATCGTGGACTTGCCCGAGCCGGACGCGCCGAGAATGGAGATCACGTCGCCTTCATTGGCCTTCAGGGACACTCCTTTAAGAACCTCGAGGGAGCCGAAGCTCTTACGCAGATTGTTGATCGAAACGGCGGGCGTGGACTCTGACGACAAGGATGCGGCTCCGTTAGACATGGACAGCCTCCAGGCGCGACTTGAGGGCGGCCGGCCGGCGCAGGTGAGGCGAGAGCCACCATTCGA
This sequence comes from Microvirga sp., assembly GCA_041913065.1. GTDB lineage: Bacteria > Pseudomonadota > Alphaproteobacteria > Rhizobiales > Beijerinckiaceae > Microvirga. Next base: position 20,416 of record JAYSGD010000030.1, on the reverse strand, counting down.
TGGCCATGATGATGCGCGTGATGATGAAGTTGAGGAACAGGTAGATGATGCCTGCCACGATGAAGACTTCGACGGCGCGGAAGGTTTGCGAAATCATCTTCGCCGCAAGGCCCGTCACTTCCATCATGGTGATGACGGAGGCGAGCGACGTCGCCTTCACCATCAGGATGATCTCGCTGCCATAGGCGGGCAGCGCCTGGCGCACGGCGATCGGGAAAACGATGCGGCGAAACAGCAGGAAGCCGGACATGCCGCAGGCGCGCGCGGCTTCCACCTGATTGTAGGGAACGGCCTGCAATCCGCCGCGTATGATCTCGCTTCCATAGGCTGCGGTGTTCATCGTGAGTGCCAGAACAGCGCACCAGTAAGGCTCACGGAAGAAGCCCCAGAGGCCCAGCTCCTGCAAGGTGGGCCTGAATTGGCCGAGGCCGTAATAGATCAGGAAGATCTGCACGAGCAGCGGCGTGCCGCGAAACGCGAACACGTATGCCTGCGCCGGCCAGTTGAAGATCTTGAAGTTCGACATGCGCATCAGCGCGAGCAACATGGCGAAGACGGCGCCGAAGGCGATCGAGGTGAAGGCCAGGTTGAGTGTGAGGGGAACGCCTGCGATCAACCGCAGAAAGGCTTCCCACATGAAGGCGAAATCCATCAGGAAGCCCTCCGAACGCCGCGCATCGAGTATGTCTCCGCGCGCTGGAAGAGATAGGTCGAGACCCAGGTGATGAGCAGATAGAGGATCGCGGCGGTGATGTAGAAATCGAACGGACGTCGCGTGGAACCGGCGGCCACCTGCGACTGGCGCAGCAGCTCGACGAGGCCGGTTACGGAGATCAGCGCGGATTCCTTCAGCACCAGCTGCCAGGTATTGCCGAGGCCAGGAATGGCATAGCGCAGGACCTGCGGCGCGATGATGCGGCGGAACATGAGCCAGCGATGCATGCCGACCGAGCGCGCCGCCTCCAACTCGCCGCGGCTCACGACCTGATATGCTCCGCGAAAGACCTCGGCCTGATAGGCGCCCGACACGATGCCGATGGCGAGCGCGCCGGTGACGAAAGCGGGGACGCCGATGAAGCCCTCGGCGCCGAACAGGCTGCCGATGGCGCCGAGCGCCGCGCTGCCGCCGAAATAGAACAGATAGATAACGAGCAGATCCGGGATGCCGCGAAGGACGGTGGTGTAGCCGTCCGCAATGCCGCGAAGGACGGTATTGCCGCCGATCTTGCCCCAGGCCACGAAGGTGCCGACGACGGAGCCGGCGAGGAAACCGCAGATCGCGACCGCGATCGTCATGCCCGTGGCCGTGATGAGAAGCCATCCCCATCCGTTGGGGCCGAACCCGATGAGCTCGAAGTAGCTCAGTTGCTGCACGCTTTTTGACTTTCCTGAATGTGCTCCGCCCCGCGTCATGCGCGGGGCGAGGCGTCAACTGTCACATTCGGCGCGAAACCGCACCGATCCTGCGAATCCTCGTCAGGTCTGAGGAGCCATGTCGATCTTGAACCACTTCTCCGTGAGCTTCTTCACGGTGCCGTCGTCGATGGCGGCCTGGATCGCCTTGTCGAACATGCCCTTCAGCTCGGCATCGTCCTTGCGCAGGCCGACCGCCACGCCGCGCCCGAGCACGTCGCCGTCCACAGCGCCGCCGGCGATCATCATGTCCTTGAATTCCGGCTTCTCCGTCGAGGCCTTGAGCGAGGAATGCGCCGCGAAGATCGCATCGATGCGGCCGGCAGCGAGGTCGAGGTCGTGCTGCTCGGTGGTCTTGTACTCGCGGATGGTGACCGTGTCCTTCAGGTACTTTTCCAGGAACGCGCCGTTGACGGTCGAGCTCTGCGTGCCGACGGTCTTGCCCTTCAGGAGCGGCTTCCATTCCTCGATCATCGCCTTGGCGGCGTCGGCGTCCTTCTCGAGGTTGATGCGCTTGCCCTGGCCTGCGAGCTTGGCCAGCGGCGAATCCTTCAGCACACCCCAGCCGTGGGAGCCGGTGGCATAGGGGCGGGAGAAGTTGATCGCCTCGAGGCGCTTCGGCGTGATGTTCATGCCGGCCATGATGGCGTCGTACTTCTTGGCATTGAGGGCGGGAATGATGCCGTCCCAATCCTGGGACACGATCTCGCATTTCACCTTCATGCGGGCGCACAGGTCATTGGCGAGCTCGATCTCGAAACCATCCAGCTTGCCGCCGGGGCCCGTGAAGTTCCACGGGGCGTAAGCGCCTTCCGTGGCGATCTTGACCGTCTTGTCCTGGGCCGAGGCGGCGCCGATAGCGAGTGCGGAGGCCAGCAGGCCGAAACCTAGTGTTTTCAACAGCTTCATCGTCGTTCCCTTGATCAGCTTGAGCTGAATCTTGTCCAGGCGGAGTCTTCCGCCCGCCACGTCAAAACTAACATTCAAAAGCAGAGCCAGTGCAAGCCCAATTCATAGCGAATACAGCGCCAAAAATGGTGTTTTGCGTCGCAGCGTGCCCGTTTTCATACAAAAAGGCGCGGCAGAAGCCGCGCCTTGAGGGATTCTCCGGCAGGGATCAGCTGCGGGGGGTCAGGTCGATCTTGAACCATTTCTCCGTGAGCTTCTTGATCGTGCCGTCCGCCTTGGCTGCCTTGATCGCGTCCTCGAAGCCCTTCTTCAGCTCCGCATCGCCCTTGCGCATGCCGACGCCGACGCCGGCGCCGAGCAGGCCGCCGGTGATGGACGGGCCGACCATGACGTAGTCCTTGAACTCCGGCTTATCGAGGGTGCCGATGATGGCGGTAGCATCGGCAAGCACGATGTCGATGCGGCCGGCGGCGAGGTCGAGGTCATGGGCCTCGGTGGTCTTGTACTCGCGGATCTCGGCCGTGCCCTTCAGGTACTTGTCGGCGAAGTTCGAGTGGATGGTCGAGCCCTGCACGCCGACGGTCTTGCCCTTCAGGAGCGGCTTGTAGGCCTCGATGGCCTTCTCGGCCGCAGCCTGCTGCGTGCCGAGGTTGTAAGCCTCGCCCGTGCCCGGAATCTTGGCGAGCGGGGAGCTCTTCTCCACGAGGAAGCCGTTCGGGGAGTTGGCGTAGGGACCGGCGAAGTCGATGGTCTTCTGGCGCTCCTCGGTGATGCTCATGCCGGCCATGATGACGTCGTACTTCTTGGCGGTGAGGCCAGGAATGATACCGTCCCAATCCTGGGCCACGATCTCGCACTTCACCTTCATGCGGGCGCACAGGTCGTTGGCCAGATCGATCTCGAAGCCTTCGAGCTTGCCGCCGGCGCCCGTGAAGTTCCACGGAGCATAAGCGCCTTCGGTGGCGATCTTGATGGTCTTCTCCTGGGCCGAGGCAGCACCCAAGGCGAGCGTCGAGCCGAGAAGAGCCAAGCCAATGGTCTTAACGAAGTTCATAGTCGTTCCCTTATTCTCTGGCCCGGATTGCTCCCGGGCCGAATTGCTCGCGGTTCCTTAAGAGCCGCGCCGTAAGGCAGTAACAGCCAATCTTTTGGAAAAGGCAAGTGTCAGCTGGCGAACCTTACACAACGCGCAAACGGATCTCGCCAAGCCCTTCAATAGTCCCGGTCATTGTCTGACCTTGGGTCACGGCGCCCACCCCTTCCGGCGTTCCGGCGAAGATCACGTCGCCCGGCGCCAGTTCGAAATAGGAGGAGAGATAAGAGATCTGCTCGGCGACGGACCAGATCATGTCGGACAGGTCGGACTTTTGCTTCACCGCGCCGTCGACGGCCAGGGAAATGGCGCCCTTGGCCGGATGGCCCACCTTCGATGCGGGATGGAGCGGGCCGACGGGGCCGGAGAAATCCGCGGCCTTGCCGAGCTCCCAAGGGCGGCGAAGCTGCTTGGCCTCGTCCTGGAGGTCTCGGCGGGTCATGTCGAGGCCGACGGCATAGCCGAACACGTGATCGAGGGCCTGCTCGACAGGGATGTTCTTGCCCCCTTTTGCCAGCGCTACCACGAGCTCGATCTCGAAATGGTAGTTCTGGGTCTTGGGCGGGTAGGGATGATCGACCGTCTGTCCCTCGGGCACGACCTGCAGGGCATCAGCAGGTTTCATGAAGAAGAAAGGCGGCTCGCGGGTCGGGTCTCCGCCCATCTCGCGGGCATGGGCTGCGTAGTTGCGCCCCACGCAATAGACGCGCCGCACGGGGAATTGATCGCTTGAACCGGCGACGGGAAGGGCGGTGATCGGGGGCGTAGGGATGACGGTGGCCATGGCGTTTCGTGACAGCTCTCTCGTTCATGGCGGTCCGGGAGGGGACCGTCTTTCTCCTTTCCTACACCTTGCGGTTCGCTTCACAAGTCGTATTGAACGAAGGCATGACGGGAGTAACAACGATGTCCGCACCAGCCGCGACCGGCACGGCCCTGATCGAGACACTCACGGCACGGCTTGGCTCTGCCTATGTGCTGACGGCGGCAGACGATCTCGAAGGCCATGTCACGGAAGCGCGCGGGCTCTATCGCGGCGAGGCCTTGGCGGTCGTGCGCCCGAAGGATCGTGACGAAGTTGCATTCGTTCTGCGGGAATGCGCGAAGGCGGGTGTTCCTGTGGTCCCCCAAGGCGGTAATACGGGCCTCGTCGGGGGCGGTGTTCCTTATGGCGGCGTGGTGCTGTCCTTGACTCGCCTCGACCGCATCCGCGAAATCGATCCCGTCAACGCCACGGTCACCGTGGAGGCGGGAGCCATCCTGAAGGCGGTGCAGGATGCGGCGAATGACGCCGGTTATCTCTTCCCGCTCTCGCTTGCCTCCGAAGGCTCGTGCCGCATCGGCGGGAACCTCGCTACCAATGCGGGCGGCACCGCCGTTCTGCGCTACGGCAACATGCGCGACCTGACATTGGGTCTTGAGGTCGTGCTTGCGGATGGCCGCGTCTGGGATGGGTTGAAGGGTCTGCGCAAGGACAATACGGGTTATGATCTGAAGGATCTCTTCATCGGCTCGGAGGGAACGCTCGGCATCATCACGGCCGCGGTGCTGAAGCTTTACCCAAAGCCGCATGCGCGTGTCACCGCCTTTATCGGATGCGAGTCGCCCTACGATGCGCTGAGGGTGTTTCAGCATCTTCGCGAGTCGGCGGGCGATCAGCTCACTGCTTTCGAATACATTCCCGAATTCGGTATCGAGATCGTGCTCAAGCACATGCCCGGTTCCGTGCGTCCGCTTGCCGAGAAGCACAATGCCTACGCGCTGATCGAACTCTCCTCGCCGCAGAAGGATGCGGATCTGCAGGGGCAGATTGAGGCTGTTCTCGGAGAGTGCTTCGAGGCAGGCCTCGTGCAGGATGCCGTGATCGGTGCGAGCGAGGCGCAGAGCCAGGCGCTTTGGGGCTTGCGCGAACATCTCTCCGAAGTGCAGCGCCTGGAAGGCGGCTCCATCAAGCACGATGTGGCCGTTCCCGTATCGCGGGTCGCGGAGTTCATCGATATAGCGACGAAAGCCTGCGAAGCGGAAATGGAAGGCGTGCGCGTCTGCGCCTTCGGACATTTCGGCGACGGCAATATTCACTTCAACCTGTCCCAGCCGGTCGGCATGGACAAGGGCGCGTATCTGGCGGAGTGGGAGCGCTTCAACCGTATCGTGCACGACATCGTGCACGGCATGAACGGCTCGATATCCGCCGAGCACGGCATCGGTCTCATCAAGCGCGATGAGCTGACGCTCTACAAGGATGCGGTGGCGCTCGATCTCATGCGCAGCGTCAAGCGTGCGCTCGATCCGCAGAACATACTCAATCCCGGCAAAGTCGTCGCCATAGGCGAGGGCGGGCCGTCTGCACTTCCAACAAAGGCAGGATAGTCCATGAAAAGCATCGACCTTCTCACCTTCGGCGAGCCCTTGATGGAATTCGCGGAAGTGCAGCGCAACGGCGAGCGCCTTTATCTACCGGGTCATGGCGGCGATGTTTCCAACACCGCAGTTGCCGCCGCACGCCAAGGGGCGAAGACTGCAATGTTCACGGCGCTCGGGAGCGATTCCTTCGGCCAGGATTTTCTCAATCTCTGGCAGGGAGAAAATATCGACACGTCGTCCGTGATCCTGCGCAAGGATGGCCGCACCGGCGCATACTTCATCAGCTACGGCGAAGACGGGCATGTGTTCTCCTATGCCCGCGCCGGCTCTGCCGCGAGCCTCGTCACGGTTGGGGAGCTGCCGCTCGAGCAGATCGCCTCCGCGCGTATTATGCACGCATCTGGCATCAGTCAGGCGATCTCGGAGAGCTGCACCGATGCGGTCTTCGCCGCCATGCGCCATGCGAAGGCGAATGGCACAGTGGTGAGCTACGATACCAATCTTCGTTTGAAGCTCTGGCCTCTCGATCGCGCACGCGCCATTATCAATGGGGCGGCGGCAATGACCGACATTCTTCTGCCGGGTCTCGACGATGCGCAGCAGCTCACAGGGCTCGAACGGCCCGAGGATATCTGCGCATTTTATCTCGCTCTCGGTTGCAACGTCGTCGCCCTCACCATGGGCAAGAACGGCACCATGGTCGCGACGAAGGATCGTCGCGAGGTCATTTCGCCATATCCGGTCGAGGCCGTTGATGCGACCGGAGCAGGCGATACCTTCGACGGTGCGTTTTTGGCCGAATGGCTCGTGCATCGCGATGCGTTCAAGGCCACATCCTATGCCAATGCTGCCGCGGCCTTGTCGACGCTGGGTAAGGGGGCCGTCGCGCCAATTCCGAAGCGGGACAAGGTGGAAGAGTTTCTGCGGTCGAAGTGAAAACGGCGGGTCCGAAGACCCGCCGCCGATGCATTCAAGCTTGCCGCTTAGCGGCGAGCGGTCCCGCCCGGAAGGCGGCGCGCTTCCATCATGTGATGCTCGATATGCGGCACCACGGAAGAAGCGAACTGGCGCAGAGACGGATCGCCGCCATTCTGCGCATAGTTCGAGTGGAGGGAGAGAGCTTCCTGGTGCGCCTGGCGCTGGTACGTGCCGTAGAGGCGATCGAACTGCGAGCCGGAAGTGGAGGCGAGCTCGTTGAGCATCGCGGTCTTTTCCGGGCTCAAAGGAACGCCGAGGCGAATGGGAGCGATGGAGCCGGTCGATTGCACGTCGGCGGCGGTGCCGGCAGCAGCGCCCGTCGTCGCGCCGACGCCTGCGCCAACGGCGGCGCCGACCGGGCCACCGACCAGGGCGCCGACGCCCGCACCCGTAAGAGCGCCTGTGGCCGAGCCACCGGCGGCGCCCTGAGACGTCGCAGCCGCACCAGCGGTCGAGCCGGCGGCAGCGCCGACGCCCGCACCCACGGCAGCGCCAACCGGGCCGCCGATCAGAGCGCCGATGCCAGCGCCGGCGAGAGTGCCGCCGAGCGAGCCCGTGATGAACTCACCCGAGGAGCTGTAAACTGCGCGCCCGCCATTGAGCGCCTGGCTCGTCATGCTGTGAGCCTCGATCATTTCCTGAGCGTAGTTGCGGACATTGGTGTTGCGGGAGCGCTGGAGGGCCAGCTGGCTGGAGGCGATCTCGAAGGCATCGGACTGGGCCGCCATCATGCGATAGCTCTGGCTGTCCATGATGGCCTGAGCGAAGGCGGGCGAGGAAACGGTTGCGAGCAGGGCCGCAAGAGCAAGATGTTTCTTCATAAGGGTCTCCTGTTTCTGGATCGCAGTACACCGTGCGAAGCTCGACAGGCTTGCAATGTTCATGGGTAGCTGCTGCACCCCTTCAACGAGGAGTGGACTAGGCGGTTCCAGAAAAGGGAAATATATCCGCGAAAGGCTTGGCCGTTCCATTCAAGCTTGGCCGGCGAGGGGGCATTTTCACTTCGCTAAGATTTGGCGGTGAGCCGAAGTTTGCTCCTATTACTTCAACTATAGGATCGCCTTGCCTCAGATATTCTGCTCGGCCTTGCGGATGCGGGCCAGCGAAAGCATGCCCATGCCGCCTACAGTGCCGTCAGGCCTCAAGCCGCGCAGCTCCGCCTTGAGCAGGAAGCCCGTCTCATCGCGGTCGATGGTGAAGAGGTGATATCCGGCCTTATGGGTCAGCGTTCCGCCTCTGGCGGAGGCCGAGGGCGCGCCGATGACCGGAACCGGGCCGCGTGGGCCGTCGAGATGCGCGAGCGAGCCGACATGGTTGTGCCCATGCAGGATCAGCTCCGCGCCGACACGGCCGATCATGGCTTCGAATTTGGGAGCATCCGTCAGATTGCGTCCAGGGTCCGCGCCGCCCACGTGAGGCGGGTGATGGATGAGGATGATCCGGAAGCAGAAGGGATCGCGCCCGAGTTCGACGAGGATCTCCTCGGTCGCCTTGAGCTGCTTGGACCCCACGCGTCCGCTTGCCACCAGCGGCAGGGTGGGAATGGCGGAGGACAAGCCGATGATGGCAATCTGCCCATAACGGCGCAGATAGGGGAAAACAGCTTCGGAGCCGTTGTCGCCCCGCGTCCAGGGCGAGACCTTCTTCAGCAGGCCTTCGAGCGAGCCGCGCACATAGGCGTCGTGATTGCCGGGCACGAAGGTTACCCGGGATGGATCGCCAAGGCCTTCCATGAAGATGCGCGATGTTTCCCACTCGTCGGGAAGGCCGATGTTGCAGGTATCCCCCGTGCAGGTGATGTGATCCGGGTTCTGGGCATGGATATCGGCGACCAGCTCGGCCAGCAGTTCCATGTCGTGATGGTCGTGGCGGCTGCGGTGCCAGTTGTACCAGCCGGTCAGGCGCTTGTTCAGCAACTGCTTCAGGCGGGGGCGGGGGAGCGGCCCGACATGCGGGTCGGTGAGATGGGCAATGCGGAACATGGGGCCTGACTGCGTGAACCGGGCGACAGTTCGCCCGCTCTGGCGTCGGCGTCAAGCGCTGCCGGTGAAGATACCGGCTACAGCATCGGACCAAAAAGTGGATTTGCACTTTTTGGATCGATCCGATGCCTTCTCTCTACGTGAGAGCATCGTTCGGGCGCAAAACCGGATCCACTTTTGAGCACGATGCTCTAGAAGAGGCAGTTCATAGTGAGGACATGGAGCGCGGAGATACCGCGCTCGGTCAGTTCGAAAGGGGCCTTGCGCCAAGCTTTGCGAGGCTTAAGCCCGGTCAGCCGAAATGGCTTAGTACTGAGCGCCCGGGATCAGGGTCGAGTAGATCGTGCGGTCCTCGAGGTTGAGGGCGGGCGACCACGAAAAGCGGGCGGAACGGTTGAAACGGGAGAGGATCAGGGCGAGAAACATTGGAACACCTTTGGTTGACGCCGTATTAGACCTTGGTAGCATGCGGGTCACGCGCCATTTTTATGGCTCAGCTATGCGTTTCCAGAATGGCTTCGTTCATCTTCCCGTAATCTTGTTGTGATTAGCTTATTTGATGTCCGACTCCAAGAAGCCCGGTAAATCGGCCCGCTTATTGACCTGGGGGCTCCATACTTACTGGCGTTTCGCCCGGGGGATGACCTTGGGGGTCCGAGCCGTGGTCCTCGATGACCGAGGGCAGGTCTTTCTCATCAGGCATACCTATGTGCCGGGCTGGCACCTTCCGGGGGGAGGAGTGGAGACCGGCGAGACTGCACTGGAGGCGCTGACACGCGAGCTGCAGGAAGAAGCCTGCATCGCCATCGACGGGCCGCCTCGATTGGCCGGGGTGTTCTTCAATCGACGAACCTCCCGGCGAGATCATGTGCTCGTCTATGTGATCCGCCAGTTTCAGGTGCTGGATACGAAGCAGCCTGACCGCGAGATCGCCGAGGCCGGGTTCTTTCCCCTCAACAGCCTGCCCGAGGGCACCACGGCGGCCACGCGTCGTCGCCTCGCCGAGATCCTCGATGGGACTCCGCCATCCGCAACCTGGTGAGAAGCGTTTGCGCCGCGTGCCCGACGCTGATATGGCCAAAGGGCCCCAAGAGAAGCCGAGATCATGACCATCAGACGGATTTTGCGACGACGACATGGCTGAAGCCCCTCCGGCCCGCCCTTTGTCTGTCATCCTCCGTCTTAGAGCCTGTTCATGACCGAACTCTCGCTTCTGATCCGCACCGAGCAACCCACCGATTCCGAGGCCATCGAGCGCCTGCACGAGCGCGCCTTCGGCCCCGGCCGCTTCGCCCGCACGGCCTCTCGCCTGCGTGAAGGCGCCGGCCATGTTCTCGATCTCTCGTTCACGGCCATGGTCGGCACGCTGCTGGTCGGCTCCGTTCGACTGACGCCGGTCATGGCAGGCGAGGAGCCTGCCCTCATGCTCGGACCGTTGACGGTGGAGCCCGCCTTCGAGAACCGGGGCATCGGCGCTGCCCTCATGACCCGCTCCCTCGAAGCCGCGAAGGCGAAGGGGCACACATTGGTGCTGCTGGTGGGCGATGAGCCCTATTACAGCCGCTTCGGCTTCAAGCGCATCCCGCCGCAGCAATTGCAACTTCCGGGGCCGGTCAATCCCGCCCGCTTCCTCGCCGTGGAACTGGCTGAAGGCGCATTCGACCGCGCGAAGGGCATCGTCACGCCTCTGCCGAAGGACATCTGATCACCCCCGGCGGCGGCCTTCCGTCAGCCATGCCGCCAGGGTCGAGCCGATCAGGAGCGCCAAGCCGAGGAAGCCTAAGGCCAGAGGGAACACCGAGACGCCGCGCACGATGGCGCTGTCGCTCGGCTTCACGCCGATCCAGTCGCTTCCCGAAAAACGTGATCCGGAATGAATGGCGAGGATGCGAGGCACAGTGATGCTCTGGTCTCCCGCCATCGCCACGCGGCGCACGGAACCGCCGGTCGCCTCCGCGATGGGCCCGAGAGCCTCGGTGTTGCTGAACACATCCATGAGTTCGCGCGGATTGGCGGGGCCAATGCTCACGAAGGCGACGAGTTCGCCGGAGCGCACGGTGTGAAGCCCCAGCTCTCGGCCCTCCACTTCCGCGGTGAACAGGCCGGGACGGGTTTCGTTCAAGGGAACATTGCTCTCGGTGCCGCTCGGCGTCATCAGCGTGACGGGCTGCGCCGTCTCCTCCATGGTCTGACGCTCGATGCGGATGGTGCGGCCTGTCGCGGATGCGCGCAAAGCTTCCTCTTCGAGCGCCGGCTCCTTCATGAGCCAGTGGGCAAGACGGCGCAGCAGGTCGAGATGCGGTCCGCCGTCCTGGTAGCCGCGCGCCCAGAGCCACGCGTGATCGGAAAGCAGCAGCGCTACGCGGCCCTTGTCCTCACGGCGCAGCACGAGCAGGGGCAGATCGTTGGCGCCGGACATGAGGGTCGAGCCGGACTGCACCTCCGAGCCGATGATGCGCAGCCATTCGCCCCAGGCGGGAGGCGATGTCTCCGAGCCCGGAAGATCGCGTGTCACGGGATGGCGCTCGCCAGTATCGGTGATGCTGGCCTTGTAAGGCTGCTCCACGATGCGCCCGTTGGGCTGGCCGGGAATGATCGGCGCCAGCCGCGTTTGCGCAAGGCTGCCATAGCTCGCGAATTCAGGCCCCGCCGCCACGAGGATCGCGCCGCCTTCGCGCACGTAGCGCACGATGTTCTCGAAATAGCTGGACGGCAGGATGCTCTGGTTGGCGTAGCGGTCGAAGATGATGAGGTCGAAATCCTTGATCTTCTGCTGGAACAGCTCACGCGTCGGGAAGGCGATCAGCGACAGCTCGTTGATGGGCGTTCCATCCTGCTTCTCCGGCGGTCGAAGAATGGTGAAGTGAACGAGATCGACGTTGGCATCCGACTTCAGGAGATTGCGCCAAGTCCGCTCGCCCGCATGCGGCTCGCCGGAAACCAGCAGCACGCGCAGTTTCTCGCGGATGCCCTCGATGGGAACGACAGCGCGGTTGTTAGCCTGGGTCAGCTCGTTGGGAAGGCCTTCGACTTCCAGTTCGACCACGTTCGTGCCGCCATGCTCGATCAGAACCTGCAACGAGAAGGGCGTATCGGATTGCACCTGCTGGCGCGCCAGCACCTGCCCGTCGCGGCGAAGAGTGATGAGGGCGGAGCCCGTGCCGCCACGCTCCATCACCTGTGCTCGGATCGTCTGCTCCTTGCCGACGATTCCGAAGCGCGGTGCTTCCAGCAGCTTGATCTGCCGGTCGCGTTCATCCGGTCTGCCTGTGATGAGCGCGTGGAGCGGCGCGCGGAAACCAAGCGCATCGATGGACGGCGGGATATCGTGAACCACGCCATCGGTGATGAAGATCACGCCCGCCAGACGATCCGGCGGCACGTCGGACAACCCGTTCGACAAAGCTGCGAAGAGCCGCGTGCCGTCATCGCCGCTTCCGTCATCCGCCTCGATGTAGCGCGGCTCGATATCGGTCAGCGAGCCGAACCGCCGTTCCAGCTCCGCGCGGACCTGATCGGTCATGGCGGCGCGGTCGCCGAGTGTCTGCGAGGTGGAACGGTCCGTGACGACCGCGACGATATCCTTCACCTTCTCGCGCTCTTCCTGCACGAGGGATGGATTGGCGAGCGCCAGCATGACGAGGGCGAGCGCAATGGCTCGCAGGATCGCAACGGGGCCGCGTGAGACGAGCGCGAGGATCGCGAGCAGGGCCGCGACCGCGCCGATGACCCAGAGGGCGTAATCAGGAATGAGAGGCGAAAAACTGACCGAGAGCAAAGGCATCTCCCTCACTGGCCAAGCCGTTCGAGGAGCGCCGGCACGTGCACCTGATCGGCTTTGTAATTGCCGGTGAGCGCGTACATCACGATGTTCACGCCGCTGCGATAGGACAATTCCCGCTGACGCTGATCGCTGCCGACGACGGGGAAAAGATACTCGCCTCGCGCGCCAACGGCCCAGGCCGCCGCGAGATCGTTCGATGTAATGATGATAGGCGACACGCTGTCGCCGGAGCGGGCCGGACGGTTCTCCTCGCCTTCCGTCTGCGGCGGCAGCGCCTCGACCCAGGTCTGCCCGGTGGCGTAACGGCCGGGGAAGGTGTCGAGGATGTAGAAGGTCTTCGTCATCACGTGGTCCGCCGGAACTGGTTCGAGCTCGGGGATGTCGAGGCTCGACAGCATGCGCCGCAGGTATTGGCCTTCCGCGCTCGTGGCGCCGTTGGGACGGTTGTTGAAGGCGTCGCGCGTATCGAAGATCACGGTGCCGCCGCCTTTCATGAAGGCATCGAGACGGCGGATCGCGGCTTCCGATGGCTGGGGACGCGTCGCCACGATGGGCCAGTAGATCAGCGGATAGAACGCCACCTCGTCCCGCGCCGGATCGATGCCGATGGGATCGCCCGGCGTCAGCGCCGTGCGTTGCCCCAATACCTGCGTGAGACCGGTGAGGCCGGCCTTGCTGGCTTCGTCCACGCCCGCGTCGCCGGTGATGACATAGGCCAGCCGCGTCACGAGAGCGGGGCTCGCATTCTCATCGACGCGGCGCGATCCGAATTCCTGCGCTCGCGCATCGAAGGCGGACGCGAACACCATGAACGAGGCGAGCACGATGGAGGCCGCGGCGCCTGCCCTGCGGAAGCGCCCCGACAGATTGGCGAGATGGCCGCCGAGCCAGAGGGATGCGAGCGTGTCCGCGAGAAGCAGGATCAGGGCAAGCATGAAGAGCGGCATGCGAAGATCGATCGTTTGCGCGCCCACCAGCGGCGCCACGCGGGCATTGAGCGGGGCGATATCGAGCGGCGCGAGACGGTCTGTCGGAAGCAGCGCATTCACCGCAAGGCTCGAATCCACCGGGCCGTAGAAGCCGGGAGGATGCTCGATTGTCGCGCGCTCCGCGAAACCGCGCGACACGGCGCGCGCATTGGCAGGCGGCGATGTGTAGGCGCCATAGCCGTCGAGCGTGAGGCGCGGCGCGACCGTCTCGTTCTCCGCGTTGCGGGCCTCGGCGTTCAGGTCGCTCGGCGCGCCGGCGAGTGCTGCGATCCGGCGCAGCATGTCGACGAAGAGGCCGGAGAGCGGCAGGTTCGACCACGTTGTGTCGGCGGTGACGTGGTAGAGCACCACGAGGCCGTCTCCGCGCTTGTCCGCCGTCACGATGGGCGTTCCGTCCACGAGCGATGCCCAGGTTCGTGAGGCAAGATCGCCATCGGGTTCGGCCAGAATCTGGCGCCGGATGCCGATTTCCTCCGGTACGGCGAGGCCGAAGAAGGGGCTTTCCCGCGTGAAGGGCGCGAAGGTCTTCGGCGTATCCCATGAGAGGGAGCCGCCAAGGCTGCGTCCACCCCGGCGCAGGCGCACCGGCACGAGCTCGTCATTGCCGGCGGCAAGACGGGAGCCTGCGAAGCGCAGCAGCAATCCGCCCTGTTCGACGAAGGCGGCGGTTTTGGCGAGGGTATCCGCATCGAGCCCACCCACATCGGCGAGCACGAGAACGGAAACCTGCTCGTCGATGAGCTGACTCACCGCATCCGCCACGCCGCCACGGCCCATGCGGATTTCCGAGTAGGGCGAGAGCGCACGCTCGATGTAGTAGAGGGGCGAGAGCAGCGGCTGCGTCTGGTCCGCCGTGCCGCCAAAGACGAGGCCGACGCGGCGGCGCTTGCCGCGCTCGTCGAGCAGATGCACCGCGCCTGCCGAGCCTTCGCCGAGGATCTCGATGCGGGCGATCGCGTTGCGGATCTCGGTGGGGAGATCGAAAGCCACATTCGTCTCGGTGGCGTTCTGATCGAAGCTGAAGCGCATGTCCGCAAGCGGCAGGTTCTTCAGGTCGAGCGCACGCACGATGCCGGAATCGCGGCCATTGGGTTCGGCTCTCACGATCCGTGCATTCAGGAGCCCGGCGGAATTCTCCACGCCTGCAATCGCCAGGGCAGAGGCGCGCTCCGACTTCAGAACCGTGATCCGCCGTCCGTCCGCCATCTGCGCCATGCCATCGATGAAGCTCTGTCCATCAACGCCGGCGACCCCGTCGCTGATCCAGACGATATTGGCATCGGGCGTCGCCTGCAGGAAACGGCGGATCGGCTCGATATGGGCCGCGCGATTCGGCAGATGCGGCTGCGGCTTGAGGGAGCGCAGGCGCTCCAGGGCCGTGTCCGGAGCGGCGGATTCGATGGCCGTGGTGGGATCGGCGGTCGTCACGAGGGCGACCGTGCGCCCGTCGCGGCCTGCCGCCTCGATGCGCTCGGAGGCCAAGCCCATGCGCTCGCGCCAGTCATGTGCCGAGGCAAGGCCGTTGTCCATGACGAGCAGGAGCGGCCCACGACTGCCATCTTCGGCGAGAGGATTCCAGATCGGTCCGGCAGCGGCAAGAATGAGGAAAGCCGCCAGCAGCAGCCGCATCAGCAGAAGCCACCAGGGCGTGCGGGCCGGCATTTCCTGCTCGGGCCGGAGATCCGCGAGGATCTTCAGAGGAGGGAAGTCAACGCGCTTCGGTTGGGGCGGCGTGATGCGCAACAGCAGCCAGATCGCCGGCAGGGCGGCCAGCGCCGTCAGAACCAGCGGAACGGCAAAGGTGAGCGGAAGGCCAAGCATCTATCATCGCCCTCCCGGATTGCCGCTGCGTCCTGCGGAGACGAGGGTGAGGATGCGAAGCGCCGCTTCGCTTGCGGGTCTGTCCGTCCGGTGAATCGTGAGCGTCCAGCCCCGGCGGCGTGCAAGCTCCTGAAGCTCTCCCCGGTGCTGCTCAATCCTGTCTCTATAAACTTTCCCCCAGGAAACGGCATCGCCGATGCGTAAGGACACCCCGTCCTCCAGATCGTGCAGGACAGCTTGGCCTTGGAACGGGAAGGTCTCTTCCACCGGATCGACGATCATGACGAGGTGGCCGCGCGCGCCCCGGGCCGAGATGCCCTCGACCGTTGCCGTGATCTCCCGCACGGGCGATAGAAAGTCGCCGATCAGAATGGCTTCGTGCTGGGGTGCGATGGACGCGCCGGGAGGCAGGTCTTCCTCTATCGACAGGCGATCCGCCACCATGGTCTGGGCCATGGTCTCCGCGATGCGGCGGGTGGCCCGCGGCGGCATGAGGCCGAGCATGCCGACCTTCTCGCCCGCTTCCACGAAGCAATCGGCCAAGGCGAGACCTAACACGATGGCGCGCTCGATCTTGGGCGCTTGAGCCAGTTCCGAGGCGTAGCCCATCGAGGCGGAACGATCGACCCAGACCCACACGGTCTGCGCCGTTTCCCATTCCCGCTCGCGTACATAGAGCCGGTCGTCCCTGCCCGAGCGGCGCCAGTCGATGCGCTGGGCGGCCTCTCCGGCCACGAAGGGGCGGAACTGCCAGAAGGTCTCGCCGACACCCGCGCGCCTGCGCCCGTGGATGCCATGCGCGAGATTGGCGGCGACGCGCCTTGCCTCCAGCACGAGATGCGGCATGCGGCTGGCGAGCGAGAGAGCGCTCTCGGTCTCTTGGCGGCCCGGCGAACGGGCGCTTTCAGGGAGGACCCGGACACGGGCCATATCGCTGATCCTTAGCCTGCCAGTCGGGCGGTCAGGCGGCCGATGACGCTTCTCAGCGTCTCGCCGTCGGCTCGGGCCGAGAAGGTGAGCGCCATGCGGTGCTTGAGCACCGGCTCCGCGAGGGCCACCACGTCGGCGATGGAGGGCGCGACGCGTCCCTCGATCAACGCGCGGGCACGCACCGCCAGCATGAGGGACTGGCTGGCGCGGGGGCCGGGACCCCAGAGGATCTTGTCGCTCACGCCGTCCACGGCCTCGCCTTCAGGGCGGGCCGAGCGCACGAGGTCGAGGATGGCCTCGACCACGCTCTCGCCCACGGGCAGGCGGCGCACGAGGCGCTGGGCGTTCATGAGCATCTCGGCGTTCATCACGGCACTGGGCTTATGGTCCTCGGCGCCGGTGGTCTCGATAAGAATGCGCCGCTCGGCCTCGCGGGTCGGATAGCCGACGTCGATTTCGAGGAGGAAGCGGTCGAGCTGGGCTTCAGGCAGCGGATAGGTGCCTTCCTGCTCGATGGGGTTCTGGGTCGCCAGCACATGGAAAGGCTGGGGCAGGTCGTGCCGCTCGCCGCCCACGGAAACGTGATGTTCCTGCATGGCCTGGAGCAGGGCCGACTGGGTGCGCGGGCTCGCGCGGTTGATCTCGTCCGCCATGAGAAGCTGCGCGAAGACGGGGCCTTTCACGAAGCGGAAGGAGCGGCGGCGGTCGGCGCCCTCGTCGAGAATTTCTGAGCCCAGGATGTCAGAGGGCATGAGGTCGGGGGTGAACTGGATGCGGCGGGCGTCCAAGCCCAGCACGGTGCCGAGGGTTTCCACAAGTTTGGTCTTGGCGAGGCCCGGCACGCCGACGAGCAGGCCGTGACCGCCCGCAAGCAGGGTGATCAGGGTCTGATCGACCACATCTTCCTGGCCGAAGATGACGGTGTGAATGGCTTCCCTGGCGCGCCCTACAACCTCAAGCGTAGCCTCCGCGTTGCGGATGATCGCGTCGTCCAGAGCGGTAGGCGCTTGAGCAATGCTGGCCGTCATGAGGATATTTCCCCTCTTCGTTGCACTAAGCCCCCAAGAAGCTAGTCTGCCTTCGATCCGGGTCGAGATGCAAGGGTCGATGCGCCGCAGCAATATTCGATGGATTGGACGAAGGGCGTGAGAACTCTATGCTCTAGGAAGTAACCATTGTCGGCCATTCGTCGATCCTCCCCATTCACTTTCTTGTTCACGCTTGCGTCATGACCGATCCAACTGCCTCAACCTCGGCAAGTGCCCTGTCCCGCCTCACGGAGGCGCTCGGCTCCGATGTCGCCCGCAAGGGGCCACCCCCGGTGGAGCGGTGGAACTCGCCCTATTGCGGGGAAATCGACATGCGCATCGCCGCCGACGGCTCCTGGCACTACATGGGCACGCCCATCAACCGCGCGGCGCTGGTGCGCCTGTTCTCGACGGTCCTGCGCAAGGATCCTGAGCGCTACGTGCTCGTTACGCCGGTCGAGCGGGTCGGCATCGTGGTGGAGGACGCGCCGTTCCTGGCCGTCGAGATGGCGGTTGAAGGGGAGGGGACGGATCGGCAGATCGCCTTTCGCACGAACGTGAACGATCTGGTTCAGGTCGGGCCGGACAATCCCCTTCGCTTCGCTGAGGATGCCCATGGCGGGGTGAAGCCTTATGTGAAGGTGCGCGGGGAACTCTGGGCGCTCGTCACCCGTGCTCTGGCGCTCGATCTCATTGCCATGGCTGAGGAGAGAGACGTCGAGGGGAACAGGCTGTTCGGCGTGGCGGTCGGCGGAGCCTTCTTTCCCATCGCGCCTGCGGCCGATCTCGGAGAGGATTCGTGAGAACGGCCCCTTTGGATAAGCCTGATTTCCTGACGCTTGCGGCCGAGCGGCTGCGTCCTGAGCCGCCGCATCTGGAGGATGCGCTTTCCAATCCGCGCGGCGATCACAGTCTCGACAACGTGCCTCTGATCTATCCTCTGAGCCCGAAGCCGGCTGCCGTGCTGGTCCCCATCGTCATCCGCGAGGAGCCCGCTTTGCTGCTGACGGAACGCTCCGCGCATCTGCGCCAGCATTCGGGGCAGATCGCTTTCCCGGGCGGGCGGGTCGATCCGACCGATGCTTCGATTCTCGATGCGGCATGCCGGGAAGCGCAGGAAGAAATCGGCCTCGACAGCCGCTTTATCGCACCGCTCGGTTATCTCGATGCCTATCTCTCGAGCACCAATTATCTGGTCGTTCCCGTGGTGGCGCGCATTTCGCCTTCTTACATCTTGAACCTCAATCCGCACGAGGTTGCGGACACATTTGAAGTCCCCATGGGTTTCCTCATGGACCCCGCGCGGCACGAGCTCCATTCCCGCGAATGGAAGGGCAAGCTTCGCCGCTATTATGCAATGCCCTACGAGGGGCGCTATATCTGGGGAGTGACGGCGGGAATCATCCGCAATCTGTACGAAAGGCTTTATTCGGTATGACGCGTGCGTTCCTGCAGGGATTGGTGCTGTTTCTCCTGCCCTTCGTGCTATTCGGCATCTATCTCGTCATCCTGCGCCGCAATGCCCTGGCATGGTCCTCCTGGAGCAAGCAATCCTTCTGGCTCACGATTGCGGGTCTGGTAATGGTCATCCTCTCACTCGTGGCTACAGGCTTGTTCAGCGAGCGTCAGACCGGTGCTTTCGTGCCGACCCACATCGAAGACGGACGCGTCGTCCCGGGACAGTTTCAGTGAATCAGCCACTCGACCATAAGGCGCTCCACGAGCTGCTCGAGCGCCCGCAATTGCGGCGTCTGCTCGAAATCTATAACGGCGGCGGGGAGGAGACACGCATCGTCGGCGGCGCCGTCCGCAACGCGCTTCTCGGGCGTCCCGTGACGGAAGTCGATTGCACGACCACCATGCTTCCCGATGCCATCGTTCAGCGGGCGGAGCGGGCAGGCTTCAAGGCCGTGCCGACCGGCATCGATCACGGCACCATCACGGTCATCGTCGATGGTGAGCCTTTCGAGATCACGACCCTGCGCGAGGATGTGGAAACCGACGGGCGCTATGCCGTCGTGCATTTCGGGCGCGATTTCGTGCTCGATGCGAAGCGGCGTGATTTTACCATCAATGCCCTGTCACTCGGTCTCGATGGACGGCTCTACGATTACACCAATGGCGAAGCCGATCTCGCCGCACGGCGGGTGCGTTTCATCGGTGATGCCCATACGCGCATCCGCGAAGACTACCTGCGCATCATGCGCTTCTTCCGCTTCCATGCGGAATACTCGAACGGCGATCCCGATCCGAAAGGGCTCGCCGCATCGGGTGCCGAGCGGCAGGGATTGGCGATCCTGTCGAAGGAAAGAATCCGGCACGAATTGCTCAGGCTTCTCGTTGCCCGTCGCGCGGAGGAGACGATCCGCATTCTCGCCGATCATGGATTCCTGACATGGCTTCTTGCCGGTGCTGCGGAATTCGGGCGCTTCTCTCGCATCGCTACCAAGGAGCAGCCGGTCCCCGTCTGGCGGCTTGCCGCTCTCGCCGTCATGGTCGAGGAGGATGCGGAGCGGCTGCGCGAGCATTTGCGGCTGTCGAACGACGAGCACAAGAAGCTTGTCGCTTATGCGCGGCTGCTGAGCATACTCAAAACGTGGACGCCTCCCATTGATGCAAAAGCCATTCGCAGACTCGTGGCCGATCATGGCGCAGAAATGCTTGGCGTTGTTCTGACCGCCATCGGCGGCGAGCCATCGCCGCAATTACACGATGACGCGCTCGTTGCGCTTGACCGCTACCGCAGCGGCGCGGAGCCTCTTCCGGTGTTCCCGATACGCGGCGCAGACCTTGTCGAGCGCGGTATTCCGAAGGGACCGAAGGTCGGGGAATTGCTCGCGCAGGCTCGGCAGGCATGGCTTGCTGAAGGGTGCCCGGTTGATGACGCTTACGCGCAGAGCTTGATGGAGCGCGTCGTGTCGCAGGACTAACCTGCACGTCGTCCCGGACGGCGTAAGCCGGTGCGGGGCGACGGGGGTGGGGTTTCGGCCCCCCCACCCGCGGGGGGCGGGGCCTGGCCCCCTCCCCGGCCGGCCCGGCCGGGCCCCCCTGGCCGGGGGCCGGGGGCCGCCCCGGCAGGGGACGCCGGGCGTCCGGGAAAACGGCCGGAAGGGGGAAATAAGCTC
>JAYSGD010000029.1:0-35542 GCA_041913065.1 Microvirga sp. | reverse complement strand
GTGTACCGGAGAGCGAGTAGGACACGCTCGCCTTCACCGTGTCGATGCCCTGCCCTCTGCTTTCGATGACCCGGTCACCCCGGTCGTCGACGATGAAGACATCGTTGCCGCGTCCGCCCCACATCCGGTCGGCACCGCTGCCGCCCTCCAGGCGGTCGTGGCCGCTGCCGCCCTTGAGGTGGTCGTTGCCGTCGTCCCCCTGGAGCCGGTCGTGACCGCGCCCGCCGTTGATCACCATCGGGGCCGACTTCTCGACCACGATGGAGACCTTGCCCTCAGCGCGCCCGCCTTGGCCGTCCGCCACCGTGTAGGTGAAGGAGGCGTTGCCGGTGAAGCCAGCCTTGGGCGTGAAGGTGATGGTGTTGTCGGGGTTGAGAACTGCAGTTCCGTGCTCGTCCTCGTCAACCTCGACGATCCGGAGCGTTCCGCCGTCGGGATCGCGATCATTGGCGAGCAGAGCCGATGCCTGGAGCGTGAGGATTTCACCCTTCCTGACTGTCAGCCACTCGCCTGTCACGACAGGCTTCTGGTTGACCGGTCCCTCCTGCGTGTCTCCGTCATCGTCACCATCGTCGTCGTCATGACCATGATCGTCATCGTCATGACCGTCGTCATCATCGTGATCTTCATCCTCGTCGTTGCCGGGGATGATCTGTGGCAGGCCGCCGTCGCTGACGAAGCGCACGGTATGGGTGCCGCTGGACATGGTGGTCATGCCGTCTTCGCCGGTCGTGACCGTGTAGTCCTCCGGCAATGCACCGGCCGGCAACTCGATCACGTCCTGCGGGCGCAACGTGCCGATGATCGTGTCGTTGCCGCCCATCGTCTTGAAGACGATCCGGTGCGCCGACTTAAGGGCAGAGATGTTGACGGTATCGTCGCTGTCGCTGCCGATGACGGTGATCGTGTCGGGCCGCAGGCTCGTGGTGACGGAGAAGTCACCATACATTTCGTAGGTGTCGTTACCGGACGTGCCGTTGCCGCTGACGCCGGCGCCGTTGACCACGATCTCTTCGATCTCGGTCAGTTCGGCGATCACGACGCCATTCCTGGTGACGATGATCTCCGTCTCGTCGCTGCCGGCGAAGCCGATACGGGCTACCGCTTCATCGTAGGTATAGATGCGGTAGGTTTCGGCCTGGTTGTTGCCGACGATCTGGAAAACGTCACCGTTCACACCCTCGCCGCCGCCGTTGATCGTGTCGGTGCCGTCGCCGACACGCCAGATGAAGGTGTCATCGTCGAAGACGAGGTCAGTAGCCGCGTCCTCATCGCCGACATCATAGCCGTTGAGCGTGTCGTTGCCCGCCCCGCCGATGATGACGTCGTTGCCGCTGCTGCCGGTGATGACATCGTCTCCGGCGCCGCCAATGATGATCGACGGGCCGTTTGCGGTGACATCGCCGTTGCCGGTCTGGACGTTGAGGACCGGACCGTCGCCGAAGCGCAGGCGCTCGATGCTGGACAGCGTGTTATTGTCGTTGTTCGTGCCCAGCCGGTTGACGGAGGTGAGCGCGCCCGCACCGTTCACAGTGAAGGAGTAGGCGCTCGCATTCTCCTCGAAGACCGCGGTATCGATACCGCTTCCTCCGTTCAGGGCGTCGCTGCCGGCACCGCCATTCAGGATGTCATTGCCGTCACCGCCGTTGATCTGGTCGTTGCCTGTCCCGCCGGTGATCTCGTTGTTGGCGGCATTGCCGTTCAGGATACGGGAACCGCCGCCCTGGACGACAAGGTTTTCGACGTTATTCCCCAGTGTGTAGTTCCCGGCGCTGCTCAGGATCACCGTGTCGGTTCCGGAGTCTGCCCCATTGCCTTCGATGACCTGATCGACATTCGCGCCGGAAGTCCCGTCGACATAGTAGGTGTCGTCGCCGTCACCGCCCGACATGGTGTCGCCGGCCGCGTCGCTGGCAGTTATGACCACATCGTCAATGTAGAAGTTCTCGCCCGCATCCCAGTCACCCTGTGCAAGAAACCGGATGCCCGAGTTCGCGCCGATCTGGTTGGCGTTGAGCGTGGCGTTGAACGTCCCGCTGCCGTTGGTCGTGCTGCCCAGCACGCCCCCGAAGCTTCCCTGTGTCAGCGTTTCCCACTGGTTGGTGAGGACGTTTCTCGCTTGAACGATAATATTCTCACCTGCGTCAAGGCTGTCGTCATCGTATTCGAAGGAGATCGTTACGGATGTACGGCCTGCGGCATTGAAATTGCGATAGATCGCCTCGCCGCCTGTAACGTTCTCATCAAATCGCAGGCTGCTTCCGGAAATTTCGATGTCGCCGCCACCGACGCCACCGTTACTGCCTGAGTCGTTTTCTTCGGTCCAAGACCCTGAGAAGCCGCGCGATCCGTTGTTGTCCGAATAGGACTCCGTTCCATTGAAGTTGTCCACGAACGTGTCGGAGATGCCGCCACTTGCTCCGCCGTCGAGGATGTCGTTGCCGGCGTCGCCGTTGAGCTCATCGTTCCCGGCGCCGCCCTTGACGATGTCGTTACCGGCTCCGCCATTGAGGGTGTCGTTGTTGTCGAAGCCGAGCACAAGATCGGCTGCGTCGCCTCCGCTCAAATTGCCATCGGCGCCATTGGTGCCGGCGACGATGTTGTAGGAAACGCCGCCAATCTCCGCATTCTCGACGCTGATGAGGGTATCCGAGCCCGCACCAGATGCAGCCACCGTCACATTGCTGCCGCTGAGACCGAAGGTATAGGCCTCATGCGAGCCAGCAAGCACGACCGTGTCACTCCCGAGACCGCCGTTGAGCGTGTTGCTGCCTGCATTGCCGGTCAGGCGGTTGGCGAGATCATTTCCAACGGCGCTGCTGCCAGCGTTGCCCGTAAGGACGATGTTCTCGATTTCCTGACCGACGAAGCCACCGGTTGTGAGATTGATGGAAAGCGTGGATTCAACCGTGTCGCTTCCGCCATTGGCAGCTTCGATCACCTGATCGAGGCCCCCGCCCGCCGGATTGGTGTCGTCGATGACATAGGTGTCGTCGCCTCCCAGGCCGGTCATCACATCAGCGCCTGCGCCGCCATCGATGCGGTTGGCACCGGCGCTGCCGGTAAGGGTGTCGCCGAAGCTGCTGCCGATCAGGTTCTCGATCGCGATCAATCGGTCGCGGCCGGCGCCCATCGTGTTCTGCTCCTCGAAGGCGGGCTGCGCGACCCCGTTTTCATCGACGAAGCTCGACAGCGTCACCCGGACCGCGCTGGCCGCGCCAGCGTAGCTTGCTGTGTCGTTGCCCGCGCCGCCGTCGATGCGGTCGTTGCCGGCCCCGCCGTTGAGCACGTCGTCGCCTTCGTCGCCGTAGAGGCTGTCGTCTCCGATCCCTCCGACGACGTTGTCGTTGCCGAAGCCGCCGCGGACGGTGTCATTGCCTGCTCCACCCTCAAGAATGTTGTTCAGGCTGTTGCCCTGAAGCATATCGTTGCCGGCGCCGGACGTGACGTTCTCGATGCCACGGGTAAAGGACATGCCGGTTGCGGCACCCGTGAGCAGGTTCACCGAGACATTGGCCAGGGTGTCGATGACCAGCGTGTCGGTGCCGATCCCACCCTCGATCTCGACCGCCTCGATGCTGGTGAGAGACGTGCCATTTGCCGAAGTGATGACGCCAGCGGCCGTCATGGCGACAGTTATCAAGTCGTTGGACGAAGTGCCCTCGATACGGAAGGTGTCGTTACCACCGCCGCCATTCACATTGTCGCTGCCGCCGCCCACCTGGTAGATGATCCGGTCGTTGCCTTCATTGGCGTTGATCGCATCGTTGCCGCCGCGGCCATTGATCGTGTCGTTGCCGAGGCCGGCATCGATCGTGTCACCACCCCCTGTGCCCCAGATGAGATCGTCCCCGTCGCCGGTGGAATAGGACCTGCCCTGAGTGCCCGTGCCTTCGATCCAGTCGGCTCCCGCTGTGGCGCTATTGAAGCCGGTACCGACGGTGACAGAGTTGTTGCTCTGAATGTGATTGCCCACGATCTGGGTGACCGCAGAGGTGACGGTTTGGTTCTCGCCGCCATCGTCCGTGTAGGTCACCTGCACCCGCAGATACCGGCGGACATGCACCTCGTCAGGGGTGAAGTTGCGTTCGTTGCCACCCTGATTTGCAGGGACGTTCACCCATCCATCGATCCCGTTGACGGAGTATTGCCACTGGTAGGTCAGTAGCCCTTCTTCAAAGGCATCGGTGATGCCATCGGGGTCATTGAAGGCGACCGTTGCGAGCAGTTCCATGTCCTCGGTCGGGCTCATGTCACTGAGCAGCACCTGGCCGACAGGCGCATCGTTGACGCCTATGACCACATCGGTGGGCTGCGACATGACCACCTCGTTCACCCCGCCTCCGTCGGTGTAGATGCCGAGCACGCGGATCCTCAGCCCGACATGGTCGTCGCCTGGAATGAAGGTGCTGCCCGATGCGCCGGGGATGTCGATATAGTCGCCTGTCCCGTCATTGCGCTCGATCTGCCAGCGATAGGTGATCGAAGCGGGATCGACCTTGCCTTCGGGATTGTTGAGGTCGCGAAGGGCAGTTGCGTCCACCGTGAGGGGCACGTCCTCCTTGGCCGGCAGGCCAGTGATGGTCAGGCGTCCCGTCGGGTCATAGTTGCCAGTCTCGCGGATGGTGTAGATGCCATCGGCGAACAGGATGCGCTCGATTCCGACGAGCGTATCGGTGCCCTCGTCAATGGCCGGATCGATTTCCTCCATCTCGCGCCGGGCGACCCTGACAACCTCGTTGCCGCGCTCGTCCTTGCCCAGATGGGTGATCTCGTACCAGTCCCGGTTGCCGGCAAAGATCGCCGTATCGGTGTCGTTGGTGGCATCCTCGTCGTACTTGATCTCACGCACGATGTGCATCTGGTTCGGCTTGACCACTCGAGCGAGCAGCAGCTCGCTCAGGGACTTGCCGGCCCATTCCGCCGGGAACGTCCCGTCCGGTGCGCTTGGGAAGACATGCTTCAGCGTATCGACCGTCGCGATTTGCTGCGCAGGATCGTTTGCCGATCCCGACGTGATCCGGATGCGGACGTTCAGCCATGCGTCGCCGTGGATGAAGTCGTCCGCGCCCCGGCCCTCGATAAGGTCGCTGCCGTCGCCGCCGATGAGGAGGTTGCCAGCCGACCAGGCGACTGCCTTCTCGAGATCGACGCCGGCGCCGGTGGGCCTGTCCGCCTCATTGAGCCTGAGCAGTTCCAGCAGGCCGTCGATGCGGTCCACGCCCGCCCAGCTCAGCTGATGGTTCTCCATGCTGAACTCTACCTCGATCTCCTCCGCGCTGCCGCGATCGTCGCCGCGGAGGATATCGTTGTGCTTCCAACCCGAGAGTGCTTCGGTCTGGTCGAAGCGGTCGCGCAGGATGTCGTCGGCCACGGTGGTGAAGAAGGGAATCTTCATGTCCGCGTCGGCTGCGACCTCGCTGCCCTTGTAGATGGCCCAATCGAAGCCGAACATGCCCTCGTTGCGCATGACGCTTTCGCCCTGGACCATGATGTCGTCGCCGGATTCGGCGTCGAAGTCGTTCTCGTTCTCGCCGGCGATCATCACGTCGTGGCCGAGGATGGTGGAGTTGAAGAAGAGCTCCGAGTTGTCGCCGTTCAGCACGTCGAAGCCATCACCGCCCTCCATCCAGTCGTCACCCTCGTTGCCGAGGATGAAATCGGCGTCGAGGCCACCAAGGATGAAGTCGTCGCCTTCGCCGCCGAACACCTCGGTGGCATCTACGCCCACAAGGAAGACGTCCTTGCCGTCACCACCCATCAGCACATCGAGGCCGTTCGAATTGACAATGATATCGTCGCCGCTCTCACCCTTGAGGAAGTCGCCGGTGTCACCAGTATCGGTGATGATGTCGTTTCCAGCGCCTCCGACCACAAGGTCAACACCATGGCCACTCTCAATTCGGTCATCGCCGTCGCCGCCCCAGATACCGTCGTCGCCGTCGCCGCCGATGATCGTGTCGGCACTGGTCGTGCCGCCTATCACCATGTGCTCGCCGCCGGTGAAGCGAATAAAATTGGTATCGACATCTGGAGTGTTAGGATTGTCACGCTGCACCTTTTTGCGCAACGCCTCAAGGACCGGGTCATTCGCGCCCCATGCGTTGTCCGCCGCGATCTGGGCGAGGGGATCAACCTCAAGCACGCCATCGTACTTAGCGAAGGAGTCGACACCAATATGATACGGGATCTCGTCGTCGTCTGTGCCATGGATTCCGTCGGCACCGGGCCTAGCGATATCGGTGTTCGCCATGATTAGTTTCGAGAAGGCATTGTTCTCGAGCTCGTTGAGCAGGTTGAGACCTTGTGTGCGGGACAGGTAGTAGAAGCGGTCGCCTTCCTGCAGATTCTCCATCTGTAGCTCAAATACCGCATTGAAGGTAGAGCCTAGCATGCCGCCGAAGGGCATGATTCTCTCGGCCAAGCCGCCAATCCAGAGATCGACATAGTTCAGTCCTGTCTCGACGCCGTCCCAGGTTCCTATGCCGTTTAGGAAGTCAAGACGGTCATCAGGTTCACCAGCCCCACCCAGGACCAACAACATCGCAGCGTCACGCTTAGCCTCAAGAGTGGTGGCAGTTGTGATGCTGGTATGGGTGCCATAGGCCGCTATGAAGTTGATGATCGACGTCGATGTCTTGAGGTTAGCGGCGAAGTCCGTCCAGCTCTCGTAGGGTTTGAGCCACGTAGAGTTGCTGGCCGCGTATAGCTGCGCACGCGCCTCGTTCAGGCTTGGCACCCCCGCATCACGGCCACGGGCAATGTTAATCGCGGCGAGGTCGAGCGGCAGGCCGAGGAGGTTGTTGCGCAAGGCCTCGACGGTGAACTCGTCGATGGCATTGCCATGGACATAGGTCATGCCGCGAACGATCGCGCCGGCCGCCTGCTCAGCGGTGCCGAGATCTGCGTACAGGACCGGATTCAAGAATGCCTCGATCAGCCCTACGTCGACACCATCCCATGTGGCGCGATCGACGGAATTACCGTCGAGGTCAACGGGGAGACCGCTTGCGTCGAGCGGCAGCAGCTTCATGTGGTCGGTCAGCATCGAGTGACCGAACCGGTACACAGTATGCGCGAACTCCGCAAAGATCGCAGGGTTCACGTCGGTGATGGTGTTGAACACGAACAGGTCGATGTTTGGCTGCACCTTGCGGCCGAACTCCTCGAACACGAGGTGCTGGTACTGCATCTCTGTTGCGAAGCGTGCCGCCTGGAAGATTCTTTCGCCATCCCAGGGCAGGGTCACGCCATCCAGCACATTGTTCCCGGCGAGAAGGTTGTAGAGGTCCTCCGTCGACATCGCGAGCAGCTCATCCAGCTGGCCCTGGGTCAGGTTCTGCCCCATGGCAGCCGGATCACCATGCCCGCGCATCCATTCGTTGATGAATTCGAGGTCACCGGACTTGATGATCTCGAGCTTCTGCGAGGCGGTCTGCCGGTTGTGCTCGGAATGGAACACGTGGTGGACGGCGGTCAGGCCAATGTTCTCGTTGCCGCGTCCGTCGCCGGTGATGAAGTGCTTGTCGAGCATCTCGTTGTCATAGGCTTCCGTGCCTGGAGGAAGCGGCGGCAGCGGGTTGCCTTCCGGATCAGTCTCGGTGTCGATGTCCGGCTGCAGGATCGAAGGACCCCGTCCTCCGAACGGGTTCGCGCCATTGGCGATATCATCGAGGAATTGGTGGGAGGTGCGGACAGGCCCGAGGCCTCCATTGAGGGTTTGCAGGTCAACCGGAGCGCCGGGCGTGCCACTGACCGTAAGATCGTCCGCGGTGTTCGGGATCCCGTCGGGGCCAATGTTGTAGATCACCTGCGGGAAGCCGGTTTCGGGATCGCGGATGAACTCTCCATATGCGTCCGTCCGCAGCAATGGCACACCGATGATGTCATAGTCGGTCAGTTCGATGCCCAGCAGATCCCGGGCCTGTGCCTTCACATCAGCCCAGGTGGCAAGACCGCCGTCGGCGCCGTTGAGAAGCCGTCCAGTCGCCATGGGCTTATCGTCAACCATGGCGTATTCGCGCAGGAAAACCTGGTGCGAGGCGTTTGAGGTGTAGGTCTGGTTCTGGTCGACATAGGGCGTGGTCTTGTTCCTGGCCTCCATCGTGCCGTCCGGGCCAACCTCTGGCTTGAGTCGCGTCAACGCCATCCAGGCAAGATGAGGCGGCACCTCGTCGCCGCTGCCCGCGATGCCATCGGGCCCATGCGTGCGGAGCGGATCGTCGGCTGCCAGGGGCACGAAGATCGTGCCGTTGTCGCCCTTATGGATCAGGTCGAGACCGTGATCGAAGAACTGGCCGAAAAATGTCATCCAGCCGTTGAACGGCGCTGAAAGCCCCTCGTCCGGCGCGACGTTCGGCAGCACGATGCTGTTGCCCTCCACTTCGATGCCGTACTGTTCGGTCAAAGTCTCATGAAGGCCCGTCCTCAGCGGCTCGATAGCAGCCTCGACGGCTGCCGTCCGTGCAGCCGGGTCAGTGATGCCGACGATCGCCGCAGCCGCCAGCGGCTGGGCTGCCGTGATATAGGCCTGGTATGCGGTGCGGATCGCGCCTGCAGCCTCGATCAGGTCGCCTTCATATCCAGCGTGCTGGAGTGCTGCGATGATGGCGGCCGGGTTGTTCAGCGTCTGATCCGAGATCAGATTGGTGATGATGCGCGGGTCGCTGTCGATCACGTTGCCGGAGTGGCCACCATTGGGCGCGGTCAGAGGCCCTCCGGGGCCGTCGGGATCAACGGTGGGGGCGCCATTGACGCCATAGTCCTCGTTGTCCACGATTCCGCCAGGTGCCGGCCCGTTGATGTCGATGGAGCCCTCGTCCTGCTCGTTCTCCCAGTTCGGCGTTAGCATTCGCGGCATGAGTTGGTCGGACGCGCCCCAGTGCTCGCGGCCCGGAGTCAGGTTATTATAGCTGCCGTCGACCGTGCGGAGCCCATAGGGCAAGTGCGGCTGACTAAGCGCAGGCGCACCCTCGGCCCCATATTCACCCTGCGCGTTGATCTTGACCTCAAGCAGCGGCACCGCATTGTCCCCGGAATGCGCGGTTGAATTCGCCTCAGCGATCTTGATCTGCTTGAGAATGAATTCCAGATCATGCTTGTTCAGTTTGACAGCCATAATTGCCTCCCAGGCCCAGAAACGTCGCGTGGATCGCGAATGACCGTGACATGGTGGGCAGAAAGGCGGCTCATCATCTATTCCGAATGAGGTCCGAGTAACGCGCCCCGGTTAGGGTATTGTCCCCCCTCAGACCTCTTTCGGGTGGCAAGCCCAAAAGATAAAAAAACATCAAAATTCAATGATGTGTGGCTGCATCAACGATGGCGCTGCGGGATCTCGGCGTGGTCTGGCCCGCCTGATGGGAGATCCTCTCCCTATAATTTATAAGCAGTACCCCTTAAGAAGTATATTATGGTCTCAACTGCCACTTTAGACTGCGAAAGCTACATAGCTCAGTAGAAAAGAAGTAAGTTTTCGTTCTGGTATAAGGAAACGTCGCGTGTACCTTACCTTTGGGAGGCTGGGTACCAAATTTGCATGGTACGCCAAGCTGAGTAACAGTCTTTCAGGGCAGTTTCTAGCGGTCGCGTTCGCTGTCTTGCTCCTTGGCATGTTTGCTATGGGAACGTGGGTAACGCGGAGAATAGAAAGCGGAGTTGCACAGGTCGCGGCAGCGACGACTGCTCTCGGCATGAATAATCTGATTTCCCCGCATATCCGTGCACTTACATTGAGCGATACTCTGTCGAAATCAGACATCGACGCTCTCGATCAAGCTTTAGAGCGCTCTAATGCGCGGTTGCGCATTGCATCAATAAATATCTGGAGTCGAGACGGTTCTATTATCTATAGCTCTGATCCAAGCTTGATTGGACAAAAATCACATAAGAGTGCGCATGCACAGCAAGCTTTGGATGGAATGATCGGGCATGAATTCGAGTATTTATACAAGCTGTACTATAAGAAAACAGACGACATAAAGTCGAACGAACAACCCATTCTTGAGCTATTTGCGCCCGTGCGCGCACTGGAGAGCGGCGAGTTACTAGCTATTTTAGAGGTGCATGAGCATGCCGATGCGCTAGCTTCACAGCTTGCGGAGCAAGATTGGAACAGCTGGAGCGTAATGGGATTCATCACCTTTTGCATGATAGCTGCCTTGTTTTCGATCGTTTCAGACGGAAGCAGAGTCATTGATGAGCAACGTGCCACACTTACCCAGCGGGTTTTGCAACTATCAGAGCTTCTTCAGCAGAACCGTGCACTGCGCTCTCGTGTGGAAAACGCTGCGAGAAGCATAACAGAAAACAACGAACGGTTCATCCGACGATTAGGCTATGATCTACATGACGGCGTTGCCCAACTTATTGCGAGCGCTCTCGTGCGGTTTGATAGGTTAAATCTAGATCAAGTAGACCAAGCGAATGGTGAAAGAATCCAGAAAATTCTGATTGATGCCCTTTCCGATGTGCGAAACCTCTGCAGGGATATGCTGCTTCCAGAGATTCAGGATGTTACGCTGAATGAAGCCCTTATGCTCATGGTGGACTATCATCAACAGAGAACAGGAACGCATGTCAGTCTGATGGCTGGCGATCTACCAGACGATGCGCCTCCATTTATCAAAATCACCCTGTGCCGCGTTGTCCAAGAGGGACTTAACAATGCTTTCAAGCACGCGCGCGGCCAAGGGCAGAAAGTCGCCGCTTCATGCGATGGCCCAGCGATTACCGTTGATATTACCGACGAGGGGCCAGGCATAGTTAACTACAACAAGGCAAAAACTGATGCTGGCATGGGGCTTATGGGGCTTCGAGACCGTGTTGAGAGCGTCGGAGGAACGTTGGTCATCGTCAGTGCGGCTGGTGCGGGGACGCGTCTCACGGCCATATTGCCATTAAAGAGGGAAGCATCAGATGAGAAATAGAATTCGGGTTGGGATTGTCGACGATCATCAAATCTTTCGCGATGGCGTGATATTTGCCTTGGAGGCAGATCCTGACATCGAAATTGTCGGTCAGGGAGGTTCAGTTGATGATGCGCTCGATATTGTCGCCAGCAGTTCACCTGATGTTCTTTTGCTAGATATCAATATGCCAGGCGGTGGTATGAATGCGGTAGAGAAAATCGCTCCGCTTTTCCCTACCACCAAGATACTGATGCTTACCGTCGTTGATGATAAGGAGTATGCATGCTCGGCTATGAAACGGGGTGCAATAGGCTACATCCTGAAAGGCGTGAGAGGCGACGAACTCATTGCTGCTGTACACGGAGCGAGCAGAGGCGAAGGATACATTTCGCCGAGTCTTGCTGGAGGACTTTTGAAGGATAGGTCGGAGCAAGCTGCGGCACTCAAGAACCTGTCTGAAAAATTTCCCGAGTTAACAAACCGTGAGGGGCAAATTCTCGTTTTGATCATCCGGGGCCTCACCAACAAGGAGATTGGAGAGGAACTCGGCCTGAGCGTCATGACAGTCAAGGGCTATGTAACGACCTTGATGGCAAAGCTTAATGTGAGCACCCGCATCGAGGCCGCACTACTAGCTCGCAATCGTTTAATACAGAACCAAACGAATGTAGCCCCAGCTATCGACCCCACTTCATCAACAAAGTGGCATCACTAATGCCGATCGAAAAGTGCTTTTTGGGCTCCGGAAGTTTGGATCATGTTTGCAAACTGGGCACACCCGATTCTTACTTGCCTATAGCAAGAGTTTATGAGGCAGCAGCTAACAACAGAACATAGCAGGTGAATAGGTGCCAAAAAAGGGAAACGTGGGCTTAAACTAAATTTTCCTCAGGTTTCGGCGTAGCAAATCGCAACAAATAGGGCCTGCCAATGCATAGATCCAACATCGATGAAGACGCCAACGGGGCAGCGATTAAGCTCATCAATAACTGTCAAAGAGAGCTGCGCGTCCTCAAAATTATGTGCACGTTCATTCTAATAATTGTTTTGTTCGACTATTTGCTAGATATTGACTGGCTCGGATCGAGAACTAGGAGTATAGGAAAGAAATAATGGCCTTAGTAAAAATTCAAATTATCCCAATTACTCTAATGGTCAAATTGTGGGATGATTGCTACAGATGAGGCAGGGGCATGGCCGACTGCTTAATTATTGCTTAGTTTGATTAGCCCCCCAAAGTAAGGGATAGTTATGAATTATGCGACACAACAACAGCCTATTCCTCAGTAATTATGAAGCTCTAAATACCATTATTGCCATTTTTCAGCGGGATTAAGAAGATATGGCGCTGTTGATGGCAAGTTATTACACCAAAAAGTCTCTGCAAAGCACTTTGTCCCTAAGTGCTCAGAAGATTCAGCGTGATTTAATGATTAGCAAATTTTTATTATCGGCAATCCTATTCATCGTCTTACTTGAATGCCTCAGCGACATGGAGAGAATTAAGTCGTATTTCGAGTTAATTCTTGGCACAATTGAGTAACTGTGTTTGTTTGTCTCCGCTTGATCTCTTGCATTGGCTTTAGTCCTTCCGCGATAATTTATATTATGGCAAGGCTAAGTTGAATGGCGGAAAAGGAAACTTTGAACCACCTACACGGTTGTCCTCACGCGCGCGAAGCGCGCAGGACATGAGAATACCTTGACGTCACTACATAGCGCGGGACCAACTCAGACTTTCTTAAAGTAACTGTCGGTGGTTTCAGGTCCCCGCAACCAATACACAACACCAAGGCCCTCGATCGCAAACGCGGCGGGGGGCCGTGATGCGTCCGGCGCCTCAGATCGAATGCAAGGTCGAAAAGGGATGCATGCGAGGTCGCCGGGCAGCAATGCATTTAGACCACCCTTTTTCTTCGGCATGAGAACGACTTTGTCGATCGGCGAGCGTAAAGGTCTCAACAAACTGCCGTGGCTCAACACGAACTCGGCCAAAAGCAAGCTGCATTACAACGGGCCCGTTCGGCCACCTGTATCGTCGAACATTCGTCGGCTATGTGCTATTCGCCAACTTCCACACGGCATCCGCGAGGATGCGTGCGCCAGCCGTTAGATGCTCTGGTTCGGCCCACTCCGCAGGGTTGTGTGAGATGCCTCCACGGCATGGTACAAAGATCATACCTGTCGGACAAAAATAATGCAGTTGGCGGGCATCGTGACCAGCCGCGGAATAGACATCCGTGCAGGGAATGCCGATCCGCTCAGCTGCCCAAGCGATGACTCCTCGAATGCGTTCAGAGAATGCCAGCGACGGTGCATGGGCGATCTGCTCCAGCTCCACCGCACAGGGGCCCTTCTCAGCCTCGACGATCTTACGGATTTCTTGATCCACCCGATCGACGACCTCATTGTCAGGGTGACGCAGGTCGATGGAGAAGAGCACTTCCGACGGGACGACGGAAGGTGCATTGGGTGTGACGTTGAAAAGGCCCACAGTCAGCATGGTATCGGATGGATCGCGGGACACATGGTCGATGCCGGCAATCATTCGGACAGCGGCCATCAAGGCATCCTTGCGCTCGGCGCGCAAAGCCGTTCCCGCGTGTGCCGCCTCGCCGCGCACCCTAACACGATAACGGCGCGTACCCTGGATGCCGGTCACGACGCCAATCGGGATGCCAAGCCTCTCTAAAACCGGCCCCTGCTCGATGTGAGGTTCAACGAAAGCGGCAACGGACAACCCGAGCGGACGATGCGGCACATCCAAGTCGCTGGCGAGCACGGCTTTCACCGCCTCTTCGATCGTGATGCCGGCTGCATCTTTTACCTGATGCAGAACATCAAGACTTTTCGCGCCTGTGAAGGCCTCGGATCCGGTCATGCCTGGCGCGAAGCGTGAACCTTCCTCGTTGGTCCATGCGACGACTTCGATGGGCCGCAAAGGCTTCTCGCCTAGGCTGACAATGGCCTGTACAGCCTCAAGCCCTGCGAGAACACCGAACACACCATCAAATTTCCCGCCCGTGGGCTGTGAGTCGATATGCGATCCCGCAAGCACAGGCGGCAGGTTCGAATCCCAGCCATCAAGGCGCAGGAAGAGATTGGCTGCCGCATCCGTGAAGGGCCGCAGCCCCAGTTCACGGCCCCATGCAACTAGCTGAGCGCGCGCCTGTGCCTCGATAGGCGACAAAGCTGGCCTGTCAACGCCGCCATCTTCCCGCGCGCCGAAGCGCGCGAGTTCCATGTGGCGATCCCATAGGCGGGACCCATCGACGAAATCGGAAGGACGCTTGCTTGGCTGTTGCATCGTGCTTTACTCGGTTCGCATGATCTGGGCGGGATTTGCACGTGGATCGCGCACGTCCCAGCGCCCCGATTCGACCTGGGCGAGGAACTCCGCGACGACGCGATTGAACATCTCCGGCTCTTCGAGGTTCAGGGTATGACCTGCCTTGGGGAAGATCGACAAGCCGCAGCGCGGAATCGCCTTCTTTAGGTAGACACCCGGCTGGATGCAGTGATCATCCTCATCACCCACCATCACCAGAACAGGCACCGGCAAAGCCTTCAGTTCCTCTTCGAGATCATACAGCGATGGCCTGCGCATTTGAACGCCACGCATAGTGTTGGCGGCACCCAGGCTGGAGTGTTTACCGAGGCGATCGGCAAACAGTTTCCAACCACGCGGATCCTTGTTCTGGAACTGCACACGTGAGGCACCCTCTGCATAGGTCGGCGCGAATTGCTCGGCACCGACTTCCTGGAAGTTTTTCGCGACCGTTTCGGAGATACCGCGGAAGTATTCCTCGTGCACCTTCTCTGCGCCATAGCCGGCTCCTGCGACGACAGCAGAGAGGATCCGGTCGGGATGGCGCAGGGCCGCATGCAGGCATGCGAAGCCGCCCATGGAGAGGCCCACAATGTGGGCTTTCTCAATTCCCGCAGCGCTCATCACATCGACGATGTCGTCCGCAGCGCGAGCCTGCGAATACATCTCGACATTCTCGGGAATGTCGGAGGGTGCATAGCCGCGGGCCGCATAGGTGATAACCTGATGACGGCGCGAGAAGTAATTGAGCTGGGGTTCCCAGCTCCAGTGATTGCCGCCGAATTCGTGAACGAATACGATCGGCGTGCCAGACCCGGCACTTTCGTAAAAGAGCTGAACGCCGTCGCTGGTTGTAGCGAATGCCATGGCTATTTCCTCAGATGATCGAACGACGCGAGGCAATGCCGCCATCGACCGTGAAGATCGTGCCAGAGGTATAACCCGAGCGGTATGAGGCCAGGAACACGATGAGGTCAGCAACCTCGTGCAGATGCGCGGGGCGCTTCAACGGATACCGCTCGAGAAGCTCGGTGTAGCGGCTCTCATCACCGTGCCAATCCTTGGCGCGCTTCTTGAGCATATTGTAGATACGATCGGTATCGACGGGTCCGGGATTGACCCCAACCACGCGGATATTGTCGTCAAGGCTGTGGCCGCCCATAGCGCGTGTGAAGGCCATAAGGCTCGCATTTCCGGTGGTGCCGGCAACATATTTGGGGTCGAAAACTTCGCCGCCATTGCCGATGTTGTTGATGATCACGCCACCGCCGCGCTGCCTCATGCGAGCATAAACTTCGCGGGTGAGGTTGATGTAGCCGAACACCTTCAACTCCCATCCCTCACGCCACTTCTGTTCATCGACATCCCAAAGGCTTCCGCTGGGAATGACGCCCGCGTTGTTGACAAGGATATCGATGTCGCCGGCTGCCTCGACAACTTGTGCGATGGCACCCTTCTCGGTCATGTCGAGAGGCTGGATGGTCACATTGACGGGGTGTTTGGCAAGGATTTCGGTCTTGATGGTTTCAAGCCGGTCCGCAGAGCGTGCAACCAAATGTACGTCGCAACCCTCTTCCGCGAATGCCTTTGCAAGGCCCTCGCCGATTCCCTGTGAGGCGCCGGTAATCAAAACCTTCTTGCCGTTCAGTCCGAGATCCATGTTCGTGTCTCCTGAAAATCTAAATTCAATTGATCGATTGTCTGGCGCAAGCTGCGTCAGAAAAGCTTGACCTCTTCGTTGCGGCCCCGCGAGCGCTCGACCATATCGGGGAGCAGCTCGACGAACTCCTCCACCCATGCCGATGGCACGCTGGTGCTGACCTTTACAAAGCGGTCGCCAAATGAAGGCGTGTGATAGGCGCCCTGACGGATCATAATGTTCCGCTGCTGGTACTCGGCCACGAGCGCTTCCGGCGCGATGCCCGCGCCCTGCGTTTCGAGCACGATGAAGTTGCCGTTCGACGGGTAGATTGGCATTCGCAGACCGGGGATCTTGTCAGATGCTTCCTTGATCAGCCTTTGATTGTTGCGCTGATTGGCGAGAACCGCAGGAAACCACTCCGCCTTCACGCGTAGACCCGCTGCGGCGGCGCGCTGGGCGAAGATGCTGGAACCCAGATTGTTGGGCGGAGCACCTGCAAGCTTTTCGATGATCCCACTGCTGGAGACGATGGCACCGACACGCAGGCCCGCAAGGCCTAGCCATTTTGAGAAGCTGTAGACCGTTAGGGTCTTCTCAGGATAGCGGGTTGCCGCAAGTGTATGATCATAGGCAAAGTGCCGATAGGTGCAGTCGTGAATCAGATATGCGCCGGCGCTGCGGACGATTTCTACGATGGAATCTATCTCCTCAGCGGTGCACGCCGTGCCCAGCGGATTGTTGGGATCAACGAGATAGACCACCTTTGTCTTCGGTGTGATCGCAGCGGCCAAGCGCTCGGGTGCAAGGCGGTAGCCGTATTCATCGCCATAAATCGGGATCTGCTTCACTGTCGCGCCGACAGATCGCGCGAATGCCATCGGCCAGTTCCATGTCGGGTCCGTCGTAATGAATTCGTCGCCAGGGCCGAGCAGCGTGTGGCAGGCATGATAGAGCGACGCGACGGCACCGTCGGAGACGAGCGTCGAAAGTCCTTCCAACCCGAGATCGGCGAGAATGCCCGCTCGGAGTTCTTCCAGGCCGGCGGGCGGCGCATAGATATGGAACTCCTCGTCATGGATGCAGCGCTCCATGGCCTCAATGACGGCCGGATGCAACTTCGCATGGTTCGTGTTCTGCCCCAGCCACTTAAGATCCGGCGTATTGACCAGCCGGTCGAAGTGGGCATTCCGAAGCTCGAATCCCCTCATAGCTAACTCCTTGTTGCGCGGCCGAGATGGTTCGCCGCCTAAGTTCTGCATGCTTAGATTTTGCGCGTTTGCTGCCCAACTCGGTCTCATCTGCCCACCCAGTATGCACCAAACGAATTTTGGCATGCCATATTGTAAAAATGGCATAAAAGAGCTTGCCTCGACAAGAGATTTTGTTTGATGATGACCCCAGGCCGCATGAACGGCTGAGAAAAGAGGGACCTATGATGATATCGAGAGTGACCCTTCGAACTGCATTGCTGGCAGGCACCGTGATGGTCATGAGCGCGTTGGCCGCTCCGGCCGATGCGCAGACTCTATCGTGCAATCCGCTGACCGTCGTCGTGAACTTTCCTGCAGGCGGAGGTCAGGATCGAGCAGGCCGGCTGGTAGCGGATTTCGCGCAAAAGCGTGCCGGGATTCCGATGGTAGTCACCAACGTGACCGGAGCGGGCGGCGCCACAGGCGTGCGCGCGGTGGCCGATGCCAAGCCCGATGGCTGCACCATCGGCGTCATGGGTGCAGGCACCGTTGCACAGCAATATCTCAACGAAAACGCGACACGGCTCGACACGATCGACCCGTTCGTGTTCTTCGGCCCCGATCCGGGCGCGCTCGAAGTGAAGGCAGATACTGGCCTCACCTCGGTTCAGCAGTTCGTAGACCGCCTCAAGGAGAAGCCGGGCTCCGTCCGCAACGGCAACGATCCTCCGGGCGGCATCTCGCACATCGTGGCATCTCTCATGGAAAAGAAGCTCGGTGTACGCATGACCAAGGTGCCCTATCAGGGCTTTGCTCCCACGGTTGCGGCCATGCTGTCGGGCGAGGTTCAGTCGGCAACGCTGCCGGTGCACCAGTTCATCGATCAGCACAAGGCTGGCACAGTGCGCATTCTCGCCGTCGCTGCCGAGGAGCGTCATTTTATGGCGCCGGACGTGCCGACCTTTAAGGAACTCGGCATCGACTTTGTGGCTGGCGACTGGCGTGCCCTTTACATGCCGGTCGGTGTTCCGGCCGAGCAGCGCACGAAGCTGGAAAACCTCATGATGGAAACAATGAGCGATCCGGCCTTCCAAGAGGCAGCTAAGAAAGTCGGCTTCGTGATTACGCCCAAGCGCTCGGCCGAAACCATGGCGCTCGTCAAGCAGTCGGATCAGGAGATGTACGACGCCTTGCAGGAAGCAGGTCTCGTCAAGGTCCCCCGCAAGCCCTGATCCCTCGTCACAAGGTCCAGTTTGATGACACCCAATCTCAACACCACCGAAAAGGCGCCCTCGGGCTGGACCGAAGCGGCGAGCGGCGCATTCATCCTGCTGTGGGGCTTCATCGGGGTTGCCGGCCTGCTCTGGCGGCCGGCGATCTGGCAGGATGATTATGGCCTTGATCCTGGTCCGGGGCTTCTGCCCCTGATCGTCATCGCAAGTCTGCTGCTCGGCGGCTCCATTCTTCTCGTCAAGGGCTTGCGCCATCTCGTCCATGCTCCTCGGGGGGCCGTCAAAGTCGAGCTTCGCGAGGAGCGGGAACCAACACTCATCGCTGCGGCGCTTCTCATATCGGTGATCGTGTATGTCCTGGCGCTCAAGAGCATAGGCTTCATCCCCGCCACCTTTGTGTTCTGCACCATTTGGATCATTGCCATTTTCCTGCGCGATGGTGCGACCGGCGTCCTGCGCACGAGCGCAGTTTCGGTTGTAGCCGCTGCGGCGATTACGGTCGCCGTATATGTCGTCTTCCAGCGCCTGATCGGCGTTCCCTTGCCTTAAAGCCGAGGTCAGCTCATGCTATCCGAACTCCTGTCCGCCACGGCGAGCATATTGTCCGATCCCTGGCTTATAACGCTGAGCATCATCGGTACTGCCGCAGGCATTGTACTTGGTGCCCTGCCGGGTATCAGTTCCACCATGGCTCTGGCCATCCTGCTGCCCTTGAGCTTCGCGATGCCGCCTCACGCAGCGATGGTGTTCCTGATTGCGATCTTCTCGGCTAGCGTCTATGGCGGATCGATTTCGGCGATCCTGATCAACATTCCCGGCACTCCCGGCGCGATCGTCACTCAGCTCGACGGCAACCCGATGGCCCGGCAGGGCAAGGCCGGACATGCCTTGTTCTACGCACTATTCGCCTCGACCTTGGGTGGGCTGTTTGGGCTTGTCGTCTTGGCCTTCGTGGCACCCATCATCGCCGGAGCGGCGATGAGCTTCCGCAGCCCGGAATTCGCAGCGGCTGCTATCTTCGGCTTGACCATGTTGGCCTATGCGGCCCCAGGCTCCACCTTCAAGGGGATACTGACCGGTGCCATCGGCCTCCTATGCGGCATGGTCGGCTTCGATACCGTGACAGACGTCGCGCGCTTTGATTTCGGACTTAATGCCCTCCAGGGCGGCATCGACATGGTGCCGATGACGGTCGGCCTGTTCGGCTTGGCCGAAGTCATGCGGTCGATGGGTCAGCGCATGGATCCCAACTATCGTGTACCCCCGGTCAAGGACATCTTTCCGCCCTGGCGCAGCCTCGTGCGAACTTGGCCTACCCTTCTGCGCGGCTCGGTTATCGGCACCTTCGTCGGAGCTATTCCGGCGGCAGGCTCGGCGATCGCCGTGGCGGTCGCTTATGCCCAGGAGGCCAAGGTTTCCAGGGATCCCTCACGGTTCGGCAAAGGCGCGCCCGAGGGCATCGTTGCCCCAGAAGCCGCCAACAACGCCTGCGTCGGCGGGGCTCTCATCCCAATGATGACGCTCGGCATCCCGGGCGACACGATGACGGCGGTGCTCATCGGCGCCCTGTTGCTGCACGGCCTCCGTCCTGGCCCCATGCTCTTCACAGAGCACCCTGACTTCGTGGCGATCGTCTACGCCGCCTTGCTGATGGCAGTCGTTCTCACCCTGCTGCTAGGGCTGGTGGCGGTTCGTTATGTGGCCCTGATCCTCAATGCGCCTCGCGCAATTCTCCTGGTCGCGGTGGCTGTGCTGTGCGTCGTAGGCTCCTTCGCCATCCGCAACACCATCGAGGACGTCTACGTCATGATCGGCTTCGGCCTCATCGGCTATACCATGATCGTTCTCGGACTGCCTGTGGCACCCCTGGCCTTCGGCCTCATTCTTGGGCCTTTGCTGGAAGAGAACATCCGTCGCAGCCTGATTGTAGGCGACGGATCCTGGACGATCTTCTTGACACGTCCAATTTCCTTAAGCCTGCTCATCCTGGCAATCGTGGCAGTGCTTTACCCGGTGTTAGCTCCGCCTGTAAAACGGCGCATGCAGCGGGTGCGCGCCAGCTCAAATGACGTCGGTGCCATCGATAGGATAAAGCATGCTAAACACTGAACCGACTTCCCTATCGGCAGAAGTTGTCACGCGTCTCGAAGGGGAAATACTCCAGGGCCTGCGCAAGCCGGGCGATCGCCTGGATGAGCGGCAACTTGCTGAGCAATATGGCGTCTCACGGACACCGATCCGGGAGGCGCTCCAGCGTCTTGCCGCCAGTGGACTAGTGGTGTCTCGCGGTCGTCAGGGCCTCCAGGTGGCACGGCTATCCGTTGCAGATCTGCTCGATGCCTTCAGCGTGGTGGGTGAGCTTGAAGCCCTTGCCGCCGCTCAGGCGGCCCGACGCATTACGCCGGAGCAGAAAGTACTTCTGAAAGAGACGCATGCAATCTGTGAGCAGGCCGCCGAAGCTGGAGACGCCGACGGATTCTATATAGCCAATTTAACGTTTCATGATGCGATTGCGGCGGCTAGCCACAACCGCGTCCTGCAGGAAGAACTACGTCGTTTGACGCTCAAGATCTCGCCATATCGGCGCACCATCACATTCCAGCCGGGACGGATGACAGGATCGATCCCCGAGCATGCAGCTATAATGGAGGCCATCTCTCGAGGAGATGGCACGGCGGCCGCCCAGGCCATGCGCAGTCATGTCACGCTCTTGGGCGAGGGTTTGTCGGACTTCTTACACTTTCTGAGGCTATCGGGTGAGCAGATGGTGGAGCCTGCTTAACCAGTGCTAACGGTTCCCAGAAGCACCTTGGTAACGGTTAGGCTTTGCCGTGCACTACCCGGAATAAGAGCAGGTCAGCGTCTCAGCTAGTGCTTGAAAAACGGCCGTTGGCGCGCTGAGCCTATCCATTGCGCAACGTGATGGTCTTTTGCGGTTCGTAAGGCATTGGAGAACGCTTTCAGCGTCTGACAGTCCAAGGAAGAGTGGGGCCTCGCCGTGTTGTAATCCACGCCCCAGGTCGAGACGGCTCACCGACGTGGACCAAGGTGAAGAACAGGCTTTCGTTTGACAGCCCATCCCGCATGCGGCCATTGAGTCATCAATCCAACAACCGGCGGGCATTGGCCTTCGCCTCCACCGGAATGGGCGCTCTTGTGCCGGCCCACCGGCGTACCGAACGCTTATGTACGATCAGGCTCTCCTCGCGGTAGAGTCAGTAGACCCGGTTGAGCCTCGCTCTCACGCCGAAGTGGCACAAAAAGACGCCGATGACCAATGCGACGCCGCTCCCGCCCTACTCCATGCAGGCGTCCGCGCAAAACGGCATCGTCAGGCTGGCTCCGATGAGGGTACAGGCCCGCCGCTCCGACAGGCTGAGCCCAACCGGCAGGTGCGCGGCGGCCGCGCTGCGTGGGCCTTATCACTTTTTGAGAGTAACTCGTGCAAGGCCTCGCGAAGGGCAAGCAACATCGGTGTGACGGACAGCTTGGAAGGCGCTTGACTTCAACCCGCCGAATAGAGAAGTCCCAGCATTTGATGGACCGGGTCAAGGCTGAAGCGTTTGGGCTCTTTGAGCCAGGTTTTGCAGATGAACTCGTAGGGGGTGAGCCCTTTCAGGGTCTTGAGCCGTCGGGCGAAGTTGTAGGCGTTCACGAAGTCAGCCAGATGCTGCCGGAGTTGGTCATGGCTATCGTAGGAGTAGCGTTTGACCGTTGCGTCCTTGAGCGTGCGGTTCATCCGCTCAACCTGACCATTGGTCCATGGATGTCTCGGCTTGGTCAGGCGATGGTCCACATCGTTCTGGGCACAGGCATACTCAAAGGCATGGGCCCGGAAGAGCTCGCCGCGTTTCATCGCTTTCTTGATCAGCGGGACCGCAGAAGCTGTGTTGCTCGGTGTCGTGAAGTGGATACCGTGGTCGGTCAGGACGGTATGCACCTTGTAAGGCACCGCCTTGATCAGCGCGCGCAGGAAGTCGCCGGCGATCCCAGTCGTCACCTTCTCGTGCAGTTCTACAAAGGCAAACTTGCTGGTGCGGTCAATCGCAACCAGCAGATAGAGCCTTCCCTGCTCTGTGCGCACTTCGGCAATGTCGATGTGGAAGAAGCCGATAGGATAGCTCTTCAACGTCTTCTTCGCTGGCTTGGCGCCGGTCACCTCGGGCAGGCGGCTGATGCCATGGCGCTGCAGGCAGCGATGGAACGATGAACGCGTCAGATGCGGGATCGTGGCTTGCAGGGCATAGAGA
The DNA here is from genome assembly GCA_041913065.1 of Microvirga sp. Classification (GTDB taxonomy): domain Bacteria; phylum Pseudomonadota; class Alphaproteobacteria; order Rhizobiales; family Beijerinckiaceae; genus Microvirga. Next base: position 12,990 of record JAYSGD010000029.1, on the reverse strand, counting down.
CAGTCATCCAGCGGCAGGAGGGTATGCAGGAGGGTATGCCGGCGGAAGGCGACGACGATCGCCTCTTCCTCGACCGATAGCACCGTGGAATGCGGTGCTTTCGGGCCTGTCGGGCGATCTGCGGTGGTGTCCCGCCTTCTCCATTTGGCGACGGTCTTGGGGGTGATGCCATGGCGCTCGGCCAAGGCTCTCAGGCTCGCTTGACTATTCTGGATTGCTCGACGGATCGCCTCAGTCGTTGTGGCGCTCGCATGGAGAACCTGGCCCATAGATGGAGTATTCGGCCGGCCAGTCTCATCGCTTCAGGTAAAATGGCGCCGGGCTTCGGGCCGATGAGGAATCGTGGTCTGCTTGACCAGACACACGCATCTGGAAAGGAAGCTTAGCATGAAGCACTATGCTGGACTGGACGTCTCGGTGAAGGAGACCTCTGTGTGCGTTGTGGATGAAACCGGCAGGATCTGCCGCGAGATGAAGGTACCGAGCCACCCGGACGATCTCGTGCAAGCTCTCCAGAACCCCGCTTGGCGGCTCGAGCGGATCGGGCTTGAGGCAGGCCCGTTATCGCAGTGGCTCTTCAGTGGGGTGGCGGGCGCCGGTCTGCCTATCGTCTGCATCGAGACCCGGCATACCAAGGCATTCCTTAAGGCGCAGGTGAACAAGAGTGACCGCAACGATGCTCGTGGCATTGCGCAGATGATGCGGGTCAACCTGTTCCGACCCGTCCATGTGAAGACGCTGGCCAGCCAGAAAAGACGAGCGCTTCTGACTGCCCGTAAGCTGCTGCAGGAAAATGCGATCGCCTTTGAAAACGACATCCGCGGCTTGCTGCGTAATTTTGGCCTTAAAGTCGGTGTCATTGGTGCGGCCAAATTCGACGCGCGCATTCGCGAACTCCTTGATGGTCTGCCCGACCTGGCGGAGATCCTGGAGCCGCTGCTGACCAGCCGAAGCAAGCTTCGAGAGGAGTTTGGGCGTCTTCACCGAAAACTGCTGTCGATTGTCCGTGATGACGGTGTTTGTCGACGCCTGATGACTATCCCCGGGGTTGGTCCTGTTGTCGCTTTGGCCTTTATCAGTACGATCGATGTTCCGGCTCGCTTCCGCAACTCCAAGGCGGTGGGTGCCTCCCTGTGCTTAACGCCGGTCCTCCATCAGTCGGGTGAGAGTAACCGGATCGGCCGCGTCTCCCTGTGTGGCGATGGCATGATGCGAACGCTGCTTTACGAAGCCGCTCAAGTCATGCTCACGAATGTTCACGTGAAGTGGTCGTGGTTGAAGGCATGGGCGATGAATGTCGCCAAACGGCGTGGCGGGAGAAAAGCCATTGTTGCGCTGGCCCGGCGCCTGGGCGTAATCATGCATCGCATCTGGAGCGGTGGCACCGTATTCCGCTGGACGAGGGACAGCGTACCCGCGGCTGTCTAAGATGCTATACCGGCACGGACAATGAGATAACCCGAGCTCCGCTAGAAAGCGGAAGGCAGACGTCCTTCGCAGGACGGTGGATCAGGTGAGTTCGTGGATGCGCTTGTACCGGCCGCGCTGCCGTGACCAGAACGCTCCATAGATTGAGCCGCCTTATCCTATGAATCCCATGATGGGAGGGCCGCGGTGCCGATCCCGGAGAGAAGCAAGACCCTGCGAGAGACGACCGCCTGGTGGGCGGAAGGGCCGATGCCTTGAAAGCGCTTGACCTGGAGGGGCCGAATTGAGAAGCGCATCCCTCCATTCCAGGGAGAATATCGCACCATCAAACCCTGGGATCAAACATCTAGCAGATTTTTCAGCTTGGCGTCCTTGCCGTCAAGCGCCTTGAGGCGCTTGGCATCCGAATCCTCCATGCCGCCCTATTTGGCTTTCCAGTTGTAAAGGGAGGCTCCCAAGCGGCACACATCGGCGGGCTTTGCTCTGGCTTCCTGCTCACGCAGGCCTCCGATGATCTATCGTAACATAAACCGTGAACGCTTCGAGGTCGGTCCTCATGATGGGCCGAGCTCTAACTCCACATGGCAGAAAATCTCAGGGGGCAGGTCAGCGGCGCGGTTGCTATAGATCATTGCTGAGGGGAAGGATCACGAGGTCGCGGATCACGACGTTTCGCGGCCGCGTCAGCATGAACAAAACTGCTTCGGCCACTTCCACCGGCTCCATCAGGCCGCCGGCTGCGAGTTCGGCCTCTAGCTTGTCTTTCGGCCAGTCCTTGATCAGCGCCGTGACTACTGGACCGGGCAGAACCGCGCCGACCCTCACCTTGTGCTTGGCAACCTGCCGTCTGACCGTATGGGTAAAAGCCTGAACTGCATGCTTGGAAGCTGTGTAGATGGGTTCATGCACAACAGGTACCACGCCTGCAATCGAACTGGTCAGCACGATATCGCCGGTTTGTCGGGCGATCATGTGCGGAAGCACCGCATGAACGCTTCGGAAGGCGGCATTAATATTGAGGTTGAGCATGCGATCCCATGCGTCAGGATCACCCACCGCCACCTGGCCGCCGACGTAGGAGCCTGCATTGGCGTGGAAAATGTCAAGCTGGCCATAGCTCTGCAGGATAGCTGGGAGCATTCTCGCCACGCTTGCTGGGTCTGTCACGTCGACGACGAGCGGGCTGGCCCCCTCTCCAAGTTCATCGCAGGCAGCACGGAGCGCTTCCTCCGCCCGATCGACCAGAACAACGCGCGCTCCTGCTTTCAGCATGGCGCGGGCGCATTCAAATCCGATCCCCGACGCCGCACCGGTGACGGCCGCGACCTTTCCCTGAAGTTGCAAGCTCATGTGAAATCTCCAGGTATGGGCTAGGCGGCGAAAAGATGGGCGCTGGACGGATCGAAGTGGAACGCCACTGTGCTGCCCGGCTCGAACGTTTCGTCCTGTGGGATGACGGCGAGCACACGCTCGCCTGATGGCGTCTCGAGACTGACGATTGTCTCAGAACCCAAGCGTTCGACAAGCGAGACATTACCGCCGATTGAACCGAGGCCGGCATCCCGCTTGAGAAATTGAGGGCGTACCGCGAGCATCGCGCGGTTGCCTTTGGAGAAGCCAGCAGCAGCGATCTGGACCGGAGCTACGGTGGGGGAGCGCACGGTAGCCACGCCGTTGGTAACATCACTCACCTCGACCTCAAGGAAATTCATCTTCGGCGATCCGATGAAACCTGCAACGAAGCGGTTGGCAGGCTTCTTGTAGAGATCGATCGGCGCGCCGATCTGCTGGACGATGCCTCCATCAAGCACGACAATGCGGTCAGCGAGCGTCATCGCCTCTACTTGGTCATGCGTTACATAAATCATGGTCGCGCCGATTTCCCTGTGCAGCCTTGCGATTTCCATGCGCATCTCCATGCGAAGAGCTGCGTCGAGGTTCGACAAGGGCTCATCGAACAGGAAGACCGTCGGCTTGCGAACAATGGCGCGGCCGATGGCGACGCGCTGACGCTGGCCGCCTGAAAGATGTGCGGGCTTGCGGTCGAGCAAGTGCTCCAGCTTCAGGATCCGTGCAGCTTCTCGCACCCGCGCCTCGATCTCCACCTTGGGCGTACGATTCAAAGTGAGCCCGAAACTCATATTGTCATAGACAGTGAGATGAGGATAAAGCGCGTAGGATTGGAACACCATCGCGATGCCGCGCTCGCGAGGCTCCATTTCGTTGCAGCGCTTGCCGTCGATGAAGAGGTCTCCGCCGGAGATATCTTCGAGTCCGGCGATCATACGAAGCAGAGTTGACTTGCCGCAGCCCGAAGGGCCGACGAAAACCACAAACTCGCCGTCCTTGATGTCGAGATCAACGCCTTTGATAACGTCTACCGGACCGAAGCTCTTCTTGAGTTTTTCCAGGCGAAGTCTGGCCATGTCAGATCTCCTGAGTTCCAATGCCGGTCAGCGAATGCGCCACCTTCTGCAGTGCCTCGAACGCTTCGAAGCGGCGCTGGTGCATCGCGGCAATCTTGCCGGCGGCGGGTGTATGAATGTCAGCTTCGCCGGTCATGCCGGCCATTGCGTCCCGCAGCGATGGATAGGCGCCGGAAGCACTGGCGCCCAGCATAGCCGCACCCAGCAAGACCGGCTCGGCTTGGCGCGAAACAGAAACGGGAACGTCTGTGCAATCCGCCAGTAGCTGGCGCACGAGCGGATGACGGCCTGCGCCTCCGGAGAGAGCAATCTTGTCGATCCGCATCCCGCGAGCACGGCTGACGCCGATGATCTGGCGCAGCCCGTAACCGACGCCCAGGACCGCAGCGACGTACAGCGCGACGAGGCTGTCTATATCACGCTCCATCCCCAAGCCGGCCATGACAGCACGAGCATCCGGTCGCGCGAATGGTGCGCGATTGCCGAGGAAGTCGGGGACGACGACGAGTTCGCCGGCAAGATTGGCGGCCTGGGACGAGCCGGCAGCCTGTTTCGTGGCCATGTCGGCGAGGAAATCTTGCAGCGACAAATTATTTTCAGCCGCAAGCTTACGCGCTTCCTCGGCCGCCGGGTGAAGCGCGATCGCCTGGTCGATGGCGGCGCCGGCGCTCGACTGCCCACCCTCGCTCAGCCAAAGCCCAGGCACCATTGCCGAGTGATACGGCCCCCATACGCCCAGAATGAAGAGCGGCTCTTCACTGCTTGCCATGGTGCAGGCGGAGGTGCCGAATACATATGCCATCGTCGACGTTGCCGCGCCGCCAACCGTACCGACGCCGCCAGCATGTGCGTCGATCAATCCTGCCCCGACTGGCGTTCCCGGCGTGAGGCCGAGTTCGGCGGCGGCAGCGGCAGTCAGTCCCTGACCGAGTGGCCCGCCGGCCGGGACGATGTCCGTGCCGATGCGCGTGAAATCCTCCTCGGCAAGATCGCCGAGGCCGATCGCTTGGAAGTAATCCGCATTCCAACGCTTCTCATGCGCGAGATAGGTCCATTTGCAGGTAACGGTGCACACCGACCGGGAGAGACTTCCAGTCGCCCGCCAGGTCAGGAAGTCGGCAAGGTCCAGGAACTGCCAGGCCCCGGCATAGGACGCCGGCAGGTTCTCCTTCATCCAAAGCAGCTTCGGCGTCTGCATCTCCGGCGAGATCACCCCTCCGACATAGTCGAGAACCCGGTGTCCTCCCGCATTGATGCGCTCTGCCTGACCGGTTGCGCGGTGGTCCATCCAGACGATGATGTTGCGCCTGTCGTCACCATGCTCGCCAACGGAAAGCGGCTGGCCGCCGTTGCCCAGCACGACCAAGGAGCAGGTCGCATCGAACCCGATGCCGGCAATCCTGTCCGGCGCGATGCCGGCCCCGGTTGTCGCCTCGCGCACGCTGGAGCAGACCGCCGCCCAGATGTCATCGCTCGACTGTTCGGCGATGTCGGCCCCATCATGCCACAGCGCGATGTCACGCTTGGCCGTCGCAAGCAGATTGCCGTCGCGGTCGAACAGGCCGGCACGGGCGCTGCCCGTGCCGACGTCTACGCCGATAAAGATGTCTTTGGACATGGAAATGAACCCTTCGCCGCGCCGGGCAAGCCAGCGCTCGGCGATTAGGCGGCCGGCGCGAAGCCGGCCGGAGACGCGCGAGTGCCGTCGGGGTTGCGCAGGTAAACGCCCTGTTCGAGTTGCTGCCGGCGCAGTTCCTGGACGTCGATGTCGGCCGGTGCGCGGTTGCCCCGCACGGAGATTTTTGCAGCCCGACCTGCCGCTTCGCCCATCGCCATGCAGGTCGCCATCACGCGAATGGCGCCCATGGCTTCATGGGTGGTCGAGATTGCGCGGCCTGCCACCAGCAGGTTGGACACTTTCTGCGGAACGAGCGAGCGATAGGGGATGTCATAGCAGTCGCCGCACCAAATGAGCGTGCAGCCGTCATCCGACGGACGATGGATGTCGATCGGATAGCTTGCCACCGCGATCGAGTCGTCGAAGTGGCGGCAAGCGAGCACATCCTCCTGAGTCATCACGTATTGGCCGACGATGCGGCGCGTCTCGCGGATGCCGAGGAAGGGGGCCGTCTTTGTGAAATAGGCGTTCTCGAAGCCAGGCACGTAATTCACGAGATAGGTGACGATATCGTCGATCTGGGCACGGCCCTCGATCTCACCCTGGGTCAGGCTGCGCGCATCGGTTCCATCCGTCCCCTTCACGCGCGTCATGTTGATCCAAACCTCGCCCTTCTTGAGTCCGGTGATGATGATCGTGCGGTCGTTAGGAATCTCGAGATCGCGCTCCTGCTTGGCTCGGGCAAGCTGCTCGCGAAGACCGACGACGATGAACTGGTGATTCTGGCCGAAATATTCGGCCGGAATGAAGTCGGTCAAGTAGGTTCGCGCCTGCGGCGGCGAGTTTGCGATGGACAGGCGCAGCTTGTCGGTATCTACGCCGCCAAGGCAGAACATCAATGTCGGCGGTTGCATCCCACCGTGCTCGTTGCCTTTTTCGCAAGGCACGCCGGCACTGAAGGCGACATCGGCGTCGCCCGTGCAGTCGATCACCACCTTGGCGAGGATGGCCTGCCGGCCGCTTTTGCTTTCCGTGACGATGCCGCGGATCATGTCCCCTTCCATGATCGGGCCGGCATAGAAGGTATAGAAGAGCACGTCCACGCCGGCTTCCTGGAGCATCTCGAGAGCGACCGTCTTCACGGCTTCCGGCTCGACGAGGGTGATGCCCATGTGGAGCGGGCACGGACGATGCTCGCTTGCGCCATCGCGCTCCTCACGCAGCCGCTTGATGAACTTTTCCGGCAGCCCGTCGATGATCTGGTTGCCCTTCTGGCCAAGGAAGCCGAGCACCGGCAGCCCGATCGTCATGTTGCCGCCGACAAAGCTGCGGCTCTCCACCAGCCCGACGCGCAGACCATCTTCCGCTGCGGCAATAGCCGCTGTCAGGCCCGAGGGGCCGCCGCCGACAACCAGGACGTCGTACTCGGCGGAGACCGGAATGTTGCGGGCCGGCTCTTGGATCGTGCGTACAGAGGGCATCTCTCTATTTCCTCACGTAACCGGCAGCAGGCCGGCAATGCATTGTGTCTTCTTGTGGGGACGAGCGGCGGCAGCCATACGCCGCCAACGCCCAGTCTGGTGAAACGTTTAACTTGAGCTTGAGCGGCTGGCAAGACATGTTCTGGACCGTGCGGCATGGGAGAGGCGGGAAACTTGAGCCAAGATCCAGTTCGCAGCATCGCAGAAAGCTTGGTCGGCAACAGCAACTCGGCCGACCGCCCGCAAGAATCCATGGGTCACGCCAGGATAGACATGACAGTCCACCTCGACACCCGCTTCATGCGCCCGATGGGCGATGGCCACATTCTCATCATGCAGAACATCGAGTTGTGCCACCTGGAGCCGCATCGGAGGCAGTCGTTCGAATGAGCCCAGCAATGGCTCGATGCTCCAATTCGGATCTTCTCGGCCGCCCAGATAATTTTGCCAGAACCACTTCATATGCTCGCTCTTCGGTGCAAGTGAGCTTGCCCCGATCCAGCGGTAGGAGTCCCGGTCGAAGTCGCGCGAATAGGCTCCGTAGTTGAGCAAAAGCGCTTTGGGCATAGCAGGATCATCACGGAGGGTCATCGTGGCTGAAAGCGCCAGATTGGCGCCGGCCGAGTCGCCTATGACCAGAACGCCAGCCTGGGAACCCCAATCCGTCGCTTTGTGCGAGAGTTCCCGGAGCAGGCCAGCGCATTCATCAAGCGCTGCTGGGAACGGATGCTCGGGGGCGAGCGAATAGTCCGGCATCACGACGGAGAGCCCTGAGCGGGTCGCATATTCCCGCGCCATGCGGTCATGAGTTTTAGGACTCTCCCAGGTCCAGCCGCCCCCGTGAATATAAAGGATCAGCGGCCCTCCGGCACCCGGTGTCCGGTAATGACGGAGTCGTATCGTTCGAGCGCCCAGTGCAAGTTCGCCATCAGAACTCGACGCCAATGCCGGTCCGCCCTCTGCAAAGGGACGTAACGTTTTCTCGATCGTGTCCCGTGCAACATGAACGGGGCTGTTGAAGGGGTCAGGGCGGCCAGCTGCGGACGCCGCAACGTCATTGAGGAACGTGCGCATCTGCGGGTCGAGTTGGTTTTCAGGCGTTCGCTCGCTCATAAAATCGGTCAGGTTTTCCGGCGGCACTTGATTTGCCAATCAGCCCAGGTTAAACGTTTCACGGTAAAACGTTTTATAGGGGCTCCAGTTGGCGCGCAAGCGAGTGACGATCCGAGATGTGGCGGCGCAGGCCGGCGTTTCGATCGCGACCGTTTCCAACGTGTTCAACGGTGGCAAGTCGGTCAATCCGGCAATCCGTCAGCGTGTCGAGCAGGCGGCCAAGGCCCTGTCCTATAGCCCTGACAGGGCCGCCTCTCTGTTGCGGTCGGGCCAAGCGCGCGTGGTCGGCGTGCTGGTCCCGGACCTTGATGACGTATTCTTCACCGGCCTTATCTCGCGGCTTGAAGTGATGGCCCGCAAGGACGGCTATGACGTCATTGTGGCGTCGTCGCGAGATGATGCGGAACTTGAGCAGTCACGGCTGCGGGCTCTGCTCGGCTGGCGCCCTTCCGGCCTTATTGCCGTGCCATGCACCGATACTGTGCCCGAGTTGCTGCGCGAAGAGGTCGAGGACCTGCCCATGGTACTGGCCGACCGTCTCTCTGTCGGCAACACTTTCGCCGATACTGTGACCATCGATAACTGCCTCGCCGGCGAGATTGCCGGACGTTATCTGATTGAGATGGGCCACCGCCAGGTTTTCGTTGCGGCGTCCAACCTTTCGATTTCGCCGATCCGTGAACGCGTGCGTGGCGTTCACAATGTTTCCGAGCAAGCTGGTCTCGAAGAGCCGATCGTGCTCGAGCTCGGCTCGAATGCGGAGCGGGGCGCCGACGCGCTCGTCCACTGGCTGGAGCGCAATGTAGCCCCGTCCGCGATTTTCGCATTGACGAACGTCACGACCCTGAGCGTGCTTTCGGCGCTGGCGCGGCGGCGCATCGACATTCCCGAGCGCACCTCGCTTATCGGCTTCGACGATTATCCTTGGATGTCGGCCCGCAAGACCCCGCTGACAGCAATTTATCAGCCTGTGGATGAAATGGCCCGGTGCATTTGGCAACGGCTCAAAGCGCGCATGGACGGTGACACGTCGACGCCGCTCGGCACTGTACTGAGCGCCAGCCTCCATGTGCGCGACTCCGTCGCGCCGCCCGCGGCACCGTCAACCGAGCGCCACCTGCTGCCGGAATACACGGCCGAACACAAGCCGGCCAAGCTGAACTGACGCCTGCTACCAATGGGCGCACCAAATGGGAGGAAAGTAATTGCGGTCGAAAAGCATAGCCGGAGCGCTTCCGCTTATTGCGCCCGTGCACCTGCTGATTCTAAGCGTTGTCGTCATTCCGGCGATTTATGTCGCTTGGCTGAGCCTGAACACCTCGAGCTTCGGACGCGCCCCTGAATTCGTGGGTCTTGCGAACTATGTTCGCACGCTGACAGATCCGGCTTTCCATTCGGCGCTTTGGAACACGGTCGTGCTGGTCGTCGTCGCGGTCCATCTCGAATTGCTCGCCGGCCTTTGCATGGCGCTGCTTTTTGCCAGCGGAATCCCGTTCCGTCGCATGCTGCTTGTGGCTGTGCTGGCGCCATACGCGGTCAGCGAAGTCGTCGCCGTGGCTATGTGGCGCTTTCTCTTCGATCCGGATATCGGGCCCATCAGCGTGGCGCTCACTTCGCTCGGCCTTCCAATTCTCGACTGGTCGTTCGAGCCCCGCGACGCCATGATCATGATCGGCCTGTTGACGATCTGGATGCATTTGCCGTTCACGTTCATCATCCTTTATGCGGCACGCCTCGCAATTCCGAAGGATCTGTATGAAGCCGCCCGCATCGACGGCGGGACGCCGTGGCAGTTGTTCCGCCGCGTCACAATTCCTCTCCTGGCGCCTGCCATTATCGTGGCCCTGCTGTTCCGCTATATCTTCGCCTTCCGCATGTTCTCGGAGGTATGGCTTCTGACCCAGGGCGGGCCGGTGCGCTCCACTGAAGTGCTAGCCGTTTACCTCTATCGTGAGGCTTTCACATACAACGCCTTCGGGACTGCTTCCGCAACCGCGTGGATCATGGTGTTCGCCTCGATGGTGCTTGGCCTCGGCTACGTTCTCATCCTTCGCAGGCAGGTGGCCGCCAATGCACACTAATCGAATGATTCCGAGAGCCGGAAAGGCAGCAGCCATTGCCGCGATCCTCGTCTGGTCGCTGCTTCCGATCGTCTTCATTATCCTTTCGTCGTTCAAACCTGGCCAAGACATCTTCGCCGTCCCGCCGAAGTTCGTTTTCGAGCCTACGCTGCGGCACTATGAGGTGCTCTGGACGAATTGGCGTGTTTTCTTCGAGGGACTTTTCAACAGCACCGTCATCACGGCAGGCGCCACTGCGCTGTCGGTTATCGCCAGCACGTTTGCCGGTTATGTTTACTCGCGCAACAGCTCCCGGTTTCTCGACGCCAGCGTTTTCTTTCTCATTGCGGTTAGGCTCATCCCGCCGATCGTCGTGACCCTCCCGTTGTTTCCAATCGTCAATGCGCTTGGCCTCAACGACACGCATGCCATTCTCATCGTCCTATACGCGACATTCTTTGTCTCGCTCGGGACAGTGCTGATGCGCACATTCATCGATCAGATCCCGCGCGAGCTGGATGAGGCTGCGCAGATCGACGGCGCCAAACGTTTCACTATCCTGCGCAAGGTCATCATGCCTCTTGCCGCGCCCGGCATCCTGGCGGTGGCGGTTTTCGTGGTGGTCTTTGCCTGGAACGAGTACCTATTCGCCTTCATCTTCACATCTACAAAGGCCAAAACCGCGCCGCTCGTCATCTCCGAGATGATCGGCTCCATCGACGGCGTCGATTGGGGCGTGCTGTTCGCTGCTTCGACCGTGCAGCTTCTGCCGGTGCTGGTCTTTGTTATCCTGATGAACCGCTATCTCGTGGCCGGCCTCACTGCAGGTGCGACCAAGGGGTAATACTGCAACTAAAACCAAATTGGGAGGATACAAGAAATGTCATTCAACGATCTCACGCGCAGGCGTTTTCTCGGAAGTGCCGCCGCAGGCGCCGCAATGCTGGCGGCGCGCCCATCTCTGGCCGCCTCGAAGACGCTGAACATTCTCAGCCACCGGGTGCACCAGACTGTCCTTCAGCCACAGGGTGGCGAGAACCTGCTGGCCGAATGGAGCAAGGCACAGGACGCAGAGGCGGTATTTTCCACATTCGACTCCAATCCGCTTCAGGACCGCCTCTTCCGCGAGGCTGGCCTGTCGAAGACTGATTTCGGCGTCGGCTACATCATCGACAACCGGCCAACCTCGGATGTCGCCAAGCTGTTCACCCCCCTCGACGAGCTGCTCGCCAAGGACCCCATCGAGGATTACGAGGACATCGCGCCTGGCCTGCGCCAAGGCATGACCGTCGACGGCAAGCTGATCGGCATTCCGGTTCGTCACGCAACCGGCGGCCTCTTCTATAATGAGGCGCTCTTGGAGGAGGCGGGCATCTCTGCACCGGCCAAGACCCTTGAGGAGCTGGTCGAACACACCAAGAAGCTTACCTTCACGTCGAAAAGTGGCACGCCGGTCGTGGGCATGATCATGGCGAGTGATCTCGCCATCTTCCCGGTGAGCTTCGCACGCGCCTTCGGTGGTGATTTCATCACCAGTGACTTCAAGCTTCTCCCGAATCCCGAGGCGATGGAGAAGGGTCTCGCGGTGTTGAACGATATGTTCAAGGCCGGCGCGCTCCCGCGCTCTTACGCCACCACGAAGAACGACGACCAGGTAACATGGATGCAGCAGGGCCGCGCGGCCTACACAATGATTACCTTCGCTCGTTTCAAGCAGTTCAACGACCCGCAGCAGTCGCAATTCCCTGGCAAGATCAAGGCAGTGGCTTTCCCAGGTTCGGAAAGCCTTCCGGCCGGAAAGATGGCCGGCGTGACGGAATCCTGGGGCATGACGATCCCGGCTAATTTCCCGAACAAGGAACTAGCTTGGTCCTACATCAAGGAAGTTGCGTCCAAGCGTGTGACGCTTGGTATGGCCAAGAATGGAAATGGCCCGGTCCGCGTATCGACCTATGCCGACCCGGGATTTGCCCAGTCGAACCCACTGGCCGCCATCGAAGCCGAAGTACTGAAGACCGCACGCGGCGCCTTCCCGCCGTTCCCGGAGGCCGCGCGCGCCCAGCAGTTCTTCCTTGAAGAGGTTCAACTCGCCGTCATCGGACGTAAGCCGGTGAAGGAGGCCGTTGCTTCTATGCAGCAGCGTATCCAGCCGCTGCTGCCGTCGTAATCATCCAGAAGGTGAGGCGGAATCATGGTTCCGCCTCCCATCGCTTCCCTTGAGCCCGCGGCGACACTCGCTCCATTGAGGGGCAAGCCGCGCCTAATCTTCACCGAGGATCCTGAATCCTGTCTTTATGGGCCGGTGTTCGAGTCAGTTCTGGCTCGAAGCTTCGGTGGTTTCAGGTCCCCGCAACCAAACTCACAAAGAACCCTCGAACGGAAACACCGGCGAGGGTTTTTGCTTGTCAACACGCACACGCAAGGCGGCTTGCCGGAAGCATCCTGCTCCCACCGCTTCGCAGGGAGCGAGAATGCGCGCGAGGTCAGTGTGCAGGATGGCATTAGCGCCACCGTCCTCTCGGCGTCAGAACGATCATGTCGATCAGCGAGCGGATCAGCTCCATCGTGGACTTGCTTCAAAAAATTGGAGAGCTTCTCATGACGCAGGCGGATCTCGATGCCCTACACACGCTTTACGAAAGAGTTTCGGGACGAGGCTGTGCGGCTCGCCCTGACCAGCGGCCGCAGCCGTCGTGCCATTGCCGCGGATCTCGGCATTGGCCTGTCGACCCTGCCCCATTGGCTCGATCGCCGTCGCGAGCGTGAGATCGACGACCCACCCGAAGTGCGTCAGGAGGACATGGCGACAGAGCTGAAGCGGCTGCGGCGCGAGAACGAGATCCTGCGCCAGGAACGGGAGACCC
>JAYSGD010000028.1:10452-38140 GCA_041913065.1 Microvirga sp. | reverse complement strand
CCACGGCGATGATGCCGCCAGATCCGCCGACGGGCTTAAGCACGTCGATGACGACCACACGCACTGCATCAGGCAGTTTGGGATCCCATTCCTGCATCATTTTCCCGATGATAGCGCTAGATTTGTATCTTTATAACATGCTTATATGTGAGGCGATCCAGGAACGGTGTCTACCAGTTCCTGCTCGGATATCGTCTTGGCCGAATCGAGGGTGCTTCCCAATTGATGGAGGCAAGCACGTCCTTACGGTGAAGAGCGCAGCCGAGGTCTTTCGTGCCCCCGCGATCTCACTCATTGGTTGTCCACTCGAGGCCGCTCTAGGACAGCCTTTTTGGGCATGTAGCGTGTGCATTTGCCCTCACCGGTGCGACTAACTTTCAGCATGATGCTTTGTGCGCTACCGACCGGCGGCGCCATGTGCTGATCGCCTGCATCGCTTGGACAACGGGAGGGTCGGAAGGTCCGGTTTGGCACTCCCCGGACCAAAGACGTTTGTCCGCTTTAGCGGAGTAATGCCGACGTTCATTGAGAAGTCGGAAGGTGAGGGTTTGACCCAGAGGAGACATTTAAGACGAGGTGTTGGAAGCCGCACCGATGCGTTAAAATGCGGAAGCACGTTTCTTTCGCGTCCAGACTGTCATGGTTGAGCATGACGCTGCGTTCCTCAAAATAACAAATCTCACTTCTCGGATTGCGCCACCATCCATTAGAATTGGTGCGGATGAAGCTTGGCCGGTTTGGACCCAGCAGGGAGGCTGTCATGCCCTTCAACAATCGATCGCAGCACATCACAAAGGGCGTAGCTCGTTCTCCAAACCGCGCTATGTATTACGCCCTCGGCTATGAGAAGGTCGACTTCGACAAGCCGATGATCGGCATCGCCAACGCTCATTCGACCATCACACCTTGTAATGCCGGCCTTCAGCCGCTGGCAGACGCTGCCGTCGCCGCGATCAAGGCGGTGGGTGCTAACCCGCAGGTGTTTGGCACTCCAACTATTTCCGATGGCATGTCCATGGGCACCGAGGGCATGAAGTACTCCCTCATCTCGCGCGAGGTGATTGCCGATTGCGTCGAGACCTGTGTGCAGGGCCAATGGATGGACGGGGTTCTCGTTATTGGCGGCTGCGACAAGAACATGCCGGGCGGCATGATCGGCATCGCCCGCGCGAATGTTCCGGCGATCTATGTCTATGGCGGCACCATCAAGCCGGGCCATTGGAAGGGCCAGGATCTATCCATTGTTTCGGCCTTCGAGGCGGTCGGCGCGTTCATGGCCGGGCAGATGAGTGAAGAGGACTTCGACGGGATCGAGCGGCACGCCTGTCCAGGCACCGGGTCATGTGGCGGCATGTACACCGCCAATACCATGAGCTCGTCCTTCGAGGCGCTTGGCATGTCGCTGCTCTACTCCTCCAACATGGCCAATCCAGACCAGGAGAAGATCGACAGCGCAGCTCAATCGGCCCACGTGCTGGTTGAGGCAGTCAAGAAGGGCATCAAGCCGCGCGATATCATCACCCGTCAATCCATTGAGAACGCAGTGGCCCTGATCATGGCGACAGGGGGCTCGTCCAATGCTGTTTTGCATTATCTGGCGATTGCGCACGCCGCCGAGGTCGAATGGACGCTTGACGACTTCGAGCGCATGCGCCGCAAAGTGCCCGTCATCTGCGACCTGAAGCCCTCGGGGCAATACATGGCCGTGGATCTACATCGGGCGGGTGGAGTGCCGCAGGTGCTGAAGGTACTGCTCAATGCGGGCCTGCTGCATGGCGACTGTCTCACGATCACTGGCCGGACCATCGCGGACGAACTTGCCAATGTGCCGGATGCTCCACAGGCGGACCAGAACGTTATTTTCCCAATCGACCAAGCTCTGTACGCAGAGGGCCACCTCGCCATTCTCAAGGGCAACCTCGCCGAGGATGGCGCAGTCGCTAAGATTACCGGCCTCAAGAGCCCGGTCATCAGCGGTCCTGCTCGGGTCTTTGAGGATGAGGAATCGGCGATGGAGGCGATCCTGTCGGACCGGATTAAGCCAGGGGACATTTTGATCCTGCGCTATCTCGGACCAAAAGGCGGCCCTGGCATGCCCGAAATGTTGGCGCCGACGTCGGCGATCATCGGCCGTGGGCTTGGGGAGAGCGTAGGCCTGATTACAGACGGCCGCTTTTCCGGCGGCACCTGGGGCATGGTGGTCGGACACGTTGCGCCGGAAGCTTACGAAGGTGGCACAATCGCTCTTGTGGAGGAAGGCGACACCATCACGATCGACGCCCACAGACTGCTGCTGCAACTCCATGTCGGTGATCAGGAGCTTGCGCACCGCCGTGCAGTGTGGCGCCAGCCTGCCCCCCGTTACACGCGTGGCGTTCTGGCCAAGTTTGCCAAGCTTGCCAAACCGGCCAACGAGGGAGCAGTGACGGGGTAGGAAGCGCCTGTTGGCAAGACGTGGAAGGTCCGTCGGTCGCACTTCCCGGAAGAAACGCTTTGGTCTGATCATGTCGCGGTGAGCAGACCTTCATTTCATATGCTGTTCGTTACTCTTTGACCCTAAGCGGTCCTTCGGGCCTCAAAACGGATAGCTGTTCCTGTTCGATAGGTATGGCTCACCTGCTATTCAATGGCTTCTAGCATGGCCGAATACTGGGTAGTCTTCTAAGGATGGACCGCGACTTTCTGTAAATCTGGCACGAGATCCAAGCCGCTCTGCTGCTCATCGTGGAAGAGGTTTAGGAAGAACTGATTGACAGAGGTGCCATCACATCAATCATGGAGCACGGTTAGCTATGCTGAGCAGATGCACATCTCCTTATCCCACACCATCCATGCGTGATTAGAAGCGCGACTGGTTTTAGCCATTTGCTGTTCATGCCCTGTAATCATCTACCAAGTGCCAGTCGAACGTTGTCAGCGTAAGATCACGCAAGCTGGATACCTATCCCGCTGGGAGTACCATTCGCCCAGTGCAATGGCTGGCAGGAGAGACCAATTCCGTGCTATTCAGTCCGCAAGTAATACTTCGCATGACGTCAGATGAATCGTGCTGACCCCTCTTATGGATCAGCGATCATTCAAATGACACGCTGACACATGATCGGAGGCGATTTCCTTCAGCCGTGGAGCCTCGACCTTGCATCGCTCGAAGGCGTGCGGACAGCGGGGATGAAAATGGCAACCCGCAGGCGGATTTACGGGACTAGGGAGTTCCCCTTTGAGCGACGTGAACCGACGTTTCTTCGAGTCTAACCTCGGGATCTCGGCAAGCAGAGCCAATTGTGTGCGTCAAGTTCTGCAAAGCGGGGCGGCCAGTCAGGTTGGCTAAGCGGCTTCGCGAAGTTGATCCTTCTTGTGCTCCTTCAGGTCGTCCATGTTGAGGTAGCGGTGGGCCTCGAGCCAGTTCTCGTGGGTTTCGACCGCCAAGGCCCGCACCAGCCGGCAGCATGACGCCGCATTGGGGAAGATGCGCACCACGTACGTGCGCCTCCTGATCTCCTCGTTCAGACGCTCGAGCATGTTGGTGCTTTTGAGGTGCTTATGGTGCTGGCGCGGCAAGCGATAGAAGGTGAGTGTTTCCTCGATCGTCTCCTCGGCCCAGGCCACCAGGCGCGGGTAGCGCGCCTCCCATTTGGTGATCCAGCTCGCCAGATCCCGCCGCGCCTCCTCGACCGAGCGGCGGTCATAGAGCCAGCGCAATTCCTGCAGGCAGTCATCATCGGCTTTGCGCGGCAGGTGATCGAGGGCATTCCGTAAGAAGTGCACATAGCAGCGCTGATAGGCAGCCTCACTCAACATCTCGCGGATCGCTGCTCTAAGGCCAGCATGGTCATCGGCCACCACCAGCTCCACGCCCGAGAGACCGCGCTCGCGGAGGCCGAGCAGAAACGTACGCCACGAGGATTGGCTTTCCCGGTTGGCCATCTCGACCCCGAGGATCTGGCGCCGGCCGTCCCAATCGATGCCTACCGCAATCAGCACGGCTTGTGAGGCGACGATGCCGCCCTCGCACACCTTCTCGTAACGGGCATCCAGGATCAGGTACGGAAACGCTTCTTCGAGCCTTCGGGAGGCGAATTGGGCCAAGCTGTCATCGAGACGCTTGTTAATGGCCGAGATCGCCGAGGCCGAGAAGCTGTGGCCGCACAGCTCTTCGGTGATCGCTTTGACCTTGCGGGTGGAAACACCCTACACGTACATCTCGGCCAAGGTGGCCACCAGCGCCTGCTCGGAGCGCTGGTAGCGCTCGAACAGCTCGGTGGAGAAGCGCCCGTCCTGATCCTGCGGCACGCGCAGCTCGAGCTTGCCGACCCGGGTCACCAGGGTGCGGCTGTAGTAGCCGGAGCGGTAGCCGAGGCGAGCCGCGGTGCGCTCCCCCTTCTCGGCCTGGAGAGCGTCGGTCATCTCAGCTTCGAGCATCTCCTGCATGACGGCGCGCACGATCTCGCGCAGCCCGTCAGGGCTCTGGCTCAGAAGGTCCTTGATGGCGGCCGCGGCAGGTTTATCCTTGATGCTGGTCATGGTGGGGCTCCTGTCGGAGTGGGTGACGTCGAACATCACCATCCTGCCATGACCGCCCCCATCAGGCGATTTGCAGAACCTTCACCACACTACTCTCTTGATTGAGAAAGAACGCTTCTGGCACGGGGCTAACGAAAGCCGGACTTCCGCAGGCACAGAGCAAACTGACCTTCATAAGGCTACGTCAAACGGCTCAGTTTAACCCTTTCAAGACCTTAAAACATTGATGTAGCCACTGAAACGTCTTCAGGAATTTACGCGTGCCTCATAGGTAAAGCGTAAATGCACCATGCCCAAATTGAGAGAAGATACGTTCTGCCATTAAGGGATATTGTTGGCGCGCTTTCTGCGGTCCTGCCTCCGACTACGATCAGCAAAGGTGATAGTTCGCATTCCATCGCTGCATTGGTTTCCAGCCGACTTCGCTGCTAGGAAACGGCTGAGCCCAATCCGTCTTCGGAGACTGCCGTGCCCCACTTTCCGTACGAGACTGTCGACGTCTTCACCGACCGCCCCTTCGGTGGCAATCCGCTCGCTGTCTTCACCGATGCGCGCGGGCTTTCCGACGCGCAGATGCAGGCGCTGGCGGCGGAGGTGAACTATAGCGAGACAACGTTCGTCCTGCCGGCAGACGATCCGGCCAATGATGCTCGCGTGCGCATCTTCCATCGCACGGCCGAGATACCTTTTGCCGGCCATCCCAATGTCGGCACGGCTTGTGTGCTGGCACGCCACGGCCACGGCCGCGACCGCGACGGCGTCCTGCGCTTCGAGCAGAAGGCTGGCCTCGTCGAGATCGCCGTGGAGCGCGATGCGGCCGGAGCTGTGATAGGGGCAGTTATCGCGGCGCCGCAGGCCTTATCCCTCGGCATGGAGTTTCCAATCGACGAGATCGCCGCCTGCGCCGGGCTTTCCGTCACCGATATCGTTACAGCGGCCCACAAGCCGATGCACGCCTCGGTCGGCGTTAAGTTCGTGCTGACGCAGGTCGCGGCGGAAGCTCTTGCCGGAGCGACACCCGATCTCACCGCTTTTCGCAGGCTCGTGCGGCAGCATGGCGAACTGGCTGGACGTTTGTCCCTGCTCGTCTATGCGCGGGATGGCGACACAATCCGAGCGCGGATGTTCGCACCGCTCGCAGGTACCTGGGAGGACCCGGCCACCGGGAGTGCCAGCGCCACGCTCGGCGCACTGCTGCTCTCGCTAGACGGCGGCGACAAGGCCGCCTTCACCATCACTCAGGGCGTCGAGATGGGACGGCCGAGCCTGCTCAAGGTGACGTCGTGGCGCGCCGAGGACGGCTATCGCTCACGGGTCGGCGGCAGTTGCACCCCGATGTTCCGGGGCGAAGCACTGCTTTAGAAGGCCGAGTGCTTCAAGAGCATCCCTCCGTGACATCAAGTCGGAACTCGGGAAGGTTTCCTCTTGGCACATCTACGAAGTAGACCGAATGTCTGCTGAAGAAAGGGGCAACAGACGTTCCTGAGGCTTCGGCAAATTCCTCGGTTGACCCATTCCGAAAGTATTACGAATGTCACGTCATCAGGAGAATGCCAAGCGAAGCCATTGCTCTTTCTGACAATTCGGCTGCTACGCTGAAACCCTTCGCGGGGTCGGGGATTCCTTTCCTTAATGTATGTTAGCTCGAACGCTGCAAACCTTGGCGTCGGGCACACGGACAAACCTAAGGAGAGAACTGATGCCCCACGACGCCCCAGGCGACGTGCGCCTGCCCCATGTCAACGACCTCCGTCCCGATGTCGCCACCTTCATGATCGCGCGCGCGATCGCCGAGACTTATAGGGACGTGCTCAATGCCCCGATCCCGAACAAGCTCGTCGCCATCCTGCGGCAAATGGAAAGCCAGGAGGTCGACCGTGAACGCGATGCAGCCTGAGCCGCACATGGCCTTGATCGTCGAGGACGATCCCGACGTCCGCGACCTCGCGGCTACCCTGCTGGAGGAAACCGAACTCAATGTGGTGGAGGTCGGAACTGGCGAAGCGGCCCTGGATTGCCTCCAGGAGCGCGGTGGCGAGGTTGCGATGATGTTTGCGGATGTCCGGTTGCCGGGAGAGATGGATGGGTTCCAGCTTGCCAAGGCAGCCTCTAAGCTTTGGCCAACAGTTAGGATCGTATTGACCTCCGGCGATCCAGGTATTGAACTGAGTGACCTTCCCGAAGGCGTCACATTCATGCCCAAACCCTGGCGTGGCCTCGACGTGCTCGTTCAGGCCGAAAGGGCCGTCCGCGAGCCGCAGCCGCCGGTGACGTGACATGGGATATCACACAATCGAAGATGATCCGGTCATACTGCTGGTGGAGGATGAACTGCTGGTGCGCATGACCGCCGTCGATGAGCTGGAGGATGCCGGGTTTCATGTCCTGGAGGCGGCCAATGCCGATGCCGCGTTGGCAGTTCTGGAGACTTGCTCCGAGGAAGTGCAGGTGCTGTTCACGGACGTGCACATGCCCGGTTCTATGGACGGCATGGCACTGACTGCACAGGTCCATGCACGCTGGCCGCATGTCCGGCTCTTGATCGCCTGGGGCTATGCGCGACCGCAGCCGAACGAAATCCCGGACGACGGCCGCTTCGTCCCGAAGCCCTATCGCGCCGCGACCATCGTCAGCGAAATTCAGGAGCTGGTGCAGATGGACAAGCGCTAACGTTGGAATCGCGAGTAGGGCGGGACCTTGCAGGAGGCGGGCAGCATCGCTCCCGGGTCGAGGATCGAGACCCACACAAGCATTACTTTGTCAAGCCTTGGAGCTGTGGCCGATGACGTCAACGCCTGCGTGATTCCTTACCTTCGGCTGGGCGCTTCACGCTTCCGGTCGTGGCGACATCCTTCGTGAGGTCTGCGAGCTTGCCGCGCGACCTGTCGGCATCGGCGCTCCACGCCAAGTTCTCTCCGGGACGCAGCTTGGACACAAGCTTGCGGGTTTCGCGCGAGACCACTTTCCCGGCCTGCGCGAGGGGCGTGAAGTCCGAAACCTTGTGCCGAGATCCAACCCGACCGGTGAACACCCGCAGCCCATCGGGAAACATCACCATGTCGCCTGGTTGGAGGGTGCTATCAGCAAGAAGGGCGGGGAAGGGATTATCGATTTCACCGATGGGCCGCGGCTCAACTGGTGGCTTGACCTGAAGGACCTCAACCGGGGCCGGCTTTGGCTGCGCTGGCCTCTTCCGACGCGGCCGATCGTCAAAGGCGTTCGACTGAGCGTCCACAGGCTCTGGCGCCGGAGCCGTTGGCACAGGCTGGGAAAGACCTCGCAGGAAATCGAAGAGACCTTGGGCCTGCGCGGGGACGGCACCGATCGCAAGAGGCAAGAGCATGGACACCGTCAGGAAGCCCACGAGGGCTTTGACGCTGACACGCTTTGTTCCGATCCCAACTATTGTACATCTCCTGCCGGCGAGGGGAGCAACGTGGCTAAGCTTTTCCTGTTCCTGGTCCTGTGATCTTCACGAAAAATAAACTTGAGTTTGCGGTGCCTGTCCGATCGGAGGGAACGCAGGCGAGCCGCCGCGGTTGATTTGCCATCTCCGGCGAGGAGATTGGAGAACGATCACCAATGGATCACGACGCTGACGATTGGCCGGGGGGATCCTGATCACCATTCCTCACGCCTGGCGCGATGACGGGCTCTGGCGCGACATGCAGATGGAAGCACGGAAGCGGATTGGGAGCGGGCTGCGCGAACTGTATCTTGACCCGCTCCGGCAGCCTCCGCCACCCGTCCTGAGCGAGCTTGTTCAGGCGATTTCGAGATGCCGGGATACTTCCGCTGTTCAAAGCGCTGATTGAGAATCCACAGCATAATCGCGATTCCACTCATCGAAAGTCAGATTGGAAATTTTAGAGGGCTGCTTTTGGCACGACGCAGACGAGAGTCGAACTTCCGTAATCATAACGTAAGCTGACCTTCACAAGGCTTAGCCCAACGGCTCAGTTTGACCCATCCCAGACCTTACGAGGCTAGGAAAAGCAGGTTCGCGGCAGCGCGTGGACAGGACAACGGCTGGACAACGTTCCGGCGGGTGATGATCCCAGGGGCCAGAGCGGAGGGAGCTGGCCATCGGTCCGGTTCTGTCAAGACGATGTCTCAACCGGTCAAGCAGCCCTCAAGATTCAGCGTAGAATTAGGCTTTGCGACGGGTTCGGGACCAGAAGGAACATCGGCTCCTACATTGCGGGATGGTCTATGGGGCTGTTCGTCTCGGCTGATCTCGTCGCCTATGGCCTGTCCTGGTGCTGGGCAGCCTATGCGGCTCACCGGATAGCGTGAGTGGTGGTCTAATGCTGGATCGCTTGGCCCATGCCGAATGTTGTCTGGCTCAGATGGAAGGAGATCGCTCATGCACCGTCTTCTGGCCGTTTCCGCGCTGATCGCAACATCGGCCCTGATGGGCAACGCCGCTCTGGCGCAGCAACAATTCGATGGACGCTGGAGCATTCACGCCGTCCCTGAGAAAGACAACTGTCGAAGGGCGCACTATTATAAGGTCGTGGTCGAAAACGGCGTTCCCCGTAATGCGGCTGCGCGAGGCAATCGGGATAAGGCGGTCGGCGGACTGGAGCAGAATGGGGGTGTTCGGATCAGCGTCCAACGTCGCAGGGCCCATGTCGCGATTAACGGGAAACTTTCAGGGAATTCGGGGTCCGGCGGATGGACCGTGACCGGGAGCATAGCCTGCTCAGGGCGGTGGACCGCCTCCAAATGGGGATGAGCATGGGAGATCTTCCGTTCGCCGAAACTGTCAACCTTTTGTCCTGATCGATCAAGCATCTCTGCGTGGAAGGGCCAGAATTCATTCGGTGGATATAGGGAGGCGGAAATGAAGCTTCTGATCGCATTGTCTGCACTCGTCGCTGGATTCATCGCTGCAAGTACTGAAGAAGCCCGTGCCGTCGTTTACTGCCAGTACATCAACTATCCTGTCGGCTGTGTCGTGCGGCCCGGCGTCGTGTTGCGGCCGCGCCCGGTTGCGCGCGCGGTCGTGACGCCCGGTGTCGGGGCTCCAGGTGTTGGCGTGCGGCCCGGAACGCCGATGAACCGTGGCGGTCCGGTCAATCGGGTGGGGCGGCGCTGAGCTGCTCTCTTATGTGCAAACGGGTCCTGGACGAATGGAACCTGTTTGCGCATGGAAACCCATGACGATGTGAATGCGCGAGAACTTATGGTCCGGTGTACAAAGGAACAAGTCGATGGACCAGAACGCGCCCGACCTTGGCACCGGGCCTGAAACGTCGACCATGTTCGACACCACGCTTCGGATCGGGTTGGTGGCTGTGCTTGTTTACGCATGCGCCCGGATCGTGCTGCCGTTTGCTTTCATTCTGATGTGGTCAGCGATCCTGGCGGTAGCGCTGTATCCTCTGCATCTGCGCCTCGCCACCTATCTCGGGCAGCGCTGGTCGGCGCTGCTGATCGGGCTGATTGGCGTTGCGGTGATGTTGGGGCCGATGGTCATCGTGGTGACATCGCTTGCGACATCGCTCTACTCGCTGATCTCGAGCTTGCAGAGCCGCGACGTAATGATGCCACCGCCACCGCTATGGCTCGATAGCACTCCTCTGGTCGGCAAAAAGCTGACAGAGATCTGGGCTCTTGTCGCCACCAACCTGCCAGCGGCACTTTCCAAATATGGCCATTTGCTGAGCGGGCCCTTGGCCTGGCTGGGGTCGTTCGCTGGCGGTCTGGCCCTTGGTGAACTGTCGTTCGTTCTTTCCTTTGGAATTGCCGCTGTGCTCATCGCCTATGGCAAGGCGGGCGCTGAATTCGCCCGACGCTTGCTGGTTCGTGTCGCCGGCAGCACGGCGCGCGCAGTGCAGTTGGTCACGTTGACCGCAGCCACCATCCGCGGCGTCGGGCTCGGCGTGGTCGGCGTGGCGTTGATTCAGGCGGTGCTCCTAGGTGTCGGCTTCTTCGTGATCGGACTTCAGGCCGCCGGTCCTCTGACGCTTATCGCGCTCCTGCTGGGAATCATGCAGATCCCTTTGCTTCTGCTGGCACTCCCCGTCGTCGTCTATGTCTTTGCGACGGAGCCCACGCAGGCGGCCATCATTTTTCTCATCTGGAACATCGTCGTCGGACTGAGCGACAACATCCTGAGGCCATTGATGCTCGGCAGAGGGCTGGACGTGCCCATGCCGGTCATTCTGCTGGGTGTCATCGGCGGCGTGATTGTCGATGGGCTTCTCGGTTTGTTCGTCGGCCCCGTGCTTTTGGCTGTCGGCTACATGCTTCTGGTGGAATGGTTGCAGCAGCACCCGACGGATGGCTGACGCCAACGTGATGAGGCTGCGCCATCATGGCGATGGCACTTATAATGCTGGACTGGACACTCCCAACTCACGAAAGATGAAGAAAGAGATGGGTGCTCCCCGACTCGCGCTCAGTTTCGATATCGAGACCGCTTTTCCGGAAGATATTCAACATGGCAGTGTTCTCAGGCAGAACGTCGGCGGTCAGTTCCTTGAGCCCGGCGCTGCGCGCGATCTTCACGAGGTGGCGCATGAGAACCGTGCCGATGCCCTTTCCCTGATGAGCATCATCGATGGCGAAGGCAACCTCGGCTTGGCGTGAAGGCCCCACAATGTAGCGGCACCCGCCGACGAGCACCGGATGGCCGTTCTCTTCCAGCACCGCGACCAAGGCGACGTGGCCTATGAAATCGACATTGAGATAGAAATCGATTTCTTGCTCCGTGAAGCCGCGTTTGAAGGCGAAGAAGCGTCGATAGAGGGACTGATCGCTGACACGGCCGACTGCGGCCAACAGCTCCGCTCGATCCACCGGCCTCAAGGCACGAATTTCGACCGTGCAGCCGTTGCGCAGGGTCTCAGTGGCAGAGTAGTCGCTCACCTGCATGGCTGCCTCCTGAAAGTCCCGATGGGGCGATGCTAGATGCCTTGACATTCTGGGTCATGAATCCGGATCAGCGGCTCGCTGCGGTGCCCTCTCTCCCGTCAATTTGTTTGCCGATCTGGGCTATGGCTTGCTGATAGACAGATGCGGCATTCCAGGCTTGAATTGCGCTGAAATTGGCTTCGCCGGGCTGATAGCCTGCACCCGCGCGCCAGCCGTTGGCCCTGAGAAAATTGGCCGTCGAGGCGAGTGCGTTTGCAGCGATGTCGAGGTCGCCGCCGGTGCCGTAGTTCAGGATGCTCTTGGGCAGGAATTGGGTCTGGCCGATCTCGCCGTGCATGGAGCCGCGCGCATCCGCCGAGAGAATGCCGCGGTCCATCAGGGTCAGGGTGGCGTAGAGCTGTTCGGTAAAGAAGGCTGGCCGACGGCAATCGTAAGCGAGCGTTGCAACCGCTGACAGCGTGTTCTGGTTTCCGCGCTGCCGCCCGAATGCTGTTTCCATGCCCCAAATTGCCAGGAGCGGCCCTGGCGGAACGCCGAAGCGTTGCTCGAGGGATGCGAAGAGTGCTGCTTGGGACTGTTTGAGTGCCCGTCCCTGTGCAACGATCGTCGGGCCGCCTCGCTTGGCCAGAAATCGGTCAAGCGAAAGACGAAAACTTTTCTGGCCACGATCGGCGGCGATTGTCGCTGTTGCATAGGTAGTCCCCATGAGAGCAGTGATGGTCGCGGCACTGACGCCTCGTGCCCTCGCTGCGCCTGCAAACTGCTGCTTCCAGGAGGCGAAGCCATCCGCCGTGCTTCCGCACTGGGCCGCGATTGCTGGACCCGCCATCCCGGCGAGTAACACTAAGGCGGCCCCAACGATCCTATTGAACAGTTTGTCTAGGATCATTCGCGCATCCTCTCGCATCGGTTGGGTGGGAGGATACGCTGACGCGCCATCAGGGCCGAGATATGGCGTTAAAGGACGCACCCAGACCCCATTAGGAGGGATCCCTCACGTCAGAAGGATCAGATGTTGACGCCAATGAACCATGGCGGCGTGAGCGCTCCTATTCCAAGGTGATCGCTCCCAGTCCAAAGCCTGCCTTGTCACGGATGATCCAAACTGCTCCCTCCCCAAGCATCATGCCTTTGTCCCTAACGAAAACTGGACTTGCTTCGAAAAAGATACTGCTGGCGAATGTGCCGGAGCCCTTGAGGCAGGGATTGGCGTTCTGGGTTTGAGGGGGCAGTCCCGCTATCCCGGAGGTCCTCATGTCGCTCCGCCCGATTCCGTGCCGTGATGTCCCGACCGCGACGGCAGTCATCGCGCGTGCCGCGTTCCTGCATGGCAGCCCCTATCTGCGCCTGCGTGACCACCTTGGGACGATCTTCACCGATGCCCAGTTCGCGTCCCTCTTTGCCCCTTGCGGGCAGCCGGCCGAATGCCCGTGGCGATTGGCGCTGGTGAGCTTGCTGCAGTTCGCTGAGAACCTCTCTGATCGGCGGGCGGCTGATGCGGTCCGCAGCCGCATCGATTGGAAGTACCTGCTCGGCCTGGAGCTGACCGACCCTGGCTTCGATGCCTCGGTTCTGAGCGAGTTCCGCGGTCGTCTGGTGGCGGGAGGCTTAGAGGAGCATCTCCTCGACACGCTTGTAGCCCTGTGTCATGAGCATAAGCTGCTGAGCGCCCGAGGCCGTCAGCGCACCGACTCGACCCATGTGCTCGGAGCCGTCCGCTCCCTGAACCGTCTCGCCTGCGTGACCGAGACCATGCGGGCGGCCCTCAATGTCTTGGCGTCCGCGGCTCCCGCATGGTTGCGCGCCCATGCCAATCCCGCCTGGATCGAGCGCTATGGCCGGCGGTCCGACGATTATGATGTCCCGCAAGGCGAGGCGAAGCGGCGCGCCCATGCCGAGCAGATCGGGCGCGATGGTCATCAGCTGCTTGCTGCCATCATAGCTCCTGGTGCATCAATCTGGCTGCGTGAGATCCCGGCCGTTGAATTGCTGCGGCAGGTCTGGGTGCAGAATTTCTGTCTCACCGACCAGGCTCAGACCGGAGAACCTGGGGCGGGCGCATGCTCTGAGGCCACTCCCCAGGTGCAGTGGCGGACCGAGCATGAGGGATTTCCACCCTCCCTGCTGATGGCCGGATCACCCTACGATCCAGAGGTCCATTATGCCAATAAGGGGACGACGACCTGGATTGGCTACAAGGTTCATCTGACTGAGGCTTGTGACGAGGGTGGCCCGCACCTGATCACGCATGTGGAGACCACGCCGGCGCCCGTGGTTGATCGCGACGCCCTCAACACCATTCATGATGGGCTCAAGGCCAAGGGTCTGCTACCCGATACCCATCTTGTCGACGCCGGTTATGTCGCGGCCGATCAACTCCTCGCCAGTCGCCGGACCTATGGCGTCACTCTCCTGGGGCCGGCTCCCCGGAATTATCAGTGGCAGACTCAATCCGGTGAGGGCTTCACCTTGCAGGACTTCATCTTCGATTGGGATCGGCAAGTCGCAATCTGTCCGGCCGGGCACGAGAGCCGGAGTTGGCGTCCCGATTATTGGCAGGGGCGAACCGCCTTCAAGGTGCGTTTCTCGACCACTCACTGTCGTCCCTGTCCGTTGAAGGCACAGTGTACCCGCAGCGATCGGCGGCTCCTGACGCTGCGCCCACAGGAGGAACATGAGACCCTTGCAGCGGCTCGCGAGCGTGAGGCGCAGCCTGTCTTCGCCAAAGAGTACCAGAAGCGCGCCGGGATCGAGGGAACGATCTCGGCCGGGGTCCGGGTCCTGCATCTGCGGCGCTCGCGCTACATCGGACTGGCGAAGACGCATCTGCAACACGTGCTGACGGCAGCCGCCATGAACCTCATTCGGCTTGGTGCCTGGTTCGCGGGCACGCCGCTCACACGAACCCGGCAATCTGCCTTCACCAAGCTCATGATGGCTCCCATCCCGGCGTGATGAATTCGCCAGCAGTATCCTTTTCGAAGCAAGTCCAGGTAGATCTTGAGCAGAATGGCTGGATGGTAAGCGGGTCGTCCTGTGGCGGCCGGCCGGGCTCGGGTGAAGCCGAGAGCCTGGAGATCGAGTTCATCGATGAAGGCGGCAATCACCCGCACCGGATTGTCTTGCGTGACGTAGTCGTCCAGGCACTCGGGGAGCAGCAGCGTCTGCCGGCGGTCTTTGCCTTCGATGAAGCGAGCCATCGCGGCCTCCTGGATCCGGTGAAAAGTCTACCAGATCAGCGCGTTTCCACACAGCCTCATCTCTGTGACCGGACTCGTCGAATTACTACGCCAGTCGCAGGTCGCCGCAGGCTCAACGCGCCGTCCGTTCGACTTCTACATCACAGCGGCGGTTCTCTATCTGCTCATCACCTGGGGCTCCACCTATCTGTTCCAGCGAGCGGAGACACGCTCAATGCGTGGCTTGCGGAGGGCTTCCTGATGGACTTCGCCTTCATGCGCGACACCTTCTGGACGCTCCTGTCCGGTGTGCCGCTGACCCTCAACCTTGCCTTCATGTCTGTCGCGCTCGGGGCGGTGCTCGACTGGATTGCCCGAGCTTACGTTTTCGTGTTCCGAGGATCGCCGCTCCTGGTGCAGATCTTCTTGATCTATTATGGCCTCGGACAATTCCGGCCGACGTTGCAGGCTTGGGGCCTGTGGACTTTTTTCCGTGATCCTTATTGGTGTGCGGTCCTCGCGCTTACCTTCAACACTGCCGCCTATGGCAGCGAGATCATCCGAGGTGGCCTACAGGCGGTTCCGGCCCAGCAGGTCGAAGCCGCGCGGGCTAGTGGCATGTCTGGCTTCCTGCTTTTCCGCCGCATCGTCTTTCCGATCGCGGTGCGGCAGGCGCTGCCGGCCTATGGCAGCGAGATCATCCTCATGGTGAAGGCCACATCGCTTGCCTCGATCATCACCATGATGGAAGTGACGGGTCTGGCCGCGAAGCTGATCTCCCAGAGCTTCCGAGCCGTAGAGGTCCTCGTGGTGGCCGGCCTGATCTACCTAGTGCTCAACTTCATCATCACCCGGATCTTGATGGCGCTGGAATGGTGGCTCTCGCCTCATCTGCGCCGCCCCCCGGCCATCGAGCCGCGCCTGGAGGCCGTCCATGCCTAATGGAGATCTTCCCATGTCCGCTGAGTGCATTCCCGCAGTGTCCGTAAATAACCTTCGCAAGAGCTTCGGTGCCTTGGAGGTCCTCAAGGGCGTTTCCCTCCAGGCCAACCAAGGGGATGTCATCTCGATCCTCGGCGCCTCAGGCTCTGGTAAGTCCACTATGCTCCGCTGCATCAACATGCTGGAGGTACCGAGCTCGGGCGAGATCCGCATCGGGGGCGAGACCATTGGGCTGAAAAAGAGTCGCACGGGCATTGTGCCGGCAGACCAGCGTCAGGTAGACTGCATCCGTTCCCGTGTCGCCATGGTGTTCCAGAGCTTCAATCTCTGGTCCCACATGACGGTCCTGGAGAACGTCATTGAAGCGCCTGTCCACGTGCAGAAACGTCCGAGAGCCGAGTGCATTGCTGAAGCGGAAGAGCTGCTTGCCAAGGTCGGTATCGTCGACAAGCGCAACGCCTATCCGTCTCATCTGTCCGGTGGCCAGCAGCAGCGCGTCGCCATCGCGCGAGCGCTGGCCATGCACCCTAAGGTGATGCTGTTCGATGAGCCGACCTCGGCCCTCGATCCGGAACTGGTGGGCGAGGTCTTGCGGGTGATGCGCTCGCTGGCGGAGGAAGGCCGCACCATGCTCGTGGTCACCCACGAGATGGGCTTCGCCCGCGACGTGTCGAACCGGGTGGTTTTCCTGCATACGGGCGTGGTGGAAGAGGACGGCGCGCCACAGGACGTCTTCGGGGCACCGAAATCCGAGCGCTTCAAACAATTCATCTCAAGCCATAGATAGGCGGCTGCTTAGTTCGGACGGACTCGACGCGCTTCCGTGGATCGCTCACGTGGGAGCGGCCCGTCATTCATCCTCGATGTCGCCGTTCCCGCCTTGCTTGAGATAGTTATAGACCGTCGCGCGTCCCACGCCGAGAACCCTCGAGATGTAGGACGCCATGTTGCGTCCCCCAAATGCGCCATCCCCGGCAAGATCCGTAATGAGTTGCTGCTTCTCGCGTCGATCCAGTTCGGCAACGGACAATCCTCGTTCCCGGGTCCAAGACTGGATGTACTCGTTCACCCGTTCATGCCAGTCATCCTTGAACAGCGATGCCGGCTTCTCTTGGGCTTGAGGCACTGAAACAAGTGCTTCCAAAGTGCTGATGACGGCGTGGAAATGGGAGACATCCACGTTGATGCATAAAATACCGATCGCCTTTTCGTCCGCTCGGATCACGGCGCTGACTGATTTGATGCGGCGCCCGTCCCAATTCACCTTCTCATATGGCCCAATGATCCTGTCAGTGGGCTTAAAATCGATCTCGTGGATGAGTGACGGTTCACCCAGCTCCCGCTTGGAGAAGGTATTGGTCAGGTACACGACTGTTTCAGTCGCGAGGTCGTGCAGGACCACTTCGGCGTAGGGTTGGAACAGCAGCGCAATCGCGTCGCAGACATGGGTGTAGGCTGCGAGTTCCGGGCCTAGTCCGGACTTGGCCGTTTGCCTGGCTCTTTTCATTTCGGCTGTCCGTCACGCGTTGAGTGGATCATGCAGTTCAGCCCCAGCACAGGGTGCTTAGGGAACCCTCCTAGACTGTCTCACAACTGAAAGTCCAGGCAAGCGCCTCTCGGAAAGGACCATCAAAAGCGCCGACCTGCGAAAAAAACAATGGACATATCAGTCTAAATTGGACTTAAGTGTTCAATATGACGACAGCCATGTTGTCAATAATCAAGCATTCACAGGGGAACACTGACCATGAAGAAGCTCAGTCGCCTGGCCCTGGTCGCCGTCGGAATTGCGATGGCTCCAGCGCTCGCTCATGCTCAAGCCGGAAAGCCCACCAGCCTCAAGATCGCGACGGAAGGTGCTTTTCAGCCCTGGAACTTTACGGGGGCAGGTGGCAAGCTCGACGGCTTCGAGATCGAGCTTGTCAATGACTTGTGCCGGCGCATGAACGTCACCTGTGAGATCGTGGCCCAGGACTGGGACGGCATCATTCCAGCCCTCAACGCCAAGAAATACGATGCCATCGTTGCTGGCATGAGCATCACCGACAAGCGCCTTGAGGTCATCAACTTCTCGAAGCCCTATGCTCAGGTGAGCAATGGAATCGTCGTTGCGAAGAATTCCCCGGAAGCTAAGGCGCTTGGTCCTGTTGCTAAGTTCAATCTCACTTCCCGGCCAGGCGAATCCGAGGCGGCCGTGGCCAAGGTTCGCGATGCACTCAAGGGCAAGACGCTTGGTGTCCAGACCTCGTCATCCCACTCGAGCTTCACCGACAAGTATCTCAAGGGCGCTGTTGAGATCCGGGAGTACAAGACGACGGAGCAGTACGATCTCGATCTTGCCGCCGGACGCGTCGATGCGGTCATCGGCGACACGACAGCCCTTCGCGGCACACTGGACAAGCCGGAGTTCAAGGATTTCGCAGTCGCCGGACCGGGTTTCTCCGGAGGTGTCTTGGGCCGCGGCGTAGCGGTGGGCCTGCGCAAGGACAGCCAGGAACTCAAGGGCATGTTCGACACCGCGATCACAGCAGCCATTGCGGATGGGACGGTCAAGAAGCTGGCCGAGAAGTGGTTCAAGGTTGATCTGACGCCACAGGGCTGATGATGGGCCACAGCGGTTGCTCTTTGGGATATTCTAAGAGCAACCGCTGATGTGAAGCGTGCGCGATGCCGCGCCGTCCACGAACTCTTGACCCCGACCCGACCCATAGATTTTCGAAACCGAGACCTGATGATGAACAATAGCGTCCTTGAATCTGCCGCCCGCTCCGTGCAGGCGCGCCGCCGCATCCGCAATTACGTTTACGAAACCCCGCTGTTGCCTTCGCGTCAGATCGGCCGCGATACCAATTCCACCGTGTCCTTCAAGGCGGAGAACTTCCAGCTCACCGGATCATTCAAGATCCGTGGCGCGGCGAGCAAGATGACCGCCCTTGGCCTCGATCAGGGCGTCATCACGGCGTCCTCGGGAAATCATGGCATCGGGGCCGCGCAAGCGGCGAGCCTGATTGGTCAGAAGCTGACGGTCGTCCTTCCTGAAGGCGTATCTCCCGCGAAGCTCGCCAAGATCCGCTCGTTTGGCGTGGAAGTGATCCTGCATGGGGCGGAAACCGGATTGGCGGAACAGCACGCGCAGAAGGAGGCTCAAAGCCGGAGCCTCGTCTACGTCTCCCCGTACAACGACCCCGAGATCATTGCAGGGCAAGGTACGATCGCCTTGGAGATGCTGGAACAGGCCGACAGGATCGACAATGTCTTCGTCGCCATGGGCGGCGGCGGGCTGATCAGCGGGATCGGTTCAGTCTTGAAGTGCTTCAGTCCGAACACGCGCGTGTTCGGCGTCTCCGCACAGAACTCGGCCGCACTGGCTGCCTCGATCGTGGCGGGTCGCGTCGTCGAGACGGAGCATCTCGATACCCTCGCGGACGCCGTTGCAGGTGGCGTGGACGATGACAGCATGACCTTGCCGCTGTCGACCGCCGTCATCGACAAGGTCCTGACGTGCACCGAAGAAGAGATCGCCGCCGCACTCAAGGACATGGCCGTCAAGGAAAACCAGCTCGTTGAGGGCGCAGCCGCCCTTGCCCTTGCTGGGTTCTATCAAGTCGCGAAGCGCTGTGAAGGGCAGAACAATGCCGTGGTGCTTTGTGGCGCCAATTTCGACCATGACCGGATCATGGCTGTCGTGAACGGCTAGAGGGCAGGACGCCATGGCAAGTCTCGATATCGATTGGAACAGGGATGGCCGGCAGGCCTCCTACATCCAGGTGCCAAGCTCTACGAACCAGAGCGCATGGCAGAACCTGCGCATACCCGTATTCGTTATGCGCAATGGCCTGGGACCAACGACACTGCTTCTCGGGGGCAGCCATGGCGACGAGTATGAGGGGCCAGTTGCGCTCTCGAAGTTTGCGCATTCAGTCGACCCGGACGAGATCAATGGTACCGTTATCGTCGTGCCGGCAATCAACTTGCCGGCCGTCCTGGCTGGAGCGCGGCTGTCACCGCTGGATGGTCTCAACCTCAACCGGGAATTCCCCGGCGACGCGCGCGGCTCGGTTACCCAGCGCATCGCACACTTCATCACGACTGAG
This sequence comes from Microvirga sp., assembly GCA_041913065.1. GTDB lineage: Bacteria > Pseudomonadota > Alphaproteobacteria > Rhizobiales > Beijerinckiaceae > Microvirga. Next base: position 18,522 of record JAYSGD010000028.1, on the reverse strand, counting down.
CTGGTTCCCAGGGCCGACAATGTCTTCGACATTCATTCAGGCGGCCGCTCCCTGCATTTCGAGCTCTGCACATTCATCCATGAACAGTCCGACCCCGAGCGGACCCACAGTTTCCTGGCAGCCGCTGAGGCGTTCGGAGCCCCGCTGATCGTCGTGATACGGGAACCGCATGCGAGCGTGATGCTGGACGATGTGGTGGAGAGCACGGGCAAGCTCATGCTCTCCAGCGAGCTCGGCGGGAGCGGCATCATCACGGCCGAGACCGCCCGGGTGAGCTACGAGGGGCTGTTGGGAGTCTTGCGCCATTTGGGTCACCTTGCCCCGTCTGATCGAGGCAGTGCCGGAGACCGTAAGATATCGCGCCGCGTCTCAGTGCCAGGTTCGGATTATTACATCCATGCGGACGATACCGCTTTGTTTGAACCTGTCCTCGATCTCGGTGCGCCAGTCGAGAAAGGCTTGGTTGTCGGTTACCTGCATTACGTGGACCGCGTGGAAAGGGCGCCGACACCCGTTCTCTCTCCTCAGTCAGGCCTTCTGCTCTGTGTGCACGGGCAGGGTGTCGTTCACCGCAACGACACGCTTGTCGTCGTCGCCAGGGACTACGCGCCGTAAAGCGGACCTGCCCCCACCATCTGATTCAAATCCGGAACCGAAACCTTGACCTCCATTACATTCCTCAATCCAGACGAGATCGAACAGCGCGTCGGAAATCTCGATGTCGTTGACCTGATGGAGCAGGCGTTCGCCGCCTTCTCAAAGGGTGAGGCTGTTATGCCAACGCCCGGCGAACTTCTGATCGAAGATCCACCGGGCGAAGTCCATCTCAAGTACGGATACTTCAAGTCCGGTAATACCTATGTCATTAAGATCGCCTCGGGATTCTGGAACAACCCGGCTAAGGGGCTGAGAAGCAGTGACGGACTTCTGCTTGTTTTCAAGAAGGAAACGGGCGAGCTTGCTGCCGTTCTCAATGACCGCGGCCGCTTGACGGATCTGCGGACCGCGGCTGCTGGGGCCGTAGCCGCCAAGCATTTGGCATCAACGGATGTCGACACGATCGGAGTCATAGGGAGTGGAATCCAGGCCGAGTTGCAGGTTCTGGCGCTTCAAGCGGTCCGCCCTTGCAAGAATATCGTGGTTTGGAGCAGAAATCCCGAACGGTCGTCCGCCTACGCCAAGCGCATGGAAGAGAAGGGATTTGCCGTCGAGATCGCGCGATCGGCATCGGATGTCGCTGCCCGTAGCCGCCTGATCATCACCGCAACCGCAAGTCCGTCGCCATTATTGCAATGGTCCGACCTACGGCCTGGTACGCACATCACCGCGATTGGGGCGGATAGCGCAGACAAACAAGAGTTAGGAGAGGAGATCATCCGGAATGCCGACATTGTCATGACCGACAGCCGGAGCCAAGCCATATCGCGCGGCGAGCTCATGCGTGCCTATGGGGAGAATCCAGACGCTCTGTCCAAAGTAGCCGAGATCGGTGAGATCGTTTCGGGTACTGCCAAGGGACGGACGAACGGGACCCAGATCACTGTTGCGACGTTGTCGGGCCTTGCGGTCCAAGACATCGCCATGGCCTCGGCCGTGCTGGCAGGATAGTCGGATACCCATGTTCGATGCCCGGCCCGGCAATCGATTGCCGGGTCCATGGATTCTCCGTGGTTGTTCACATCGCAATGGGTAGTTCGATGTCCTCGCTTCGGGTCATAACCGAACGCCCAAGAGCGCCAAGGGGAAGGTCAGGTTCTGGCAGATGCTGTTGAAAAACTCTTACGACCTCATTTTCGAGAGCCACAGCATACTTGATGCTGTAGTGGCTCAAGCGAGCCTATACGACCTATAGACGCCGGGTATCTCGCAAGCGAGTTTTTCAACAGAATCGGCACGCTTGAGACCTATGCTCAAAGGCAGCAATCCTCATCAAACCGGACGTTCCCAAACCGCCGGGAATCTCGGTTCCTGACCCGCTACTGGCTTTCAGCAATGGGCGGGAACTATCTGTTTCCTTTTGCGGGAGTAGAAGCACCAACGACACGTCTCGTATTCCGGTTTCTTCGGTAACTGTATTTGGCTCCGATGTGCCGCTGGCACTAGGGCACCGCATCGCCACCAAAGGTGCGTTGCCCGAATCTCGGCAATCAGCAGCGGTCGTTTCATCTGCGCTTTTTCAGTAGGGCAAGCTTTGACAAGGAGCTAATGCTCAAAGCTTACATGGGGTGTGTTTCGGCGTGCAATGTTGGCTCTGACGCAGTTTTGGTGCAGTTTCGGGCTGAACTGATGCTGACTTCCGGAAGGAGGCTGCATCATGCACCGAAGCCTGCGCCCCTCAGCTCTAATCCCGCCCGGCCTGATCGTCGATCAGATCCACGCCGATGCACAGCGGGTGACCATCATAGTTCACTCCGCTCATCGATCAGGGGACTGTCCATCGTGCGGCACGCCCTCCTCACGGGTGCATAGCCACTACCTCCGGCGCGTGGCGGATCTGCCGATGGCTGGGCGACCCATCCAGTTCCTGCTCCGAGCGCGGCGCTTTCGCTGCGATGCCGTCCGGTGCGGGCGGCGGATCTTCACTGAGCGCTTTGCCCTGGATGTAATCGCCCGCTATGCACGGCGCACTGCCCGGCTCGAGGACATTGCCCGCCACCTCGGGCTGGCTCTAGGCGGACGGCCCGCAGCGCGCCTGGCCCGGCGGCTGATGCTTCCTGTGAGTAAGGATACGCTCCTGCGCACTGTGCGCCGGCATGCTCATCTTTCATCCGAGCCGCTGAGCGTCATCGGGATCGATGATTGGGCCTGGCGTCGCAATCATCGCTACGGCAGCATTGTCTGCGATCTCGAACGGCGGCGGGTCGCATCGCTCCTCCCGGACCGGGAGCAGGCCACCGCACAGGCATGGTTGGCCAATCACCCGGAGATTACCGTCGTCGCCCGCGACAGAGGCGGCGGCTATGGCGAGGCTGCGGCCAAGGCGCTGCCGAATGCGGTGCAGGTGGCCGACCGCTGGCATCTGATGGAGAACGCCAGCCGCGCCTTCGTGGAGGCCGTGCGCAAATCGATGCGCCAGATCCGTCAGGTCATTGGATCGGCAACGATCAACCCGCATCTTCTCACCTGCGCCGAACGCCTCCAGTACGAGGGCTACTTGCGCCGTGAGGAGACCAACACATCGGTCATGGCTCTCGGCGCGGAAGGCGTCCCAATCAAGCAGATCGTCCGGCGAACGGGCCTGAGCCGCGGCACGGTACGGCAGATCCTGCGAGGTGGACGGAGCGATCTCTTCCGCCAGCGGGAAAGTAGTCTCGAGGCATACTGGCCGCTGCTCGACTCCCTCTGGACAGGCGGGTGCTGCAACGGCGCCGAACTCTGGCGGCGTCTACGGGCACGCGGCTTTCGCGGCTCGCTGCGCGTTATAGGAGAATGGACGACCCGCCGCCGACGGGCTAAACGGATTGGAGACGAGCAGCTTCAGCGCATTCCGTCCGCCAGAACCATCGCTCGGCTGATGAGCACAGGACGAGACACGCTGTCCAAGGCAGAGACTGTCACCATCGCAGCTATCGAAAGCGGCATACCGGATCTCGTCAGTGCTCGCGACACCGTTGCGGAGTTCCAGAGCCTGATCCGGAGTGGCCGCGAGGCTGCCCTGACATCATGGATTGCCCGAGCGCGCCGCAGCCTCGTGGTCTCGGTTGCGAATGGCATCGCCAAAGATGAGGCGGCTGTTCGTGCGGCTGTTCGTGCGGCGATCATGCTGTCGTGGTCGAACGGCCAGACCGAAGGCCAGATCACGAAACTCAAGCCCGTAAAGCGTCAGATGTACGGCAGAGGCCACCTTGATCTCCTGCAAGCCAGATTGATTGGAGCCGAATGACAATTCACGACGGTGCTGCACCAAAACTGCGTCAGAGCCAAAATTGGAAGCCGATTGACATCTATGCCCGCTATTCGAGCGAGAACCAGCGCGACGCCTCGATCAACGACCAGATCGAAGTTTGCCGCCGCTATGCCGCACAACTCGGGCTCCAGGTCACAGCGAGCTTTCAGGACCGGGCGCTCTCGGGAGCCAGCAGCAACCGGCCCGGCTACAAGACTTTCCTGGCCGAGGCACGCCGCGGCAGCTTTGACGTCGTGATCGTCGAGGCCCTCGATCGTCTGGCGCGCAAGCTCTCGGATGTGGCCAGCCTGCATGACGAGCTGCAGTTCCACGGCATGAGCTTGCACGCGGTCAATGTCGGCGCCGTGACCACGATGCATGTCGGTATGCTCGGCACCATGGCGCAGATGTTCCTCTCCGATCTACGCGAGAAGACCAAGCGCGGGCAGTTGGGCCGGGTGCTGCAGGGGCGTGCTGCCGCCGGCAAGGCTTTCGGCTATGATGTGGTGGAGGATGCAGAAAGAGGAGGGCGCATCATCAACGCGATGGAGGCAGCCGTTGTCGTGCGCATCTGCACGCTATTCGCCCATGGGGTGAGCCCGCGGGCCATCGCCCGGCGATTGAACGAAGATCATGTGCCAGGGCCGGATCATCGCCCGTGGCAGGACACCACGATCCGCGGCCAGAAGGAGCGTGGGACCGGCATTCTCAACAACGAGCTCTATATCGGCCAGCTGGTGTGGAACCGCTGCTCCTATGTCAAGGACCCACGCACGGGCAAACGCGTGGCGCGACCGAACCCGCCCGAACGCTGGGAACGAACAGATGTGCCCCACTTCCGGGTTATCGATGAGGCGCTCTGGCACGAGGTGAAGCGCCGTCAGGAGAGAACGGCCTTTGAGATGGGCAGGGATGAGAGCGGCAATGCGCTCAACCGCGCCCACCGCCGCCGCTTCCTCTTGTCGGGCCTGCTGGTGTGCGGCTGCTGCGGCGCCGGTTACACGATCATGGCGAAAGACCGGTATGGCTGCGCCGGGCGGCGCTCTAAAGGAACCTGCGCCAACGACCGCACGATCAGCCGCCAGGAGATCGAGGCGCGTATTCTCAAAGCCTTGAAGCAGAACCTGCTCACCCCGGAACTGGTGGCTGAGTTCACCCGTGCTTACCAGGAAGAGGTGAACCGGCTGACGAAGGAGGCAAGCGGCAAAGCTGCAGAAGTTGAATCGAAGCTGGTGGCCATTCAGCGCAAGATCGACGGCATCATGCGGGCGATCGAGGACGGTCTGTACCAGCCCTCGATGAAGGCGCGCCTGTCAGAACTTGAGGCAGACAAGACCGCTTTTCTGTCTCAGAAGGACATGGCTTCGAGCATCCCCAACATTTCGGTGCATCCGAACCTTGCTGCTGTGTATCGCGAGAAGGTCAGCGAACTCGAATCTCTATTGGAGGATGCCGAGCACCGCGACAAAGCGATGGAGCTGATCCGCTCCCTGATCGACAAGATTGAGTTGACGCCACGAGAGGGCGGGGGTGTCGAGGCCATCCTACACGGCGACCTGGCCCGTATTCTCGTTCTTTGCTCGTCTGGCGCCGAGGAGGCGACGTCAGCTCGTGCCGTTGCTGTAGCAGGCTCCAGATACGACGAAGCCCTCGCCGGTGTTTCCGCTCGAGGGTTTTTGTGAGTTTGGTTGCGGGGACCTGAAACCACCGACGTTGTGCCAGCCCGGCAACCTCTGTTCAAACAGAGAATTTGTTATTTGATAACATATATGTCAGGCCTCATCAATCGCCGCATCATTGATGACGGTGTGGAACGCCGTTTCTAAGTGAAAGCCCGAGCTTCCTTTTCTGGACGCCTAGGGGTGTGCATCTATTGCTGTGCTATCGTTCACGGCAGTAGATTAGTTCAGGCGGAAACGTCCCAGCTTATGTCCGTTACAGCACGAACCAGCCCTTGCTGAAGTCTATGGCTCCTTTGAGCTTGATCACGCCTTCAGCGGCCTTGTCGCTGTCGGTGTTGAGATAGACATAAGTCTCCCTGCCGATCTTCTCGTAGCTGACCTGCCCCGCCTTGGTGAAGGCGTTCTTGCCGATGAAGCTGAACGCCTGATCGCCCTTCTTCTTCACATCGGCATCGATCAGCTTGAGATCGATGCGGTCGCCGCCCTTGCCGGAGAAGTCGGTGATATAATCGGCGGTCTTCTTGCTCGTGCCGGTATCCTTGGCAGCGAACGCAAAGATGTCCTTGCCGGAACCGCCGGTGAGCGAATCCTGACCGGCGCCGCCGATGATCCGGTCGTTGCCGGTGCCGCCATTGACCTTGTCCTTGCCGCCGCCGGCACTCAGGACGTCGTTTCCTGCCCCGCCGGAGAGATTATCGCTGCCTGACCCGCTCGAGACCGTGTCGTTTCCGCTCGTGCCGCCCGTATTCTCGTTCGGCACGTCGGACAGCGCGATGGTCACGGTCTCATCGTAGCTGGCACCGTTTCCGTCAGTAGCCCGTACGACAACCTGATGGCTCGTGGCCTGCTCATAATCCAGGAGGAGTGCGTTCTTGACCTCGATGGATTTACCGTCCGCTCCCAGCGCGAATCGTCCGCCCGCATTGTTGAGCAGACTGAAGGTGAAGGCCGAATCCCCATCGAGATCGAGCGCCGTGAGAGAACCAACAGGGGTTCCTGCTCCCGCGTTTTCGGCCACGGCGGCATTCGACAGGAGGATGTCCGATGGAGCGTCATTGACCGAAGCGACGCTTAGGAAGAACGTCACCGGTGCGCTCTTCGCCCCAGCGTCATCCACGACTTGATACGCGAAGGAAACGGTACCGTAGAAGTTCGCTGCCGGGGTGTAGCTGTAACGGCCATCGGCTGCAAAGCTCAGCCCCGCAACGGGTGCGACCAGCTCGTATGTGAGTGAATTGCCTTCGACGTCTCGTCCGCCGGGGACCTTCCCCGTCAACACCGTGTCTTCGGTGCCAGAAGCGGTATTGCCCGATACAGCAGCTACCGGCGCATCGTTGATGGCTTCCACGATAAGCCGGAGGTTTGACAGGGCGATGCGGGTATCGCTGTGCACGACAAATGCCAGATCGATGATCCCATTGAAGTTCAGTGGCGGGGTACCCGACAAGGTTCTCGTCTCGGCATTGAATGTGAGCCATTCCGGCAGGCCCGTTCCGTCAGCTAGGCTGATGCTTGCCTCCAATCCAGCTCCCTGGTCGGAATACAGCTCCTCAGGGAGTTGGAACGACCAATGCCCGTCTTCGCCGACGCTCTGGTCTTCGAGAGCGACAGCGGTCAGCCGAACCGTGCCGTCCCAGAATTGAAGGAACTCGATCCCTTCGACATTGTCCTGGCCGTCTCCGGTGTTCCGCCCATCCAGGATGCCAATGGTGCCATCGCGATGGAGCGCGAACCTATAATCGGCGCGCAAGCCCGTGAAGACTGCGATGTCGCTGTCGCCGGTGCCACCTTGGAGAGCATCATTCCCGGCGCCGCCCTCCAGCCAGTCATTGCCCTCACCCCCCGACAAAGTGTCGTTGTCTGCGCCAGAGCGGATGGTGTCGTTTCCGGCGCCGGATGAGATGACATCCTGGTTGGCGCCAGTCTCGATCGTATCATTGCCCGAGCCGGTCGTGACCGTGTAACGCTCGACGCCATAGTGATAGAGGCGGGTATAGCCACCGATGGTGCTCGTGCTGGAATAGCCGTCGACGCCGCTGTCGTAGTCACCATCGAAATATGCGGCCTCGGTCAGACCCGACCAGTCCACCACCAGATGGTCGTCCGCGCCCGCTCCCATGTAGACGGCATCGGCGGCGGTGTCGTCCTTGGTTGTGCCGCCGAATACGTAGACCGTGTCCGAGCCATCCTGGGTGAAAACCGTATCGGTACCGATGCTGGCGTTGCGGTTCAGAGTGACCACGTCATTGTAAACGCCCGCGCCGGTCTTGAACTCTTCCAAGCGCTCGACATTCTTGACGTAGCGTCCATCAGTCAGCGTGGTATTGCTGGCGTTGAGGTCGAGGCTGATCGCCTCGGCTACATCTGACCAGTTCGCGCTCCAGCTGTCGTTGCCGCTGCCGCCGTCAACCTGATCCCAGCCCACGCCTGAACGAATGACATCGTCGCCGGCGCCGGATGAGATGACATCCTGGTTGGCGCCAGTCTCGATCGTATCATTGC
>JAYSGD010000028.1:0-10352 GCA_041913065.1 Microvirga sp. | reverse complement strand
ACCATCGAAATATGCGGCCTCGGTCAGACCCGACCAGTCCACCACCAGATGGTCGAAACCTTGATCACCATGCACTTCGTCGACAGGCGTATCATCCTTCGTCGCGCCGCTGAGGCCGACGACAAGCGTGTCATTGCCGTCCAAGCCTCGAAGAACGTTGGCTTCGCGGTTGCCGATAAGCACATTGTCGAGGCTGTTGCCGGTCAGATTGATGCCGCGGGCGTCATCCGCCAGCGTCACGTTCTCGACCTGAGCACCCCAATCGGTGTCGAGCGAGAAGGTCGATCCGACTGAAAGTCCGCCGGTCACCAAGCGGATCTCGTCCGTTCCTTGGCCGGCTAGTTCCAGAATCCGATCACCCAGGCTGTCGAGCACATAGGTGTCGTTACCCGCGCCTCCCTCGAGCGTATCCGCACCGCCGCCGCCGTTGAGGGTATCCGCTGCGCTCGTGCCGATGATCAGGTTTCGGTCCGCGTTTCCTGTTCCGCTCCGGGCCGAACCCGTCAGCACGAGTTCGTCGATTCCGCTCCCCTCCGACAAAGTAAAGTTGACGGATGAGATGACACGGTCGTAGCCGCCCGCATCCGCACCATCGTGGTCGTAAACGGAGTCGCTCTGATGATCGACGATGTAGAGATCGTCGCCCGAGCCGCCTTTGAGAACATCGGCACCTTCGCCGCCATCGAGCGAATCGTTGCCGCCGCCTCCGTAGAGCGTATCGTCATTGAGGCCGCCCAGAAGAGTATCCTGGCCCTCGCCGCCGAGGAGAACATCGTTCCCGGCACGTCCCTCCAGATGGTCATCTCCCAGCATGCCGAGGAAGATGTCGGACCCAGCGCTGCCGAGCATGGTGTCGTTGCCGAGATCCGAGCCCTCGAACACTTCGACGTTCGCGTAGGTGTCGCCCTCGGCATCGCCACCGCTGGTCGCTCCGGTTTCCCGGTCGATGAAGATCGCTGCCGCCGAGTTCTCGTATGTGACGATGTCGAAATCGCCGCCGCCGTCTAGGGTATCGGCACCCGCACCGCCGTCGAGGACGTCATCTCCGTCCTGCCCTTCCAGACGATCCCCTCCAGCACGTCCGTGGAGATAATCGCGACCGGTTCCTCCCCGGATCATATCGGCAGCCGCACCGCCATAAAGATAGTCCGTGCCGCTGCCGCCATCGAGCGTCGCGGAGATGTCGAGATCGGCGGAGAGCAGGATCGCGTCATCCCCCGCGCCGCCATTGGCCACGATCCCGGAAACGTCTTCAAACTGCTGCGAGCGCGAGAAGGCAAGCACGGAGACATCGCCGCCGCTGCCTCCAATCTCGAAGGTTTCGTCGCCATCGCTCCTGTTGGAGGTCGCACGATAGTGAGCCCGGTCGCCGATATTGAGAACGAGGTTCATTCCATCGAGCGTGCCGAGATCCGGTGGGAGTGGCGGCGTTTCTCCGACCGCCACCGGAGGAACGTCAGAGAACGAGAAGCTACCGAGCGTGTAGCGTGGCGAGTTGTAGCGCCAAAGGTCGTAGCCGGCCACGTTCACAAAGGCTGCGAAGCCTGCCGTGATCTGGCCCGACATGTCGAAAATGCCGAAAGGATTGGTCAGGAGGGCGTTGCCCATCTCGTCGAGATAGATCTTCCCGTCCGCAGGAGATTCATTGACGATGTCGTTGAGATTCAGAAGGATTTGACCAGCAATGTTGCCAGCCCCGCCGACGGTCGCGAAGGGAATCGACGCGTTGACCGCGAGTTGAAGCAGAACGGATAGAGATACTTCCGGAAGATCCCCATTGTCGCCCTGCTGATCGCTGACGAAAAAGCCGTTGAAGACCGTCGCGTAGTCCGTGAAGCCGCTTTCCTTGAATTGCATCAGGCCGCGCGTGTCGAAGCCGAAGGCCATGTCCATGGCCACCTCGATCGCACCTTCGAGATTGATGGAAATTCCCGGAACGATGGGGAAGACAGCAAGATCAAGGAGGTCTCCGGCAGGGCTTCCATCAGGACCGAGGTCGCCGCCGAAATTGAGCGACAGCGCTGGCAGGTCGAGCGAGAACAGGTCCGCCTGTCCGCCCAGGAGGAAATGGAAAGCCTCCATCGGATTGGTCAGGATCGGGAACTTGAAGAAATCGCCGAGGAGAATGTCCTCGAGGATGTCTTGGCCGCTTTGTCCATCGCTGTTTGTAGCGCTGTAGCCGCCACCCGTCAGGCCTCCGAGGAAGGTAGCGAGGTTGGGAATGTTGCCGGCGGCATTCAAGGCCTCGGGAGCAATTCCGTCGAGAAAGATCGCGGCATCCCGAATGTCTTCCAGGATCTCGAATGAGCCGAGATCGTATTCATCGGGGCCGAAGGTCTTGCCCTGGAAGAAGGCGGCCCAGTCGACGATATCGTCGACGAGTTCGATGAACCCGACCGCAACCGTCAGGTTGGCATCCGGCTGCGCCATCTTGACGAAATCGATGAGCGTGATCTTCCCGTCGGCCGCGTCCATGCCTCCGACATCCGCACCCGCCTTGTCGAAGACCCCTTCCCAATTGGGGAACACTTTCAGGAAAGTCAGGTCGGTGCGGAAGATAGCCAGCGCCTTGTCGACCGGCTGGAGCACCGGGTCGAGATGGGCGAGGATCGGCTTGATAAAGTCCTCGACGAAGGTGCCGAAATCATAGCTAACGTTGTTGAACATGACCTTCGGCGTGCCGCCGAATGGCTGACCGCCATCCGGGTTGACGGTCGAGCTGTCGAACGCCCAATCGACGGCGAGGTCGGCGCTGATCTTAGGCAGATTGGCGGCGCCCATATCCCCCGACAGATGAATGTCGATATCCGCCTGTCCGGTGAAGGTGGCGTCGAGGACATCGACCCCGCTGTCGATCTCGGACAGTCTCAATTTGCCGTCCGAATCCGCCTTCAGATCGACGGTGAACGCCCCCGTCACCGACGAGCCCATATCCGTGGCGTTGAAGTTGAGAAAACCGAGCGAAGCGTCAGCCTCGAGCTGCGGGGCCGTGACGCTGATGCCGAGGGCCAACTCAGGAGCTCCGCCATTCGTCACGAGGTAGAAGGCATCAGTTCCGCTGGCGGTATCTGCGCCCACTGCGAAGTCGAACCGGCAGGAGAGGTCGACCTGCGCTTGGCCCGACGTGCTGATCCCCAACCCGCCGAGGCCGAGATCGGATGCGAGGTCGAGCGTGATGGTTCTCGCCTCGTCACAGGTGAAACTGATCTGGACGTCGGTCCCGTTGACGATGACGTCTGCGGCAGTCTTGAGGAAATTGGCTGCGCTCAGCGCGTCATTGATTGCCGTTTCGATCTGTGCCTCGGCGTAATCGTCAGCGCTATTCAGATCGTCTAAAGACTCGAAGATCGTCTCTTTCAAATCGCGGATCTGGTTGACGGTCGATTCCGCCTTGTCGAAGGCGTCCTGCAGCTTGTCACCGATAAACGGCAGCTTCTGCGCCAGAACCTGGGCGGAAAGGGCGGTCTCGATATATCCCAGTGCTTTGTTCACACCCGCTTTGAGTTGAGCAATCTTGTCGGTAGCAACCAGCGTCATTCTTTCCCCCACGCTCAACTTGTTCAGCAGAATTCGCCCAAGCACAGAGCCCGGAGCTCTCGCAGATGTCTAAAATCGAATGTCTTGGCGACCGCACGGTGCGCCGGAACCGGCGTCGCTCTTGCGGCTTCGATAACCAGAGATTGGGCTGTCGTTCTTAGGCAGGCAGGCGACGTCGTGCTGCGCCAAAAGCTGCAGACATGCCCATTCCATCGCCATCGATTCATTCCGGCTGCCCCATGCCCGTCAGCTCGGCGAGATGTCTTTCCCTCGGCACTTCTACCATTTCTTCTTCCACGGACCGGCTGACAGTTTTCGACCGAGATCGCACCACAGCCGGGCATGGCTTCATCCGAGAAAGCCCATCACCCGATTTATTAGCTCAGTGAGCCATAAACGGTAAAAGCTCTATGCGTCAAGCGGGTACTCCCTTAGGGTTAGGGCGCTGTTTCTAGGTTGTGCGATGAGAATACGGTTCCGGTCCGGACTGACTTCTGTTCATTCTATGTTCTCTGCAGTTCTCCTGTTCCTGGTCATCGGAACACATCCGGTGCAAGCGCAGTCTCCTGCGGAGTCATCGCGCCCAGAGAGGATTTTCATCGGCTCGATGGCCGATCATTTCGTCGATCCAACCGGTCAGTCGACGATCGAAGCCGTTGCCGCCCAACCTTTGCTCTTTACCGTCGCGAACGGCCGCACTGCCAATCGCGGGGTCAGCCCCGCCAGCAATGCAGCCTTCTGGCTTCGCGTGCGGGCGCCCGATCTACCCCCTGGCACCGATTGGGTGATATCATTGCACGAGTCGCGGATTTCTCATGCTACTCTCTTCGTCCCGACAGGGACCGGATGGCGCACATTCGACTGGGATCCGAAAGACGACTACGCCGCGGGCCGAGAACTCCTGCGCTATCCTGCCTTTCACGTCGACGCTGCATCCATCTCAGGGCAGGAGATCTACATCCGCCTGGAAACGCATTCCTCCATGCGAGCTCTGCTTTGGTTGGAGGCGGAGCAATCCTATGCGGCAACCTATGGTTGGCAAGCACTCGCCTTCGGCGGATTGCTGGGCGCGCTGATGGCCCTCTTTGCCTATCTCCTCGCCATCGGCTGGGCTCTCCGTGACGGAGCGCTGCTTCGGTTGAGCACTCTCGTATTGGCCTTCACGGCCTATGTCGCGGCGGACCGCGCCTTTCTGGAGACTGCGCTCATTCCGGGAGCATTCGACTTGTCGCGCATGGTATCGCTGTCGAGCACTCTTCTGACCTTCGCAGCCTGGCTATCCTTCGAAGCGTGCTATCTGAAGGTCCGGACATATCGACCCGTGCTTGAACGGGTGAACAGGGTCGAGATCGTCATTCTTCTCATTTTCGCCGCTCAGGTCGTCGTCGAGTTCGTAGCGGATATCCGCATGATCCGGCTCTATTCATCTTATATCGGTCTCGTCGCTCTCGCTGCCGGAGTTGGGCTCGCGCTGGCGATGATGTTCTATGAATGGCGTCGATCCTTTCTGTTCCTCCTGTGCTGGCTGCCGGCAATTGCCGGAGGAGCGGCGAGGCTGTTGCTCGATGCGGCGGACGGCCTCGCTCCCAATGCGCTTGCAGTGAATACCGTCTATTGGGGTGCAGGTCTTTCGCTCCTGATCTTCGGGATTGTGACGTCGCTTGATATTCAAGCGCGGGAGCGCAGGCTTCTGCGCGCATCCCAATCAAGTGAGGCGCGATTCCGCAGCTTTGCCAACAGCGCCTCAGACAGCTTCTGGGAAACCGATGAAGAGGGGCGACTGGCCTATCTAGCTGGACGCATCGACGGGCGGGCTCTGGGGATTGTTCTCGGGACAGACCTCATCGAAAGCCTGCGCCGCACTTCGCGCTCTTCCGGAGCCCAAAGCCTTGCCACCCTGGAAAGGGCCTTTCGGGAGCGGATCGCCTTTCGATCCGTTGTGCTCTTCCTCCAGGAAAAGGCAGGTTTGGATCGTTATCTCGCCGTTAGTGGAACACCCACGACTGACACGAATGGCCGCTACTGCGGCCATCGCGGTATCATCAGCGATGTCACGAACGAGATTCTGTTGAGCGAGCGGCAAATGCAGCAGCAGAAGATGGCAGCTCTCGGACAACTTGCGGGTGGTGTGGCGCACGAGATCAACAATCTTCTCCACCCGATCATCAACCTGACGCGGCGGGTCCTCAATAGCCTCGATCCCACGGACGAGAGACGCTATCAGATGGGAATCGTCGAGGATGCGGGCCTGCGCGCTCGGGAGATCGTTGCAGGAATCCTGACGACGGTGCGCCCAAGCTCGCAAGCCAGTCCGCTGCTACCCTTCGATGAGGCCTTGGCAAAGGCGATCGATGCGGTCCGGCCTGCCATTCCGGCAGCCGTAGATCTCGACGTCGGAATTGATCCGGTCGACACGTTTTCCGTTCCGCTTGGAGAACTTTTTCAGGTGATCGGCAATCTGGTCGGCAATGCGGTACATGCCATGGCCGGTGCCGGGCGGATCGAGATTTCGCTCAGCCGTCATGCGGGCTGGAACGGAGCCGTTCTGTGCATTGCGGACAATGGCGCGGGTATGAATGCCGATACACGCAGACAGGCTTTCGAGCCGTTCTTCACGACCAAGTCCACCAGTGGGGGAACTGGTCTTGGACTGGCCCTGGTTTACAGGATTGTCACCGGATGGGGAGCATCGATCGACATCCAGTCCGAGGTGAACCAGGGCACGAAGATTGTCATCACGTTTCTGGATGACCCGAAAAATAGAGAGGCAGCAATCGACTATGCAGAGTTCATGTCGGATCCTGGTGATCGATGACGTCTTGGGAGTTCGTGAATCGATCCGTATCGCGGTGCATGCCGCAGGCTATGAGACTGTCACCGCAGAAAACGGTCAGCAGGCTCTCGAGCTTCTGGCCTCGGGCTCCTTTGACGTCGTCGTAACTGACATATGGATGCCGGGTGTTGACGGGATCTCGCTGATCAAGCGACTTAGGAACGAGCAACCGCATCTGCGGGTCTTCGCTATGACGGGCGGCGGGCCCCGAATGACGATCGAGACGGCTGCCTCGCTGGCAGAGGTTTGGGGGGCTGAGGAGGTCTTCGTCAAGCCATTCGACGAGGCGCTTCTGATCGAGGCAATTGAGGGTAGAGGGCGCTAGAGGCCTTCGCCCCCATCCCGATCGGCTTGCAGGTGGCGTATAATATGCTCCAGGGCACTTGCCAGGGCCAGCCGCTGCTCGCCATCGAGCTCGTCGATGGCCGTGGTGATGTGATGAAGCGGATCGGCAGCGAGAAGTGCGCGCCCGGCCTCTGTCAATTCAACCTGCCTGGCGCGTCCCCGTGCCCGTCCTTCGAGATTGCGCACATAGCCTTTCGCCATGAGGGTGCGCACCGTGCGGGTGACGGGACCAACAGCAATACCCTGAAATCGGGCAAGGGCGCTCGCTGTCCGCTGCGCAGGTTCGGCGGAGGCGAAGTAGCGCAATGCTGTCCACTGGGCCGGGAACAGATCCGCTGCAAATCCAAGGGAGTGGAGAGCTCGGGAGGTTTGATCGAGGAGGCGTGCCAGAGCCGCCGCTTGAATCTTGGGTCTCGGTGACAAAGTGCGCTCTGGGTTTCGGAACTGCACTGTTACTCTTCTTGGCCGAAGAGGGCAACGCTGTCACCTTCTGAACTTCGCTGAGTTGTTCCGCTTGAGAAGAAGGTCATTTTTCGTTTGGTTGCGCAACCTGGTTGTGCCCTTGAGGAGTTGCGGGCTCGTGTGCCCTCCCTTTCTGTCCCTTCTTCCGTTTCCTCTGTGCTTGAGCGCAAGCAAAAACCCTCGCCGGTGCTTCCGTTCGAGGGTTTTTGCGAGTTTGGTTGCGGGGACCTGAAACCACCGACAGTGGCGCACACGAGGGAAGGTGGCAGTGTCATACAATCGCTTGGCTTCAGGAAGGCACACCAGACATCTGACTACAGAGGGCCCTGGGTTTGAGGCACCAGCGCGCTCACCAACAGTATCAATGGGTTACCGGCATTCGCCCTTTGAATGTTTTCTCCTAGGTAGCCAATACGTAGCCAAACATTTGGCAGTGAGCCTTCGTGGGTTTCAGGACGAGCCGACCTGGAGTGCGGGAGGAACGGAGAGAGGTGGGCAAGGCCCTCCGATCGGCTAATTCCCAGTATATCCTATGCGCTGTTACAGAACGATCTGTGAACACACAGGAGGGCTGCATCTCCTGCCATGAGCGGATCTCCAGCGGGCATGCCTAAACTTCCCAAAATGACCCAATGGAGACATTTGTGCAGATCCCGGATCTTCCGAGAAGCTGAAAAGCGATCGTTCAGGAGGTATGTTGCTTTGGGGCGGACCGCTCTCGGCTCTCGAAAGTAGAGGGCAATCCGCCAAAGCGTTTCAGAGCTGCTGCGTCCCACGGTAGCGCGCGAAGGTCGTCTGACCTGCGGCGCCGAACAGGATCACATTGTAGGTGTCATCCTCGACACCCTCCACCTCCATCCCAGGAGAACCGACGGGCATGCCAGGCACTGCAACACCCTTGGCCTGCGGTCTCTCGGCCAGAAGGCGCTTGATGGCGTCCGCGGGTACATGCCCCTCGACGACGTAGCCCCCGACCTCGGCCGTGTGGCAGGAGGCGAGGTCCTGTGGCACGCCGAGCCGGACCTTCACCCGGTTGATCGCGGGTGTCTCCCGAACCTCCACCGGGAAGCCCGCAGCGCGGATATGGTCGACCCAGCCGGAGCAGCATCCGCAGGACGGATCCTTGCTCACAACGACCTTCGGCAGGCCCGCCTCGGCAAAGGCGGGCTTCATGGCCAGGACCGCCCCCGCGGTGCTGAGGAGGGTCAGGAAACGGCGGCGGTCGAGCATTGTTTCCTCCTTCAGGCAGCAGTCGGAGTGTAGCCTGCCTCGGTCACGAGGGCCTTGATGGAACTCAAATCGGTGCTGCCGCGGACCGAGACAAGCTTGGAGGCGGGATCGGCCTCGACGCTCGTCCCCGGCAGGCCCATCTCGATGGCCGTCTTGATCGTGCCGGCGCAGTGGCCGCAGGTCATGTCCTCGACCCGCAGGGTTAGGGCGGCCGGATCACGCCCGGCAGCCTGGGTGGACTGGGTCTGGTGGGTGCTGCATCCGCACATGGTCCAAATCTCCATTTCAGAGGGTTGATGCGTGCACCCTGCGCCTTCCCACGATGGCAAGGTCAAGAGGCTTTTCGCTGAGGGGATTTGAGAAGGGGCCTTTTTGCATCGGGAACCGATCCCGCGGGGGTCCGTTTCCGCCATGACTCCAAGGAAGGTGCCGTGACTTGCATACGCCTCACGCTTCGTTGCCTGCTTGTCGTGACGGTCGTCGTCGGCCTCGCGAGCGTCCCGCTGCATGGGGTCGCCCAGGTTGCGAACGGGCCCGTGATCGTCGAGCAACATCACGGGCACATGGCCCAGATCGACCAAGGATCCGCCGACCATGACCATGCGGCTTCGGCCCGGCCCAATGCAATGGGTCAGTCCTGCTGTCATCCCGGTTGCGTGATGGCCGTCGTGCCCGGCTTCGCCGATCTAGCGACCAATCCTTTGCCATGGATCACCATCCCGATCCCCGGCGACCCGGGAGTGGCACCTTTCACCCCCTCGGGGCTCGACCGTCCGCCCAAGCAGGCCTGAGCCAAGGACGGAGCCGACACGCTCCCGTGAAGGCTTCCGCTCGCCATGAGACTTGGCTCGCCGGCGCGTCGGGCGCCGCGCCATTGCGGGCCGACAACTCACCGCGTCTGGAATTCAGGAGAACACCATGCACCAGATGTCCAAGCACATGCAGTCCTGCATCGACGAATGCCTGCGCTGCTACCAGACCTGCCTCGGCATGGCGATGACGCACTGCCTGGAGCAGGGCGGCAAGCACGTGGAGCCCGGCCACTTCCGCCTCATGGTGGCCTGCGCGGAGATCTGCCGGACCTCGGCCCACTTCATGCTGATCGGCACCCCGCACCACAAGCACACCTGCCGCGAGTGCGCCGAGATCTGCGAGGAGTGCGCGAAGTCCTGCGAGCAGGTCGGTGACATGCAGGAGTGCGTCGACCAGTGCCGCCGCTGCGCCGAGAGCTGCCGTAAGATGGCAGCCTGACCTCACTCATCATCCAAACACAATCGAAAGGGTTTCCAACATGACCATCCGAATGATCACTCTTGCAGCCGCCTTTGTGACTGCCGGAACGTTCAGCGCCCTGGCCCAGCAAAACCAACCGCAGCAGGTGCAGCACCCGTCGGGCGGCCCGATGGCCATGTCAGCCGAGAGCTTGCCGGACGAGTGCCGGACGGCTGTCCAAGCCGGCGGGCAGATGCAGAACATGCAGAACATGCAGGGCATGGACATGTCGAGCATGATGCAGAGCATGATGTCCAACATGAACGAGGCCCAAAAGGGGTATATGCAGGCCATGATGAAGATGCACGGGCCGATGATGGCCGCCCACATGATCAAGGACTCCGACGTCGCCTTCATCTGCGGGATGATCGCCCACCACCAGGGTGCCATCGACATGGCCGACGTGGTCCTCAAGACAGGCGACAACGCCGAAGCCAAGAGAATGGCCGAGAAGACGAAGAAGGAGCAGGGCCTGGAGATCGCCGAGATGAAGGAATGGCTCTCCAAGAACGCAAAGAAGGAAGGCAATCAATGAAGTGGCAGAGCCCTCGCCGTAGCGGGGGCTCTCTTCATGACAGAGAAGGCAGGCGGCTTCACAAACGGGCTGGGCCTTGCCACCTCAGCGATTGTCCTGATCGTCGTCGTCATCGTCGTCGCCGAACCCGCCGAGCAT
>JAYSGD010000027.1:0-39007 GCA_041913065.1 Microvirga sp. | reverse complement strand
GGTCGTGGACACCGTCAGACGAGTGTCGGGCACCGATTTCGAGGTTCGCTTGAGCCCCCGTCGGGCGGGCGATCCGGCCCGGCTGGTGGCGGCGGTCGACCGAATCAGGGCGCTCGGCTGGGAGCCGGTTCATGACAATCTCGAGGAAATCGTGGAGCAGGCCCTGCGCTGGGAGAGGGTTTTGGTGGAGCGGAGACAATCAGAAGTGAACTAAGACCTTATGATTGTCTCCGCCACACAGAATTGGAAGTCTATTCTGCAGCCGAAGCAAGGACGGGCTGCGTGATTGCGTCGAGGCGGCTGTCATAGCTCAGTCCCGCCCCTTCAAGAATCGAGCGGTACTGCGTTGCTAAGGAAGCGCGGGTCGAACGATACTTGGCGGGATCGAAAGCGAACTGCTTATGCAGGTTTTCGGTCGTAAGTGGCTCCTTAATGGTGTCGAACATTCGAACAGGAACTTCCATTGTTTGGCACATTTCGAGCGTCCGACTGTCGTGGGCAATACAACCAGCAGGGACACCTGCCTGAATGGCAAGCATCACGCCATGGAAACGGGGTCCGACAACAAAATCATATCGCTTTGTCCAAGCCATCCAGTGATCTGCATCCCCGAAAGCGATCATTCTTCTGCGGCACCAGACCTTGAACTCATCCATCGTGAGATTGGGGCGGAAGTAGCGTCGGGTGTTCTCGAGAAGTTGAGGCTCAATATTATGGAACTCATCTGTGGCAAGCCTGATCATGCTCAACCCATGCTGTACGATGAGGGTGCCTTCGGTTGCATCAACCAAGTTCAGAACTTGTTGTTCAATATATGCAAGCTCGGGTGAGAAAGGATGGCCAATTGCACCTGCTATGAGTGAAGGCTTTCGTCCCAACTTTTCGACGACGGCATCGACGTAATTGTAGTTAAGATTTGTAAAATTGGAGGGGCAGCCGGTTACAACCGCTTTGGCTTCGAGCCCGAGCTTTTGCATTTGCTCAAGCGTGTACTTGCCGCGCAGGCCAATATTAGGCTTCTCAGAAGGGGCATGAGCTGCGATTACTTCCACCCAAAGTCGAGTTCCTTCGGTAATCGCCGCATCCTTAGCCTGAGAGTCGGCTTGGGCACCGAGGCCGACCGCGATAATAGGCAAGCCAGCTTGGGCAAGGTTGGTCGCTGTCTTGCCGAGATCGGTATGGGAGCCGAGCTGATTAGCACAGGCAATGACGACGATGTCACCTGCGGCTTTCAATTGTTCGGCGGTGGCGTCCCATGAAACGAAGTTCACTTCGCCTCTGAGGTGGGACGCTATGGCATTGACGAATGCTACGTTTCCTGTGTTGCCACCAAGCACGTTGAAAAGGTGGTTGCCGTCGGCCGCATATAAGTCGGGCACAGACCTGGATGTGGCCATAAGGGCAATGCGCTTGATTTGGTTCATGGGGGCTCCTGCAGGATATCTGATTTGTCTCTACAGAATTCATTGTTGTCTTGTCGAGGGCTCTGCAATCTCATCCGACTTTTCGATATAATCTTTCAGTGTCGCACCGATGGCTTTAGCACGTCAAGGATCTGAGACCCTAAAGGGGGGCTGCTGCCAGAGTGGTAGATGGCCCCAATCAGCTCTGGGTGGCGGACATCACCTATGTTGCCATCACGGCAGGTTTCGCTTATGTGGCCGTCATTCTCGATACCTGGTCCCGCCGGGTCGTGGGCTATGCCATCAGTCGGTCGATTGACGCCCGCCTGACGGTGGCGGCACTCAAAGCTGCCATCGCCGAGCGGCACCCTCCGCCGGGCTGCATTCATCACTCCGACCGCGGATCGCAATATGCAGCCGAAATCTATCGCAAGGCTCTGGATGCCGCCGGTCTGATCGGCTCGATGGGCCGCCGCGGCAATCCATACGACAACGCCAAGGCGGATAGCTTCATGAAGACCCTCAAGGTAGAGGCGGTCTACCCGATGGCCTACGAGACCTTCGAGGATGTCGCCGAGGACCTTCCGCGCTTTATCGAGGAGATCTATAACAGCCGGCGGCTCCATTCAGCCCTCGGCTATCTGAGCCCGAAGCAGTTTGAGGATCAACATGTCCGGCAGACGGTCAATCCTGCGGCATGATCACTGCCCACTCTGAGGGGCGCACTCCAGGTCCAGTCCTTTGTCTGTTGGACCATCCGTAGATGCTCTTCTTTCTCTGTCAATGGCGCTCTTCGGGGCGGCTTTTCACTTCCACGTATGAGGCCCCCATGACCGCCGAGACATTCGGGCGGGCGCTTTCGCGCGTGTGGTTATCCTCTGACTGACATCTCCCACAACCGAGGACCACCATGGATAAGATCGTCCCTCAACCGGCGGCGATGCTGCTCGACTTCATCGGCAGCAAGGAAGCCCCGAAAGGCTACGACACCGTCTACGGCGACAACATGCCAAGATGCCGAAGCCGTTGGCCTCTATGACGATGAAAGAGGTTCTCGACCAAGACAGCCAGTTTGGCGCTAATAAAGAGATTGAGCGGTTGAGATATCTGTCATCGCATCAAGCCGCGACTGGTTCTTCATTTTGCGAAATGAGTGTCTGCAGCGCTTTCGACATTGGGATACCGTGGCTGGCTAATACACCAGCGTAGATACTTGCTCGATCCCGCCTGTTCCTGTCAAAGCGAGCACCATCAAATGCCGTCTTTTCGATAAGTTCCTCAAGTGAAGAGACTCTGAGCATTTCCGGTCTTGTAACGCACGGCACGGCCATAGCGGCTGCTAGCTCTTGCGTGCGCAGATCGTGTGTCACAAAGATGCTTGGGACCCCTGCTTGAAAGCAAGCCATCGATCCATGCAGCTTTGTACCAACCTGTAGATCATAGCGCCTTAATTCATCCATCCATGCCTCGGCATCGTAGTAAGCTGCGTAATGATCGAGGAACCAAGTGCTCGCGTCGATGTCCGCTGGAGGCATAGGCAGCTTCGAAAGCGCAAGCCTTTCAAGTCCAGCAGCGTTCCCAATGTTGCCGCCGATCACGTCGAGTACATCAACTGGGTCTTGAACAATACAGCGCCATCTTCTCGCTTCAACCAACTCAACGAGTTTTGCATTCGCAGCAGCATGCGCTGGGCTCGCTTCAACCGAGATAACGACGTTGTTTACTTTACGTCTGAAGCGTTCCGCCACCACCTCGCCCAGGTTCGGCATTGGATTGATGAAGTTAGATGGACATCCGGTCACATAGACGTTTTCTACACCTCTGTCTGCGAGCCATTTGCCAGTTGATTCACCACGTACACATACGGCAACTTTTTTCTCGCGTAGCAGATCGACAAAACGAAGCGTCCCAGGTTTCAGATCGAGTTGACGCTCTGCATTTGGGGACTGCACACCCAAGCCCACGACTACGACCGGGACGTTTACTCGCTGAAGAACATTGGCAAGCGCTGAAAGATCACCTCGCTCAAAGATCCAGTTTGCCGCGACAATCACAAGGCAGTCGGCAGTATCGTTAATACGCTTGGTATCAGCACTCCAGCTGTAATATTCCTTCGAAGCGGCAATCTGATTCGACACAGCATACCAGAACATATTATTCCCAGTATTGCGGCCTGATCTCTTAAATCGGTCTGCAACGCTTTGAAAGTACTCGTAATTTGAGCGCCCGTCATTTCCTATGATTGCAACGCGCTTCATTGTGCCCCCAGTCAAAGCCGTAGTTTTTTCAGATGTGTGACAACTTCAAGTATATGGTTTCTTTCCGTTGGAAAAGGGCCTACCCGGGGAACAAATGTTAACCGCGACAATATAATCTCAGTAATCTCATGACTGTGGCAGCGCTTGGAAATCACAAGCTTTGGAGTGCACATGCTCGGTCGGCAGGCGCTCCACACTATTACGCTCGTCTTAGAGTCCGTCCCGTAAATCATGAACATCGACCCAAGCGGCGGACGAAGAGCATAACGGAAGCGGCGTAGAGGAACGCGCGGGCTGACGTGAGCGTCGCCTCAGTATCCTTCCAGAGCCTTCGGTTTCGACGGATCCAGGCGAAGAATCTTTCAACCACCGTCTGTACAATGTTGGCAAGTCGTGGTGCGACCCCGCTGTAGTCCAGTCGGACGCGGGGGATCGGGAGGCGGAACCCGGAACACATCCAGCGGCCATCGCCGTGGTCCTCACCATCCTCAATACGAGATACACCCCAGGTGGAAGGCCCAAACATTATCTATAGGGTCGCTGTCGCGCCCTCACGGCCCACACAGAGAGAGGTCCTTCCACCTGGCACCGGACGCTCGAAGAACGGCCGGTATTCTGCTCCGCCTTTGATCACCGCGTGCACCACACGGGCCATCTTGGCGGTCAAAGCGGTCACGGCCTTGCGGCGCAGATCGGCGTCAAAGCGATCGCGCTCGGTGTAGCGGCCGAGTTTATCCCGAAAGCTGTTGTCGCGCTGGCGCAGTGCCACTTGAGCCGCCATCCACAGCGCCCGGCGCAGGCGAGCATTGCCGTACTTCGACAGCTTGGTGCGGCCACGGAACGTGCCCGACTTGCACTTGGCCAAGTCAAGGCCGCAGAACTTCAGGAACTGCCGATGATGCCCGAAGCGGCGCAGATCCCCGGCTTCCGCCAGAATGGTCAAGGCATGGATCGGCCCAATCCCCGGGATCGTGCACAGCCGCTGATAGTCGGCATGATCGGCCAGCATGGTGTGAGCCAGCTTCTCGATCTGATCCCTCTGTCGGATCAGACTACGGGCCTCGGCCAGAACCATGCGGAACATAGTGATGGCCGCCGACCCTTCTGCCACGGGCAGAGCCGTAGAGGCGCGTGCGGTCTCGTAGATGTCATTGAGCAAGCGAGCCTTGGAAACCTTGCGGCCGGTCACAGGCCATGCCTCCTGTACGAAGCGTTCCCGATCCAGAGCCATGATGCTGCCGGGTGTGGGAAAGCGTTCAAGCAGGGCCAGGAACCAGTCGGAGCGGCTGTTGCCGGCGAAGCGCTCGATCTCGGGAAAGTACAAGGGCAGGTAATGGGTCAGGATCCGGTGCCAGGTCTCGGTCTTGGCCTTGGAGATCGCCTCGTGGGTCTTGGACAATTCCTGCAGATCGTTGATCCCGGCCGCCAACGGGTCGACATAGCGCTGGGTCGCTCCGATCCTGAGCATGTGCAGGATGACTTGTGCGTCCTTGGGATCGTTCTTGTCCCAGCCGTTGTGGAGAGCCTCCCGGGTGCGGGCGAGCGCCACGGACGAGACCAGCCGCAGCTCGAAGCCGGCCGAGAGCAGGCGGTAGGCCAGCCCGCGGTGGTAGTCGCCTGTGGCCTCGAAGCCGATGAGCACCGGGCCGTCGTAAGCCATCAGGGTCTCGACGAGGCGGTCATGATCCGCCTTGGTGCTCAATGACCTGCCACTGAGTTTTTCCTCCACGGGGAGTTAGAGTCCGGCCTTGAACTGAGGGACGGACAGATGAAGCGGAAGCGGTTCACGGAAGAGCAGATCATCGCGGTTCTTCGCGAGCACGAGGCAGGGGCGAAGACGGGCGACTTGGCCCGCAAGCACGGGATCTCCGAGGCGACGTTCTTCAACTGGAAGGCGAAGTATGGCGGGATGGACGCGTCTGACGCCAAGCGCCTGAAAGCCCTCGAAGACGAGAATGCGAAGCTGAAGAAGCTGCTGGCCGACCAGATGCTTGAAGCCTCAGCACTGAAGGAGCTTCTGTCAAAAAATGGTAGGGCCCGACGCCAAGCCCGAAGCTGTCGCTCATCTGCAGGCCGCCATGGGCCTGTCGGAGCGACGGGCCTGCTCCATCATCCGCGCTGATCGTAAGATGATCCGCTACCGGTCCAGTCGGTCGCCGGAGACGGAGTTGCGCGGCAGACTTCGCGAGCTTGCCAACGAGCGGCGGCGTTTCGGCTACCGACGGCTGTTCATCCTGCTCAGACGCGAAGGCGAACCGTCTGGGATCAACCGCATCTACAGGCTCTATCGCGAGGAAGGGCTGTCAGTGCGTAGGCGCCGTGCACGACGACGGGCCGTCGGCGCGGGCTCCGATCCTGGTCGAGGCGCGGCCGAATGCACGCTGGTCGCTGGATTTCGTCCATGATCAGTTTGCCTGCGGGCGGCGGTTCCGGGTGCTCAATATTATCGATGATGTGACGCGTGAGTGCCTGGCAGGGGACTGTCGGAAGAGAATGGGTGGAGGACTACAATACCACGAGGGACTGTCGGAATTTCCGTGTAAGGGCCGGGTTCATCATCCCAGCCTGAAGCGGCCGTCGAAGAGAATGGCGAACTGGGCTTTCGCCATGCCCCATTCCCGTGGCGGCATTTTCCACTCTCTTTGCGCCTGCCTCAAGACCAGAAACAACAGCTTGATCGCGCTCTCGTCAGTGGGAAAGTGGCCACGAGCCCGCACCGCCCGGCGCAGTTTGGCATTCAGAGCTTCGATGGCATTGGTCGTGTAGATGATCCGGCGCACCTTGTCAGGGAAAGCAAAGAACGGGATCACCGCCGCCCAGTGGCGCCGCCAGGAAGCTGCGATCGCCTCGTACTTGTGGCCCCAGACCGAGGTTGCGAACGCTTCCAGAGCCGCTTGGCCGGCCTCGGCATCCTTGGACCGGTAGATCTCCTTCAGGGCTCCCGCCACGGCTCTGCGGTCCTTGTATGAGACAAAGGCGAGTGACGCGCGGATCAGATGCACGATGCAGGTCTGAACCTGGGTCTCAGGAAACACCGCCGTGATCGCCTCGGGAAAGCCCTTGAGACCATCGACCACCGCGATCAGCACATCCTCGACGCCGCGGGTCCTGAGCTCGTTCATCACCCGCAGCCAGAACTTGGCGCCCTCACTCTGTTCAATCCACAAGCCGAGGATCTCCTTGGCGCCGTCGGGCCGCACGCCCAGCGCGAGATAGACCGCCTTGTTGCGCACCGTGCCCTCGTCGCGCACCTTGACCCGAAGAGCGTCAAAGAACACCAGGGCGTAGAGCGCTTCCAAGGGCCGGTTCTGCCACTCGGTGATCTCTTCCAGCACCGCGTCGGTGACGGCACTGACCAGATCCGGCGAGACCTCGATGCCGTACAGCTCGCGCAGGTGGCCCTGGATCTCGCGCACGCTCATGCCGCGAGCGTACATCGACATGATCTTCTCATCGAAGCCCGGGAAGCGCCGCTGGTACTTGGCGATAAGCTGCGGATCGAAGGTGGCCAGGCGGTCGCGCGGGATCTCCAGGTCGATCTTGCCGGTGTCGGTGAGCACGCTCTTGCGGCCATAGCCGTTGCGGGTGTTGCCGACCTCGCTGTCCTGATCGAGATGATGGTCCATCTCGGCATTGAGCGCCCGCTCGGCGAGAGCCTTCTTCAGCTCGTCGAGCAATCCATCCTTGGCGAACGCTGATTTGGCATCAGCCCCGGCCAGGAGCTGATCGAGCAGATGGTCGGGAATGCGGGGTTCCTTGCGGCGTGCCATGCGATGTCTCCCTCATGATCATCGTAAGGCCCGACACGAAATTCCTGATAGTCCCGCCCATGACCACCCTACGCAGCGCGGCTGCGCAACACGGACCAGCTCCGCCGCGCTGCTTCCCCATGTGCTACGGAAGACCTTTCATGAGTTCACGGCCTAATTCGGCTGGAGGGCAGATTTTGAGAGCCGCTCCTCAGCTTGCTTTATTAGCAACGGTTCCGTTCGCGAAAAATACTGATAGACCTCCGACAGCATGATAGAATTCTTTTGCTGGGCTAAGTAGACGAAACTATCGAGACGAGTTTTTTGATATTCCTCAGTGTCAAACACACCTTGAAAAATCTCTAGAGAATCTAGCATATCAATCGTCAGCAAGGTTCTCCGGCATTTTGCGCACTTCCCACAATTTAATTTTCTGTTCGGATAGAGACAAACATTCAAAAACTTCTGCGCGGTGGGGAACGCCACAACGGCACGTGTTTTTTCAACGCGCTCGCTTTTTGCTCCACCCGTTACAACTTGAAAGTCGGAACAACTAAAAGCGTACAGTAGGAGCAATTCGAAGATTGCCGTGTCTTTGATGCTATTATTTTTCAAGTCGAAATGGCTGAAGTCCTCAGCCGTAGAATAGTAGTATATTTTGAATAGCTTTCTCAGCGCCAGTACACCGAACATTGTCTTGAAGAAATGCGTAAACAAATGCGGCAGATTTAGCACTTCATTCAAATTAGTAGCCGTGCGAACCAGGGGAAGCGACAAATCTTTCGCAACCAACTCGGCTCTCTCATAGACCTCACTATCGTTACCATACAGATAATTTCCAGTGTAGAGATGAGTAAGGTTCATCGAACTGAAGGGCGAATCTTTATACATACTCACCGTGTAGAAGCTATCCACACCACATGACATACCAGTGCCAACGGCACCGCCAGAACTCAGCGGAGATGAGTCTACGGGGGCTATAATCTTTGTTGGATACAATCGCGTATCGTGAGCGCAAAGATGAGGGATTAGGATTTCGCTCAGATTGTGCAAAAACTGCTCGGTAACTGGTACCTGGCAGAGGATATCCTTTCCTGTACGCATCGCGTACGGAAGCAACCCGCACAGGAACGCATCCGCCCTTTCAGACAGTAAATAATCGCTGTAAGAATCAGCAGTCTCGCACCATATGGTTTTACTTTGTCCGTCGATGAGAACATCGGCGCATAACCGTGCGTTGCCCTCGGAACTAGTGATGTAAGGGGGAGGAATCGTTATGACTTTGTCAAAAGTCATTGGTCGTTCATAGAAAATTCTTGGCTTGCCCTGGAACGCTAAAAATGATTTCTCAAGCTCTCTAAAGGAACAACCATTCTTTTTAAGAAAATCCTGGAGTTTTTCTTCATTATTGCTGTCATCATCGTTGTAGATGATATCGACCTGGTCCTCTCTGTACCCTAGTATTTCTGTCAGATACAGATACGTAATTTCTCCCCGAACGCCAATCGACTTTGATCGACTCAAAACTTCATCACATAAAGCGCGGATAACGTCTTCGCGCGCCTTCATGAGATATTTGCGCAAATCTTTAGTCGGAATCGTTGACTCGCAGCCGATGATATAACAGGGAATGTCTTTTGGATAAGCAGATACCCAATGGGTGAGCGCCCTTATACTATCGATGCTCCCACCTCCCCAGTTCTTCCCAAGCAATAGAACAATGGCCGACGCCTCTCCGGTTCTATCACCTAATTGGAAGATCTCATACCCAATTGGGCGGGGCAGAAATAATGGGACGTTAGTTGCTATTTTAGTCGATCGGGACATTTCGCAGAACTTCAATCTTGGCCGCCGTTTGCGTAACTCGAGGCATTGCGTTGCTCGCGTCAGTTCGGCTGTGGATGAGCACCTCCGCGTACAAGATTTCAAGTCTGTAGAGAAGTCATCTCTCCCAAACAAATATTAACTGCGGCAATCCTGCATCAGGCCTGAGCTTAGGGCCACGTTGCCGATTGCTAGGAGAAGTCCAAAGATTTATGCCCGCCGGGCTGTGGGGGCCCGGATCTTGCCGGGGCCGCCATGCGCAAAATTGGACCACTCAGTTATGTTTTAGCCACCCGAGCACGAAAGCCATAAGCGACCCTGTTAGCGAGCATTTTAGCGCCTTCTCCCCTATCGAATGCCAAGATTGAAGGTCTTGGTGAGATCGGCGCAAGGATGAATGCGGGCGCTACTTCGAGGCGGCATGTGGTGTATGTCGCGGCATGGGGCACCTTAGATGGGTTGATGAGGTCGCCGGGGTCCAGATATTGTGTCCGCATGAATCCAACTCTGGAAGTGAAGACGCTTAGCGGCCCGAAATCCGGCGAGCCCATGCCTGCACCGCAATGGCTGCCGCCTGATGGCCTGCTGCAGCCGGGTGCACGAGGTCAGTGGCAAGCACCACCGAAGGCAGCCAGCATCCGGGCTTAGCGGGATCTTCTACGTAGGGGTTCGGGTCGATATAGTCGTCCAAGAGACCCTGACCAACCTGTGTTGATATCCAGACGTTGAGCTGATCCCTCAATCCTCCAGGCTGGAAGGCTGCGTTGACCGGCGTCTGGCTGTTCACATCAGCCCCGGCCAGGAGCTGATCGAGCAGGTGGTCGGGAATGCGGGGTTCCTTGCGGCGTGCCATGCGATGTCTCCCTCATGATCATCGTAAGGCCCCACACGAAATTCCTGATAGTCCCTGCCATGCGATGTCTCCCTCATAATCATCGTAAGGCCCCACACGGAATTCCTGATAGTCCCTATTTGAAACGAATAGGTTCCATTTTCTGTTACAAGTCTTGTCCGTTGAAACGGCAAATCGCGAAGTGCGCCAGGCCGTCAAACGACCTCCGCTATCAATGATCGTACTGGCGCAAGGCACGGAGCTCCCAGCAAACTCTGTCGATTCAACGCCGCGATCCACCGCCTAATCTGGACAGCACCTGCCGCTCAAATTTTGACTGCCGAATCGATCATTCGCTTCTTTTACCGGGAGAGGGCATGCGAAACTTCCATCTTATACCCGGTCAGGGAATTGCTGACGCAGTGAGATACGGGTAGGCCGTCAATGTTGTGAGACGGCCCGTCTCATCCAGAAGTCTGTTCCAGGCGCGGCAGACGGCGTCCAGCACGGCGTCATAATCGTCGAGCATGCGATGCGAGAGATAGCGCTCGCGCAGGTACAGCCAGACCCGCTCGACCGGGTTCAGCTGGGGTGATGCCGGCGGCAGAGACAACAGCGTGATTGTCCCCGGCACATGCAAGGCCCGCGCGTCGTGCCAACCGGCCTGATCCAGCATGAGCACCGCATGCACACCGGGCTTGAGCTGCTGCGCGAAGTGCTCCAGAAAGATCGTCATCGCGTCGGCATTCACCCGCGGCAGAGCCAGCGCGAAGGTCTCGTCGGTGCCGGGCCGACAGGCGGCAAACAGATACAAGCTCTCGAAGCGCTGATCGACCACACCGGGCGGACGCACGCCACGCTCATACCAGACGCGCGTGGTCCGGCCCTTCTGGCCAAAGCGCGCCTCGTCCTGGCACCAGAGCTGAAGACGCGCCTCAGGATGCTCTGTGGCGATGGTGCCCAACCTTGCGGGCAACTCCTTTTTTGAACGCCGCTTGTGCGGCCGGACTGCCCTTCGGGTGCGAGGGCCGGGTCTTCTGCCGCGACAGGTTCAGCCGCTTGAGCAGGCACGAGAGCCCCCACTGGCTGTAGCGGACCCCATAGGTTTGTTCGGCATGCTCGCACAGGTCAGCCAGACGCCAGGCGCTGACCCCATCGCGCTCGGGCTCCGGCCCGTGCAGGATGTGGGCCTTGAGGGCGGCCTGTTGTCCAGGGCTGAGTTGTTCCGGGCGACCGGAGCGATACCGGTCCTGCAGACCGTCAGGTCCCTCGGCATTGAAGCGCTGGATGGCATCGTGCAGGGCCTGGCGCTCCATGCCGGCCAGCCGGGCGGCTTCAGCTCGGGTCATGCCCTCGAGCGCATTGGCGATCGCCAACAGCCGCAGGCTGGCCCGGGTGTCCTTCTCGCGGGCGGCGCGCTGGCGCAAGTCGGCTGGTGAGTAGTCCTGACGGATCGGGAGCCCGGCCATGCTGACCTCCATCAACAGCGCCATGCTCCTCAGTGAATCACGCCATGTACCTCATCGCAAATCCGAGTCAGCAATTCTCTGGACGGGTATTAGGTAGACCAGCTTCCAAGAGCTGCTGGTGAGGAGAACATAATTCTACAAGAAGTGTCAGCAGGTCTGAAGTCGCCCACTAATAGTATGGAGCGGTTTGTCGGACTGTGTCATTTAAGCCGCACCGAACACTTTCAGGTAAAGCCAAGCTTACGAGGTTGCAATAGATGTCTTGACTAAGACAATATTGATAGAGCAATTCTTTGGGCAGTCCGGATGGTTTATCCAAAAAGATATATCAATGCAATATCGTTCGGAGAGCGGGGCAAGTCATGACATCTAACTGGCAAAACATTTTGTGAAATACTGTCTAGTGGCGTGAGTTGCTCAAGCTTTTGGAGGCGCTCTTGCGCCCTGGCTTGCCTCTGAGCATGACGGTTTAGCCCAAACAGGCAGGCGTCTCGAGGTAACTTGAGGCATTCTGAGTGCGCTCTCATGGCGGGGCCATGTTCAGCGTTAGCTCCTCTTGTGTTTTGGTCAGTCAAAGATGATCTCGTGTGACGCATTAATTGTTCTAAACCGGCTTGTTCTCAAAATCGGGGTCTTGCGAAGTTCTTCCTTAGACACTTTGAAAGTTCTGCGACCCGACGGGACTGTGCAGTTTGCATACTCAAGCCAGGGCGGAGAAGTAGAAGCTTTCGGAGCGCCTCTGAATAGTGCAGGGCGGGTCTTCAACAAGCAACTATCTATCTACAGCTTCGTCTCAGAGCCCATCGAGTTGAGCCTATTGGCCTCCGTGGCCAAGGGAAGCTTTGTCGTTGAGCTTTCGATTGACGGTGAAGTGCATCGTCTCACTGGCACGGCCGGTTATGCGGGCCTGGATGACATTGCTGATCTTGGAGCTAATCTTCTTAAGAGGCTGCAATCCGCAAGTGACGTCGGTCCCCTTGTAACGGCGCTCACCGAGGGACGCGTAGCCCCGATGGATGGTGTGCCCCTACACATTGATTATGCCTATAACGAGAATGGATGCCTCCTGCTCAATGGCTGGATGGCTAACTTCGCCTATCGCGATGTGTATGTGCTGGCCAATGGCTGCGGATGTGTCGCACGCTCAAAGGACGCCATCGTCCACAACAGGCCCGATGTGACGGATCATCTGCGCAGCCAGGGTGGGCTTGAGACCCACGGCGACGGGCACGGATACTCCATCGCCTTGGACTGTCTCGATGCCTCCCAGCCGATCACCCTTGGTGTGTTACAGGATGGTGTCTTCCACATCCTAACGCAGCAACAGCCGCCGGTGTCGGGCGACAAGGGCCGCGTGTTCCAACTCCTCCTTGGCGCCCGTCAGGGAACAAACTTTACCCCACTCGACAAAATTACGCGGATGCTGACACCGTTCCTGCGCTCCAACATGCGGTCGCTGGACTACGATATCATCGCACAATCACGCTGGAGCGAGGGGCAATCGCCCCGTCTATCAATTATTGTCCCCTTCTATAAAGAATGGCGCTTCCTGTACTCTTTGCTCGCCATGATCAAGCAGGCGCCAGCAGACTACGAGTGGGTGATCGTCTGCGATGACGCTTCAATCTTTCCGCAAATGAACGTGCAGGTGAGCAATCAGCTGGAAAGTATCCGGCGGCGCATCACCTTCGTACTCCCGCGACAGAATGTCGGCTATGGTCACGCTAACAACATCGGAGTTGAAGTAGCCAAGGCATCGCGCGTGCTGCTGATGAACTCCGACATCTGGATGAAGAACTTCGATGTCCTGGAGTTCGGCCTGAAGGCTCTGGAGGATGAGCAATATGGTCTCATCGGGTTCACCCTCTTATTTGAAGACGGTACCGTCCAGCATGACGGCTTGGCCTTCAAGCGCTCGATGGAAGTGGGCGAACGCTTTCTTGCGCTTCACCCCGGCAAAGGTCTGCCGCCCCGACTAAACAATGAGCGCTTTGAACTCGCCGAGGTGCAGGCCGCGACGGGGGCGCTCATGTTGCTGGAGCGCGACCGCTTCATTGCAATTGGTGGCTTTGCGGACCGTTACATCGGTGGTGACTTCGAGGATGCCGATATCTGCCTCGTTCTGCGGCAACAAGGCCTCAAAATTGGACTTGTGCGGTCGACGGAAATCTTTCATCTCGAACGTCAGTCCATCCGGCATGACTCTGCCGACAGCGTCGGTTTTGCGCGCACACTCGTTAATTGTGAGCGCTTCAATCGTCGCTGGGCCGAGACGCTCGATGCCAATGCAACGCCTCTTTCATCCGCAAAAAACACGCACCTCGCAGTGGTGACCTGATATGCCTCGGCTCATGACCCTCTCCCACGGCCACCCGGCCCTGAGCCACGGTGGCGCCGAGATGGCGGCCTTCGCCGTCCACTCCCTCGTCAAGCAAGGCAAGATGCCGGGGTGGGACAGCGTGTTTGTGGCCCGGGCCGAGCGCCAGCAGATCGGTCACGATGGCGAATTCGGCGCCTTCCGTCGCAACCCGGGCGAGATCCTTGTGGCTCCCCCAGCTGTCGAGCCCTTCTTCTTCCACTCCTTCGATCCTAACCGGCTGTTCTCGCTGCTGGACGATCTCGTCGAGCGCTTCCAGCCCGATGTCGTCCATGCTCATCACTTCTCATTTTGGGGGACTGACATTCTTGAGTATTTCCATGCCCGCAACATCCCGCTGGTGATGACGCTGCATGAGTACATCAGCATCTGCCACCGCTTCGGACAGATGCTGAAGGTCAACGGGCGGCTGTGCTACCGTTCATCCCCCGTTGAGTGCAGCAGCTGTTTCCCGGAGACCAGCTCGGGCTTCTTCTTCCTGCGCGACGAGATGTTCATGAAAAACCTCTCGCTCGCATCGGCACTTGTGTCTCCGAGCCAGTTTCTGGCCGACCGGGTGGCGACGTGGTCAGGCGGTACAATCCCCGTCCAAGTGATTGAGAACCCGCGAGACACCAGTCTCTACGAGAAGGTTACGCCAGCCTCCGCAACAGACCGCAGCCAACCGGCCGTTCCACAAATCGGCTATTTCGGGCAAATCAACCACTTCAAGGGTACCGAGGTGCTGCTCGATGCAGCAGCAGCCCTGAAGAGCCGGGACGTTCCTTTCCGGATCCGGCTTTTTGGTGCCAACCTCAATATTCAGGAACCCTCCTTCCGCGAGCGGATCACCGCCAAATTGGAAGAGCTCGGCGACTGTGTCGAGTTCTTTGGCCCATACCGTAATGAGTCTGTCATCCGTTTGATGTCATCTTGCGATGCGATCGTCATCCCCTCCATCTGGTGGGAGAACTCGCCAGTGGTCATTCAGGAGGCGATCCAGGCTGGAGTGCCGGTGTTCGGCTCTCGCCTTGGTGGCATTGAGGAAAAGCTGCGCGACTATCCGCGCGCTGCGTTCTTTGAGCCTGGCAGTGCATTGGACCTTGCGGAGAAGCTCCAGGCGTTCTGCCTCCATCCAGACACCGCACCATCTGCAGGATCCGATTCCGCCAATGATGCCGAGAATGCGGCCCACTTGGCGGCCTTGGCGCAACTCTACGAGTCGTGCCTCAGTGCTCATCAACCAGTCACAAGCGTACCAACCCCATCCCGCCGCAGGAGATCGTAATGTCAGTATGGGATTTTGAGGCCTTACAAAGGGAAATCAGCAGCCAGGCCCTGAAGACCGAGAAGGGAACCTTCTACCCGCAGGCGACCATCGATCGTTTGCTGGACGTGCTGGCACGCTCAATCCCGGTCGATCAGGATTTCTATTTCAGCAAGCATCCGGACATCGGCCAGGCTTGGGAAGCGGGTGAAATTCCCAGCGCAGCTCAGCACTTCGTTGAGCATGGCTTCTATGAGGGCCGTATTCCCTCTTCTGTGTTGATCGATGAAGAAGATTACCTACGCCGCTACCCGGATATTGTCGACGGGCTCAAGGCTGGCAACATCGAGAGTGCGAGCGAGCATTGGATCCGCTTTGGACGCTTCGAGGGGCGCGTCGCTTACCTTCATCAGGTCAAGGGCTCGTCACAAGATGCCATGGCCCCCGCTTCAGCAGCAGTTACCAAGAGCCGTGAGGCATCTGCCGCGTAAAGCGAGAAGGGTCATTCTGCATTGTCGCAATCGGCCGGCCCGGTTTGGCAGAGTGATCATAAATCGCGCCGCGGTCACACCTGATACGACCAGGAGTGACCGCGGGCAACGATAAACAATCGAAACCAGCAGGCCCCCGACAATGCAGTTTCAACAAACCGATATCCCGGATGTCGTGCTGATCACGCCACGGCGGTTTGGCGATGAGCGGGGCTGGTTCTCAGAGACCTACAGCACGCGCTCCTTCGCGCAGGCCTTAGGTGACGTCACGTTCGTCCAAGACAATCAGGCTTTCTCGGCCCAAAAAGGAACCTTGCGGGGATTGCATTTCCAGCACCCGCCAGAGCCTCAAGCCAAGCTGGTCCGCTGTGTGCGCGGCAGCATCTTTGACGTGGCCGTCGACCTGCGTATGGGCTCACCGACCTATGGCCGTTGGGTCGGAGCGACACTCACAGGTCAAGGCGGCGAACAGCTATTCGTGCCACGTGGCTTTGCCCATGGCTACTGCACCTTGGAGCCTGACACCGAAGTGGCTTACAAGGTGGATGGCTTTTACGCTCCCGCCTGCGATGCCGGTCTGGCCTGGAATGACCCGATGCTCGCCATCGCTTGGCCGATCGCGCCCGAGGAAGCCATCCTCTCAGAGAAGGACAAGGTTCAGCCTGCCTTCGAGACCTTCACATCGCCATTTCGGTATGAGCCGGTCACGGCGCCCGTCTAAACGAAACTCCCGCACAGATCGAGCTATTCCCATGACTTCGAACACGACTTCCAAGAAGATCTTGGTGACAGGTGGCGCCGGCTTCATTGGCTCAGCCGTTGTGCGCCATCTAATCGAGGCAACCGATCACCACGTTCTGGTCATCGACAAGCTCACCTATGCGGGCAATCTCGACTCACTTCGGACTGTCGCGGACAATCCACGTTATAGCTTCATGCGCGCTGATATTCTCAACGCAGCGAAGATGCAGGACATCATCACGTCTTACCAGCCGAACATTGTCATGCATCTGGCAGCCGAAAGCCATGTGGATCGCTCGATCGACGGTCCAGGTGAGTTCATCCAGACCAACGTGGTCGGCACCTACACGCTTCTGCAAGCCGCACTGGGCTACTGGCAGACGCTTTCCGGGCCTGAAAAGGATGCCTTCCGGTTTCATCATATTTCCACCGACGAGGTCTTCGGCTCACTCGGTGCCGAGGGTTACTTCACAGAGACCACGGCCTACGACCCACGCTCGCCCTATTCTGCCTCAAAGGCGGCCTCCGATCACCTGGTGCGGGCGTGGCACCACACATTCGGCCTGCCGACCGTCGTGAGCAACTGCTCCAACAACTACGGGCCCTACCATTTCCCGGAAAAACTGATCCCGCTGGTCATTCTTAATGCGCTCGAAGGGAAGCCCCTGCCCGTATACGGCGATGGCTCCAACGTGCGCGACTGGCTTTATGTGGAGGATCACGCCCGGGCGCTGGCCCTCATCGCCCTGGAGGGCAAGGTCGGTGAGAGCTACAATGTGGGCGGTCACAACGAGAAGACCAACCTAGAGGTCGTTCGGGCGATCTGCGCGATCCTGGATAAAATCACCCCTGACAAGCAGATCGGAGCTCGCGAGAACCTGATCACATTCGTGCCCGACCGCCCTGGTCACGATCAGCGCTATGCCATCGATCCGACCAAGATTGATCGTGAGCTCGGCTGGATACCGCAAGAGACCTTCGAGACAGGGCTGGCCAAAACGGTGCGCTGGTATCTCGAGAACCGGCCCTGGTGGGACAGCATCCGCTCAGGTGTCTATCGCGGCGAGCGGTTGGGGCAGGTAGCATGATCCTGATTTTCGGCAGCGGCGGGCAACTCGGGCAGGAACTGCAAGCTATCGCTCAAGCACGTGGCACAGCCTCGAGCGGATTGACCCGGCAGCAGGTCGACATCGCAAACGCGTCTGAGGTCAAAAACGCTCTGGCCACTATCCGCCCTCAGGTGGTCATCAATTCCGGCGCTTACACCAAGGTTGATCGCGCAGAGACCGAGATCGACGAGGCGCATCAGGCCAATGCCGTCGGGCCTGGGGTCTTGGCGCAGGCTTGTGCAGACGCGGGCCTGCCGTTGATTCATGTCTCAACCGACTACGTCTTCGATGGCAGCAGGACGGGAGCCTACCGGGAAAGCGATCCGATCGCCCCGCTCGGCGTTTACGGTCGCACCAAGGCGGCAGGCGAGGAAGCAATCCGCCAGGCACTGCCCGAGCACGTGATTGTGCGCACCTCATGGGTGTACGGCGTTCACGGCGCGAATTTCCTCAAGACGATAATGCGGCTGGCCAATGAGCGTCACGAGTTGCGCGTTGTGGCCGATCAGCGAGGATGCCCGACCGCCACAAAAGATCTCGCGCTAGCGCTCCTGACCGCTGCGCACCACCAGATCAAGGGGAAGGCGGTTTACGGCACCTATCATTTTGCCGGCTCCGGCGCCACAACATGGCACGGCTTTGCCGAGCGGATCGTGGCGGCACAGCAGCCCTTCACCGGACGTTCGCCGTCCGTCATCCCGATTGGGACTGCTGATTATCTGACGCCCGCTCAACGGCCAGCCAATTCCGAACTAGACTCAACTCTGTTCAGCGAAACCTTCGGGTACAAGGCCCGTCCCTGGACTCAAGCCGTTGACGAGGCGGTCTCCGACCTCATGACACGGCAAGCCTCTTAAGCTCCCTTTCCAGACAAACGAGACCACAATGGACCGCAAAGGCATTATTCTTGCAGGGGGCTCCGGCACGCGCCTGCATCCTCTAACCCTATCATCGTCGAAGCAGATGCTGCCGATCTACGACAAGCCGATGATCTACTATCCTCTCACCACGCTGATGCTGGCAGGCATTAAGGATATTCTGATCATCACCACGCCGGAGGATCAGGCCTCGTTCAAGAAGCTTCTCGGCACAGGCAGCCAGTGGGGTATTCGCCTCGAATATGCGGTTCAGCCGAGCCCGGACGGTCTGGCGCAAGCCTTTATCATCGGTGAGGACTTCCTCGAGGGGCATCCCTCCTGCTTGGTGCTGGGCGATAACCTGATTTACGGTCATGGCCTATCAGATGTCATTCAGCAATCCCATGCCCGCCGGGAGGGCGCGACAATCTTCGGTTACCGCGTCGAGGATCCTGAGCGCTACGGCATCGTGGCTTTTGACGATGATGGTCGTGCTACCTCGATCGAAGAAAAGCCCGCCCATCCGAAATCGCATTGGGCTGTGATCGGGTTGTACTTCTACGACGGGCAAGCGGTCGAGATTGCCAAGGGAATCAAGCCGTCCGCACGCGGCGAACTTGAGATCACGGATCTCAACAACGCCTACCTCGAGCAGGGCAGCCTCTATGTCGAACGACTCGGACGCGGATACACGTGGCTCGACGCTGGAACGCACGAGTCGCTTCTTGAAGCCGGTGAATTTGTGCGCGTTCTGCAGTCTCGTCAGGGACAGCTGATTGCCTCGCCTGAGGAGATCGCGTACCGGCAGCGCTGGATTGATCAACCGACTTTCGAGCAAGCGGCAATCAAGCTGTCGAAGACCAAGTACGGGCAGACGCTGCTGTCCCAGCTGCATTCGAACGAATT
The DNA here is from genome assembly GCA_041913065.1 of Microvirga sp. Taxonomy (GTDB): domain Bacteria; phylum Pseudomonadota; class Alphaproteobacteria; order Rhizobiales; family Beijerinckiaceae; genus Microvirga. The sequence goes on along the minus strand of JAYSGD010000027.1, from coordinate 19,745 downwards.
TTGATCTGTTTTGATCGCAATACTTAGCTGAATGCAATACAGACAGCTGTGCTGAGGGGCGAGGAAGGTGCTGTCGGCTTCCTCGCAAATTATATGCTCTAAGGGTCCGCATCCCCATGTGTTGCGCCGCGGCAACGACGCTCAGTTCAGAGTCAAGCCTTGCCACGAAAGCTGCAAAATTCATCAGTTCAGCTATTGCGCACTGCAGCAGCGTTTGGTACTTCCCTTAGGTAAGAATACCTGATCTACAACGGACTATTGAGCACTGCGGTGCTCTGGGGGCAAAGATGGCATCTGTATCGAGCGCATTTGCGAATGCGGTCTCTGGCGAGGCTGCGACCTACTTCCTGAATGCCATCCCTAAGGATCTCCAGGATAACACGCTGAACACGGTTGATCTCTCACAGGGTCGTCCCGGTGAGGCGTTCCAGGGTACGGCGCAGTCTGACTACGTTGTGCTCGGACTCGGTGATCGTCTTTCAAAGGGCGTCGATGGGGTGCAGGGCTTCGACGTGGTCGAGACCGGCGCAGCCATCAAGCTGGACGGCACAGGTTTCCGCGGGGCAATTCTGACCGGCGACAAGAACATCGGCGCGACCGGCAGTGATTTTGGTGATGCCATCGTTGGCAACAGCGGCAACAACATCATCAGGACCGGTCTCGGTGACGACGTCGCCGCTGGTGGTGCAGGCAATGATCGTCTTGAGGGCGGTGATGGCGACGATACGCTCTTCGGTGATGCTGGCAACGACATCCTGAGCGGCGATGAGGGCGACGACCTGCTGCATGGCGGTGACGGTGACGACACCATGCTCGGCGGAGAGGGCTCCGACACGCTGTTTGGCGATGCTGGCAACGACACGCTCTTTGGCGATGCCGGCAACGATCTCCTCGATGGCATGGTCGGCGACGACCAGCTGTTCGGCGGTGCTGGCGATGATACGCTCTTCGGTGGTCTGGGCTCCGACACGCTCTTCGGTGGTGAGGGTGCTGACACCTTCGTCATGCAGAACGACCCTCAAGGTGCGATCGATGAGATCATGGACTTCAACCACAACGAAGACATCATTGATCTGTCCGAGAGTGGTGTGTCGACCTTCGACCAGCTCGTGAGGGAAGATGATGGTCATGGTAACACGATCATCAAGTTGCCGGACAACACCCAGTTCAAGCTGATCGGCTACACGGCTGATGAGATCGACGAAAAGTTCTTCAACTTCATCTAAAGAATGAACACTGATAGACGTGCGAGGGAGCTTCCAGTGAAAGAACTGGAGGCTCTTTCGCTTTTTCTCATTCCATTCTCTTCAGATCGCGCCTTTCTCTGGTGTCCGGAAACGCCCAGCGGAACGATCGACGATATTTTGGTCCCAGGCGAAGCGACGGTTGTCCGATCGCGCAAAAAATTGTTTCGCCCCGGCGGCGGTATAGAGGTTTTCCTCGTTGAAGGAAGCGGTCTACGTGATGGAGCATCCTGTGAGCTGCAGGTTGGCTCCGAGACATATGCGCGCCGCGCTCGCCTCGCACGATGGAACGATCCCGATACGCGGGCTGTGATAAAGCTTGCGGCCGGGCATCTCGCCAATGAAGATCGTCCAGCTCCTATCTTTGAGCGCTACCTGTCTTTCATCAGTACTTGGCAGGCGGCCTGCTCCGTGCTGTGGGAATTCTCAGACGGGAAAATTGTTGAAGTCGATGTCCCGTTTACACGGACTCAGGTCTCCGCCTATGGCGTGACGGCTCAAGGCATTAGGAGGCTGACTGCGCGCAGCTTGTCGGAGTCTACCGGCAGGACGATCGTGTGGCTCGCCGAGCCCGACATAGAACATTTGTATCTTGAGATTGCTGACAATCTCATCCGCGTGAACCTCAGTGCGTCGCCGCGGCAAATGCAACACAGCGGAGGGCTGAAGTCTGAAGCGGGGAGTACAGCCCTCGTCGACGCCCTGCATCACGTTGCTCGAACACCCTCAAACGACATCGATAGATGGGCTGCTAGCCTGTGCCCGCCGCAGGCGATACTTTCCCATCGCGATGCCACCCTGACTGTTGTGAGGGCTGCTCGCTTGCCTGCGAATGACCTGTGCGTCTTTATCACTATCGCTGGAACCCCCGATGTCATCGGGGGCATCACCCTGACGCCCTTTGGATCGTCCGATCCAACTGAAGCGCAGATCGTGCGGTGCGATTCAGATGACCCCACGAGCGAATGGCAGCAACAGGTTATTCTCAGAGCTCAAGGTCTCGATCCGTCAATCGGCGCATTCAGGATTGATTGTTCGATCGGAGGACAGGCACAGTCCCTCTGGATCTCCGAGACAAGCAGTCGCCAAATCGATCAGGCAACTTTGGCCCGTAAGTTCATGTCGGCGACGGCTGTCAGAGCTGACTGGTTCGAAAGTGTCATCCGGCCTCTCGCGATTGCGTACGAATATCAGACTGAGCCTGGCCTCCTCGGCATTCGGAACTTCGGGGCTGAGGTTGATGCTCAGGCTGATGTTTATATTTTGGCGGGCTCCGACGTCGAGGCCGTTCATCGCACGATCATTGGACTGGCCCTTACATCGCGTGATGCACTCATCAAAGTCAGTATCGTCCTCACAAACCGTTCACTGTTCGATCCCATAGCGGCCGAGGCTGAGCGGTGGAGCCAGGTCTACCATCTGGCCATTGAGATCCGCTGTTACGCGCAGAGGTCGACCGAGGCACAGGTAATCCGGAACACGTGGCCCACAGCGCGGCCGGGTATTTATTGCCGGGCCGGCGTCGTACCTCTGCACGCGAACTGGCTCGGGCAGGTCGAACACCAGTTTGCTTCCCTCCGCGCTACAATGCTTATCGGCTACATGGCGGGGTGCGGTCGGCCCCTCGATACCGCGCCTGGGCCTACTGATCTTTTCCAGGCCCTGGGACAACCCAAAGCGGCTCTGTCGCCCTACACTTTTGCCGCTGCCGCAATCGCTCCTGACAGGCCTCTGGCCACTGGTCTGCCACGGCTGTTCTCATTAGAGGCTTTCCTCGCAGCCCAAGCGGCTCAAGAAAGGTCTGCGAGCAGCATGGCGCTGGGCTTCGTGTCTAGCGGTACAATGTCTCATGCAGACGAATTCGAACGCCGCCTCGATCGGTCGAGCTTGCAAAAGATCGCCAAATCATCTCTTGCTTCCGGCAAGCGGGTCATAAAACTCCCCAGTCGGGCAAAGTCTTAACGCGCCTGCCTTCCATCGCGCCTTGGTCAATCAACTGATGATGAAACACAGCGACAGACGCTTCAACGATGATGATGTGAAGGCGGCGCTGCGGGCGTGCCGGCAGCATTTTGTCTTTGCCTTCTCGTTCAATTCGTTCCTCAACGTTCTCCTGCTCTCCTATCCCATCTTTATGATGCAGGTGTATCAGAGGGCTATCCCCGCAAAAAGTTGGGAAACCTTGGCTGCGTTGGTGATTGGTCTGACGATCGCCGTTGCAGCAAAGGGGATTTTTCAGTGGGTCCGTGGTACCCTTCTGTTGCGAGCGACGGCGCGCATTGAACGACGTTTGGCCGATCGGTTGTTTACGACAGTCATCCAGCGCTCGGCGGGTGGTGTTGGGCCGGCGAATGCACAACTCGTTCAGGACTTGGACCGGTACCGCCAATTTGTCACGGGCAAGGGTGCGCTGGCGGCCATCGACATCCCATGGGGCTTTCTGTTCCTCGGCATCTTGTTTGCTATTGATATTCCGATCGGCATTGCAGCTGCTGTGTGCCTCGCCATTTCGACGGCCGCAACCATTGCCAACTCCATGATGACTAAGGAGGCGCTGATCAAGGCCAATGTGGTCGGGAATGTGTCGCAGCAGTTTGGAGACGCTGCCACCCGTTCGGCTGAGGCCGTCATGGGCCTTGGTATGCTCAATGCGGTGGTCGCTCGCTGGCGGCGGGAGCGCAATAAGGCTATTCAGGCCCAGCTTATCGGCAGCGGCCGTGGTGTTCTTTTCTCCTCCTTTATGGGATCGACCCGCGTCCTGATGCAGGGTGCATTGATGACTGTCGGCGCCGTTCAAGTCATCAACGGAACAGTACCCTTTGGTGTGGTATTCGCGGCAATCATCATATTCGGGTTCGCAATGAGGCCGATCGACCAGATGGTCTCTGCTTGGGAGGACTACCATCCAATTAAGGACGGCATGCAGCGGATCGATCAGGCCTTGACGCATGCTGCCACCGCTGAGGCAACCTTGAATCTGCCCCGTCCTGATGGGGCTATCACTTGCCGTGATGTCACCTTCGTGCCGCCTGGTTCTGATCGCGCTGTGCTCAAGCGAATCGGTTTCCACCTTGCCGCAGGCCAGAGTCTTGGCCTCGTCGGCTTGAACGGTTCAGGCAAGACGACGCTGGCACGCATCCTCACAGGAAGCATTCGTCCCACCTCCGGCGTTGTGCGCATCGATGGAGCCGAACTCAGTCAGTGGAGCAATGAAGCCTTTGGCAGCTTCGTCGGCTATCTACCTCAGAGCGTGAGCCTACTGCCCGGCACCGTCGCAGACAATATCGGGCGCTTCGGACGCTTCTCGGATGAGGAGATCATTGATGCGGCCAAGCGGGCGCGTGTGCACGAAATCATCCTTCGACTGCCGAAGGGCTATGAGACGATCCTAGATGACCAGTCGCTGCTTTCCGGCGGACAGCGCCAACTCATTGCTCTAGCGCGCGCGATTATTGGTGACCCAGCCATTGTGGTCCTTGATGAACCTAACTCCAATCTGGATGGTCCTGGCGAGGAGGCCCTGGTCAGCTGTATTCGTGATTTGAAGGATCGTGGAACGACGGTCATCCTGATCACGCACCGTCCGAATCTTGTCGTCCACCTCGACCAGGCGGCGGTGCTGCGTGACGGTATGGTGGTCAGCTTCGGATCAACGCAGGACGTGTTCAAGCAACTCGGGCGACCGACGGTCGTCAAGCGTGTGGGGAAAGCCAGTGAGTAATCAGGCAGCCTTGCCGGGCCCGGCACCATTCCCGTTCAAGGATTCTCCCTTAGGCCCTGTTCTTGTAGGTGGCTTTTCGGCGCTTGCCCTTGTCATTGCGGTTGCCGGATGGTCGTCAACGATGTCGGTGGCGAGCGCAGCCATTTCGACCGGAAAGGTCGAGGCGGAAGGCAATCGTAAGGCTGTGCAGCATCCAACCGGCGGCCAGATCGGGTCGGTCTTCGTTCGCGAGGGGCAGCTGGTTGAGGAGGGGCAAAAGCTGGTCCAGCTCGAGCTCGCTGATGCCCGGGCTGAGGCCACTGTCTTGAGCAGCCAACGAGCAGGAGCCCTGCTGCGTGCTGCGCGACTCCAGGCCGAGCGGTCAGGGGCAAGCGAGTTTGCTCTGCCCGACGCACTTTCTCACCAGCAGAATGATCCGCAGGTGCAGATGTCCTTTCAGCAGGAGCGGACACTGCTCTCGACCAGGCAAGCCTCCTATCTCGGGCAGATCAGTCTCCTCAACCAGCAGATCGAGGGAAGCCATCGTCAGATTGAGGCCTTGCGTGAGCGCACGGCCGCAGCACAAGCCCAGTTGGTGAGCGTGCAGGACGAGTTGAAATCCCTTAAGCCGCTCCTCGACAAGGGACTTGTGGCACGCCCACGTATCCTGACACTGGAGCGTTCGGCGTCCTCCCTACAAGGTGACATTTCTGCCCTTTCGGGCCTTATCACTGCCGAAGAGGATAAGATCCGCGCGGCACAGATCCAAAGCGAACAGCTAACGAAGGATCGCTTGGAACTGATCGCCAAAGAGAGCACGGAAAACGATGCGCGGCTCGCTGAGGTCGAGCCGAGACTCCGATCGGCGCAGCAGAGGCTTGATCACGCGGTGATCGTGGCGCCCGAAAGCGGTTACGTCTACGGACTTTCGGTCTTTGGACCCGGCGCAACCCTTACGCCCGGACAGACCGCACTTGAGATTGTTCCCAAAGACGATCCGCTTGTCGTAGGCGTCGAGATTGATCCCACGGCGATCAACCGTGTCAGGCCTGGGCAAAGTGCCAGCATCCATTTCCTGCCCTACCGTCAGAGGTACAACAAGGCCATCGGCGGGACGCTGGAGAAAGTGTCAGCTGACCGGTTTGAGGACAAGACTTCAGGGCGGGTTTTCTATCGCGGGGTGGTAAAAGTCAACGCAGACGACATCTCCCGCAGCCAGGTTGAGATGACGCCTGGTATGCCGGCGCAGGTGACGATCGAAACAGGCAAGCGCACCATCCTTGAATATTTCTTGGATCCTGTGCTTAGAATTTACGACTTTGCTCTCAAGGAAGAATAGGAGACATCGATGGCAACGGGGCGCACAGGGGCTATGGCCGATCAGCAGCGCGGCGACACGGCGGGCAGCCGTCCGGTCAATCTTGAGGGCGACAGCCCTGAAATCGTGGCATTCGCACTTCTGCGTTATCTCGCACAGCTGGAACAAGGACGGGCACATCAGACGGGCGTAGTCTTCGACCGCGAGTGGCTTCTCGAAGCGTATGCCGATTGCCTTGCGACGGTAAAGGGCGAGCGTGTTTCGAGCGCTGGTGCCGAACAGTCCAGCACAGGCAGCAAGTCGCGCGGGTCCAAGCGTTGAGGTGACAATGGCTTAAGAGACGCTCAGCCCGACGCGAGCGTCTCCTGGATCAACCTCGCATAGGCAGGCCAAGTCACTGTCTTGAAGTCGTACTGCTCGACCACACTCTGACGGGCGGCAAGCGCCAGCTTCTGCCGCCGGTCCGGGTCTTGGGCCAAGCCAGCGACCGCATGGGCCAGCGCCTCTGCGTCAAAGAAGTCAACCAGGACGCCGTTCTCACCGTCCCGAATGACCTCCCGAACTGGATCGGTTGCGGATCCGACAACGGCACAGCCCGTTGCCATTGCTTCCAGCAGGGACCAGGACAGCACAAACGGATAGGTCAGATAGACGTGAACCGTCGACAGGCGGAACAGGTTGATCAACCGGCTGTAGGGCAGGGTGCCCAAGAAATGGATTCTGGTGTGATCAAGGGATGATCCGACTTCCCTTAACAGCAACTGCTGCCACGTCCCGCCGCCGCTCGGTTTGCGTCCGTAGCTCGGTTTCTCCTTGCCGACGATGGCGAAATGCGCGTCGGGCAGAAGAGCCTGCAACGTCGGCAGGGCTCGCATGAAGCTATGAAATCCACGATAGGGCTCCATGGAGCGGGCAACAAAGGTGATCAGCGTCTGGCCCGGCGCGAGGATCTCGCCTGAGGGCAGGGACAGCGGCTGCGCTTGGCCTGGACGAGCGACCTCCGTGTTGATGCCCTCGTGGAGAACTGTGATGCGCTCACGCAGCGGATCCGGGAAGGTCTCTGCCTGCCAGCGCGTGGGCGATATGAGGCGATCAGACAACGCGGCGACTTGGAGCATCGGCAGGTTGCGCAGGGAGACGTAGTGAAAATCCACCGAGGGCGCCTGGAACTCTGGGTCGAAGTCGAGATCGCTGTCCTGCCCGCGGTAGTAGTACTCGAGGTAAGATACGATTTTGGTATTCGGGAACACATCCTTGATGAAGAGGGCTTCGCCCCATGCGGGATGAACAAAACACAGATCCGGTTCAAAGCCCCGCTGCTTGAGATCAACGAGGCGCCACCGCACGATGTCACCCCGGCGGACCTGCTCAGAGAAAAATGTCAGAGGGGGAAAGAGGTCGGCGTCATAATGCGGGCCTGCCGTATAGGCCTCGTACTCGATCGGCCCGAAATCGGCATCAAAGGGCGCTTTCTGCCCTAGCGCCACAACCCGATAATTTCCAAGTTCAGCTAGTGTCCGCGCAAGCCGCTTGTATTGCCCTGGAAAGTTCTGATGCAGAAACAAAACGTTATGGGTCATAGAAACTTCCAGATCGCCCGGTAATCTCTAGAACTACCTCGGTAAAGCATCGAGAGCCCCAATACCTTTGCCGGCCTTCTCTCGCAAGACCATTCCTCCTAAATGAACTCACGAAGCCCTGTGGTCGGTGAGCCCTGAGGCAATCCGGTTCTTGCAACCTCTTGGAAAGCTTCTATACCTTCGGCTCTTGAAGCGCATGAACCTACAAGCAAGGTCCGTCCAACTTGCTTGCTCTACGAAACCAGCGACAACGTCAGCAGCCCGATTTCAAAACAGACGATTGTAAGTGCCGATGCCGTCTCAGAACGACGAACTATTTGAGATTGACGGGCTGCTGATTGCATCAATTCATACGAATATTCCTCCGTCACAATGTCAATCGTGGGCGGCGCAACTGGATGCTCAGGGAGCGTCACACTCAGTTTCAGGCCCGCAGTGGATTCCAGTCACTCAGGATGTGCCACAGGCGCCACCCCCACAACACGCGGGTCGTCCTCATGTGCGGGAGAGGCAGCCGCAATGCTACCTGGTTGCTTTTGCCAATGCCGATTTGGTGGCCAGCTGTGCCGGCAAACCCGTCAAGATCACGTTGTCATCTAGTTTGGCGGATGCGCGTCAGATGGCGTTGGTGGCTGAACCGCTCACGCTCGAGCGTATCGCGGCTCCAGGTTTCAAAGTGGCGCTCAGTCAGGCTCTCGAGGCTGCAGGCTCGCGTGAGGTTGCCTCTGTATTGGCCGCCTCCCTCCGGTTGCAACCTGGCGGTGGCGAGACGGACTTTCAGATCACACGCCTTGTCCTTGCCCGCGCAGGCTTGGTCCTCCTCGGACGAGGCTACATTTCGAACGATGTCCGCCTCCACGTTGTGACTGCGGACCTCCGGAGTTGGACGAGCCCTTCCCAAATTGCGGTTCGTTCGGAGGTCAGCCATGATCCACAATCCGAAGACGATCCTTGCCTCCAGCCACAACGGTCCTTCTCAGCCGTTCTGGCTCGGGCATCACATCACCGACATGATGCCTTTTACATCGTCACGCTTGGACCCACTGGAGCGGACGCCGTTTTTCATGGCCCATTCTCGGCCACGGCAGAGGACGATGAGTATGATGCTGCGAGACTCGTTCGCCAGACGTTCGGTCCGATCCAAACCCTAACAGATACGCAGATTGACGCGGTGTACCGCCCGATTCTGGCGTTGCCACGCACGCAGGCTCACGCGCGACGGGTCGAATTCGGGCCGCCACGGGCTGATACAACGAAACTTGCCTCAATCATCATTCCGCTCTACGGCGACGCTTTTTTCCTCAATTGTATCTTCCATCTGCAACGTCTCCTTCACCCCGGTTATGAGCTGATCGTGGTGGTGGACGACCCCCGGTTATGGCCCGAGGTCTACGGACGTATCGCGTCCCGGCAGTCGGCTCTCACGGTTCGGACTGTTCTTCTGCAATGTGAGGAGAATTATGGATACGGGCGGGCCAACAATATTGGGTTCATGGCGGCGACAGGTGATGTCATTTTCCTGATGAACTCTGACGTTCTGGTGACCGATATCGCTGCTCTTGAGCAGGCTGCTGCCGCGATCCGGGAGCAGCAGGATCTCCAGGGCGCCGATACGCTCATCGGATTTTCCTTGCTCTTCGAAGACGAAACCATCCAGCACATCGGCATGGAGTTTCCTAAATCTCCCCTCGTTGGCAACCGTCATCTGGCAGATCATCCGATGAAGGGACAGCCGATAGCCCTCTACAGGGGCGAACTCACCCGTGAGGTTCCTGCGGTCACCGGCGCTTTGATCGGGATGTCGGCAAGTCTCTTCGGTTTGCTTGGGGGCTTCGATCCGGTGTTCGAGAGGGGGGATTTTGAGGATGCCGACCTTTGCTTGAGGGCGCGAGCGCGAGGGGCGCGGATCATCCTCCACGTGAGGCCTGGTCTCTATCATCTTGAGCGGCAATCTCTGAGCCGCATGGGCGACATGTCCTTCCGCGAGATGGTGACTTATCTCAATTGTGTGACGTTCAATAAGCGCTGGGGCGCCTCTCTCGCCTTGCAGGCTTCGGGTCAGGTTGGAGCAGATTCCACGGTGCTTGGTAAACAGGGTACGATTCGCGTTCGCAAGCGGAACCCTCATACCCCCGCGACGGCCCGGGGTAACGTCCTGCCGGGGGCATAGAGAGTACAATGCGCATCCTTGTCCTCGCGCACGGTCACCCAGAACTGAGCACAGGCGGAGGGGAACGGGCAGCCTACGCACTGTTCGAGAGGCTAAAATCGCATCCACGAATTACTGCTGCCGTATTCGCGGCCCGCATCGATCGTCAAGCGATCAACCAAGATGTGTCGCCCGGAAATTTTCGGGGCCGACCAGACGAGATCCTGGCGGCACCGCCACCGGTCGATGGCTTTACCTTTCAGACGTTCGGCTACGACGGTCTCAAGCATATCGTGGACGATCTCGTCGCCACCGTCAGGCCCGACGTCGTTCATGTTCACCACTTCCTATTCTGGGGCCTCGAGGTCTGCGAACTGTTCCGCAAAGCAGGAGTTCGTGTGGTCTTCACCCTGCATGAGTATGCAGCAATTTGTGCTCACTATGGCCAGATGATCAAAACCGATGGCCAACTTTGTTATGCCGCCGCACCAAGCGCATGTGCTCAATGCCTTCCCATTGTCGGACCGGGTAAGTATTTCGTTCGCTCGACCATCATCAAGACACTCCTCGAACAGGTCGATACCTTCATTGCGCCGAGCGCCTTTTTGAGGGACCGCTACCTTGATTGGGGCCTTCCAGCGGAACGTTTATCCGTGCTGGAGAACATTCTTGATGCCTCAGTCGTGGCACAGGCTGACGCTCAACTGGCCATGCCCTCAGGTGTGAACGTCGAGCGCCCGCTCGTGTTCGGGTATTTTGCTCAGATCAACCCGTTCAAAGGGTTTGATGTGTTGCTCAAAGCCGCCGCGCTCTTGCCTGAGGATGTGAGGCATCGCATCTCGATCCGCATCCACGGAGAGAACCATAACTACCGCGAGACAGAGTTTCACGCGCAAACCGAGAGGCTCCTAGCTTCGGCTCGCGACGTCGTTGCTTTAGCAGGGTCCTACCGCGGCAATGAGGTTATCGGCCTTATGTCAGCATGTGACTGGATCGTTGTGCCATCGATCTGGTGGGAGAATTCCCCAGTCGTTATGCAGGAGGCTCGCTTGGCGTGCCGACCCATGATTGTGTCCGATATCGGCGGGATGGCGGAGAAGATGGATCCCATTGCCGACCGCCAGTTCGCTGTCGCCGATCCTGCAGATTTGGCCCGGGTGATGACAGAGATCGTTGTTGCCAATGATCGCTCTGATGCAAAGCGCCTGCGGGCATTGGCCGAGGAGCTATTGTCACGCGACGCCGCTGAGCTCTCACGTCATATGACCCTCTATGAAGACGTTCTGGCAAGATGACGGTTCGAGCAACCGAGGTGCATTTCTCTTGCATAGACCATGTTTCGCGCACGTCGATGCATGTCGCCAAACACTTAGCTTTAGCGATGACAAGAGACTGTCCTCGGGACAGAGTGAGGCTGGTAAATTGGACCATACGCTTCACGCAGCGTGGAAACGCGTCAGCCGAGTGAGCCCTGATGATGGCCCTCAGCAGCGAGAGCACCAACCCTCGCAAACCGACCGATGTGCCACGATTGGATTGCTGACAATTCTCTTAAATTAAGCTGCAATCTATGATGTAGCATTGGCCTCCACTTAGGAATGAGACCGGACAGGCGGCGATATCCCTGGTCTAAAGTGGCCAGAAGGGCTGACCCTCGGCGGCCTTGCGATCGATGTGGTCGTCTTGGCCAAACGAACCCGAAACGGTGGCACGTGCGAAATGGTCCTTGGCCTCTGGCTTCAAGATAGTGGCCTGAGCCTGTCTGCCATCATGCGGGGCAACGACCGGGCCGGATTGGTTATCTCCAGGTTCATTGATCTCGGTCGGCCGGCGACGGGCGAGGCGAAAGGTCTCTTGGCCCAGCGTTTGCCTTAGGTGGAAGGAACGTCAGCCCACTGCGAGCCCACCTATGATCTACGTAGCCCCCTTCATTCTGATCGGCTTCGATCTCATGTTCCCCGCCAGCCTGTTCATAATGGGCGGTGACATAGAAGGAGACTTCGATCTCAAGAAACAGTGGCAGATCCACAAGCAACACAAGGCGTATAAGCGCCAGCAAGACGAAGTGTGGAAGCAACAGCAGGCTACAAGGGAGATGCAGGAGGCTAAGACGTCTGCCAAGACTTAATGCCAATCCGACAGTCGCATCAGCTGTCACCCAGAATGGCCTCAACCTCTCCCTTTGGGCAGTATGACAACCTTAGCCTTATGCATAGGGTGCAGGAGCGCTCTGGGCCCCCGGAGCGCTACCTTACCGCTTTCCGCGGCCCCACCGGATGCGTGGGGTTTTTCTTTTCTTGGATTGAACACGCGCCAGTTGAAGCTCTTGCGGAATACTCAGGCACGGCGCGATGCCGTGATCGCCCCTATGGCATCTGTGAGACGCGCATCATGACAGCTGTTTGAAAGGAAAACGCCCCAGCCGAGGAGCTTCGGACCTCAGCCAGGGCGCTCGCGGAGGAAAAGGAACAACCTCCGCATTCTGTACGGGCTGATACGCAACGCGCCCGGTCAGTGGAGAGTGACCGGACAAGGTAAAAAATTCGTACCGACGGGCAGGAGTACTCGGCCCAACGACCTCTTTGCAGAAAATAAGCTTAGCCGTATAAGGGCGGTATGGACATCGGAAGACGTCCTGCATCCAGATGCGCCCCCGCTCTCGGTGCTGACTTTTGCGTTTCATGCGCAGCCCCGTCTCATGGCGGGGTTTTTCTTGAGATGGGTCAGCGCGCTGGCGGAACCGAAGGAAAGACCTCTCCAGGGCGCACGCTATGTCTTGCCCCCAAGGACACAGCAACGGCGTGTGAGCGGCGACGTGAGAGAGGATTAAAAAACGCCCCAGCCAAGCGAGGGCTAGGGAGAGGACCCGTAGCTAGGGCGCCCTGCGCTCGAGGAAAAATTATGCGCAGAGTTCTTTGAGGCTCCTCAACCACGGCCAGAATATGGATGCCGGAATGCGCACAGCAGGACAGTTTCGCAGTCTTGCGTCATTGTGGCTTTGAGCATCTTGATTTCTCTGTTGTCCAAGCCTCCGCATGACGGGAGGCTGCCCGCTATGTCGCTGGCGTTGGGGACCCCGCAGCGGCCGCCGCACGTTGGGCCCAGAACGGCGTGCTCCCGGGACCACCAAGGTTATGAGCGGGATCTCAATCCCAATGTTGGAGGGCCTGCAAATGAGCCAGCCAGAGCAAGGGGCTTGCTTGCTGCCCGCTCTCATGGCTTTCGTCAGCCGCCTTTTCGAATTGTGTCGTCGTATCCTTAGGCCGGTCGCATGGGTGGATTGCTGCACGCTCCGCGGGTACCGCGAATGCCACAAGCCCAGCCGACACCTTCTTTCATGCTAACGCAGTCTAATAGGTCCGCTGGGGCCACCCTCTGCGTCCCTCTCGCCGTCTTGGTCCGGATCGCACCGGTGCCACGGTTGTCCGGCTCTGACGACAGCACCTGTCACGAGCGGATCATAAAGCGAAAGACGCACCGTCGCTGACAAAAGGGTAAGGGGACTGAATGAGCAGCTTAGCCGCCTATCAATTGCTGCATTTGTGATTTTGTCGCGCCCGAAGCAAGAATATTTGCCTTTTCAAACCGCAGCCGCAGCCTTAAAAGTCGCCATCCATCTAAAAAGGTATCTTCAACAAGAAGTCGTAAGAGCACCTTAGGGCATACAACGTGGGACACGTACAAGGCGGCATCAACGCCCAGCGTGTTCCTCCGCGACAGATTAAATTTGCGCGCACCAGCGACCGCAAGTCGATCTCGCCTTGGGCAACTGGCAGAGACCTCTTCACTCTGCCTGACAACAATTTCCATTAACAGAGCTCGACGCAACTAACCAATCGAGCTGGCTAAAACGGGGCGAGACACATGGCGACGACCGCATTCGAAACCGGAGTTATTCAAAACTTCCCGCAGAACATGTGGGCTTGGACCGATGTCGTCACGGGAGCCGACGGCGGCTTCTACGTCGCCTATAAATCGAGCTATACGGGGATTGCCGTCTTGAAATGGGACGGGTCCGCGTTCCAGAACCATGCCTCTTTCACGGCGGCTCAAGCCGGCCTGAGCACCTTCTCGGATGACCTTGATCTCGCCATCGACGCGACCGGCAAGGTCCATATCGTGTTTCGCGGGGAAACCGGATCCGGTGTGACCAGCGACCGCGGCGTCAATTACGGCTTCTTCAACGGCAGCGCCTGGTCCTTCAACAAGATCGAATCGGCTTCGAGCTCGAACGGCGGCAAGAATTTCAACGACCCCTCACTGGCTATCGATGCCAACGGCAAGGCCCACATCGCTTACCACTACAGCGAGGTCGGATTGCAGTCCGTCAAGTACGCGAGCAATCAGTCGGGCACTTGGTCGATCTCCACGCTCGATAGTGGCACGGGCGGAGTCTACGAGGTCAAGCAGCCATTCGTCTCGGTCGGGCCCAATGGCGCCGTCACCGTCGCCTATCTCAAGGAAGATGGCACAAATGAGAACTACGGCGATCTTTATACCGCAACCAAACCCACGATCAGCGCCGGCTTCTCCTCTCCCACAAAGGTCATCGACGCCTCCGATACCGGCCTGAGTATTTATGGTAAGTTCAGCGTCGACGCTAACGGCCACCTGCATCTGCTCGTGAGCGACAGCCAGAATGGCTATAATACCCGCGATGTGACAAATGCTTCGGGCACTTGGACGAGCAATGTCGTCATGACCCATGGCGCCGACAACGTGGCCTTGTCGAACTACTTCTCGTCCGGAGACATCGAGTACGCCCTGCGGTCAGTTTACCACTACTCGTACGATGAGGAGACATGGGAAGACACCTCGACGATCGAGTACCAAGTTTACTACCGCACCATGGGCGGCGCCTGGCAACCGGGAAACAAGCTGCCTGACGGGCTTGGTGCCAACGAGGCCGCATTCGCCGTCAATCAAAACGGCGAGGTCATGCTCGTGACGCTCGGCAATGACCTCAAGCAGGTTGCATATGCGACGGGTGCTGCGGGTGGCGTGACGAACTCGATTGCTGTTGGCGGCCTAAGCAACGGCAGTCTCAACGAGGGCGATCTTAACGCGGGGCCGGTTGCCCTGTTTGACGCCGCAACTGTGACAATCACAAACGGCCTGTCCTTGAACGGCATGTCTCTAGACATCCGCTACACAGAGGCTGCAGGCGCGGAAAGCACCCTTTCCATCCGCACCATCGGGGGCGTCACGGTTGAAGGTGGCTCGGTCAAGTATCAAGGCATGACCATCGGCACGGTCGACCCAACGGCGCACGGCAAGAACGGCGCGGGCCTTCTTGTGGTCTTCAACGACGCCGCTACCGCGGCCGCCGTCCAAGCCGTGTTGCGGGCTGTGGGCTATCAGAATGCCAGTGATACGCCTGTCGCGAGCCACACCTTCTCAGTGAGCCTTGCCGATGCCAGCAATATGTATAAGGCCAGCGGTACGCCGACCTACACGATCACGCCTGAGAACGATCCTGTGGTGGTAAGCGGCGACTATCAGGTTACCGTGCGGGACCTGGGCTCGACGACTATCACGCTTGCGGATTTGAACGCCACTGACCCGGAAGGCGCTTCCATCACCTACTCCGTCAAGAGCTCTGACAACGCTCTGTTCAAGATGAACGGAAACGCGATCTCGTCCTTCACGAAGGCCGATATTGAAGCGGGCCGCGTCAGTGTCGTCCATCTTGGCGACCGCGCGGGCAATGGTGAAGTCGTCCTCACCGCCAGCGACGGGACGAACATCAGCCAAGCATTCACCTTCACGGTACAGGTCAATCCGGTCAGCGACGCACCGACCAGCAGCAACGTCCAGGTGACCTTGCTCGAAGACGGATCCTACACCTTCAGGGCGTCGGACTTCCCCTTCGCCGACCCGAACGACAAACCCGCCGACACGTTTGCCGGCATCTCGATCGCTCAGCTGCCAGCCCACGGTACGCTCAGTCTCAATGGCGTCGCTGTCCAAGCGGGCGATATCATTCCTGTTGGCGATCTGACCAAACTCGTTTTCACGCCCGAGGCGAACAAGAACGGCACGGGCTATGACAGCTTCCGCTTCTTCGCCCGCGATACAGGCACCACAGCGAATGGTGGCGTGACAGTCTCAAGCGAATCCTACGTCGTGCGATTTGACGTGACCCCGGTCAATGATGCGCCGGGCGCCCAGGATAAGACCGTGTCGCTGCTCGAGGATGGCTCCCATGCCTTCTCTGCAGCTGATTTCGGTTTCTCAGACAGTGATGGCAACACTCTTCAGGCTGTGATCATCACCGGCCTCCCCATAGCCGGCAAGCTTACCTTCCAAGGCGTGGCACTCACAGCCGGGCAGTCGATCCCCGCCGCCAACCTCGGGCAACTGGTGTTCACGCCAGCGCAGAATGCGAATGGCACCGGCTATGGCGAGATCAAGTTCAAGCTGCAGGACAACGGCGGCACGGCCAATGGTGGCCAGAACACCTCAGCCGAGCACACGCTGACCATCGATGTGGCGCCGGTCAACGACGCCCCCACGGCCCAGGACAAGACCGTCACCCTGCTGGAGGACGGCTCGCACACCTTCTCCGCGGCGGACTTCGGCTTCACCGACATCGAGGGCCACGACTTCGTGTCGGTGATGATCACGGATCTGCCCTGGCAGGGCAGGCTCGCACTCGACGGCACCGCCGTCGAGGCCGGCCAGGAGATCGCCGTCGCCGACCTCGGCAAGCTGGTGTTCACCCCCGAGGCGAACGCCAACGGCGCGTACTACGCAGGCCTCTCGTTCCGGGTGAAGGACAGCGGCGGTGCCGCCAACGGCGGTTCCAACACCTCTGCGGTCCACTACCTCGACTTTACCGTCACCGCCGTCAACGACGCGCCAACCAGCGCAGACAACACGGTCATCGTGACCGAGGACGTTCCTTACGCCTTCTCTCTGGCCGACTTTACCTTCGCCGACGCCGCGGATGCCACCACACTCCCGTTGCTGCGCATTCCATCGCCATCTTCGTCGGCCAACGCGCTCAAGGCGATTATCGTCACTGAGCTCCCGGCCTCCGGTAGCCTGACCTTCGGCGGCGTCGCCGTCACGGCGGGCCAGGAGATCCCGGCCGACCAGATCGGCAGCCTGGTCTACACCCCGGCCCCGGACGCGAACGGCGACGGCCTCGCCTCGTTCAAGTTCAAGGTCAAGGACGACGGCGGCACCGCCAACGGCGGCGTTGACACCTCGACGACCGAGTACAGCATCACCATCGGCGTAACGCCGGTAAACGACGCCCCGACGGCGCAGGATAAGACGGTGGCCATCAAGGAGGATGGCGCGCACATCTTCCAGGCCTCGGACTTCAGCTTCGCCGATGCGAAGGATGGCGTTCTGCACACGCTGAAGGCGGTGATCATCACCGGCCTGCCGCAGAGCGGCACCTTGACCCTCAACGGCCATGCCGTCGCGGTTAACCAGTCCATCGCCGCCAACGAGATCGGCAATCTCGTCTATACCCCGGCCCCCGACGCCCATGACACGGACTATGCGTCCCTGACCTTCAAGGTGCAGGACAGCGGCGGCACCGCGACCGGTGGCGTCGACACCTCAGTTGCACACACGATCACCTTTGATGTGACTCCGGTCAACGATGCGCCTTCCACCCAGGGCGGCCATGTCGCGCTGCTGGAGGACGCCACGCGCGCGTTCCAGCCGGCCGACTTTGGCTTTGCCGACACGGACGGCCACACCCTCAAGTCGATCAAGATTGTCAGCCTGCCGAACCAGGGCATGCTCACCTTCAACGGGGCGGCGGTCACCCTCGAGCAGGTGATCGCGGCCACCGATCTCGGCAAACTGGTCTACACCCCGGCGCCGGACGGCAACGGGTTGCATTATGCCGGCTTTAGCTTCCAGGTGCAGGATACCGGCGGCACGGCCGATGGCGGCACCGACTGGTCCACGAGCGGCCACATGCGGGTTGACGTGACCCCCGTCAACGATGCGCCGCTCAGCCAGGACGGTAGGGTGTCGGCTATCGAGGACGAGCCCTACACGTTCTCGCTTTCCGACTTCGCCTTCTCGGACACCGCCGACGCCACGGTGCTTCTGCTGCTGCGGGCCCCCTCTCCGGTGAGCGCGAACGCGCTCAAGGCGATCATCATCACCGGGCTGCCGCAGGCTGGCACGCTGACATTCGACGGCCAGCCGGTCGTGCTCAACCAGGAGATCCCGGCCGGTCAGATCGGCAAGCTGGTGTTCACTCCGGCTCCCGACGCCAACGGCGCCGGCTATGCCTCGTTCACGTTCAAGCTCCAGGATGACGGCGGCACGGCGCATAGCGGCGTGGACACCTCGCTCGAGCACACGCTCACGATCGACGTGGCTCCGGTCAACGACGATCCGGTTGCCGTCAACGATGGCCCGAGGGCGGTCGTCGAGAACTGCACTGTCACGGCTGACGCGGCCCATGGCGTGCTGGCGAATGACAGTGACGTGGATCCTGACACGCTCAGCGTCACGGCGGTCGTCGCCTTTGACGGGCGCACCGTGCTGGCCGGACAGGCCCTTGTGGGTCGTTACGGCACACTGACCCTGAACGCGGATGGCAGCTACGGCTATCTGGCGGCCGCCGATGCGCTCAAGCCTGGCGAGAGCGAGCCGGAGGTGTTTACCTACACCGTCTCCGACAGCAACGGCGGCACCCACACGGCCACCCTGACGTTCACGGTTGAGGGAGCCGCGGATGCGGCGACCTTCACAGGCACGGATGCCGGGGCCGTGGCGGAGAACGGCACGCTGGTGGCGACCGGCACGTTGGCCACTGCCGACCTTGATGCCGGCGAGACCGGCTTCCGGTCCCAGGCCGATGTGCAGGGCACCTACGGCATGTTCTCGTTTGACGCGAAGACAGGGTCATGGACCTACGTCCTCGATACTAATGCCAAGGTGACGAAGGATCTGCGCTCGGGCGAGGTGAAAACCGAAACGTTCACAATCAGGGCGCTAGACGGCACCGAGAAGACAGTGAGCGTGCAGGTCTCAGGACATGGCGTCTTTGTGGATGGCGTGGAGGTGTCGATCGAGACTGTCACGAACACGGACGGCTCGACCTCACAGGTCACGACCGTCCCCGTGATTACGCCGGATCGGGTCAATACGGTGGGCAATGCCGGCCTCGCCGATATACCGCTCGTGACCGTTGGGGGAATGCCGCTCCTGGCCGCTCAGGTGCCAGCAGGATATGGTCTGATCGTCAGGGGCACCCCGCTCCCGAGACCGGCAGGATCGGCGCTGGCCGATCTTAACCGTGAGATCCACACCCATACCACCCACGGGTCACTCGATCAGATCCGGTTGTCGGAAGGCGGCATGGCCTTCGTCAGCAGCTTGTCGTCTCAGACCCAGTTGATCGTGCAGTCGATCACGCCGACCATCGCCTCCTCTGGATCCATTCCCGCGCAACCTCTGGTGATTTCAGGCCCATCGTCCCAGAAGGGTGGTGCAGTGACGGCGCTGGTGATCGACGTCAGCCAGTTGCCACCAGGCGCTCAAATTGAGTTGCAGAATATCGACTTCGCAACGATCATCGGACAAGCCACCATTACGGGAGAAGCCGGGTCGCAAGTGTTGATGGCAGACAGCGCCAGCCAGCACATGGTGCTTGGCGGCGGTGACGATCAAGTCCACGGCGGAGGCGGTGACGACTTGATCGATGCGCGCGGTGGCCACGACTGGCTCTACGGCGATGACGGTAACGACACCGTCTCCGGCGGCACCGGCAACG
>JAYSGD010000026.1:0-41329 GCA_041913065.1 Microvirga sp. | reverse complement strand
TGTCAGTCCGATTCAGTTCGACCGACTGGCCGGATAGCTATCAAACCGCTCTCCATTAAACTGAAGCAAGTCCAGATAGAAATGAGTTCAGTTACGCGGTTATCGTTCGCAGCCTTGCCCATGGGCTTGTGTCCCTCCCTGACGTGATCTTGAAGCTTACCTAGCAAACTTGATCACCCCCTAACCCGATTTTCTCCAGGCGAACCGACTGCGGAAAAGAGCGTCTTAAGTTTCGGGGGTGGCCGAGCATCCGTGCCACCCCCTTGGCTTGTTCCTCAATTGATTTGGCGTCTCGCCGACTCTCTGGGCGGCTCTCTCCCTAAACCGCAGGCGCCGTTGCCGCCTGCCATTAACCTGAGTTAACTTCTGGTCCTCGGTAGTGCCAGTCGGGAACTCCCTACGGATTGTTCCGTTAGGTTTGGAAGGCACCTGCCGAGCCTGATGCTCCCGGGTCTCATCGGGAACGAGCATTGGCCAGACCATCGGCGTGCTGAGCAGTCCCGGCAGAACTTGATGATCCAAAGGGTCTCCTGCCCGCCGACTGAGATGCGAGTCGTGCCGTATCTTGCCACCTGTGTGGTCAACCATGTCTATCCTGCGGTTTGTGCTGCAAGCCGGCAGCAACCGCAATCTGAACCAGTTCAGGCAAGCTTTGAGCCCGCAGCCGTTCCATGATGCGGGCCCGATGCGCCTCGACCGTGCGTGGGCTAAGGCCCAGTTCCCGTGCAATCGTCTTGTTCGTGCCCCCAGCCAGCAGCCCGTCCAGCACCACCCTCTCGCGCGGCGGCAGCGCCGCAATGAGTGCTTTCACGCGCTCGGTGGCCTGATCCTGCTCGGCCCTCTCGCGGATGGTTGCCTGGGCCGAGGCGAGCGCGTCTAGAATCTGTTCGGGTTGATACGGCACGTCGAGGAAATCCACAGCTCCGGCCTTCATTGCCTGAACCCCAACTGCAACATTCTGGCCGGACTCGCCGAGCACAATAACCGGAAGCCCGGCCCGGCGCGCCTTCAGCTCTCTCGGGATTGTCAGTCCGCCGGAATCGGGACTACGCGTATCGAGCACCACGCAACCTGGCACCA
Organism: Microvirga sp.; assembly: GCA_041913065.1. GTDB lineage: Bacteria > Pseudomonadota > Alphaproteobacteria > Rhizobiales > Beijerinckiaceae > Microvirga. The sequence continues at coordinate 40,249 of JAYSGD010000026.1, read as the reverse complement.
ACACCGGTGCCACTGCGAGGAACGACTGCGCCGAGGCAAAGGATTTCACGTCGTAGCCGGCACCCTGGAGCAGAAGGCACAGGTTCCGACGTGAGGCTTCGTCGCCATCGACTACATAGACAACTGAGCCTTCGTGTTGGGTAAGATCTTGGGCGATGCCACCGGCCCGCCGGACCCGTCCCTGCTCATCTCGAATCGGAAAGAACGTGTCACGGATCCAGCGCACACCGCCGTCGGGCCGGATGATGTGGTACTCATGCGTGCCCTCCTCCCCGCGTTGGACGCGCTCAAGGGTCGTGCTAGCCCGCTCACGGTCGTCGGGGTGTAGGGCTTTGGCCCAGTGTCCCGGATCGCGTAACGCGGCCTCTACGGGCTCACCCCAGATCGCCTCATAGGCCGGGCTGACATATTCCATCTCTTGGGTTTCGAGGTCCTGAATCCACAGCACCGTGGAGGAGTGCTCGGCAAACTGCCGGAAGCGTTCCTCACTGTCCCGGAGTGCCGTCTCGGCGCGGGCGCGCAGAATCGAGGTCCAGGTGCGCTCGGCCACTTCCTGGACCAGTGACACCTCGTCATCGCGCCAATGGCGCGGCTCGGTCTGATGAACATAGAAAGACGCGACCAGCCGACCATCCCTGACCAGCGGCGCAATGATGGTGGAACGCTTTCCTGCCCGGAGGAACTCGGCGGCGACGGAATCTTCCGCGACAAGCGGATGGGCTAAGGCATCATCGATGCGCACAATGCGACCCGCCTTCAACTCGCGATGAATCAAGGACCCAAAGTCACTGATGCGCCGTTCACCGGCGAAGCTTCGGGTCGTCGCATCGGTCCAGTCGCGCTCAACCGCGAAGGTCTCTCCACCCTCACTTAGTTCATAGTACCCGGCACGGTTCGCCTTCAGGTGCCGCCCAAGCATCTCAGCGGCCGTGGCCATGACCTCGCGCGCCTCGGCCACCCGACGCAAGCGTGTGCTCAGATCGACGAGAAACCGAAGCCGCTGCTCGGTGAGCACGCGCTCCGTCGTCTCCTGCAAGATAATCAGAACACCACCAAGCTGGTCAGCCCCATCCATGACAGGACTGATTGAGCCGGTCCACCAAGTCTCCTCGGGGTAGCCTCTTCGCTGCACGATATCGATGGGAACATCTTGAACATAGGTCGTCTCGCCCCGAAGGGCTCGCGAGACCATCGGCGACGCGATTTCCCAGATTTCGGACCAAGCTTGCGGGAGAGGTCGCCCGAGTGCCTCCGGCCGTTGCCCACGCAGCTTAAGGGCGGGATCGTTGTAGAACGTGATGAGGTCCGCCCCCCAACCGAGATAGGTCGCGAATGCAGAGTGGAGCATGTTGCCGAGCGTGACTCGGAGCGCTTCTGGCCAAGTCTCGATGGGACCGAGCGGCGAGCCCGACCAGTCATACGCCTCGATTTGGGCCCCCATGGTGCTGCTGGTCAAAAATTGCATCCTGCGCAAGCTGCCGCCTCTCCGTCGTTCGCCATTGATCTCGGCCAAACAATCTTGGCAATAAAAGGTCTGCATCTCCACCAAGATTATCAGTCGTGCTCATCGGCCATTCCGCTCTGTTCGAGAACGCTATGCTGTCATGACTTTAAGGTCGCATCGAGCGGCTGGAGGGTATTTCTCCGTCGTAGTGTGCCGACATGACAACGCAGATGCTCCCAAATAAATAAAATATATCGGTACCGTTACTTTTGCCCCTACGGACCGGACCTTGGAGCGCCCCCTGGAACAGAGGGCGCTTTCTCTTTTTGGGCAGGACCTTCAGGAAACCTGTTTCGCAGAACCTTAGGCTCCGCCAAGAGTGGGACGTCAGAAGCAAACGCCAGTCCAAACAGCCTTCGCTGCCCTTTGCCCATCACTGGTGTGATCGTTTCCGAGCAGCAACGCCGATCTGGTGCAGCAGCATGTCGAGCCGTGTGGTATCAAGCTGCACGCATGGGAAGGACTGCTCTTGGTCATCCTCTGCCGATCCCCTGACCTCCAGGTGACTTGACCGGGGTTTTGGACCAAGCGCATTGAGAGCCTAGTGTATGATTGCAGATATGGGTAGTTGCTGTACGACTCCCTCCATCGTCATGGGTGCGGGCGGCCGGTAGCCTAAGGATGAGTGAGGCCGCACGCGGTTATAGTGATCCTTCCAGGCGCCGATTACGACCTGAGCCTCTTTCAGGATGTAGAAGATCTCCAGCTTCAGGCACTCGTCCCTGAGCTTGCCGTTGAAGCTCTCACAGTACCCGTTTTCCCAAGGGCTGCCTGGCTCAATGTACAGCGTCTTGGTCCCGAGCTGCGCCAGCCACTCCTGCAGAGACCGGGCAATCATCTCAGGGCCGTTATCGCAACGAACATGCTCAGGCACACCCTTGGCCAGCATGGCGTCCGCCAGCGTCTCGATCACCCCGAAGCTGTTGATCCGCCGCGCCACCCTCAGGGCGGGGCACTCGCGCGTGTACTCGTCAATCAAGGTCATGATCCTCAGGCTCCTTCCATCATGGGTGTGACCTTCGACAAAGTCGAAGCTCCAGACATGATTGGCTCTCTCGGGCCGCAGCCGAATGCACGAGCCATTATTGAGCCAGAGCCTGGAACGTGGCTTGTGCTTCTTCGGGACCTTAAGCCCCTCGCGACGCCAGATGTGCTGCACCTGATCCCGTCCTACCTTCCAGCCGACCCGTTGCAGCAGGGCCGTGATCCGGCTGTAGCCGTACCGCCCATACTCTGAGGCAAGCGCGATAATGGCTTGGGTGAGCGCATCCTCGTCAGCCCGGAGGGTGGGCACATAATGCTGCGTCCCTCGGGGCTGGCTGACGATGCGGCAGGCGGGCGCTCCGAGAGGCCGTACTTCTCCCGGATGCGGATCACAGCCTGCCGGCGCCGCTCGGGGCCTACAAGTTTCCCGAGGCGACATCCTTGAGGATTTGCTTCTCCCGGGAAAGATCAGCGACAGGGCGGCGCAAGCGGGCGTTCTCCCGCTCCAGATCCTTCAGGCGCCGGGCATGCTCGATCTGCAAGCCTCCGTACTCCTTGCGCCAGCGAAAGTAGCTCTGTTCTGAGATGGCGGCATCCTTGCAGGCGAGCGCGATGCTCTTGCCTTGCGGGAGCTGCACCTCAATCTGGCGCAAGTTGGCGATGATCTGCTCTGAACTGAACCTCTTCTTCGGCATCTTGAGCTCCTTGGTTCCAGGTCAATTCTCTCAATCAACCTGGTCCAATTCCACCCAGTCAGGTCATCTGCTGCCAGGCCGGAATGCTGTGCCAAGGAGAGGTACCGTGGGTAAGCTGGTTCCTGTCGCGATTTTCGTCGGAAGTCTTCTCGCCCTTGGCAACTTTGCCAGCGCGCAGAGTAGCGGTGGAATGCCGGCCGGCACGATGGGTGGTCCAGCGAGGGGCATGATGGGCCGGCTCTCGCCAGAGGACCTGAGTGCCTTCGCCGATGCTCACATCGCGGCGCTGAAGGTCGGGCTGAAGCTGATGGCCGAGCAGGAGAAGTTGTGGCCTCCAGTCGAGGACGCCATGCGCAACCTTACCAACCTGCACCTCACCCACATGCAGGCCATGCGCCAGGGTCGAGGCATGACCGCTGACGATCCCGTGGGTCTGCTCCGTAGCACTGCGGACCGAATGAGTGAGGGCGCGGGCGCGACGCGAAAGCTCGCGGATGCCGCGGCCCCGCTCTATGCAACCCTGGACGATGCCAGAAGCGGCGGCTTCAGACACTCCTCCGCGTCGGACCCCGCGGCATGCTGGGCTCGGGATAACAGGCCCGGCGCCGATCCATGATGGACGGCTGGTTCAGCGATGATGACGACGACGACCACTGAGGCGCCGATCGGCTTCGTGATCTGTCATGAGCTGCTGGCGGTCCCCGTTGACCCGGCGTTTCCCAGTTCCCGAATGAGGGCTTTCAACTCGTCGCTATCCCCAAGATTGCCGTGGGAGACGTGGTCACCTGCCGTCACACATAGGACTGGCGGTTGCGGAAGCGCCATTCGGGTCGGGCACTGCGGACCATCATCATTTCTCCAATGTTCTCCACCGTCAGGAGTCCCACGAGCTGCTGCCCAGCGTCGAGGACCAAGAGGGCTGGAGCCTTGGTCTGGTGCAAAAGCGCGACTGCGGTATCGAAGGGCTGCCAGTCGATCACCGTCGGCAGGTCCCGCGTCATCACCTCCACAACCGGCGTGGCGGGGCCGCCCTGGCGCAGGGCCACGATGAGGCCATCCCGAGTAAGGAGGCCGCGCGGGAACCCTGAGCCGTCCACCACGGGGAACTCCTTCTGCGAGGTGCGCAGCATGAGGTCGACCGCGTCGTCGAGCGACGAGGCGGTGGACAGGACCTCGACCGGGCTTACCATGCCAGCGCGCACCGGCAGCCCAAGGGTCGCGTCCTTGAAGGCCACGTGCTGGGATTCCGCCGTTGCCGAGAGATAGATGAACAGACCAATAACGATGAGCATCGGGTTCAGAAAGAGCCCCGCCAGCGCGAACAGGAAGGCCGCGCTCTGGCCGACCCGGGCCGCGATGCGGGTTGCCTCCACATGGTTCATGCGCATGGCCAGCAGCGCGCGCAACACCCGACCGCCATCCATGGGAAAGGCGGGGATTAGGTTGAACACCACGAGGAAGATGTTGGCGGCGGCAAGCCGCGCCATGAGACCGGCGCGCGGGTTCTCCAGCTCAGTCATCGCAGCGGTATCGAGGGCCATGCCGAGGGAGAAGATGATGAGCCCCGCAATCACCACGTTCACGGCCGGACCTGCCACGGCCACCACCAGCTCCTCGCGCGGGTTGTCGGGGATCCGTTCGAGGCTTGCCACCCCGCCGATGGGCCAGAGCGTTACCTCCGGTGTCCGGATGCCGTAGTGCTTGGCGGCGAAAATATGCCCGAATTCATGCGCCAGCACACAGGCGAAGAGGAGCACCATGAACAGCACGCCTTCCAAAGCCGCTTCCTGCCCACCGAGCCGCCATTGCGCCCCGCCGATCCAGACTAGGAAGAGCAGGAAGGTCACGTGAATACGCACCACGGTACCGGCGATGCGGGCAATTGGGATCGACCAGAGCATGAGGGTCTCCAAGCGAGCTTCCGATGCGCAAGGTAGGGTGGACAGTGCCGGTTCGGAAGTCAGGAGAAATACGGCAGCACTTGGAGGATAAGCGAGGCATCCGCTAGCTGAGTTGCGTCGGGGATGATTCTGGCAAACTCAAGCTACAGACGTTGCTCAGCTACTCTCAATCGGTGAGCACATAGGACATATCGAGAAGCCAAGAGGCGACGAGGATCGCTGCGCTCACACCGACGGCCACCAGCAACCATTTCACCGACGTGCCCACTAAATCTTGCATACCGTAATTCCATTCCCGCGCCGCCCCTCGCCTCGGCGAACGTACCGATCGCAAAGAAGCTTTGCACAATCAAACTTAGCAACTCGGACGAACCATAAATGGCGGACAGGTCCTAGTCCCACATCTTCAACGGGCATGACGCGTGTCTGCGGTCGTACCTAGATGGAGGTGAAGTCCGGGGACCTCACCCACTGGGGCTTAAACGGCCCGTGAAGCCTGCGCTCCGGCAGCCTTGAAGTGCGCCGCAACCGGCCTGGCCCTGGCAAATGCTTGCTGCATGTCTGCCGAGGTCATGGCAAGCGTGGTCTTCAGGTTCGTGACGCCCCCGGCCGCAGCCGCAACAATCACGGAGGTTGCGACGCCTTCGTAAGGTCCTTCCGACACGATCATGAAGTCGTAGTCCCCAAAAGTCATGTAGTAGGCTAGGAGCTTTCCGCCCGACTGAGAGACAAGCTCGCGCACCGCGTCCTCACGGTGTTCCGCCTTGGCCAACATCCCTTTGATCGCCTCTGGCGTGAAGCGGCCCTGCGTGATGAACAGTGGCATGGTTTTCTCCTTGATAGACCAGACCTATTCTAACCAACGGCCCGTAAGCAGCTTTGCGAATTGTCAAGGAGAGGGTCCGCTTGGGGCATTATCAATCCGGAACTGGGAGGAGTAACTATGGTCGATTTACAGGAAGAGCTGTGCTCCCTGATCAAGGCCAGTGAGGCGGCGGCTCAGGCGCACATCGCTTATGCGGATGGCCCACACTGAGTTTTACCGTTCGTTTCACGAGCGGCGTGCCGCAGAGGCGCTCCAGACGGCGCACAAATACCGCCAGGAACTGCGAGTGTCTCTTAAAGAATGACGATGTCTGCCACCATTGATCCAGCCAACCGGCATGACTGCGACGGTCTGACCGACCAGATGCCGTTCCCCGGGCGAATGAGCCAGCTCCGTTGCTTGCTGCCGCCGGCACCTGTGCAGGCATGCCTGGTTCCCTCGATGGTCAGCATAGCCCGCCTCAATGGGCCGCCAGCATCGGGCTGTCCGCTGCGGAGAACATGTCCCGCGTCGCACCGCCGAACACCTGCTCCCTGAGACGGGTGTGCCCGTAGCCTCCCATGATGGGAGCAGAAAGAGATGTGGGGCAACAATGTCGCCCGTAGCCTTAGCTCCCATTGCACTCTCGTCGATTTGAACGCAAAGGCCGACAGGCCCCGGCCTCGGCACGCTGGTCTCCACGACGGCCTGACGGATGCATCACTAAGCCGCCGCGTTCTTGACAATTCCCGGCCGAAGGTTCGATACCTCCTATGGCTAAGGTTGAGGCCGACAAGGTTGCTCCCCGGGGACGGCACATTGCAGAAGACGTCGACAGCAGAAACGCTCGCCCCACACATCGCAATAAGATTGCATATGCTTCGTAGTCTCGGGGAAGTCTCTTCACCCCCATGCCCTCGATCCATGGGACCATTAAGGGGTTCCACTCCATGAGCGGCAATCAATTGATAGCGTTCGTGAGCCCCACGATCGGAATTATCTTCACAGTATTCCTGCTGCCCCTGTGGCTCAACAACCGCTCCCGCTCCTACATCCTATATTTCGTGGTCGCATTCGTTCTTTATACGGTGGCGACCAGTTCTCAGCTGCTTCTCGTGCCCGGCGATACGGGGCGAACCGCGCCGATCCCGTCGATCTTCTACCTGTCCTGCATCGTCCTCCTCACGGAGGGATGTCTGAAGAGACGCAATCGTGACACGAGTTATCGCCTGACAGCCGCCATATGCGGGGCGTCGCTCATCGGCGTCTGCTATTACTATTTCGTCGACAGAAACCTGATAGCACGCATCTACATTCTCAGCATGGGTTGCGGACTGCTTTTTGCAAGCGCAGCCTATCGCCTGCGTCCATCGCGAGACAGCAGTCTCGTCGACAAGGCCATCTTCTGGATCTTTCTGCTGATGAGCGCTCAGATCGTCCTTCGCCCACTGCTGACGGGCAGGCCAGGAGACGCGAATGTCGATCTGGATGCCTTCCGCACCTCCCCGTTCTGGTTGGCGCTGCAATTCTCGTTGGTCGTATCCGCCGTCGTCATGGGATTGACGCTGCTGGGGGCCATCTTCACCGAAATTACCGCCGACCTCAAGCAGCAGAGCACCATCGACGCCTTGACAGGCGTCTACAACCGGCGAGGCTTTGATGAGGAAGCCTCGTGGGCAATCAAGACAGGCGGCTCCAACCCGATCAGTCTCGTTGTCTGCGACATCGATCATTTCAAGGCGATCAACGACACTCAGGGTCACCCAAGGGGAGACCAAGTTCTCAAGGAATTGGCCCTCCTGCTCTCGGCCCATACGAGAGAGAGCGACCTTGTCGGGCGGATCGGAGGCGAGGAATTCGCCGTGCTTCTCAGGGGCTGCAGACCGCAGGAGGCGGTGAGTTTCTCGGAACGGGTTCGTGGGCTTTTCGAGGAGACGGGCAGCTCTGCCCTTCGCGGTTCTTCAACGACCACCGCAAGCTTCGGCATTGCCGATCACATCCCAGGAGAATCTTTGCGAGAGCTTATGAGCCGTGCGGATCAGCAGCTCTATGCAGCGAAGAGATCCGGACGTAACCGTGTGTGTGCCGAGGGGAACGGCGTTGAGTATCGCGCCTCGGCGTGAGAGGCTCTACGACCGGAAGATCAGGCTCGCATGGCCGTAGGAATAGAAGCGATCGCCGTTCGCGATGGCGTGGGAAGGGGCCACCCGCATGGAGTCCAGCCCGGCGAAGGCAGAGACGAGCATGAGCAGTATCCAGCGCGGTAGGTGGAAGTTGATCATCAGTACGTCGACAGGGATTTGTTGCATTAACCCGGCCGATGTAATTCAGGGTGACCAATCAAGGAGCCGCTCTGTTGTCGATTTTCAAGCGCCGCCGCTTTCCGGTCGAGATCATTCTGCTGTGCGTACGCTGGTATTGCAAATACGGCAAAAGCTACCGCGATCTGGCCGAGATGATGCAGGAACGTAGCATTGCGGTGGATCCATCCACAATATTCCGATGGGTTCAGCGGTATGCGCCTGAGATCGAAAAGCGGATTCGTCAGTATCAAGGGCCGCGCTCAGTTTGTGGCGTGTAGACGAGACTTATGTGCGGGTTGGAGGACGCTGGAAATACCTATTCCGCGCGATTAATAAGTACGGTCAGCTGATTGACTTCATGTTGGCAGACCCCCGGAACACCAGAGCAGCTTATCGCTTCCTGCGCGAAGCCGTGAAGACGATGAGCGACTATTGGCCCTCGTCCATCACGACCGACAAACTAGCCTCGTATCCCAAGGCGATTCAGCGCATGAAGCGAGTGGGAGTGCTGGCCAAAGCCGTCGAACATCGAACCTCAAAATACCTCAACAATATCATTGAAGCTGATCACGGAGCGCTCAAGCGTGTGATCCGGGCGACACGTGGATTCCAACGCATGAAAACGGCCTATACCACCATCAAAGGCTTTGAGGTCATGCGCCTGATCCGCCGTGGTCATTGCATCCTGCGGGAGCTTGGAGCGACAGGCGAGGTCCGTTTCGTGAATCATCTGTTCGGTCTTGCTGCCTGAAGAAAGTCTTGCGTGGGGTCATTGCGCCCTATCCAAGTTACTGCAATACAGTCCTTCGGCTCAACCTCGGTGGCCGCACTCCCGGCGGCTTCGTCGAGGGTGGTGAGATACTCGCGCACGGCCCGCGGAGCGTCCGGAGAGTGATCCTACGCCTGCCAGTCGGATCCGGCCAGAGAGCGCTGCTTGTTGGCATCGACGTGGATCAGGCTGGCATCGACCGCAAAGCCTTCACCACCCACCAGCCCCTCGTCGAGGCAGCGCTGCACCACGGCCTCGAACAGGTGACACAACAGATCGCTCTCGCGAAAGCGCCCGTGCCGGTTCTTAGAGAAGGTGGAGTGGTCGGGCACCTTCCCCTCCAGGCCGAGACGGCAGAACCAGCGGTAGGCTAGGTTCAGATGCACCTCCTCGCATAGCCGCCGCTCGTAGCGGATGCCGAGGCAGTAGCCGATCAGCAGCATGCGGATCATCAGCTCGGGATCGATGGAGGGCCGGCCTGTCGGACTGTAGAAGCCGGCGAGATGCTGGCGCAGCCCGGAGCAGTCGACGAAGCGATCAATGCGCCGTAGCAGGTGATTGGAGGGGACGTGGACCTCGAGCCGGAATTCGTAGAACAGGCTCTCCTGCATCACAAGACGCTCGCCCATCATGGCCTGATCCTCCGCCGAGAATGACTTATCAGGGAATCACGATCCGCCGCCAATCACGAGGACTTTTTCAACGAAACCTGCCGGGAGGGAAACGGCACCGCCGAGCGATCACCTCTAGACGTGCCGAGACACTCATCAGGTTGCGCGATCGAATCCCTCGGACCTTGCGTGACCATCGAGCCGAGCTCGGCCTCTGACATCAGCAGGCAGTTCGATCCGGTATATAGATAGGCAGCGGCCTCTCTGATGGTGCGTCGCTCCGCCCGGCTCGAAGTGTGAAGGCGCGGGCGGTAGAAGTCCTCGCGTCAGAAAGTGAATCGGGCCTATCAGCAGGTGTGCCACCATCCACTGCCGCCCAGAAGTCTCCAGATCGTCCTTGCAATCGTGTGCCGTTCCTATCGGCAACGAACATTGCACGCCTAAACACACCGGGATTGCCCATCAGAATGCCGGGATTAGGGCAAACCTGCACGTTCTGGCCACTTAACGAGCGTCGGATCTCGAGTACTGAAGCGAGCTAACCGCTCATGTCTTGGGTCTGCCACGCCCGGACTTTCATGATCGTCGTCAACAAGGGGGTCGGGTGTGCATCTTTAGGGACGCTGGCGGCTTCCCGAGGGTTGCTTCCGGGATAGCGCCGACCATACCTCGTAGTGCTCCGAAGTAGTCGTCATATCCGACCTTTGTTAATCCTGCCACAGCATTGAAGATCAACACGAAACGTGAGCAAAGACCATGTGCAGCAAGCCTCGTCAGCCTTATCGCATGTACTCGTTGAGCCTCGATGCCACAATGCGAGAGGTTCTCCATACGCTCGGCGATATCGATTTTCTGCATCAAGTCGAGCTGGACAGCGTTGAGACGAGCATTCGTGACGAGGAACTGATGATCGACATAAAGGAAAAGCTAAATGCCGCGCATCGCGAGAAGCGCCAGCCTTACGTGGACCTCGTGAATAGGCTGCGGGTACAGCAGCATCGCCAGTCCTTCGCAGCCTGAGCCTGCAAATTGAAGTGGCGCGCCTGCAGCGCCGCATTCTGGCGGTTGTCGGTGAAGCCGAGGAGCTTGCGTTTGTCCGCAGGAACGCCGCTGCCGTCCCCGTTCATCCATTCGAGCGCGGTGGAGACCAACAGGGTCGTTGCGGAGCTTGGCCCTCGCCTGACAGACCCGCCAGCTTACTTCGCTCCCGCGAGGTGGGCCTGGGCACATTCGCTCGGATAACGGGCCCGAGTTCGTGGCCAAAGCAGTGCGCGAATGGATCACGGCTGTAGGAGCCAGGACAGCTTACATCGAGCCGGGTAGCCCATGGGAGAACGGCTATTGTGAAAGCTTTAACTCGAAGCTCCGAGACGAATTGCTGAAAGGCGAGATCTTCTACACCCTGGAGGAGGCAAAGGTCATGACCGAAAGCTGGTGCCGGCACTACAACACGGTGCGGCTGTACTCATCCCTGGGTTACCGACCACCCGCTCCAGAGGTCCTGGTTCCGGCTTCCAAGCTGGCGCCCAGACCAAACCTGAATTAACATCACACTCGGATCACCCACTCGGGGCAGGCCAGTCAGCTTATCTCTCCTTCGCTTTTTTCAGGAAGTACATGTCAGCCTGGATGAGTTAAAGCGTTTTCCCCGTGAATGACCGATCTACTCTACTCTGAGCGGCGCCCTCAGCGGCAGTATTGCAGCCCGCGATGTTGATAATTCCGGGCGCACCAGATCTGCCAGAGCATCGGACGCGGAATCGAACGCACGCCCGATGCTCGAAGGTTTTAATAATGAGCATCTTTCCACGCAAAACCGGTTCCCACTATTCACATCCGATGCTCTATCTTCTCTCAAGATAGATATCCCGCAAAGCCTCCTGCCCGGCAGCGTCGATACCCAGCGCTTGGGCGAAATAGTTCTCGATCGTGCCATACCGCTTCTGCATCTCGTCAAACGAGGCTTCGAGATATTCGTACCTCACACCGAAGATGGCGAGGATGATCGAGTGGTCGCCACCGGCCGCAACGAACACGTCGATCTCGCGCCGATAGGCCGGTAGGATGTACTCGTTGCTGCGCATGAAGTCCTCCATGACCTTGTCCTTGGGCACGCCGAGTAGCGTGAGCAGCGCCGCCGAGGTCCAGCCGGTCCGATCCTTGCCAGTCGAGCAATGATAAAGCGACGGCAACTGGTCGCGCTGGCTGAGCGCAACGAACAGCTCGCGGTACGCCTTTTTGGCGCTCGGCAGCGCGATGAAGCCGCGGTAGGCCTGCTCGAACATCGCCTCCACCTTGCCGCCGCCGAGGGCAGCATTGGCCTCCTTGGGATTGCGCAGGAGCTTTTCGAGCAGTGCCGGGCCGGCCCCCTCGGCATCGGCCAGCACGTTGAGCCACACACGCCTGACGCCGGCGAGCAGTTCATCTGGGTGCGCCTTCACCTCCTCGGCGGTGCGCAGGTCGAAGGTGGTCTTGAGGCCCAACCGGGCAATCTTCTCCCTATCGTCCGGACTAACCGGGTTGAGCCCGCTGGAGCGATACGCAAGGCCCCGGCGCACGACTGCCCCATTGCCGGTCATGTAACCGCCAGCATCGCGCAGGTTCGGTACGGAAGCGACGCCGAGACTCTCGCCGGGAGCAAGCGTCCGCCCCAGATCCATCACCGGAGATTGCGCAAAGGCCGCACCTGCGATTGCAATCGCCCAGATCATGGTGAGCCAGGAACGCGTGTTCATCGCAAACTCCTTCGCCCTGCGATCAGTGGGCTGACGCAGCAGCCGCTCTGCGGCAGGGGAAGCGCAGCGTTAGTCAACGCGCGATCTCCGGCTCAATGCGTCTCTCGCGCTGTACGCTTGCTATTGCCGCACCATCGCCATTCGCAGCCTGTCTTCCGGCTTGATCAGATGGTTGAAGTTGTCCTGGCCGACATCAAGTTGCACCCAGTGGATCGTGCCCGTGAAGTGCCCGTTGTGGGCCGGATAGTCTGGAACCACGAGAGATCCGCTTTCGTACCCGATATCCGTGCTTTCCTCCGCCGAGAAGATGAGCGGCTGCGTACGTGGGATGTGCCCCTGCCCGACCTCCTGGCCATCGTAGTACAGCGTGAGGGTGCCGCCCTTACCGAGACCGCCGCCGTCATAGGTAAATTTCGCCCGCACCTGGTGCGTCCCCGCCGGGATCGGCTGCTGCGCTTGCGTCCGATAGATTTCCAGACCGAAGTAGTTGTAGGCGAAGGTCGCCTTGCTGTCCTGCGCGTAGAGGCTCCAGCCGCCGGTCCGGCCGCCTTGCGCGATGATGACGCCCGCCACTGCGGAATCCGCCACGGTGAGCTCCGCCGTGATCGAGTACGAGACATTCTTCATCGGCAGCACGGCGTGTTCCGAGAGTCGGCCCATGCCAGGAAACAGCAGTTGAGAATTACCCTGCACGAGGATCGGACGTCCGGCCACGGCAGGGTCGAAGCGCTCCACGAGCCGATCATCGAGCGGGAACACGTTGTACTTCACCGCCTCAATGGCAAACATCAGGTGCAGCTCCTTGAGCTTCTCCGGCATCTGCTGGGCGAGGTCATGGGTCTGTGTCCAGTCCTTAGTGCCGTTATAGAGCTCCCAGACATCCTGATCGAAGGGAATCGCATCAGCAGCGGTGGGCACCCAGGGCGTCCGGTGCTTGGTGATCGCGCTCCAGCCCTTGTAGTAGATGCCGCGATTACCGAACATCTCGAAGTACTGCACGTCGTGGCGCTCCTCCGCAGTGGCATCGTCGAAGCTGTAGCGCATCGAGGTGCCCTCCATGGGACTCTGGGTGATGCCGTGCACCATCTCAGGTTCTGGCAGCCCAGCAGCCTCCAGGATCGTCGGCGCCACATCGATCACATGGCTGAACTGATGGCGCAGCTCGCCTTTGGCCTTGATGCCGTTCGGCCAGTGCACGAGCGTGCCGTTGCGGGTGCCGCCCCAGTGCGAGGCCACCTGCTTGGTCCACTGATAAGGCGTGCACATGGCGTGCCCCCAACCGACGGCGTAATGGTTGTGGGCTTTTGGTGTGCCAAAATCATCGATGTGCGTTTTCAGGAACTCCGGCGTCTCGATACCGGTGATGCCGTTCAGCAGCAACGCCTCATTGAACGTGCCCTGCAACGTGCCTTCGGCGCTCGCGCCATTGTCGCCGATGATGTAGTAGACCAGCGTGTCGCTGAGGATCCCTAAGTCCTCCAAGGCGGCGATCAGCCGCCCGACCTGATGGTCGGTGTGCTCCAAAAACCCGGCATAGACCTCCATCTGGCGCGCGAGCACCGGCTTCAGATCGTCCGGCATGCTGTCCCAGGCCGGGATTTCGTCATGGCGCTTCGTGAGCTCGCCATCTGACGGGATCACGCCCAACTCCATCTGGCGGGCGAAGGTCAGCTCCCGTTGCCGATCCCAGCCGTGATCGAACTTGCCTTTGTACTTGTCCGCCCACTCCTTCGGCACGTGGTGGGGCGCGTGGGTGGCGCCCGGCGCGAAGTACATGAAGAACGGCTTGTCGCCGCCGGCCAACGCCTTGTGCTGACGCACCCAGTTGATGGCCTTGTCGGCGAGATCCTCGGTCAGATGGTAGCCCTCTTCGGCTGTCCTGGGCGGCATGACGGCCGTCGTTCCCTCGTACAGTTCTGGCTCGTACTGATTGCACTCACCGCCGAGAAAGCCGTAAAAATACTCGAACCCGCCACCGCCCGTTGGCCATTGATCGAAGGGGCCGGTCGGACCGGTCTGCCAGGTCGGGATCTCGTGGCACTTGCCGAACTGGGCCGTGGCGTAGCCGTTGAGCTTCAGGATCTCGGGAAGCGGCGCCTTGGTGTTCGGCCGCAGCGAATTGTACCCGGGCGCAGAGGTCGCCATTTCAGTGATGCCACCCATGCCGACGCTGTGATGATTGCGCCCCGTCAGGAGTGCAGCGCGCGTGGGGGAGCACAGGGCAGTGGTGTGGAAGCGGGTGTATTTGAGCCCGCCCGCCGCCAGGCGCTCGGCCGTGGGCATGTTGACGGGACCACCAAAGGCGCTCGATGCGCCAAAGCCGACGTCATCGAGCAGCACCACGAGGACGTTGGGCGCTCCCTTCGGTGGCCGGAGCGGCGCAATGGGCGCGAACTTCGTGTTGGGGTCTTTGGCATCGTAGGTCGTCAGGCGCACCTGAGTCCGATCGGGGATGGGGAGAATGGAACGCTGAATGCCGTGTGGTCCGTTGGTCATGGTGAGCCTCCTTCCGCCTTGGCTCGGTGATGACAGTCCTCTGAGACCGCGTTACGCCTCACGTCGCGATGGCGATGGCGGCCTTGGCACGCCGGATCTCTTCTTCGTCCTCGGGGGTGAGCTGGGTGCCGACGAGCCCGATCACCACGCGCTTCAGATCGCCCGTAAACCGAAATGGCACTTTGTAATCGTCGCACACCGGTGTCCCGGTGTCCTCCCCGATGTCGAGCGTCTCGTCAATCGAGACTCGGACGGGAATCGTGCGCTCCACGCGGCCCTCTCCGACCGGCTTGTCGTCGACGCGGAGCACGACCTTGGCGCCCTTCCCGATGCCGCCGCCGTCATACTGGAAATCCACTATCACCACATGCCGGCCGGGGGACAGTGCGTCCCGTGCCGCAATCGTGGTGCGCTGGACGCCACCGAGATTGTAGTGGAACATTGGTTTGCCGGCGAGCAGACAGAGCCCCCAGCCGTTGAAGCGCCCGCCTTGGGTCGCGATCACGCCTTCGGCGCCTCCAGCCGGGATATTTACATCGGCTGCAATCTTGAACGACTTGTTCTTCAGGTCCGGGGCAGCGCCTTCGGGAATGCGCGTCTGGCCGGCATAATAGGTAAAGACCGAGCGGCCGCGGGTCAGGCTGGGGCGAAGGCTCACATCGAAACGCTCGCCCGCACTGTTGTCGAGCGGAAGCACGTTGTATTTGGCCGCCTCGATCCAGAACAGATCCTGCATCTCACGCAGCTTCGCCGGCTCTTTATCGGCCAAGTCCACGGCCTGGGTGAAGTCCTCGTCGAGGTTGTAGAGCTCCCACTTGTAATCGAGCACATTCGCTTTCCGGCCGAGGCTGATCCAGGGCGCGCCTGCCGGTGTGGTGGCGGCAATCCAGCCGTCGTTGTAGATGGCCCGGTTACCCAACATCTCGAAGTACTGGGTACGGTGTGGTGATGCCGCTGCGGCGTTATCGAATGAGTATACCATGCTCACGCCTTCGATTGGCCTTTGCGGCACCCCGTTCAGGGTCGCTGGCGCTTCCACGCCGACGGCCTCAAGGATGGTCGGGGCGATGTCGATGACGTGGTGGAACTGAGTGCGGATCCCGCCGTGATCCTTGATGCGGGCAGGCCAGGAGATCACCAAGCCATTGCGTGTGCCTCCGAAGTGCGAGGCAATCTGCTTCGTCCACTGGAAGGGCGTGTCCATCGCGTGCGCCCAGCCGACGGGATAGTGATTGAACGTCTTCGGCCCGCCGAGCTCGTCCATGCGCCGGAGGACCTCGCTGAAGTCTTCGGGGATGCCGTTGAGGAGGGCGATCTCGCTGAGCAGACCCTGAGGGGTGCCCTCCCCGCTCGCGCCGTTGTCGCCTTGGATGTAGATCACCAGCGTGTTGTCCAGTTCGCCCATATCTTCGATCACGTCGAGGATGCGGCCCATCTGGTGGTCGGCATGCGCGAGCGCGGCGGCATAGACCTCCATCATGCGTGCGAAGACCTGCTTGTGGTCGGCATCGAGGGAATCCCAGGCCGGGATCTCGGCGTGGCGCGGTGTCAGCTTTGCGTCCTGGGGAATGATGCCCATCTGCTTCTGGCGGGCGAAGGTCTCCTCCCGCAATCTGTCCCAGCCCTGGTCGAACTGCCCTTTGAACTTAGCGATCCACTCCTTGGGAGCGTGGTGAGGAGCGTGTGACGTGCCAGTGGCGTAGTATTGCAGCCAGGGCTTGTGGGGCGCGACCGCGCGCAGCATCCGGATGCGATCGATCGCGTGATCGGCAAGGTCCCGGTCTAGGTGGTAGTCCGGGTCGGCGCGCGGCGGCTCAATAGGTTTGATGTTCTCGAAGAGCGCGGGTGCCCACTGGTTGGTATCTCCGCAGATGAAACCATAGAAGTATTCAAAGCCGAGCCCGGTGGGCCAGAGATCGTACGGCCCGGCCTGGCTGGTCTGCCAATCCGGTACGTTGTGGTTCTTGCCATACCAAGCCGTACTGTAGCCGTTCTGCCGGAGCACCTCGGCAAACGACCCGACGCTCTTCGACATCACCGAATTGTAGCCCGGGTAGCCCGTTCCCAATTCCATGACCACACCAGTCGAGGCCGAATGGTGATTGCGCCCCGACAGGAGAGCGGCGCGGGTGGGGGAGCACAGGGCCGTGGTGTGGAAGCGGGTGTAGCGCAACCCCGATTGCGCCAGGCGCTCGAAGGTTTCGGTCGGGACCGGTCCGCCGAACGGGCTGGTTGCGCCAAAGCCAACATCATCTGTCAGGATGAGCAGAATGTTGGGGGCTCCTGTTGGAGCCTGCACGGCCTGGGGGAAGTCGGGAGTAGACTCGCCTGCTTGGCGACCGATGAAGCCCTTGAAGGGCCGTTCCGGCTGCGGCAGGATCGCACCGGTCTGTGGGATCGCCACATGCGGGGCGCTGCTGACACTGGTGAGAAAGTCTGACTTCTTGGGCATGGCAGACTCCCGGATTCGTTCAGACGGGGAGATAGCTATCCTACACTGTCAGAAACATAGATGGTCAGGGCAGTATCGGGCTACGCCCAGCGAAGAGGCGCCACTTCCCAACAATATTGCTGGTGGTCAGGGAGAACCGGAGACGCAAGTAATACCGGATAAGCGGCCTCCGAAGCATGATGACGCCTCATCATTACACGAGAAATTTTTGCACCTTGCAGGAGGTCGTCAAGGGAGCATTGGGATAGGCCTGATCGGCGTCAACAGGCAGCTTGTGACTGCCTGTTCCTGATAGCGACCTAAGGAGGCTACGTGCCTCCATGGATCATCTTCGTCCAGAGTTCGATCCGGCCAACGGGGCGAGCTACCCCGCCCTGGTCCTCGTCACATATCCTGAATTCCCCAGCAGCAGTCGTGTTCGGCCAAGCAAAAGCCTGCAATCCGGCGATACTGAAAACTAAAGGATGCAAGTTAAGTATTGGAGCTGAAGGAACTGCTGCCGTGCACTCCTCGCCCTCTGTGGCATCCTGCATCGCTGTTCCGATGAGGAGCCCTCGATGCAGCACGCTGCCAATGTCTGTGCATTCCTAGCGAAGTGAGGGTTCTGTCATGGCGCTGATCGACCCTGTTTCGGCTCCATCCACGCCCCGGACGGGGCTTTCGCATCCCGGCATGATTTGGGTTGCCGGCGGTACGTTTCGCATGGGATCGGACCAGCACTATCCGGAGGAGGCGCCGGTGCACCGCGTCACCATCGATGGGTTCTGGATGGATGCGACGCCGGTCACCAACCGCCAGTTCCGCGCCTTTGTGGCGGCGACCGGCCACGTCACCGTCGCAGAAACCAATCCTGATCCGAAGGACTATCCCGGCGCGCTGCCACACATGCTCAGAGCGGGCTCGCTTGTCTTCAGCCCGCCGGACTATCCCGTCGCCTTGAACAACTGGAGCCGGTGGTGGGCGTTCGTGTTCGGGGCCAACTGGCGTCGGCCCTCTGGTCCGGGCTCCTCGATCAGAGGGCTGGACGATCACCCGGTGGTGCATGTCACCTACTCCGACGCCGAGGCTTATGCCCGCTGGGCCGGCAAGAGCCTGCCGACGGAAGCCGAGTGGGAGTTCGCTGCCCGTGGCGGGCTCGACGGGGCGGAGTTCGCCTGGGGTGAGGAGTTCACGCTTGGGGGCCAGCACATGGCCAACACGTGGCAGGGAGCCTTCCCGTTCCAGAACACGAAGCTCGACGGCTATGAGCGGACCTCTCCCGTCATGACCTACCCGCCGAACAGCTACGGACTCTACGACATGATCGGGAACGTCTGGGAATGGACATCCGACTGGTATGTGCCGAAGCACCCGGCCGATGTGGCCAAGGCCTGCTGCATCCCGCAGAACCCGCGCGGCGGAAGCCAGGAGCAGAGCTATGACCCTTGCCAGCCGGAGATCCGCATTCCGCGCAAGGTGCTCAAGGGCGGCTCACATCTATGCGCCCCGAGCTACTGCCGCCGCTATCGTCCGGCGGCGCGCCATCCTGAGCCCGTCGATACCTCCACCAACCATGTCGGCTTCCGCTGCGTCGTCCGGGAAAAGGCACCCTTCTGATGGCTGGGGCCCCACCTATGATCGGGCTGACCCAGGCTCGCTTGGCTGTGGTGCTGACGATCGGCCTGATCATCCTGGGCGCGATCTGGTACGGGCTCTCCACCGAGGTCTATCAGCGCATCTGGCGGGATATGGTCGCGCGCGCCGGCGGCCCTATGACGTTCCGCCTCTTTCTTCAGCCGACGATAGCTGCGGTCGCCGCCATCCATGACGGCATCAAGGATGCCCGTCTCGGGCGCTCACCCTACTTCTGGGTCGCGCTGCACGATCAGCGGGAGTTCGGATCCCGGCGAGGCCGTTCTGATGGCGCTTCTGCTCGCCGTGCTGCCCTACCTGATGCTCCGTGGTCCGGCCGCGCGGCTCGCCCGCTGGTGGTGCGGGCGCTCAGCCCCCTGGGACCTTGACGAGCGGTGATCGCA
Source organism: Microvirga sp. (assembly GCA_041913065.1). Taxonomy (GTDB): domain Bacteria; phylum Pseudomonadota; class Alphaproteobacteria; order Rhizobiales; family Beijerinckiaceae; genus Microvirga. The sequence continues at coordinate 20,979 of JAYSGD010000026.1, read as the reverse complement.
GCCATGAGCATGCCCCCTGTCTCCCCGAACCGCAGCCCGGAAGAGATCTCGGTGGAGCTGTCGTCGCGGCGGACAGGAATGTCGTTTCAAAGGACCCGCATGAGCGCCGACCGCACCCTGATGTCGGTGATCCGCACCTCATTGTCGCTGATCAGCTTCGGGTTCACGATCTTTCAGATTTTCCAGAAGCTCCGCGAGCAGCAGATCGTGGCGCACGCCTCTCCGGCCCGCAACTTCGGCGTCGCTCTGGTCGGTCTCGGAATCATGATGCTGATCATCGGAATCGCCTACCATGTGCAGTTCATGCTGGGACTTCGCAAGGAGCGTCAGGCGATGAAAGCCGCAGGCCTCATCCATGGCGAGAGCCGCTTTCCACCCTCGTTCACGCTGATCACCGCCATGGTCCTGTTGATCATCGGGATCACCGCTATCGTGAGCATGACCTTGCAAATCGGCCCGTTCGGCTGAGCCGCTTCCGGGCGGCTGAAGTGGAGTGCCTATCGTTTCGTTGCTCTGTGAGAGGAGGAGCTAATTATGGCACAGCAACCGAAAAACCCAGGCAGACCCAACATCCTCGTGATCTGGGGCGACGACATAGGCATCTCGAACTTGAGCTGCTACAGCCACGGCCTCATGGGCTACCGTACGCCCAATATCGACCGCATCGCACGAGAGGGCATGATGTTCACCGATTCCTACGGCGAGCAATCATGTACTGCTGGCCGCTCCTCCTTCATCACCGGGCAGAGCGTCTATCGAACTGGCCTGTCCAAGGTCGGCTTTCCCGGCGCGCCTGTTGGCATGTCGGAAAAGATCGTTACGATCGCCGCGCTCCTCAAGAACCAAGGCTATGTAACAGGGCAGTTCGGCAAAAATCACCTGGGCGATCGTAACGAGCATCTGCCGACAGTGCACGGCTTCGATGAGTTTTTCGGCAATCTCTACCATCTCAATGCCGAGGAGGAACCGGAGCGGTATGACTATCCTTCCGACAAGGACTTCCCTAACTTCCGGAAGATGACGGGGCCGCGTGGAGTGATCCATTCCTGGGCGCAGCATGAGGATGATCCTTCCGAAGAGCCGCGCTGGGGCCATGTTGGAAAGCAGAAGATCCAGGACACCGGCCCGCTCACCAGGAAGCGAATGGAAAGCTGCGATGACGAGTTCGTGGCCGCCGCGAAGGATTTCATCAAGCGCCAGCACGGGGCCGGGCTGCCTTTCTTCGTCTGGCTCAATACCACGCATATGCACCTGTACACCCACACCAAACCTGAGAGTCTGGGGCAGGCGGGGCGTTGGCAATCGCCCTACCACGATACCATGGTGGACCATGACAAGAACGTGGGCGAGATGCTCGACTTGCTCGATGAACTCGGCATCGCGGGCGATACCTTCGTGATGTACTCGACCGACAACGGCCCGCACATGAACTCCTGGCCCGACGGCGCGATGACCCCGTTCCGCAGCGAGAAAAACACAAATTGGGAGGGCGCATTCCGGGTGCCGCTGATGGTGCGCTGGCCAGGCAAGATCCGGCCTGGTGTGGTCTCGAACGAGATCGTCCAGCACCACGACTGGCTGCCGACATTCCTGGCCATGGCCGGCGATCCGGATGTCATTGAGAAGCTGAAGAAGGGTCATCAGGCTATCGGCCGGACGTACAGGAACCACATCGACGGCTTTAACCTGGTGCCCTTCCTGACCGACGAAGCGAAAGAGAGCCCGCGCAAGTTCTTCGTCTACATCAGTGATGATGGCGACATCCTCGGCGTGCGCTTCGACAACTGGAAGGCCGTATTCATGGAGCAGCGCTGCCACGGCACCATGCAGATCTGGGCGGAGCCGTTCACGCGGCTGCGGCTGCCGAAGCTCTTCAATCTCCGCACTGATCCCTACGAGCGGGCCGACCAGACGTCGAACACCTACTACAACTGGTTCCTCGAGCACGATTACATCCTGTTCGCATCATGGACGATCGTGGACAAGTGGGCCCAGACGTTCAAGGAGTTTCCGCCGATCCAGAGACCGAACACCTTCACGATCGATGACGCGTTGCGGATGTTGTCCGAGGCGGCGAGCGGCGGAAAATCCTGACGATCTGAGCAGGTGACAGCGCTCGGAGAGTTTCTTATCCGATTGCTGCCGCATCGAATCCGGCGTTTCAGGCCATCTCCTCAGCGAGGGGCTCAAGCAGGACCGTTCAGATATCCCTATGTGGTGCTGATTTGGACTATTTGGAAGGAGAAAGCCGTGAAACCCAAGGACAGAAAGGAAACAGGAAATTCTATTCAGCAGGAAACCTCGAATGCCGATCCTGCTGTGTACGAGAAGTTTACAGTGAACTCACGCCTTTATGGCCATCTTGATCCTCATCAACTTTGCTTTGACGCCCGCTAAAGGATTCAATCAATCATCAGGCACCCAGTTAGGCTTATGACGGATCTATCCTAATCGGGATCCTAGCCGAAATGTCTCCCATGTTAGACAGGAAACTAAGTAGGCCGTGATGGGAACGCGTTTAACGAGACTTGGCGCCCTCGCGCTTACCGTAATAGCAACGTGGTTTTCAGGCGCAGCCGCCCAGGCTGACCCACTGCCCTCGTGGAATGAGGGGCGAGCGAAGCAGGCTGTCATCGACTTTGTTGCCGATGTAGTCCGGGAGGGCTCTTCAGACTTCATTCCGCCGGCGGAGCGGATTGCAGTGTTCGATAATGACGGCACACTCTGGAGCGAACAGCCGATCTACGTGCAGTTCGCGTTCGCAATGGACCGGCTGAAGTCGCTGGTGCCACTGCATCCGGACTGGAAGGACAGGCAGCCATTCAAGCCGCGCCCGAAGAGGACATGGCCGCGCTCAGTGCCGCCGGCGAAAAGGGAGCTGTTGAGATTGTCGCCGCAACGCATGCAGGTCTTACGCCGGACGGGTTAAGGCAGGCTGTCAGGGACTGGCTCGCGAAAGCCAAGCACCCTCGCTTTGAACGTCGCTACGACGAACTGGTTTACCAGCCGATGCTGGAAGTGCTGGCGCACATGCGCGCCAATGGGTTCAAGACCTTTATCGTCTCGGGCGGCGGCATCGAGTTCATGCGGGTCTTCGCTGAGGAGGGATATGGAATTCCGCCGGAGCAGATCGTGGGCTCCAGCATTGTCACGAAGTTTGATCGTCGCGACGGCAGGCCAATCTTGTTTCGGCTACCGCAGGTGAGCTTCGTGGATGACGGGCCCGGCAAGCCGGTTGGCATCAATCAGCAGATCGGATGCCGACCTGTCGCAGCCTTCGGAAATTCTGATGGTGATCTCGAGATGTTGCAGTGGACGACTGGAGATGGAATGCGCCGCCTAGGTGTCGTGGTCCATCACACGGATCCGGAGCGCGAGTATGCCTATGACCGCCACTCGCCGGTCGGCTGCCTCGACAGGACTCTTGATGCCGCCGCGGTGAACCAGTGGATTTTGGTCGACATGAACCGGGACTGGAAGACCCTTTTTCCGGACAGGAAATAAGCCTGACCAGGATGAGAGCCACTTCCCGCCTTCCCCTACGCGCCACCATAATTAGCCCTTCTGAGCCAGGGCTGAGCGTCTGGTCAGCGCCTTCCCGGTGTGATCAGATGCCCATGGGAGATCGGGAAGGAGACGTACATGAGAATGTTCGTCCAAGCGCTGGTCGGCATTCTTCCTACTGCCTGCATTGCCCCAGCGCTGGCGCAAGAACCGGCGCACGATGCGGCTCTCGCCCAACAACTCAGCAATCCCATTGCCAATCTGATCAGTGTTCCCTTCCAGTTCAACTTCGACAGCAGGATCGGTCCAAATGACGACGGCAGGCGGGCGAGCCTGAACATCCAGCCGGTCATCCCCATTCATATCAGCCCCGAGTGGAACCTTATCTCCCGCACCATCCTGCCGGTCATCTCGCAGTGGGACCTCGCGCCGGGCGCCGGCCATCAGTTCGGTCTTGGCGATACCCTTCAGAGCCTGTTCATGTCCCCTCGCGCTCCAGGGCCGAGTGGGATCGTCTGGGGCGTCGGCCCGGTTGCCCTCCTGCCAACGGCGACGGACGACCTGCTCGGGAACGGCCGCTGGGGCGTGGGGCCGACGGCCGTCGTGCTCAGGCAGTCAGGTCCCTGGACGATTGGTGCCCTCGCTAACCACCTCTGGTCGGTCAGCGGCGGCATCCGCAGCGGGACGGGCAACGTCAGCAGCACGTTCATAGAGCCATTCATCGCTTACACGACCCACGATGCATGGACCTTCACGCTCAACAGCGAGTCCACCTATGACTGGGCCAACAACAAGCTGACAGTCCCGATCAATGCGACCGTCGCCAAGCTGGTCAACATTGGAGAACAGCGCATCAACCTGTTCGTTGGCGCACGCTACTACGCCTTCTCGCCGGAGGCGGGGCCAAAGGGCTTCGGGTTGCGGGCTGGCGCAACTCTTCTCTTTCCGGACTAGAGGCGGTTATGGACCGCGATGTAGTTGGCGGCTTGGCGCAGCATAAGACAGACCAGTGCGATGACATGCATATCTGCGAGAGTTTGAGGTTAACGTTCGTAATCGCGCACTAGACGGCGAAAACGGGTCGCCCATCCGAAGGTCCGCCCAACCACCCATCGGCGCGGCAACAGCATGAAGCCCCACTTGGCTTCGGCGAGTTTGACCACCTCCAGCTCGATGCCATGCTCGCGGACGACAGTCGCGGCCTTCTCGCCCGTGTAGCCCTGATCAACATAGGCCAGATCGACACTCTCACCGGTGGCGGCCTGCACGGCCTGAGCCAACTGTCCCACCGCGGCCCGGTCATCGGGGTGGCAGGCGTGACGTGAGCTGCCAGGAGGTGGCCGAGGGTGTCCACCGCCATGTGCAGCTTGGAGCCCTTCTTGCGCTTGGCACCGTCGTATCCGGCCCGCGCCCCGCTCTCCGGCGTGGAGCGCAGCGTACGGCTGTCGAGCACCGCAGCCGAGGGCTCCTCATCACGCCCGGCGGCCAGGCGCAGCACGGCGCGAAGGTCATGCGCCAGTTCCTCGAAGCAGCCGGCGTTCAGCCAGCGCTGCGCCTGCTGGTAGACGGCAGCCCAGGGCGGCAGATCGGTGGGCATCCAGCGCCAGGGCGCACCCGTCTTGATGATGGTGCGCAGGCCGTTGAACACCTCACGCAGGGAGTGTCCCCGTTGACCCGCCTCTTCGGACAGGAGCGTCAGGTAAGGCGCTACGAGCGCCCATTCCTCATCGGAGACGTCGGAGGGATAAGGTTTGCGTGCAGAGGTCATCCTGCCAGAACGGCGATGGCCTCAAGCCAGATCCATAACAGCCTCTAAATGGAACTAGCCGTCATTTCTGCGCATCTGGCTACGCAGGAGCGAGCCGGCCACACAATCAACGTTATGCGAGGGACTGCGTATCACCATCGATTGCGATTGCTTGGCCTGAAATCGTTCTCCCACGAGGCGAGCACAGGAACACGATCTGATCGGCAATCTGCTGCGGCGTCACTGCAGTTCGCAGAGAGACGTGTCGGAGGAACTCGTCCTGCATCTCTTCATAGCTGATGCCGCGTGCCTGAGCCTTGCTCCCGACCACGCGGCGGATCCGATCCCCCTCCACGACGCCTGGAAGGATGGCATTTACCCGGATCCCGAGCGGTCCCAGCTCCATGGCAAGGGTCTTCGTGAATCCCACCACCGCCCATTTCGATGCCGCGTAGGGCGAGCGCAGAGGAAAGCCGAATCGTCCCGCGGCGGATGAGAGATTGACGATGGAGGCGTTGTCACTCTCGCGCAGGTGCCGGACAGCCAGACGGGCGCAGTTAAACTGCCCTGTGATGTTGACCTGAAGCGTTCGGTCCCAATCCTCGGGATCGACTTCATCTACCTGTGCCGTTGGCCCCGCGATCCCGGCATTGTTCACAAGAACATCCAGCCCACCGAGAGCATGAAGGGCTTCCTCGAAGAGGAGGTCCACGTCTGTCCGGTTCGCAACGTCGGTCCGGGACCGGGTGACGTCCGGATCGCTAGTCGCCAGAGAGGCGAGTGCCGCATCATCAATGTCGCAGGTATGCACCCTTGCCCCCTCACGGACGAAGCTTCTGGCAATCTCCAGGCCGATGCCGCCGGCTCCAGCAGTCACGAGAACGCGCAAACCCTGAATTCCTAAATCCATTGCTGTCACTTTCCATTGCCGAAGCGGTCTCTCTTCGTCATGACGTGCGATCATGGGTTGGTTCGCATGCAGACGAGGCCGGTTTACCCAGCCCCGTCCGCACCTGCTGCGATCAGCCTTTCACCAGGGGGCAGCCGCCTTCACTCATTGGGCGGAACGCCTGATCAGCCGGAATCGTGGCGAGAAGCTTGTAGAGATCCCAGCTTCCCTTGGATTCACTCGGCTTCTTGACCTCGAACAGGTACATGTCATGAATTTTACGGCCATCCGGGCGGATCTTGCCCTTTCCGAACAGCGGATCGTCGGTGGTCATCTCCTTCATTTTGGCCATGACCTTCGCTGTGTCCTTATCCTTCAAGGCTTCAACTGCCTTGAGATAGTGAAGCGCGCCGGCATACACTCCTGCATGAACCATGGTCGGCATCTTGCCCCCATTTTTCTCAGCGAAACGCTTCGACCAAGCCCGTGTCTGGTCGTTCTGGTCCCAGTAGAATGCCTCCGTCATCACGAGACCCTGAGCCACTTGAAGCCCCAGCGCGTGAACGTCGGTGATGAAGACCAGGAGCCCGGCGAGGCTCTGGCCACCCTGAACGATCCCGAACTCCGCCGCCTGCTTCATCGTGTTGACGAAATCGCCACCAGCATTCGCAAGGCCGATCACCTTGGCCTTCGACGATTGTGCTTGCAGGAGGAAGGATGAGAAATCTTGGCCCGGGAATGGATGGCGCACGGTGCCGACGACCTTACCGCCCGCCTTCGTCACCAAGGCCGACGTATCGCGCTCAAGTGCGTGTCCGAACGCGTAGTCGGCCGTGAGGAAGAACCAAGTGTCTCCCCCACGCTTCACCATCGCGCTGCCGGTGCCGTTCGCGAGCGCCCAGGTATCGTAGGTCCAGTGAACGGTGTTGGGCGAGCACTGTGCTCCTGTCAGATCTGAGGTGCCGCCGCCTGAATTGATCAAGATCTTGTTCTTCTCGCGGGCGATGCCGTTCACCGCAAGGGCCACCGAGGAGGTCGGGACATCCAGAATGACGTCAACGCTGTTCTGATCGTACCATTGCCGGGCAATGCTGGCGCCGATGTCCGGCTTGTTCTGGTGGTCCGCGGCTACGATATCGACTTTGATCCCCTTCTCAGTTGCCTTGAAGTCCTCGACGGCCATGCGGGCTGCGATCACCGATCCTTCGCCGGTCAGGTCGGAATAAACGCCAGAACGATCATTCAAGACGCCCAGCTTGACTGAGGTTTGCGCCTGGGCCGCTCCTGTCATGGCCAAGGCGGCCAGAGCACTGAGAACATAACGCGTCTTCATTGCTTCCTCCCTTTTTAGGGCATCCATCTTAGGCACGCATGTGGGTGATTGAAAAGGCAGGCGACAAGCTCGCACAATGCATTGGCGGCGAAGCGTCAGGACGCCTTTATGTCTGATGGCTTATTTGCGGCAGCCCGTTGGCCGCACAGTCCTCAGAAAGCGGTGTTATCCGGCCCTTTTGTTTGGAGCATGTTGCGCGCCTCGTCCGGCGTGGCGATGGCGAGGGAAAGCTCCTCAAGGATGCGGCGGATCTTGAGGACCTGGTCGGCATTGGATGGCGCGAGTTCTCCCTTGCTTAGATAGAGATTATCCTCCAGGCCCACCCGTACATGGCCGCCGAGGATGGCTCCCATGGTGACGAATGGCAGCTGATGCCGACCAGCGGCCAGGATGGAGAGATAGTAGTCGTTGCCGAACAGGCGGTCGGCTGTCGCCTTCATGTGCATGAGGTTCTCGGGCTCCGAACCGATGCCGCCGAGAATCCCGAAGATGGCCTGCACGAAGAAGGGCGGCTGCACGAGTCCGCGGTCGGCAAAATGGGCGAGGTTGTAGAGATGGCCGACGTCGTAGCACTCGAATTCGAAGCGGGTGCCGAGCGCACCCAGTTCGGTCATGCCCCGTTCGATCTGCGCGAAGGTGTTCGACAGGATAAAGTCCTTGGTCATCTTCAGGTAGGGCTTCTCCCAGTCGTTCTTGAACGACGCGATGCGTCCGCCGGCGCCCGAGATGTTGAAGTTGAATGATCCCATGTTCATGGAGGCGATCTCGGGCTGCGCCCATTTCGCAGCTGCGAGGCGCTCGTCGAGGCTCATGCCGAGGCCACCGCCGGTGGTGATGTTCACGATGGCGTTGCAGCCCTCCTTGATTGCCGACAGGAACTGCTTGAACACGTCGGGGCTCTGCGTCGGGCGGCCGGTCTGCGGATCTCGTGCATGCAGGTGAAGGATCGCGGCACCGGCTGCCGCCGCATCAAGGGCGCTCTCGGCGATCTGCTGCGGCGTGACTGGGAGATACTGCGACATGCTCGGAGTATGGATTGATCCAGTGATCGCACAGCTGATGATGACTTTTTCCGATCGCTTCATCGAAACCTCTGGAGTCGGACCCTGTTTCGTCGTTGGGAGCATCCGTGCTTAAGAAACCTTGAGCGTGATCCCACCGTTGACAACAAGCTCAATGCCGGTAACGTACCGCGCCTCGTCGGACGCAAGATAGAGCGCCGCGTTCGCTACATCCCAGGCATCTCCCATGTGCCCCATCGGGACCTGGGCCTCCCTGGCCCGCCACATCGACTCGACATCGCCGCTCGCGTAGCTGCTGGCGAGCCCTGCCGATTGCTCGACCATGGGGGTCTTCATGAGCCCGGGCAGAATGGCATTCACGCGGATCTTCCTCGACGCGTATTCGACCGCGGTCGTGCGCGTCAGGTGGTTCATGGCGGCCTTCGTCGCATAGTAGGTGGAATAAGGGACGCCCGTGTACCGGATCGAGGCGATCGATGAGATGTTGATGATCGAGCCGCCGCCCTGACGTTCCATGACCGGGATCACGTGCTTCATGGCGAGATAGCAGCTCTTCAGGTTGACCGCAAAGACGCGGTCCCACATCTCCTCCGATAACTCCACGACGCCACCGACCTGAACGATGCCGACATTGTTGTCCAGCACGTCAATCCGCCCGAACCGCTCCAGGCAGGATGACACGACCCGCTCCACGTCTGCTCCTTTTGAGACATCGGCTTGGCAGGCCTCCGCTTCGCCTCCCTCGGCCCGGATGAGCTCGACCGTCTCGCGGGCAGCCGCCTCATTGAGGTCAACGCACAGCACGCGCGCGCCTTCACGCGCAAACAGAACGGCTGTCGCCTTGCCGTTGCCCCAACCCGGGCCGCTCGATCCGGCCCCCATCACCAGAGCCGTCTTCCCCGCAAGCCGTCCCGTCATCGCCTCTGTCCTCCTCCGCAGTCGTTTAGGGCTCCGGATCGCCCCTGCGGGCGTCAAGGGCTCGAAGCTCGGTCTTCACGACCTTGCCATAGTTGTTTTTCGGCAGGGACTGGACCTTCACATAGTCCTTGGGTCTCTTGAACCGGGCGATCCGCTCGAGGCACAGTTGATCGAGCTCGTCTGGCGATGCCTCGCCGACGAAGTAGCCCACGACAACCTCGCCACATTCCGGGTCGGCCCAGCCGATCACCGACACCTCGTGCACATGAGGATGGGTGAGCAGCACCTCCTCGACTTCGCGCGGATAGATATTCGAGCCGCCCGAGATGATGACGTCCTTCGATCGGTCCTTGAGCGTGAGGAATCCCTCATGGTCCAGGGTACCGATATCCCCCGTCCAGAGCCAGCCGTTGTGGAGGGCTATGGCCGTCGCGTCCGGGTTGCGCCAGTAGCCCAACATGACGGGAGCTCCTCGCACAACAATCTCCCCGCTCTCACGATGCGCCAGGGGCCGCCCCTCCTCATCGACGACCTGGACCTCGACGCTGGACTGAGCAGTTCCCACGGATGCCAACCGCTCCCGCCATCGCGGATGCTGCCGGTCGGCGATTAGATCGCGCTGCAAGGCCGTGATGGTCATGGGGCTTTCACCTTGGCCGTAGATCTGGACGAAGCGAGGGCCCATCACCGCCACGGCATCCTCGATGTCCGCCAGGTACATCGGCCCCCCGACGTAAACGATCGTCCGTAGCCCAGAGCCGTCGCTTCCGACGGTTTTTGCATAGTCGACCAGGCGCCGCACCATCGTCGGCGCCGCGAATATCGAGATGCCGCCCAGGGCCGCTCCCAGTTCCAGGATCTCGGCAGGGTCGAAGCCCTGCGACTCCGGGACGACGTGGCGCGCCGCGCAGCACGTGCATGAAATTGTAGATCCCCGCGCCGTGCGACATGGGCGCAGCATACAAGGCTGCGTCCGTCGGACGGACCTCGTCCACATCGACGAAGTAGGAGAATGCCATGGCGTGCAGGTTGCCGTGAGACAGCATCACGCCCTTCGGCTACCCTGTCGTGCCGGATGTATAGAACAGCCAGGCGAGATCATCCCGGCCGCGCGGCACGGTCGCTGTGAGGGCCTCGTGACTGAAAAGAGTGCGGAACTCAGGGCTGTCCACTGAGAGTGCGAGCCCGTCGCAGGAAGCCCCTTCGCAGGATCGGTGGCAGGCCGGCTGCTCCATCATCGATGAAGACGACCTGGGCCTCCGCATCGCCGATGATCCAGGCGGCCTCGTGGGGATGCAGCTTGTAGTTAATCGGAACCGCCACGGCGCCCGAGGCCCAGGTGGCGTACAGCAGTTCAAGGTACTCTGTTCGGTTGGCCAGGAAGAGAGCGACGCGGTCGCCAGGACGCACTCCCAATCGATGTTGAAGAGCCTCGGCCAGACGCATCACTCGCTCGGCGAAGCCGGAATAGTGGGCGATCACCTGGACGCCGCGCAGTAGCGCCGGCGCCTGCGGCGAGCGCATTGCCGTGCGCATCAGCCATTCACAGAGGTTCATGCTGAACTCTCGCTGATCCGTTGTCAGTGCTCCTGAAATCCATCTGGTCAGGCTAGCAAACCGGAGGCGCCGGAACCTTTTACCAATAAGTCTAACTGGCTGTCTGACATTCCATGCGGCCCTTCAATTCGCCCTGTCCGTTACGCCTCGCGCAGGAACGCCTCATGGTCCTCCTTTACACGCTTTGCGGCCAGACATGATGCGGCTCAGAGCGGTCCCGCCCGCCGCGCCCAAGTGAACATTGGCCAGTTCCACCTACTCCTTCTCGCAGACCTGACTTGGTGGGACGCTGCCGCTTTCGATAGTCAGCTTGTCCCAAGCTTATCCTCCCTCGCTTTGACGGACACCTCTGATACGCTCCTGAGGGAGCGGGAGGGTGTTCGATGACGAAGACGAAGCGAGACTTCACCCCAGAGTTCAAGCGAGAGGCCGTGGCGCTTCTCGAGAGCAGCAGCCGTCCCCTGATGCAGATCGCAGCAGAACTGGGGATCTCCCCCTCCATGCTGCGCAACTGGCGGGCGGTTGTGAACGGCGGCCCTGCGCGATCCAGGACTGGTCCCAGGCCTCCATCGCCCAGCCCGTCTGCGATGGCCTCTCCGGCCGATCAGGCGGCTGAGATCGCGCGCCTCCGACGTGAGCTCGATCGCACGCGCATGGAACGCGATGTGTTAAAAAAGCGATCGGCATCTTCGCGGAGATGCCCAAATGAGGTTTCGCTTCATCGAGCAGCATGCCCGCACCTTTCCTGTGCGGCTCATGTGCCGCGTGCTCCAGGTTTCACCCAGCGGCTACTATGCGTGGCGTTCCCGGCCGGAGAGCCCAAGAACCCTCGCAAACCGGGGCCTGCTGCAGGAGGTGCAGAGGCTTCACGGGCAGTACCAGGACCGCTATGGCAGCCCGAGAATGCATGCCGCCCTGCGAGCCCAGGGCCATCGGGTCAGCCGTGGCCGGGTCGAACGGCTGATGCGCCGGCATGGTATTCGTGCCTTGGCCCGGCGGCGCTTTCGGCCTGCGACGACAGATAGTCGTCATCAGCTTCCGGTTGCGCCCAATCTGCTGCAGCAGAAGTTCACTGTATCCGAGCCGAACCGAGTGTGGTTGGCAGATATCACCTACATTCCAACGGGCGAGGGCTGGCTCTATTTGGCGGCGGTGCTGGACTGGCCACCCGCAAGGTGGTGGGCTGGGCGATGCGCGATCATATGCGTACGGAGCTGACCCTCGGAGCTCTGATGATGGCAGCCCAGCGGCAGCGCCCGGGGCTTGGGCTCATTCATCATTCGGACCGCGGTAGCCAATATGCGGCTGAGGCATATGCCCAGCAACTGGCTCTGATCGGCGCCAAGCCATCGATGAGCCGAACGGGCTGTTGTTATGATAACGCCCCGATGGAGTCCTTCTTCCATTCCATGAAGGTGGAGTTGGTCCATCCGCATCGGTGGTTGACCCGCGAGGAGGCACGACGGGACCTGTTCGTTTATATCGAGAGCTACTACAATCGGCAACGCATCCACTCGGCTATCGGGTATCTCACACCCGAACAGGCTGAGCGGAAAATGAACTAACCCGGTGTCCGCGCAATCGGGGAAAGATCAAGCTGGTAACGAAGCTTCGCGACGGAAGGTCTCGTTCGGATCAGGGACAGCCTTTAAGCATCGGCGCGTAGAAGTTTGCTCTACCTCTTCTTGCAGAAAGCCGGCTTAGGCCAGCCCCTGCCAGAAACTGACGTTCCGCTGTAGTGAACTCTGGAACGCCATACCCCCCTGAGACGAGAACTAGCCTCGATGGGCGCAATCCAGACCTACCCTTGTGGGCAGATCTCAAAGCAACGCCATCCATCACCGGATCAGCGCAAAGAACGTTCAATACTTCTTGGCACTCGCTCACTACCAGGACGCCAATTTAATGTCCCTCGTGCCGTCGAGTATCTTGATGGCCTACTTTAGGACAAATGTTTCTATTGACTACTACGTGAATCGGCACGCTGTACCAAGCCTTGCGCTGGCCTTGAGAAAGTCAGTCTACTCCTCCTTGCCATCGCCCGACCCAGCAACTAGCCTCCGTTCGCTAAATCCATGGCGGACTAGGCGGAAGGCTCGGAAGAGATCAATTGGACCAACGAAGAGGGAATAGAGACGACAATGGCGACAGGGACTGTGAAGTGGTTCAACGAGACCAAAGGCTACGGCTTCATCCAGCCGGACACCGGCGGTAAGGATGTGTTCGTGCATATCAGTGCAGTTGAGCGCGCGGGGCTGCGCGGCCTCGTGGAAGGTCAGAAGATCACCTATGAGGTTCAGGCAGACCACCGTACCGGCAAAGAGTCTGCCGTTGATCTGAAGACAGCCTAAACCGAAAGTAGCATAAGTGGATTTATCAGGCCGCTCCGCTCGGAGCGGCCTTTTCGTGCGAAGGAGGTAGGCCCCTTGTATCTTACCTGTTTCGTGTTACCGAGTGCCGATGTCTGGCATGTACGGGGTGTAGCGCAGTCTGGTAGCGCATCTGCTTTGGGAGCAGAGGGTCGTGGGTTCAAATCCTACCGCCCCGACCAGTGCCCTAGAGCTTGACTCAAAAAGATAGATTCCAACCCTAACCTCTTCAGGTTCGTGTGATAGCCCAATTCTCAAAGAAAATCCAAAAGTGAGGCGCTAGTCGCGGTCGCTGCAGGCGGCATCCCTCCGATGAGCCCAACCGCTTCTTCAAATAAATGCAACGAACCTGATGTAATGGCAACCTAACTCATCAGACGCTGGCTCAGTCTGAAGTCTCAGGCAACCTTGCTTTCGCTATGAGCGGCTCTGGATGCAGCAGCAGTACTGGTTTGCTCGCGTGAACGCAATTCAGCCAGTTGCTGCCGCAGGTCGTGATAGAGCGGACGGAAGGTCGGGCCATGCTCTTCGATCATGTCAGCGAGAATGTGGACAGCCCGAGCGAGCTTCTCCTCGGTGATCGGTCCGGGGGCCCGGTGATGCCATTCGGTCAAGTGCCGTCTCCTTGCGTGGAGAGGCCACAGTCGTCCGATCATCTTGATATCAGGTTAAGCTTGCCTGAGGCCTTCGAATGGGTAGCCTTCACGACCGTGAAGGGCATTACCTTCCGATCCCATCAGTTGCGGATCAGCTGAATTGTGCCGGCCATATTGAGGTCAATCATCAGATTCAGAACTGTGTTTTGCCCTGCCCTACCGGTTTGTCTTCTCCATTTCGCGCATCATGGCATCTTCAATCTCCTCGAGCGAGACCTCGGTCGTTTCATCACCGGTCTGCGCCTCGGCCCTGATCTCAGGCACCCGCTCGGTCCTGGGCCGGTTGATAGCTATCCGCGATTGAACGGGGAAACTGCCCTCTAGGGTATCAATCAGGCTATTGAGCAACCGATCGGACAGAGAAATCTCTGGCGCCGGGTGGTCGAGTCCTCTGAGCGCGAGGAACTGGTTCGTATAACGACGATCCTCCGTCACCTCGGGACCGAACCACATTGGTGAATGAAAGCCCCTCGCCTGCTCATCCGTCTCAAACGCCACAGTGACGCGATGCAGTACACAGGGTCGGATGATCTCATCAACCATGGCATGACCCTCATCGATCGGTACCGCTGTCCGGATGTAGTCTATCTCGGCGGCGCAGACGTCGAGCAGCGCATGGGCATGGGCCACCGGAATCTCGGTCTGCTCCTCGACAACACCGTGACGGCCAACCGTTCTGAGGATCAGCACACCTCGATCTTCATCAAGACGGACCCAGGCGGAACGATCCTGCTGTTCCGGGAAGAAGCCTTCGACATGGCGCAGCCCTCCCCTTTCACGTTGGATCAAGCGGGCGAAGGACGGGGCAAGGAGAAACCGGCGATGAACAGTCATGAAATCCAAGCATTGTCAGGGATTGTCGACACCCCTCTCTGGTACACGGCGGAGGAAGGCGGAGGCAACCCTTACGTCGGCAGTGAGGCATCCTCATGCCCCCTAGTCTCGAGCTCGCACTAAAGTCGAAATGCAGGATCCTGAGTGGTTCGCTAAAAGACCCCCACTGGCTGACTTGAACTAAAAAAGAAAAAGGCCGGGCACAAGGCCCGGCTAAGTCGAGGTCCGACCATTCCGTCAAACCCTTCCAGAGGGAACGGCTGATACGGCAGCGCCGGGAGGAAGATAGCGGTGCCGCGATAAAAATCAGCCGCTGCTGATATCGACGGCAAAGCGCCTGTTTGCAATGCAAAATGCCTCATGAAAGGGCTGCGTTGCGCACATAGCTTGGCAAATTGTTTTCGACATAAAGTTTGCCGCTCAATGACCCCTGCCCCATCGCGCACATGTGCTAGGGAACCCGTCGCGTCGCTGCAAATATCCCTGTCCCACTAAACGTTATGCAGGCGCGACTCGCACCGAACTCGTCATTTGATTATTCGCAATAATCGGGCGCGAGGATCTCGTTCATGCTGGCAGTCTTTGGTGCGAACGACGGGGGTCGAACCCATACAAACAAGCTTGAGGGATATTAAGGGCGATGTCACGTTAACTCGGGTGTGGTGCTCAGGCGTGTAGATGGGCCGGCATGAACAAGCCCGTCAGCTACAAGCGCCACAGGTTCCCACCCGAGATCATCGCCTATGCGGTCTGGTTGTACTTCCGGTTTCCTCTGAGCCTACGCCTGGTCGAGGAGATGCTACTCGAGCGCGGCATCGTCGTCTCCCACGAGACTGTTCGGCGATGGGCTCGGAAACTCGGGCCCGATTACGCCCGCGGGCTCAAGCGTAAGAGGGCGAGCCACCATGATATTTGGCATCTCGATGGGTTTGTGGTGACGATCGATGGCCAGAAACATTGGCTCTGGCAGGTGATGGATCAAGACGGATACGTGTTGGATGTGATTGTCCAAACGCGCCGCGACACCAAGGCGGCCAAGCGCTTGCTAACCCGGCTGATGAAGAAGCAGGGCGTCGCGCCGAAGCGTATCATTACCGACAAGCTGCTCTCGCACACCGCTGCCAAGAGGCAGGTCATGCCAAGCGTTGAGAACCGGTCCCATACGGGTCTCAACAACAGGGCCGAGAATTCGCATCTCCCGCTGAGGAAGCGGGAACGAATGATGCAAGGCTTTCGGTCCGCAGGAGGCCTGCAGCGGTTCACCGCGATCTTTTCAGCCGTCAGAAATCTGTGCGTTCCACCCCACTTGAACCAGTCTGCCCTCGCCACCCACCTTTACCGTCAACAAGCCATGGCGGCCTGGAAGGCCGCGACCGGCGTGCTCGCCTGAAGCCCGCGAAGCAGAGCTCGCTACGGTCTCCGCGGGTTTACGTGACATGCCCGGCCGAATCGCGGGTCGCCGCTGCCGAGACGTACCTGATCTCGCCCTTCAGCTCGGGTATGGTACGCTGGTTGAAGGCCAAGAACCGGAGCTTCGCCGACTGACCGAAGAAGACTTGGTCGACGTCGACGGGCGAGATCTTCGCCTCGACCTTTAGCGTCGCCTTCTCGGGCATGATCGTGGCCAGAGTCTCGGCAGGCGTGATGACGCCGCCGGCGGTGTGCACCGAGAGCTCGTTGACGATCCCGGCCCTGGGCGCGCGGATGTCCGTCCGCGAGAGACGGCCCTCGAGCGCGACCCGGCGGTCGTTGAGTTTCGAGATCTTGGTCACGACCGCGCTGAGTTCGCCCTGCGCCAGCGCTGGATCGTGGAGCGCACCCTTGAGCTGCTCATTCGCAATCAGCGCTCAGCCAGGATTGAAAGCCCCTCTCAGCCAAGACTGAGACATGGGACTAGCACTACCTTGGCAGGCGTTGCCGCGCTCGCCTGCTTCATACGGGAATACGACCTTCCAGCGTATCTGTGGGGCCGGAGCATGAATAACCTCAATATGGCTGAGGCCTCCCTGCGGGCCTTCATATATCATCTGGCGGCAATCACCTGAACTCAGGATCCGCAAGGTGGCGAGACCTCGCTTGGCTGGCTTCCGCTGATTGGGATCTTCAGCAGCATCATCCGCATGTGGGGGCTTGGTTGAGCGCTCTCGCCCTGCTCCTCGCTATCCAGGCGCTCGAAGCTCTCCAAGATCCTCCGCTTGAGGACATCAGGAATATGCGAGCCCTCTTATGGAAGAGCTATCCCACGTTTGCCGTTAGGCTGGGTATGGTGTTGCCATGATAGTAATGCTTAGAAGCAGAAACGTACTTCATTGGGTCCTGCCTCTCGGTGGCGCCCAATGTAGAGCGAGGCCGTTTAAGACTTTTGTCAGCTCAGAACGTTAGGCAAAGGTATTCTTTCAATAGGCACGGTGACTTCAGGCCGCGATGACGCTCGATTCAAATACATTGGCTGCCACCTACGTGCTGCTTTCAGCCATGCTGGGTGTGCTGCTTCTCTTCTCCTGGATGCAGAACAGGGCGATTAACGGACTTGCTTGGTGGGGAAGCTCCTTCTGCCTTGTCCCTATCGGCATCGGAATGGCGAATTTTGGTCAGGGAATCCCAGGGCCTCTCAACCTAGGCATCGCAAATACCTTTGTCGTACTGGGCTATGGCGCCATGTATGCCGGGTGCAGGAGCTTCACCGGCTTCTCCGGTCGATGGCATGCCATTGCCATTGGTCCTGTCATCTGGATTGCCGCAGTCCCTTTTCTCCAAGAGACGGTGAGCGCCCGTGTTGCTTTCCTGTCCTTCCTCTACAGTGGGTATGCTGCCCTCTCAGGGTGGGAGCTTTGGCGGCATGCCTCTCAGCGCCTGATTTCGCAGCGGGCTGCGGTCATCCTCCTAGCTGTTTTGGCTACATTCAACTTCCTTCGAGGAGTGCTTGGACTTTCGCTAGGCCCCCTGTTCGGGGTTAACATTGTTTCTAGCCGCTGGCCGGCAGAGGTGGCATTGTTCTTGGTAGCCTACGCTCCCGCGCTTGCTTTTGTGCTCCTAGCTATGGCCAAAGAATGTATTGAAGCCCAGCAAGAGAAGACCAAACAGGCCCTACGTGAGAGCGAAGAGCACTATCGCTACTCGGTCGAGTTCAACCCGCAGATCCCTTGGACAGCCGACGCCCAGGGAAGCATCCTCAGCGCGTCGTCCCGTTGGCAGGAAATTACAGGACTGCCTGTTGACGAAGGACTCGGCCGTGGGTGGCTTACGGCCCTGCACCCGGACGATCTAGAGCCGACGCGGCAAAGTTGGTGGCGTTCATTTTCAAGCGGTGATCCATTCGATACAGAGTACCGACTGCGTCTGATCGATGGAAGCTATCGGTGGTTCCGCGCTCGTGCCATGGCGCGCCGCAGCCAAGATGGAGCTATTGTCCGGTGGTACGGCACGCTGGAGGACATCCAAGAGGAAAAACTTGGCGCGGAACGCCTTCGTTGGGCGGCGTCCATGACGACTTGACGGGCCTACCGAACCGAAGGCTATTTCAAGAGCAGCTCAAGCAGGCTCTAGATAAGGCGGCAGAAGCGCAATCGAAGGTCGGCCTGCTGGCCTTAGACCTCGACAATCTCAAAGCTATCAATGACAGATTTGGCCACGATGCTGGAGATGCGCTTCTGCAAGAATTCTTCTTCCGCCTCAGCGACGTTGTACGCACCACAGATACAGTCGCTCGCCTAGGTGGCGATGAGTTCGCCATCATCTTAAAGGATGTCCTCAGCGACTACGATGTTGAGAGCCAAGCCAAGTCAATTCTCGCCCATATGCGCGATCCACTAGGATACCGAGGCAGGGCTCTCGACTGTCGCACGAGCATCGGGGGCACCATTTCTTCCGGATCTGAGACGGATGCAGACGAGCTTCGGAAGCAGGCGGATCTCGCCTTGTATCAATGCAAGGCCAGTGGGCGCGGCACATTCCAGATGTTCCACCCGATCATGCGTGAGGAGGCACAGAAGGCAGCTTCAGCTCTGGAAGTGGCTCGTCAAGTAGTTACATGGGATTGGATCGTTCCATTCTACCAGCCTAGAATAGATTTAGGGTCGGGTAGACTAGATGGGTTTGAGGCTCTCTTACGGTGGCATCATCCACGCACGGGCATTCAGCTTCCTCAGACAATAGCTCTTGCTTTTGATGATTCAGAGCTTGGTCGGGCAGTTGGAGTGAAGATGCTTTCCTCCGTACTCAGAAATATTCATGCCTGGCGCGATGCGGGGTTGACGACAGGTCGGATCGCCATCAACGCGTCGTCAGCTGAGTTTCGGCAAGACGATTACGCCGAGCATGTTTTGGCAGAACTTGAGCAGATGAAGCTCCCAGCGAGCTGCCTTGAGATTGAGGTCACCGAGAGCGTTTTCCTGGGCCGGAGTGCACGCAACGTCGCGCGTGCATTACGTACTTTAAGCACAGCAGGTGTAACAGTTGCACTGGACGATTTCGGTACGGGCTATGCATCGCTGACGCATCTGAAGCAGTTCCCTGTTGACGTGATCAAACTCGACCGCTCCTTCGTCAATGACATGGAGACGGATGAAGACGACGCCGCCATTGTTGCGGCAGTACTCAACCTGGGGCAACGTCTTGGCATCAAGGTGGTCGCAGAAGGGGTAGAAACGGCCACGCAGGCGTCTCTCCTGCGTGAGCAGGGCTGCGACTTTGGCCAAGGTTACCACTTCGGACGCCCGATGCCTGCCAGTGATGTCCCGCAATTCATAAATGCACTGGTGAAGCAATAGAAATTTCGATTTCGGTAGTAAGTAGGCACTTACTACCGTTCGATTGGGAATGGGTAACCTTCTGGCAGAGGCCTCGCCCTGCCCTCGAAGGGTGGCCGGGAAGCATGGGGAGCCCGCAAGCGTCATTGGTGTTGGTAAGCGTAGCCCAAGTGTTGGACCGGTGAGCTAAACAGCCTACGTTCGGGAACATCGCCAAGCTGCAAGTGTTTGCCTCATGACCTCATGTTTCTCCCTTCGTGATGGTCCTCTGGTGACACACTCGCCCCAGGTTCCTCCTGGGGTCTTCTTTTAGCGTGTCACCTGCGACCACTCAGCCTTCCAAAACACCCCTTTGGCTGAAAAAGAGGTTAGACTAAACAGCCTAGATGACATTTCGTGTCATTGTTCCGATCGTCGCAATGACGAGCATAGCATATAGACGTAACTGCGCTAGAGGCTGTTATGGACCCGACGTGAGGTCATCGCCGTTGGGGCGAGATGACCTCACGTCGCAAACCTTACCCCTCCGATGTCTCCGACGAAGAATGGGCGCTGGTGGCGCCCTATCTGACGCTGCTGCCTGAAGAAGTGAGCCAGCGGGAGCACTCTCTGCGCGAGGTGTTCAACGGCCTGCGCACCATCATCAAGACGGGGGCGCCCTGGCGCTGGATGCCCACCGATCTGCCGCCCTGGGCTGCCGTCTACCAGCAGGCGCAGCGCTGGCTTGGACTTGCTTCGAAAAGCTGGAGAGCCTCTGATGAAGCAGGCGGATCTCGATGCCCCACACACGCTTTACGAAAGAGTTTCGGGATGAGGCTGTGCGGCTCGCCCTGACCAGCGGCCGCAGCCGTCGTGCCATTGCCGAGGATCTTGGGGTTGGTCTGTCGACCCTGCGCCACTGGCTCGATCGCCGCCGTGAGCGTGAGATCAATGGCCTACCGGAGGAGCAGCAGGAGGACATGGCCGCCGAGCTGAAGCGGCTGCGGCGCGAGAACGAGATCCTGCGCCAGGAACGGGAGACCCTGAAGCGGGCAACAGCTTTTTTCGCCAAGGAGGGAAGTCGATGAGGTTCAAGTTCATCGATGTGGCGAAAGAGAACTTCCCCGTCACACGTCTATGCCAAGTCCTCAATGTCAGCCCGAGTGGCTACTTCGCGTGGCGCTCTCGTCCGGCCAGCTCGCGCCAGAGGGAGGATCTGATCCTCTTGGCCCACATTCGTTCGGCCTTCACCCTCTCGCATGGGACCTATGGTAGTCCTCGTATGACCCGTGAGTTGCAGGACGAGGGCCTGACGGTGGGACGCCGTCGCACTGCTCGACTGATGCGCGAGAATGGGCTCAAGGCGCGGCAGAAGCGCCGCTTCAAGCGCACCACCGACAGCCATCATGCCTTCCCAGTTGCC
>JAYSGD010000025.1:0-43363 GCA_041913065.1 Microvirga sp. | reverse complement strand
GTGTCAGATCAGGAGATTATGAGCCCATGAGCGGCAGGTGCAACTGTAGTGCTAGAGCAACTGGGAGCCATGGCCATCACGTCGCTATGGCTCCGCTCGCCACCAAATACTTAGAAAATCGGCATAACTCGGCTTCGAGTTATGCCGGTCCTTACCAACAATATGGGAGGCCTTGATGGCTAGGCACGGATCTTACATGCTGCTCAAGCACAGGCGAGTGGCGGAAGGTCAGCGTTTTCGGAGGCACAATTCGCGCCTTTTAACCATCTCTGACTCAAGATTGCGAGGCCTTAATGTCAGGGAAGCATGAAGTCGCTGAAAGTGAGATATCCTTTTGGTAGATAACTAAATTCAGGGTATGCCCCACGGTCGCAGTTAGTGCTTTCCCACACAGTTGCGCAACTGGCGTGAACTCCGGCAGGCCAGGACCAAAGTAGTAGCTGGCCGGATTTGGGCAATCGTTCATCACTGCCGCACAGCGGACCCCGTTCTGCACGGCATAGTGCAGGCTTGCCTGCGCGAATATCAGCATTCCGCACTGAATGACGCCAAACAGGAGGGCTAAGAAGATTGGTGCGACGATAGCCGTCTCTATAGCCGCTACGCCACCTTCATCCTTCAGCAGATTTCGTGCGGAGTTGCTCATCATTTCACTGAAGCCGCATATGACTAGTTGTAGAAATGGAAGACGTGAACAGCCCTGCAACGGTTAGATTTCCAAACAGCGGGACATAGGAATATGTGATGCGGGTCTGAACGTAATATCCGGCGCTGATCCCTGTCTGACAGTCACTCGGAAGTGACAACGGATTGGAGACAGCATGGAGGGCTCCGGATGTGTCAGAGCAGAAATAGCCATCTGTCAGAGACACATTACGTTCCTCAACATTACTGACAAAGCTCGATGCTACATTGATCACTGCTGTCACGGCATCGGGATTACATTTTGTCTGTAGGGGGAGCTTAGTCGGGTCACAGGTTTTCCAGACTGCATGAGCTCCTGCCTGAGTTGCGTTCTCAACCTGAGTTCGCAAATATAGGTAGCGTCCCAAATCCACTGCATTGAGTAGAATGTACACCAGCATTCCTGCAACGAGGGCGGTCTCGACTGTTACCGCGCCACGCTGGTCGCGGTACATCAATGTACGTGTCTTCGCCATCATTCGCTGGCGCAGACAGAAATTCTTCTCACTGACGCTTGGAGAGAAGGCAAGAGACAACAGGCCTGCAGCAAGGACATTAACCGACAAGTTTGCCTCGCTGCATTGAAGGTAATTTCAGCCCTGCCGCTGGACAATCCGCACCGTTGACGAGAATTTGCCCGGTTCCGTTAACCGTGAGGCTGTCGACCACAAGAATGAAGCAGGAGTTGCCGCTGCTGGATTTGCCTATAGCTCCACTGACTGTCAGTGCCGTCTGCGGAAGATAGACCAAACCTGTGATGTCCCATGTTGGGCTATTGCCTGCGAGCGAATTTGATTTGGCTGTTGTGTATCTCGCGTCTTGGTAGACGGCGACGCCACTCCACGTTCCAGAGGTAGGAGCTTTGATATCTACGACCGCCTTGGATCCTGGGTTGGTATCGGTCAAGCTTCCGGGATTTGTGCCTGAAAAGACCACACTCGTATTCGTGCCAGTAAAGTTGTACCCATTCGTGTTCAGGTTGCCGTTGTAAATGACAAACGTGGTGTCACTGTATGCCTTATTCGACGTCAGTTTGAATTCACCGCACCACAGTGTGTAACCATTGCTGGAAGAGACCAGTCTTCCGGAATAATTGCCATAGCAGGGATCAGGAGGAATGTTGTCGGCGAGTGGCGCATACGGGTCAGGAATTTTCTGAGCGGGCCGACTGTGCGCCTCCTGACCGCATGGACTACTGTCACCTTGAGGAGAATCCGCGTAGTCAGCAATTTGTCCTTGGCCGTTACAGCGCATAGTGTCATTCGACATGATGCCGCAATTCTTGATCTCAGATTTCGAGCCTCCATTGATCAACATGTCCCACTTCGCACCATTTTCCCCCAACGCCATAATGCAGTAGTCGCGCGGCGTACCCACACGGGATGCAATCGCTGTGCTTGTGAGTTCTGTCTGCCTGCTCGCCACCACTTTACCGTTCACGACAGTCGAGACGGTGGTGGTGCCATTGTAGCCTACGACTGAAGAGAGGAAGAGTGGAACATAGCTCGTTATTGTGACTGCAAAACAGTCAGGTTCACCTGTTGGACAAACGGCATTGTTGCTTGCGTAGACAGAGACGCTTTTCTGTCCGTGAGCGAACCCATATTGTGCGGCAACAGCGCGGGCCTCTTCATCGTAGCTTGAGCCGGCAGCTGTGGCTGCTGCCACCGCTGCGCTGTCCGCCGCGTTCTGCATCGCCTGTTTTTGGAAATACCAATAGCCTACCTCTACACTCAGACCTGTCCCTCCGAGGAGGACCGGAAGAGCGAGGGCCGTAGCAACGGCAATGTTACCGCTTTGGTTACTGCAGAAAGCCCTGAGGCGGGGGTAAGATGAATGTGTTGTGCGATGCCTCTGTACGGCAAGGCCTGAGAAAAGGGAGTAAAAGCGGTTCATCCAACTTGCAACAAAGTTCAAGGGCACTGCGACGATTCTTGCTGCCGAGTTTCATTACCCGCTTCTAGTATAGATAAATTCTAAACTGAGCCATTCGGACAAATGGCCTATTACTCGCCTTCGTTCTAGGCCATTCGGCCGGCTAAGAGCTATCCTTGATGCTGCCACTGAGAAGCATAGGGCCGAGATAGATAAAGAGGGGCTAGCGCCCTCCCCGCACGATCCATCCGAGATGTGGTTCCTAATGGGACCGTCCGCCGAGTTCACGATGTCGCTCCTCGACGAGGACAAGCTGTATCGCGAGAGCGACAGCCGTTGGCACACCTATATTGGCAACGTCCATGAGGTTCCGCAGGGCCCTGAGGGCAGAATGTGCGCATGAAGTGTAGCTGCCACCTTTGCGGGGCCTAGAAATCCCTTGCCTCAATCAGGACGAGAGGCGACAAGGAAGGAGGCGGCCTGTCAGGTGATGGGGAGATATGAGCAAATGCTGCGCTTCTATGGACGATTTTAAAGGGAGTGGTCTATCCGCTCTGCTTCACAATTCGAACTCGTGGGAAGCAAGCCTGTAGCCTACGTGAGCGAAGTACTTAATTTTAAATGGTACAGCCGCCCCGGCTCGAACGGCCCCCTAGCTCCACAATCTGGAGATCTATGTAGCCAGTTGCATGGCACCGTTGCTCCGGCGCCATGCCACTTGTCGGACTAGATGGATTCCTTGAGGTCCTTAGCCGGCCTGAAAGCGATTTTCTTCGACGCCTTGATCTTTACAGGCTCGCCCGTCTGAGGGTTACGCCCCATGCGCGCGGCACGCTTGCGGACTTGCAGAATACCGAGCCCAGACAGCCGAATTTTTTCGCCCTTCTTAAGGCTCTTGGCGATGATTTCGACCACCTGAGTCAACATCTCGTTCGCCTGACGTTTCGGCAACTCATGGATCTCCGACAGGATATCGGCAATGTTACGCAGAGTCAGGATGCCATTCGATGCTGCAGCAGCCTTCCCCGCCTTCTTTGGTGCCTTGGCGGCTGCCTTCGTAGCCGTCTTGGACGCTGTCGCCTTGGCAGGCTTCTTGGCCGCCTTTGCAGCAGTTTTGGTCGTTGTCTTCGATGCGGCTTTGCGAGCCGGAGCTTTCTTGGTTGCAGCCTTTGCCATTTAAGATCCCTCTTAGGAGCCGGTAGTGTGTTGGCTAGCCACATTGAATAGTGCTTAAAGCAATATATCCAAGACACCTTAATAATATTTCCACAAGCTTACACACTTACGCAGACTGTATATAGATCTAGGCTTCCTGATATCTGCGTGTGTCCAAACTGTAGGTCTTGGCCACAGATAGAAGCGCATCTGGCTGGGGCACCTAAGGTAGCTAGCCCCGGGGCCAGTTGGAGATCTGTTGTGAGTTGGGAGCTGGCGGAAGGGTACGCAGTTCATACGATTGCTAGTAATCTTCTTCAGGTTCAGGACCAGCTCCACCAGAACCACGACTTTGCGCTGGATCTGAATATCGTCGACCTGAGCGAAAACTTTGCTTAAATGGGGGCCTTCCGGTGGAGCAGTAAACGTCATGAATACTGGACGACCGATAGGACAGGTTCCTGCGCGAACGGGCAGCCCAAGCAGCTCAGTCGGATGTCCGGTTTCTTTTGCTAGCTACTTTACCCAGGAAGTGATCGATTGCCGGCCTAGTATATGTTGATCGAGCGTGGGGCGGGTCAGTCGTTGGTATTTGCCTAACAGGCCCTGAGCACCCGTCAGGCCGCCCGGAAAAGATCCGTCTGACGCCAAGAGTCGGACGACCGTCGCTCTCGAGGCCTTGCCAGCGCGATCCGCTCCTCGAAACGTGCTTGCGCTTCCTGGAGAAGGCGGCGCTTCCGGGCATACGGCTGGGTTGCCGCCGTTGCGTCTTTCACGATGGCCGCCGCCGCTGCATAAACATCGGCTGTCGCGGCATCCAGACCGGGATTACGTTCAAACAAGGCCAGCAGGCTCGCCAAGTTTTTTCTCAGGAGCGTCTGCAGGTCGCCAAGGTAGGCCTGCTCTCCGCCGCCCTGTATGGCTTTCAGGGTCGGAGCGATCAGGTTGAGCTTCTCGTGGATGGCTTCATCGAGGGTCTTCTCCGTCATGGGCATTCATCTCCGAATGAGGGGCCCACCCAGTCCCTGATTCACGTGCAGATAGGATGCTCTTGCTGGGTTAACCGACCGTTTCAATAGCGACCCGCCCAGGACCGATATCCAAAGTCTGCTCCGTGACACGGACGGTCCTCTGGCGCAGCCGCATGACGATCTGGGAACCGCTACATTCGTGACCTGTGAGCCACGTTCGGGCAACCTCATGACTCCTTCGTCATCTCACATAGCGCCCCTGACACTCGCTCCTACCCTCGTCATCGGTGCATCCAAATGAAGGATGGTCTCATTAAGGCAGTTCCTACGTGACTGCACCGGATTAAGAAGGTGGTTACTCCCCTGCCCGATAGTGCCGGTCCACATACGGCAAAGGAGTAGCCATGAGTGACGTCGTTGGAATTCCGGGCAATCGGATCCGCTCGTTCGTGGAGCGCATCGAGCAGATCGAGAACGAGATCAAGGAACTGAACGAAGCCAAGAAGGAAGTCTTCTCCGAGGCCAAGGGCGAAGGCTTTGACGTGAAGATCCTCAAGGAGATCATCAAGCTGCGCAAGCAGGATCAGGATGAGCGCGACGAGCACGACAGCCTGCTCGACATCTACATGCGAGCAATGGATGAAGCAGATCCAGCTCCTGTCGCCGAGGCGGCCTGATCTCACCTTAGTATTTCAATTAATGAAAAGGCCGCCCACCAAGGGCGGCCTTTTTACATTTCGTACGATGCGGATCTGCCCGGTTCGCAGAAGGTCAGTGTTATGCTGCGAGAGAACCTTTATGCTGCATCCTCTGATGCACTTACGTCATCATTGCCCTGGAAGTCGGCAATTAGGAGACCGGCATTCTGGCGAATTTTGCCTTCGATCTCGGCGGCAATCTCGGGATTGTCTTTCAGGAAGGTCTTGGCATTCTCGCGCCCCTGGCCGAGGCGCTGGCTATCATAGGAGAACCAGGCGCCGGACTTGTCGACTACGTTGGCCTTCACGCCGAGATCAATCAGTTCACCCATCTTTGAAATGCCCTCGCCGAACATGAT
This sequence comes from Microvirga sp., assembly GCA_041913065.1. Lineage (GTDB taxonomy): Bacteria > Pseudomonadota > Alphaproteobacteria > Rhizobiales > Beijerinckiaceae > Microvirga. Next base: position 37,621 of record JAYSGD010000025.1, on the reverse strand, counting down.
GTCGAACTCGACCTGCTTGAAGGGCGGAGCAACCTTGTTCTTGACGACTTTCACGCGCACCTGATTGCCAATTGGCTCATCTCGGTCCTTCAAGGTTGAAGTGCGGCGGATGTCGAGCCGAACAGAGGCGTAGAACTTGAGCGCGTTGCCGCCCGTCGTGGTCTCAGGGCTTCCGTACATGACGCCGATCTTCATGCGGATCTGGTTGATGAAGATCACCATGGTGTTGGCTCGGTTGATCGAGCCAGTGAGCTTGCGCAACGCCTGGCTCATGAGGCGGGCCTGAAGGCCGGGACGGCTCTCGCCCATCTCGCCCTCAATCTCGGCCTTGGGGGTCAGGGCTGCAACCGAGTCAATGACGAGAATGTCCACGGAGCCTGAACGGACAAGTGTGTCGGCAATCTCAAGCGCCTGTTCGCCATTGTCCGGCTGAGACACCAATAGATCGTCCAGATTGACGCCGAGTTTGCGGGCGTAGACGGGATCCAGAGCGTGCTCGGCATCGATGAAGCCGCAGACGCCGCCCTTCTTCTGAGCCTCAGCGATGGTCTGGAGCGCGAGCGTCGTCTTACCCGAAGACTCCGGCCCGTAGACCTCGATGATGCGGCCGCGAGGCAAACCGCCAACGCCGAGCGCAATGTCGAGGCCAAGCGACCCAGTAGAGACCGTCTCGACTTCAATGACCTGATCACCGCCGAGGCGCATGATCGCGCCTTTGCCAAAGGCGCGATCAATCTGGCTGACGGCGGTTTCGATCGCCTTGGCCTTATCTGTAGTCATCGTAAATCCTGTGCTCGAGAGAAGACGCCAGACCCTAAGGATCCTCGTCGCGGAAAGATAGAACAAAATGCGAACATATTGTCGCGATCACATCCTGCGGCGACAAGCTGAGCCATTGCGAACAAAACGGGAATGAGGGTCTATACTCTGCCAAAGAGGAATGATTCGATTGTGTCTGCGAACCCTGCCTACCTTGACCAACTCAATTCCCAGCAGCGTCAGGCGGTGGAGCACGGCGTTCGTCCGGACGGATCAAGCTCGCCGACGCCGTTGCTGGTGATTGCGGGAGCTGGATCGGGCAAGACGAATACCCTGGCCCACCGCGTCGCTCATCTGATCGTCAACGGCGCCGATCCGCGTCGCATCCTCCTTTTGATCTTCTCCCGCCGAGCAGCGTCCGAGATGGCGCGACGCGTCGAACGGATCGCCAGACAGGTCATGGGTCAGAATGCGGGCGTCATGACCGATGCACTCACCTGGGCCGGCACGTTCCACGGTATCGGTGCCCGGCTCCTGCGCGACTATGCGCCCGAGATCGGACTCGACCCTGCCTTCTCGATCCATGATCGTGAGGACTCGGCCGACCTGATGAACCTCATCCGGCATGAACTCGGCTTCTCCTCGACCGAGACACGCTTTCCTGCGAAGGCAACCTGTCTGGCGATCTATTCCCGCTGCGTGAATGCTGAGATGGCAATCGAGGAGGTGCTGCGGACCTCATATCCTTGGTGCGCCGGATGGGTTGCCGAGCTGCGGCAGTTGTTTGCAGCTTACGTCGAAGCCAAGCAGCGCCAGAACGTGCTCGATTACGATGATCTCCTGCTCTACTGGACCCAGATGGTGGCAGAGCCCTCGATTGCAGCCGAACTCGGCGGGCGTTTCGACCATGTCCTTGTTGATGAATACCAGGACACCAACCATCTCCAGTCCTCGATCCTGCTGGCTCTCAAGCCAGGCGGCCAGGGCCTCACAGTCGTCGGTGACGATGCTCAGTCGATCTATTCGTTTCGCGCTGCCACTGTTCGCAACATCCTGGACTTTCCCAATCAGTTCAGTCCGCTGGCCGAGATCGTCACTCTGGACCGAAATTACCGCTCCACCCAACCGATCCTCGCCGCAGCCAATGCCGTGATCGAGCTCGCCTCGGAACGCTTCACCAAGGACCTCTGGACCGACCGGGACTCAGCCGAGCGACCGCAATTGGTTGCTGTTCGGGACGAGACTGATCAAGCCCGCTATGTAGTCGAGCAGGTGCTGGCAAACCGCGAGCACGGCATGAGCCTCAAGCAACAGGCCGTCCTGTTTCGGACCTCGCATCATTCTGGACCATTGGAAGTCGAGCTGACCCGCCGCAATATCCCCTTCGTGAAATTCGGCGGCCTAAAGTTCCTTGACGCCTCTCACATCAAGGATGTGCTTGCTCTGCTGCGGTTCGTACAGAACCCGCGCGATCGCGTCGCCGGCTTCCGCCTGATGCAGCTTCTACCGGGTGTCGGTCCCACCTCGGCTCAGAGGGTGATCGATCGCATGCATGATGCAGCCGATCCCATCGGAGCCCTGATGGAAGCTCCCGCACCTCCTCGATCCGGAGAAGAGTGGCAGGGCTTCATCGATGCGATTGTGCAGCTTCGTGCTCGGACATTGGGATGGCCTGCGGAAATTGAACAGGCGCGGACTTGGTACGAGCCTCACCTCGAACGGTTCTGTCAACTTGGCGCCGAAGTAGCAAAGCGGCCGCAAGTGCAGCCCTCAAGTCAGTCCACATCAGCCCACGAGGGCAACACCGGTCGCATCGCGCCAGGTGAGGAAGGCGCGATCGCGGGCGGCCCTGTACTCACTGGCCGAGAGGCGATGACGGCGGAGCTGGAAGTGGTTATGAATCGGAGTGTGAGTGGCGAGGAACTGCTGCGCATGCCCGGCTGATTTGAACCGTCTCATGTGGCGTTCCCGCCGTCGGGTGGGTTGGTGCGAGACCTCACAGCGGTTGTTCAGGTATCGGCTCTGTCGATGCTCAACACCCGGCAGGATCTCGCGTTTGGCGGCACTATAAGATCCGAGTTTATCCGTCACGGTCACCCTTGGCACGTAGCACAAGCCCTTCAGCAGCTTGCGAAAGAACCGCTTGACTGCTTTCGTGTTGCGGCGGCTTTGCACCAGCACATCGAGTACATTCCCATGCTGATCAACCGCTCGCCAGGGGTAGTGCTGTTTGCCGCGGATGCGAACAAACACCTCATCCAGAAACCATTTGTCGCCGGGCTGCGGCCGCCGCCGCTTGAGCGTCTTGGCGTAGGTTCGTCCGAAGCGCAGGCTCCACTCGCGGATGGTCTCGTAGCTGACCACAACTCCGCGTGCTGCGAGGATCAGCTCAACGTCACGCAGGCTCAGGCTGAAGCAGTAATACAACCAGACGGCCTGGTTGATGATTTCAGGCGGATAGCGGAAGCCGCGGTAGGGATTGGACGTCGTGCTCATGCCCGAGACCCTGCCACAGGCCCGATCACTGGCCAACTTGACAGTACCATCAGACTGGTGCGTGATCCAGCCCTGGCGCTTTCAGATCATCAGGGGATGGCGCGAAATTGAACGTCACGAGTCGGGCCTTGTGGGATTGCGCCGAACGCGTGATGTTGAAGATGGTGATCGCCGCAGGCACGATCGGCGAGAGCACGGATGGCTCCAGCCCGACCAGCAGATCGCAAGCGGCGCGCACCACACCCTCGTGTGTGACGATCACGACATCGCCCTCGGATCGGCCGATTGCATCGGTGACCGCTTCCCCGACCCTGTCCTTGAACGCCTCCCACCCCTCGCCCCGAGGCGGCGTGTAGTATCCCAGCCGCCAATCGCGATAGGCGCGCTGCTCGGAAGCCCCGATCTCCTCAATCCAGCGGCCTGTCCATTCGCCCAGATCCATCTCGCGCAGGCGCCGATCAGTCGCGAAACCTGAAAACCCCAGAAGCTCGGCCGTGTGGCATGCGCGGCTGAGATCGGACGCCACGACGAGGCCTGGAGCGTATCCGTCAGCGAAGAATCTCGCACTGCGTTGTACCTGCGCGATTCCGCGTTCGGACAGGGGAGTATCCGCATGCCCCTGCAGGCGGCGCTCGGCATTCCAGACGGTCTCGCCATGGCGCACAAGGATCAGTCTCATCGGTCAGGACTCCAGAAGTGGAAGGTAAGGGTGTCGTTCAGTGGAGAGCCTCGGAGGTCTCACACCGAGACATCGCTGGCGATGGAAGGAAGCAGATCCGCCATTGTCTCAAGGAGGCGGTCGGCGCCAAGTTCCGCGTGCGGCTTGTGGCTGTATCCGTAGGTGACCGCAAAGGCGCGGACACCCGCCGCGCGGGCCGCCTGCACGTCGTGATAGTTATCGCCAACCATGAGCGCGGAATCGGGCCTCACACCCAAACGGTTCAGTGCCAGAAGGATAGGAGCCGGATGCGGCTTGCGCTCGGGAAGCGTATCTCCTCCCACGACCGCATCGAAGTAAGCGCGCAGGTCGAGAGCTTCCAGAATCTCCATCGTCGCCGCATGAGGCTTATTCGTCACGACGGCCAAGGGAATCCCCAGACGCCGCAAGCCTGCCAGCGTATCTACGACACCCGGATAGGCTTCGGTGTGATGGGATGCATTGGCTTCATAGATTTTCAGGAAACGGGCGATGAGTTCTGGCGAGCGCTCCAGACCTCCGCCCGTCGCGGATAAGGCACGCTGAACGAGCTTTGCTACTCCATCTCCGATCATGGACTTGACCTCGTCGAGGCTGACCTGCCGGAGGCCTTCTTCCGCCAAGAGAGTGTTCGTGGCGTCCTGAAGGTCGCGCGCGCTATCGACGAGGGTTCCATCTAGATCGAAGATGATGGCTTTCAGAGGGAACATGCGTTTACTGCTATCGTTTGCGGAACAGGGGCACGACTGCGGAGGGCCCCCGCCAGTCGTGCATTCATGCTGCATTCGCCTCAGGAGGCAAGCCAGAGCGCCGAGCGGAGCGAAAGGCCGATCTCGACCGGCGTGCCCGGCTCGTAGAGAGCCTCTCCCGAGTGGAAGGGCGTATCGATGGAAACCTCCGCAGCTCCGATCCTGACACCATAGCGGAGCGTGGAGCCGAGGAACTCACTGTGCACGATGGTGCCCGGCAGCGACACATCCCTGGCTCCGTCCTTGCCCAACGACGCGTGCTGCGGGCGAAAGACGAGCTTTGCCCCATCCGGCACGACCACATGGGCCGGTATCGGAAGGCGGACCCCACCTTCGATGTCGAAGAAGCGCTCCCCACCCTTGCGGACGACGCGGCCGGGAAGAATGTTGGCCGTGCCGAGAAAGTTCGCCACGAACAGGTTGGCAGGCTTCTCATAGAGTTCCATCGGCGTGCCGACCTGCTGCACGACGCCGTCGTTCATGACGGCGATCCGGTCGCAGATCGTATTGGCTTCCTCTTGGTCGTGCGTAACGAAAATCGTCGTCAGCCCGAGCCTCTGCTGCAGATCGCGCAGCTCGCGCCGCACCTGAACACGCATCTTCGCATCCAGGTTCGACAAGGGCTCGTCGAGGAGTAGTACCTTCGGCTCGATGGCAATCGTCCGGGCAACCGCGACGCGCTGCTGCTGGCCGCCGGACAGTTGCGAAGGGCGGCGGTCGGCAAGGTGCGAAAGCCCGACGATCTCGAGGGCTGCCGCAACGCGCTTCTCGATTTCGGCCTTCGGCACTTTCCGCTCTTCGAGCCCGAACGCGACGTTGCGCCGAACCGTCATGTGGGGCCACAGGGCGTAGGACTGGAAGACCATACCGACATCCCGCTTCCAGGGCGGAAGATGCGACACGTCCCGGCCGCCAACGAGAACCTCGCCGCCATCGGCTTGGTTGAACCCAGCAATCAGGCGGAGCAGCGTCGTCTTTCCGCAGCCGGATGGACCGAGAAAGGCGAAGAACTCGCCTGGCTTGATATGCAGGTTGATGCCTTTGAGAACGTGGTTGGCACCGTAGGACAGATCGACATTGCGGATGTCGACATCGACGGCGTCGACGCTGAGTGCGGAGATGGGAAAAGACTGGTTCATGGGTATCGTTTCCTCAGGTGCGGCCGCACTCAGCGTCCGGCCGCTTTAGCCTTCTGGCTTTTCTCGATGATCAGATGGGACGCGAAGGTGCACAGGGCGACAAGCAGCACGGCAATGACGCCCAGCGCTGCCCCAGGACCGCGTCCGGCCGGCGATTGCATGAAGATGTACAGGCCGTATGCCAAGGGCGCGTCGGAGTTCGACTGGACGAGCATCAGCGTTGCCGAGAGCTCCACCGCCGCGGTGGCGAAGCTGGTCACGAAGCCTGCGAGGATGCCACCCGCCATCAGCGGCAGCACGATGCGACGGACCGTACGCACCTTGGTGGCTCCCAGGTTCTCGGCTGCTTCCTCGAGCGACACCGAGATCTGCTGCAGAGCAGCGTAACAAGCGCGCAGGGCGTAAGGCAGACGCCTGATCGCCAGAGCTAGCACGATCATGATCCACAGGGCGGCGAGCGGCGTGCCGTCAGGAAGCTGCACACCATAGAAGGTGCGCAAGTAACCGATGCCGAGCACGACGCCCGGAATGGCCAATGCCGCCGTCGCGGCCCAATCGAGCCATTCCCGCCCGATGAGCCTCGTTCTCAGGACCAGATAGGCGATGGCAGTGCCGAGAACGACGTCGATCAAGCCTGCGATGGAGGCATAGACCATGGTGTTCTTGACGTACACGAAGCTCTCGCCGAACACGCGGCTGTAATGGGCCAGCGTAAAGGCATCCGGCAACGGGCTGAAGGACCAGATCGTCGCGAAGGAGAGCAGCAGCAACCCGATATGGGGTGCCAGGACAAGAAGTAGGATGAGCAGGACAACCCCATAAGCGATCGCGCTTTCCCATGGGCGCATCTGGCGCTTCGCCAGCCCGCCTCCGCCTCGCTGCACCGTGGCGTAGTCCTTGTCGCGCATGGCCCGCGCCGAGATCCACATGGCGAGGATCGACATGCAGATCAGCACCACGGAGATCACGTATCCCATCGGGTCGGCAATGCCGATCGACGTGACGCGTAGGTAGGCTTGGGGCGCCAGCATGTCCTTGACGTTCAGGAGCAGAGGCGTCGCCAGATCGTCGAACACCTTGACGAAGACGAGCGATGCGCCGGCGATGTAGCCCGGCATAGCGAGGGGGAACACGATCCGGCGGAACAGGCGGAAGCCCGAACTTCCGAGATTCTGCGCCGCCTCTTCCATGGCCCGGTCGATATTGCGCAGGGCTGCGGACAGGTTGATGAGGATGAAGGGGAAATAGTGCACGGCCTGCACGAAGATGACGCCGTTCAGCCCTTCCATGAAGGCGATCTTGAAGCCGAACCAGTCATCGAGCAGCAGGTTCACCGTTCCGTTCCGGCCGAAGAGAAGCAGCATCGCCACCGCGCCCACGAAGGGCGGCATGATCAGCGGCAGGAAGCCCAGCGTCTGGATCACCATCGCGCCGCGGAAATCGAACCGCGTGGTGATGTAGGCCAGCGGAAGCGCGAAGACGGACGCGACGACAACGGACATCGCAGAGACGTAGAACGAATTCCAGAACGAACGCACGAACAGGTCCGTCTGCGCGAAATCCATGAAGTTAACGAGGGTGAATTCGCCCGTTCCCTTCTCCGTGAAGGCAACGTAAATCACCGTTCCGACGGGAATGACGAGAAAAAGAACGAGAAAGAGGGCAATTCCAACCGCCAGGGCAATCTGCCCAGGTGTCGCGGACAGTCTTTTCATAAAACCTGATGACGCGGGCGGCGTGTGCGCTCGTCCGGCGGTCGTGGCGCCAGCCATGGACGCTCTCCTACAATCGAGAATGGGCTTGAGCGGGCGGCTCCCCGTTGGAAGCCGCCCGGCTTGACGGTCAGCGTGCCAGCTTCAGGGCCTGCTCGGCCTTGGCCTGTGCCTGCTGGTAGCGTCCCTTGGCGAAGGCAGCCCATTGCTGCTCAAGCTCGGCCTGACGCGCGCCCTTCTCCTTGCCGCCCGTGAAGGCGCCGGCGATCTCGGGAGACGATGCCTGCTGCTCATTGACCGGCATGGAGGCGACAAGGTCACGAGCCTCCTTCACCAGGGCCTTGGCCTCGGCGCTGTCCTTCTTGGCAATCGCAGCCTCGGCCTCGTGGATGGCCTTGGTCGCAGCCTTGAGGGCGTCCAACTGGAACGTCACGGTCTGGTCGTAGAGAACATCGACCACATTGGTGCGTTTCTCGGACACGTTCACGTCGAACTTCACCCGCGATCCGAGGGACGGATCCTTGAAGGGGTTCGGGTAATCGGCCGGAGCCTTCGCATAGACAGCCGGGTTGACCGGCAGGCGGCGGATGCTCGGCTCAAGCAGAACCTCCTGACCGGCGGGAGAAACGAGGTAGTCGAGGAAAGCCTCCGCGCCAGCCTTGTTGGGGGCATTGGCAATCATCGCCACGTTCGCGGGCACGATGGTCGTGACGGTCGGGTACACGAACTTGACGGGGAAGCCGGAGGCCTGCGACGAGAAGGCGAAAAAGTCGATCACGATGCCGAAGCCGACCTGCCCCGAATTGACCGCTTCAGGCACGCCGAAGGAACGCTCCGTGATCTGGCTGAAATTGCCGGACACTTCCTTCAGCGTCCGCCAACCCTGATCCCAGCCTTCGCCCTGCAGGATCGTCTCCATGGTCAGGTGGGTCGTTCCCGAGCGCGACGGCGCCGCCATGGCGACGTGGTCGAAATAAACGGGCTTCGCGAGATCCTGCCAATCCTTCGGCTCCGGCAGCTTGTTCGCCTTGGCGTAGCGATCATTCCACATGATGCCGTAGCCCGAGGCCGCAAAGCCGGAATAGAAGTTCTCGGGATCATTGATCGGGTAGGAACCGATCTTCTCCGGAATACCTTCAGCCTTCGGCTTGTATTTCTGGAGCAGTCCCTTGCCTTTGAGCACCTCGAACGCGTCGGGCGCCGATGCCCAGAAAACGTCGACCTGATTGTTGGCCTTCGTTTCCTCGACGAACTTGACGCCCGCATTGGTGTTGCGGTTCTGCACATCGAGGGTCACCCCCGGATGGGCCTTCTCGAAAGCTTGCTTGAACGGGTCGGTTACGTCTTTCGAGAACGAGGTGACGACGGTGACCTTGCCCGACTGGGCGAAGGCCGAGCCCGCGAACAGGGCGACACCGGCCAGGGCCGCGGCAGCAACGGAGTGGCGAAGCATCAGTTTCCTCCAACATGATGTTTGTGAACTTGGGTCCGCCGCGAGGGCGTCCGACGATCTTATTGCAACATTCATGCCAAACTGAGCCGTTGCGCCTCGCAGCCACTTCAAAACGGGATAACGCGGCAAGCCCTCGCTGAACAACAGAACCGGGAAAGTATGGTAACATTCCCGGTTCGGCTGGGTCAGAAAGGTAACATCAGACTTCGATCCCTCCGGTTCGTCCGAGATCGTATTTCTTCATTTTCAGGTACAGGGTCTTGCGGGTAATCCCGAGCGCCTCCGCAGTAGCGCCGATGCGCGAGCCGAAGCGGGCAAGGGTCTCCTCAATGACGCGACGCTCCGCGATCTCCATCTGCTGTTCCAGGGTCAAGGCCCCATAGGCGCCAAGCATCGCCTGAGGCTCGTCCTCGTCGAGCCCCAGCAGGTAGCGCTCCGCCGCATTGCGCAGTTCACGCACGTTTCCTGGCCATTCCTGCTGCCGTTGCCGTTCCAGAAAGGATTGCTCCAGCGCGGGAGCCGCTCTAGCCTGGCGGGCTGCGGCAAGATTGAGGAAATGCGCGAAGAGCACCGGCACGTCGTCCCGCCGCTCGCGCAGCGGCGGAAGGCGAACCGTGACAACATTCAGCCGGTAGACTAGGTCCTCCCGGAAGGCGCCCTTGCTCGCGAGTTCGGCAAGATCGGCCTTTGTCGCCGCGATGACACGGATATCTACCGGGATCTCCTTGTTGGATCCGAGCCGTTCGATGGTTCGCTCCTGAAGCACCCGGAGCAATCGGATCTGCGCAGTCAAGGGCATGGATTCGATTTCATCGAGAAAAAGCGTGCCACCGCTTGCATGCTCGATCTTGCCGATCCGCCGCTCGCGGGCACCGGTAAAGGCGCCCGGCTCATGACCGAAGAGTTCGCTCTCGATCATCGTCTCGGGAATTGCCCCGCAATTCACCGCCACGAACCGGCCTTTCCGGCGAAGTCCGAAATCGTGGAGTGCGCGGGCCGCAACTTCCTTGCCGGTTCCCGTCTCACCGAGAAGAAGCACATCGGCCTCGGCTTCGGCGAGGGTGCGAAGGGTGCGCCGCAGCCGCTGGATGGCTGCGGAGTTTCCGACTAGCCGTTCTGACAAAGGATCCTGGTTGGCGGCTTTCGCCTTGAGAGCCCGGTTTTCGAGAATGAGGCTTCGATGCGCGAAGGCCCGCCGGGCCGTTTCGATCAGCCTGACGGGATCCGCCGGTTTCTCGATGAAATCCCAGGCGCCAGCCCGAACCGCCTTGATGGCCATGGGCACATCAGCATGTCCCGTTATGAGGATGACTGGAATGTCGCGATCGATCGCACCGACGGCTTCGAGAAGCTCGAAACCGTCCATCGCGGGCATCCGGACATCGCTGACGACAACGGCTGAAAGGTCAGGCGACAGCACATCCAACCCGGCTTTGGCCGAGGCGACCGCCGTGACGTCGAAGCCGTCGAGCTCCAGCGTCTGCCGGTAGGCATCGCGTACTTCCGGATCGTCGTCGACCAGAATGACCTTGGGCTGTGCACTCATGCCTCGCTCGCCGCCAAGTCGATCAGGAAGGCTGTGCCCGCAGGGCCTGTCTTTGACAAAATCAAATCTCCACCGAAGTCCTTCACGATGTTGTACGACATGGACAGGCCAAGTCCGAGCCCCATGCCGGCGGGCTTGGTAGTGAAAAACGGGTCGAACACGGCTCCGCGATGCTGCTCCTCGATGCCGGACCCGTTGTCAGCCACTTCCAGATGAATGCGCGGCCCGTGCGCCTGAGCCCTGATCTCGATACGCCGATCCGCTTGGCCCGCGATCTCGTCGAGCGCATTCGAAATGAGATTGACCACAACCTGCTCCAATCGGATTTCCTCCGCCCGGACTTTCAGAGGCGCATCGGGAAAGCTCAACCGCATGTTGACCTTCTCCTCGTCGAGGCGCTGCTCGAAAAGGCTCAACGCTCCCTTGACAACGGCGCGAAGATCAACGGCGTCGAGCGTCGCGGTCGGGCGGCGGGCAAAGCGCTTCAGGTGCTTGATCAACTCCGCCATCCGACCCGTCAAACCCTGGATCCTGTCAAGGCTCGCCCTTGCCTCTTCGGCCCGTCCCCGCTCGAGCAGGACGGCGCCGTTATAGGCGTGCGAGCGGATCGCCGCGAGGGGCTGGTTGAGTTCATGGCTGATCCCCGCAGCCATCTGGCCTAGTGCCGCGAGTTTCGCCGCTTGCACGAGATCATCCCGCGTCTGTCGGAAGACCGTGAGCGCCTTGGCGAGGTCGCCGAGCTCGTCGTCACTCGGCTTCGGCAGAACCGGCATGCTGGGGCCGCTTGCAATCGTCGTCGCAGCCAGCGTCAGCACCTGGAGACGCGCGACGAGATTTCTGCGCACGTAGAACCACCCGACTGCAATCGTGATGACAAGGGATGCGATGGCGATTGCCAAAAGAAGGTTTCGTCCAACCGCGATGGCTTCGGCCGAGCGCTCCGACGCTCGGCGCGCAATCGCTTCGGTCCTGCTGACCTCCTGCGAGACCAGGGCGCCGAGCTGCGTCACGAGACGGCGGTTTTGCGCCAGCAATGTCTGCGCGTCGGCGATGGCCTCCAGCTCGGCCTGCTTCACGGATGCAAGCCCCAGTACCGGGTCGGCAACCGCCAACAGGCGCGTGACGATCTGATGGATGGTGACCGTATCAGCCCAGTTCGCAAGCGCCTTGATTTCCAGATCGAGCTGATCCGTCATTTCGCCGAGGAAGTTGCTCGTCTCCTGAAGATCCTCCGTTGTCGGCACCGTTCCGAGCCTGCCCAGCAGGCCGACCACGAGGTTGGCCTGGGCATTGACCGTTAGCAGCGCCTCGCTCTTGCGGCTCTCCTCCATCAATGTCCTGCGTCCGGTCTCGACCGCCTCACCCGGCGCGACGCGACTGATTGCGGATTCGATATTGAACCGGGCATCGTCGATCAGCGGTTCGAGTTCCTCGAGCAGATCGGCTTGCAGCCAACGCAGTTCCTCGCTAATCTTTCTCGCCTGCTCGTGCAGCGGAAAGCGCCTGTCGGCAACGCGATCGATGGCTCTTAGATTCGTCTCGATCCCATTGGTGACGATGAGAAGCTCGGGCGCCAATGACTGCTCGCCATTGCGCTGGTTGAGAACCGAGCGAAGCGCGACCAGACGACCCACGAGAGCTTCGCGCGTGCGGTCGTAATCTTCCCGGCGCTCCGCGACCGCGAGATCCGGCGTGCTGGCGATGACGTTCGCGCCGGCCTCCGCAAGGCGGGCGGAAAACGCAAGAGCAGGGAGATGAGCCGTCGCAACGGAATTCAGCTCCTCGCTGAGACGCGCATAGGACAGCCACCCTACGATGCACGCGCCCACCGCAAGCCCTCCGACGCCAAGGAAGGCGGTGATGAGACGTCCCCCGATCCCAAGCCTCTTCTTGCGGATCATCACTGTTCTGCCTCGGAAGCATGCCGGCCTCCGGGCTCGGCATCGAGCCTTGCCGACGCGTCGGCCAGCGAGCGGGTTGCCTCCTGCATGTTCTCGCTGATCTTCGCCTTGATCCTGGCCTCAAGCTGAGCCTGCCCTGGCGGCGTAGGCAGGCCCCGTGGCACGCGGACCAGATCTTTCCAGCGCTCCACCTCCATGGCTTCGGCACCACTCAGGGGAGGTCGCGCCAAGGCGCGACGTGCATCGCTGACCAGTCGCGCAAGATCCACGTCTGAGCGACCCGACAAAGCTGCTTCCAGCGCGCGCACGGATCGCCACATCCGACTCAGCTCGGACCTGCGGAACGTGATCATCTCATCGAAAAGAATATTGACGAGCTCGTAACGGGCTGCCGAAAGCCCCGCGTCGAAAACCCCTGTCGTAAACAGCCCTTCCCGCTGGAAGGGATTGCCCTCCGCCGTTCCGCCCGCCGGATACGCGGCCGGCGCAATCGGGAGCCGGGCAATCGCGGGGTCCGACAAGAGGGTTTGCCCCTCGGGCGACAGCACGAAATCGACAAACCTCTCCGCCTCCTCTCGATTGGCGGAATCGGACAGGATCGCAATGCTGGCCGGCACGAAAATCGTCTCTTCGGGAAGAGCGAAGCGCGTGGATCCCTTCGGGGCGCTTTCAGGATTGGCGAGGAAGTCGATCGATGGCCCGATCCCGAAACGTCCGCGCGCGATGCCGGCCGAAACACCGAAACTGCGGGCTGTGACGGTGGCGAGATTGCCGCCGATTTCGGACCAGATGCTCCAGCCCCGGTCCCACCCATAAACCTGCAGAATGGCCTCGACCATGAGGTGCATGGTACCCGACCGGGATGGAGAGCTGATGCCGATATGGCCGGCATAAATGGGTGCGGCCAACTCGCTCCAGCCGCGAGGCACCGGAAGCCCCCTCTCCTCCAGGTAGGCCGGATTATAGACGAACCCGTATCCGGACAGCGCGAAGCCGAGATAGGTCAGGTCGGGGTCGTTTACCGGATAGCCTGCGATGAAGTCCGGCGCTCCAGTGACACGGGGCTTCAGTGCCGCCAGCCGCCTCGCCCTTTTCAGGATTTCAAACGCATCCGGCGCCGATGCCCAGAAGATGTCCGCTCTATTCCTCCCGCCGACGATTTCGGCCACCGCCGTTGTTGTCTTGCGCTGCACGAATTCCAGAGAGATTGTCGGGTGACGGTTTTTGAACGCCACGCTGAAACGCTCGAGCACCTGGGGCGGAAACGAGGTGAGGACACGCACCGAACGCACGGTCTCTGTTGCGCCAGCCACCGTTGCGGGCATGGCCAGCAGCGCAAGCAGTGCGGTGAAACAGGCGAGGATGGGACGTGGCATGAGGTTGTACAGCACCGAAAATCAGGCTGCATCATAGGCCGGATCAAGCCCAGCCGATCAAGCACTTCTTAAGGTTCTGTCGCAAACTCGATTTTACTTGATTATACTGGCAGGCTCGCACTGACCGGCTACTGTGCATCAACGGCTTAGCGCCGCCGCCCTAATCGAAAATGGCGCTGAAAAATGACTGTACTTCGAGTTTGCGACAGAACCCCAGCACGAACTCGTCTTGAGCCCCGCACGGACCGCGCAGCCGCAGACGTTCCATCTTCAGGATCCGCTTGAGATGGGCAAACAGCATCTCGATGCGCTTGCGGCCTTGGCGCGACTGCTCATAGGCCGGCGTGCCAGCCAACGAACGTGCGACCTCTCTTGCGTGCTCGTGGATGCGCGCGGGATCTTGCGGGCTGGCGTGTTGGGTCAGCACCGCTCCTTGAGGTGACAGGGACCACAATCGAACGACATGCCTCGGTAGAGGCGGGTGGTGCCGTCATTTACGATCCGGCCGCTGGTCGTCAGCGTCTTGCCCTCAGGGCAGGTGTAGGTGTCGGCCTCCGGATCATACGTGAAGTCAGATCGCGAGAAGGTGCCGTCCCGACGCTCGGACTTGTCGATCACCGGCACATGCGGCTCGATCTTCTGCTCGTCCACGAGCCAGTGCAGCATCTCGGCCGACCCGTAGGCACGATCCGCCGCCAGCCGCTCGGGCTTGAGACCGAAGCGCTCAGCCGTGCGCTCCAGCATGGTTCGAGCCGCGCCCACTTCGGCCTGACGCACGGCCTTGGAGGCTTCCACATCCACGATCACGGCTGCCTTGAGGTCGATGAGGTAGTTAGCGGCATAGGCAAAGAACGCCGGGCCGGGCCGCGCAGCGCACCAGTCCACTGAGCTGCTGGATCAGAGGGCGAGACGAACTCTTGCCAAGTGCTGGCGCAGCCCGGAGCAGGCGACGAAGCGATCAATGTGTCGCAGCAGGTGATCAGACGGGACGTGATCCTCGAGCCGGAACGCGTAGAACAGGCCCTCCTGCATCATGAGACGCTCGCCCATCATGGCCCGATCCTCCGCTGAGAAGCCGCATCAGGGAATCACGATCCGCCGCCAATCACGAGGACTTTTTCGACGAAATCTGCCAAGAACAGACCTTCTTGGTTTTCTCTCAATTTCGCGTGCGGTCGTTTTTAGGACAGCGAACAAACCATCTCCGATGAATTTGTCGGCATTTATCAGGGGCGGAGTAGTGCCTCATCTCTGTTCGATATGTGGGAGGGTGGTAGCGTTTCTGTAGCAAGCGGATCTCGAGCAGGAGAGCTTATAGACCCCCCATGGAATGGGCGACCTTCTCGTGAGCTTTTCAAAAGCATTTTCCTGACGTTATGCTGAAGCAGCTTGAACTCATCCTGGAGAGACCTAAGCTGCCTTAACAACTCAGCATCCGTCATCTGCCGATAGGGGGGCTCATCACCCTGGCCCAAGTTACGGATCTTCTGCAGGGTAACTGGGCCAATGGCAGGGGTAGAGAGCCAACGAGCATCTGAGATTCCGGCCACTTCTTGCAGGTTGGGAGAGCGCCCATCAAACTCATTCAAGATCGCGATCCGGACTTGTGCCGGAAACAGGTTCAGGGGGAAAGGTTCATCTAGCGCCATGTAGTCTGTTCCAAGTTCGAGTGGGCCTGCGATGGCAGATTTCGATCTTGGCCGCCCACCGCAGAGCGAAGGCCAAGCTTAGGAATACCAACCTAATTATACCTCTGGTGTCTAAGAAGATCCGAAAGGAACGCCCTACCCATCTGATGAGGCAATTTCCGCGAAGTCCTTTATGGAACCGTGAGCGTGAAGCTGGGCGTTGATCGCCATTATTTCCAATGCCCGAAGGCCCAAGGTTACAGTCCGTGCAGAACCCCGATCTAGTAGAGCAACCACGTATCGTCAGGAGGTCCAGAGTAGCCGGACCGTCCTGCCGCTCGCGCCTCTGAAAGACGAAAGACCTTCTTCCCGCATGGGATGGATGGCTAGTTAGGCGTATTGCCGTCGCCGCCGCGCGATCTGTATGCTTTACCTCGGCTCATCGAGGTTGATCGTACTCAGGACGTCCCCCGTACGATTCACAATATCGAGCCTCCAACCGCGCCAGTCGTTCCCCGCATCCGGATCCTTCATGTGGAAGTCACGAAGGGCCATGAGGATCTGGGCAACAGCAGTCTCGAGGTCGGCAGCATAGACCCCGGTATCGTCCGTCAGCACCACTCCACCCTTCACAAGATGAAAGAAGCATCGCATCCGGTCGCACACCTCGAATGGTTCCGCTCGTTTCATGGTCCGTCACTCCTCCCTGAACGCCTTGGCGAACTGGTCCGTGAACGGTTTCGCCAGGTAGGAGATCGCGGTCCGGTCCTGCGTCGCCACGAACACCTCGACCGGCATCCCGGGCTTGAGCGGCTGCCCGGCCAGCTTCTCGAACTCGCTGGCGCTGATCCGGACGTCTGCCAGGTAGTGGGTGGTGTTCGTCGCGGGATCGCGGGTCGCCGCCGCCGAGACATACGCGATCTCGCCCTTCAGCTCCGGCGTGGTGCGTTGGTTAAAGGCTGAGAAGCGCAGCTTCGCCGATTGGCCGACGAACACTTGATCCACGTCAACGGGCGAGAGCTTGGCCTCGATCTTGAGCGTCGCGTCTTCCGGCACGATGGTAGCCAGCGTCTCGGCGGGCGTGATGACGCCGCCGACGGTGTGCACCGACAGCTCGTTGACGATCCCCGTCATGGGGGCGCGTATGTCGGTCCGCGACAGTCGGTCCTCGAGGGCGACGCGGCGGTCGTTCAGCTCGGAGATCTTGGTCGTGACCGCGCTCAGCTCGCGCTGGGCCTCGGTACGGGCGTTCTCGTCGATCGATATGATCTGCAACCTTATGCTGCTCGTCCGGGCGCGGGCACGGGCGATGCTAGCGTCGACCTCTCCGACCTCCCCCGTCAACTTGGCAAGGTCACGGTTGATGCCGTACATCCTGGAACCCTCGATCAACCCCTTGTCGGCTAGCCCCTTGAGCTTGCCGTGCTCGGCCCTCACGAGGTCGAGTTCCCGTACCTTCGCGACCTGCTGGAATTGGAGACCCTTGATCTCCTGTTCGAGCTGGGCGATCTCGGCCTGGAGCTGCTCCTTCTGGCTCTCGCGGTGCGCCCTGTTGCCCTCGAACAGCCTGACCTCTCCCATGCTGGCGAGATCGGCCAACGTGACCGGGACCACGTCGATCAGGGGGATGACGAGTTCGCTCATGCCTTCGCGCTCCGCAATCAGCCTGACCTTGCGCGCCACGAGCTCGGAGAGCTGCGAGCTGACGATGGACAATTCCGCATTGGTCTGCACGTCGTCGAGGCGCAGCAGGACCTGCCCGGCCTGGACGTGATCCCCCTCCCTGACCGCAATCCGGCTGACGATGCCGCCGTCCCGGTGCTGGATCACCTTCAGGTTCTGGTCGACCTTGACCGTTCCCTGCGCGATCACGGAGCCGTTGATCTGGGCCACCGCTGCCCAGCCGCCGCAGCCGACAACCAGGAGCGCACCGAGGGCGATCCCTGCCGTGACGCGGCTTCCGAGGCGGAAGTCGTCGGTGTCCTTCCCTGCGCGATTGCTCATTCCCTATCTCCTCCATGCCGCGGCTTGTGCCTGCGGTCGTTTCCCTGGTTATGCGTGTTCGACGATAACGATGGCCCTGTGGCCGTCGAGATGGATGGTGGTCTCGTATATGCTGTCGCGGTCCATGTCCGCTTCGATCACGGTGCGGTCGATGCTCTCCGACCGCTCGTGGCGGAAACGGATCCGCGCGTCGTCATCGTCGACCTTCTTGCCGTAGATGCTCTCGAACTGGTCCTCGAGCTTGTCGAAGACCTTCTCGAAGATGTCGTACTTGGACATCCTGATGCGGTCGCCCGCCTCGAAGTCGACGATCTCGTGAATGACCGGCGCGGGTGCGCTCACCAGAGGCGGCGGGGTGAACTCGAACAGGTCGTTCCCATCACCGCCTTCCATGGCGACGGGTTGCTGGCCGACGATGAAGTGGTCGGCCCCCGATCCTCCAACCACGGTCTCGATGCCGCTGAAGGTGTCATTCCCGATGTCGCAGCCTCTGGCCGTACCTTCGGCGAAGTCGACGGTGATCCCCTCCTCCGAGGACGAGTAGTCCAACGTGTCACAGCCTTCCCCGCTGTCGAACACATCGTCGTCCCCATCCGCTTCGGCCCTGATGATGTCGTTGCCGGCCCCGCCCGAGACGGTGTCCCGTCCGGCGCCGTCGACGAGGACGTCGTTGCCTGTGCCGCCTTGCAGCGCGTCGTCGCCGGCTCCCCCGTCGAGGCAGTCATTGCCACTGCCGCCATCGAGAACGTCATCGCCGCCTTGCCCCGAGACACGGTCGCCTCCGGCCCCGCCTGAGAGCGTCTCGTTGCCTTCCGCTCCGGCAATGCCGTCATCGCCCGATCCGCCCTTCACAATCTCGAACCCGGCCACCGCGTTGTCACCGATCTCGCAACTCTCGGCGGATCCTTCGGCGAGGTCGACTTCCACTCCGTTCTCTGTGGCCGACAGGTCCAGCGTATCCGTCCCGGCCCCGCCGTCGTAGATGTCCCTGTCGCCGTCGAGGGCGACGACGACATGGTCGTCGCCCTCTCCGCCGGACACGGTGTCCCGCCCCGCGCCGTCGAGGAGGAGATCAGCACCCTTTCCGCCCTCGAGTTCGTCGTTGCCGTCACCGCCCAAGACCACGTCGTTGCCATCGCCGCCGCGAAGCGTGTCGTTGCCTGCGTTGCCTTCGATCCTGTCGTCCCCGGCATCGCCGCTGACGAGGTCGTTGCCCGACCCTCCGAAAAGGGCGTCGTTGCCAGCCCCACCGTGGATATCGTCGTTGCCGCCGTCCCCGAAGACGGTGTCGTTGCCGTCGTCGCCGAACAGGCGGTCGTCACCCGCGCCGCCCGAGATCTGGTCGTCCCCCGAGCCGCCGAAGATGATGTCGTTGCCGTCTCCGCCATGGATGATGTCGTTCCCGGCCCCGCCGACGATGTGGTCGTCTCCTGCGCCGCCGTCGATGAGGTCGTCTCCGCCACGCGCATCGATGACGTCGTTGCCGCCGCGCCCCTTGATATCGTCGGCGCACGCGGTGCCGAGGAGCATGTCTTCGCCGTCCGTGCCGGCGATGGAGTTCCTGACCACGGAGAAGTACGCGTGCTGGACGATCGTTGCGTTGCCATCGGTGATCTCGTACGTGACCGTCACGGGTCCGAGGCCACTGCTGTCGTAGAGCCAGCCGTTCGCGGTCCAGGTGATGGTTCCCGAAGACACCTTCAGGTTCCTGATCGACAGGGCTTCACCGTCTGGATCGGAGGCATTCGCCAGCAGCTCCGACAGGCCGATCAGGACAGCCGCGCAGCCTGCCACGTCCCTGAGGTAGACGGGTCCGCTGACCTGCGGCGCCCGGTTCATGGGCGCGCGCGGATCGTCATCGTCTTCCTCCGGCTCCGAAACCAGCTTCGGAATCGGATTCGAGTGCCCCGGCTTGTCGTCTCCCTTGTCGTCCGTGTCCCTGTCCTTGTCATCGCCCCGTGGGCTGCCCGGCAGGTCGTCCCTTCCCGGCTTAGAGCCGCCGCCCGGGCTTCCACCGAGACGTGTCCCGGCATCCGATCCGACGTTATCGTTGGATGCGAAGATCGGCCCCTCGAACCGCGCGAGACGGCTCACGTCCGACCGCTGGACGAACGACACCGAGAAGTGGAGCGGCGGCGAGTCGACCATCAGGAACTCGGCCGGGGGCAGGCGCCAATCGTAAAGCGAGCTGGACCCGATCCGCTGCGGCTGCTCCTCCTGGGCATCGCCCTGTTCCAGCGGCTCCAGCGGGATCGACAGCAACCCGGCATCGACGAGCTTGAGGTGCGGCCTGCCACCCTCCTCCGGCCGCAGCGGTGCCTCGCCCTCCTCCGGAAGGCGTCCGAAGCTCGGCATGGCGCTCTTGATGTAGGCCGCGATGCTCAGGATCAGCGCCCCGAACGCCAGGGGCATCTTCGAGGGCTTGGCTTCCTTCTGTTCGTAGCGTTGGCGGGATACGGCCTCGGTGGCCTGCCCGCTGCCCTTGGTGCCCTTGACGTCGATGATCATGCCATTGCCCTCGCGGTTGCAGGTGCCGATGCGGGTGCAGACGTTGCAGTCCTAGCGGCCGCGCCGTCGATGGCCCCGCGGATGCCGATGACCTCCTCCTTCGGTCCGAAGGCGGTCACACGCCCATTCTGGATGATGGCCACCAGGTCGACGGCCACCAGCGCACTCGGGCGGTGGGCGATCACCAGGGCGACCCCGCCCCGGGCGCGGATGCCCTTGATCGCTTCCGTCAGGGCGGCCTCGCCCTCACCGTCGAGGTTGGAGTTCGGCTCGTCCATCACCACCAGGAACGGATCCTTGTAGAGTGCGCGGGCCAGCCCGATGCGCTGGCGCTGTCCGGCGGAGAGGGCCGCGCCCTGTGCGCCGAGCTTCGTGCGGTAGCCGTCGGGCAGACTCACGATCATCTCATGGATGCCGGCGGCCTGCGCCGCTGCCACGATGGCACGTGAATCGTTTTCGGCATCGAAGCGGGAGATGTTCTCGGCGACCGTGCCGTCGAGCAAGGACACGTCCTGCGGTAGGTACCCGATATGCTTACCGAGATCCTCGTCTTTCCACTGGGTGAGCTCGGCGCCGTCGAGGCGGACGCTGCCGCGCAGCACGGGCCAGATGCCCGTGAGGGCGCGGACCAGGGTCGTCTTGCCGCCGCCGCTCGGGCCGATGATGCCGAGCGCCTGCCCGGCCCTGACCTGGAACTCGACATCGCTGAGCAGAACCCGGCCGGAGCCGGGGGCGGCCACCGTGATGCGCTCGACCTGGAGCATGCCCTTGGGCGCAGGCAGGACCAGCGGCTGATCGATGTCAGCGAGGGCGATCACGGTCTCCTTGAGACGCTGGAAGGCGGTGCGGGCGGCAACCACGCCCTTCCAGTTGCCGATGACCTGATCCACCGGGGCGAGTGCCCGGGCGGAGGCCACGGAGCAGGCGATGATCGCGCCGGCCGACAGCTCGCCCTGGATCGTCAGGTAGGCACCAAGGCCAAGCGTCGCCGATTGCAGGATCATGCGCAGCACCTTGGCGATGGCGCCGAACGTGCCGCTGATGTCGTTGGTGCGGGTCTGGAGGCTCAGGTGCTCGGCGTTGGCCCTGTCGAAGCGGGCGACTGCACGCTTGGCCATGCCCATGGCCTTCAGGATCTCGGCATTGTGGGCATTGGAGTCGGCGATGGCGTTGCGTTCGATCGCCGCCTGGTGCGTCGAACCTGCCAGCCGCCGGGTCATGATCTCGGTGGCAATGGTGAGCATCGTCAGCACGACGGCGCCGCCGAGCACGAGGGCGCCGAGCAGCGGGTGCAGGAAGTAGACGAAGGCGAGGTAGAGCGGCATCCACGGCAGGTCGAAGAGCGCCGTCGGACCCTGCCCGCCGAGGAAGCCGCGCACGGTGTCGACGTCGCGGCCACGCTCGAGCGCCTCGGAGGTCGAGAAGCCGAAGCGGGGCATGTCGATAGCGACCTGGTGCGCCATCGGCGCAATACGCTTGTCGAGCCTTGCACCGACCCGGACGAGCACCTGCGACCGGATCACGTCGAACAGGCCCTGAAACAGGTAGAGACCGACGGCCAGCACGGACAGGGCCAGAAGCGTCGGCACGCTGCCGCTGGTCAGTGCCCGGTCGTAGATCTGGAGCATGTAGAAAGAACCGGTCAACGCGAGCACGTTGATGATGCCGGATACAGAGAAGAGGAAGATGAAGACGCCCCGAAGCCCCTGGGTCAGCTTTTCCGCTGCCTTCCGCTTCTGGGCCGAGGTGAAGCTGGTCCCGCGCATTGGTCTGTCCCTGCTGGTGGTCTTGTTGTGTGTTCTTGCAGTCTCTTATTGGGCGGCGGGGGGGGCGTGGATTGCCCCCCAGCCCGCCTCCCACCCATGGGGGGGTTAGGAGATGACGCAGTCGGACCCCGACAGGTCGGGGTTGCCCATGATGCTGATATTGAACTCGGCCGCATCGGGTCCGGTGACGTTGCCGCTGACGACTGTGTACTCGCCGTCGTCGCGGGTCTCGTGGGAGATCACGAGCTGGGCAGGTCCCGTGAAGGACGAGCCGTTCGCCAGGGTGAAGGCCTGCTTGCCGGCCACCCCGCCGTTGGCGTCGATCGCCGAGAGATCGAGACGGTCACCCGGCTGGAAGCCGAGGATCGTGTCGCCGTTGGCGTCGGCCGCCGACAGGAAGCGGAAGGTGTCGTTGCCCCCCCCGCCGTCGATCACGTTCACCGCGTGGCTTGCCGTGATCACGTCGTTCCCCGATCCGGTCACGATGTTCTCGATGCCCCAGATCGTGTCGCTGCCGCTCTGGGTGCTGAACACGCTGCCGTTGCTGGCACCGTTGCCGCCGAGGTTGGCCGTGATGTTGGCGGTGATCGCCGACATGTCGAGCGTGTCGTTGCCCGAGCCGCCTGCCATGTCGTCGCCGTAGTAGACGTCGTTGCCGTCGTTTGCCGAGGCCACGATGAGGTCGTTTCCGGCCCCGCCGTAGACGGTGTCGTTGCCCGCTCCGGCATCGATCATGTCGCTGCCGTCGTCACCGAAGACGCGGTCGTTGCCCGCATCGCCGTAGAGCATGTCGGCATCGCTGCCGCCGAGCATGTTGTCGTCGCCGTCGCCGCCGAACATGACGTCCCGCCCGGCCTCGCCGCTCATGAGGTCGTTGCCGTTGCCGCCGGTGACGACATCCGCCCCGGCCCCGGCGACCACGTTGTCGTTGCCGTCGAGCGCCATGATCGTCTCGCCCTTGGCGGTGCCGACCAGCACCTCCGTGGCGTTAGTCCCGGCGATGGGAGCGCCGAGCGAGGTGTCGGGCTGGGTCACCGGAGGCGTGGTGCCGCCGTTGTCGCCCGTTGCGGCATCGTCGCCCTCGTCGTCATTGCCGCAGGAGTCGCCGTCATCCTCATCGTCGTCATCGCCATGGCCGGGGTTGGCGACATCGTCATCGCCATCCTCGTCATCGGACCCGGTGTAGCCGCCGCCGTTGCCGGGAGGGGTATCCTCCTCGTCATCGTGGCCGTCACCGGACCCGAACTGCGGCAGGCCGTCCTCGCAGACGAATTTCAGGACGTGGTCGGCCCTGGTCATCGTCGTCACGCCGTCATCGTCGGTCGTGATCTCGTAGTCCGCAGGCGCGGTGCCTGCTGGCAGCTCGATCACGTCCTGCGGGCGCAGGGTGCCCACGATGGTGTCGTTGCCGCCGTTGGAACGGAACACGATCCGGTGAGCCGAGGACAGGGCCGAGATGTCGACCGTGTCGTTGCCGGCGTTGCCGTCGATGGT
This sequence comes from Microvirga sp., assembly GCA_041913065.1. Classification (GTDB taxonomy): domain Bacteria; phylum Pseudomonadota; class Alphaproteobacteria; order Rhizobiales; family Beijerinckiaceae; genus Microvirga. The sequence continues at coordinate 14,393 of JAYSGD010000025.1, read as the reverse complement.
GATCGTGTTGAAGTTGAGGCTGGTGCCGTTGAAGTCGCCAACGACCTGGATGGTGTCGGTACCCACCGTGCCGCCGTTCTGGCCGCCCGGTGTCGTGACGTTGAGAGCGCTGACCCTGATCTCCTCGATGTTGTCGAGTTCGGCGATCACGGCCCCGTTGCGGGCAATCACGATCTCGGTGCCTGCCGCGAGGGTCAGCCCCGAAATAGCCCCGAGCGCTGCGGCACGGGAGTAGATCGTGAAGGCCTCGCTTTCCGCGGAGCCGTTCAGGACGTAGGTATCCTCCCCGTCGCCGCCATCGACCGTATCGCGTCCGGCATTGCCCGCGGCCTGGGCGATCGTGTCGGCCCCCGCCCCGGCGTTGATGACGTCGTTTCCGATGCCACCGTTGACCGTATCTGCGCCGTCCCCGGCCGCTACGATGTCGTCGCCGCTGCCCGCATTGATGACATCGTCACCGCCGAAGCCGAAGATCGCATCCCGGCCGAGGGTGTTGGTGTTGATGTCATTGGTGCCGTTCAGGGACGCATCACTCGCTGCGGTTCCGAGGCGGACCGTATAGGTCACGCCGTTGAAGTCGAGGCGTTCGATGCCGCGCAGCGTATCGGCCCCGTCCGTACCGACGGCGTCGGAGACGGTGATGTCGTTGCCGTTGTCGCCGAAGGCGTAGTCCGCAGCCGATCCGGTGAAGTGGGCGAAGTCGGCTCCCAATCCGCCGTCGAGGACGTCGTCGCCTTCCCCGCCCGTCAGGTGATCGAGGGCGTCGCCGCCGACGAGGCTGTCATCCCCGGCTCCACCGACGAGCACGTCAGCTCCCAGACCGCCGTCGAGCGTATCGTTGCCGATTCCGCCCATGAGGTTGTCCGCACCTCCGAGACCGATGGCATGGTCATCGCCGTCGGTGGCGATGGGGGCGTTGAACACGTCGGGCAACCCGGACCCGATGAAGAGGTCGCCGACGACGGCCGTGGGTTGCGAGTACACGGTCTCGACCATGCCGTACCCGTCGGTGTAGGTCATATCGACCCGCACCTGCCTGCCGACCTGGGCCTGCGTCGGCGTGAAGCTCACTGACGTTGCATTGGCGATGTCGACCCAGACGCCGTCGACCAGCATCCGCCACTGATAGGTGTACGAGGCGGGATCGATGCCGTCGGCATCCTGCACCGTGCCGATGGAGGCGATGATCGGGGAACCCTCGGTCGGACGCATGTCCGTGAGCGTGGGTTCCCCGGTCGGCGCCCGGTTGAAGATTTCGCGGATGGTGAACTCCCCGTCGGCGAACTTCAGCTTCTCGATGTTGGTCAGGTGGTCCGTTCCGTCTGTCCTGATACCCTCGTCACCACCCGGAACGGGCGGATCGGTGTTCTCCACCTCCAGGACGTGCTCGACCGTGATGCTGCCGTCCTCCGGGTCCTGGGTAATGACGTATTCGGCCCGGTTCCCGGTAAAGACAGCGACGTCGATGTCGGTGCTCGAGCTGCCGCCTGTGACGATCTCGCGGACGATCGAGAGCTGGCCCGGATTGAGCGTCCGGTCGAACATCGTCTGCTGGAGCGTCCTACCGCCGAACTGCGCCACCGCGGTCTCGGACAGCACCCCGTTCACGTAGTCCGCCTCGAGGTAGATCTTCGAGTCCATCCCGTCGGAGGTGTAGATGGCCGTGGGCACGCCGGGCTTCTCGACCGTGATGCGGATGCGGACGTTCAGCCACTTGTCGCCGTCGATGATGTCGTCGCCGGCGTTGCCTTGGATCGTGTCGCTGCCGGCACCGCCGAGCAGGATGTCGGAGGCGTCGCCCGTGCCCATCACGATGGTCTCGGTCTTGCCGTCCTTGCCCGTGACCTGAGTCCGCTCGAGGTGCGCCACGAGGTCGGCGAGACCGGAGATCAGATGGAGGTTCTTCTCCAGCAGCGCATTGGAGTACGACTCGAGCGGCGCGCCCGCGTCGACCTGGGTGGCGTTGCCGTCGGCGTCGTAGGCACCCACGACGACCTCGCGGCCAGTCAGCTTGTCATCGTGTTTCCACCCCGACAGTCCCTCCACCAGGTCGAACCGGTCACGCAGGATGTTGTCCTGCTGGTTCTGGAAGATCGAGACCGTCATGTCCGAGTCGGCGGCCTCCTCGTGGCCCTTGTGGATCGCCCAGTCGAAGCCGGCCATGCCGTTGTTGCGCTCGATGCCCTCGTTCTGGAACATGATGTCGTCGCCGGACTCAGCGTCGTAGTCGTTGTCGTTCCCGCGTCCGTTCAGGACGTCGTGGCCGATGATGGTGGAGTTGAAGAACAGCTCGGAGTTCTCTCCTGCCAGGGTGTCGAAGCTCTCGCCGCCCTCGATCCAGTCGTCGCCCTCGTTGCCGGCCAGGAAGCTGATGCCCGTGCCGCCGCGGACGAAGTCGTTGCCGAGGCCGGCATTTACCGTCTTTGCCTCGGAGCCGCCGTAGACGAAGTCCTGACCGCTGCCGCCGAACACGAGGTCGAGGCCGCTGCCCGGGTTGATGACGTCGTTGCCTGCGTCGCCATGGATCACGTCGGCCGCGCCGATGTCGGTGCCGCTGTCGGTGATGATGTCGTTGCCGGCTCCGCCGTGGAGGTGGTCGACGCCGTAGCCGCCTTCGAGGCTGTCGTCGCCGCCGTCGCCCCACAGGGTGTCGTCGCCCTCGCCTCCGATCAGGGTGTCGTTCTGGTTGGTGCCGCCCAGAACGACATGGTCGGTGCCGGTGTAGCGCAGGTAATTGCTCTCTTCCTGAGGAGTGTTCGGGTTGTCGCGGATAACCATCGAGCTGATCGCGCCGAGGACCGAACCAGCCTCATGCTCGGGATCGTCCCCGATCTGCTTGCTCTGGTCCACCTCCAGGATGTGGTCCGCTGTCTGGAAGGCGGAGCCGTTCACGTGGGGCGAGCTGCCGTCACCGATGGAGGTGTTGCGCATGATGAGCTGCGCGAAGGAGTCCGCCTCGAGTTCGTTGAGCAGGTTCAGTCCCTGCGTGCGGCTGAGGTAGTAGAACCTGTCGCCCGCCTGGAGCTGCTCCATCTGGTACTCGAACACGTACGTGAAGGTGGAGCCCAGCATCGAGCCGAAGGTCATCTTCTTCTCGGCAAGGCCGCCGATCCAGAAGTCCACGTTGTTGAGACCGCCGAGCGATCCGCCGGCATAGGCCCCGGTGGCGTTCAGGAAGGCCACCCGGTCGGCCGGGGCCCCTTCACCTCCCATGACGAGCTTCGTGGCCGCATCCCGTCTCTCGGCAGCGGTCTTGTCGCGCAACACTCCGCTGGTCGCGTCCAGGACCTTGTCGGTGATGGACGCGTGAGTGCCGTAGGCCGCTATGAAGTTGATCACCGAGGCCGGGTTCTTCATGGAGAGAGCGAAGTCGTACCAGCTCTCGTAGGGCTTGACGCGGGTGTCCTGGGTGTCTGCGAAGAACTGCTTGCGGGCCTCGTTGAGCGAGGGCACGCCGGTCTCGCGGGCACGGGCGATGTTGACCGCGCCGAGGTCGAGCGGCAGGCCAACTAGGTTGTTGCGCAGGGCTCCCGTCAGGAACTCGTCGATCTCATTGCCGACCTGGCGGGACATGCCGCTCAGGATGGCGCCCGCCGCCTGGTCGGGATCGACTCCTGCATTGCCAAAGGCGATAGGGTTGAGGAAGGCCTCGATCAGCCCGATGTCGTCCACGCCCCAGGAACCGTCCTGGTTCTCTTTTACCATGTCGATGGTCTCGGTGAGCATCGAGTGGCCGAAGCGGTACACCACATGGGCGAACTCGGCCACGATGGAGCCGTCGACGGTGGTGGTGTTGGAGAACAGGAACGGGTCCACGTCCGGCGCTGCTGCGCGGGCGAACTCCTCGAACACGAGGTGCTGATAGACCATCTCGGTCGAGAACCGGGCCGCCTGGAACAACCGCTCGCCATCCCAGACGAGGGTCGCGGCAAAAGCCTCGATCGCCGCGGTGTCGCCCGCCGCCGGCAGAATGGTCCCTTGAAGCAGGTCCACTGCGAGCCATTCGTTGAGGAACGCGAGGTCTCCCGACCCGATCGCGGTCTTCTTCGTCTCCTCGATCATCCGGTTGTGCTCGGAGTGAAACACGTGGTGGATCGAGGTCAGGCCGATGTTCTCGTTGCCGCGTCCGTCGCCCACGATGACGTGCTTGTCGAGCAGTTCGTTGTCGTAGGAGACCTTGCGCCCGCGGTAGTCCGTGCTGATGGCATTGCCGGCATCCGTGTCGGAATCGGCCTCAACGATCGCGGTCACCTGGGTCATGGGACTGCCATCGGCGTCATAGACGGTGCCCGGCGCCGCGTTGTGCGCAATGTCGTTCAGGAAGGCGCGTCCGGCGGAGTAGGCCTGAGTCGCGGCCACGGGCTGGGTAACGTTGCCCTCGACGATGCCGTTGGCCGTCACAAGCTGCGGGAAGCCGTTCTCGCCGCGCACGAACTCACCGTAAACGTCGGTCAGCAGCGCGGGAACGCGCAGCACGTCGATGTCGACCAAGGTGATCCCGAGCTTCTCGGCCGCCTGCTTCTTGACGTCAGCCCATGTCGCCGGACCGCCGTTAGCGCCCTCGAGCATGCGGCCGGTCGCGACGGGCTTGCCATCTACCATATCGTATTCGCGCAGGAAGACCTGGTGCGACGGGTTCGACGTGTAGACCTGGTTGAGGTCGATCCACGGCGTGGTCTCGTTGCGGTGCTGGACGATATCATCTGACGTGTTGAGCAGTCCATCCGCCCCCGCAACCCTCGAAGCCTCGGAAGCCCGCGTCAGAACCATGAAGTTCTGCGGATAGGGATTCGCCGGGGTCGGCACCACGTAGAGCGGGTCGTCGGGCTGGAGCGGGATGTAGACGGTGCCTGCCTCGCCCTTGCTGACCATGTCGAGACCGTGGTCGAAGAACTGGCCGAACAGGGTGAAGAAGCCGTTGAAGGGTGCCGTGTCGCCGAGATCGGGCGCGACGTTGTCGATCATGACGGTCTTGGGCGTCATCTCGATGTAGTCGACGCGGGCGAGTTCCAGCGTGTTCGTGGTCGCCCTCAGTTCCACGACGGAGGCGGGGCCGACCTTCACGTTGTCGAAGGTGATCGTGCGGAGGTTCGCGGCCTGTGCGCCGTCGCCGGGCTGGTTCGGCGCGTCGAGCGTCCAGGTCTTGACCAGCACGCCGTCGACATAAAGAGAGAGGGGAATGGCGCCGTCACTCTCGTCGAGGTAGGCAACCGTCAGGTCGTAGTTTCCCGGCGTGATGCCGTCCTGGGCCAGTTGGGTCGATGTCGCGCCGATCTGGTTCGGGTTGAGGCGGATGACCGTATTTCCCGAAGTCCCTGCGATCGTCTCATCGAAGAATTGTCCGGGTGTCGTGAAGTCCTCGGCCTCGATGCGGATCGGCGTGCCGGACACGACGTGCGCCTTGCCCTGGGCGATGAGGGCCTGGATCGCCGGGTTGTCGATCGACTGGTCCGAGATCAGGTTCGAGATGATGCGCGGATCGGCATCGTAAATGTCACCGCCGACGGCATAGTCGCCCTCCGGGGTGCCGGGAGCGACGGGAGCGCCCGGCCTGGAAGGTGCGGGGTCGGCCTTGACGTACTTCGGGTTGAGCAGGCGCGGCATGATCTGGTCGGCGGAACCGCTCCACTCGTGGCCGGGGATCAGGTTGTTGTAGGCGCCGTCCACCGTGCGCAGCCCGTTGGGCAGGAGGGGATTGTCGACTAGGCCTCGGAGGGCATCACCGATCTTTTCCGGGGTCTTCTCGCCCTGGATTCCATCGATGGCGGCGCTATGAGCCTCGGCGATCTTGATTTGCTTCAGGATGAATTCGAGGTCGTGCTTGACCAGTTGGACCATGATGTCTCTCCCTCCTAGGCGTGTCTTTTGTGCGCATTGTCCCGGCTGGGGCAGGATCGCCCGTCAGCCTGCAATTCCGTCAACAATCATGAGAAAGGACCGCACGGCGCGCATCGGATGGAGGTACAGTGATTTTTCCCAGCCGTCGGTCGAGGTGTTGCCCAGCCCTTGGTCCAGGAGGCCCGGTCTAAGGTCCAGTTTTGCCATGGAGCACACTCGTCTCCGCTGCAATGCGCGCTCTCGTGCTTGCCTCCGCGGGCAATCAGGGACGGGATACCGGAGCGGCGAACCAGGCAAGCGCATGCGCAGCGTACCCGCATGGAGCATCGTCACTTGGCACGGCTCCATCGACCAAGCCGAGGGTGCCGGTACGCTCGCTATGTGATGGTCCTAAACAGGGTCTGAGGTTTGGACAGGGATGGTCAACTACCGTGAAAATCAGTCGTAACTAATGACGATGAGTGCAAGCTACAGGATCCTAGACCCGCCTCGGCATCGGCCTTCCAGGTGACCTGGCATCATTCGTTGGGGAGGCGGTTATAACCGCGCGCTACTTCCCACACGGCGAAGTCGCTCGTGACGCTGGCCGCCTACTCCAGCGCATTGGGCTGTCGAGCGGGAAAGGATCGGGGAGGGCAACAGGAGCGGGTCGACGATCGCCCCGCCAGGGAAGTCTATGATAAGATTTACGAAAGATCCCTGGCCGCTGATCGCACAGCCAACGTTGCGAAGCCGGAAACTGCTGGGCCCTCCGCGAGGCCAGGGAACGGGAAAGGTGACGAGACTGGCTCCGTCTCCAATTGGTGTCGGGTGTGAATCGGCGGGCACTTCAGGTGCTTGCCTTCCAAGCGTTCCTGATCCGGTCCGACCAAGACAGAAAGGCGTTGTCAGCTTGCGAAGGGCGAGAGAGTCACCGCTGCGACGATAGATGGGCCTATCGCCGCGAGACGGCACCCGAAATGCAGCGGCAATCTTCAGTCCCATCCGACCGATAGTTTCACATCGCCAAGCTCCCAGTCTCACCCCATTCCTGCTTCGCGATGAGCACCGCCTCGACCCGGTTCCTGGCCTTGAGCTTCCTCAGGATGTTGGTCACGTGATACTTGACGGTCTTCTCCTGCACGTCGAGCCGCTCGCCGACCTCGCGGTTGCTAAGCCCTCTAGCAACGAGGCGCAATGTGCGCCTCTCCTGATCGGAGAGTGACGCCAGCGGGCCGGCATGCTCCCGCCACTTGTTCGACAGGAGGCGCAGCGCAAGGTCGGGCGCCACGAAGGTGCGGCCGCCCATTAGGCTTCGGACGGCCGCAATGAGCTCGGGCATCCGGATCCCCTTGGGAATGTAGCCTGCCGCACCCGCGTCCAAAGCGTCTATGACGTCATCGTCGCTCTCGGAGACCGTCAGCATTGCGACGCGCGGCGGATGCGGCATTCGGAGGATCTCGCGGGCGGCGGCGATCCCGTTGCCGGGCATCGACACGTCAAGCAGGATGAGATCGGGCGCAAGATTCCTGGCGAGTTGCACGGCCTCCGCGGCCGAGCCTCCCTCCCCCACGATCTCGATTGCGCCGTCGAACGCGAGCGACTGGACCACCCCGGCCCGGAACAGCGCATGGTCATCCACCACCGCAACGCGAATTCTTTTACCCATCCTGACCTCCCCCTTGGACGTTCATAATCATCTCGATCCTGGTTCCCCCTTCGGGAACCTTGCCCATGCGGAACGTACCGCCCAGGCTCTCAACCCGCTCCCGTAGTCCGACGAGCCCAAGACCGGAATCGGGACCGGCCGGGCGCAGGAGGACTGTTGCTGCCCCACCGTCCTCGACGGCAAGGCTCAGTATCCCGTCCTCGAGCTTACAGGTCACGGACTGGTCCTTACCCCCGGCATGGCGGTAGGCATTGTTGAGGCCCTCCTGGACGAACCGGTACGCGCACATCGTGACTGAGTACGGTAGGGACAGCGGAATGTTCCCGCAGTGCACAGTGACTGCTGTCTTGGTGCGCTGCTCATGGACGCGGGCTGCCCGTGCGATAACCGCCTGAAGCGGCAACCCCTCGATCTCAGGCAGCATTAGGCCTCTTGCAATGCAGCGGATGTCGCGAAGAGCGTCCGCAAGGAACGCATCCAGTGCTTGAGATTCCTTCTCCCGTTCCGCCGTCGTCGTGGCCAGCCGGACGTGCTCCACCTTCAGGGCAGCGAGACCTATGAGCTGCGCCGGCCCATCGTGCAGGTCCGCGCCTACCCCCCGTAGATAGCGTTCATTTAGTTCTGAGACCCGGCCCGATGCACACTGTATCCGTTCCCGGAGGATGCGGTTATGCCGAGACGTCCGCTCGACTTCTGACATGCGTTCGCAAAGCTGACGCTGCTGAGTCATAATAATGCGATTGCCACGATAGACGATCCAGAACAGGCCGGCCATGATCAGAGCGGTGGCACCAATCCGCGCGAGCCAGCTATTGAGACGCAGCCACAACAGCCTCTGCTCGAGCGGCTCCGTCACCTCGTGAATCTCCGCGACGGCGACGATCCGCCCGGTGTGCTGCTCCCGAATGGGGACATAGATCTCAAGATAACGGGACGTGATGCCCCGGACCGTGTGCTCGGCGGCTTCCAGGTCGGTGTAACGCGCCGAGACCTCTCCAGCCAGGGCGGCAACGAGTCCAGCAGGGGGGGCGAACGTGCGCCCGATCAGATCAGGGGACCGGGAGTACGCAATGAGGCCGCCTTCCTTCCAGAGATCGAGATGCGGGAAACGGCTCTCGAAATCATGCTTGCCCAGTAGCCGGTCCAGTTTGGCCTGCTCCTCCGCGGGCAGGACGTCACCCGCCGCGAGCTGCCCCCCCAGCGGCGACAGGAAGCTATCCATGAACAGGGCGGTCGTCGCGGCCTTGCGATCGATCGTATTCCTCGAGACGACCTCGGCGGTGAACAGCCCCTCCACGATCATGGCGAGCAGCATGATGGCGCCGCCCGTAACCGCGAACTGGCGCGTCAGGCTCCAGGATCCTAAGGCAGCACCCCATCGACGCGCTCCCAGTCGTGCGGCCAATCCCGACATGCATTGCCCCGAATAGTTTCCTTGGGAGGGCCAAGGTACGTGGGATCGGCAGACCCGCAACCGACCAAGGTCTGAGCTCACACTGGACCTTGGTCCAGGTAACTACCCCGTTCAGTTACAGGAAGCCGGTCCTGCGCATGGCGGCCTCAGGCGGGCAATCCTCCAGATGTTTCAACGCCCTTGGCGCCATTCGGACGGCCGTTGGTAGAGTTACTCCGGTTGACGGCACTACCTCCTTCGGATTGGGTTCTACCGCTGTACTACCCCTTCAGGGCAGAGGACTCTGTTCCTTTCGACGGCTACGCTCCTTTGATAACGGGACTAGAGACGGTGAGGTCCACGCGGGTCCGTACCACCGTGTCCCGTTCGGGGGGCCTTTCATGCATTCGGTTTCGGTTGCCTTGATCGACGGGCATCCCGTCACCATCGAGGGAATGGCGCACGTGCTAGCGGCACAAGGCACATTCACCGTGGTGGCGCGCGGCGGCGGCGTGCGGGACGTGCTCGCAATCGCCGAGCAGCATCGTCCCAACTTAATGATCCTGGACCTAGCAATTCCTGGAAATGTCATCGCGGCGATTTCGGAGATTACGGCCAAGTATCCAGGCACGAGGATCATTGCCTTCACAGCAATCCCCGGCGTTGAGTACGCCGTGAGCGCTCTCGAGGCGGGAGTACAGGGATATGTGTCCAAGTCCTGCACGACATGCGAGCTCGCCAATGCCGCAAGAGCCGTGATCGCCGGGGCCACTTACGTATCAGAGAACTTTGCCACTGAGGCAATCGCGGCATTGAAGAACTCGTCCGTTCGCAAGGTCGCCATGCAAGCGCTCAGCCTGACCGCAAGGGAGGACCAGATCGTCCGTCTCCTGCTCGAGGGTAGAACCAACAAAAAAATCGCATCTGAGCTAGGCCTTACTGAGCGGACGATCAAGCACTACATGACGGTTCTGATGCAGAAGCTGAACGTGCGCAACCGCGTTGAGGTTGCGATTGCGGCGCAGGGCCTGAGAGGCGGCCCGGCCGGCCGGCAGGGCTTCGAGTCTAATGCCACCGATCATCTATCCATGGCAGGACGCAACATCATCATTCAGGAGATTGGCCCCCGGCCGCCGCGTCTGCCCAGTTGATCGCACCGCAGTACGGAAGGGTAGATCGAAGTCCTCCATGGGATGGATAACAGGGCGTGGGCAAGGCCAAGCCGCCGCATTATCGACGGTCATCTCCTCGTTTCCGGCAGTGGGGATCGTGTGGTCATGACCGATCCTCTGCCGCACGCGCGCAGGCACATTATCTCAGCAGCATGTCGTACATGTTTTTACAGGCATTAGGTCGTACGGATGTTTCAGTTGACAAATTTTCCCGAATAACTCGAGCGAGGGCTACCGATATTCAAAATGTCTGCACTGGGTCAAAATTTCACATTCCGGTCGCTTAACGAATGTCGGCACTTGAGTGCCGCAGCGGACCGACCGCTGACGTCTCAGAAGTGCCATAAACTGTCATTAAGGGCCTTGCTTCATCCTGAAGAGATCCGTCGGAGTGACGACGAGTTCCCGCGACACCTAACCATGTATTCCGCTGGTTCCAGAACATTCATCCTGACCGCTCCACGGTCAGCATAACCCTCAAGGTCAGTTGCAGCTAATACCGCTCGTCTTGTCCGATACTCGCCCGAACTTCTGAAGCGCTTCAATGCCCGAAAGCGAGCTGTTACCGGAAAGTGGCATGTCGATGAGACTTCCGTCAAAGTCCGAGGTCAATGGAAATATCTCTATCGAGCCCCCGAAAGCAATGGCGAAACGGTTGAGTTCTGGTTCAGTGAACGGCGGGATCTCATTGCTGCTAAGCGCTTTCTGCGCAAGGCGCTCAAGCGGCACGGCCGGCCTGAGAGGATCGTCATCGACGGCAGCCAGACCAATCGGGAAGCCATGCTGTCGTGTGATGCCGAGAGCCGGCTGCAGGACCGTTCAAGACGCAGGCTCAAGCCGATCAGGATCCGGCAAAGCGCCTACCTCAATAATCGGATCGAGCAGGATCATCGGGCTATCAAGCGGCGGGCTCACCCGATGATGGGGTTCAAGTCCATGAGTAGCGCTCGCGCGATCCTGGGCGGCATAGAAACGGTGCACATGATGCGAAAGGGACAGGCGAACTGCGTCTGCGCTCAGCAAACGTCACTCGCTGAGCAGTTCGAGCGTCTCTCCGCATAGGCGAGTACGAACTGCGCTTAGATCTTTACCGTCCGCAGTTAGAAATTGCGACAGAGCCCCTTGCCGTCGTGGCTGTCGATGAGGACCCGGATCGTCTCGAGCGAGATGTCGCAGGGTACGGACACCGCCTTTCCCCCGGCCTGGCGAGACCGTGGTTCCCGTGTACACGTTCGAGGGGGCATCCGCTGTATACCATGTTAAGCTTGGCCGAGGTTCCCGGTCCGCCGCGACAGCTTCAGGCCCCATGGCCAACGACGGGATCGGAGTCCGACCCGCTGCCGGGCAGCGTATACCGCCAGCGGATAGTCCGGGCCGAACTCACTTCCCCCTTGATCGAGATCAAGTAGTTTTCTGTCGATCCGTAGTAATCGCGTCTTGCGGCTCCGCGTAGCCCATCTCAAATTCTGTCTTAAGACGAAGCGTCTGTCTCCGTTCAACCACCCCTGTCCCGAGGTCCGTCAGAATGCGGAGGAAGAACCGCGATGGCGCTCCCTAACCGATTCCCCGGCATCTTCCGTCCGAGTGAACTGCGGACGTTCCCGATGCGCGCCGTGCGGCAGGTTCGGGACCGCGTACGGGAGGACGGCGATACCCTCAAGCATCCGGCGTTCCTCGCGACTGCCGCGGCGGTGCTGGCGGCGGGAATCACCCTTGGGGCCCTCTTGTGGGTCAGCCATGGGCAGCGGATCGAGGAGGGGCACGCCCAGGCGAATGACCTCAGCCGCCTGCTCGAGGAGCAGACGGCGCGCAGCTTCCAGGCGGTCGACCTCGTCCTCCAAGGCATGGCCGATACCGCTCGCACGTTCACCGTCCCAGGACATGACGAGGCCTATCAGGAACTGCTGACGCGGCGGCTCAAGGCGCTGCCGTATGTGCGCGCCCAGTTCGTCATCGGCGCGGACGGCTTCATCACGAACGACACCGACCACCCCTCAACCCCCCGCGTGAGCCTCGCTGACCGGGAGTACTTCCGGTTCCACCGGAACAACCCCGCCGACGAATTGCACATCGGCAAGCCGTTGCGGAGCCGTTCCGTGAACCGCTGGTTTGTCAGCGTCAGCCGACGCGTGGACCGGCCCGACGGCTCCTTCGGCGGGATCGTGGTCGCGGCCGTCGAGCCGGCCTTCTTCGATGGGTTTTTCGGCGAACTCCATCTCCAGGGCAACGACACCATCAACCTCCTGCATGCCGACGGGATTCTGATCGCGCGGGCGCCGACGGGCCAGGCGATAGTCGGGCAGGACTTCGCCTCCCTGAAGCTGTTCTCCGAATTCCTGCCACACAATCCGACCGGCACCTACACGGCGGTCAGCCAAGCCGATGGGGTGGAGCGCATCGTCAGCTACCGGGCCGTGCCGGGATTACCGCTCGTCGTCACGGTCGCCCTCGGCCGCGATGCCATCTTGGCCGATTGGAAGGCTTCCACCTTGGCAAGCGCCGGCGGCTTCGCCATCGTGGCGGCTCTAGGCCTGGTCGTCGCGCTCAGTACGATCCGGCGCCGCGCCGAGCGCCGCCTTGCCCAGGAGCGGGCGCTGGCGACCCAAAAGCTCGAGATGCTCGGCCAGATGACCGGCGGCGTCGCCCACGACTTCAACAATGTGATCGCGGTCGCCAGCGCGAACCTCGCCCTCGCCGGGAAGCATCTCGGGGACCCCGACCGGCTGTGGCAGCACCTCGATGGGGCAAGCAAGGCCCTGGAGCGCGGCGCGGGACTGACCGGACGTCTGCTGGGCTTTGCCCGGCACCGCTCCCTGGAGGTTACGGCAGGCGACGCCAACGAACTGTTGCGCGCGCTCGAGCCGATGCTGCGGCAGGCGGTCGGCTCCGGCGTGTCCCTGAGCCTCGATCTCGCCCCTCGTCTCTCCGCCTGTCTCGTCGACCGCACACAGTTCGACGCGGCGCTCCTCAACCTGGTGATCAACGCCCGGGATGCCATGCCGAACGGCGGCTCCATCGCGATCGCGACATCGTCGTGGACCGAGCCCGAGGGGTCGGACACCTTGGAGTTCGGCTCCTACGTCCGCGTGCTGGTGCGCGACTCCGGCACCGGGATGACGCCGGCCCAGGCAAGACGGGCGTTCGAGCCGCTATTCTCCACCAAGGGCGAGCGGGGGACGGGTCTCGGGTTGTCGCAGGTTCACGGCTTCCTGCGCCGGATCGGCGGCGATTCCCGCATCACCAGCCGCCCCAGCGAGGGCACCACCGTGGAGCTGCTGTTCCCCTGCGCCCCGCGATCCGGTCCGTAGCCTCAGGCCAAACAAGGCCGCGGTGGCCGGATCCAATAGCTGGCCTCCGGGTTGTCCTGCCGACAACCTTAGCCGGGAGCCGCGCCCATGGCTGATCCAGCCCTGCCCCCACCGCCCCTTTCTCCCACTGCGGCGTCAACCGACTCCCCGCTCCTGACGGCCGGCGGCATCGTCCTGGCGATCGGGGCACTCTACTTCGGCCGGGACATCTTCATTCCCTTTGCCCTGGCGATCCTCCTGAGCTTCGCCCTGACGCCCCTGGTAAACTGGTTCAGGCGCTTCCGGCTGCCCCGGATCGCCGCGGTGCTCGTCGCCGTGACCCTCGCGTTCATCCTGATTGCCGGCATCGCCTTCGTGGTCGGGCGCCAGCTCATCCAGCTCGCGAACAACCTTCCCGCCTACCAGACCACCATCACCGAGAAGATCCGCTCTTTGCAGCAACCCGCGCCCGGAGGCGACGTCGTCGAGAAGGTCACTACCACCATCGAGGACCTCGGCAAGGAGATCTCAGGCGAGGGCAAGCCTCCCGAGCGGCCGCAGCCAAGCCCCGGAGCGGCTCCTGCGCCTCAGGAGCCGGTCACGGTGCGTCTGGAAGCCCCGCGGGCCAAGCCGCTCGAGATCATCCAGACCGTCGTCGGCCCACTGCTCGCGCCGCTCGCCACAGCCGGTCTCGTGGTCATCTTCGTGATCTTCGTGCTGCTCGAGCGCGAGGATCTGCGCGACCGCTTCATCAAGCTCGTCGGCGCGGGCGACCTCCAGAAGAGCACGCAGGCGATCAACGATGCGGCCGCACGCGTCAGCCGCTACCTGCTGATGCAGCTCGTGGTGAACCTGACCTACGGCATTCCGATCGGCATCGCTCTCTACTTCATCGGCGTGCCCAACACTGTGCTGTGGGGGCTTCTGGCGGCGGTGCTCCGGTTCGTCCCGTATCTGGGTCCGTTCCTGGCCGCCCTCTTCCCGATCGCGCTTGCGATCGGGCTCCGTCGCAAACCGTTTAGTAACTCAGTTCGGCCTACGCCTCCGGCAGGCTT
>JAYSGD010000024.1:0-50066 GCA_041913065.1 Microvirga sp. | reverse complement strand
TCAGGCGGTGGCGCAAGCCTCACATCGCAAACGAAAGGTGCAACTGTAGTGCTAGGCCGTGAACTCATAAAAGCTCTTCCATTGTCAGTCTGGTGATGAATCATCTCCCGGAGACGGGAGGATCTGATGCGTCGACACGAACTGACCGACTTCGAGTGGAAGATCATCGAGCCACTGCTGCCCAACAAGCCGAGAGGTGTGCCGCGGGTGAACGACCGTCGGGTGCTCAACGGCATCCTCTGGCGCTTCCGCACCGGCTCACCCTGGCGCGACATCCCCGAGCGCTATGGCCCCACGACCACCTGCTACAACCGCTTCGTGCGTTGGCGAGAGGCCGGGGTGTGGGACCGCATCCTGGATGCGGTCTCGGCCGCTTACGACGGCGATCTGATCATGATCGACTCCTCGTGCGTGCGTGTCCACCAGCATGGCGCAACCGGTAAAAAGGGGGTGGCGATGGTGGCATGGGACGTTCCCGCGGCGGCCTGACGACGAAGATCCATGCCCTGGTCGATGCCGAAGGCCGCCCGATCCGCATCACACTGACACCGGGTCAGGCACACGATGGCACGACAGCGGATGCTCTCCTGAACGATCTCAAGCCAGGGGCGATCCTGCTGGCCGACAAAGCTTACGACAGCAATGCCATTCGCGATCAGGCCCAGGAGCAGGATGTCTGGGCCAACATCACGCCCAAGAGCAATCGCAAGGGCTCGTTGGTTTTCAGTCCCTTTCTGTATCGCTACAGAAACCTGGTCGAGCGCTTCTTCAACAAGCTCAAACAATTCCGCGGCATTGCCACGCGATACGACAAGAACCCCGACAATTTCCTGGCTGCCATCAAGCTGGTCTCAGCCCGCATCTGGATGCGCAGTTATGAGTCCGCGTCCTAGTGAAAGGACGTGTGGCGCTTGGGCTCCTCGCCAGCGATCCGCAGAATATCGGCCAAGAGGCTGGTCAGCATGTCGTCAAGCAGCGGGCATTCTAGATTGACGGGAGGGGCGTACTCCGCCGCAACGCGAGCCTTGGCCACGACGCTCGCCCACGTCTCTGCCGGGATCTGGTCAATGGCGAACTCCAATTCTGTGTAGGCCTCACAAATCTCCTCGGACTCATCCTCGCTGGGAAGACTGACACCCATGGCATACCGCCTGTTGAGGTCGATTGCCCTCTCGAAAGCCACATCGTGTTCGCAACCCATCCGCACCAACCCGGCATGAGCACAAGGGACAGCCATAGCGCCGAAATAGACCACAACGGCCGAAGCCAGGGAGCTAGTGACTTTTGTTTGTAACCGCTGTACCCCTTGTAAATGCAATAAAATCAATCTCTTGGCAGTTACAAAGCCTTGTAACTTTTGTAGCCGGAATAATCGTGCGAACTGATGGCGATTGAACTCCCGACCGAGGGCGATGCAACGGAAGCCTTGGAAGCGCTGGCGGCCGATAAGCGGCGGCAAGGCTCGCTGATGTAGAAAGCGGACCGCCTTAACAGGCTTTGGGGACGGATACGCCCGTAGGATCCTTGGTGGATTGCTCAGCCTGAGTGGCACGGGCCACCCGCGTCCGGCCGACGGCCGCTCGTACATGGGACAGGAGAGTCGTATTAGAGAAGGGCTTTGAGAGGAAGGCAGCTCCAGGAGGAAGAGAGTTGAGCTGTGGCCATTCCCGTCCGGATGTCACAAGAATTTCTATGAGGGGCCAAGCCTGATCAACCTGACGCGCCAGCTCATAGCCATTCGCTCCTGGCGGCATCTCCACATCTGTTAGCAATACGTCCACTTCCAGATTGGCCCTCAGCACGGTGATAGCGTCTTCCGTGGTGGCCGCTTCGATGACATGAAACCCCTCATCCGACAGAAGGTCGGCTACAACCAGCCGTACAAGTGGCTCATCCTCTACCAGAAGGACCACACCTGAAGATTGTGTACTACTCACAACGCCACGCACAAATGAGAGGGATTTCGAAACGGAAACGCGGCAATAAACTAACCCGCACCCATCCATAGTGCAACCGACGCATCATTGTGAGTTGGACAAGCATCGAGAGAATCTGACGCGCAGCCGCACGTTATCCGCGTATTACGATGGGTATTGAGCTGGAATGAGTGCTGCATCCGTTACCGTTTTTCCTCGCCGCTCACCTCCGACCATCCTCGTTGTTGAAGACGATGTCCTCACTCGATGCCTCATTAGCGATGAATTGCGGGTCCAAGGCTACAAGGTTTTGGAAGCGAGCACTGCGGAGGATGCGTTGACCGTACTCGATTCAGTAAGGGTCGATCTTCTATTTATCGATATCCGTCTGCCGGGGCAAAGAACTGGACTGGATGTCGCCCGCATTGTGCACCAGCGCCAGGGGGCGACACAGATTGTCCTCACCTTGGACAAGGAGCTCATCTCAACAGCGCCAGAATTGGATAGCCTCGGCCTTTTTATCCATAAGCCTTACCTGGTGTCCCACGTTCTTGAGGTGGTGAGCCAATGCGTCAATTGGCCCGAAAGGCCTCGCCACTGAGGCGTGGAACTTTGCTAAAAGCTCGACGGTTGGCTTAACATGAGCGCCGCATTAACTCCTTCAGCACGTGATGCAGACACTCCGTCGGAAACGATTCTCGTTGTTGAGGACGAGGTACTGGTCCGGCTCGTGATTGCAGATTGTCTGCGAGGATGCGGCTATCGGATTTACGAAGCGGTGAACTCCGCTGAGGCAGTAGAGATTCTTCAGACTCCTGAAGTGTCTATTGATATCGTATTCAGTGATGTCCAGATGCCAGGCACGATGGACGGCTTTGGGCTAGCGCACTGGATTAGAACAAATAAGCCTAGTGTACAGGTTCTTCTAACCGCTGGTATTGAACGTTCAGCGGACATTGCCGCAACCCTTTGCGAGGAAGGGCCAATGCTCAAAAAGCCATACCCGGCGCATGAGGTTGTAGATCGAATTAAGCAACTCATCGCTCGGGCTAAGCGCAGCAAATTCAAATCCCCGTAAGATTCTGCGCAGCGGGCCCGGCGGCGGCCCATTCACCTTTGCGACGGGTAATAGTATTTTTAGGCCTGCAGAATAGTTGTTTTAAGGGGGTCATGAGATCGGCACTTGAGACGTAACACTCTGAAATAGTTCGTGAAGGAGTAGATCGGCGCCTACGTCCGTTTGCTCACCATGTGTCATCAAACCGAATGATGGGTCAGCCTCATAATCGACGATCAACCCGACGGCAACTCTCAGCCTCGCTCGATGGACCCGGCTCCGAACCCGTCGCTTCGGGTCGCCTCCCTCCTGTTCGCCTCCTCCATAAGCTCGCTCATTGGAGTGAGCCTCCTGCTGGCAAGCCTCTGAAAACTCGCACTCAAAGCCCAGAAATGAAATAGAAAGTCTCAAAGCTTTGCTTTATCAGCGGAGGCGATCAACAAAGAGAGCACTGTGACTAACAAAGCCAAAGGCCGCATCCTGGTCGTCGAGGACGAGGCGATGATTTCCATGCTCATCGAGGACATGCTCGAAGAGCTTGGATATGACATAGTCGGCCCGGCCTCTAGGCTCGACCACGCCCTGACCCATGCCTTACAGGCCAACTTTAGTGTCGGTCTGCTGGACATCAATGTGAAAGGCCAAGTCGTGTTTCCAGTTGCCGATGTGCTCGAGTTCCGAGGAATCCCGTTCATCTTCGCAACGGGCTACGGGGATAGTGCGCTACCAGAACGGTTTCGGGGGCGCCCCACGCTCTCCAAGCCGTTTGCACTCGAAGCCCTCGGTGAAGCCCTGAATGCGGTCCGAATAGCAGACTGTCCCAATACCGCATAATCCAAAGCCCGCTCCAGCCCATGTTCAGTAAGTGGCTCTCACATCGCCGGAGCCTCTAGGTAACGCTGCTCAGATACCGGACTTACGCCATCCAGCTCTGAGTGCATCGCTCTCCGAGCAGAACCAGCGCTCCCCCTTCATCCAGTTGATCCTCGTTTCCCAGTAATATTTCTGGCTTGGCACGAGGTAAATCTTTTGGCCGCCGTTAGAGCTGATGTTACCCTTCACATTGCAGCTAACAAGCGGTGGCCCAACCTCGACGCTGACGACGCCTGCGAAAACTAAGCCGCCAATCACTATTGGAAGAATGGAACGCTAGCGCCTTCCTTTCGGACGCTGTCGAGGCCCCTTATACTGCGGCCACTACCTATGCGGCACCGCCCTATCAGGTGAAGGTAAAGGCTTTACTTAGCGCCTGCCAAATTGAACTACTATCACTCTTCATGCCCTGAAGCCCAGCGCAGTTACGTCTATATGCTACGCTCGTCATTGCGAGAATCGGGAGAATGACCCGAAATGTCATCGAGGCTGTTTGGTCTAGCCTCTCTTCAGCCAAAAGGGATATTTGGAATGGCTGAGTGGTCGCAGGTGACACGCAAAAAGAAAACCCCAGGAGGAACCTGGGGTGAGTGTGTCACCAGAGGAGCATCACGAAAGGGGGAAACATGAGGTCATGAGTCAAACACCTGAAGCTTAGCGATGTTCCACGCGGATTGACTGATTAACTGATGGGTCCAAAGGTGATCAATTAGCCCAACACTTAGGCTGGGCTTATCCGCGCCAATGCCGGTGCCTACTCTCCTAGCCGCTCTGCCTGGAGAGGGTGACGTCCTCACATGCTGCAAGCCGCAGGTATCCGGCTGGTCCGTTAGGTGCCTGATGGGTGGCCTCTGCGCCAAGTCACTTATCCCTCTGTCCGCCAGCTTGCCTCGCACGACCATGACCGGATGAACTGCGGGACGGCTTCGCTCGCCATAGGCCGCGCGAAGAGATAGCCCTGGCCTAGATCACAACCATGCTCCCGGAGGAATGCCGCCTGCGCAGCGGTTTCAACGCCCTCGGCAACTACTCTGATGTCGAGGCTTTGACTGAGGCTCAGTACGGCTTTGACAATCGATGCATCGTCCGTATCCGTTTCCAAGTCATTCACGAAGTAACGATCGATCTTGAGAGCATTGACCGGGAACAGCTTCAGGTGCGACAGCGAGGCATAACCGGTGCCGAAATCATCAAGCGCAATTGAAACCCCGCCTTCACTCAAAGCGCGCAGCGTCTTCTGGGCATGTTCGACATTGTGGTCAAGGAACACCGTCTCAGTGACCTCCACCCCGAAACGGTTCGGCGGAATGCCGGCCTCACGCAGGTGGGCGAGCACCCGTTGGGCATAATCATCGCGGCGAAACTCGGCGGATGAGGCATTGATCGAGATCCTGCCAACATCCAGACCTGCATAGAGCCACCGGCGCATATCGCGGACCACACAGGAGAGCATGCGGTTCCCAATGGCGATTCCAAGCTCTGTATCGTCAAAGGCACGGGCAAGAATATCGGGTAGTTGAATTCCCATGCGGGGATGGCACCAGCGCAGGAGCGCTTCGAAGCCTGCGAGCTTCCCGGAGGCGAGCTCCACCTTCGGCTGGTAGAAGGGCTCGATCCACCCAAGGGCCACTGCCTGACGGGCCAACGTCAGAGCTGAGGCTGTTTTCTGCGCCTCATCACGCATCACCGGCTGAAACATCGCGAACTGACCGCGGCCCGCTGCCTTGCAGCTATAAAGCGCAAGGTCTGCCTGCTTCAGGAGATCCTCCGCGCTCAGACTGTGCTCGGCAGAGATGGCACCGCCGATGCTGGTGCGGCAGTCCAGCGCCTCACCACTGTGCCCCAGGGATCCCTGCATCCGGGCCAGAAGAGCTTGAGCCACCGCCGCGACACAGTCCTCTCCGGCAACATCAGGCAGAATGACGGCGAACTCGTCTCCGCTCAGACGCGCAACTGTGTCAGTGGTGCGAACGCCACGACGCAACCGCTGTCCGAACTCCTTCAACAGGGCATCACCGGCATCGTGGCCAAACTGGTCATTGATGTGCTTGAGATGATCCAGATCCAGGACCAGCAAACCAACGCTGTGCGACCGGCCTGAGATGCCGTCGAGCGCTTCCCGCAGGCGTTCAAGGAAGAGCCTGCGGTTGGGTAAGCCCGTCAGATCATCATGATAGGCAGCCCAGCGGAGGCGCTCCTCGGCAAGTTTTGTATCGTGGATGTCCTCGACCGTGCCGTACCAGCGTATCAGGGCGCCGTCCTTTCCAAGCCGAGGTGTGGCCCGGGCGCGGAACCAGCGATAGCTCCCGTTGGCAAAGCACAGACGGTACTCGACATCGACATGACTGCGGCTGACGACAGCATCCAACCAGTGTTGTGCTGCAATGGGGACATCGTCCGGGTGCAGTGCCGTAGTCCAGCCTTGCCCAAGCGCCTCCTCAGGAGGCATTCCCGTCAACTCACCCCAACGCGGAGACATGTCGAGCACATTGCCGTGCGGATCGGCCGTCCACGGGATTTGCGGATCGAGCTCAACAGACGAGCGGTGGTGCTCCTCACTCTCGCGCAGGGCCTCTTCGAGGTGCTCCTTGGCCATGGACAGGAAGATGAAGGCAAGCGCTGGGGCATAGACCACGAGAAAAAGTGCCATTTCCGTGGACCAGCGGCTAACAGCGACGTTCATCCCAAAGAGCGAGCCCAGCGGCAGCCCAAGCACTGCCCGAAGTAGATTAAAGGCTGCCAAACCGTACAGGAGGATGACGGCCACTCGTTGCGAGACAAGGCGCTGAGGAGCATGCCTCGAAAGCTCCCACCCGGAAAGGGCAGCATAGGCTCCACTGATCAGGGCAACGAAAGTAATTCTCGCGCCAAGTAACTCGTGAATGAACGGGAATGCAGCCACCCAAGCCGTGGACCCAAGAGCGACGGCAAGAATTGTAACGGCCCGTCCATTGAAGGTGAGGCACCCAGCGTAGAGAGCGCCATAGCCGAGGGTTATCGCGGCGTTGGCTACCAGCAAGGTGAGATGATTGGGAACTCCCGCTCCGACGTTAGCCATGCTGATTCCAAGAGGGATCAGGCCAAAGGTGGAACTCTACCATGCCAGGGCGCGAACCTTCCGGTTCTGGATCCAAGCGAGCAGTAGCAGGACGCCCAGCACTGCTGAGAGCAGCACAAAGGCGGCGGCTAACGTGGGGGGTTCAAGGGCCATTGCGGGAATGCGATAAAATCCAGGCGGAATACAGCAGAAGGCAGTTTTCCTGGCATTCCATGCGGAAAGCTAGGGATACGGTTGTGACAGAGCCGCACTGTGCAAATAAACAGTCAGATTGAAAACGCCCTCGTCATGGAAGCCCCCTGTCAGCTTGCACAACCTAACAGCCATCTCTCTAATACTTCTAGTCGAATAAACGGCCTATTCGACTCATGTTGAGATCAATCAGGTACCCGCATGTGTTTCGGCGTGCTATGTTGACCCTCTGAGGCAGGGGGGTCGACGTCCAAATTTAACTCCTGCGGCTGCCACGCGAGCAAATTGCCTGTCCTGGATCAGGATAGGTGGCAGGGGATGAAGGGCGTGGACACGATTGCACGGATCCGGCGCGAGTTTTTCGTGCGCGGCAAGACGATCAAGCAGATCGCCCGCGAGCTCTACATCGCGCGCAACACAGTCCGCGAGGTGCTGCGCTCGGGAGCCACCGAGTTCCGCTACGAGCGCGAACGCCAGCCTTCTGCCACGCATTGGCCCCTGGAGGGAGAGTCTGGATCGCCTTCTGGCGCTCAACGATACCAAGCCCGCTCGGGAACGTCTGACCCTGATCCGGCTCTTCGAGGAGCTACGGGGTCTTGGCTATGAGGGCGGCTATGACGCCGTACGCCGCTATGCCAGAAGTTGGCGCCAGGAGCAGTCCACCTCTGCAACCGCCGTCTTCGTACCACTGAGCTTTGCGCCCGGCGAGGCCTATCAGTTCGACTGGAGCCACGAAGTCATCCTGCTCAACGGCATGACGGTGACCGTCAAAGTCGCTCATGTCCGGCTCTGCCACTCGCGCATGATGTTCGTGCGAGCCTATTCGCGTGAGAGCCAGGAGATGGTGTTCGACGCTCATGATCGCGCCTTCGCGTTCTTCAAGGGCGCCTGCCGGCGCGGCATCTACGACAACATGAAGGCGGCGGTGGGCGCCATCTTCATCGGCAAGGAGCCCGCCCATAACCGCCGCTTTCTCCAGATGTGCGGGCATTGCCTGGTCGAGCCGGTCGCCTTCACACTAGCCTCCGGCCGGGAGAAGGGCCAGGTCGAGAACCAAGTTGGGCTTATGCACGAGCGCTTCTTCACGCCACGGCTGCGGGTGAGGAGCTATGACGAGCTGAATGCCTGTTGCTTGATCAGTGCATCGCCTATGCCAAAGCGCATGCTCACCCCGAGGTTCTGTCGCAATTTCGGGTGATCGACCAGGCAATGCCAGAGTGAACAGCAGACTCCTATGCAGCGAGCCGCTCGAACTGCTCGAACTGCTCGGCGAGGGAAAGCTGCGAACTGTGGGCGCACTTCGCCTGCCCCTTCCGTATCATGTGAACCATCTCAATCCCGCCCAGGATTGCCCGAGCGCTGTTCATGGCTTTGAAGCTGAGCATCGGGCGAATCCGTCTTTTGACGGCACGATGATCCTGCTCGATATAATTGTTGAGGAACTGACCCTGCCGGATCCTAATAGGAACGAGCGGACGTCTTGAGCTATCCTGTAGACGGCTTTCCGCATCGCACGACAGGATCGCTTCATGGTTGGTTTGGCTGCCATCAATGACGATCCTTTCAGGTCTATCATGCCGCTTGAGTGCCTTGCGCAGGAACCGTTTGACAGCAGCCAGATTGCGTCGCTCGCTGAACCAGAATTCAACCGGATCGCCGTTGCTGTCGATAGCGCGGTAAAGGTACATCCCGCGACCCCTGACCTTGATATAGGTCTCGTCGACGTGCCACTTGCCAGTGACGGCTCGCTTACGACGATGAACCGCTCCAGCAACTCGGGTGAATACCGGACAACCTATCGGTGAATGGTCGCGTGGTCGACGGAGATGCCTCGCTCGGCCATCATCTCCTCGAGGTTTCGCAGGCTCAAGTTACAGGCCAAGTACTACCGGATACAGAGCAGGATCACGGATCGATCAAAATGCCTGCCCTTGAACACCTGTTCCTCCGCCACTGAGACCACCACCCCAGTAGCTGAAACTCTGAAACAAAAAGTTTGCGACGGAACCCGTTGAGTGGCACAAACGATCCGATAGCCAATCCTTCAACGCGCCACGACACTGTCGTAAGTATGAGCATCGCGGGACAGGGGACCTTAACCGCCGCGTGGCTCAAGTCGCCAAGACGTCTGACCCTATCTCAATGCAGAATGCAATTCTTATCAGTCTCCAAGTTGCCTTCGGCTTTCCTGGTGAACTCGACTCCTGACAGCCCAGGAGCGATCGGGGAGCCGTAGATGACCGTGATTGTGCCATTGCATTTGCTTGTGGCGCCGGGACTCCAGAAATGTCCGGAGTTCACTGCCATCGTCAGTGTCGGCACTTCAAGTTTTGTATAAAGAAACTCCGCTCCCCGCTTGAACTCCACACGTTGATCGACGTGCCGCCGCGTTCCTTCGGGAAAGACCAGGACGGATCGTCCTTTGTCGAGAGCCGCTTGGCTTTGGAGGATCATGTCCCGCAGGGCTTTTGTGCCAGCCTCGCGATCGATGATGATCATCGGGGAACGGCGCAGATACCAACTGAAGACCGGAATTGAGAGCAGTTCCTGCTTGGCCACGATCGCAACATCGGGAAAGAGCACCAGCGAGGCCAATGTCTCCCAGGTTGACTGATGATTAGCAACAATCAGACAAGGCTCTTGTGGAATATGCTCCCGCCCACGCTCGACATAATGCAAGCCCACAACATGCTTTAGGCCAAAAAGCGCGCCACGAATCCAGATCCGGGTCGCGGATCGAATTGGGACTTCTGGGGAGCCGAGGAGCCATAGGATAGGAATGGCTAGTCCGAAGAGAGCGGTCCAGAACGCGAAGAGGAGATCAAACAGCTTCGATCGCGCCCATTGCAATGGCCCAACAGGTTGAGTGGCGTGTACTGTTTTCGCCTGCTGTTTAGCTGGCGCTTCGGGCGGAGACCGATGCACCAGCGCACTTGTATGAACATATGGTGATCCTGTCACTGACGCGCCTTTCTGGCGGCATAACGAGCATCACGAGCCGCTTTCTGTGCAATTTCCAAAGCGGCCTGCTGCTCAACTTTTTCCGCTCTTTCGACAGCCTGTGCTGCTTCCTGAGCGAGGCGTTGCTCCTGCTCGTCCGCCTCTTGCACCAACCGCTCTTCAGCTTCGCGGGCCTGCGCGGCGAGTCTATCACTCTCGCGCTTGGCCCGGCGCACTTCACGAGCGGCGCTGATCGCTTGGCGTGCTGCCTTGCGTTCGATAACAGCGGGGTCGTCAGCACTCGGCATCGCCCGAACGCGCTCCAGCATGGCTTTGCGAGCCTTATCGGCCGTACCCAGCCGGTCGGCAAAGCCCTTGTCCTTGACGCCGCTCATGATCTGAGCTCGCTCTCTCGGACGGCGCGCTCCGTCATGCCTGATCTGATCCGGTATGAGACCTCGCCTGTCTCGTCGGCCGGCATGAGGCGGACGACCTCATAAATGCCGCTGCCACCGGCGCGGCTGTCGGAGATAGGGGCACGTATGAGGCGCACCATTTGTCGGATCTTGTATTTATGGGACATGTCGGCCCTCCAATGTGGCAGCGCCACGAGTTCAAAACAAAAAGCCGCTCCCCATAGGGAGCGGCCTCAATGGCTCAGCACAGGTTCACCTGCACTGAAGATGCTGCTTTACGCAGCCTCAATGTTGTTGACGGCGATCTTGCCGGAGCGGCGATCTTCCGCCGTGTCGAAGGCAACCTTCTGGCCCTCGACGAGGTTGCGCATGCCGGCGCGCTCAAGGGCGGTCGCGTGGACAAAAACATCCTTGCTGCCATCGGTGGGCTGGATAAAGCCGAAGCCCTTCATGTCGTTGTAGAATTTTACAGTGCCCGTAATCATAGGTGTAACCTTTCGCGATTGCTGTAGATGCACGTGAGCGATGGCGCGCATAAGCGCGACCTCAACTCGGTTCGTCGATGTAATGGTAAGAAAGTCCGAACGTGCGCCTGACAGAGTCAAAAGCGAAACGACCCGATTGTCCGGCCAAAATCCGATAAAACCTATATAGGTCTTAACTCAAATAATAACAAGCGCCTTGGATGTTTAGTTTTTATTTCAGAAAAAGCTTGCCTGTGGACGAGTGGAAGCTTGTCCATTGCATGTGCTCAAGCGAAGTCACTTCGCCACAGGGCTGAGCCATATCGCCCCTCATAAATGCCCACTTGCTTGAGAAGCTGCATGCCCCGTGAGCAGTTTCCGCCCTTTTCCGTATCTTGCGTAGGGGGATCGGGTCCTGGCGCAGGGCGGAAGAAGCGCTTTAGTCTGCTCGTGACAGATCTTCATTTCATTTGCATTTCATTTGCTGTTCGCTACCCGTTGAACCGAAGTGACCCTTTCGATCGTCACAAATGACAGAATAAGCTGAAATGCTCTCCGCAGCCTTGCCGGGATGGGAACTCAGCCTATAAGAACCTAGCTCCTTTCTGTGTTGCTTTAACCAAGCTGGAAGGCCGGTTTAATGGGCCTAGGCAGTGTCGAAGTACCTTCTAGAGTTTCAAGGGACCCCAATGGCATTGGTCAAGACGTCCGAACTGGCGGGCAAGGGCAACTCGCGTCTGCCCGGAGAAGAAGCTGCCAATTCCAGTTTGCCTCGTTCGCCTGCAAAGGGCGCTTCATCCCAACGCCGGACGCTCGAGCGGGCTAGGGCCCGGCAACAGAAAGCTGCGGAGCGCATTGGCGCTGCGACGGAAGAACTGGCAAGTGGGGTTGCCGAGTCTTCGTCTGCGGCCGAGGAGCTCCGGCGCTCCATGGAGCAGATCGCCAGCGGCGCCGAGGAGGCCGCCGGCGCTTCCCAGCAGGCGCTCTCCGCCATTGTGAGCCTGACCAACTCGTTCTCCAACGCGCGAGCTCATGCTGAGGCGACGCGCACCAAAACCGCAGGCCTTCAAACCCTTCTGATCGAGACGGGAGCCCAGATCGACGCGTCCGTTGCCGCCGTAGAGACCAACGCGACCCGCCAGCGGGGCATGGTCGAAGTCGTTTCTCTTCTTGAGAGACAGGCAACTGAAGTCGGCGCGATCACCCGTCTGGTCGGAGATATCTCAGACCAGACCAACCTGCTGGCGCTGAACGCCGCCATCGAAGCGGCCCGCGCCGGGGAGAGCGGACGCGGCTTTGCGGTCGTAGCCGATGAGGTCCGGGCTCTCGCCGGCACCTCTGAGAAAAGCGCCCAGGACATTCAGATACTCGCGGAAGGCATCGTCAGCGAGGTGCAGTCTGTCGCGGAGCGGATCAGGGCATCGGCCGAAACCGCGTCTGGCGAGGCTCGGATCGGCCGCACCGTGGTAACCGCCCTCGACAAGATCCGAACCGACGTAGCCCGTCTGGCTGAGGGAGGGCAGGCTATTCTCATGGCGGCTGTCGAGGCAGAGACAGCCATCCGCGAAGCGCAGCGCGGGGCAGAGCAGGTCGCGAGCGCCGCCGAGGAGCAGGCAGCAGCAGCCGCGGAGGCTCAGCGCGCTGTCCAACAGCAGAGCGTATCCCTAGAGCAGAGCTACCAGACCGCGCACGCATTGGCCGCCCTGGCTGATGACCTTCAAGGCAATGGGGTTGGGGCCGCCATTGCCGAGCAAGTCGGGTCCGCTGCCGAGGAACTCTCGGCAGCTATTCAGGAGCTCTCGGGCGCCGCCGGCGAGATCATGACGGCTGTCGATCAGATCAACCGAGGCGCGCAGATGCAGGCGTCGGCTACGCATCAGGCCAATGGAGCCATAGAGCAGATCGAGCGGGCTGCCGCTGCATCGCGGGATGTAGCCAGCGCGGCCGTCGAGCGCATCGAAGCGCTTGCGTCCGACCTTGAGGACAATCGCACCGCGACCACGCGGCTGGCCAGTGGTGTCGAAGAGTCGCTGAAGGGCACCCATGCCATGATCGACCTGATGAGCGCCTTGGACGAGTCGGGCCGACGCATCGAGAAGATTGTCGACAGCATCGCTCTCGTGGCCGTCCAGACGAACATGCTGGCCGTGAGCGGCTCGATCGAGGCTGCCCGGGCCGGTGATGCCGGACGCGGATTCGCAATCGTGTCCGGCGATATCCGCAGTCTGGCGCGAGATGCATCCGACAATGCCGACCGGATCAAGGACGTCATTCGCCAAATCCGCGATCAGATCACCAGCGTCAGGCGCGATCTGGAACAGAGCGCTGGCATTGCACAGGCCGAAGTCCCGAAGAACATCCTTACTGCGGAGAGGCTCGGAGCCGTAGCGGCCGATGTGCAAACCATCCGCCAGGGGAGTGTCGCCATCTTGACGGGCTCCGAGACGGTTTTGACGGCCGTGCGCGAAGTCCGGCTTGGCACGCAGCAGGTCGCTGCCGTGGCCGAGCAGGCCGGCAGCGCAGCCGCACAGGCCGCCACCGCGGCACGTCAGCAGGCGCGCGGAGCCGAAGATCTGGCTGCCGCCATCGAGGAAATCGCCTCCCTGGCAGACGAACTCCAGATCGTGGAGACATAAAGCCATGACCGAGGCGACTCCTGCGGCTGTCGCCCAGCCATTTCTAACAGTCCAGGTGGGTGACGAGCACTTTGCTTTGCCCACGTCCGATGTGGCCGAGGTTATCCGTTCTCCGACCCTGACCCGCGTCCCCCTCGGGCCATCGAGCCTGTTGGGTGTGACCAATCTTCGAGGCTCGGTGATGCCGGTCGTGTCGCTGGATCGCCTTCTTGGGCGGGATGGAGGCTCCGCGCCGAATGCGCGCGTGGTGGTCCTCGACCGCAGCACCCCTGTCGGGCTCATGGTTGACAGGGTGGCGTCCCTGACAGGGGCGGGTTCGGCTTCCCTGGAGGCGGCTGCCGATGACGGCACAGGCACCGTGCATGCGCGGATGATCGACCTGGGTGCCTTGCTGGCCAAGGATTTCGGCAATCTCACCCGCCGAGTCCAAAGCAGGCCAGCCTCAACTGTGCAGAAGCTTCAGGACCAGGCCGTTGCAGTCCATGACGAGCGTGCCTTCCTGTGCTTTGCGGTGGCGGGGCAGGATTTTGCGCTACCGCTCGACTCCGTTCGCGAGGTGGTGGCCCTGCCGGAAGATGTTGCCGTCGTTCCGCAGGCGGATTCCGTCATGCTGGGCGTGATGACACTACGTGGGCAATTGCTGCCGCTGGTGTCGCTGCGTGGGCTTCTAGGACTTCGGGCGGGTAGGCAAGCCAGCGGCAGAGCGAGGGTGGTGGTTGCGCGGATCGGTCGGGGGCTGGTCGGTCTCGCCATCGATGGCATGAAGGAAACCCTTCGACTGCCCGAAAGTGCGATTGACCCGGTCCCGGCAATCCTGACCCGCGGTCATGCGGAAGCTCAGATCCAGGGCATCTGCCGCCTCGAGGGTGGACGGCGGCTGGTCTCGGTGCTGTCGACGGACCACTTGTTCCGGGATCATTCATTGATTGAGCAGATTACCTCCCAAACGGAGAACGACCAGGACATGGACACGGCTGATGGACCTTCGACGGGAGACGAGCAGTTCATCGTGTTCCATCTGGGCGGAGAGGAATTCGGGCTGCCCATCGGGTCCGTCGATGAAGTGGTGCGCGTGCCCGAGACGCTGACACGCCTGCCCAGGGCTCCTGCTTTCATCGAGGGCGTCATGAACCTGCGAGGCAGTATCGTTCCCGTGATCGACCAGCGTCGGCGCTTCAAGCTCGAAGGGCAGGGAGAGCGTCCGCGGGAACGCATCCTGGTGGTTAGAATTGAGCAGATGCAGGCCGGCTTCGTCGTCGATACGGTTTCAGAGGTTCTCGGCATTCCCCAAAATCAGCTCAGCCCGACCCCCGATCTCGCCGCAGACGGCAGTCAGGTCATCGATCGCATCGCCAATATCGAGATCGAGGGGAGAATGATCCTGCTGCTCGATCCGCGCGAGTTGCTGGACAGAGCTGAGAGGGATCTGCTCGCCGCTATGGGTGACCCGGGGCGGCCCGCCTCGTGATCCGGCTACTCATCGTCGATGATTCTCCCTTGATGCGACGCCTCCTGGGCGGGGTCTTCAGTGCAGAAGGGGATTTCGAGATCGCCTTCGCCCGCGACGGGGTCGAGGCGTTGGAGCAACTGTGCGTCTTCGGACCGGACGTGATCACGCTCGATGTGAATATGCCTGGCATGGATGGTCTTGCCTGTCTCGACCGCATCATGTTGGAGCGCCCATGCCCGGTCGTGATGGTATCCTCTCTCACGGAGGCAGGCGCGAGCGTGACTCTCCAGGCCTTCGAGCTCGGAGCCGTCGACTTCATCACGAAACCTGACCGGGCCATTTCACTCGAAATGGAAACCCTCGCCCCCAAGCTCGTGGAGACGGTTCGGGCCGCATCGCGGGCCCGGCTGCCCAGCAGCTTGAGGCTGGCCGAGCGCGTGCGGCTGCGCAGCGGTCTGGATCGTTCGTTTCATGAGAGGGCACCGCGTCAGCGTGCGTCTGCGCCGCCGAAGCCTCGGATCAAGGCTGCGCCAGCCAACGGTCTTGTCCTGATCGGGACTTCTACGGGCGGGCCGCCGGCCCTCGATGCCGTGCTGTCCCGGCTCTCCGCCGACTTTCCGTGGCCCGTTGTGGTGGCACAGCATATGCCGGGCTCGTTCACCGGTCCCTTGGCGCGTCGACTCGATAAGCTGTGTGCTCTCGCTGTAACCGAGGTAGCCCTGCCGATGCCGCTTGCTCCAGGCAACGTCTATATCGGGAAGGGGGATGCGGATGTCATCGTCGGCGTTCGTCCGGACGGGCCGGTGGTGCTGGCCGCTCCCTCGCTGCCAGAGCACCGCTGGCATCCGAGCGTCGACCGACTGGTGGACAGCGCCATGCAGCATTTCGCGCCCGAGCGACTGATCGGGGTGCTGATGACGGGAATGGGAAGCGACGGCGCCGAGGCTATGGCGAGGCTGAAGGAGCAGGGAGGCCGCACCATTGCCGAGGCGGAGGAGAGCGCTGTCGTGTGGGGCATGCCCGGTGAGTTGGTTTGGCGTGGAGGCGCGCAGGTCATCGTGCCCCTGGAACAGATAGCCGACCGGATCATGGAGATGGTGGGGCGCCCATGAACAGGCTGCGCAAGGCACAGGCGCTGAGGGCCGATGAGATCCGCCGCCTCTGCCAGTTTCTCCATCAACGCACTGGCATGCTTTTTGGTGAAAGCAAGCGCTATTACATCGAGAGGCGCATTGCCGACCGCATGGCGGCAACGGGGAATGAGACTTTCGACGCCTATTTCGCGTATCTTGACGCCGATAAGGGTGAGGTCGAGCAACTGATAAACATCTTCACGGTGAATGAAACCTACTTCTACCGTGAGGAGCATCAGCTCCGCTGCTTGAGCAACTCGCTGCTCCCAGAGATCATACAGACCAGGAAGCCTGGTGATCTCGTACGCATCTGGTCGGTGCCATGCTCGACGGGGGAGGAGCCCTATTCGATTGCAATCTGGCTGCTTGAAAATTGGCCTCTGGTAGATGCTTATCACATCGAGATAGTGGGTTCGGATATCGACACGCAGGCTCTCCTCGACGCAAAGGCGGGAGACTATGGGGAGCGCGCTGTTTCGCGGTTGCCCCCGGATGTGGTGCAGCGCTATTTCGAGCCGCATCGGGGTGGTTATCGCAGGCTGATCCAGGACCTGCGTGAATCGGTGAAGTTCACACAGACCAATCTCGTCGACCCTGCCTCCGTTGCCGCGCAAGGCCATTTCGACGCGATCTTCTGTCGCAACGTGCTCATCTATTTCAACGACTCGTCGCGCCTTCTGGCCGTCAACAATCTCTATGAGTGCCTGAACCCGGGAGGATACGTTTGTCTCGGCCACACCGAGTCGATGAGCCGGATCTCGAAACGCTTCGACCTTCGCCGCTTCGAGGACGCGATTGTCTATCAACGGCCTGGGAAAGACCGCGATGGATGATCTTCTCCAGCATTTCATCGTAGAAGCGCATGAGCTGATCCAGCAGGCAACTGACGATCTTCTGGCCTTGGAGCGTGATCCCCAGGCGGCCGCTTCTATGGACAGCGCCTTCCGGGCCGTTCACACCCTCAAGGGGTCGGTCGGCCTGTTCGACTTCGCACCTATGGGTCTTGCATTGCATGCCGCTGAGGACCTTCTGGGGGCTCTCAAGGAGAAACGCGTCGGCATCGATGTCCATGTGATCGACAGCCTTCTTGCATGCATCGATCAGGCGGAGCGATGGGTTGGTGTGATCGAGGAGACAGGCCAGTTGCCGCCGGATGCCGACGAAACCGGCTATCTTCTGGCACGGGCCTTGCGCTCCCAACTCGACGACGATCCTGCACAATTGGCGATCGCGGTTCCGGCCGTTGAACTTGGCTGGATCGAAGAACTGATAGCTGAAAGCCGCAATCCGGAAATCCTGCGGACGCGCGATGCTCCGCTGGTGGCGATCCGGTACACGCCGCGCGCCGACTGCTTTTTTGCCGGTGATGATCCGATGGCGCTCCTGCGCTCAGTGCCCGATCTGATGGCTGTCCGTCTCTCGCATCAAAATCCTTGGCCGCCAATTGCGGAGATTGATCCGTTCTCCTGCAACCTGAGAATCGAGGCGATCTCGGCCGCTGAACTCGACAGGGTCAAGGCGATCTTCCGATTTGTCCCGGACCAGGTGATCATTCACGAAATCATCCATAATGCGCAGGGTCATGCTTCCAAGGTAGCACCCAATGGCGGTGGAGCCGCGAGTGTCGGGATGGGAGGCGCGGGCGCACGAACGCTTCGCATTGACGCGGCACGGATCGACAGGCTGGCGGATCTTGTCGGCGAGATGGTTATTGCCAAGAACGCGCTGGCGCATCTCGCAGAGCAGTTCGGCGATGGACTGGACCGGAAGCATCTTGTGCAGGGTCTGCTTGCAAGCCAAACCACCATCGATCGCCTCGTTGCAGACCTGCATGGGGCCGTCATGGATGTTCGCATGATGCCCATGCGGGATATCTTTCGACGCTTTCCGCGCCCGGTGCGTGAGATCGCAAGCCAGTTGGGCAAGACCATCGACTTTTCCATGGAAGGCGAAGAGGTCGAGGCCGACAAGGCGGTTGTGGAAGGCCTTTTCGAGCCTCTGCTTCATCTGCTTCGCAATGCTGTCGGCCATGGCGCTGAACCGGAGCACCTTCGTCGGGAGGTCGGCAAACCGGCCAGAGCCAGGATCGTTCTCAGAGCCCGTCGCGATGGCGACCGCATCACGGTCGAGGTCGAGGATGATGGGCCCGGTATCGACCCGGCTGCCATCCGGCAGACGGCCCGCAATCGTGGGGTCGCCTCGGTGGATGATCTTGAGCGCATGAGCGATGCGGACACCATCGACCTGATCTTTGCTCCAGGCTTCTCGACGGTCTCGGAGGTAACCGACCTGTCGGGCAGAGGTGTCGGTATGGATGTCGTGCGCTCTGCGGTGGAGCGCCTGGGCGGTCAGACCAACGTTCGAAGTCTGCAGGGGCGCGGCACGACGATCCGCCTGTCCCTTCCACTGACGATCGTCATGACAAAGGTGATAACGGTCAGACTGGGCCGCGAACTCTACGGCATTCCACTCGATGGAGTTTTTGAGACTGCTGTCGTGCCAGTCTCACGGGTTCTTCCCATTCAAGACGCCGAAGCGTTCGTCCTGCGTGATAGGACGCTTCCACTGGTGAGGCTGGCCGACCTTTTGAAAATACCGTGTCAGTCCGTGTCCCTCCAGAGCCTGAAGGTCGTAGTGGTGGCAGCGGGTGACGAGCGCGTTGGGGTGGCAGTAGACGGATTCGCCCAGAGAATGGACGTCTTGTTGAGGCCCATGACCGGCATTCTCGCCGGCATGCCCGGTGTCGTAGGCACGACTATGCTCGGTGACGGCAGTGTCCTGATGATTCTCGATATTTCGGAGCTGATCGGATGAGCGTGCGCTTGGATGGTAATGTCATCCATCTCCAAGGACCATGCCGCGTCGAGGATGCGGAGCCTCTACTCAGCCTGCTTCAGGCCGACATCGAGCGGACGCTCGATCTGACAGACGCCGAACACCTCCACGCCGCTGTTCTTCAGGTCTTGATGGCTTTGCGACCAGCCATCCGGGGGATCGCCAAGGATGCCTTCATTCGAAACTGGATCATCCCGCCCCTGATGAGCGAAAACCCTCTTGAGCCAGCCCCCCAGGGCGAGTGAAGAGTTGTCATTCTCTCGGCATACACTAAAAGAGTTTATCACCTTGCACCCCTACGGCGAGACGGTGTTCCGGACTGCCTTAATTCCTAGCGGAGTACCTGAGTGGCGATAACGGTTCTGATCGTTGACGACAGCAAGCTTGCACGCATCGTGGCAGGCAAGACTTTGGCCGCGCTACAGCCTGAATGGGAAAGGGTCGAAGCCAGCAATGCCCAGGAGGCCCTCAATATCATGGATGAGCGGAAGATCGATGTGGCCATGATCGACTTCAATATGCCTGACAAGGATGGGCTCGAATTGGCTGGAGAGATCCGCTCCAGCTATCCGACCATGCCGATTGCTGTCATCACTGCAAACATTCAGGACGAGGTCATCGCTCGCGCCCGCGAGGTGAACGCCACTTTCGTCAGCAAACCTCTGACCGAGGATGGGCTGAGGGGATTCGTTTCTGGGGCAGCCTTGCGCCTGCGGTCGAGCGCGGCGTAACAAGCATTGATCTGGAAGGAACCAGCGATAAGTCGCGGCCGAGGTGGAAGATGATGACGTCAACGATCTCGGAAGTGCTCAACGAGCTGGAGCTTGATGCTCTGACGGAGCTTGTGAACATCGGCGTCAGCCGCGCCGCCTATAGCCTTCGCGAGATGGTCGGCGAGCAGGTTCATCTGTCCGTACCGGCTGTCGACCTTGTGCATCGCGCGCAGGCCATCGAAATCCTTGAGGGACGCGAAGCCGGTCCGCTCGTGGCGGTCCATCAGGTCTTCGAAGGCGACATCATGGGCCGCGCCCTGCTGATTTTCCCCGAGGCCAAGAGCCTTGAACTTGTCAGAGCAGTGACAGGTGGAGAACTCTCCCTCGAAGACATTATCGAGCTGGAGCAGGAGGCCTTGGCCGAGACCGGCAACATCCTTCTGAACGGTTGCTTGGGCACGATCGCCAACATGCTCCATCGCAGTCTAAAAATGTCTCTGCCGGAGATCATTCGCGGGAATGGACATCAACTCTTCAACCTTGCGCCTCCGCCCGAGGCCGGGGATGCGGTGATGTTCCTCTATATCAATTTCACGGTCCGGCAACGGGAAATAAGCGGCTATATCGTCATGCTGATGGACATTCCTTCGCTGGCCGTTCTCAGAACTCTTCTCGGAGAATTCATCGAGCGGGCGACTGACGGCATGGCAACCTGATCACATGCATCAGCTTCAAGATGAACTCCTATCGGCGGCTTTCGACGCGGTAGATACAGGCCTCATCGTGCTCGATGCTACCATGAATGTGGTTGCCTGGAACGCGTGGTTTGCCTCGGCAAGCGGGATTTCCTTGCGGGAGGCTGTCGGAAAGCGGTTGGACAAGCTGTTCCCGGGAGCGATCTCGCCCGGGCTTAAATCCGCGATCACGTATACATTGGAAACAGGATCCTCAAGGCTTCTGACCCATTCCCTGCATCCGTTTCTCCTGCCGTTGCGGACCCGCTCCGGGAAGCAACTCATCCATAATATCTCCGTGCGCCCGCTCGGGACGCGGCCCGATCTTCGATGTCTCCTACAGATCGACGATGTCACTGTTGTCGTCCAGCGCGAACAGGTTCTACGCGAGCGGCAGAACGCCCGCTACGACGCCGTTGTAAACAGTGCTCCGGACGCGATCCTGACTCTTGATGCGAAAGGCGTCATTCAACTTGCCAATGACGCGGCCGCACGGGAGTTCGGCTATGCGCTCCGTGAAATCATCGGCTTGGAGATGAGTGTTCTTCTGGGTGTACCGCAGACCTGGAATGAGCTTTGGACAAGCGTCATTGCTGGGAAAATCATGCATCGCCCGGTAGAGATCACGGCCCAGCGAAAGGACGGATCTGCCAGCTTCCTGGAGGTTTCCGCCGCGCGCTGGCAAAGCGATACACGCGTGTTCGTAACGGCCATTCTACGCGATGTAAACGAGCGGAGAGCTGCTGAGGAAGCCCTGCGGCATCTCAACCAGACCCTTGAAGAGCACGTCGAAGAGAGAACGAAGGAGCTTCTGAGAGCCGAAGAGCAGCTTCGCCAAGCCCAGAAGATGGAGGCGGTCGGACAGCTCACAGGCGGTATTGCACACGACTTCAACAACCTCCTCGCGGGCATCGTCGGCTCTCTCGACCTGATGCAGACGCGCATAGCGCAAGGCCGTACAGAGCATGTAGAGCGCTATGCCAAGGCTGCCATGAGCTCGGCCCAGCGCGCCGCAGCGCTCACTCACCGCCTGCTTGCCTTTGCCCGCCGGCAACCGCTCGACCCGAAGCCGGTCAATGCCAATCAACTCATCGCTTCCATGGAAGACCTGCTCCGCCGCACCATCGGTCCGTTGCATGCGCTGGAGATTGTCACTGCAGGTGGATTGTGGACGACCTTGTGCGATCCGAACCAACTCGAGAGCGCTATTCTGAACCTCGCCATTAATGCCCGAGATGCCATGCCGGATGGAGGCAGGCTCACCATCGAGACGGCGAATGCCCATCTCGATAATGCCTATGCGGCAGCCCACCTCGACGTTACGCCAGGCCAGTATGTGGCAATCTGCATCACGGATATCGGAATGGGTATGCCGCCGGACGTAATCGAGCGAGTTTTTGAGCCCTTCTTCACCACAAAGCCGCTGGGGCAGGGCACGGGGCTCGGCCTCTCCATGGTCTATGGCTTTGCCAAGCAATCCGAGGGACACGTCAAGATTTACTCGGAGGTGGGCCAGGGCACCACAATCAAAATCTACCTGCCGCGCCATCGTGGCGCCGCCCAGGAAGAAATGTCCACGGCTCCCTTGAGCGAGGCGCCTCGGGCAAAAGCAGGCGAGACAGTGTTGGTGGTTGAGGACGAACCAGTCATCCGTAACCTGATCATCGAGGTGCTCCAGGATCTGGGCTATCACGCTCTAGAGGCACCGGATGGACCTGCGGGTCTAAGAATTCTTCAGTCACGCCAGCGCATCGACCTGCTCGTCACGGATGTCGGTCTGCCTGGGATCAATGGCCGACAGCTTGCCGATGCCGCACGAGAGACGCGGCCTCACTTGAAGGTACTCTTCATCACAGGCTATGCCGAGAACGCCATGTTAGCAAAGGGCGTTCTCGATACGGGGATGGAGATGATCACCAAGCCCTTCTCTGTCGAGGCACTTGCGACGCGTATCAGGACTATAATCCAAGGCTTGAGATAAAGCGGTTCCCTGCGCCATTTCCCTGATTGTGCTTTAAGATAGGAGAATCCGTGCAAGGCACGTGTGAGACCCAAGCCCGAAGGCAGCAATCCTTATCGAACATCGACCCGGACGTTCCGAGAGGACAGGGAATCTCGGCTCCTGACCGATGCTGTTGAAAGACTCCGCCGGCCGAACCGCTTGGTGCCCGGGTTTGGCTTCTTAACAGGTGGGGTGAACGTGATCGAAACTTGAGGCCGCGAGCCTCAGCCCGCCCCGCAAAGCCGCTGCTGCCGCAAAGCCTTCGCCCTTGATGAGGCCTGCGGCCAGACAGAGGCCGACCACGCGCTCGAACACCAGGCGCAGCAGATCGCTGTCGCGAAAGCGTCCATGCCGGTTCTTCGAGAAGGTGGAATGGTCCGGTACTGTGTCGTCCAGATCGAGCCGGCAGAACCAGCGATAGGCGAGATGAAGCGAGACCTCCTCGCACAGCTTGCGCTCGGAGCAGATGCCGCAGCAGTAACCGACGATCAGCATGCGCAGCATCAGTTCGGGATCAATCGAGGGGCGGCCTGTCGGGCTGTAGAAGGCCGCGATCTCACGATGGATGCCAGCCAGGGCCTGGGTGACGAAGACGTCGATCCTGCCGAGGAGATGGCCGGTGGGAATACGCTCTTCCAGGTGAAAGGCATAGAAGAACTGCGCCTGATCGTTCCGCTGACGCCCCATCATCGCTGCGTCTCGTCACAAATCCTGAAGAGAACGGAAACACGCCCATCGCGCCGACACAACCGAGTTCTTCAACAGCATCGACCCGCAACGGACCTTCATGTGATCAGCCCTGTGGAATTGATTCAGTTTGAACCTAGCCTTCCAGCAAAGCGTTGCCACCGAATTGTCCCGGTGGGGTTCAAGATCCAGTCTGGTGGCCTGTGAGCCTG
Organism: Microvirga sp.; assembly: GCA_041913065.1. Lineage (GTDB taxonomy): Bacteria > Pseudomonadota > Alphaproteobacteria > Rhizobiales > Beijerinckiaceae > Microvirga. The sequence goes on along the minus strand of JAYSGD010000024.1, from coordinate 26,748 downwards.
CAAAGGATATGGCTATTGCCTTGGTAAGGCTCTCGAAGGCGAGGACTTGCGATGCGGCAGCATGCATTGAGTGATGCTCAATGGGAGCTGATTGCGGATCTCATGCCAGGGTCAGGCGACACGGCGGCGGGCGCTGGTAAGATCACCGGCACCAGCAACTCGCGGTCAACTTTGCCGCAAATGGTGAAGCTCGCCTTCATGCGCTAGGACCTGCGCACAATCAGACCGTCTAAGAAGCCCATTCCTGACCCCATATCATCACCCTGTGCCCCGGCGACACTTCTCGGAACTGTCGAGTAGGAGGTACGTAGTCGGCTGCTCGCACCGGGCTACGGATCTCGGAGTTAGAAACTGTTTTTTTTGTATGTCTCTGCTCGGGATCGGCAACAGGCACGGCTTCGAGCAGCCGCTTGGTATAAGGGTGCTGGGGATTACCGAAAATCGCCTCGCGCGATCCGATCTCGACGATCTCTCCGAGGTACATCACGGCCACACGGTGGCTGACGCGTTCGACCACCGCCATGTCGTGCGATATGAAAAGATAAGCGAGCTTCATACGCGCCTGGAGATCAAGCATTAGGTTGACTACCTGCGCCTTCACGGAAACATCAAGAGCCGACACCGACTCATCTGCAACGATGACGCTTGGCTCAAGGGCGAGTGCGCGCGCGATACAGACGCGTTGCCGTTGGCCGCCGGAAAACTCATGGGGGAAACGTTGGGCCATATCCGGCGACAGCCCAACGTAATGTAAGAGTTCTGCCACCTTCTCACGAGCCTGTGAGCGACTGGCGAGGTTGTTAATGAGCAGCGGAGTGGCAATCGCATCTCCGACATTCATACGGGGATTGAGACTGGCAAAAGGGTCCTGAAAAATCATTTGGATCCGCTTTCGCCGCTCACGCAGGGACTTGGCATTAAGCCGGAGCAGATCTTCACCGTCGAGAAGCACCGATCCGCCCATCGGCTGCTGCAGGCGCATGACAGATCGGCCCGTTGTCGACTTACCACAACCGGATTCGCCGACGAGCGCGAGCGTTTCCCCGCGTTGCAGGCTGAAGGAAACATTTTCGACTGCGTGGACCCGGCCCTTAACCTTGCCGAAAAGGCCTGACCGAATTTCAAAGCGGGTTGTCAAATTGGATACTTCCAGCACGGGCCGCTCAGAGGCGGCAACCGTGTCCGGTGTTTCGACAGGCACGTCCGACTCGCCAGTGGTCTTGTCGACCACCGGAAAGCGCATCGGCCGCGCCCGCCCTTCCATCGAGCCGAGCTTCGGTACGGCCGAGAGAAGCGAACGGGTATAGGGGTGCTTTGCCCGAGCGAAGATATCGTCGGTGCTTCCGGCCTCGACCGATTCCCCATTGTACATCACGACAGTGCGGTCTGCGATTTCGGCCACGACGCCCATATCGTGCGTGATGAAGAGGACGGACATGCCCTCCTCTTTCTGAAGGTCTTTGATCAGTTGCAGGATCTGCGCCTGGATGGTCACATCGAGAGCGGTCGTCGGCTCATCGGCGATTAGGAGTTTCGGCTTGCAGGCTAGAGCCAGTGCGATCATGACGCGCTGGCGCATGCCGCCGGAGAAGCGGTGCGGATAATCATGGAAGCGCGACTTCGCCGAAGGAATACGAACCTTCTCTAGAAGTCTAATCGTCTCAGCCTCAGCCTGGGTCCGCGACAAGCCGCGATGCAAGATCAGGGCCTCGGCGATCTGGAATCCGACCGTGAGCACCGGGTTGAGCGAGGTCATGGGCTCCTGGAAGATCATGGCGATCTCGTTGCCTCTGATGTCGCGCATATCCTCGTTCGGCAGCGTCAGCAATTCCTTGCCGCCAAGCTTGATGCTGCCTTCGATCCGGCTGTTGTTCGGCGGCGTCAGTTGCATAATCGACAGCGCGGTCACGCTCTTGCCCGAGCCCGACTCACCGACCACCGCGAGAGTTTCCCTCTCTGCCACGTCGAACGAGACGTTTCGCACGACCGGCCTCCACAACCCATCGACACGGAAAGCCGTGGTCAGGTTGCTCACGGAAAGGATCGGGTGACTCATGATATCCTCTCAGTCTGTCTCATCGCCGCGGCAAGGTGCCGGCTCAGGAACTCAGCGGGTGCCAATGCGCAGCCCGAACACGCGGGGGATGGCGGCAGCGGCCTGCATCAGCAAGGGGACCTTTGCGCCCCGCTCGTCGGCCTCTTCGGAGCCGATGATGCCCCAGCGGACAAAGCGCCCGCCAGCCGTGCGGAAAGGTTCCGGCGGCAACGAGGGGATATCCCGCGTGCAGAGCGGAAGCGTCGACCATTCGTCTTTGACCCCAAGAACGAGGGATGCCAAGCACTGCCCGCCTATATAAGTCGGGTTCACGCCATGACCGGAATAGCCGCAGCCGTAGTGGACGCGGGTTCCCGGCACCGTGCGGAAGAAGGGCAAGCGATCGGCCGATATGTCGATGCCGCCCCCCCAGATCTTCGCGACAGGAACGTTGGCGAATGTCGGCAGCAGGCGACGCAGCGCCCGTTCGGCACGTGCGCCTGAAGCCTTGTCCTGCGTCAGGCCGGGGTCGGAGGTATTGCCATTGTAGCTGATCGGACCCGAGCCCGAGCCCATCAGGACTCGGCCATCGACTGTCTTGCGGAAGTAATGGACGAACATCCTCATGTCCGCGAGACCCTCGTCTCCATGCCAGCCTGCTTCCTCAATCGCTTTAGGAGCAGATTCCGTCATCAGGGCAAAGCTCGAAAACACGGTGACATGCGGCTTCACGTCGGGACGGCGCGCGAGTTCGATATTGGTCGCCAGCACCACATCACGAGCTACGATCTGACCATTAGGCGTCCGCACGCGGTTCGGCGTCCCGGTATCCAGACCTGTCATCGGCGTGTTCTCGTAGATGGCCACGCCAGCTTCTATGGCAGCCTTACGCAGTGCACGCGCTAGCCGGGCTGGGTGAACATTCGCTCCTTCCGGCAGGAACAGGCCGCCACGGAACACCGGCGACTTGCATCGCTTGGCGACCTCGGCGGGCGTCAACGCATAGACTGTGTCCGGCACGCCGAGCCGCTTCGCAGTAGAAATGTAACCGGCAATCTTCGCATCCTGCCCGGCTGAGGCCGACACGCGCATGTTGCCGGCTTCCCGCCACCAGACATCGCGGCCTGGAGCGGTCGCGAAGCTGCGAATCGCGTCCTGGGCCTTCGTCCCGGCACGTGCGACAGCGAGAGCGCCATCCGCGCCGATATTCGCTTCCATGCCTGCAAGGCCAGACCAGTATCCGTGAACCTTGCCGCCGTTTTTGCCGCTGGCGCCCGAGCCGCACAGGGAGGCTTCGATCAAGGCGATCGACAGGTTCGGCGAGCGCTCCTTCAGCGCTAGTGCTGTCCATAAGCCAGTGAAGCCGCCGCCTACAATTGCCACATCCGCATGAACTTCACCCGAAAGGGATGGGGATGGCGCAGCGCCGCCCTCTGCTTTCATGGCATCCGCGAACCACCAAGAAGGATCGCCGGGGGTGACGCTCGGAACGCGGCTATCGGGGGACATATTGCACCTTGCTGAGCTGAAGAGAAGATTAGATCGAGTGCGCCCGCAGCCGAGGCTGCGGGCGTTTATCATTCGATTACACGAGACCTTGGACCTGGATTTCGACCAGGATGGCATCATGCGCGAGGCGCGCCTCGACCGTGGCGCGGGCTGGAGGGCACTTCGGGTCCACCCAGGCTTCCCAGGCCTCGTTCATTTCGTTGAATGTGCTGACATCCTTCAGCCACACGTTGCCCGTCACGAGGCGCGTCTTATCGGTGCCGGCGAGCGCCAGGTAGTGATCGATCTGCGCAAGAATGTCAGCGGTCTGCTCGCGGACGCCGCCGCTGCGGTCCTTTGCAGTCAGGCCCGACAGAAAAACGAAACCGTTGGCGACCAGGGCCTTGCTGAGGCGGCCGGTATTCTCGTGACGCTCGATCATATCATCAATACTCCAGTTGAGATCATTTTATGCAGCCGCATGCGCGGCGACATTCTTGCTAAGGTGAAAAGGCTTCGGGTAGTGGCGGGTCAGCCTTAAAGGTGCTTGTCCTGGATATTGATGATCCAGATCACCTTCGCTTCGGTGTTGTGGCGGTTTTCCAATTTGTGCGGGAGGGTACTTTTGAATTGAAAGCTGTCACCGTCTGAGAGATCGGCGACCTCGTCCCCGACGGTCAGTTCGATGCGTCCCGAGAGCACGTAGCCACCCTTGTCGCCAGGACCACTCAGCATTTCTTCGCTTTCCGCGCCAGGAGGCAGTGTCAGTATCATGAAGCGGAGATTCTCGCTGCTGCTGGGAGAAAGGAGTTCCTTGGTGAGGAGCATCTTTCCGGCGACGATGCGCGGACGGTTGTCCTTGCGCCGCACGAAATGCAGGCTGTTGGACGAAGGAGTCTGTGCGTCCTCGAAGAATTGCCAAAGGTTCACGCCAAGCGCCGTACGGATTTTCACGAGGGTGCTGATTGAGGGGCTCGACGCTTCACGCTCAATCTGACTGATGATGCCGGAGGAGACGCCAGCCTTGGCGGCAAGCTCCGCGATCGTCAATTTCCTATCTGTGCGCAGCTTGCGGAGCCTCTGTCCGATACCCTGCGATTGCTCGTCAGTGAGATCGGCTTCGAGGTCAAAACTAGTCTTTGAATTGGAGGATGGCGACATGGCTCATAAATCCAAAATATTGAATATGAGCCATACTAGCTGGCTCGGCACCGCGCAACAAACTTTAGCGACGCCCGGCATGGTTTTTTGTTTGCATGCCTCTATTCGCTTAGAGTCAAAGGTCGGCTTTCGATCAAGGATGGCCGGCAAGGGAGACGATCAACATCTTGACGTCATGTGCATTATAATGAATTAATTGACGCAAGGGCAGGTCGGTCCGTACGGCGGTTCCATAGGAAGTCACGTCATATGATCGCTCGGCGCTCATTCATAGGCGAGTGCGGCAAATGCCATAGCCCGCCCTTTCAATCCGTCGCATGGGTCCGATGAAGCAATTGCTTCGCAACAGAATATAAGGGAACGGAGAAACAGCATGTCAGATCGTTTCAAGGGCAAAAGCGGGTTTGAGCTGGCGATGCCGGCACTACGTCGGCGCGATTTTCTCAGCCTGAGCGCCGCAGGCATTGCCGCATCCGTTGGGTTCGGCGCTCGCGCCCAATCAGGTGGTGCTGTTCCTCCGCCGCCCAAAGCTCCAAAGGGTCAGGTGGTCATTGGCCTTTCACAGGAGCCGAAATCGTTCAACCCGCTGATGCCGGGAGTCGAGGTGGACGAAGTCGTGTGGACCAGCGTGTTCAGCTCGCTCTGGATGGCGGCTCCCGACGGTACGCTGGTGCCCGACCTTGCAGTGGCTGTGCCGAGCGAGGAGAACGGCGGCATCAGTGAAGGCGGGCTCGCGTGGACGGTGAAGTTGCGGGAAGGCGTCGTCTGGCATGACGGCGCACCTTTCACTGCTGAAGATGTCAAGTATTCTCTTGAGCTGATCATGTCGCCCGGCTTCAAGAGCCGCACGCGCGTCGGCCACGAACTCGTTCGCAACATCGTCGTGAAGGGCCCGCATGAGATCTCCTGGCGGATGGAGCGCGCCTTCGCGCCGTATCTCGCCCAGCTCGCCAATACGCAGATCGTTCCCAAGCACATTCTGTCGAAGGCCGAGGATCCGAACACCGCCGCCTTCAACGGCAGCCCCGTCGGAACCGGCCCATTCCGGTGGAGCGAGCGCCGTCCCGGCGATAGCATCACCTTTGTGGCCAACGAGCGTTACCATGGCGACGGACCCTACCTCGAAGGCGTCGTCCTCAAGTATATTCCGGACATGACCGCGCTTTACGCGCAATTCAGGACCGGACAGGTGGATTTCGTCCCGATCTCCGGTATTCCCGCGAATTACTATGAGGAAGCCACCAAGCTCTCCGGACGCAAGGTGGCGGTGGCTCCGAGCGGCAATATCGAAGTCATCATGCCCAACCTCGAGCATCCGGCTTTCACCGAGAAGGCCGTGCGCCAAGCGCTTTATGCCAGCATGAACAAGGAAGCGATTGTCGATGCGCTCTATTATGGAGTGCCGAAGCCGACGGAGTCCTACTCGCCGCGCGAGTCCTGGGCCTTCAATCCCAATCTGCCGAAGCATGAATATAGCATCGATAAAGCCAACAAGATCCTTGACGAAGCCGGCTGGAAGCGCGGCGGACGCGGCATCCGCGAGAAGAACGGCAAGCGGCTTGAGTTCGCCTTGTCCACAACGACAGGCAACGCCCTGCGCGAGCAATGCCAGCAGTTGATGATGCAGGACTGGCAGCAGATCGGCGTGTCGATCAAGATCAACAACATGCCGGGAGCTGTAATCTGGGGCGACTTCTACGTACGCTCGCAGTTCGAATGCCTGCTGGTGGGCACCGCCTTCCGTACTGGCGTCGATCCAGACCCAGCTCCGCGATTTGCCAGCGACGCAATCCCAGTTAAGGGCGGTAGCGGCGGAAACTATATGCAATGGGTCAATGCCGAGGCTGACAAGCTGATGAAGGAAGGGCAGGCGACCTTCAATCAGGAGAGGCGCAAGGAGATCTATTTCAGAGTCCAGGAGATCGTTCGCGAAGAGCTGCCGATCCTGCCGATCTTCCAATATGCGCCCCTAGAAGGCATCAAGGACGGCCTGATCGGCTATCTGCCCAACATCAACCAGCGTCAGAATGCCTGGAATCTGGGTAGCTGGTACTGGGCCCGCTGATGATCACTGGTCGGGATAGGAGCAATACCCCGTGAGCGGCTTTCTCATCCGTCGCCTGCTGCAGGCAGTCGTGCTGCTCTTCATCGTCTCGATGATCGGCTTCGCAATTCTGCATTTGGCGCCCGGCGGTCCACTGTCGCAATTCGCGGCAAGTGGGGACATGACCCAAGCCGATCTGGACCGCTTGTCGGCCCAGCTCGGTCTCGATCGGCCATTGCCGGTGCAGTATGTCGAGTGGCTCTGGCGGCTTCTTGGCGGGGATTGGGGAGTCTCCTATCGCGACCAGCAGCCTGTTCTGAAGATCATCGCGGCGCATATCGGCCCCACGATGGAGCTGATGCTGAGTTCCACGCTATTGGCCATGTTGCTCGGCGCGTGGATCGGCATCCTTGGAGCGATCAAGCGCTATTCGCTATTCGACAGCCTTGCGACGATCGGCGCAATGATCGCGCTTTCTATCCCAACCTTCTGGTTCGGGCTCGTGATCATCTACGTCTTTTCCGTCTGGCTCGGCTGGCTGCCTGCCGGCAACCGGTACACGGTGGGAGACGGGTCGTTCTTGAACCGCATCCATCACCTGATTGGCCCCTGTATTGTGCTCGCGCTCGTCAGTACGGCGGTGTGGAGCCGTTATATGCGTTCATCCATGCTGGAGGTTATCAACCAGGACTATATCCGCACTGCGAGAGCTAAGGGATTGTCCGAGCGCTACATCCTTGTGAGACACGCCCTGCGCAATGCGTTGCTGCCCATGATTACAATCACTGGCCTTCAGGTACCGACGCTCCTCAGCGGAGCACTCGTCACCGAGACCGTTTTCACCTGGCCGGGAATGGGACGGCTCTTCCTAGACTCCATCAGTTATCGCGACTATCCGACAATCATGGGCATCCTCATGTTAACGGCAATCATGGTCCTTCTTGGAAGCCTGATCGCAGACGTTCTCTATGGCGTAGCCGATCCCCGCATCGAAAGGAACGGGCAGTGAGCGTCGTGACTCCAACATCGCCTCAAGTGCTTGCCTCGGCTCCGCGCTCGCGCTGGAACTCTCCCGCCATGCGCCGTTTCCGGCGTCACAAACTTGCAGTGTTCGGGGCAACCACGATCACCCTCATGGTCATCGCGTGCGTCTTCGGGCCAATGCTGCTGCCCTACAATGACACCTTTATCGATATCCGCCAGCGCTTTGCACCTCCCTTCTCTGGAGCACATATCCTTGGCACGGACCCCCTGGGCCGGGATATTCTCGCACGTCTTCTCATGGCAGGCCGAATTTCTCTGTCGGTAGGATTTTCGGCCATGGCTGTCAGCATGGCGATTGGCATCTGCGTCGGCGTCATCGCTGGATTTTACCAGCGTGTCGTAGGCGCAGCCCTGATGCGCTTTGTCGATGCAATGCTGTGCTTCCCCTCAATTTTCTTGCTGCTGGCCATCTCGGCCCTGATAGAGCCTTCTGTTCCTTCAATTGTTCTCCTGATCGCGATGACCTCCTGGATGGAGGTCGCCCGCGTCGTCGAGGCCCAGATCCGCTCGCTCCGCACACGCGATTTCGCCGTGGCCGCTGTGTCGATGGGGGCGAGCAATACACGCATCATGTTCCGTGAACTGTTGCCGAACGCCATTGCTCCCATCGTTGTTGCCGCAACACTGAACGTGGCCCACGCCATCCTGGCAGAGAGCTATATCAGCTTCCTAGGCTATGGCATCCAGCCACCAACGCCGAGCTGGGGCAATATGCTGGAAGGCGCACAGAGCTACCTTACTAGCGCCCCCTGGCTCGCTATCCTGCCTGGAGCAGCGATCACGCTTGCGGTGACTAGCTTTAACTTTATTGGCGACGGATTGCGGGATGCACTTGACCCAAGGTTGGACCAGCGATGACCAATCCATCAGCGTGACCCAGGGAAACTGCTGAATCCCATCTTGGCCCCCGGTCATCCGTTCGGGTTTTACAAAGCCAATATGGCATGGAGCCGTCAGGTAGGACGCCAATCAACTAAAGTCCGATCCTACCGGCGCCATCACTTTGGAGACGCAACCGTCATGGGGCCCTCTCATGCTGCTGCCTTTCAACTTGGGTCGTGAGCAGCGTGGAGCCCTTCGGTGTTCAATCTCCCATCAACAGAACAGAGGCGACATGACCAATCTCACATTCTTCAAGCTCGGGGGCCTTGGTGAAGCCCGTGACGGCAAACCCCTTCGTGCACGGCTGGTAGATGGCGACCCAAGGTTCAAGACTTGGGACATCGAGACGTCTCCTGACGGTCGCGTCAGCGCAGGGGTGTGGGAGGCGACGCCTGGCGCTTATCGATCCATTAAGGGAAGCACTTGGGAATTCTGTTCCATTCTGTCGGGTGTTTCTGAGCTGACTGAAGACGGCAAGCCGACCGTGCGCCTCCAGGCAGGCGATACATTTGTTATGAAGCCTGGCTTCGAAGGCACATGGCGCGTTATCGAGACCACCCGCAAGCTCTGGGTCTCCCAAGACTGAATGCCGTGAGTTGGCGGCTATAAAGACGATCCGGTATATGGAAGGCAGTCGGCAAGCGCGTTCGCACGCGACATGCCGACATTTAGTCCCGAATTCGGCCAAGAACCGGGGCGCCGTAGGCCCTGAGCCGTAGACATTAGGCACTAGCATGCGCCTGCTTCTTGCCATCGCAATGCGGTGGAGACGAACCTCGCATGGCTCTGGGCCCATCTAGAAAACGTCTGTGCGTCAGTATTGAATGCGCTAGGACCGCTGATGGGATGGTCCGGCCGTGCTTCTGCCCCGCTTGCTCGCAAGCTGTGGGGTTCCGAGCCACGCAAGGAGCATGTCCCATGTCACGGTCGTCTTTTTCTGGTGCGATCGCCACCCTAGGCATCGATTTAGGCAAGAACAGCTTCCACCTGGTCGGCCAGGATCAGCGCGGTGTCATTGTGCTGTGGATTAAGCTCTCCCGTTCGCAGCCCACGCAGCGGCTGACCAACATCCCACCCTGCCTGATCGGCATGGAGGCCTGCGCCGGCGCCCACCACATCGACCGTCAACTTCAGGCCCTTGGCCATGACGTGCGCCTCATCCCAGCCCAGTATATGAAGCCCTTTCTCAAGGGCCACAAAACAACTATCGCGATGCGGAAGCCATCGCGGAGGCGGTGCAACGGCCCACCATGTCGTTCGTCGCCATCAAGACGCCGGATCAGATGGGTCTGCTCGCCTTGCACCGGGTCCGCTCTCGCCTGGTCAACCAGCGCACGGGGGTGACCAACCAGATCCATGGTTTCCTTCTTGAGCGCGGCATCACCGTGCAGCAGGGGCTTGCACCGCTGCGGCAGGCGTTGCCCAGCATCCTGGGTTCGTACTCCGATGCACTTTCACTGCGCATCGTTCGCCTTATTGCCGACCTAGCAGAGGATTGGCGACAGCTCGACGAGCGCATTGCCGATGTCTCCGCCGAGATCGAGGCCCTGGCGGCTCATGACGAGCACTGTCAGCGCCTGATGAGCGTGCCGGGCGTGGGGCCGATCATCTCGTCCGCCGTGGTGGCGGCCATCGGCACGGGTGCAGTGTTCCAGCAGGGGCAGGACTTTGGTGCCTAACTCGTGCCCAAGCAGGAGTCGACCGGCGATCGCACGATCCTGGGCAAGATCTCCAAACGCGGCAACAAATACCTGAGAACCCTGTTCGTGCAGGCTGCTCATACCGTGCTGGTGCGCCGTCCACATGGGGCCAGACTCGGCCTATGGCCCTGGATCCAGAATGCCGGACAACGACTGCACCGCAACATGCTGGTGATTGCGCTCGCCAACAAGTTTGCCCGCATTGCCTGGGCGGTTCTGGCGCGTGGACATGCTTATCAGCCGAGGAGGGCCTCCCATGCGATGGGAGGTGAGGGCACTTCAGGCTCTTTCTGCAACCGATCAGACCTGAGGAAACAACGATGAGATCGGTGATCTTATCAGCGGCTGTCCTGCCGAGGTCTGCGAGATGAAGAAGGAGATGGACGAACGGTCTGCCTGGCGCAACCACAAGACTGGGTGCCAAGATGGCCCAACGAGGTCTTACCGCTAGTCAGCCATGGATGCGCGCGGATACCCATGATGGCCCGGAGCTAAAGCTCCACACAGAGGCCGAATATATTGATGCAGCTCTCACGTTCATCCGTCTATCGACATCATTTTGAGACACACGGCCGGACCATACATCTGGCACCTTCCGGAAGTACACTGAATTTCTGCAAAGGCGCGACGAGCGGACCTTCATTTGGTGTGTCGAACGTTGCCCTTTGGCACTAAGACGACATGAGCCTGAGGTCAGGTAATTTGAATAATGCGGACATTCACTCAGCAGGCATTCTCTGAGACTAGATCGATCCGGTCTATCTCCGGCAGCCTCATAGATCAGCCATCGGACACCAGAGGAGCCTCACCAAAAGGACGGTTTACAATCAGCAAGGCTTCCGGCGCAGCGAAAATCCGATTCCTCTGATAACCTGTCCTTTCTAGGAGGATCTTTGCGTCGATGAGTTGCTCAATGCCCTTGGAGGCGGCTGGAAACGAGATGCCGAGCAGGCGGGCAAGGCGGTTTACTGTCAGCAATGGAAAATGCGGAAGCAGTTGAAGTGCGCCAGCCGCGGCCGAGCCAGCCCGAAACTGACGCCGGCGTCTCCAGGTCGCCTCAAGTTCTAACAGGGCCTTGCGTGTAACCATCAATTCGTTGGCCGTGCCAATGACGGCATCCGCAATAAAACGAACCATTGCCGACCAGTCGAGGCTTTGCTGCGTGGCCTTCAAGGCCCCGTAGTAATCTTGCTTGTGCGCTTCGATATACTCGGAAAGGTAGAGAGGCACATGACCCTCGGCTGCCATCATGAGCGGCAGAAGAAGACGTCCGACCCTGCCGTTGCCGTCGCGGAAGGGATGCACCGCCTCGAAATGGGCGTGCGCGATTGCCATACGCACCAAGAGCGGTTGATCAGCAACTTGGGACCCGCTGCTCCGCATGTAGGACAAAGTCTCCTCAAGACATGGCGCAACATCCTCGGGAGGCGTCGGATTGTAGGTCGAGTAAGTGATATCTCTGCCCAATCCAATCCAAACGACAGTGTCTCGCAAGCTGCCTGGTGTATCTCGATAGCCGGGAGCACGTCGCAATACGGCCCTATGAAGGTCCTGCACTAGATCTATGGTGAAAACGTCGGGACCCTTCGTTTGGACACGTGGCAGAATGGTATCAAGGGCACCGGTGTAGTCACACACCTCCGCAACAGCGCCTCGAGTTTCCTTGTCACTCGTTTCGTCAGCGAGGAGCAAGTCGTCGAGCGTGCTCCGGATCCCTTCGATCGCGGAACTGCTGATCGCCTCCTGGCGCGTGAGGACACGGCTGATGATGTACGGATCATGCCTTTCGGCCGCGAGCCCATCGAGCCTGGCTATTGCTTCCACTGCCTGGTAATGCCGGCGCCCCGTTTCGCCCTGAGGAATAAAACCTTCAGGCGGGGGCAGAGGCACAACGCCATAGTGACGGGCATAAGGCTCAGGATAGCGCTTAAGCCGCTCTTGAACTGCCGGCGTGAGATCTTCGCGTTTCATCGGAAAACGTTCAATTAGGCGCCAAGAGGGACGATCTTATTAAAGGTTATTCCTATACCTTAGATAAAGCTTCGGCTCCACAGCTCATATTGGCGATTCCCGCAGGGTTAAATGTTCAGTCCCGGCATTTGATGGACCGGGTCAAAGTTGAAGCGTTTGGGCTCTTTGAGCCAGGTTTTGCAGATGAACTCGTAGGGGGAGAGCCCTTTCAGGGTCTTGAGCCGTCGGGCGAAGTTGTAGGCGTTCACGAAGTCAGCCAGATGCTGCCGGAGTTGGTCATGGCTATCGTAGGAGTAGCGTTTGACCGTTGCGTCCTTGAGCGTGCGGTTCATCCGCTCAACCTGACCATTGGTCCATGGATGTCTCGGCTTGGTCAGGCGATGGTCCACATCGTTCTGGGCACAGGCATACTCGAAGGCATGCGCCCGGAAGAGCTCGCCTCGTTTCATCGCTTTCTTGATCAGTGAGGCTACCGACGCTGTGTTGCTCGGTGTCGTGAAGTGGATGCCATGGTCGGTCAGGACCGTGTGCACCTTGTACGGCACGGCCCTGATCAACGCGCGCAGGAAGTCGCCGGCGATCCCAGTCGTCACCTTCTCATGCAACTCCACGAAGGCAAACTTGCTGGTGCGGTCAATCGCAACCAGCAGATAGAGCCTTCCCTCCTCAGTACGCACTTCAGCGATGTCGATGTGGAAGAAGCCGATAGGATAGCTCTTCAACGTCTTCTTCGCTGGCTTGGCGCCGGTCACCTCGGGCAGGCGGCTGATGCCATGGCGCTGCAGGCAGCGATGGAACGATGAACGCGTCAGATGCGGGATCGTGGCTTGCAGGGCATAGAGACAGTCATCCAGCGGCAGGAGGGTATGCAGGAGGGTATGCCGGCGGAAGGCGACGACGATCGCCTCTTCCTCGACCGATAGCACCGTGGAATGCGGTGCTCTCGGCCCCGTCGGGCGATCTGCGGTGGTGTCCCGCCTTCTCCATTTGGCGACGGTCTTGGGGTTGATGCCATGGCGCTCGGCCAAGGCTCTCAGGCTCGCTTGACTATTTTGTATTGCTCGACGGATCGCCTCTGTCGTTGTGGCGCTCCCATGGAGAACTTGGCACATAGCGCGTCCCTCCATTCAAAGGATAATATCGCACCATCAAACCCCGGGATCAAACATCCTAGATGCTCGGAGCGAGGGGAGCGCCATTGGATTGCCGCTCCCGGTCTCGTGCTGTCTTCTTGGCGGCCCAGCTTGGCACCTCTAAGCGCCAAGCGTGATGGCCGAATGGTCTCATCAACGAAAATTCCGCGCGGTCACCTTGATGACAGCCTCATCGGATTCGGCCTTCGCCTTTAACTGGTGAGTGGCTTCGCGGGGAGTGCTGCGGATCCAATCCCGTGTTCCGGTCTTTGCTTCGTCTCCACGTCCGCTGCGCAGACGAAGGCCGCTGTCACGATCGGCGACCGAGCGCAGGAGATCGGACAGGTCGATGAAGTGCTCGGCGATCAGGTGGGTGACGCCGCCCTCGCGTTGAAGCCGGCCGCGGCAGCCGATCATACGAGACGACAGGATCAGCCGGCGGTGCTTCTCGAAGACGGCTGACCAGATCACAAGATTGGCCACGTCGGTCTCATCCTCGATGGTCATGAAGGTCACGCCCTTGGCCGAGCCGGGCTTCTGACGCACGAGGACAAGGCCCGCCGCCGTCACGCGCTGCCCGTCCCGAACGTGCTGAAGATCGGCGCAGGATCGGGTCCGGCACTCGGTCAGCTCCCGGCGCAGGAAGGACACGGGATGCCGACGCAGCGACAAGCCGATGGAGCGATAGTCTTCCACGACCTCACGCCCCTCCGTCATGGGCACGAGATCCACAGCAGGCTCGATGATCTCGAGTTGAATGGCGTGATCCCGTTCGTCGGCGGCCGCAAACAACGGCAAGGCTTCGTCCGTTAAGCCTTCGATGGTCCAAAGCGCTTTGCGGCGGTCATCGCGGAGAGACCCGAAGGCATCAGCCTCAGCCAGATGTTTAAGCGCTGATGCGGGAAGCCCGGCACGCCGCTGGAGATCTTCAATCGTGGTATAGGGCCGCTCCACCCGGGCAATCGGGATCATGCTGGCATCTGCATTGGAAAGACCGTGCACCATCCTAAGACCGAGCCGAACTGCGAAGTATCGTGAGTTCTCAGTTGCTTCTAGAGTGCAGTCCCAGCGCGAGTGATTGATGTCGATGGGGCGCACCTCGATGCCGTGCGCCTGTGCATCCCGCACCAGTTGGGCAGGCGCATAGAAGCCCATGGGCTGCGCGTTCAGGATGGCGCAGCAGAACACGTCCGGATGGTGGCACTTCAGCCAGGACGAGGCATAGGCGATTTTGGCGAAGCTCGCCGCATGGCTCTCGGGGAAGCCGTAGGAGCCGAAGCCTTCGAGTTGCTTGAAGGTGCGTTCGGCAAATTCTGCGGCGTAGCCGCGTGCGGTCATGCCGGAGATCAGCTTGTCGCGGAACTTGGAGACGCCGGCCGTCAGCTTGAACGTCGCCATGGCGCGCCGGAGCTGATCGGCCTCTGAGGGCGTGAAGCCCGCACACTCGATCGCCACACGCATGGCCTGCTCCTGGAACAGCGGCACGCCGAGCGTCTTTTTCAGGACGCGCTCGAGTTCGGGCCGTGGATACTCCGGCGCCTCTCGCCCCGCACGGCGGCGCAGGTACGGATGCACCATATCGCCCTGGATCGGACCGGGACGAACGATCGCGACCTGGATGACAATGTCGTAGAAGGTCTTCGGCTTCATGCGCGGCAACATCGCCATCTGGGCGCGACTCTCGATCTGGAACGTGCCGACCGTATCGGCCTTCCGGATCATGGCGTAGGTCGCCTTGTCCTCGCCTGGGATCGTGGCGATGTCCATGTCCACGCCTTTGTGCTCGCGCAGGAGATCGAAGGCGCGGCGCATGCAGCCGAGCATGCCGAGGCCCAGGACATCGACCTTCATGAACTTCAAGGTGTCGATGTCGTTCTTGTCCCATTCGATAATCTGGCGGTTTTCCATGGCAGCCGGCTCGATCGGCACGAGATCGTCGAGACGATCCTGGGTCAGGACGAACCCGCCCGGATGCTGCGAGAGATGGCGCGGGGCGCCGATCAGCTCGGAGGCGAGTTCCAACGTCATGCGCAGGCGCGGATCGTCGAGATTGAGATTGAGCTCCTTTGCCTCTTTCTCACTCACCCCGTCATTGCCCCAGCCCCAGACGAGGCTGGAGAGCCCGGCTGTTACGTCCTCGGGCACGCCGAGCGCCTTGCCGACTTCACGGACTGCACCTCTGGCCCGGTAGGTTGACACGACGGCCGTTAGTGCCGCGCGATGGCGGCCATAGGTGTCGTAGATCCACTGGATGACTTCCTCGCGGCGCTCATGCTCGAAGTCGACATCGATATCCGGCGGCTCACGGCGTTCCTGAGAGACGAAGCGCTCGAACAGGAGATCGTGTTCGGTGGGGTTGATCGCGGTGATGCCGAGCACGAAGCAGACGGCGGAGTTCGCGGCTGAACCACGTCCCTGGCACAGGATGCCGCGCGACTTGGCGAAGCTCACGATGGCGTGAACCGTGAGGAAGTACGGCGCGTATCCCAAGTCCTCGATCAGATGCAGCTCATGCCGGCAGGTTGTCGCGACCACATCGGGAATGCCGTCCGGATAGCGCTTCCTGGCACCCTCCCAGGTCAGCCGCTCCAGTTTCTCCTGCGCGGTTTCGCCTGCTTCTGTCTCGGACGGATACTGGTAGCGCAGCTCATCGAGCGAGAAGGTGCAACGGTCCAGGACCTCACGAACGCGCCGGAAGGCCTCCGGATGGCGCTCGAACAGACGCTGCATCTCGACCGGATCCTTGAGGTAGCGGTCGGCATGACGCTCGAGCCTGTAGCCGGCCTCGTCGATAGTGCAACCTTCGCGAATGCAGGAGACGACATCCTGCAAGCGGCGGCGCTCCGGATGATGATAGAGCACGTCGCCCATGGCGATGGTCGGCACACGTGCTGCCTGTGCAGCCTGTTCGATCGCATGCAGCCGCAGGTGCTCGTTGGGGGCAAAGCGCCGGATCAAGGCCATATAGGCCCGGTTACCGAAGGTCTGTTTGAGGCGAGCAAGGTTTTGGGCGAGTTCATCATCCGCTTCATCGCCCAACAGAATGGCGAGAAGACCTTCGTTCCAGGCGACCACATCGTCCCATGTGAGATGACACTGTCCTTTGCCGCCGCGGCTCTTGCCGAGGCTGAGCAGCCGGCACAGGCGTGAATAGGCGGCACGATCCGTCGGATAGACCAGAAGCGATGTGCCGTCGGTGAGATCGAGCCGGCAGCCGACGACGAGGCGGATGCCCGTTTCGCGCGAGGCTTCACAAGCGCGCATGATCCCGGCTAGCGAGTTGCGGTCGGTGATGCCGAGCGCCGTGATGCCGAGGAGCCTGGCCTGCTCGAACAGCTCCTGCGGGCTCGAAGCGCCGCGCAAAAACGAGAAGTGGGTTGTGACCTGAAGTTCGGCATAAATTGTCAAAACAACCTTCCATCATGAGAAAAGGCCGTGCATCCACCAGCGCCCGCCCTCGGCGGTCGGCGCGTCACGGAAGATCCAGAAGCGTCCGCCTTGCTCGGTCTCGACACGGTAGTAGTCTCGGGCGATCAAGCTCGTGTCGCCGTTCCACCATTCGGGCGTAATGCGCTCAGGGCCGTCGGCCTTGGCGACCATGTGGCGGACCTTGCGCCAGACGAAGAAGCGGGGAGGGTGATCGGGAAGAAGCGCGGTTGCCACCACGGATTCAGGAGGATCGAGCAAGCGCGTCGGCCGTGGCAGGTTCTCCGGCCAGACCGAGCCCGTCGGCGGTGCCAAGGCCGGGATCTTGCGCGCCATACGCTCCGGCACGAGGCTCTGTACGGGCGCGAGACGGTACACCTTCCTCATGCCGATGCGGGCGCCGAGACGGTCGACGAGCCGGCCGATATCCGCTTCACCAGCGTCGTCTTCGCCAAGGCCGCGTGCCTGGACCTGTTTCTCCTTCATCGGCTCGACCTTGCCGGCGACAAGGATGACTTCTTCGATGCCGAAGCCGGGATCGATGGTTTGCAGCCGCTCGTCGAAGAGCTTGGCGAGATGGGCGGCATCCCGATTGGCCTGGGCTGTCCCGACGCGCAGGCAGGCGCTCTTCTGATCGACGCGCTGCACCAGGAGGTCGAGGCGGCGCACGCCTTCTCCACGACGTTCCAGTTGTCGGCACAGGTCCTGCAATAGATGCCGCACCGCGCTCTTGAAATCCTCGATCCGGCCGATGGGCTCTGCAAAGGCCCGCGATGCCGTCGCCGTCTCTTTGGGGATCAGCGGCGTGATCGGCTCAAACGCATGGCCCAGCGCCTGATCGAGCCGCAGCGCCACATCGTGGCCGAAGCGCCGGACCAGCGGCGCGCGCGGCATGGCTGCCAGCTGACCGATGCGCTCGATGCCGAGCCGGTGCAGAGCACCCAGTTTCTCGGCGGAAATCCGCAACGCCCGGATCGACAGGGTTGCAACGGCATCGACGGTTCGGCCTGTCGGCACGACGCCACCCGCTCCGTAACGCGCAACCGCCCAGGCCGCGCCCGGAACATCGGCGACTGCTGCCTTGGCGCCGATGCCCTGGCGCGTCAGCCGGCTGATGAGATCTCGTAGCAGTTCCTCTTCGCTGCCGAACAGGTGCGATGCGCCGGCAATGTCGATCCAGAGCCCGTCCGGTGGATCGGGCGCCACTACAGGCGAGTAGTTGATCGCCCAACGGGCCAGCTCCCGCAGCGAGGCTTCGTCCTCGTCAGGCGTGGCGTCGACGACATGCAGGTTGGGAACGAGCGCCAGTGCCTGGGCGAGCGTCACGCCGACATGCAGCCCTAGCCCTTGCGCGGCTGCGCACGCGGCGCGCACGACACGGCGCGAGCCGACCGTATGCACGGTCACCAGAGGCTCATCGCGCGGCGGCTCGCCGGTGCGCCGCCTGATCCGATCGGTCGGCCAGGTCGGCAGGTAGAGCGAGACGACCCTTCGCATCGCAGGCCTCCAAAATCCAGGTACGGGGTTCGGCGCCACGGCAGCGCAGGAGCTCGACTTGCCATCGCTCCCGTCCGAGACCGGGCGCCGGCATGCGTTCGGATGAGGCTGGCGCAATGCGCCAGCGGGTCGTGGCCGCAGTGGGCAGAGCGACTAAATCCTTCTCGGCGACCGTCCACCAGCGCCGGATGATCAGGGCCATCACGCCGGACGCCTCGGCGGCGAGCTGGAGCCGTCGTGACGCTGTCAACCCCAGGCGTGTGACCTCGCCGACGACGGCTGCAAGGCCCTTCTCATGAAGACCTTCCTCGACCAGGGGCAGGATGTCCCTGTCACGAGAGGCTTCGGCATAGATGACCCGATCAGGGTGGAGACCTGCCCGCAGCAGACCAGGCGCGAACAGATCGCGACGGGTCAGGCACCACAGGACAGGCCCTTTGAGTCGGGCGGCGATCCCGGCAGCGAACAGAGTGGTGCAGCCGGCAAACTCGGAGGCCATTCCAGCCTCGATCATCTCGTGCAGAGCGCCACGTGGCAGCCCACCCATGGGAAGATGATCATCGAGATCGGGAAGTTTGAATGCCAAAGGCTTCGCGTTCCGGTGCCCGCTTTCCAATCGCGCGATCCGAAGCCGTAAATCGGCAAGTCTGTCCCGGTGCCCGGCATGCATGCTCCGCGCCAATTCAAATTCGTGTTGAGAATGTTCCTATTATGTTCTCATTTGTCGCTAAGTCAAATACACGCAGAAGTGCCTGTGAATTTCGGGGGAAACGCACTCAACCGATAATCAATTGGAGCGTCATTTGCAGCTGTAAGAGCCCGTCCCGTAAATCATGAGCACCGTCCTAAGCGGCGGACGAGGAGCATGACGGAAGCAGCGTAGAGGAATGCCCAAGCGGAGGTCAGTGTCGCCTCCGAATCTTTCCAGAGCCGCCGGTTGCTGCTGATCCACGCGAAGAACCGTTCCACAACCCATCTGCGTGGATGCACCGCGAACCCAACCTGATCCGGTGGCTTCTTGACGATCTCGATGACAATTGAGGTCGCTTGGGTGGGAGCCTCTCCGGTCTAGCCGCTTGTCGGCAAACGCTTTGATGATGAACGGGAACGTACGCCGTGACAGGCACAGGACCACACAGGCGCCATCGCGGTCCTGCACGTTCGCCGGCTGGGGCTCCAGGACTAGGCCGCGCCCGTCGGTGTCGACCATCACCTGGCGCTTGCGACCTTTGACCTTTTTGCCAGCATCATAGCCTCGTGGTCTGCCGCTCTCGGTGGTCTTCACGCTTTGACTGTCGAGCACGGCGGCGGTGGGCGAGGCCTCCCGTCCGACCCGCTCGCGATCAACCATGACCAGCAAGTGGTTGACGGTCTCAAATAGGCTGGTATCCCGCCACAGGCTGAACCAGCGGAAGACCGTGCGCTTGGCGGCAGATCAGAAGGCAACAGCCGCCAGGCAATGCCGCCGCGCAGCACGTAGAAGATACCGTTGAGGATCTCACGAGCCGGCCAGCGCCTGGGTCTCCCTCGGGCGCGGGGAGCAGGCAGGAGCGGCTCGATCAGCGCCCATTCGGCATCGGTCAAATCGGTCTCGTATCGCAAGCCGTCGCGGCTGTACTGCCGCCAGGTGGTCGGGGTCCACATTGCGGTTCCAGCTCAGGCTTCAGCACCCTCTTGGAATCATAGCGGCCTCGGTCACTCAACCCTTTTCGGGACGGGCTCTAAGCCAGATTAGGTTGAAAGCCTTCCGTGAGAAGGCAAATCCCAGAAAGACATGATCAGGCGCGTACCGTCCAGCCCAGATCGATCATTCAAGGCGGCGATCCCAAACATCTGATTCAAGGAGCACCATGCATGACCATGCATGATTGCGAGCGGCTGCCCTCAGGTCATGAGCAGACGAAGAGCGAAGTCTTCCCTGTTCCGCGACTGAGCTTGCGGCAGTTCATGTCTGAGGCCGGTAGAGTCATTCGGAATAACCTGTCGAAGGAGGTCTGGGTCGAGGCTATCGTCCTCGATGTAAGGGTGAACCGGTCTGGCTATGCACTCGACCTTGGTGAACCGCACACCAACAATCCCTCCACCGGCGCATGGCTGCGATGTTTTATGGCTGCGGAGGTTTTCGAATGCTTTCGCGAAGCGGCCGGCGGCGACATCGAGGTCGCAGCTCTAAAGGGCTGTTGCGCCATGCTGCGAATTTCGCCCACGTTCCATCTGAATCGGCATTTGCAGGCATCCGTTTTGGAACTGAAGCCGACTTTGGCGCACGCTCCTTTGGAGCAGATGATGAAAGAGGTCCGCTTTCAGCTGTTGCGGGAGGACATATTGCATCGCCAGCGCAAATTGCCTGATCCGGTGGACATCCTTCGCATTGGTGTCGTCCATCCCGAGCGGTCCGCGGGGTATGCCGACATCCTGCCAGAGCTGGAGAAGCTGGAACGCTCCGGGATTGCAGCCTCAATTTCATTCCCGGCAACATTCGAAGGTCCTGGAGCCCGGTAGTCTCTCTGCACCGCCCTAAAGCGGGCCGATGAGGTTGCAAAAGGCGAGGGGCTCGATGTCCTCCTGCTTGTGCGGGGCGGCGGGCATTCGGCTGGGCTCGCTTCTCTAATATTCGAGGACGTGGCGCGGATGATCTGCACGTTCCCGGCACATGTCATCACGGGGTTGGGTCACGCCACGGACCATACCCTCCTCGACGAGGTCGCGTGGCAGTCGGCAGATACCCCGAGCAAAGCTATCGGGCTGGTGCTTACACTTATCCGCGAGTGGGCGGATCAGGTGATGATCGACCATAGCTCCATTCGAAAGGAGATTGACCGCACCCTCCATCGGCAGTCCGAGGCCTTGTCTGCAATACGCGACCAAGTCATGCAGGATGTAGAGGCCCGCCTCCGGCAGCAGGAATATGAGATTTGTATTGCGGGACAGAGCATCAGCACCTGCCAGACTTTCCTGTGCCACAGGCTTTCGGAGATGAGGCAGGATCTGAATCGTCTCCTGTTAGAGCTTACCGGAAAGCCAGTTGCCCACAACCTAGCGCTTGAGCCAGTGACTAGGCAGCCGGCCACGCAGACTAGTCTGTCCCAGACAGCCATGCAGCGGAAAGAAAAGGAGCTTGCAAGGCTACGGCAGGACATTTTTGTATCTCTCGAACAGGCTCTTGAATGGGCCTCCCTATCTTTGGAAGCCGATTATCGCGAAGTGCAGGCGTTCAGCGTTGAAAGTATCTTGGCACGCGGCTTTGCGCTCGTTCTCGATCACAATCGCCACCCGGTCCGTCAGATCGGGCAGATCAGTTCGGCGTCTCTCACCCTAACTCTCGCAGACGGCACGGTGATGGTCCGCTGCGATGACTTCACGTCTTCTGCCACCTGATTAAGGAACCAAAACTATGATGAATATTGCCGAGAGCATTTCCAGTGGTGCAACCGGTCTGTATGCGAAGCACTATGCCATCCTCCGCGAAATCGCCGAGCGGCTGCGGGCTGGAGGGGCCGTGGACATCGACATGCTTCTTGAGGATTCTCGCAAGGCCGCAGAGTCGTACGAGATTTGCTGCAACCGGCTCGAGGCGATTCGGGCAGAGCTGAAGACGCAGAGAATGCGGAGTCATGCAAACTATAGTTTCCGGGAGGATCGTGAAGACAGTACGATCTGAGCTCCTGCTCCACGTCCTCAAAGCCATTATTGGCGGCTGCCGCATCTGGATCGCCTGATGCAGCAATTCACCTTTTCCT
Organism: Microvirga sp.; assembly: GCA_041913065.1. Taxonomy (GTDB): domain Bacteria; phylum Pseudomonadota; class Alphaproteobacteria; order Rhizobiales; family Beijerinckiaceae; genus Microvirga. The sequence continues at coordinate 4,627 of JAYSGD010000024.1, read as the reverse complement.
TTTTGAACACGAGGCAAGCTCTTCATGGGATAGGGTGTGTCCAACTCGCAATCCTTACGCTTGAGAGCAGGCCCTTTCGGCCCGGCACCAGAAGTGCCTCCTGCGCGGATTCACACCACGTGGGAAACTGCTGGGACCAAGCACCGGTCCGAGACCCGGCCCCACTGGAGTTTTGGATTCTGCCGCGGCCTATTGGGGCGCCTCGAAGCCCGACTGATTGGGAGGCTATCCCAGACCCCAACTATGTGCCGACACGGCAGGAGAGGGGGCCTTCATCCGTCGATGCTGCCTCCGCTCCCTCAGAATTCCGCTCTGTGATGAAAGCCTGGAACGCATCCCGGGTCATGCCAATCGCCACTGGTCCGGCCGCCGCCAGGAAGGCCAAGTACTCCTGCGGCGCCATCACAGTTCCATCCGGAGCCTGAACCGACCGGCCGCGTTCGGCCAGCTGACGCAAGCGCTCAACCTCTTCCTCGGGCGTCAGGCCGTGGATCCCGTACCCGGTCTCGCGCCATAGCGGAATCACCCGCCGGCGATCGCCCCATCCTACCGGCTCAAACTTGTCCGGATCGCGTCCGGCCCGCGCGATCAGCTCACGCCGCGACAACCCCTCCGGCCAGTCCATGGCATACAGGGCGTCCTCAAACATCTTCTGCTCTTCAGGAAGCATATGCGTCAGCTGAAGATAATCGTTCTCGGCCACTCTGTCGTACAGATCCTCACGGTCCATCTTGCCGTTCTCATGATCCTTCAGGCAGTTTTCAAGGTGACCCGTCCGCCGGCTGATTTCCGACCACATCTTGATGCGTGTCTTCTCCTCGGCCATGGCCGCCTGGATCTCCCGCGCTGCCTCTTTCCTGAAGCCGGCGGAGCCGTGATAGCGCTTCACATTACGCTCCACGAACTCGCCTTCTTTTCTACGAAACACAGCCTTGAGCCACGCCATGCGCTGTTCTTCCGACATCGCCTCGGGCTCGAACTCGGTTGGCAGCCCGACATAGGGAAACACCGCCCGCAGCGCCTCTGGCGGATTCATGGGATCGCTCAGATCATGTGGGCACTGCCAGGTCTTGGGTTTCTTCGGCTTCACCAGGCTCGTTGTCCCCATCAGCGCATCACCGACCAACGGCGCCGCTGACGGGCACTGGACAGGCTGACGGATCGGCGAACGAGACGCTGCCGATGCCTGCTTCCGGCTCCGCCGGCGTGCCGCTGGCGCATTAGGCGATGGAGAGGGGAGGGGCGCAAAGTGCTTGCGCGGCCGCCCGCGCCCCCGCCTCGCCGGAGAGTCCAGGACAATCCCTTGAGCCGTCAACTCGGCTTCCCGGCGCCGGTCATAGCGCTTGCCGCCCGGGGGGAGAAATTCCACCTGCCTTTTTTCCAGTTCGACGCGGCGCCGGATCTCCGCCGCATCGGCCAGCATCTGCTTCCTGACCTCCTCGGCCTTGGCCTCGAGCTGCTCCGCCATCCGATTCGCGTTGTCAACCCTACGCAGGCGAACGCTCGGGCGCTCGGTTCCCCAGACATATTGCACAAGACCCATGGCCAACTCCGAACAAGCCTGCGGCGCTATCCCCAAGGCAAGTGTGCGCGCAACGTCATATCGTGCAGTGTAGCTTGGCGATATTCCGCGCGTCAATTTTTTACATTTTTGTCCGCTGTGAATGGTGCAGTGGCGCGGCGCTGAATAATCGCGCCGAATGATTGCACACGTCCGCAGCCTGCCCCAAGCCAAACGCAAGAAATCCCGTCTCAGCTTACTTGCACATAATCTGGCCCCACCGGCGAAAGATCCCGACCGCCAGCCCGACCCGAACCTGCGAAAATGCGCGGCATGAATAATTGCACTGCGCGCCACCTCTGCAGGCCTGCGTTCCTGCGCCGATCTGGCTCGCCCATGCAATAAATCGACATCGCATTTCTTTCGCTCGAACACCCAGGCATTGCCTAGCCCTGCCAACTCCCCTGCCGCTGGATGTGGAGGCCCAAGTCCTGCAGCCGGACCCGATCCAGACCACATGCAGCCAGTTACAGGCCAAAAATCCAGGCGCCTTTTTTACACTTTCGGCGCGTGTCCTGTTGGCCGATCCAACCCGGCCTGGCAACGGCACCACCTTGGCAGACCCGGAAATATTCTGCGCCAGAATAATTACATCGTGCGGCCGCAGATCGGTTGGCGGGTGTGTTTAATCTCGCCCGTATTTCTTACATCGCGTAAGCCATAAATCCCTGGGCCTTCACGCTCTTCATCTGATCCGAGACCATATTCGCGATCCGGATCGGCTTCGCATGAGCACTGCAAAAAACCCGCACAAAGCAGCCGCTGTACTCGCCAAAGTTTCGAGAACGAACACACGCAGCTGAACCTGGAGATCTAAGGGTGCACGGCCAATCCGCACCGCACCACCGGAACAGCGCCTCCCCATAATTGCACTTGTGAGGCCCAAGGCTCCATCGGACTGGCGTATTTATCCGCCCAGACACTTGTTACATATTTGAGCGCTGCTCGTACCGCCCGGCGGTCAGAGCTCTCCCAAGGCAAGGCCCTGAAGGACACCAGTCACGCAGGCTGGAGTCGCGGCCTCGTCACCTGGCCGGCCCAAGCGCCCCCGCTTCCAGGAAGGACCGCGCCCGCCGCGCGCGGGTTCCCAGGAAATACAAACGTTCTGCGCCCGATCGCCATCAGCCGCGCCCTCGAGTACAAGAGCCTCCCGTAAGAACGATCCTGCCCACGAGAACCAGGCGATCCTGCGAAGAACGAGCTTCCCTGAAGCACCAGGATTCCCAGGAGAACCCGCCCCAGGAAGGACAAATTCCCCGGAAGAACATGAGGGCTCAATTCCTCAATCTTTGTGGGTCCTTCGACGCCCAAAAATTGACCGGCTCCTTCGAGCCGGATTGAGGTTCTCGCATCGCCATTTCTGATCCGTAGTAGGGGCCTTCGCCTCCGACTGCTGCCTCGCTGGCGCGATCGGCCCACTTTCGTGGCGCCTGGCATCGGAATTGGCTATCGCCCTGCGGGCTCGTCGAGCAAGCTCGAGGCGTGAACAACCTGACCGGAATTCGAGGTGCAAGAATACTCGCCTCCCAGCGACCGCCGTCGCTGTGGATAGCCCATCCGGCGGCCGTCGCCGCCTCCTGCTGATGGGAAATCTCCGGCGCTCTTGCGCCTGTATTTTTTGCACCTTTACGGGCACCGTCAGGTTAACGCGACAGTCACTGGATGTGGACATAAGCGAGGATATGAAACCAACCTATCCTTCGCGCTACGCTCGCCACCGCTTCCCGCTGAGTCTGCGCATGGTGGAGGAGATGCTGGCTGCCCGAGGGATTGAGGTCAGTCATGAGACGGTGCGGCAATGGGCGATGAAGTTCGGCCAGAGTTTCGCCAATCAGATCCGCTGCCGTCTTCCGGCACCCGGAGACAAGTGGCACTTGGACGAAGTCGCGATCAATATCTCTGGCAAGAGGCATTGGTTGTGGCGGGCGGTGGATCAGCATGGAGTAGTGCTCGACATCCTGGTTCAGAGCCAGCGCAATGCTAAGGCGGCCAAGCGCCTGCTGCGAAAGCTGCTCAAGAAGCAGGGCGTCACGCCTCGTGTGATGATCACGGACAAACTGGCCAGCTACGCCGCCGCAAAGAGAACTGTGATGCCTGGCGTGGAGCACAGGCAGCATCGAGGTTTGAACAACCGAGCAGAAAACAGTCATCAGCCGATGCGACGACGGGAACGTATCATGAAGCGCTTCAAGTCCACGGGTCAGGCCAAGCGCTTTCTCTCCGTTCACGATCAGGTTGCAAACCTCTTTCGCCGTCCGTCAAACACCAATGCAGCTGACCATCGCGCATTTCGGGCGCAAGCCTTTATGAGTTGGAGTGAGGTGACCGGTGTTGCGGCTGGCTTCTGACGCGATAAGTCCGTGGGGCTATGTGACATCAGTCGGTTAACCTGACGGTGCCTTTCCTACTGGCTCACTGTGATCCTTGTCATGGCTCTGGCCCTCGCATGTGAAGCTAGGGGAATCGGAACAGCCATCTCCAATGTTAGGGCCCTGACATTTGTATATGGCCGTTATAGGTCGTGCCAACGCAAGATAGAGATGTCCCGCTTTCTGCCAAATAGACATGTCAGTCTTAGAGTGCCAGTCTGACCCTAAAGGTGGGCTATGGCGATTCATCGAGACGACGTGAACGGAGCACGGGACTGGGAGCTTTACGGCCCCCGGAATGGCGAGATCCCGCGTCTGGTCTATGCCCTTGCGGAAACGGGGATGCGCCTCGACGACATTGAGGCCTGGATCGAGTCCTTGTTGCGCGAGAAGCTGCTTGAGCGGGAAACGCCGCAGTTGGATGCATCATCGGACACGGCGGATTAGTCCGGCCCTGCTGGTCAGGGTTGCAGGGCCGGGCTTAACCCGGCAATCGTTCAAATATTGGCGACCTTCACGCCGCCATCGACCTGAATACATGCTGGACGCCCAAGCTCGTCGAGAGTCGCCTCGCTTTTTGAATCTTCGGCAACGCAGCCGGGATTACGGACTATCCTCCGAACCCCGGGTTGATCGTCATCACTAGAGCCTTTTCCGGCTATTCCGAGTCAGAGGGGATTCCGCTCTAAGCCTTGAT
>JAYSGD010000023.1:0-54253 GCA_041913065.1 Microvirga sp. | reverse complement strand
CAAGGACACCGCCGCCTACGCTTCTCTTCCTCATCTCAACTTGTCAAAGAGCAAACATCCGAAGATGCGATTTCCGAAGACAACAGCGCCTCACACCGGATCTTCCGGTCTGAGCCGCCAGGCTGTCAGGGAAACCTCGGAACCGCCAATCTTTGGCAGCGCCGCGATGAACCTGATTTAGGATCATTTGGTTAGCGTGTCAAGCAGTTTCTCAGAAAATCTGAGGAGCCCCTCGACCCCTTATCCGAAGATAAGGCCTCCACAAAATAAGCTCTAGATCCTGACTTTTCGTCAGGCTCGCAAGCCCGAATTCTGAGGAGTTGCTGGCGCCTCCGCAATCAGCGGCGGCGTCGATGGGCGGGTTATAGGCCCGCTCACTTTCTGCTGTCAACAAGCATGTGAAACTTTTTTGACGGTTTTTCCGAAGCTCTGTGAACCGTTTCGATTTCGGTTGAAGCACAGCTTGAATCGGTGCGTCCGCCTCACTCCGGACACAGTGAGGATCGAAGCAGCGTCTCAAGCGTGATACCGATTCAGGATACGCCTTGGGCCAGGATTGTCTGATTGGTCTGTGCGGTTGACCTGTCTTGTGCTAGAGCGCCATGGCAACCTTTGCCTTAAGCCCTTTTGGCCGCCCGTATAGTAAAGAAGACGATGAGTCACCTTCCTCCAGATGACAGATCAGCCAGGGCGTCCCGTCGCGACGCTCTGCTCATGTCATCCGGAGTCGATCTCGGACACGAGCCCGCGCTCAGCTCCAACGGCGCCGCGGCTCCCGAAGTGGACAAGAAGGAAGTCAACCTGCGATGGCTTGGCGCCAGCGTGCTGACGGGCGTCACGGGGGCGGTCCTGATCGGGGCGTCCATTCATATCGCGCTCGAAGGTGCGTCCACTTCCGCCCTCCCCCCGGAACGGGTAGCTCTGAACGCCCCCTCGGCTCCTATTAGTGACGATGAGCGCGCTTCGAATGCGGCGCGCAAGGCCGACAAGCTGAACATGACGGAGCTGACGGCCTCGGCCAAGCAAAGCTTCAAGGCGCCCATGACGATCCGCAGCGGCGATCGTGAGGCGATTAAGGTTCGCCACTTCGTCAAGGTCGCCACCAATCTGTCCATGACGGCGGGCACCTATGCCACCGATATTCCCGCCTTCAATCCCATGCGCCTCTTCGCGGAGGATGTGCAGGAGAAGATCGACCAGGTTCCGGAAGTGGTCGATGCCGATGTTTCGGTGCTCAGGCGCGACCTTGCCGCTCTCGTGATCGAGGCCAGCGCCCCTTCCCTGTCCGATACCGATGTTCTCGCGATCCTGGACGAGGAGCGCCGCGTCGCCAGCGAAAGCGGACGCCGCGCCTCCGTGGCCATTCCTGCCCAGCAAATGCTCTCGCGCACCCTGCGCCAGCCGGAGGTCCTCGGCGATGCGCTGGGCTATGCTCGCGTGATCGACGCTCCCTTCAGCACCATCGAGGTCCGCATGGTGCCGGAGAACGTGACCGATCTTCCCAAGATCGAGCAGAAGGCGCTCACGCCGCTGATCGAGGAGCGGGACGTGGTTCTGCGCAAAGGCGAAACCCTTGAGACCGCGCTTCGCAGCTATGGCGCTACCCCTGAGCAGATCGCCGCCATCTCGAGCGCCCTTTCGGCCCGGGTCAAGGTTGCCGCCATGGGCGAAGGGCAGCGCCTGCGCATCCTCATCGCGCCCGGCCCGCGCCTGGGCGACCCGAAGCAGATCGTGCGCGTGATCGCTTTCGGCGAAAGGGGCGTCGAGGGCATCGCCGCCACCAACGACCGGGGCGTCTTCGTGTCGGTCACGCCTCCCGAAGATCCCGCCAATCCGCAGAACACCGAGGTGGCCGAGGAGGAAGGCGAGGACAATGGACGCGGCGGCATCCGCCTCTATGAGAGCCTTTACGAGACCGCCCTGAAGAACGACCTCGACCGAGAGACCGTGGACGAGCTGGTCCGCATCTTCGGCTACGACGTGGATTTCCAGCGCCGCGTACAGCAGGGGGATACCTTCGAGCTGTTCTTCGGCTCCGACGACGAGAACGGCGATCCGGAAATTCTCTACGCCTCGCTGACGGTGGGCGGGGAATCGCGCAGCGTCTATCGATACCAGGGCGACGACGGCACCATCGACTACTTCGACATGTCGGGCCGCTCGCTCAAGAAGTTCCTGATCCGCAAGCCCATTTCCGACGGCATCCTGCGTTCGGGCTTCGGCTCGCGCTTCCACCCGATCCTCGGGTATTCGCGCCCGCATACGGGAGTCGACTGGGCGAACCGCATCGGCACGCCCATCCTCGCCGCCGGCAACGGCACGGTGCGCGTGGCCGAATGGGCTTCGGGCGGTTATGGCCGCCGCGTCGAGATCCAGCACACGAACGGCTATGTCACGGCCTATTCCCACATGTCCGGTTTCGCCAAGGGTATCGAGCCGGGCAAGAAGGTCCAGCAGGGCCAGGTGATCGGCTATGTGGGCAATTCGGGCCTCTCCACGGGTCCGCACCTTCACTACGAGGTGATCATCAACGGCAGCTTTGTCGATCCGCTCAAGATCCGCCTTCCCCAGGGGCGTGAGCTCGAGGGCCGCGGGCTTGCCGAATTCAAGCGCCAGCGCGAGCAGGTGGAGGAGCTGATGAACCATGGGTCCTCATCGGCCAGCCTTGCCCAGCGCGCCGATCTTCGCTGACGCCCATGCTCGACCTGCTGATGATCGTCCTGCCGATCTTCGGCCTGATCGGCATCGGCTATGTCGCGCGCCAGACCGGGTTCGCATCCGAGCGCATGGGCGAAGGGCTGTCCGAGTTCGTCTTCACGCTGTCCGTCCCCTGCCTGATTTTCCGCACCCTCGTGCGCGCCGAAATCCCCGAAGTGCAGCCCTGGGGCTACTGGATCTCCTATTTCGTGGGCGTCGCGGTGGTCTGGGTCGCTGCGATGCTGATCGGCCGGTCCTTCTTCGGTCTCAAGGGTGTATCAGGCGTCGTGGCAGGCTTTTCGGCCGGTCAGGCCAATACGGTTTTCGTCGGCGTTCCGATGATCCTCAAGGCCTATGGCGATGCGGGCGCGGTGCCCCTCTTCCTGCTGATCGCCGTGCACCTTCCGGTGACCATGACCCTGGCGACGGTCCTGGCCGAAGGGCGTCAGGCCTCCCCACTCATCATCCTGCGCCGGCTCGTCACCCATCCGATCGTGGTCGGCATTCTCGCAGGCTCGGCGCTGCGCCCCATCGCATCCTACATCCCTGCGCCGGGATGGCAGGTGCTCGATCTCATCGCCAGCGCCGCCGTTCCCTGCGCATTGATCTCCATGGGGATCGCCCTGCGCCGCTACGGCCTTCAGACGGGCCTGACGCTGCCGATGATCATTTCAGCGCTCAAGCTCATCGTACACCCGCTCATCGTGCTGGGGCTTGCGACTTATGTTTTCAACATGCCGCCGGTCTGGGCGGGCGTCGCGGTTCTCTTCGCCTCCTGCCCTTCGGGCATCAACGCCTATCTTTTCGCGGAGCGCTACAACGAGGGCGTGGCGCTGGCCTCCAGCGCGGTCACGCTCTCCACGGTGCTGGCGCTCGGCACGACCCTGCTCTGGCTTTACGTGCTCGGCGTGGGTTGAGGTTCAAAACCGAGACGCCGGCGGATGTCGGACGCCGTCATTCCCTCCGCCCGAAGATCGTTCAGGGATCGCGATCCGCGGCTCTTCGCCAGCTTGTCGCCCTCCAGATCGAGAACGAGCCCGTGGTGATGGTAGAGCGGGGTCGGCAGGCCGAGCAGCTTCTGCAGCAGCACATGGAGGTCCGTCGCCGCCTCCAGATCCTGGCCGCGCACCACATGGGTCACGCCCTGGAGGGCATCGTCCACCACGACGGAGAGGTGATAGCTCGTGGGAACGTCCTTGCGCACGAGCACCGCATCGCCCCAGCGCCAGGGATCGGCTTCGACGGTCTCTTCACCGCCATCGGGCGTGAAGCGTGTGAAGATGTGAGGTCCCGGCAGAAGCTTACGCGAAGCCGCCGAGTTGATCCGCCAAGTGTGAGGATCGCCCTTATCCGAGCGCCTTGCGATCTCGCCAGCTGTTAAGTTGCGGCAGGTGCCGGGATAGAGCGGGGCTCCGTCAGGATCGCGGGGCCGAGGGCTTCGGCGCTCCTCCTTCTGGCAGGCAATCGCCTCTGCGATCTCCTTCCGCGAGCAGAAGCAAGGGTAAACGACGCCCTTGCCCTTCAGCTCGTGAAAGGCGGCTTCGTAATCACCGAAATGCTCCGACTGCCGGCGCACCGGCTCTTCCCAGCTCAGGCCCAGCCAGGCGAGATCCTCAAGAATCGCCCTCTCGTATTCCGGGCGGCAGCGTGTGATATCGATATCCTCGATCCGCAGCAGGAACCGGCCGTTGAGGCGGCGCGCGAAATCGTCGTTGAGCAGGGCCGAATAGGCATGGCCGAGATGTAGCCGTCCATTGGGGCTTGGGGCGAATCGAAAAACGGGCTTCGTCACGGACGGCCTTTGAACTGAGGCGAAGGAAACATCGAATGGTCACCCTCCTCGAAACGGAAGCGGTTCTCAAGAGGGGCCTCGATACGCTTGTCGAAACCGATCCCGTGATGGCAGGGCTCGTCGCACAAGGCGTCATGCCCCGACTGCGCAAGCGCCCGCCCGGCTTCGAGGGGCTTGCCTGGATCGTGGTGGGCCAGCAGGTCTCGACGGCGAGCGCGGCGGCGATCTGGGGACGCCTGCGAGCCATCCTCGAACCGCCGACGCCGGAAACATTTCTGAACCTCTCGGACGAAGCCTTGCGCGGGGCCGGCCTTTCCGCCGGCAAGGCCAGGACGATCCGGGCTGTCGCCACCGAGATCGTGGAAGGCCGCCTTCCGCTCGACCGCCTGCACGAGATGCCTGCGGACGAAGCCCACGGCCTTCTCACCCGGGTCAAGGGCATCGGCCCCTGGACGGCGGATGTCTATCTGCTGTTCTGCCTGGGTCATCCCGATGCCTTCCCCGCCGGCGACCTCGCCGTGCAGGAGGCGGCGCGCCTCGCCTATGATCTGGAGGACAGGCCGGATGCCAAGACCCTTACCATCCTTGCCGAGCAATGGCGCCCTTGGCGGGGTGTCGCCGCCAAGGTGCTCTGGGCCTATTACCGGGTGGCCAAGGCGAGGGAAGGCGCTCTGGTGGGCTAGAGCTGTTTCCATTTTCATGGAATCAGCTCTCTTCTTTGCTGTGCCGCATTTTTTTGACGGTGAACCGGATCCACTTCACCGAAAAATGCTCTAAGCCGGGCCCTGCGCGGCTCCCAGCGACGCCTGGGCGCCGGCCCGCAGCATGCTGCTGTCGCTGCCGATGCAGACCAGGTCGAACCCTTTGCGGACGAGTTCGCCCGCCCTCGCCCCGCTGGGCGCATAGATGCCGGTGAACTTAGCCGCGGCCTTCACGCGGCGGAGCACATCGTCCAGGGCCTTTTCCACCTCGGCGCTGGCCGGATCGACACCCTTTCCGCCCGAGAGCGCAATGGAGAGGTCGGCCGGGCCGATGAAAACGCCGTCGATGCCTGCGACGCTCAAGATATCGTCGAGGATGTTCAGAGCCTCCCGTGTTTCCACCATGGCGAACGAAGCGGTGAGGCCGTTGGCCACCTTGAAATATTCGTCCGGCGAAAGCCCTGAGAGCGATATGGCCCCATAGGCGCCCCAGCTGCGCTCCCCGATGGGCGGGAATTTCATGAAGGCGGCGAAGCGGCGGGCATCCTCGATGGTGTTGATCATCGGCGCGATCACGCCCGATACGCCCGCATCCAGGAAGCGCGAGGCCGAGGCGAAATCGCCCACCGGCACGCGCACCAGGGCGGGCTTGCCGGCAGCCGCGATCAGGGGGATCGCCTGGATCGTCGCCGAAAAATCCATGGACCCATGCTGCATGTCGATCGCCACCGCATCGAAGGCCTCGCGGGCGAGCAAGGCCGGGACGGACGGGTCCGGCAGGCCGCACCAGGCCGCGATGAGGGGCTTGCCGCTCCGCAAGCGGTCGGGAAACGAGGGGTTGGTCAGCATGGGATTGTTCTCGTCAAAGGAAGTGCCCGGCCCCATGGCGGGGCCGAGCATCGAGGGCTGACGTTACCGCCCCGCCTTGATGTCTTCAACGGCCTGGGTCAGCAGCTGCTGCATCTTGCTGTTGAGCTCGGTCTCATCGACCGTCTTGCCGGCGCCTTCCAGGTCCTGACGGACTTTGCGGATCACATCGCCATCGCCCGGCTCCTCGAAATCGGCTGCGACGACGGTCTTGGCATAGGCTTCCGCCTCCGGGCCGGTCTTGCCGAGGCGCTCGGCGACCCAGAGGCCCATAAGCTTGTTGCGGCGGGCCGTCGCCTTGAAGCGAAGCTCCTGGTCGTGGGCGAACTGCTTCTCAAAGGCGTCTTCGCGGTCGTTGAATAGGCTCATCAGGCTTTCCTCCTTGGTCCAACCTTATGCGATATAAGGGCGCACTCGCGTGATCGCCATGGCATCCCCATCTAGAAAAAGGTGCTTCAGAGGGGCCCCTGCCCCGTCAGCCGGCGTGCCGCGTTGTACTTGTCCGACCGATCGGATAGGTTGCGATCAAGCGGAGCGCCGGTTTACAGCCGCGCTTGACGCCAGCCGCGGAACCGCACCATTTCGACCCAGGAGCCCACGGCAAATATGGATTTTCTCAAACCACGGTACACGCCTATGAATCGTCGCCGTCGCGTCTATGAGGGCAAGGCGAAGGTCCTCTATGAGGGCCCCGAACCCGGAACGCTCATCCAGCACTTCAAGGATGATGCGACCGCCTTCAACGCCAAGAAGCATGAAGTGATCGACGGCAAGGGCGTGCTCAACAACCGGATCTCGGAATACCTCTTCCAGCATCTGAACGAGATCGGCGTCCCCACCCACTTCATCCGCCGCCTGAACATGCGCGAGCAGCTGATTCGCGAGGTGGAGATCATTCCGCTCGAAGTCGTCGTGCGGAACGTGGCGGCGGGCTCGCTCGCCAAGCGCCTCGGCCTCGAGGAAGGCACACAGCTGCCCCGCTCGATCATCGAATTCTATTACAAGAACGACGAGCTCGGCGACCCGATCGTCTCAGAGGAGCACATCACGGCCTTCGGCTGGGCATCCCCGCAGGAGATCGACGACATCATGGCGCTGGCCATCCGCGTCAACGACTTCCTGTCCGGCCTCTTCCTCGGCGTCGGCATCCGCCTCGTGGACTTCAAGCTGGAGACGGGCCGTCTCTGGGAAGGTGAGATGATGCGCATCGTCGTCGCCGACGAGATCTCCCCCGATTCCTGCCGTCTTTGGGACCTCAAGTCCAAGGACAAGCTCGACAAGGACCGGTTCCGCCAGGACATGGGCGGGCTCGTGGAAGCCTATACGGAAGTGGCGCGCCGCCTCGGCATCCTGACCGAGAACGAGAACGTCGTCACCGGCGGCCCACGCCTCGTCCAGTAGGAAAACCGCCTCCGCTGTTCTGAAAGCCCGGCCTAGCGCCGGGCTTTTCTATGGCCGCAGCGTCATGACGGCCGATCTCTCCGGATGAGGGCTATGGGGAGGAGCTTGTGCTTTCAAAGAGCAAGCGGGAGCATCCTCGCGGCGAGTGTCGCCCGAGGTTTTCTGGTCGAGGGGGCGCGAGGAGGCGTCCGGCTCGGCTAGTGTGAGTGAAGAACCCGACGGCTCCCCGCGCACGGCTTTTTTAGGCGGACCGGCGCGACATGGCCCCAGCTCTGCCCAAGGCGGACACCGTCTTGATACGGGCGGCCTTGGACCAGAGCGGAGCCCAGCCTCTCGCCGGGGCCTCCCGTCACGGGGGATTGCGTCATCCTCCGCACGGGACCGTGCCCGACCCCACAAACACGACGCCTCGCGAAAGCGCCCCCCGGTGGATCGGGCTGACACCACACATAGCCAAGCTTAGGCATATTGTCAAGAACAAATACAGAACAAAATACTACGGACACAGTCTTCTCTTACCGGCAGGGGTAGGCTAAATGGGTGAATGCCATGTGGGTAAGCACCGGAACCATCTCCCCCAAAAAGGCAAGAAGACAGCGTCGACGAAGTCGATCGAGCAACGCTTCTCCTGCACAGGCCTTCCCCCACCCCAAAGTGAAGGGAACACGAACCATACTGCCATCGACCTGAATTTTGGGAGCATTTCGATGCGCCTCATGCCTTTGATCCTGTCATGCATCGTCCTGCTCGTCGGCGGCCACGCCTTTGCTGATACCTGCACAATCGTCACGGAACTCGACACAGGCCGCGTGCTGAAGCGTGAAGGCGATTGCGAGCGCCGCAGCAATCCCGCTTCCACCTTCAAGGTTCCCCTGGCTGTCATGGGCTACGACGCCGGCATCCTCACGGGCGAGGATAAGCCGGCCGTTCCTTACAAGCCTGAATACAAGAGCTGGAACGAAGCCTGGAAGAAGACCACGACGCCGCGCTCGTGGCTGAAGGTTTCCGTTCTCTGGTACTCGCTCGTCGTGACCGGCGAGTTGGGGACGCCGCGCTTCAAGCGTTATGTCGATGCGTTCGATTACGGCAATCGCGATGTCAGCGGTGACAAGGGCAAGAACAATGGCCTCACCCGCTCCTGGCTGAGCGCATCCTCGCTTCAGATTTCTCCCGTCGAGCAGATCGCTTTTCTGACAAGGCTTCTCAAGCGCGAGCTGCCTGTCTCGAAAAAAGCTCATGACACGACGCTCGCGATCATGCCGACCTTCCCCCTGCCCGACGGCTGGACCGCCTACGGCAAGACCGGCACCGGCTTTCAGCCGACACGCAACGGCGCCTTCGACCGCAACCGGCAATTCGGCTGGTTCGTCGGCTGGGCGCAGAAGGGCGAGCGCAAGGTTCTGTTCGCCCGCCTGATCCGCGACGAGCGCAAGGAAAGCGGCGTCGCGAGCTTCCGCGCGCGCGACGGGTTGCTGGCGGAGCTGCCGGCTCTGCTGAAACCATGAACGATCCCGTCCGCACTTGACGACTCTGCACGGCTATCGTTCGCTGCGCACCCCATTCAACAGGAGAGCTCCATGCCCAAAGGCTATGTCATCGCCCGCGTCACCGTCACGAACCCGGAGGCCTATGCGGAATACGCCAAGGGCGCGACGGCGGCGATCAAGCAATATGGCGGGCGTCCGCTGGTGCGCGGCGGTGCCTATGAGGCTCTCGAGGGCGAGGCGCGGGCGCGCAACGTGGTGATCGAGTTCGATTCGGTCGAGCAGGCGCGGACCTATTACAACTCGCCCGAATATCAGGCCGCCAAGGCCAGGCGCGACGGCGCCTGCGTCGGGGAGTTCGTACTCGTGGAAGGGGCGGAGTAATGACGAAGGCATATTGGATCGGCCGCGTCGATGTTTCGAACCCGGATGCCTACCAGAACTACGTGAAGGCCAATGCGGTGCCCTTCGCCAAGTTCGGCGCGAAGTTCCTGGTGCGCGGCGGGCAGTATCGCGTCGCGGAAGGCGAGGCCCGCGCCCGCAATGTGGTGATCGAGTTCCCCTCCTATGAAGCCGCCATGGCCTGCTGGGACTCGCCCGAATACCAGGCAGCGAAAGCCCTGCGCGACGGCCATGCGGTAGCCGACATCATCATCATCGAGGGCTACGAGGGCGCGCAGCCGGGTTAGCAACACCGTCATGCCCGCGCTTGTCACGGGCATCCACGCTTTCATTTCAACCCCACAGCCCTCATCCTGAGGAGCAGCGCAGCTGCGTCTCGAAGGATCGTCCAGCTATCTCTGGAGCCTCCTTCGAGACAGTCGCTGCGCGACTTCCTCAGGATGAGGATGGTGGGTTGGGGCTGAGGTTTAAGAGAAGGCAGCGACCATCACGCTTCTCAGCCCTCCCTCAAGCCGCTATACCCAGCCCTGAAACAACAGGAGATCGAGCATGAGCGAAATGCGACTTGTCGTGGTCGGTGCCGCCGGGCGCATGGGGCGCATGCTCATCAAAGCCGTGGCCGAGAGCGGCGGCTGCCGTCTGGTCGGCGCCATCGAGCGCGAAGGCTCGACGGCTCTGGGCCAGGATGCGGGCAGCCTCGCGGGTCTTCAGCCGCTCGGCATCCCGGTGACGGACGATCCGCTCACCGCCTTCGCTCAGGCCGACGGCGTGCTCGATTTCACCTCTCCCGCGGCCACGGTGTCCTTCGCGGCGCTCGCGGCGCAGGCGCGCATCGTGCATGTGATCGGCACCACGGGCTTGCAGGAAGACGATTTCACGAAGCTCGAAGCCGCTGCCCGGCACGCGCGCATCGTCCAGTCCGGCAACATGTCGCTCGGCGTGAACCTGCTTGCCGGGCTCGTGCGCAAGGCGGCGGCGATATTGGGCGAGGATTTCGACATCGAAATCCTTGAGATGCACCACCGCATGAAGGTGGATGCGCCCTCCGGCACCGCGCTTCTGCTGGGCGAGGCCGCCGCCGAAGGCCGCCGCATTTCCCTGAAAGAGCGCTCGGTGCGCAGCCGCGACGGGCATACCGGCGCGCGCGTTCCCGGCGATATCGGCTTCGCGACCCTGCGCGGCGGCTCCGTGGTGGGCGAGCATTCGGTGATCTTCGCCGGCCAGGGCGAGCGCATCGAACTCGGCCACCGCGCCGAGGATCGCGGGATTTTCGCGCGCGGCGCTGTAAAAGCCGCGCTCTGGGGCTTCGACAGGAAGTCCGGTTATTACACCATGGCCGATGTGCTCGGCCTCGATCAGCTCTGAATCACTAACGACCCTTACGGAGACGTCCTGATATGAACCGCCTTCTCGTCCTCGCCCGCCACGGCCAAAGCGAATGGAACCTCAAGAACCTGTTCACGGGCTGGAAGGACCCTGGCCTCACCGATCTCGGCATCGAGGAAGCCCGCGCGGCAGGCCGTCGCCTCAAGGAAATGGGCGTGCAGTTCGACGTGGCCTTCACGTCCGATCTCGGCCGGGCGCAACGCACCTGCAAGCTGATCCTGGAAGAGATCGGACAGCCCGACCTGAAGACCATCGCCAATCAGGCCCTGAACGAGCGCGATTACGGCGATCTTTCCGGCCTCAACAAGGACGATGCCCGCGCCCGCTGGGGCGAGGAGCAGGTGCATGTGTGGCGCCGCTCCTACGACGTGCCGCCTCCCGGCGGCGAGAGCCTGAAGGACACGGTAGCCCGCGTGCTGCCCTACTACATCCGCGAGATCCTGCCCCGCGTCATGCGCGGCGAGCGCGTGCTGGTCGCCGCCCACGGCAATTCGCTGCGCGCCCTCGTGATGGTGCTCGACGGCCTGACCTCGGACACGATCCCCAGCCTCGAACTCGCCACCGGCATCCCGCTGGTCTACGACCTGAACGACGACACCACCGTCGCCAGCAAGAAGGTGCTGGAGGCTTAAGGGCACTCGCTCTTGTCATTCCGGGGCGCCGAAGGCGAGCCCGGAATGACAAGGCGTTGTATTAACTCATGACCGCCATCACCCTTAGCCCCGGCCTCGTCTATTATCCCGACTACCTCGACCGCCCCGCTCAGGAACGGCTTCTGCAATCCCTGCGTGACGTCACCAGGGCCGCGCCGCTCTACGCCCCGCGCATGCCACGCACGGGCAAGCCGTTTTCCGTGCGCATGACCAATTGCGGGCGGCTCGGCTGGGTGTCTGATGTGGACGGCTACCGCTATCAGCCCACGCATCCGGAAACCGGGGATCCCTGGCCCCCCATGCCCGATCAGGTGCTTCGGGCCTGGGAGGAATTGAGCGGATATCCGCAGGCTCCCGATGCCTGCCTCGTCAATTTCTATGAGCCCTCCGCCCGCATGGGCATGCACCAGGACAAGGACGAGAAGGAGTTCGCGGCGCCCGTGGTCTCCCTGTCCTTGGGTGACACGGCTCTGTTCCGCTATGGCGGCCTGGAGCGCAAGGATCCGACGAAATCCGTGAAGCTGCGCTCGGGTGACGCGATCGTGTTCGGCGGTCCCGCGCGGCTGATCTACCATGGCATCGACAGGTTGATGCCGGGCACGTCGGACCTGCTGCCGCAGGGCGGGCGCCTCAACCTGACCTTGCGCAAGGTGGAACAGGCGCTTTAACCTGAGGCTCAGAACGTTTCCGAGGGGGCATCCATGAAAGCTCTTGTCGCCGCCGTTTTCGGCTTCACCCTTTCCATCCAGGCCGCTTTCGCGGCGGAGCCCGTATTCCCGCCGGCCTCGCGCATCGGCATCGTGCCGCCGCAGGATATGGTGGTGTCCAAGCGCTTCTCCGGCTTCGAGAACGAGGAGCGCGCCGCCGCCATCACCATCGCGGAGATGCCGCCCCAGGCCTATGACCAGATGGTCCCCGGCCTGACGAAGGAGGCCCTGAAGAAGCAGGGCCTCGACGTGAAGACCCGCGAGACCGTCAAGATCGGCTCGAAGAGGGGTATTCTCATCGGCGGGGCCATGACGGGGCCGGTAACGGGCCGCAAGTGGGTTCTCGTGGTCAAGGATGCCGACCTGACAGGCCTCGTGATCGCGCAGGTTCGCGGCGGCCAGGACGGCTACAGCGACGCGCAGATCCGCGATGCCCTGAAGAGCGTGGCGCTCAGGAAAGACGTCTCCCTGGAGGAGCAGGTTTCCGCCCTTCCCTTCCGCATCACCGACAAGGCCGGCTTCAGGCCGGTGCGGGTGCTCGCCGGCAATTCGGTTCTCTACACGGATGGTCCGGAAGATACGATCAAGGCCGTGGCGCAGCCGATGGTGATTCTCGCCGCTTCCCTGCAGCCGCTTCCCAATGTGGAAGCGCGGAACCAGTTCGCCCGGGCGGCCCTCAACTCCAATAAGATCCTGAAGGACATCCAGATCGAGCGCTCCGAGGCCTTCCGCCTCAAGGGCCAGGACTGGCACGAGATCGTCGCCCGAGCCAAGGAGGCAGATAGTGGGCAGGATGTCGTGGTGATGCAGTCGATCCGGTTCGACGGCGCGCGCTATGTGCGCATGGTGGGCCTGACCCGGGCGGAACAGCGGGACGAGAACCTGCGCCGCTTCCGCGCCGTGGCGGATGGGCTCGAGATCGTCAGCCAGTAAGAGGCTCAGTCTCTCGCGGGAAAAGCCGGCAGGGACCAGCCGCGCAGGAGCGCCAGCGCCCGCAAGGTGAAGGCGGCCGTGAAGCCGGCGGCCCCGCTCCAGGAGGGATCTATGCCCACCCCTTGCAGCGCGACCGTGACCCCGGCCCCGAGGGCCGCCGCCGTCACATAGATCTCCTGGCGCAGCACCAGCGGCGTGATGCCGGCGAAGATATCGCGGATGATGCCGCCGAAGGTTGCCGTGATCGTGCCCAGCGCAATCGCGGGAAGCGGCGAAACGCCAGCCGCCAGGGCCTTGGAAGTGCCCGTGATGGCGAACAGGGCAAGTCCGAGGGCATCGGCCCAGAGGAGCACGCGCCCTCGCCGCCCGCCTTCAAGGGCCGCCACGCGCTTGGGGCCAAGGAGAAAGACGATCTCGGCCACGATGATGCAGACGAGCACGTCCGTGGGGTCCCCCACCCAAAAAACCGGCCGGACACCGATTAAAAGGTCGCGCACGGTGCCTCCGCCTACGCCCGTCAGGGTCGCGAGCAGCGCGAAGCCAAAGGGGTCCATGCCCTTGCGGGCCGCCATCAGAGCCCCTGTGAGAGCAAAGACGGCAACACCGATCGTTTCGAAAGGGATGTGCTCGAAGAGAAAATCCAAGGCGATGTCCGGCTCTGCGGCCCCTTGCGGGAGATAGGCTCCTCACAGTCATGGCCGGGCTTATCCCGGCCATCCCGCTTCGGAACGACGCCGCACTCTAGCAAGCGTCATCACCGGCACAAGGCCGGTGATGACGCTTGAAGGATAGAGCGCATGTCCCCTCCCCCTTGCGGGGAGGGCCAGGGTGGGGGTGGTGCGACCGGGTGAGAGCTGGGTAAAGTCTGGCGCTGCCTCACCTCTCCCTGAGGGAGAGGTCGACGCGCGATAGCGCGGCGGGTGAGGGTTACTGCGTGATCTGGAGAGGGCGATGCCCCCTCACCCTCGCTGCGCTCGACCTCTCCCCGCCGGGGAGAGGTGAGGCTTGTAGTGCCCGCAGTGCTTACTGGATGATCGAAGCACTCTGACTTTACAACCCCCACCCTAGCCCTCCCCGCAAGGGGGAGGGAATTCGGGCGGAGCTCGAACGATCAGACAGAGATGAGCTTACGAAGCGGAGGACGGGTTGTCCGCCGTCTCGCCATTGCCGTTGGCAGCGGCCTTCGGGCCGCCCTTGGCCACACCCACGAGGGCCGGGCGCAGGACGCGCTCGCCGATGACGTAGCCGGACTGGACCACCTGGACCACCGTGCCGTTCGGCACGTCGGGGTTCGGCACCTCGAACATGGCCTGATGGACGTTGGGGTCGAATTTCTGGCCCTGGGGGTCGAGCCTCTTCACGCCGTGGCGCTCGAGGTTCTTGAGGAGGTCGCGCTCGGTGAGGTCGATGCCCTCGATGAGGCCCTTGAAGGCGCCCTCGGCCGAGGCCTTTTCCTCTTCAGGCACGCTTTCGATGGCGCGGCGCACGTTGTCGGCCACGTTCAGCATGTCGCGGGCGAAATTAGCCACCGCATAGGTGCGGGCGTCGGCCACCTCGCGCTCGGTGCGGCGGCGCAGGTTCTCCATATCGGCCATCAGGCGCAGGAGCTTGTCCTTCAGATCGGCCTTCTCAGCCTCGAGAACGGCCACCGGATCGGCCTGGGGGGCGGCATTCGCCTCCGTGTCAGCACCGTTGGCAGGCTCGGCCTGAGGGTTCATGGCTTGGTTTTCCGTGTCGTTCGGATTCATGATCGATCAACTGATTAGGGAAAGGGGTCAGGGCACATATCAGGTCGAAGCGCTCACAAATCAAGCGCTGCGGCGCTGAACCGGCTCGGCTTCCTCACTCTTGAACACCTCCAGCAGGGTGCGGCGAATGGTGGATTGCCGGCCCGCATGGGTAACCTTGGTGCCGGTCAGATCCGTTACATAGAACACGTCCACGGCCTTTTCGCCGAATGTGACGATGTGGGCCGAGGCGATGTTGAGGTTGAGTTTTCCCAAGGTTGTCGTGAGGTCGTAGAGCAGGCCCGGCCGGTCGAGCCCCGAGACCTCGATGACCGTCTGTCGGCTCGACAGGGAATTGTCGATGGTGACCTCCGGCGGCACATGGAAGGCCTTGGGCGAGCCTTTCGACGGTTTCTTGCTCTCCACGAGATCGGCGATCTTCACCTCGCCCTTCAGCGCCCGCTCGATGGCCTTGGCCACGCGGCCCGCGCGGCGCAGCTCGTCCTCGTCCCGGTCGAAGGCGCGGGAGAGCACGATGGTGTCGAGCGCCATGCCGTCGGTGGTGGTGAATATCTGCGCATCGACGATGTTGCCGCCCGCCGCCGCGCAGGCTCCGGTGACGATGGCGAGAAGGCGCGGATGGTCGGGCGAGAGCACCGTGAACTCCGTCACCCCCCTGAACTGATCGGTCTCGTAGGACGTGGTGACCGTGCGCCCCGCCTTGTCGGCATCGTGCACGAAATGCGCCTGCTTCACGCGGCGCACCTCGTCGGTCTTGAGCCAATAGGCCGGCGTATGACGTGCGGCATAAGACTCGAACTCGGCATCCGTCCATTTCGGCAACGCGCCGCGCAACTGCTCCTGCGCGAGACGCACCCGATCCGAGCGCGCGACATCGGCCGCGCCGCCGCCGAGAAGCACCTCGGTCTCGTAATAGAGCGTGCGCAGAAGCTGGCCTTTCCAGCCTGTCCACGTGCCCGGCCCCACGGCTTTGATGTCGGCGATGGTAAGGACGAGCAGGAGCTTCAGGCGCTCCATGGTCTGCACCACGTCGGCGAAAGCCTTGATGGTGGCGGGATCGGAGAGATCGCGGCTCTGCGCCGTGTTCGACATGAGCAGGTGATGCTCCACGAGCCATGCGACGGTGTTGGTCTCCGCGTCCGACAAGCCGAAGCGCGGCCCGAGCTTCCTCGCGATCACGGCGCCGGCTTCCGAATGATCCTCCGGCCTGCCCTTCGCGATGTCGTGCAGGAACACGGCGACATAGAGGGCGCGGCGGTTCTGGATGGTGCCGAAGATCTGGTTCGCCAGCGGATGCTCGCCCCCGAGCTGGCCGGACTCGATCTCGGTGAGCACGCCGACGGATTGGATGAGATGTTCGTCCACCGTGTAGTGGTGGTACATGTTGAACTGCATCATCGCGACGATGCGGCCGAAATCCGGCACGAACCTGCCGAGCACGCCCGCCTCGTTCATGCGCCGCAGCACCACCTCCGGCGCGTTCTTCGAGGTGATGATGTCGAGGAAAAGCTTGTTGGCGTCCGGATCGTTGCGCAGGTTGTGGCCGATGAGCTTCAGCGAGCGCGTGGCGAGCCGCGTCGCGTCGGGATGGATCGCGAGATTGTGCCGGTCCGCCAGCCAGAACAGGCGTATCAGGTTGACCGGATCGCGCTCGAACGCCTCTTCGCTGCTAACGTTGATGCGGTTGTTGTCGATGATGAAGTCATCGCCCTCCAGCGCGCCGCCCCGACGGCGGCGGAAGCGCCCGAACATGCGGTCGAGCATGGGCCGCTTCTTCGTCTGGCGCGCTTCGAGCTCGGCGCAGACGATGGCGGTGAGATCGCCCACGTCCTTCGCGATGAGGAAGTACGCCTTCATGAAGCGCTCGACCGCCGACAAACCTCCGCGCGGCGCGAAGCCGATGCGATCGGCGATGACGCGCTGAAGATCGAAGGTCAGGCGCTCCTCGGCGCGACCGGTTGCGAAATGCAGGTGGCAGCGCACGCGCCACAGAAACTCCTCGCAGCGCTGGAAGAGCTTGAACTCCTGCTGCGTGAACAGGCCCGCCTTCACCAGCTCCTTCGGTTGCTTGACCTGATAGACGTATTTTCCGATCCAGAAGAGCGTGTTGAGATCGCGCAGGCCGCCCTTGCCGTCCTTCACGTTCGGTTCGACGAGGTAGCGCGAGGCGCCGGCCTTCGCGACGCGCGCATCGCGCTCCTTCAGCTTCGCGTCCACGAACTCGGCCGGCGAGAGCGCGACGATCTCCCGGTCGAAGCGCTGCACGAGATCGTCGAACAGAGTGCGCTCTCCGAACAGGAAGCGGGATTCGAGCAGGGCCGTGCGGATCGTCATGTCCGCATTCGCCTCGCGGATGCATTCCGCGGCGGAGCGGGTGGCGTGGCCGACTTTGAGCTTCAGGTCCCACAGCACGTAGAGCATCGCCTCGACGACGCTCTCGCTCCACGCGGTCTGCTTGTAGGGAAGAAGGAAGAGAAGATCGACATCGGAGCCCGGCGCCAGGGTTCCGCGCCCGTATCCGCCCGTCGCCACTACGGCCAGATGCTCGCCGCTCGAAGGATTCTCGACCGGATAGAGAAACCGCACCACCGCATCGTGCACGATGCGCACGAGCTCATCCATATGGGTCGAAAGATAGCGGGCACAGACGAGACCGTCCTCGGTGTCCAGAAGCTGCCGCTCCGCCTTCGCCCGGCCCTCTTCCAGATAGGCCTTGAGTTCCGGAACGAGCTGCGCCCGCAGTTCCGCAGCATCACGGATGGGGCGCTCGCTCAGGCTTTGCAGGATGCTGTCGGGATTCTGGGACGCCATGGAACAACCGATTCAGAGATCCGTTCTGGCTTATCACTTCTCATCCCATTCGCCCAAGGGCGGACTGGTTTTATCCGCCAAAGCGGATAGGCTGTTCTTTATAAGAGATATTGTTTGACATAAGAAACGAGCTGTTCTACAAAAAGTACACGCGCCGATTTGAGCATGCAGCTTGCGGGCGCGAAACAAGTGCAGCTAAAGCGTTGGGTGCGGCAGACCAAAAGTCCAAGCCCCATGCGCCAAACATGGGACTAGACACATGAGCCTGACCCGCCGTCTCCTCATAGCCGCGTCGCTCGCCACCGGCCTGACCTCCTTCGCCACCGGCGCCCTCGCCCAGGTGAAGGAAATCAAGATCGATTTCGCCACCTACAATCCCGTTAGCCTCGTGCTCAAGGACAAGGGCTTCCTGGAAAAGGAACTCGCAAAGGATGGCATTTCCGTGCGCTGGGTGCAATCGCTCGGCTCCAACAAGGCGCTCGAATTTCTCAATGCCGGCTCCATCGATTTCGGCTCCACCGCCGGCGCGGCGGCCCTGATCGCCAAGATCAACGGCAACCCGATCAAGTCGATCTACGTCTATTCCCGTCCTGAATGGACCGCCCTCGTGACCCGCAAGGACACCGGCATCGCCAAGGTCGAGGACCTGAAGGGCAAGCGCGTGGCCGTGACCCGCGGCACCGATCCGCACATCTTCCTCGTGCGCGCCCTGCAGGACGCCAAGCTCACCGAGAAGGACGTGAAGCTCGTCCTGCTCCAACACCCCGACGGCCGCACCGCTCTGGAGCGCGGCGACGTGGATGCCTGGGCAGGCCTCGATCCGCTGATGGCGGCGGCCGAGGTGGAAAGCGGCGCGCAGCTCTTCTTCCGCAAGGCGGAAGCCAACACCTGGGGCGTGCTGAACGTCTCCGAGACCTTTGCCAAGGACAACCCGGAACTCGTGGGCCGCGTGCTCAAGGCCTATGAGGAGGCCCGCAAATACGCGCTGGCCAACCCGGCCGAGCTGAAGAAGACCCTCGTCACCTACACCAAGCTCGCAGAGCCGGTGATCGAGCGTCAGCTGGAGCGCACGGAACTCACCCACTCCTCCATCGGTCAGGCCCAGGTCGATACCATCCTCGCCGCCGGCCTCGCTCTACAACAGGCCGGTGTGATCGCCCCCGACGCGAATGTGAAAGCCGCCGTCGATTCTCTGATCGACCGCCGTTTCGCCACAGCGTCGCGATAATGTCTTCATCGCGGGAGAGCGCCGTGACAGGCGAAGCCACGAGCCAGATCTCGAGCCGAGCCTGGTCCTCCCAATTGGGTGCCGCCGCTCTCGCGGCCCCTAACTCGGCCGAGAAGCATCGCGCCTTCGACTGGCGCATCCTTCTCGGCATTTTGTTGCCCATCGCCATCGCGCTCCTTTGGGAAGCCACTGTCCATTTCGACCTTGCCCAGGGCCGCCTCGTTCCGCCCCCGAGCCGAATCTTCGCGACGCTCTGGGCGCTCGCGGAAACGGGCGAATTGTGGACCCATGTGTGGACCACGCTCTGGCGCGTTCTCTCCGGTTTCATCATAGGCGCCGTTGCCGGCATCGTGTTCGGCGCGTTGTCCGGTTCCAGCCAGACCATGAGACGCCTGCTCGACCCGACGCTTCAGGCGCTGCGCGCCATTCCCTCCATCGCCTGGGTGCCCTTGTTCATTCTCTGGCTCGGCATCTTTGAGGCCTCGAAGATCGCGCTGATCGCGGTCGGCGTGTTCTTCCCCGTCTATCTCGGCATCGCGGGCGCGATCCTCTCCGTCGACCGCAAGCTCGTCGAGGTCGGCCACGTTTTTCGCCTGTCGCGCTTCAAGCTCGCCAAGCGCATCCTGCTTCCCGCCGTTCTGCCGGAAGCCGTGATCGCGCTGCGTTCGGGCCTCGGCCTCGGCTTCATGTTCGTGGTGGCTGCGGAATTCATGGGCGCGTCGGAGGGCCTCGGCTATCTGCTCGTCGATGGGCAGCAGATGGGCAAGCCCGACCAGATCCTCGCCGCCATCATCGCCTTCGCGCTCCTCGGCAAGCTCACCGACAGCCTGCTCGTTCTCGGCACCAAACCCCTCGTGCGCTGGCAGGACACCGTGCGGGAGAGATTGTGATGAATGGATTCCCATTGCCGTCATGCCCGGGCTTGTCCCGGGTATCCACGCCTTCCTCGGCGTGCCGCTTCAAAGGCGTGGATGGCCGCAACAAGTGCGGCCATGACGAGAGAGGCGACGACTGATGCTCATCCTCGAACATCTCTCCAAGACCTATGCCGACGGCACGCGCGCGCTGTCAGACATCAACCTCACCGTTCGCGAAAGCGAGATCGTCACGCTGATCGGTGGATCGGGCTGCGGCAAGACCACGTTGCTGCGCTTGATCGCAGGGCTCGACCGCGCAAGTCACGGCCATACCAAGCTCGACAATGAAGTTCTCTCGGGGCCGCATTCGGCGGTCGGCATCGTGTTTCAGGAACCGCGCCTGCTGCCCTGGCTGTCGGTCGAAGACAACATTGCCTTTGGCATCGAGGACCTGCCCGCATCCGAGCGCAAAGACCGCGTGGCTCATGCCCTCGACAAGATCGGGTTGAGCGAGCACGCCAAGCGATGGCCGCGCGATCTTTCGGGCGGACAGCAGCAGCGCGTTTCCATCGCCCGCGCCTTCGTCACGAACCCGAAAGTGCTTCTGCTCGACGAGCCGTTCTCGGCGCTCGATGCGTTCACCCGCGCGAGCCTGCACGATCACCTGCTCGGCCTCTGGGAAGAAACACGCCCCACCATCGTTCTTGTCACGCACGATGTGCAGGAGGCGGTGACGCTCGCCGACCGCGCCGTCGTCATGCAGCCGAAGCCCGGCCGCATCTTCGACGAATTGCCGCTGACCCTCGGGCGTCCGCGCGACAAGACAGGTCTTCCCTTCGAGACCTCGGTGCGCCGTATCTTGACGGCCCTCGACCATTCTCTCAAAGCTCCGCAACAACAGCCTCAGCGCGAACGCGACCGGCAAGCCGCCGCGCTGTGGTGGTAACGTGAACTCAAGGACATCATCATGGACGTGACCGCCCTCCGCGCTCTCCAGGCGCCGCTGAAGGATCAGTATCGCAACGATCCCGACTCCGCCGTGATCACCCTGAAAGCGCAAGGCACGCTCGACGAGCAGCACATCGCCTGCAAGGTCGAGACGGGCCGCGCGCTCGCCATCGCGGGACTTCATCCGGCCTCCGGCGGGTCCGGCGCGGAGCTGTGCTCGGGCGACATGCTGCTCGAAGCCCTCGTCGCATGCGCCGGCGTGACGCTGAAGGCTGTTGCCACCGCGCTCGAGATCGATCTGCGCCATGGCGCGGTGAAGGCGGAAGGCGATCTCGATTTCCGCGGCACGCTCGGCGTCGACAAGGCGGCGCCGGTCGGCTTCAAGAATATCC
The DNA here is from genome assembly GCA_041913065.1 of Microvirga sp. Classification (GTDB taxonomy): domain Bacteria; phylum Pseudomonadota; class Alphaproteobacteria; order Rhizobiales; family Beijerinckiaceae; genus Microvirga. The sequence goes on along the minus strand of JAYSGD010000023.1, from coordinate 33,246 downwards.
GCCTGTCGTTCGAAGTCGATACCGATGCGCCGCAGGAAAAAATCGACCAGCTTCTCAAGCTCACCGAGCGCTATTGCGTGGTGTTCCAGACGCTGAACAACAAGCCCGAATTGAGCGCGACGCTCACGCGGAAGTAAGCTCTGCGCTCAGTTGCCCGCTACCAACGTGCGCGGCGCGCCGCTGATAGCCACGGCCGCGCCGCCTCGCACTTCCTGCACGGTGAGCGCGCGGTCGTTGGTGCCGTCGGGATTGAAACGGAACACGCCGTCCGCGCCGACAAATCCCGCCGGATTGGTCAGCACGCCATCCGCATAGGCTTGAGCTCCCTGCATGCGTGCGAGCGCGGCGGCGAGCGTCACCGCATCGTAGGACAGGGTGGCGAGGCGGATCGGCTCCGCGTTGAAGCGCTCGCGATAACGCGCCGCGAAAGCCTCGAATCCGCGATTGTCAGGAGCTGCGAACCAGCCGCCCTGCAGGGCAGGCAGCGCGAAGACGCGCTGCTCGTTCCAGAGCCCCGTGCCCATCGCCTTCACGCGATCTCCATTGAAGCCAATGGTCTGCAATGCCTGCGCGACGGCGGGCAGGCCATCGCCGCCATCGGGCAGGAACAACGCATCCGCCTGCGGCGAGGGACCGCCGATGACGCGTGCGAGACGCTGCACCGCGCCGATGGGCTGTCCTGCGGGATAACGCTCGACTGCAATGAGGCGAATACCCTGCCGCGCCGCCACCTGCTGCAACCGCGCTTCCGCCACGCGGCCATAGGTGGTGTCGGGAATCAAAGCCACCATGGAGCGGCGGCCTTGCGAGGCGGCGTAGGAGACGATGCGATCGACTTCCGCCTGCACCAGGAAGCTCAGGAGGTAGATGCCCGGCGTCGCGACGCTCGCATCGGTCGAGAAGGCGATGACCGGCTTGCCGCTTTGGCGCGCCACCTGCCCCGCCGCCTGCACGGAGCCGGAAAAAAGCGGGCCGATGATGAGCTGCGCGCCTTCCGCGACAGCCTGGCTCGCGGCGCTCTGCGCGCCTTCCGGCGTGCCGCGATCATCCTTCACCAGCACGGTGATGTCGGTATTCTGAAATTCTTCGAGCGCCATCTCGGCGGCATTGCGCATGCTCTGCCCGGCCATGGCGCCCTGCCCCGCGCCGCTGAGCGGCAGGATGAGCGCGACCTTCACGGGACCGTTGCCGATTGTCGTGCCGCCCGTCATCGGGCCTGTGGGACCAAGGGGTGCACTCTGAACCGAACCCGAGGGCACCGGACCGCTCACATCCGCCGTGTAGATGGGCTGGGTCTGAGCGGCGGCGGGCGCGCGGCCAACCTTGCGCGGAGGTGTCGGGCGGCTCGATCCGACACAGCCGGACAGAACCAATGCCCCGACGATGACAAGGGCCCAGGCGGTCCGGCCCTTCAGGCGAGCCGCAGCGTAAGTCATTGGCGCCATCTCCGTCCCCCTTGGAGTTTTGGCAGGATGACGACGAGCTTGGCAGGCAAAAGTAAATATTGTTTCCAAGTCTGGAAAGCCGCACTGTCCGGCTTTCGCGACGGTGGGCGTTTATGCGAAACTAGCGGACAATGACGCAGAGAATCGACAATCGGACCCGGCGGCGCGATGCTACCGAGAAGACCGCCACCTTCACCGCTTTCGGCCTTGCCGCCGAGGCCAAGCCGCTTTCACCCGGCCTCTATGTGGTGGCAACACCCATCGGCAACTTGCAGGACGTGTCGTTCCGCGCGCTGAGCGTGCTCGCCGCGTCCGATGCGGTGCTGGCCGAGGATACGCGGGTCACGAAGACCCTGCTCGCCCATTACGGAATCACCACGCCGCTCGTGGCCTATCACGAGCATTCCAACGACGCGGTGCGCGACCGCATGGTCCATCGCATCCGCGAGGGACAGGCGCTGGCGCTGGTGTCCGATGCCGGCACGCCGCTCGTGTCCGATCCTGGATACAAGCTGGTGCAGGCGGCGATCGAGGAAGGACTTCCGGTCACGCCCATTCCCGGCCCCTCCGCCGTGCTCACCGCGCTCGTTGCTTCCGGCCTTCCGACGGATCGCTTTTTCTTCGAAGGTTTTCTGCCTTCGAAAAGCGGCGCGCGTCGCACGCGCCTGCAAGAAATCGGCTCGATCCCCGGCACGCTGATGCTCTTTGAGGGTCCGCACCGCCTGCCTGAAATGCTGGCCGATGCCGCCGATGTTCTAGGCGAGCGGCAGGCCGTGGTGGCGCGCGAACTCACCAAGATGTTCGAAACCATCCGGCGCGGTACGCTGCCGGAACTGGCGGCGCAATTCGCGGAGGAAGGCCCGCCGAAAGGCGAGATCGTCGTGCTGATCGGCGAAGCCACGAAAGCCATGCATGCGGCGAAAACCGATGCCGCGCTCGACGGCAAGCTCGAAGCCGCGTTGAAGAACCATTCGATCAAGGATGCGGCAGCGATCGTCGCGGCAGAACTCGATCTGCCCAAGCGCGAGGTCTATGCCCGCGCGCTGACGCTCGCCAAGAAGGATTCATGAGCAGCGCTCTCGAACGCCGCCGCGCCACCTTCCTGCGCGGGCACAGGGCCGAGGCCATCGCGCTCCTGTATCTTGTCATGAAAGGCTATTGGCCCGTGGCGCGTCGCTATTCCGCAGCGGGTGGCGAAATCGATCTGATCATGCGGCGCGGCGATACCATCGCGTTCGTCGAGGTGAAGGCACGCGGCCTGATGGACGACGCAGTCATTGCCATTACCGCCACCAAGCGCCAGCGGTTCTCTCGCGCTGTGAGGAGCTGGCTGTCGCGCCACGCATGGGCGGAAGGCAAAACCTGGCGCGCGGATGCGGTGTTCATCGCGCCGAGGAAATGGCCACGGCATATTGCATCGGCATTCGAAATTGAAATAGAGTAACGTCACACTAAGGAAGAGTGTGCCGCATGACCGCTAATTACAGCCTTTACATGATCGATGGCGAGTGGCTTAGCCAAGCCTCGAACCCGAGTTTCGAGGACCTGACCGACGATATCGTTCTCGATCAGATCTATTTCAAACAATCATTGATAGACTGGGTTTTCGAACATAGAACGGATGTTCTTCGCTACCTCACCAATGGTGAGTTCGGCCCTCCCGGAGGCTATGCGGAATGGGATGGTTCCGATTGCTTCGCGGGTTTCACCTCACCAAAAGCGACCGCAGAAATCGCGCGTGTTCTCTCGCAAACCTCTCCGGAGGAGCTGATGCAGGCTGCAACCTGGATCGAGGATGAGTTCAGGGATTCAGTCGCGCATTGCCTGAAAGTCTATTATCCCGATCTGAGGCAGTTCATCGAGAAAGCGGTCGCTGAAGGCCACGGCGTGGCCTGTATTGCAATCAACTGAACTCGTGGCCGCCTAAGCCGCCAGCTTGCGCTGATCCCTCACCGACAAGCGGATGATGCGCGCGAGTTCCTGCACGATGTGATCGCCGCCGTTCTTCGGCAGATACAGGTTCACCATGAAGGGCGGCAGCGGCGGCAGACCGCTGTTGGAGCCGAGCACTTCGAGACCGCTTGGCACGGTAGATGCCATCCAGGCCATGACGGCGATGTCGGCGGCAATCGTCGCGACCTGCGCCGAAGTGTTCGTGGCGTCGAATACCGAGCGCCATTCGATGCCGGCCTTCTGCAATGCCTCGCGGATCGGCGCGCGGAAAGCGCAATCCGAACAGCCGATGGAAACCGGCAGAGGACGCTGCCAGGCAGCCTCACCGCCGCGCGCGCCGACCCAGACGAGGCGGTCCATGACGAGGTTCTCGCCACCGGCATCGCAGGCGAGTTCGGTGCCCATCACCACATCCACCTTGCCGGCGACGAGCTTCGCCTTGAGTTCTGCCGTCGATCCGCTGTCGAGGGTGATGCGCACACGGGGATAGCTGCGCGCGAAATCCTTCAGGAAGGCCGGAAGATAGGTAGTGATGATGTCGCTGGGGATTCCGAGGCGCACCTCGCCCTCGAATTCGGGCGTGGTCATCTCGGTCCAGATCTCGTCGTTCATGGCCAGCATGCGCTTGGCGCGCCCGAACAGGCGCTCGCCCGCCTTGGTGAGGGCCACGCCCTTGCGATCGCGGATGATGAGCTCTTCACCAAGAGCTTCCTCCAGCCGCTTGATCTGCTGGCTGACGGCGGCCTGCGTCAGGTTGAGGACGCCGGTGGCCGCGGTCATGCCGCCCGCGTCCACCACGGCGACAAAGGCTCTGAGAAGGCTGACGTCGAGATTGCGGGCCATGGATCACCTCAATAAACGTCCGTTATATTCAATATAATGAACATTCGTTTCACTTATGCAAGCGGGAGGATCATATTCTCCTTCATCAGATGAAGGAGATCGTCATGTCCAGCTTCACCGACGCTTATCAATGGACCTCCGAGCAGAGCAGCCAGAAGCATGGCCTCGTTCGCAGCCTCGTCAGCTCCGTGCTGAGGGAGATCCACCTCCGCCGCAGCATGCGGGAGGTTGGAGCGCTCGATGACGCGGCCCTGCTCGACATGGGCATCAGCCGCGGCGGCATCGAGGACGCGGTGCGGCATGGCCGATACTAGGATTTGTCAGGCGGCGCGAACACCGTCACGGCCTCGGGCCTGATCGAGAAATGGGCCGGTGTCTCGGTGACGATCTCGCCATCCGCATTGATCGGCCTCGGCTTGCGGGTGCGGATGTCGAATTCCTTCGCCCGGACGGCGCGGACCTCTCTCCAGGCCCCGTGCCGGCCATGGCGGAACGAGCGCGCCATGAGCGCCAGCTTCCAGGCGCGATTCAGTTCGAGGCTGTAGAGATCGAGATGCTGGTCGTCGATGGCGGCATCCTGCTCCACGGCATTGCCGCCGCCATAGAATCGCCCATTGCCCACCGCGATCTGCAGGGTCCGCACACGCACGTTTTCCGTTTCGCTGCGGATCGTCGCGCGGAAGGGCCGCGCCTGAGACAGCACCTTCAACGCCACCATCGCATAGCCCAGGCGGCCGTAACGGCGCTTGATGTCCCGCGTGAGCTGCTGCGCCAGTTCGGCGGACAGGCCGACGCTGGCCACGTTGAAGAACGGCTCCCCGTTGACGATGCCGAGATCGATCTTGCGCGTGATGCCGTCTGCGATGACCTGCGCGGCGCCGTCGAGATCGAAGGGAATGCCGAGCGTGCGCGCCAGATCGTTGGCCGTGCCGAGCGGCAGGATGCCGAGCGGCAGCCCGGTCTCGATGACGCCGAAAGCCGCCGCGTTCAGGGTGCCGTCGCCGCCGCCGACAATGGCGCAATCCACATCCCTGGCATTCTTGACGATGAGCGGCGACAAATCCTCCCGGCGATTGCATTCCAGCTGGACCGTCTCGATTCCATGGGCTTCAAGGCGCTCCATGGCCATTTCGCATTGGGCGGCGCCGCTGCGGCTCTTGGAATTGACGATGAGAAGGGCGCGGCGTGACATGGCCTATCACATGGAAAAGCTTGAGGGGATCTGCAAGGGGGCGAACCACGGGAAGCGCGGCTATATGATAACCTCCGGATCCCCATTTCGTTCACTCGGCCCACAAGAAGAGTTGCCATCCGGGATTTTCGGGCCAATAACCCTGCTTCCCACGGAGACCGATCCATGACCCTCACCGTTGCGATCCAGATGGATCACATCCGCAGCCTCAAGATTGCGGGCGATACCGGTTTTGCGCTGATCCTCGAAGCCCAGCGCCGAGGGCATACGATTCTCCATTACACCCCTGACCGCCTGAGCCTTCACGACGGCAAGGTGATTGCGACGGTCGATCCTCTCGAAGTGCGAGACGAGGAAGGCAACCATTTCACGCTGGGCGCCCAGGAGCGTGTCGATCTCTCAGACGTCGACGCCGTGCTCATGCGCCAGGATCCGCCCTTCGACCTCGCCTACATCACCGCCACGCATTTCCTCGAGCGCATCCACCCGAAAACGCTCGTCGTCAATGACCCGATGCACGTGCGCAATGCGCCGGAGAAGATTTTCGTCACGCAATTCCCGCATCTCATGCCGCCGACCCTGATCTCGCGCGACAAGCAGGAGATCGAGGAATTCCGCCGCGAACACGGCGACGTGGTGATGAAGCCGCTCTACGGACACGGCGGCGCGAGCGTGTTCAAGGTCGGCCGCGAGGATCCGAATTTCGGATCGCTCTACGATCTGTTCTCCAACCTGTTCCGCGAGCCCTGGGTGATCCAGCGATTCCTGCCGAAGATCACGGAAGGCGACAAGCGCATCATTCTCATCGACGGTGAGGCGGCGGGCGCGGTAAACCGCGTTCCGGCGGCGAACGACATCCGCTCCAACATGGTGCGCGGCGGCGCGGCAAAGCCGACGGACCTTTCCCCGCGTGAGCGCGAAATCTGCGAGACCATCGGCCCCGATCTCAAGCGCATGGGCCTCATCCTCGTCGGCATCGACGTGATCGACGGCAATCTCACGGAAATCAACGTCACCGCGCCCACCGGCATCCGCGCCATCAAGCGCCTCGGCGGGCCGGACCTCGCGGTGGATGTGTGGGATGTGATCGAGAGCAAGGTGAAGCGGAGTTAACCCAAGCTAAAGCGATCTAATGATGGGGGCTGATGTCGAGGCCACGTCGATGACATGGTTCAGACACACGAGTTCCCATTGCCTGAAAGGACCGGGGTATTCGTTCGTTGCCAAAGTTGATTTAGCGACGAACGCAAGGAAGGCAGTATCAGTGCGCTCTGAAAGCATGCTCTGAAGAGGAGGCTGTCCTTCTTCAGGAATGGCGTAGCTTTCATTCCGAACTGAATAGGCGATGTATTCTTCCCAAAATATCTCGATAGGCTTTTGATCAGAAATCGGCGTAATTTCTCGTGCGGTAATCTGCAAGTTGGGAACTTCGGTTTCAGGCCCTTGCGCAGCAGCCTCAACGACGACGATTCGGAGCGTATTATCAGCTGGCTCTCCGATCTCTTCGAGATAGAAGTAGCGCCTCCCTTTTGGAAACTCGATCACTCCGCCTCCGTGCGTGAGTTAAGCCGCCAGTTCCGCAATCACCGCATTGAGCACGGGTGAGCCTTTCGGCGTCACGGCGACGCGCGTGCCGTCGATGCGGATCAGGCCCTCTTCCTGCAGAATACGCACACGCCGCTCGTTCAGCGGCTTGCCCGTAAAGGCCTCGAAGCGGCGGGCGTCGATGCCTTCCTTCAAGCGAAGTCCCATGAGCAGGAACTCATCGCCCTCGGCCTCGGAGGTCAACACCTCTTCGTCAATGACGCCATGGCCTTCGCGCTCAACGAGTTCGAGCCATGTCTCGGGATGCTTTTCCGTCGCGGTGGCAAGGCGCGCGTTGCCGGTGACGAGGCGTCCATGGGCGCCGGGGCCGATGCCGGCATATTCGCCGTAGCGCCAGTAGAGCAGGTTGTGCTGCGATTCCGCGCCGGGCCGGGCGTGGTTCGAAATCTCGTAGGCCGGAAGCCCGTGCTTCGCGCACACTTCCTGCGTGATGTCGTAGAGCGCGCGGCCCGTCTCCTCGTCCGGCACCTTGATCTTGCCCGCATCGAAGAGACGCTGGAACCAGGTGCCCGCCTCGATGGTGAGCTGGTAGAGCGAGAGATGCTCCACCGCATGGCCGATCGCCCGTTCCAGCTCCGCGCCCCAGGCCTGCGGCGTCTGGTCGGGACGGGCGTAGATGAGATCGAAGGAATAGCGGTCGAAGATGGACGCCGCGATCTTCACCGCCGCCAACGCCTCATCCACCGAATGCATACGCCCGAGGCGCTTCAGATCGGCATCGTTGAGCGCCTGCACGCCGAGCGACACGCGGTTGATGCCGGCAACGCGATAGCCGCGAAAGCGCTCCGCTTCGACGCTGGTCGGGTTGGCTTCCAGCGTGACTTCGGCCTTGGGGTCCATGCTCCAGGCGCCACTGACCGCATCGAGGATCGCGCCCACCGTTTCCGGCTTCATGAGCGAGGGCGTGCCGCCGCCGAAGAAGATGCTGGTGACCGTGCGCCCCGGAATGCGCGCCGCCGTATGGGCGATCTCCCGGCGAAAGGCCGCCAGAAACCGCTCCTGATCCACCGGCTGGTGGCGGACATGGCTGTTGAAGTCGCAATAGGGGCACTTGGAAGCGCAAAAGGGCCAATGGACGTAAACGCCAAAGCCCACATCGCGCGTCGGATGATCGATCATCAGGCGTATATGGCAGGTCTTCCGCCGGTCGTCACGGGTGGCGTTGTCGCGCAAAGAGGAGAGGTGTCATTCCCGGGAGGACGCGCAGCGGAGAGGAAGGGAATCCATAGAGCAATGCTGGAGGGTGGATCCCCTTCCCTCGCCTCTGGCTTGGCCTGAGGATGGCACACGGGCTTCAAAAGATTTCTGAACCTCTTTCCGGGGCAGTTGTTCACCTCTTGAGCGCCTTAAACCCTAGCTTACCCAGACGCGGGGGCTTAAGGTTCAAGGGCAGACACGAAGGACCCATCATGCGGCATTGGCGCGGCCCGTTCGACCGGCAGGGCTATCACCACGGCAATCTGAAGGAGGCGCTCATCGAGGCGGCGCAGCGCTTCATTGCCGAGCGTGGCATCGGCGGGTTCACCCTGGCGGATGCGGCCAAGCTCGTGGGCGTGACGCCTGCAGCTCTCTATCGCCACTTCCGGGGCCGCGACGCCCTCGTGGCCGAAGTGGCCTTCCGGGGCTACGACGAGCTGGCGAAGAGGCTCGGCCGTGCCCTCCAGAGCGAGGGAACGCCCTTGGAGCGCTTTACCCGCATGGGCGAGGCCTATCTCGCCTTTGCCGAGCAGGAGCCCGGCTTCTACGCCGCCATGTTCTCCGCCAAGCCTTCGGACAGCGAAGAATGCGGCCCCTTCTGGAGCAAAGGACAGGACAAGGAAGGAGAGAAAGCGCCGGGCGCCGCCTTCGACTATCTCGTGAAGGCGCTGGACGAAACTTTCCCGCAGGGCTTCGAGAATGTGGATGCCCGTTTCATCGCCATCGAAGTCTGGGCGCTCTCTCACGGCATCGCCATGCTCGATGCCGCCGGGCAATTGCCGAGGGGACATAGCCTGCCGGACAAGTATGAGCTTCTGCGGGCGGGCGTCCTTGCCCTGGTCCACGGCGCTTTGAAGGGCAGGACCGGCCAAGCCTCCAGGTAGTGCGCCAGAGCACATTCCAAACAGAGCCTCCACTCCTCGAAAAAATAAAAGCCCTGCTTCCCTTGAAACCGCCCAGATCACCCCGCATGTTAATGTTGTTAGCATTAACATAGGACCTGGAAATGTCAGATTCTGCCTCCACCGCCTGGAACTCAGGCCCTCAACCGGGGCCCTGGAATACCGGTGCCCAACGCCGCTGCGGGCGTCCGCCCCGGCGTGCGCTGGAGATCGTCGGAATTATCCTGGGCTTCATTTGGTTCTGGCCGCTCGCGCTGGCCTACGTGGTATGGAAAATGTGCGGATATCCCAAGAAAGACGAGGCCAAGGCCTTCTTCCGTGACACCTTCAACCGTGTCTCCGACGATATCTTCTCGGCACGCCGTTCGGCCGGCGGCTTTGCTTACGGCAGCACGGGCAATGCGGCCTTCGACGAGTATCGCCGCAGCGAGATCGAGCGTCTTGAGGAAGAGCGCCGCAAGCTCGACGAGGAGGCTCGCGACTTCCGTGACTTCGTGGAAGAGCTGAAGCGCGCCAAGGACCGCGAGGAATTCGATGCCTATATGGCCAAGCGCCGTGGCACCGGTCCGACCGCTGCGTAACATGTGATCTACGGGAAGCGCCCTCTGGGGCGCTTCTTCGTTTCGCAATTGGCTTCACGTCATGGCCGCACTTGTTGCGGCCATCCACGCCTTGGAACCGCTACGCCAGAAAAGGTGTGGATACCCGGCACAAGGCCGGGCATGACGTTCAAGTGCATCAAACCCGCGTCAAACACCCCGCCGCCAGCTTCAGAAAAGCGCGGGCGCGGTGGGACAGGCCTTCCGGCTCGGGCTTCGACCAGTCGATGCCGTGCTTCTCGTCGGAGGACAGTTCGCCGAAGGTCTGCTTGTAGCCGTCGGGCTTGAACATGGGATCGTAGCCGAAGCCCTTCTCTCCGCGCGGCGGCCAGACCACCTCGCCGAAGACGCGCCCCTCGAACAACTCCTCATGGCCATCGGGCCAGGCGATCACGAGCGCGGAGACGAAATGCGCCCGCATGTCGGTCGCCTCGCGCTTTTGCAGCTCGCGATGGACCCGCTCCATGGCCGCGTAGAAATCACGGTTCGGGCCGGACCAATCAGCCGTGAACAAGCCCGGCGCGCCGTCGAGGGCATCGACGCAGAGGCCGGAATCGTCGGAGAAGGCGGGCAGGCCTGTCGCTTTCGCGGCCGCATGGGCCTTGATCGCCGCGTTTTCCGCGAACATGTGGCCGGTCTCGTTGGGAACCGGCAGGTCGAGATCGGCAGCCGAGACGGCCTCGATGCCGAAGGGGGCGAGCAATTCCCGCATCTCGCGCAGCTTGCCCGCGTTATGGGTCGCGATGACAACCTTGCCGGTGAGAGGACGGCGCATGCTCATGCCACGGCCTGCTTCTGCAAATCGACGAGCTGCGCCACGCCGGCCTTGGCGAGCTTCAGGAGGCTCAGAAACTCCTCCTCCGAGAAGGGCTTTCCTTCCGCCGTGCCCTGCACTTCGACGATACCGCCGGAGCCGGTGATGACGAAATTGGCATCGGTCTCGGCGGCGGAATCCTCCGCGTAATCGAGGTCGAGCACCGGCTGGCCCTGGTAGATGCCGCAGGAAATGGCGGCCACGGGCTCACGCAGCGGGTTGATGGAGATGATCGAGCGGTTCTGCATCCAGGTAAAGCACTCGTGCAGGGCCACCCAGGCGCCGGTGATGGAGGCGGTGCGCGTGCCGCCATCGGCCTGGATGACATCGCAATCGAGCACGATCTGCCGCTCGCCGATGGCGGGCAGGTTCACGACGGCGCGAAGCGAGCGGCCGATGAGGCGCTGGATTTCCTGCGTGCGGCCGGAAGGCTTGCCGGAATTGACCTCGCGGCGGGTGCGCTCGTGGGTGGCGCGGGGCAGCATGGAATATTCCGCCGTCACCCAGCCCTTGCCGGTGCCGCGCAGCCACGGCGGGCCTTTTTCCTCAAGGGAGGCGGTGCAGAGAACCCGGGTATTGCCGAAGGAAACCAGGCAGGAACCCTCCGCATAGCGCGCGACGCTTCGCTCCAGGGTGACGGGGCGCAGTTCGTCGGGGGCGCGGTTGGAAGGACGCATGGCCGGATTCTCCTCAAAAATTCGATACTGGAAGCCTCTTAGAGGCGCTCAAGCGCTTTAGGCAAGCGCAAGCCTTGCCGAAACCGCCTTTGGGCCGCACATAATGCTGACTTGCATGGTGGAATTGTGAGAGCGTAAAAACCATCCGATGCACGCAACCGGTCCCTTCTCGAACCTGTCCGACGCCCGCGCCATCGCGGAGCTGAACGACCGTTCCCGCGAAATCTTTCGGCAGATCGTCGAGAGCTATCTCATGACCGGCGAGCCCGTGGGCTCGCGCCATCTCTCGCGCCTTTTGCCCATGGCGCTCTCCCCCGCTTCGATCCGCAACGTCATGTCGGATCTGGAGGCGGCGGGCCTGATCTTCTCGCCTCATACCAGCGCGGGCCGCCTGCCCACGGAAACGGGCCTGCGCTTCTTCGTGGATGCGATGATGGAGATCGGCGACGTCACCTCCGACGAGCGGGCGCGGATCGAGGCCCAGATGAAGGCCGCCGCCTCCGGCCATACGCTCGAGACGGCGCTGGCCGAGGCCTCGGCCCTGCTCTCCGGCGTATCGCGGGGCGCGGGCGTGGTGGTGACGTCGAAATCCAACGCCCGGCTCAAGCATATCGAGTTCGTGCGGCTCGACCCCGCCCGCGCGCTCGTGGTGCTCGTGTCCGAGGACGGATCGGTGGAGAACCGCCTGCTCGATTTGCCTGCGGGCCTGCCCGCGGGCGCATTGGTGGAAGCCGGAAACTTCCTCAACGCGCGAATTCAGGGCAAGACGATCGGCGACATCAAGCGCGAGATCGAGACGCGGCGCGGCGACATGGAGCGCGAACTCGATGCCCTCACCGCCAAGCTCGTCGAAGCGGGGCTCGCGACGACGGTGGGGCCTGCGGGCGCTCGCCAGCTCATCGTGCGCGGACAGGCCAATTTGCTCGACGATCTGAAAGCCGTCGAAGACCTCGACCGTATCCGCCTGCTCTTCTCCGATCTTGAAACGCAGACGGATGTGATCGACCTGCTCAGCCGCGCGGAAGGCGGCGAAGGCGTGCGCATTTTCATCGGCTCGGAGAACAAGCTGTTCTCGATGTCCGGCTCATCGATGATCGCCGCACCCTTCCGGGACGGCAGCCAGAAGATCGTCGGCGTGCTCGGTGTCATCGGGCCGACCCGGCTCAACTATGCGCGCATCGTGCCGATGGTGGATTACACGGCCAAGGTGATCTCGCGCATTCTCGAACAGGGCCGCTAAGCCTTTTTCGCCGTACCATCTGCGAAGATTTCGACACAGTCTCAACACGTTGCCGTGAGATAAAAGACCTCGTGTAGCTATCCGCGTCAACTTCTGGCTCATGATTGGACAACGTTCCTGTCTATCGAGGAGGCTTCCGTGAAGACACTCACCATTCTCGCCGGCACCGGCTTCATGATTCTAGGGGCATTCGGCCCGGCCCAAGCACAGGTCAGCGGCACGCCGGGTTCACCCTTCCCTTTCGCCGCCCCCAACGAAGTGCAGATCATCAACGGCGTCCCCTGCCGCACCATGCTCGACCGCGGCAGCAACGAGCGCATCCCCGTTCAGTGCGCGACCCCGGCCGGGATGGTCGGCATATCGCCACCCATGGAACCGGCGACAACCGGCAGCGTCCGCATGGCGCCTGACGTTCCTCTGACCGGTACGCCCGGTTCACCGTTCCCCTATGCGACCCCGAACGAAGTCAGGATGATCAACGGCGTGCCCTGCCGCACCATGCTCGTGCCTGGCACGAACGCGCGCGTTCCCGTGGAGTGCCTCCGCTAAATCCGATGCCGACACAAGCGTGGATGTCTGTGTCCGCGCTTGTGTCGTTTCGATAATCTCTCACGCGGAGCGCCGCTTGGCGCCGGGCCGGTACACGGCATAAAGCACGACGATTCCGAGCAGCAATGCCCCGGCGATCGCGGGCGCGCGCCAGTCACCCGTCGCAATGCGCACGATCACCAGACCCGCACAGACGATGGCGCCGAGAACCGGGAGAATGACGGGAATTTCGAAACGCCCGGGCGGCTCGCCCTCCCGTCTCTTCAGGATGACGAGCGCACCATTCAGAAATGCAAAAACCGTCAGCAGCAGAAGAACCGTCGCCGCGGCCAGCTGCCCGATCGTGCCGATGATCGCGAGGGGTACGACGATGACGAACAGCGCGATAATCGCGAGATGCGGCGTGCGCCGCGTGGCGTGAACGCGCCCGAGCCATGCGGGCAACAGGTTCTGATGCGCCATGCCGTAAGCCAAGCGCGAAGCGGTCACGTAATTGACGAGTGCCGTATTGGCGACGGCAAACAGCGTGATGGACGCATAGACGATGGGCGGCACCCACGGCGCGGCTTTGGCCACGACCGCCGTCAAAGGCCCAGGCGCTTCCGCGAGCTCCCGCCATGGCAGCACAGACACGGCCGTGATCGCGACCGCCATGTAGATCACCGCCGCCATGGCCATGGCGGCGATCAGGCCGATCGGAACCGTGCGCTGCGGGTTGCGGCATTCCTCCGCGACATTGAGCGAATCCTCGAAGCCGATGAAGGCGAAGAACGTGAGCACGGCGCCTTGCAGCACGAGCAGCATCATCACGTCGCTCGCGCCTTCTCCCGGCGGCGGCGTTTCCAGAAGATCGACCGAGCCCCAATAGCTGATGCCCACCGCGACGACGAACAGGAGGCCTCCGGCCTCGATGCAGGTGCACAACACGTTGACCCACATGGATTCACGGATACCGCGCAGCACGAGGCCGGTGAGAAGAAGGAGAAATCCCAATGCCAGCATGATGACGGTGTTCTCGCCGCTCCCGATGAGGCTTGCGAGATTGGCGGCGAAGACACGCGACTGCGTGGCGACCGATGTGAGCGAAGAGCACGCCACCGCCAGCCCTACCACGAAGCCGAGGAACGGCGAGCGATAGGCGCGCTCGGCGATATAGGCCGCGCCCCCGGCGCGCGGATATCGAGAGCCGAGGGAGGCATAGGTCAAAGCCGTGAGCAGGGCCGCGACGAGGGCGACCAGGAAGGCAAGCCAGACCGCGTTTCCCACCTGTCCCGCCGCCTGCCCCATGAGGCCGTAGACGCCCGAGCCCAGCATGCTGCCGAGCCCATAAAGCGCCAGCTGAACCGGACCTATGGAGCGGTGCAGTTCGGGACGGTCGGCCCCGAGTTCGTCGGTAGATCCAGGAAGCGCCTGCGTTCCGGCCATTTGTTCCTCGATGCTTCCATCGTCAGACAACAATAGGGCGCCGAAGGCCGTTGGCGAGTTCAGTGCATTCCTTGGAAGTGTCGCGAGAAGAATGTCGCGATCATGCCTTTGCAGGTGAATCGTCATTGCATTGCAGCGGAAGCCTGTTATGAGGCTTCTCATGCTTCAGACGATTGCCCCTGCCCTGTTCTCACGGATGACGCCGCCGTAGCGCTGCGCAACTTGCGCTCCTGAAGCCTGACCATTCCATAGTTCTGCAGCCGCATGTCCGAGCAGGAACGCCTGTCATTGCGGTCCATCATGCCCTTCGAGGGCATCCGAGACATTGATCATGACGCATCTCTCCCGCCTCAAGGCCGAATGGTTTCCTAACGTTCGCGCCGATCTCCTGGCCGGCACCGTGGTTGCCCTCGCGCTGATCCCCGAGGCCATCGCCTTCTCGATCATCGCGGGCGTCGATCCGCAGGTCGGCCTCTATGCCTCGTTCTGCATCGCGGTCATCACGGCCATCGCGGGCGGGCGCCCCGGCATGATCTCCGCCGCGACCGGCGCCATGGCACTGGTCATGGGATCGCTCGTGAAAGATCACGGCCTGCAATACCTGCTCGCAGCAACACTTCTCACCGGTGCACTCCAGATTGTGGCGGGATTTCTTCGCCTCGGCGACCTGATGCGCTTCGTGTCGCGCTCCGTCGTGACGGGCTTCGTGAACGCGCTCGCTATCCTGATCTTCATGGCGCAGTTGCCGGAGTTCAACAACGCGCCGCCGCTCATGTACGGCATGGTCGCGGTGGGCCTTGCTATCATCTATTTGCTGCCGCTGGTCACTAAAGCAGTTCCCTCCGCCCTCGTCACCATCGTGCTGTTGACCGCTGTCGCGATCTATTTCGGCTTCGATCTGCGTACCGTCGGGGACATGGGACAGTTGCCGAGCGACCTGCCGATCTTCGCACTTCCGGACGTTCCGCTGAACTTAGAAACCCTGCAGATCATCCTGCCCTACTCGCTGACCCTCACCATGGTGGGCCTGCTCGAATCCCTCATGACCGCTTCGATCGTGGACGAGATGACGGATACGGACAGCTCGAAGAACCGGGAATGCACGGGCCAGGGCCTCGCCAACATCGTCGCCGGCCTGTTCGGCGGCATGGCGGGCTGCGCCATGATCGGCCAGTCTGTGATCAACGTGTCCTCAGGCGGTCGCGGACGCCTCTCCACCTTCTGGGCAGGCTCCTTCCTTCTTTTCCTCATCCTCGTGCTGGACGATTGGGTGCGCCAGATCCCCATGGCGGCCCTGGTCGCGGTGATGGTCATGGTCTCTATCAACACCTTCCAGTGGGGCTCGGTTATGGCCATGCGTCTTCATCCGAAGAGTTCCAGCATCGTCATGCTGGCAACCGTGGCGGTAGTGGTCTTTACCCACGACCTCGCCAAGGGCGTGCTGGTGGGCGTGATCCTGAGCGGCATCTTCTTCGCCCGAAAGGTCGCCAAATTCTTCAGCGTCACCTCCGAGCGGCAGGGCAATACCCGCGCTTACCGGGTGAACGGCGAGATCTTCTTCGCGACAGCCGAGGCCTTCCACAGCGCCTTCGACTTCCGCGAGGAAGGCCTGGAGAAAGTCATCATCGACGTCCATGCCTCCCATTTCTGGGATATTACCGGCATCAACGCCCTCGACCGGGTTGTGCTCAAATTCCGCCACCACGATATCCCGGTAGAGATCGTGGGCCTCAACGAGGCCAGCGCCACCCTGGTCGACAAGCTCGGCACCCACAACAAGGAGGGCGCCAAGCTCGCTTCCGGGCACTAAGGGGCCGCAAAAGAGCCGGAAACGGCTACGCGACACCGCCTTCCCTTGGCATTATGGGGCCGGGCTGCTATTGCCCGGCCAACAGGGTTTCATGCCCGCCCGAGTTTTATGATGACCGCACGCACGTTCGACAACATCCGCAACTTCTCCATCGTGGCCCATATCGACCACGGCAAGTCGACCCTGGCAGACCGCCTGATCCAGGCCACGGGGGCGCTGTCCGCCCGTGAGATGACGGAGCAGGTGCTCGACAACATGGATATCGAGCGTGAGCGCGGCATCACCATCAAGGCGCAGACCGTGCGCCTGGAATACAAGGCCCAGGACGGCAAGACCTATATCCTGAACCTCATGGACACCCCCGGCCACGTGGACTTCGCCTACGAGGTCTCGCGCTCGCTCGCCGCCTGCGAAGGCTCGCTGCTGGTGGTCGACGCCTCCCAGGGCGTGGAGGCCCAGACGCTCGCCAACGTCTACCAGGCCATCGACGCCAACCACGAGATCGTGCCCGTCCTCAACAAGATCGACCTGCCCGCCGCCGATCCGGACCGGATCAAGGAGCAGATCGAGGAGGTGATCGGCATCGACGCCTCCGAGGCCGTGCCGGTTTCGGCCAAGAGCGGCCTCAACATCGAGGGCGTGCTGGAGGCCATCGTCACCAAGCTGCCGCCGCCGAAGGGCGACCCGGACGCGCCCTTGAAGGCTCTGCTCGTCGATTCCTGGTACGACGCCTATCTCGGCGTGGTCGTGCTGGTGCGCATCATCGACGGCACCATGAAGAAGGGCCAGACCATCAAGATGATGGGGACGAACGCGTCCTATTCGCTCGACCGCGTCGGCGTCTTCAACCCGAAGATGACCGAGCTGCCCTTGCTCGGCCCCGGCGAGGTCGGCTTCTTCACCGCCTCGATCAAGGAAGTGGCCGATACCCGCGTCGGCGACACCATCACCGACGACCGCAAGCCGACGGCACAAGCGCTTCCGGGCTTCAAGCCCGTGCAGCCGGTGGTGTTCTGCGGCCTCTTCCCGGTCGATGCCGCCGAGTTCGAGAACCTGCGCGCCGCCATGGGCAAGCTGCGCCTGAACGACGCCAGCTTCTCCTACGAGATGGAAACCTCGGCGGCGCTGGGCTTCGGCTTCCGCTGCGGCTTCCTCGGCCTGCTGCATCTCGAAATCATTCAGGAGCGCCTGGAGCGCGAGTTCAATCTCGACCTCATCTCCACCGCGCCCTCCGTGGTCTATCACCTGAAGCTGCGCGACGGCTCGACCATCGAGCTGCATAACCCGGCCGACATGCCGGACGTGATGAAGATCGAGACCATCGAGGAGCCGTGGATCCGCGCCACGATCCTCACCCCCGACGATTATCTCGGCTCCGTCCTCAAGCTGTGCCAGGATCGGCGCGGCGTGCAGATCGACCTGAACTATGTCGGCAAGCGCGCCATGGTGGTCTACGACCTGCCGCTCAACGAAGTGGTGTTCGATTTCTACGACCGCCTGAAGTCGATCTCGAAGGGCTACGCCTCCTTTGATTATCACATCTCCGACTACCGCGAGGGCGACCTCGTGAAGATGTCGGTTCTGGTCAATGCCGAGCCTGTGGACGCGCTCTCCATGCTGGTCCACCGCGACCGCGCCGAGGGCCGTGGCCGCGCCATGTGCGAGAAGCTGAAAGAGCTGATCCCGCCGCACATGTTCCAGATCCCGGTTCAGGCCGCCATCGGCGGCAAGATCATCGCCCGCGAAACCATCCGCGCGCTCCGTAAGGACGTGACCGCCAAGTGCTACGGCGGCGACGCCTCGCGTAAGCGCAAGCTGCTCGACAAGCAGAAGGAAGGCAAGAAGCGCATGCGGCAGTTCGGCAAGGTCGACATCCCGCAGGAAGCCTTCATCGCCGCGCTGAAGATGGATACCTAGGAAAGGGCCCTTGCGGGCCCTTTCTCATTCCGCTGCCGTCACGCGCGTTTCTGCCCGAGTGCCTCCGCGCTCATACCAGCCCTGACTGCGGTTCACGATCCATACGACCGACAGCATCACCGGCACCTCGATCAGCACGCCCACGACGGTGGCGAGAGCGGCACCCGAATGGAAGCCGAAGAGGCTGATGGCCGCGGCGACCGCGAGTTCGAAGAAGTTGCTCGCGCCGATGAGCGCGGAGGGCCCGGCAACGCAGTGCTTCTCGCCGACGATGCGGTTGAGGAGATAAGCGAGGCCTGAATTGAAATAGACCTGGATCAGGATCGGCACCGAGAGCATCGCGATGACGAGAGGCTGCTCGAGGATCTGCTCTCCCTGGAAGCCGAAGAGAAGTATCAGCGTCAGAAGCAGCGCCACGAGCGACAGCGGTTGCAGAACGCGCAGCAAACCTGAGAGCGCACCCTCCCCACCCCCTGCCAGCAGCGCACGGCGCAAGACCTGGGCGGCAATCACCGGCAGCACGATGTAGAGCATGACGGACAGGAGGAGCGTGTCCCACGGCACCGTGATGGCGGAGATGCCGAGCAGCAATCCGACGATGGGCGCGAAGGCGATCACCATGATCGCATCGTTGAGCGCAACCTGGCTCAGCGTGAAATGCGGCTCGCCTTTCGTGAGATGGCTCCACACGAAGACCATCGCCGTGCAGGGCGCGGCGGCCAAGAGGATGAGCCCTGCGATGTAGGAAGCGATCTCGTCAGCAGGCAGGTAGGGCCGGAACACATAGCCGATGAAGAACCAGCCGAGCGCCGCCATCGAGAACGGCTTGACCGCCCAATTGATGAAAAGCGTGACGCCGATGCCGCGCCAGTGCTTCCCTACCGCGCCCAAGGCAGCGAAGTCGATCTTCACCAGCATCGGCACGATCATCAGCCAGATCAGGACCGCGACGGGCAGATTCACGCGCGCCACTTCCGCCGAACCGATCACCTGAAAGACGCCGGGCATTGCGTGCCCGAGCGCGATCCCCGCGACGATGCACAAGGCCACCCAGAGAGTGAGATAGCGTTCAAAGACGGACATGCCGGTGCCTCGAATATGGTCGCGTCAGGCTACATCGGCAGGCGCAGATGTCGCGCCCTCAAGGCGTCCGATCTCACGCAGTTCGCGTTCGAGCGCCATCCTGTCCAAGGTCCCGATCGGCAGGCTCAGAAAGAGGGAGATGCGGTTCTTCAAATGTTTGAAGGCCTGCACGAAAGCGGCCTCCTTCTCGAGATCCGTCCCCTCCACCGCGGCGGGATCGTCGATGCCCCAATGGGCCGTTGTCGGATGCCCCGACCAGATCGGACAAGCCTCGCCCGCCGCGCTGTCGCAAACGGTGAAAATGAAATCCATTCGCGGCGCATCGGGACCGGAATATTCGTCCCAGCTCTTCGAGCGGTAGCCGAAGGAAGGATAGCCGTAAGCATCCAGCACCTTCAGCGCGAAAGGATTGACCGTGCCCTTCGGCTGACTTCCCGCCGAAAAGGCGCGAAACCGCCCCTCTCCGTCCTTGCGCAGAATGCCTTCGGCGAGGATCGAGCGGGCCGTGTTGCCCGTGCAGAGAAACAGAACGTTGTAGACGCGCTCAGTCATGAGCCGGCTCCTTCGATGGGCAACAGGGTGTGAGATCGGCAATCAACGGCGCGCACACATCGGGCCTGCCGCCGCAGCAATCCTTCAGGAGGAACGTCGCGACCGCCCGGAAACGCTCGAGGTCGGCCCGGTAGATGATCGAGCGGCTGCGCCGTTCCGAGCGCACCAGCCCGGCGCGTGTGAGCACGGCGAGATGCGCCGACATGGTATTGGCCGGCACGGCCATTTCCCGCGCGATATCGCCCGCCGCCACCCCCTCCGGCTCGCGTTGGACGAGCAGGCGAAAGACTTCCAGGCGAGTAGACTGAGCAAGGGCCGCAAGGGCCAGGATAACTGATTCTGATTCCATATTTCCGGTATTATGGAAATATAGAGAAGAAAGCAAGTCCCTTCGATCAGTGAGTGATGGCCGCGGCTCCTCGAGTCGCGACCTGGGCGCCGGCAGTCGCCGAGCCCTATTCAATCATGAAACTTTGGAACCGACCCTCTTGGTTCGTGTTCAACCCACGCACAGAGCTTCGCTCCCATCATCACTCGCATGGCCCGGCATCCTCTTCATGCCGGGCTTTGGCATGGCATGAAAGGACCAAGCTCTCACGACATGGAACGACCTCGCCTTCAGGAGAGCCTATGCCTACCTCCATGCGCTCCGTGCTGCCGACCCTATTCGCGCTGCTTCTCGGCTACGCCCTCATCCAGATCGGAAATACCCTGCAAGGCACGTTGCTCAGCGTCCGAGGCAACCTGGAGCAGTTCTCGCCGGCGCAGGTCGGCGCCATCGGCTCGGCGTTCTGGGCCGGCATCGTCGTCGGCTCGCTCTGGGTGGGACGGGTGATCACGCAGGTCGGGCATACGCGCACCTTCGCGGCCCTTGCGGCGGTGGCGGCGAGTGCCGCGCTTTTCCATGTTCTCGTGGTCAATCCTGCGGTGTGGATCGCAGCCCGCGCACTGACGGGGTTCTGTTTCGCAGGCCTCTTCATCGTGGTGGAGAGCTGGCTCAACGCCTCCGTCACGGCCCAGACGCGCGGACAGGTTCTCAGCATCTACGGCATGACGGGCCTGATCGCGGGCATCGGCGGACAGATGCTTCTGCCCACAGCCGACCCGGCGAGCTTCCAGCTCTTCTGCTTCGTCGCCATGCTCATCTGCCTGGCCCTGGTGCCGACAGCGCTCTCGCGCGCCGTCGCGCCTGCCCATGCGGTGAGCAACACCAAGATCAACATCGTCCAGCTCTATCGCCAGTCGCCGTTCGGGGTGGTGGCGGCAGTGTTGTGCGGCATCACCACCAGTTCGTTCTTCGCCCTCGGCCCCCTCTGGGCGCAGGAGCGTGGATTGAGCACGGCGGAAATCGCGATCTTCATGGCCTGCGGCACGCTCGGCGGCTTTCTCACCACATGGCCGCTCGGCTGGCTCTCCGACCGCATGGACCGGCGCCACGTGATCATCGGCGCCTCCGCCATGGCCGCGTCCATTCTGCTGGCCCTCATCAACTTCGTGCCGTCGACTTTACCGGCGTGGCTGCTCTTCATCTATGTGGCGATCTTCGGCGGCAGCGTGATCCCCACCTACAGCATCGTCACCGCGCATGTGAACGACATGGTTCGCCCCGGCGAGTTCGTGGCGGCGGCGGGCGGCCTGCTGATCCTGCAGGGCGTGGGCTCGGTGATCGGGCCGGTGATTTCCGGCTTCGCGATGACGGAATTCGGGCGCCTCGGGCTACTCTACGTTTTCATCGTCGCCCAGGCGCTCATGGCGATCTGGGGCGCCTATCGCAGCCTCCAGCGCGCGGCGCCTCCAACGGAGGAGAAGGAGACCTTCGTGGTCGAACCGACGGTTCCCGTCGGCACGCGGCTGGAGGGAAGTTAAGTTGCAGCGACGCGCCGGCCGGACGCATCGACGACCGGCTCACCGTCTTCCTTGTAGAACTCTCCCTGCTGCGGCGGAAGGAGATCGATCACGGCTTCCGACGGACGACAGAGCTTCACGCCGAGCGGCGTGACGACGATGGGCCGGTTGATGAGGATGGGATGCTCCATCATGGCATCGAGCAATTGATCGTCGCTCAAGGACGGATCATCGAGCCCGAGCTCATGGTAGGGCGTGCCCTTCTCGCGAATGATGCCGCGAACGCTTGACCCCATGCGCGCGATGAGCTGGCGCAGCAGCAGGCGGGTCGGCGGTGTCTTCAAATATTCGATGATGTGCGGCTCGATGCCGGCATTGCGGATGAGGCCGAGCGTATTGCGTGAGGTGCCGCATTGCGGGTTGTGATAGATAACCACGTCCATGGCCTACTCCGTTCTCCACTGCATGAGCCATGGAATAGCGCAGCGGCGATGAGGCTTGCAATCTCAGAAGGGGCGCTCACGCAGAGCAGGCAGGACCGCGCTGCACCTTGAGGCTCGTCAGCATGATCTTCATCAGCGCCTCGTAACGAGCCTTTTCCTCCACATTGGACAGGGAAAGTTCCAGCACCCAATCGCTCGACAGAGGCACGATCAGGGTTTCGACGGTCATGCCCTGCGGCCCCGAGGGCAGATGATGATCGACCCAGGTGGCGGACCAGCGAGTCGCGCCGGTGGACAGCGAGGCCAGCGAAACGGATTGCGCCGGACGTCCGAGGAGGTTTTCGTAGTCCTGCTGCAACAAAGCCGCATCGCGGCTGACGAGATCGGGCTGCGGCAGGCCGCGCAGCTCATGCGCGGAGCGCAGGCTGACTTCCAGCTCCGCATTGGAGAACGTGGCTTTCAAGCGCGTCTCCAACCCACCGGTCTGTGAGCGCCATTCCTGCGGCAGCGACAGCGCGAAACAGGCCTCCGGCGCGGCGGGCCCCACCACGCGGGTCTGCCCCGCGCGTGCATCGAAGCGAACCTGCACGCCTTCCTGCAAAGGATCAGAGGCATTGGGGGAAGCCTTCGTGGCTTGCGCCGTCAGCGACAGGCCCAGCATGACCGCAAGGGCAGCCGAGCATGAGCGCATTGTCAGGGCATTGATCATGGCATTTCCCAAGGCGAGCAATAAGGCCTTGCTATGGCAACGCTCGAATCCGCCGGTGGGTTTCGTTCTTCGAGGTTTTGTTCCTTGAGATTCACTGCATTGCTTAGCCTTGAGTTGCCGAGTCTCGGCCCTACCTCGAACAGCAGTTCAAAGATTTCAGGAGAGACCACATGAAGGCCGTGATGCGCGCTTCATTCATTGCAGCCCTCCTGCTCGCCGCAGGGTCGGCTTCGGCAGCCACATGCCGCGATCCGGCAGGTTTCGAGAAATGGCTCGGCGACATCGAGCAGGAAGCCATCGCGCAGGGCATCTCGCCGCGCGCGGTGAAGCAGGGATTGGCGGGCGTCACCTTCGACCAAGGCGTGATCCGGCGCGATCGCGGCCAGGGCGTGTTCAAGCAGAGCTTCGAGCAATTCGCCGGGCGCATGGTATCGCCAGGCCGCCTCAAGGGCGGCGCCAACATGCTCAAGCGCCACGCGGCCACTCTCGCGCGCATCGAGCAGCGCTTCGGCGTGCCGGGTCCGGTGCTCGTCGCCATTTGGGGATTGGAGACCGATTTCGGCGCCGTGAAGGGCAACCTTCCCGTCATCCGCTCGGTCGCGACGCTGGCTTACGATTGCCGCCGCACGGAGTTCTTCCAGGCGCATCTCTTCGATGCCCTGCGCATCGTCGACCGGGGCGACCTGACGCCAGGAGAGATGCGTGGCGCATGGGCAGGGGAAATGGGACAGACCCAGTTCATGCCCTCGAGCTACGTGAAATACGCGGTCGATTTCGACGGCGACGGACGTGCGGATCTTCTGCACAGCCCGGCCGACGTGCTGGCCTCCACCGCGAATTACCTGAGGGGACATGGCTGGACGCGGGGCGGCGGTTGGGAGCCGGGCTCGCAGAACTTCGAGGCCATCCGCGCCTGGAACAAGTCGCAGGTCTATTCGCGCACGATCGCCTTCTACGCCACAAAGCTTGCCGGCGGCGACACATCGGCCTTCGCGAGCCAATAATCCTCACGAAAAAGGGCGGCCGTGAGGCCGCCCTTTCAGTATCGCTCCGACCGACGATCAGCCGCGCGCGCGGGCACGGATCATGAAGGTGTCGTAGGCGTATTCGGCAACCTGGAACCACAGGTATTCTTCGTTCCGGAACGCCTTGTAGCTGTCATAGAGCTTCTTGAAGTCGGGGTTCTTGGCCGAGATCTCGTCGTAGATCTCGTTGGCGGCTTTGTAGGCCGCATCCATGATCTCCTGCGAGAACGGGCGCAGCTGCGCGCCGTTGCCGATGAGATTGCGCAGGCCCTGCGGATTCTTGGCGTCGTACTTGGCCTGCGTGTCCACGTTCACGTAACCGGCCGCGGACCGAATGGCGGCCTGGTAGGTCTTCGGCAGCTCGTTCCACTTCTGCAGGTTGATGAAGAAGTGAATGGCCGGTCCGCCTTCCCAGAAGCCCGGGTAGTAGTAGTACGGCGCGACCTTGTTGAGACCGAGCTTGTCGTCGTCGTAAGGCGCAACCCACTCGGCGGCGTCGATGGTGCCGCGCTCGAGCGACGGATAGAGATCGCCGCCCGCGATCTGCTGCGGCACCACGCCGAGCTTGCCTACGATCTGTCCGGCGAGACCGGCGATGCGCATCTTCAGGCCCTTCAGGTCCTCGACGGTCTTGATCTCTTTCCGGAACCAGCCGCCCATCTGCGCGCCGGTATTGCCGGCAGGCAGCGCATAGAGATTGTGCTTGGCGTAAAACTCGTTGAGCAGGTCGTTGCCGCCACCGTGATAGAGCCACGCATTGGTCTGACGGGAGTTGAGACCGAACGGCAGGTTCGTGCCGATGGCGAATGTCGGGTCCTTGCCGACATAATAGTAAGAGCAGGTGTGCCCCATCTCCACCGTACCGCCGGCAATCGCATCGGCAGCCTGCGGCGTGCCGACGATCTCGCCAGGAGCGAAGGGCTGGATGATGAACTTGCCGTCGGTCGCATCGGACACGAGCTTGGACAGGGTCTCGCCGCCGCCATAGAGCGTATCGAGGGATTTCGGGAAGGCCGAGGTCAGGCGCCAGCGGATCTCAGGAGCGGACTGGGCGATGGCGGGCTTCGCAATGGTTCCCGCCGCAACCGCGCCAACGGTGGCGGCTTGGAGGAATGCACGGCGTTTCATGGGCGTCTCTTTCTTGTTCTAAGGTTTTAAAGCACGCCCGTGACAGAAAGTTTCAAGAACGCACGATAAAACGAAAAAGGTGAGACGCCTCTCATAATGAGCTTTGCGAAAGGAGGGAGGCCCATCGGAGCATTGACCTCATGCGCCAGGCGCATGCTTGGCATTGACGACGAGCCTTGAGCGATCAGCTCCTTAAAACAGGAAGAGCTCGCCGGCACCCCAGGCCAGGAGCACGAGGAGGATGAAGCCGAGAAGGAAGATGCCGAAAAGGACTTTCGCGATCGTCTTGGCACCCGAGGCAACCCCGGTGAAGCCGAGGGCACCCGCGACGAGAGAGACGACGAGAAAGATCAGGGCCCATTTCAACATTGTTCAAGCCTTATCGAATGGTTGAGCTTGAAGCATAAGCATTGAAAGCGGGACCGGTTCCTTGAGCCCGGACGGCGGCCCTACATCACCACGGTCACCGTGTCGGCCGCCCGCGTGAGACCGGTATAGAGCCAGCGGCTGCGGTGTTCACGAAAGGCGTAGGATTCATCGAAGAGCACCAGATCGTCCCATTGCGAGCCCTGGGCTTTGTGGACAGTGAGCGCGTAGCCGAAGGTGAACTCGTCGGATTCCCGGCGGAGCGCGAAGGGCACCTCCTCTTCCGTGCCCTCAAAGAAAGCCTTGTGGACCGCGACTTCGACCGACCGGCGGCGGGCATCGTCGTCGGCCAGCACATCCATGCGGATGAAGTCGTTGCGGATGCCGCGCAGGGTCTGGATGCTCCAGGTGCCGCCGTTGAGCAGGCCCTTGGTCTTGTCGTTGCGCAGGCAGACCAGCTTCTCGCCGACCGCCGGCATGGGGCTGCGATAGCCGTTCAGCTCCCGCAGGCGCGTGTTGTAGAGGCGCCTCGTCTTGTTGAGGCCCACCAGCACCTGGTCGGCTTTCATGACGGCCGCGGCATCGATCTCCCGCCGGTGGATGATCCGGCTGTTTCCATAGGTTCCAGGGGTCAGCCGCCCCCCTTCCCGAACGATCATGGAAAGATGAACGATAGGATTATCTTTGGCCTGCCGATGTACTTCCGTGAGCATGACGTCGGGCTCGGCCTCGGTGAAAAAGCCCCCGCCTTTGACCGGCGGCAGCTGCGCCGGATCACCGAGCACGAGAACGGGCTTGCCGAACGACAACAGATCGCGGCCCAATTCCTCGTCCACCATCGAACATTCATCGATCACGATGAGGTCCGATTTCGCCGCCTGACTCTGCCGGTTGATGACGAATTGCGGGCCGTTCTCATCCCCCTCGCGCGACCGGTAGATCATGGAATGAATGGTCGATGCGTCCGTGCATCCCTTGGTGCGCAACACGAGCGCGGCCTTGCCCGTATAGGCGCCGAACGACACCTCGCCGTCGACGCCCTCGGCGATGTGCCGGGCGAGTGTCGTCTTGCCCGTCCCTGCATATCCGAAGAGGCGAAAGACGGGACGGTCGCCCCGGCGCATCCAATCGGCGACGGCTTTCAAGGCGGCATCCTGTTGCGGCGACCAGGTCATGGAGATTGCGTTTCTTGAACCAGGCTGGAGAAAGGGGCGGAGGAACGATCCCGCGCGCTCGCGGACAAGGGTTGGAATCGAGGCGCCACCATAATGCCGGACGCCGGCAAATGCGATGGCGAGTTTGCGGGGAGCACGCGACCTTTTGGCCGTGCCGGGAAGACATTGAATGCATGCTTGAGAACCGCGTTCGGAGGCCCGATGCACGCATCGAGCGGGCTGGCCAGAACAGCCGGAAATCCGCCAACCACAAGGGTTTTGACGATCTCAGGGATTTTCTGGAGCACGTGACGGACCATGCGTTTCATGCTCGCGAGACACGAGATGGACCGCTGGATCGATGGCGCGCTCAGCCCTTGCCGTCATCCGCGAAGATGCGCTCCACCGGCACGGGGCGAGATACGGGTCGCATGCTTCCCGGGGCACGCGCTCCACGACGTGGAGCATGAGCCTGAGGATCGATCTCCGCTCAAGGCGTCTCAGGCGCTCCACGCAAGCTCGGGCACTGATCCGCACCTGCTTGCGAAGCCTGGATAACAGGACCGTGATGACCCCGCGCCACGGTGATCGAGAGGGTGATCGAGAGCTTGTGCAGATCATGTCCGCCGGACCGTTGATCGCATGCCGGGAACGCACCGCGCCGAAGCTTCAGCGGGGATCTTGGAGCACGCTGATCGACACGTCGCAGAGCCTCCCGAGTGGCATGTTCGGGACCGCATGAAGCATGCGTCGCGACGTGCCCGATCCTGTCGCTACGTCACAGCTCATCAAAGTGATTCTCGCGGCGCATGACACATCGCATGGACGCTTCGACATGCCTAAAGCGTGTTTTTCGACCTCGATGCACAAAAAAATTTTCAGCCTCGAATTCGCTCTCGAAACGCAGCTCGAAAGCACGTCGAGAGAGTCTGCCTCCGGCGGTCTTAGCAGAGAGGGCCGGCATGGGATCGCCACATGCGTTTCACTTGCTCAATACTTTTAAGACTCTGATAATAAACAGCTTTTAAGTAGCATCGATGATGACGATCATAGAGCGAAAGTGATGTCGAGGTGTCCCAAGAAGAGACTCGTTGAGTCGTTCTTTGCGGCTTCTATCGCCTGCTGAAAGTGCAAGTTCAGGTGGGTCTTCCAGTGAAAGTATCCACAGAAAAAGTGCCCGTTCTACTTTCTACACTGTCCGTTAATAGGAACCCGCTTGGTATAACGACGTTGCCTTGCAAGCGTGACGGTTGCACGCGAAGGCCCTTGAAGGAGGCGGCTATGCCGATTGACGTTAAGTCCAACCCGCTGACAGCGTTGTTCACGGGTGACACCGGTGCGACCAGCACCAAGAAGAAGAGCGGAGCCAAGAAGGGCTCCAAGACCAGCGCCAAGAAGGCCAGCACTTCCTCGGCTCGCAAGAGCACGAAGAAGGCCGGCACGAAGGCCGCTGCCAAGAAGACCCCTGCCAAGAAGACCGCTGCGAAGTCGACCAAGTCGGCTGCGAAGAAGTCTCCGGCCAAGACTGCAGCCAAGAAGTCGGCTGTGAAGTCCACGGCTCGTAAGTCTGCTGCCAAGAAGACCACGGCTCGCAAGACCGCTGCGAAGAAGACTGCTGCCAAGACCTCGGCCAAGTCGGCTGCGAAGTCCACGGCTCGCAAGTCCGCCGCCAAGACGACGGCTCGCAAGACCGCTGCCAAGAAGACTGCTGCGAAGTCGACCAAGTCGGCTGCGAAGAAGTCCACGGCTCGCAAGCCTGCCGCTCGTAAGACCGCTGCGAAGTCCACAGCTCGCAAGTCCACGGCCCGCAAGACCGCTGCCCGTAGCTCCAGCCGCACCGCGGTGAAGGCTTCGGCCCGCAAGACGGCCGCCAAGTCCACGACGAAGCGCGCCGCCGCAGCCTCCAGCCGCACTTCCGCTACGAAGAAGTCCGGCAAGGTTGCCAAGCGTTCGACGGGCGCTCGCAAGAGCCCCTCGAAGAAGCGCTAAGCCAAGCATGCCCCATGCGCCGGGACAGGGCCCGCCCTGTCATCCGGCGCATGGGCATAAAAAATCGCCCGGTGAGAACCGGGCGATTTTCTTTTTCGGGGCTTGGCCCATTAGAGCTGTTTCCATTTGCATGGAATCAGCTCTCTTCTTTGCTGTGCCGCATTTTTGACGGTGAACCGGATCCACTTCACCGAAAAATGCTCTAGCGGCCGGTGCTCATCGGGTCGCTGTCGCCCCAATAAGGGGTGGCATTGTAGTAGCGGTGAACATGCTCTTCCCATTCCCGGTCGTAGGAGGCGTCGTGCCCTTCGGCCGTGCGGCGGGGAGCCCCGCGAAGCTGGTCTTCATTGAGGTTGAGCTCGTAGGCATCAAGCTCCG
Source organism: Microvirga sp. (assembly GCA_041913065.1). GTDB lineage: Bacteria > Pseudomonadota > Alphaproteobacteria > Rhizobiales > Beijerinckiaceae > Microvirga. Next base: position 4,406 of record JAYSGD010000023.1, on the reverse strand, counting down.
TGTTGTATTTCAGGACGCTCCAGGGGAGCGTGTAGTATTCCTCGCCGAGGCCCATGAAGCCGCCGAAGCTCATGACCGCGTAGGCGACCTTTCCTGACCGTTTCTCGATCATCACGCGCTCGATGGTTCCGATCTTGTCACCGTCCGAGCGGCGCACGGGCGTTCCTTCCACCTTATCGCTGGCGATGAGGCTGTGGGTTTCGCGGACGTCGCCGCTTTGTGCCGTCGTCTGCATCTCTCACTCCCTATCGTTGAAGATGTAAGGCAACGCTCCGTCAAAACCCCGGTTCCGAGCCCAAACCTTTGCCTGCAATGGCTTACGGCGCCACGAGCGCTCCACGCCCAAGCGCAGCCGTAGGAACCCCTCCATATCCCTCACGTTGATCAACGTTTGTGAATCCTTGAACCATCGAAGGAGATTGCCATGCCCGTTCGCCAGAAGCCGGTCGAGGAGCAAGTGGTCGTCATCACGGGAGCTTCCAGCGGCATCGGCCTCGCGACAGCACACATGTTCGCTTCGCGCGGAGCCAAGGGCCTCGTTCTGGCGGCACGCAATGAAGAGGCCTTGCGCAAGGTTGCGGACGAACTCAGCCGGGGCGGAACCCGCGCCATCGCGGTGGCTGCCGATGTGAGCAAACGCGAGGATATCGAACGCATCGCCAAGACCGCCATCGACACTTTCGGCGGGTTCGATACCTGGGTGAACGATGCGGCGGTCGCCCTCTACGGCTCCTCCAACAAGATCCCGATCGAGGATCAGCGTCAGCTCTTCGAGGTCAATTACTGGGGCGTGGTGAACGGCTCCCTGATCGCCGCGGAGCACCTGCGCAATCGTGGCGGCACCATCATCAATGTGGGCAGCGTGCTGTCCGAACGGGCGATGATGCTGCAGACGCAGTATTCCGCCTCCAAGCATGCGGTGAAAGCCTTTACGGACGGCCTGCGCATGGAGCTCGAATCCGAGGGCGCTCCGATTGCCATGACGCTCATCAAGCCGTCATCCATCGACACGCCCTATGTCGAGCATGCCCGCAATTACCTCGACAAGGAAACGTCGGTTCCACCGCCGGCCTATGACCCGCATCTGGTTGCGAAAGCCATCGTGTTCGCAGCCGAGCATCAGCGGCGCGAGCTCACCATCGGCTTCGGCGGATGGGTGATCGGCGCCATGGGCAAGGTGGCGCCGCGCCTGGTGGACAAGGCGATGGAGTTGGGCGGCTACGGCATGCAGACCACCGATCATCCCGAGCGGCCGCAGATGCGCGACAACCTTTATCGCTCGCGCGAGGACGGAGACATGTACTCCTCACTGCCGCGAGAGCCGCGCAAGACGAGCCTTCTCCTCGAAGCGCAGCTCCATCCCTTCGCGACGGCCGCGGTGCTCGCCGGCATCGGCGCGGCGATCGCCAGCATGTTCTTCGCGCCGATCTCACGCGCCAAGCCGCACCGCCGTGCAAGGCAACCTCTGCCGCGCTATCAGCCGCAGATGCGCCGCCGCGGCAACGGCCATGACAAGCCCATCGCGGGACCTGGCCATGCGAGCCAGCGCGGCGTCCATGAGGGCCGCCCGCAGCCCCGGCACTGAGCGAGCGAAGGGCCCGGTTCATCCGGGCCTTTTCATCTCAAGCGACATTTTGGCTGCGCGGCCCCGGTTTGCGAGTTGGAACGCACAGGCTAGCCTTCATCCATGAACGCGATTCGTCTTCTCACCCTCGCCACCGGCCTGCTCCTTGCGGGCGCTGCGTTGGCTCAGGACAAGGGCTCGGTGAATCCGAAGCCCCTGCCGCCGCTCGCGAACCCGGACGACCCGAGGCTTGCCGCCAAGGAATTGTTCGGCCGACGCGACAAGCCGGCCTCGCTCCAGGCACGCTCCATCGGCAGCTATGCCCGCGGCTGCGTAGCGGGCGCGGCAGCCATTCCGGTGGACGGCGACACGTGGCAGGTCATGCGCCTGTCGCGCAATCGCAACTGGGGCCACCCGCAACTCATCGCCCTGCTGCAGCGGCTCTCGGAGCGCATCCCGTCTATCAATGGATGGCCGGGACTGCTCATCGGAGACATCTCGCAGCCGCGCGGCGGGCCGATGCTGACCGGGCATGCTTCGCATCAGGTCGGCCTCGACGCGGATGTCTGGTTGACGCCCATGCCGGATCGGCGCCTGTCGCGGGCGGAGCGCGAGGAGATGTCGGCCACCAACGTTGTGCGGGACGACTGGCTCGATATCGACCCGGCCATCTGGACGCCGCAGCACACGGCGCTTATTCGCGCGGCCGCCAAGGAGCGAAGCGTCGCGCGCATCTTCGTCAATCCGGCGATCAAGAAAGCCTTGTGCCGCGAGGCCGGGCAGGATCGAGCCTGGCTGAGCAAGGTGCGCCCGACCTACGGCCACAACTATCATTTCCATATCCGCATGGCCTGCCCTTCCGGCGAAGCGGGATGCTCCGACCAGGATCCCCCGCCGGGCGGCGACGGATGCGGAGCGGATCTCGCGCAATGGTTCACGCCGCAGATGCTCTTTCCAAAGCCGGGCAAGCCGCGCCCGCCCCTGACGATGGCGCAATTGCCCGAGGAATGCCGGCGCGTGCTGGTGTCGCCATGAAAAAGGGCACGGACGGCCGATGCATCCGTGCCCTTTAAACTGGTGCCGCTCGATTTACTCGGCCGCGATGCCGGTTCCGATCTGGCACGCCACGCCGGTGCCGCCGAGACCGCAATAACCGTTTGGGTTCTTCGCCAAGTATTGCTGATGGTAGTCCTCGGCGAAGTAGAACGGCCCCGCTTCCTGAATCTCCGTGGTGATCGGGCCATAGCCCTTCGCCACTAGCGCCTGGGCGTAAGCCGCCTTCGAGGCCTCGGCCGCCTGTCGCTGGGCGTCGTCGAACACATAGATCCCGGAGCGGTACTGCGTGCCCACATCGTTGCCCTGGCGCATGCCCTGGGTCGGATCGTGGTTTTCCCAGAAGGTCTTCAGCAGATCATCGTAAGAGATCCTCTTCGGATCGAAGACGACGAGCACGACCTCGTTCTGCCCGGTCATGCCGCTGCAGACTTCCTCATAGGTCGGGTTGGGGGTGAGCCCGGCCGCATATCCTACGGCCGTGACCCAGATGCCGTCGCCCAACTGCCAGAACTTGCGCTCGGCGCCCCAGAAGCAGCCGAGGCCGAACACGGCCTTTTCCATACCGTCCGGATAAGGCGGCTGGAGCGGCCTGCCGTTGACGAAATGCGTCTCGGCGGTCGGCAGGGGATCGGGCCGGCCCGGCAAGGCCTGGGCGGAGCTGGGCATTTCAACGGGTTTGCGGAAGCTGAACATGGAGGCCTCTTTCGTGACCTCCCTTATGTAAGCATTCCTTTTCCGGATGGGAGTGGTGCGTCATCCATCCAGGCGCGGGTCAGCGATCGAAAACGTAGCCCACAGGCTCCATGGGCTTCTGGCCGAGCCACAAGAGCAACGCGCCGATGAGGAAGCCCGTCACGGAAGCGGGAAGCTGAAGCACCTGGACCATGAAAGGATCCCATAGCCAGGAATAGGCTTGCCCCGCGAGCCGGCCCTCCAGCCCCGCGACGGCGCCCGGGAACAATGTTCCCATGGCCCCTTCGATGGAGACGAACGAAACGGCGTGGTTGACCATGGAACGCGTGCCGTCGATCACCAGACCGACGAAGCCAGCGGCCACCAGCAGAAGCCCCAAACTGCGCGCCAGGAATTTCAAGGGATGCAACCTCTCTAAACAGAGGGGGATTATCTAGAGCGTTTTGTCGCTGCCGGAAAGCCGTCTCGCACAAACTTCCCACACAATCGGACTTGCCTTTTGCACCCGTTTAGCGATACACGGGCGCTCCGCACGACGTGCGAGAAACCTGTTCCGCAGCTTTGCGAACAAGGTTACGGGGTCCGATGGGCCCTTTTGCTGGAGGGGTGGCCGAGTGGTTGAAGGCGCACGCCTGGAAAGTGTGTATACGGGAAACCGTATCGCGGGTTCGAATCCCGCTCCCTCCGCCATTTACTTGTAAATTTTTCTTGTTTCTCTGCCTTTCAGGGCAAGCCTGAGGCTCCAACCCTCAATTGCAGACGCCTTTCCTTCGATGTGGCGTATTCTTCATGGGCTTCCGCATGCCTGATCCAGGCATTTCAGAATGCGATTGGTTTCATGTGCCTTGTCCGCTGCTGTCGAGCGTGTTGAGCGTCGAGTGATTCAAACCCTGGATACGGGCACCAGAGCAGCGGGTCGGATGGCCGGGATCGCCCCAAAAACGCTCATCCCTGAGTTTCCAAACAGGCTCTAACGCCAGGATGCCTCCGCGAGACCGGCGCTTCATAAACCGCAAGAATTAAACGATCAGGCTTGCTGCGAATCTTGCGCAGACGAGGAGCAGGAAGATGCCGAAGGCGACTTCCAGGCGGC
>JAYSGD010000022.1:0-61225 GCA_041913065.1 Microvirga sp. | reverse complement strand
AGCTCAAAGACGAGTTGACCAAATAGGCCCAATGGGGTCAGGAATAAGGAATGAACATAATCCGGGCGGGATGGCCTGCCCGGATGCTTAGAGCATGGATGCAGGCGGCAAACACAGATGGGCATTGAGATCAAAACCGTTGGCGTGATCGGCGCGGGACAGATGGGCAGCGGCATTGCTCATGTGTGTTCGCTCGGAGGCCTCAACGTCAGGCTTCATGATCTCTCGGAGGAGCGCATCAATGCGGGCCTCGCCACCATCAACGGCAACATGGCCCGCCAGATCTCCAAGGGCGCCATCTCCGATGCCGACCGCCAGAGCGCTCTCGAGCGCATCAAGCCGGCGCGCACCTACGACGACCTGTCCACCTGCGATATCGTGATCGAGGCCGCGACCGAGAACGAGGAGGTGAAGCGCAAGATCTTCACCAATCTCTGCCCGTCGCTGCGCCCCGACGCATTGGTCGCCACCAACACCTCGTCGATTTCCATCACGCGCCTGGCTGCCGCCACGGACCGCCCGGAAAAGTTCATCGGCATCCACTTCATGAACCCGGTGCCGGTGATGCAGCTCGTCGAGCTGATCCGGGGGATCGCGACCGACGATCCCACTTACGAATCCGCCAAGGAATTCATCGCCAAACTCGGCAAGACCTCCACGGTTTCCGAGGATTTCCCGGCTTTCATCGTCAACCGCATCCTGCTGCCGATGATCAACGAGGCGATCTATACGCTCTACGAAGGCGTGGGATCGGTCGAGGCCATCGACACCGCCATGCGGCTCGGCGCGAATCATCCCATGGGCCCGCTCCAGCTCGCGGATTTCATCGGCCTGGATACCTGCCTGTCGATCATGCAGGTGCTCTACGAGGGACTGGCCGATTCCAAGTACCGCCCCTGCCCGCTCCTGGTGAAATACGTCGAGGCCGGCTGGCTCGGCCGCAAGACCAAGCGCGGCTTCTACGATTATCGCGGCGAACACCCGGTCCCGACGCGGTAAGGGTTTGGCTTAAGCCGATCAGCTTGACTGCAAATTTACCGGTGGGTGCGTCACAAACACCGTGTCCGCCAGCTTCACAACAGCGTCACACTCCCTATAGTCTACTCAGACGGGGCTAACTCTTCTCATGGATGAGGAGGTGAGGTGACGATACACGTCCAACCTGTTGTCAGACTTGAGGCCTGTCCGGCCTTGGTGCTCAATGCCGATTACAGGCCTTTGAGTTACTATCCCTTGTCCATCTGGTGTTGGCAGGATGCGATCAAGGCGGTCTTCCTCGACCGGGTCAACATCGTCTCCGAATACGACAAGGTCGTGCGAAGTCCGAGCTTCGAAGTCCGCCTGCCCTCGGTGATTTCCCTCAAAACCTACGTTCAGCCGTCCCGGCACCCAGCATTCACCCGCTTCAACGTCTTCCTGCGCGACCGTTTCAGCTGCCAATATTGCGGCACACGCGAGGATCTGACCTTCGACCACGTCGTCCCCCGCTCCAAGGGCGGCCAGACCACCTGGGAAAACGTCGTCGCCGCCTGCGCTCCCTGCAATCTCAAAAAAGGCGACAAGATGCCCCGCGAGGTGGAGATGTGGCCCCGCCAGCATCCCTTCGCCCCCACCGTCCACGACCTGCATTCCAATGGGCGGCTCTTCCCGCCCAACTACCTGCACGAGAGCTGGATGGATTATCTCTACTGGGACAGCGAGCTGGAGCCGTAAGACTTTACATTCAGATACGGAAGCCCTTGCCCGCAGCCGCTTTGGCCGCGAAGCCCGCCAGCGCCAGCGAGATCAGGACGTTCCAGCCTGCCAGCGACAGCCCCAGGAAGCGCCACGCGGCCTGCGTGCAGCTGACGACCCGCGTATTCTGAAGCTGGTTCAGGAAATCGCCCACGTTCCCGGCGCCCGCCCCTGATCCGCCGCCGCAATCGCTGGGTCCGGCGAAGAAGCCCCATTCCACGCCCGAATGATAGGCGCCCAGACCTGCGCTGACGATGAAGACCAGGGCGAGGAGCCAGAGGCCCATCCTTGTCCAGCGCGGGGGCAGCAGGGCCGCCACGATGCCGAGCGGGATGGCGGCATAGTAGGGGATGCGCTGTTCCAGGCACAGCTTGCAGGGCACATAGCCGAACACATGCTCGAAGACGAGCGCGCCGCCGACGGTGGCCGCCGCGCCAAGCGCGACGGCCAGAGCTGCCTGGCGGATGGAGAGGCTGAGGCGCATTGGCCGATCCTTCTAGAGCATTTTTCGGCGAAGTGGCTCCGGTTCGACACCAAAAAATGCGGCAAAGAAAAGGAGAGGCGCTCCACGACAGTGGGGCGGCTCTAGAACATGTACTTGAAAGCCACGAAGCCGCCGACGATGGCGACGATAGCCCCGCCGGCGACCAGATTGAAGTTGTTGTCGATGATCGACTTGATGCTGGGGCCGAACTTGCTCATCAGCAGCGCCACCAGGAAGAAGCGCGCCCCACGAGTGATGACCGAGAGCAGGATGAACCAGCCCAGGTGATAGCCCGCGAAGCCCGAGGTGATAGTCACGAGCTTGTAGGGAATGGGGGTGAGGCCCTTGAGCAGGATCACCCAGTGCCCATACTCCGCGTAGGCGTGGCGGAACGTGTCAGCGCCTTCCGTGAGGCCGTAGAGCTGGAACAGCCAGGCTCCGATGGAATCGTAGAGCGCCAGGCCGATCACGTAGCCGAAGACGCCGCCTATGACCGATGCGATGGTGCAGATCAGGGCATAGGACCAGGCCCTGTCCGGCCGCGCCAGCATCATGGGCACGAGCATCACATCCGGCGGCACCGGGAAGAACGAGCTTTCCGAGAAGGAGACCAGCGCCAGCGCATAGGGAGCGGAAGGACGGGCCGCGAGGGAAAGGGTCCAGTCGTAAAGGCGTCTCAGCATGGGATCTCGGGACTATGGCAATTGAAACAAGGCCCTGAAGGCCCGCCCCTTTGAGCACAAGCCGCCCGAAATTGCGAGAGGCAGCGTAATAGCCTGGCTTCACATGTCTCTGATTGACCGTGCCGGATTCCTCATGTTACTCCGCAGATCCTTGCCCCTGTGGCGGAATTGGTAGACGCGCTCGACTCAAAATCGAGTTCCGCAAGGAGTGCTGGTTCGATCCCGGCCAGGGGCACCATTTGCCTTCGCCTTGAAAATGGCCCCGCTTGTCGGGGCCTTTTTCGTTGAACGGCACCCTGCAGAATCGGGCGAGAGTTCCGGAAACCATTGCGGCTTGAGCCTTGCTCTCCCGAAGAGCAGGTGGGACTGCAGTTCGGCGCGTGTATGCTGCTGTGATCCGAGGGAGGCCGATCCCATGCAAACGCACTACGACGCTGACCTTCACCATGAGGGAACCGGGCTGCCAGACACCATCGCCATCTCGGCTCGCGCGGCGATGGTTGTGAGGATCCCCTCCGATGGAGACCCGCAGGAGGTCTATGCGAAGAACCCTCGCAGCGCTTGCTACCCTGCTTCCCTCGCAAAACTTCTGACCATTCTGACTGCGCTCGATGTGGCATCCCGGTTCGGGCATTCCCTGACCGCCATGCTGGAGATGAACGCAGGAGACGAAGCGAAGGGAACAGGAAACAACCTCGGCGTAGGCGACCGCGTTTCCCTTCAGGATGCGATTGCCAACATGATGCTGCCGTCATCCAACGTGACCGCCAATATCGTCGCGCGAACATTTGGTCAGCTTCTACTCGAAAGCGCGGGCACTGAGACAAGTCCTGTTTCCCGCTTCGTTCAGGAAATGAATGCAACAGCCGTCAGGCTCGGCATGAGGCATTCGGTTTTCGTCAATCCACACGGTCTCAAGGCGGCCGCACAGGTGACGACGGCAGCGGACATGGCGAAGCTCCTGGTGGCCGCGAGCCGTTGTGCGGCAATCAGGAATGTGTGGAACCATGCCACCTACGACATGACGATCGCCGGGCCGAATGCCAGACGTCAGACCATCATATCTTCGGTGAAGATGATCGAGGATGATCATGTTCTCGGCGGCAAAACCGGAACGCTTCGCGACATAACCTATAATCTCGCCATCTGTTCGCGGACGGCAACGGGGACGAGACTTGCCGCGGTGATCCTGGCCTCCCCTTCGGACCGTGCCCGCTATGCGGATATGCGGCTCCTGTTGAGCACTTTGGATAAGGCGTGAGGTCAGGTCGCGACCGTGCCTGCCTCGCCCCATTCCCGGCGCATGCGGGTCACGACTTCATGCAAGCCCGTTCCGTGTGAGGCCTTGACCAGAAGTTGATCTCCCGCGCGAAGAACGGAAACGAGATCGGGCAGAACATCGTCTGCCGTCGCATAATGCGGCCCAAGGATGCGTTTGGGCAAAGCGCGGCGGAGATGCGTCATCTGCTCTCCCACTGTCATGAGCGTGTCGAGATTGGCCGAAAGAACCGACTTTGCCAAACCTGCATGGAATTCCGCCGAACGCGGCCCCAGTTCTCGCATATCGCCGAGGAGCGCGAGCTTTCGGCCTCCATCCCCGCATCGCTGTTGGCCGAATGCCGCCAGCACAGCGGCGACCGATGTCGGATTGGCGTTGTAAGCTTCATCGAAGATTTCAGCCGGGCCGGACGCCAGAGAAATGTGGGTGACGTTACCACGGCCGGCAATGGCTTGCATTTCCTCGAGCGCTGCGGCGGCATCCTTCGGATCAAGACCGAGCGCGTCGACGACAGCCATCACGCCGACGCTGTTGACGGCCATGTGCCGCCCCGGAATTCCCAGCCTGTAGGCGAAGTCGCGGCCTCTCAGATCCGCGCGCACGACCTGAGTATCATAGTCATAGTCCACGAGCCGGAAGTCGGCCTCGGCATGCTCTCCGAAGGATGAGATCCTTGCTCCGAACGACGCGGCGCGGGCGCGAAGATAATCGAATAGAGCGGAGTCGCGCGGAACAATCGCCGTGCCCTCCTCAGCGACATCGCAAATGCGAGATTTCAACTCGGCGATGGCTTCGCGTGAACCGTATTCCTCAAGATGCGCATCGCCGATCGTCGTGATGAGCGCGACATGCGGCTTGAGCGTAAACGCGCCGAGATCCCGCCGATGGAATCCGATCGATACCTCGACGGCATGAACGCCGTGAGTGGGAAGGTTGGCGATCTGGCCAACCACACCGGATACGGTGTTGAAGTTCTCGTCCGGAAAGGGCGGATGGCCGGTTGCGTTGAGAATGGCATTGATCATCGCCGTGGTGCTCGTCTTGCCCACACTGCCGCCCACGGCAATGAGGCGACCGCGATAAGCGGCACGCGCATGCTCCGCGAGATGCCGGAGGGCGATTCGGATCGAAGGAACCCGCAGCACGGCCAAGTCTTCGAAGTCGGGCCGGTATTTGGCATCAGCGAGGAGAGCAAGCCCATGCTGCCTGAAGCGCGCGATCTTCGCAGGCTTCACGCCGTAGAGATATGTATACACATAGGGGATGACGAGCGCGCCGGGACGCACCAAGCCGTTGGAGAAGGCGATGCGATCGGTCGTCCAGCCTTCCGGCAGATCACCGTCCCATACTCCACCCGTGATCTGCGCAAGTTCAGCTTTCGTCCAGGGCATTGTCGTCCCCGTTCTGGAGCATCGTGCGCAAAAGTGGCTCCGGTTTTGCGCGCGAGCGATGCTCTCCTTCAAAGAGAAAGCATCGGATCAATCCAAAAAGTGCAAATCCACTTTTTGGTCCGGTGCTTTACCGATCCGATCCCGGGCAGCATACGAGGGAAACCGCCCTTATGAGGGCAGTCAGCCGCCATCCCCATTAAGAGTTAGCCTCTCCTTTAAGGATTGCTCCGGCAGGGCGCACCTGCGGAGAAGCACTCATCTTAATGACCTTGCCGCATTTTCAAACCGCCCTTGTCATAGATCATAACCGTGCAGCGGCCGCTGGACCACTTATGGGCTACCACTTTTGCGCCTTTGCCAAATCGGGAACCTTTTGTGCAAATAGCGGTGTGGGACAACCACAACCTCAAGATTGCCAGCAGGAAAAATGCAGCGATCCCAAGGATATAGAACCTAATCAATATCTGACAGAATATGTCAGGGGCAAAACCATGAATCAGCAGATCGAGTTTATTGCTCGTGCCCTCTATGAGGCCGAGGATGATGCTATGGCTTGGGAAGCCGAGCCTGAAATACTCAAGGAAGAATTCCGCCACTACGCACGTGCGGCATTGGCGCTCCTGGCCGAGGACAGTCAACCAGCGGCAAAGACCGAAACCGACAAATTTCCTTACGCAGCTTGAAGATACAAGAGCTCGGTAAAAGACCTGCGGCATCGTCGGGTGCCGCAGGTGCCGAGCTTGGGTGTCTTCCGCTCATAAGCCGGTCGGACTGTATCAGGCTTTCGAACCTTGCGGCGCAAGGAAGCTGAAAGCCGAGACGACCTTCTCATAGACGTCGCGCTTGAAGGGAATGATCAGCTCCGGCAGCCGATGCATCTCCTCCCAGCGCCACTCGTCGAATTCCGGCCTATGATGTCCGCCGCCCGGCTTGCTGATGTTGATCTCGCTCTCGTCGCCCTCGAAGCGGAACGCGAACCATTTCTGCGTCTGCCCACGATAGCGTCCGCGCCAAGCACGGCCCGCGACCATCGAGGGAAGGTCGTAGGAATACCAATCGGGCGCTTCCGCGAGCAGGCTCACGCTTCGCACGCTGGTTTCTTCATAAAGCTCCCGCACGGCCGCCTGATATGGATCCTCGCCCGGATCGATGCCGCCCTGCGGCATCTGCCAGGCATAGCCGTCCGTGACCTGATCGTGGGAGTCGGAGGAGTGGCGCCGGCCGATGAACACCTGGCCGTCCCGGTTCAGAAGCATCACGCCGACACAATATCGGTATGGGAGGTCTTTTCTGCCTTGAGAGCCCTTGCCGCTCCTCATCCGATCATCACTCCCTTCACCAACCAGAACTGAACCCTGCCGATCATTCATCGCCGGCATTCACCGATAGTTCCAAATCTTTTGCCAGAGAGTGCAGCTTTGCAGGAGCAGGCACAAGCATTTCCATGCACTTGTCAAAGCCTGAATCGAAAAGGCCCGGCGGAGGAAACGCCGGGCCTTTGATTGTTGCTGATGCCGATCTTAGTTCGGCGTCGGCGTCGTGGTGTTGGCTGCGCCCTTGCGCACGCCGCGCAGCAGGTCATAGGCCGCGATCAGCTGCTTGTCCTTGGCAGGATCCGGCGGGATGTATGCGGACGAACCGCCGCGCTCCTCTTTGTCACCGCCATTGCTCAAGTGACCGCGCAGCCCGGCCTCACCCTTCGTCTCGTCCTTGCCCTTCAGCTCCTCGGGGATGTCCTGCAACACCTCGACGTCCGGATCGATGCCCTTGGCCTGGATCGAACGACCCGACGGGGTGTAGTAGCGCGCCGTCGTCAGACGCACGGCGCCGTTGCCGCCGAGCGGAATGATGGTCTGCACGGAGCCCTTGCCGAACGAGCGGGTGCCGAGCACCGTCGCGCGCTTGTGGTCCTGCAGGGCGCCGGCCACGATTTCGGAGGCCGAGGCGGAGCCGCCGTTGACGAGCACCACGAGCGGCTTGCCCTTGGTGAGGTCGCCCGCCTTGGCGCTGAAGCGCTGAGTGTCCTCGGCATTGCGGCTGCGGGTCGAGACGATCTCGCCGCGGTCGAGGAAGGCGTCGGAGACCATGATGGCCTGATCGAGGAGACCGCCCGGATTGTTGCGAAGATCGATCACGAAGCCAGCAACCTTGTCGGCTCCGATATCGTTGGTGAGCTTTTCAATGCTCGTGCGCAGGTTCTCGTAGGTCTGCTCGTTGAACTGGGTCACGCGAAGCACGCCGACGTCACCCTCGACGCGGGCGCGGACCGGACGGACCTTGATGGTCTCGCGGGTCAGCTTCACCTCGATCGGGTCCTTGGCTTCCTTGCGCTGAATCTTCAGCGTCACGGAGGAGTTGACCGGACCGCGCATCTTGTCGACGGCCTGGTTCAGGCTGAGGCCCTGGACCGGCTCGTTGTCGATATGGGTGATGACGTCATTGGCCAGGACGCCGGCGCGGGAGGCGGGCGTCTCGTCGATGGGGGTGACCACCTTCACGAGGCCCTCTTCCATCGTGACCTCGATGCCCAGGCCGCCGAACTCGCCGCGGGTCTGCACCTGCATGTCACGGAAGCTCTTGGCGTCCATGTAGCTGGAATGCGGGTCGAGGGAGGTGAGCATGCCGTTGATGGCCGACTCGACGAGCTTGGCCTCTTCGGGCTTCTCGACATAGTCCGTCCGGACCTTTTCGAAGACGTCTCCGAAAAGGCTCAGCTGCCGGTACGTGTCGGCGGACGCCGCAACAGCGCCCGAGGTCATCAGGCTCGTCTGCGACACCATGGTCGCGCCGCCTGCGCCAAGAGCCGCACCGAGAATCAAAAGAGAGAGTTTGCGCATTATCCGCGAACCTTTTCGCTTTGCGATTTCGCCCACCAGGGACCTGGGTCGATTGAACCGCCGTCTTTCCTGAACTCTACATAGAGGACGGGGTTGTTCTTTTCTATGGCAGAACCGGTCAAACTCATGAGAGGCGTATCCCCCATGGTCGCGACAGGCTCGCCGGCGAGCACGAATTGCCCGACATCGACGTTGATTTGGTCCATACCGGCCAGAAGGACATAATATCCTCCCCCGGCATTGATGATCAAGAGTCGACCATAGGATCGGAAGGGTCCCGCAAAGGCCACCCAGCCGTCCGCGGGTGATACAACAGCCGCCTTGGGGCGGGTGGTGATCGAAATGCCGCGCGTCGTTCCGCCATAGCCATCGGAGGCTCCGAATTCGAGAGCCGTGTCGCCGCTGACAGGCCTTGGCAGCATCCCTCGCGCCTCGGAGAAGGGAATCTTGGGAGCAAGCCTTGCCGGGTCGCGGAAGGCGGCCTGGGCGAAGCGTTCCTTGGCCTCCCGCTCCTGGGCTTCCGCAGCCTTGCGGGCCTCCTCGGCCGCCCGCTGGGCGCCCGAGATTTCCGCCTCCATGCGGTCGATCAACTCTTTGAGAGTCCCAGCCTGCCGGGCAAGCTGAGCGGCCTTGTCGCGCTCGGCGCCCATGTTGCGCTCGACCTCGGTCACGCGGCTCTGGCGGGCCTCCATGAGGGCCGCGAGGCGCTGCTGCTCCCCGTTGAGGGCCACCAGCTCGGTATTCAGGGTCAACCGGTCCGTGGCGATGGCCTCCTTCAGGCGCACCAGCTCGGCCAGATCGGTCGCCAGGATTTCCACCTCGACCCGAAGCTCGGGCAAAACGGCCCCCAGCATGATCGAGGCCCGCACGGCCTCCAGCATATCCTCAGGCCGCACCAGCACGGCGGGCGGCGGACGGCGGCCCATGCGCTGAAGGGCGGCGAAGACTTCGACAATGACCCCTCTCCGGCTCTCCAGGGAGCGGCGGATGGCCGCCTCGGAGGCGGTCAGGGTCTGAAGCCGCTGCTCCAGGCCACGAATGCGATCTTCTGTGCTCCGCACCCGACCTGCGGTCTCGATCAGGTTCGCGTTCAGCTTGGCCCTGTCGGCCTTGATCTCTTCGATTTCGGATTCGAGGCGCTTCTGGGCCGCCGCATTGGCGTTCATCGCCTCTTCCAGGACCTTGAGGTCGTTCTGGCGCTTTTCCCGCTCGGCCGCCGTCTCCGGCACGGCCTGGGCAGGTTCGGCCGCAGGAGGGGACGCCTGCTGGGCGAAAGCCTGGCCCGACGCCATGGCCGCCAGGCACATGGCGAGCCTCAAAGGCTTCAGCGCGGAAAAATCTCTCAAAAGAATCATTTCGTCAGGAATCATCGTGGCCGGCCCGATGATAAGGGTGACCGGCGATGATTGTCAGCGCCCGATAGAGCTGCTCGGCCACGAGCGCCCTGACGATCTGGTGCGGCATAGTGAGCGCGCCGAAGGAAACCACCATTTCCGCGCGCTGCCTTACCTTGGGGTCGAGCCCGTCCGGCCCGCCGATCACGCAGGCGACGCCGGGGCGGCCCTCGTCCCGCCATTGCCTGATTCGCTCCGCGAAAGCCTCGCTCGAGGGGCTTTTGCCGCGCTCGTCGAACACGATCAGGACGGAAGACCCGGCCTTCTCCAGCAAAGCCGCAGCCTCTTCGGCCCGTCGGTCATCATCCCGGCGCGCCCGGCTTTCCGGCAGCTCGACAATGTCGAGGCCGCTCAAGCCCATGGCCCGGCCCATGCCGTCGACCCGCTGCCTGTAGCGCTCGACCAGCTCCCGTTCGGGGCCGCTTTTAAGACGGCCCACGGCCAGCAAGCTCAGTCGCAACGGTTTCAGGCCCTAATCAGCTCGCACGGTCCTGAGGGCGGTCGGCGCCCCACATCTTCTCGAGGTTGTAGAAGCCACGCACCTCGGGACGGAAAATGTGGACCAGAATGTCGCCGGCATCGATCAGCACCCAATCGCATGCGGGCAGACCTTCCACGCGCGCATTGCCGAACCCCTTGTCCTTGAGGTCCTTGACCAAACGGTCTGCAATCGCGCCCACGTGGCGGTGGGAACGGCCCGATGTAACGATCATGGTATCTGCAAGCGAGGTCTTGCCGGTCAGGTCGATCTCGACCGTGTTCTCGGCCTTCATATCCTCGATGGATGCCAGGGCGACGGCCCGGATATCCTCATCATGCGGAGCAGTCGCTCCGGAGAGAGGGGGAAGCGTGTTCGTATCCGCTTCGAGAGGGGTTAGTCGATTCAGGTTCAAGCCCTTTCTATACAGCGCTTGGGTCTGCGCCGTCGTCTTAAGATAAGATCGGACGGCCCCATTTTTCAACGTTCACTTGCGAGAGAAGTTCGTCGCAGGCGGCGTAGCTCTGTGGATGACAGGTGAGAGCGTGGGCCATGCAGGAAAACCCAGGCCGGCGAGCTCATTCCAACCAGGGCTCGCGCCTGGCCCTCATCCACGCGATAGGCCGCAAGCGCCGTGGCGCTGCGCGAACGATCGGCCTTCAATGTCCAGCCGGGACGGTCGATCACGACCATGGGCATCATCCGGGCGATACGCCGCCAGCCGCGCCAGCGGTGGAAGCCAGCCAGATTGTCAGCCCCCATGATCCAGACGAAGTGGACGCCCGGGTAGCGCCGCATGAGAAAGGCCAGGGTATCGACCGTATAACGAGCCCCGATCTCCTCCTCGAAGGCCGTGACCTCGATGCGGGGATCGTCGGCCATATCCCTGGCTTCAGTTACGCGCAGGGCCGTCGAGGCAAGCTCGCCCGTATCTTTCAGCGGATTGCCGGGGGTGACGATCCACCAGACACGGTCGAGGCCTAAGCGCTTCAGGGCCATGAGGCTCACATGCCGGTGCCCGGCATGGGGCGGATTGAAGGACCCCCCATAGAGCCCGATCCGCATCCCCGAAGCGACCGGCGGCAGCCGCACGAGGCCCGAGGGCATGAGGCGAAAACGCGAGGGGGCCGAACTCACGGACGTGTCTGACCCGAACCGTGGATGCGATACTTGAACGAGGTCAGCTGCTCCACGCCCACCGGCCCGCGGGCATGCATGCGGCCCGTGGCGATGCCGATCTCGGCGCCGAACCCGAACTCGCCGCCATCGGCGAACTGGGTCGAAGCATTGTGCAGCACGATGGCCGAATCCACTTCCGCCAGGAAGCGCTCGGCGGCAACCTTGTCGTCCGTCACGATGGAATCGGTGTGATGAGAACCGTAAGATTCGATATGCGTGATCGCCGCATCGAGCCCATCCACCACGCGCACCGCGATGATCGCGTCGAGATACTCGGTGCGCCAATCCTCTTCCGTCGCGGCGGTCACGCGCGGATCGGCGGCCTGCACGTCGCTGTCGCCTCGCACCGCGCAGCCCGCATCGAGCAGCAGCGCCACCAACGGCTTGAGATGCGTGCCGGCACAGGCGCGGTCCACGAGAAGCGTCTCCGCCGCGCCGCAGACGCCCGTGCGGCGCATCTTGGCGTTCAGCACGATTGTCTTCGCCATCTCGAGATCGGCTTTGCCATGCACATAGACATGGTTGAGCCCTTCGAGATGCGCGAAGACAGGCACCCGCGCCTCCTCCTGCACCCGCGCCACGAGGCTCTTGCCGCCACGCGGCACGATCACGTCGATATTGCCGTCGAGGCCCGACAGCATGGCGCCCACGGCCGCGCGATCACGGGTCGGCACGAGGCGAATGGCCTCGCGCGGCAGGCCCGTCTGCTCAAGACCGTCACCGATGGCTTCCGCGATTTCGAGCGCGCTGCGGAAACTGTCCGAGCCGGTGCGCAGGATGGCGGCATTGCCGGCCTTGAGGCAAAGAGCGCCCGCATCCGCCGTCACGTTGGGACGGCTTTCGAAAATCACGCCGATCACGCCGAGCGGGGTTGCCACGCGCTCGATCTGCAATCCGTTGGGACGCTCGAAAGCTGCCAGCACGCGCCCGACCGGATCGGGCAGCGCGGCCACGCTCTCCACGGCCTCGGCGATGGCTTCGACGCGTTCGGGGTTCAGCGCCAGGCGATCCATATAGGCCGCCGTCTGCCCCTTGGCCTTCGCCTCGGCCAGGTCCTCTTCGTTTGCCTTGAGAATTGCGTTCCGGCGCGCGCGAATGCGTGAGGCGATTGCCAGCAGCGCCTCGTTCTTCTGCTCGGCTGAAGCAAGAGCAACCTTACGCGCCGCGGCGCGGGCCTCGCGGCCCATGCGCTGCATCAGCACAGCGGTGTCGTCGATATCGATCAGCTTGAGCGCGTCCATGATCTTTAGCGTGCAGCCTTTGTTCAAGTCCCAGTCTTCGCTGCGCCCTGCCCCATGTCGAGGGAAAGCGCCATGTCGTCCCGGTGCACCATTTCCGTGCGTCCGGGATAGCCGAGGATCGCTTCGATCTCGCGGCTCGGGCGGCCGATGATGCGCGCGGCGTCATCGGCATCATAGGCCACGAGGCCGCGACCGAGAACGCGGTTTTCATCGCGGATCGTCACCGCATCGCCGCGATGGAACGAGCCCTCGATCCGGCGCACGCCGACAGGCAGCAAACTCGCGCCGCCTTTCAGCGCACGCGCAGCGCCTTCATCGACCACGAGCGTGCCGCGTATTTCGAGCGCACCGGCGATCCAGGTCTTGCGCGCGGTCGCCGGATTGGACGGCGTGAGGAACCACGTGCAACGCCCGCCTTCCGCGATGCGCTTCAGCGGGTTCTTCGTGCGTCCATCAGCGACGATCATATGCGTGCCGCCCGCAGTTGCGATCATGCCCGCTTCCACCTTCGTGCGCATGCCGCCGCGCGACAGCTCGGACGCTGCGCCTCCCGCCATCGCCTCGATGGCAGGCGTGATGCGCTCGACGACGGGGATGTGCTGCGCATCCGGATCGATAGCCGGCGGCGCGGTGTAGAGGCCGTCGATATCGGAGAACAGCACCAGCAGGTCTGCGCCGATCATGGTGGCGACGCGTGCGGCGAGACGGTCATTGTCGCCGTAGCGGATCTCGGACGTGGCGACCGTGTCGTTCTCGTTGATGACGGGCACCGCCCGCATTTCGAGCAGCTTCAGCGTGGTCGCGCGCGCATTCAGATAGCGCCGGCGCTGTTCGGTATCCGCGAGCGTCACCAGAATTTGCCCGGCCGTGATGCCATGGTGCGCCAGCACCTCCGACCAAATCCGCGCCAGGGCGATCTGGCCGACAGCCGCCGCCGCCTGACTTTCTTCGAGACGCAAGGCGCCAGACGGCAAGCCCAGCACGGTGCGACCCATGGCGATGGCGCCCGACGAGACGACGAGCACATCGGCGCCCTGCGCGTGAAGATCGGCAATATCCTCGGCGAGCGCCGCAAGCCATGCGTGGTTCAGCCGTCCGCGCGCCCTGTCCACCAGAAGCGCGGAGCCGACTTTGAGAACGACGCGGCGGAACTGCTGGATCTGCGGGATCACGGGCGCCACTCTTCCTGGGTTTCGACGGCGGCTTCCTCGACCTTCGCCTCGTCGATGACCGTGAGAAGTGCTTGCAGCACCTCCTGCACGCCCTGGCCGGATGCGGAGGAAACGACGAGCGGCGTGCGCTTGCAGGCCTTCTTCAGTTTCTTGAGCTGTTCCTTCAGCGTCTCCTCATCCAGCGCATCGGCTTTGGAGAGAGCGACGATTTCGGGCTTGTCCTCGAGGCCATGGCCGTAAGCCTCGATCTCATGGCGCACGGTCTTGTAAGCCTCGCCCGCATCCTCGCTCGTGCCTTCGACCAGATGCAGCAGCACCCGGCAGCGTTCCACATGACTCAGGAAGCGGTCGCCGAGCCCCACGCCCTCCGACGCGCCTTCGATGAGGCCCGGGATGTCGGCCAGCACGAACTCACGGTTATGAATGCGCACGACGCCGAGCCCCGGATGGAGCGTGGTGAAGGGATAATCCGCGATCTTGGGCTTTGCCGCGGTGACCGCCGCCAGGAAGGTGGACTTGCCTGCATTGGGCAGCCCGACCAGTCCGGCATCCGCGATCAGCTTGAGGCGCAGGATGATGGTCATCTCCACGCCCTCCTGGCCCGGATTCGCGCGGCGAGGGGCACGATTCGTGGAGGTCGTGAAATAGGCGTTGCCGAAGCCGCCATTGCCGCCTTTGGCGAGCAGCACCTTCTGGCCCACATGGGTCATGTCGGCGATGACGGTCTCCCCGTCCTCCTCCAGGATCTCGGTGCCGGCCGGGACCTTCAGAATCGCATCGGCGCCCTTGGCGCCGGCCCGGTTCTTGCCCATGCCGTGGCCGCCGGTCTTGGCCTTGAAGTGCTGCTGGTAGCGGTAATCGATGAGGGTGTTCAGCCCCTCCACGCATTCGGCCCAGACATCGCCGCCGCGGCCGCCATCGCCGCCGTCCGGCCCGCCGAACTCGATGAACTTTTCACGGCGAAACGACACGGCACCGCCGCCGCCGTTGCCGGAACGAATATAGATCTTGGCTTGGTCGAGAAATTTCATAACCCGTATCCTTTACGGGACTGGAGCATTTTCCGCAAAAGTGGATCCGGTTTTGCGCGAGAAAATGCGGCAAGCCAAGATCTTTCGGAATGATTTCCGGTCAGAGCGGCCGGAAATCATTCCGGGCGCGGGCAACACACACAAAGAGACGCCCCCGAATGGTTTCGGGAGCGCCTCAGGTTCTTAGAGCTTCATCCTAGCTCGCGAGCGAGATGGAGCGGTCCATTTCGACCTCGATGCAGCTGGGCTCGGGAACGAGGCCCATATGCGACCAGGTCTTGAGGCTTTCCCATGCCCGTCTGTCGAGGCGGAAATGGTCGGCCGGGTAGAGGCCGCCCCTGGCGGGCAGTTCCATGAGGCCGGCGCCCTGGTAGGCGAAGCCGCACTTCTCCAGCACCCGCCGGGAGGACGGGTTGATGACCCGGGCGCTCGCAGTCAGCTCGGTCTCATCGCCATAGGCGAAGAAGGCATCGATCAGAGCCCTCGCCGCTTCCGTGGCATAGCCCTGCCCCCAGGAAGGGATGCCGAGCCAGTAGCCAAGTTCAGGCTTACCCGTCTCCGGACCCGGGCTGATCCCCACCATCCCGATCAGGGTGTTGGGCTTGCCCTTCGGGGTGATGGCGAGCTGCAGGCCTTCGCCGTTCGCGTTCGCGCGCCTGGCCTGGAAGATGAACCTTTCGGCTTGCTCCGGCGGGTAGGGATGCGGAATTCGAGCCGTCATGTCCGCGACAGCTTTCTCACCGGCCAGGCGTACAACCGCCTGGGCATCCGCAAGTCGGGGCCAGCGCAGCCAAAGGCGGCGGGTCTCGAGACGGAAAACGTCGTCACGGGTGAGGTCGGGAAACATGCTCTTGCTCCGATCCGAATGGGCCTCCCTGGCCCGGAAAACACGAAGGGGAGGTGGACATCCCACCTCCCCTGTCGGTTCTTGGATCTGAGCTTGGCCTTTTCGGGCCTACTTCGGAGCTTCTGATCCGCCGGGTCGGTGTGATGCCGGCGGGAGCTCCTTCGTTTTGCTCTCGCCGTTTATTCTGCTGCCTCTTGGGCCGGTACGACCGATACGAAAGCTCGGCCTTGACGCGTAAGGAATCGGACTCGGCCATTGGCCGTGGCAAAGAGGGTGTGGTCTTTGCCCATGCCGACATTGGCGCCGGCATGCCATTTCGTGCCGCGCTGACGAATAATGATGTTGCCGGCGATCACCTGCTGATCACCGAACTTCTTGACGCCGAGGCGACGGCCTTCGGAGTCGCGACCGTTGCGAGACGAACCGCCTGCTTTTTTATGAGCCATGGGTGTGTACTCCCGTGTTCTGTTTCAGGTGCCGAACGCTTATTCAGCGCTGGCCGGCGCAGCTTCTTCAGCCGCTGCCTTGGTGGTCTTCTTGGCCGCAGCCTTCTTGGGCTTCGCGCCACCGGCGAGGATCTCGGTGATCCGCACAACGGTGTAGTCCTGGCGATGCCCGCGCTTGCGGCGCGAATTCTGGCGACGGCGCTTCTTGAAGGAAATGACCTTCTCGCCGCGGGTGTGTTCCACCACTTCGCCTGCCACGGTCACGCCCTCGATGAGGGGGGCGCCAACCTGGGTCGATCCGTCGTTGGTGACCATGAGAACCTGGTCGAAGGTAACGGCGGTGCCCGGCTCGCCCGCGAGCGTGGCGACGGTGATGACGTCATTGGCGGCAACGCGATACTGCTTGCCGCCGGTCTTGATCACTGCGAACATCTTGATCCTCGTGTTCAAACCCAATTCTCAACGGGAAACCTCCCGCAGGACTGGCTTTTTGGCAGTTTCCGGCTTCGGTTCACGGCCGTTTGCACAGCCGCATGGATACGAGCAGGCACTCTTACCCGCTCATAGAGGATGCCTACCTACGGGCGACCTTAGGATTTGTCAATCAAAAACCTTGATCAAGACGCTTGAAGACCCGCCAAGCCCATGATATCCACCCGGCCTCAACCAGCGGGCTTACATGCCTTCGCGACCCGGAGAGGTGGCAGAGTGGTTGAATGCACCGCACTCGAAATGCGGCATACGGGCAACCGTATCGGGAGTTCGAATCTCCCCCTCTCCGCCACTCTTGCTTTCTAAACCCTTCAAATTATTGCTTTTTGCGCATCGCGCGATATGGCAGCCCTCATTATACCCCACATTTTTCGATGGATTGGGTCGGCTGTAACTGGTCCTCAATGGACGAACAACTCCCACGCCGTGCAGGCAGAACATCCGCTAGTCCCACATAAGCGCCATAACCGCCGCGCTCCGAAGGCACGTGCGGGGTCACAGCCTAGTTATGGATAGGGGCAGCGGCTTCTGCGGAAGCGGTCCAGATCGGACACTTTCCTTATAATCTTATTCTATAGTCTGATCCCCCAAGACTGGTGCGACCCTCCTGCCAAACTGCTAAGGTGATTCATCCCAATCTGGGTATGGGGGCAGATAAGAGTGACACCAGCCGAGTTCATAGCAAACTGGCGGGATAATCCGCTCACTGAGCGCCAAGCCTCCCAAACTCATTTCATCCAGCTTTGCC
Organism: Microvirga sp.; assembly: GCA_041913065.1. Lineage (GTDB taxonomy): Bacteria > Pseudomonadota > Alphaproteobacteria > Rhizobiales > Beijerinckiaceae > Microvirga. The sequence continues at coordinate 43,789 of JAYSGD010000022.1, read as the reverse complement.
GCCTCCTTGATGAGCCTGCGCCATACGATGCAGGGACTGATCCAGCGTCCTACTGCTTTGAGCAAGGTGCCACGAAAACGACGGGAGCTGAGGGATGGGCTGACGTTTGGAAACGAGGTGCATTTGGATGGGAGTACAAAGGTCCCCGCAAAGATCTGAATGCTGCATATGTCCAATTGCAACAATATGCAGTTGCGCTCGAAAACCCACCGCTGCTCGTTGTCTGTGACCGAGAGCGCTTTCGCATCCACACAAACTTTACCAATACTGTCGGCAAGATTTACGAAATCGAACTTTCCGAATTAGTTGAGCCAGAGAAGCGAGCCCTCCTCAAAGCAGTTTTCAGCAATCCGGAGGCGCTAAAACCCGGCAAAACTAGACAAGCCCTAACCATTGAAGTTGCGGAGCAATTCGCAACCCTTGCCCAGCGTCTGCGCTCCCGAGGGGCCGACCCACAAGCGACCGCGCATTTTATTAACAGGCTGGTTTTTTGTATGTTTGCGGAGGATGTCAAACTCCTCCCAAATGACATGTTCAAACGTATGCTTGAACAAGCCGTCCAGCGCCCTGAAGAGTTTGTCGACCTCGCTCGCGATCTTTTTAGCGCAATGCAATCAGGTGGGCGCATTGGCTTTGAAAAAGTGGAATGGTTCAATGGGGGACTTTTTGACAGCAGTGACGTCATCCCTTTAGAGCTCGACGACATTCAGTTGGTTCTCGATGTAGCTCGCCAAGATTGGAGCGACATTGATCCGTCTATTCTTGGAACGTTGTTCGAGCGCGGACTTGATCCCGACAAGCGAAGCCAACTAGGTGCGCACTACACTGACCGCGACAAAATCATGCAAATCGTGGAACCGGTTATTGTTCGCCCACTTTTGGCTGAGTGGGACGCAGTTAAGGCGGATATTGCAGCAGAGATGAAGAAGTGGGCCGCTGCGCGGGCAAGAGTGCCTGCAACGCAGTCTGAGGCTCGCAAAGTCTATGCTGCTGCCCGACGAGATGAGGAGCGGGCTCTTCGTAAGGCTAATCAATTACATGCGCAATTTGTTGAACGTCTGCGGAACGTGCGCGTTCTCGACCCGGCCTGCGGGTCCGGCAACTTTCTCTATATCGCCCTCCGGGCTCTCAAGGACATAGAGCACCGTGTAAACCTCGACGTCGAAACATTGGGACTTGGGCGCTTTTCACCCACAGTTGGACCAGAGTGCTTAAAGGGCATCGAGATCAATCCTTTTGCTGCCGAACTTGCTCGGGTGTCAGTTTGGATTGGTGAAATTCAATGGATGAAGCGAAACGGTTTCGACACACCAAGGAATCCGGTTCTGCGCCCTCTGGAAACGATTGAGTGCAGGGATGCGGTTCTTAATCCTGATGGATCAGAAGCTGAATGGCCAGAGGCTGAATTCATAATCGGCAATCCGCCGTTCCTCGGTGCGAAGCTGATGAAACGAACGCTAGGTGTGGATTATACAGAACGTCTCCGAGCAGTTTACTCCGATAGGCTTCGGGGCTTCTCTGACCTCGTATGTTTCTGGTTTGAAAAGGCACGGGGCTATGCATTAGCGAGTCGGACCAAGCGAGTTGGCCTTGTCGCCACGAGTTCAATTCGTGGCGGTACAAACCGTCCAGTTTTGGATGCAATTGCACGCGACCTCACAATTTATGACGCTTGGAGTGAGCGACCTTGGACAGTTGAAGGCGCAAGGGTCGAGGTCTCCCTAGTCTGCTTTTGCCACCCCGAATTGCGCCCAACTGAACTGCACCTCGACGGGAACGTTGTAGGTAATATCAACTCGGATCTAACGACTGGTGTGGACCTTACTCGCGCTCGTATCTTGAGCGAGAACGATGGGGCCTCATTCCTCGGCATTCAAACGAGCGGGCCGCATGATGTGCCGGGTGACATTGCTCGACAGTGGCTCGCAAAACCTACGAACCCAAACGGCAGTCATAACCGACAGATCCTAAAGCCATACTGGAATGGTGACGATGTGACGGGGCGTCCGAGGGATAGGTGGCTTATAGATCTACCCCTCGGGCTTTCAGATGCAGACGCATCCGCTTATGGGGACGTTTATGATTACCTAGCGACAGCCCGCTATGACCCGACGAGTACAACAGATCTCCGTACCCTTCCTGAGGTCCGCTCCGGTGCGCGTGATGCTCATGCGAGAGATCGTTGGTGGGAGCCATATTGGCCTCGCCCAGAGATGCGCAGAACTATCGAGGGCATGTCGCGTTTCATCGTGACGCCTGAGACTTCGCAACACCGTCTGTTCGTATGGCTGCGATATCCCGTAATCCCAGACAAGAACCTAATTGTAATTGCAAGAGATGACGATGTCACATTCGGCATCCTCCACAGCCGCTTCCACGAGCTGTGGGCACTGAGACTTGGAACGAGTTTAGAAGATCGACCAAGGTACACGTCAACGACAACCTTCGCCACATTCCCGTTCCCAGCCGGGATGGCTTTGGACAAGCCAGCACGCGCATTGGCGGCGAATCCACTCGCTCACGCGATTGCGGCGGCAGCCAAGCGCCTTCACGAACTTAGAGAAAATTGGTTGAATCCGCCGGAGCTTGTTAAGCGTGTGCCCGAAATTTCCCATGGGCTTCCCGACAGAGTCCTTCCCGTTTCGCCACAAGCGGCAGAAGAACTGAAACGGCGTACTCTCACAAACCTGTATAATGAGAGACCAAGTTGGCTTGCAAAGGCCCACCGTGCCCTCGATGTGGCTGTAGCGGAAGCATACGGTGTTTCGCCTGATATACCCGACGAGGATCTCTTGGTGTACCTGCTTGATCGCAACGCGCAAGCGGCAGAAGGTAAAGCGCGAGACGCGGCAGAATAGGCGTCTCGTAAGGCAGCAATGTTTAAGAGGACGTACAACTGGGCGATAGCAGCGTCTTTGGCTAACCGCTGTTAAGGGAAGTGCGACATCTCTTGCTGCCATGTAACGCTATCAGCCCCGACTTCCAAAAATTAACTGAGGGAAAGTGGGCTGTTGTGCGAACGCATCTTGTGATGCCGCAAGTCGTGCCGCTAAGCTTATCTACCGGGGGGGGTAGTGAAATATGCTTCTGCGGTTTGATAAAGTTCAGGAAGTTGGTCGGTTTGCGTCCTTAAGTCATAAAGCACCTCAGTTCCCACGGCTGACACTGATTTATGCCCGAAACGGTTATGGAAAGAGTACATTCTGCTCGATCCTTCGGTCAGCTTCGGAGGCTAGACCCGAGTATATTTCCTCCCGGCGTCGGTTAGGGGCTTTGAAGGACTCCTTGATTCAGTCCCAATGGCAAGCGCACGGCACCGTCACGTTCACCAACGGGAAATGGAATGCCTGTCCGGGCAACGTATACGTGTTCGATCAAGAGTATGTTCAGCAGAACCTGCATGTTGGCGAGAGTGTAACAAGAGATCACAAGCGGAGCCTCTTACAGGTTGTTCTTGGAGCAAAGGGGGTCAAGCTCGCCCGCATCATCTCTGAACTTGATGCTGAGCAGAGAGAGCTCGCGACAAAAGCAGCGGCTTTAGAGAGGACTATCAGAGCAGCCCGCCCGAACGTTTCCAACGTTGCTGCCTTCTGTTCGGAGGTGGTACCGGACAGCATAGAGGCCGATATTGCGGCAGCAAAGCAGAAGGCTGAGCTCGGTCTTAGATCAACCACTGTGCCGCAAAAGCGGAACCCGCTGCCGCTTTCTCTTCGACCCCTTTCTGATATTGAGGCGACACTCGCCCGCTCAATTGACGACGTAACAGGGCTGACTGCAGTTAGGGTCAAGGAACACATCGACACACATAATATGCACCCGCATGGGATGCGTTGGCTGAAATACGGTGTCGATCATATGAATGGCACTGCCTGTCCCTTCTGCAAGCAGGACACGAGCCAGACCGACCTCGTATCTATGTTTCGAGGATATTTCAGTCAGGCATATGCTGAGCTCGAATCCGAGATCGCGGAGATCGTGGAAGAGCTGCGGGCGCTGACGAATGGTGGAGCGGAAGCTCTAAAGCGCCTACTCGAGCAGAACGCGACAGATTTTGAATTCTGGAGAACTGTCTGCCCAATCGATGCTGCTCCAAGTCTGCTACCAGATGAGTTGGCGTCAGTGATTGAGGGCCTAGATCACCTTCGTAATCTCCTCGAACGCAAATCGGCATCGCCGCACGCCTCCTTCAACCTTGGTGACGCGGGAGAAAGCATCCGAGCAGCCTGTGACTTGATTAGCCAATACAATCTCAAAATCTCGGAATGCTTACCCCTGATCAATGAGGCTCGTGCTCAGGTAGGAAAGTTTGATGCGGCGGAGGCAAAGCGAATGCTTGCCTATAAAGAAGACTTGCTCGCAAAGCTGTCCGACCCACTCAAATCAGAAACCGAGACATATCTCTCGATCAGCAAGCGACAAGCAGAACTCGTTAAGGCGAAAAAGGTCGCACAGGAGGATCTTCGCAAGTTTACTGAGACTGTAATCAAGAAGCGCCAAGGCGAAATCAATGAGCTCTTAGAACATTTTGGCGCGAACTTCGCGATCACTGATACAAAAGCGAGTTACGTCGGACGTGAACCGAATACAGACTACTCGATCCTAATCGGCCCTCACAAGGTGCAGGTAGGTGAGAAGAACGATCAAGCACCGTGTTTTAAGACGGTTTTGAGTGCCGGTGATAAATTCACGCTTGCGCTTGCTCTGTTCATTACACAGGTTCGCTCTGAGCCTGACTTGAAGGACGCTACGATTGTGTTCGACGACCCGTTCAATAGTCAGGACATGCACCGTCAATGGGAAACTACGAGCCAGATTCGCTCTCTGTCTAAGGAGGCCTGTCAGGTAATCGTGCTGTCTCATGATCCTCGTTTTTTGCAAATGATAAGGAAGGATGTATTCGAGGCTGATCACTGCTCAGAATATCAACTCTCGTGCAGCCCGCGAGGAGAAGGCAAGATTTCAAGCTGGTCATCAAATGATGAGTTGAAATCCATCTATGTGCGTCAGGCTGAGCGGATTAGAGAATTCGCCACGAAAGGATTCTTCCTTAATGGCTGCGATGTCGAGAGTTTGACGAAAGATCTCAGACCGTTTTTGGAAGACTTCCTCAAAGCTCGCTTTCCCGGCAGGTTCGGAGATATCTTTCTGTCAGACATGGCTATCGAGATTAACAAATCCGGACCAGATGACCCGATGTACGAGCACGTCGAAACTCTCCGAAAAATAAACGAGTTTTCACGGGCAAACATGCACGGCGGCGCATCTATACCTGACCCTCATGAGCTCAGAGCCCAGTGCAAGCGGGTCGTAAAAATCGTTGGTGCATATTGATGACGCCGATGAAGGCTACTGTGAGCCAATCAGGCTGGCATATATAACTCGCATTTCAGTCACCTTGGGGTATACCCTGATGCGGCGTCACCTTGAGCAACGTTTTCTGCGTAACATCTGGGTTGACGCGGGCTATTTGTGACATGTTACGGTCACCTATAAAGCCTGAAGTGACACCCCATGGCCCGCACAAGTTACGCTGGAGTCAGCACTACTGACCAGGATCTTGATCCACAATTTGCTAAACTCAAGGCTGAGGGATGCGAAGTCATTCGGTCCGAAAAGGTATCTGAAGCAAGCCGTGAGGGTCGCGCCGAACTGCCGCACCAGCCTTTCGCCAGAGGACGCTCTGCAACTCGCGGTGAGAGCTAGGACATTCTTAAAAGAGCGCGGGCGAGCACCTTCGATGACTGAGGCGGACGCATGGGAAAAACGTATGGCCGAGGGCGCTGTTGCCTTCCTGCGGTTTAAGAAAGAGGGCCGCTATGGTGAATAATCTCGATCTTGAAGAACTCGCCAGTGACCTTGCCGACTTCGCCCAGCCAGAGAAGAGAAGCGGGCGCACACCACGCGAAGAGCGCATCATCGCTGGGTTCGAGGAAATACAGCGTTTCGTTGACGAGCATGGCCACGCCCCGCAGCATGGCGAGGAGCGTGATTTTTTCGAGCGGCTTTATGCCGTGCGTCTTAATCGGCTTTGCGGTCTGGAGGAATGGCGCTCCCTTCTCGCGCCACTCGACCGTCAGGGCCTCTTGACCAGCGTGAAAAGCGCCGCGCTCGAACCTGCCGAAGCAATTGATACCGATGCTTTGCTCGCTGATCTTGAGGGCATTGCAGGCGATCAAGAAGTCACCGAGCTTCGCCACGTCCGTTCCGCCGCCGATAAGCGTGCCGCCGAGGAGATCGCAAATCGCGAGCCATGCCTCGATTTCGACCGGTTCAAGCCCCTCTTCGATCAGGTGCGGCTGGACCTCGACCAAGGCATCAGGGTGACTCGACACTTTGTGAAGGATGCGGGGTTCCTCAAAGCTGATATTGTCGAGGGACAGTTTTTCATCCTTGGCGGTCAGATTGCTTATGTTGTCGAAGTCGGCGAAACCTTCCGCGCTCCGAATGGAGAATATGACGCCCGTTTGCGCGTCGTCTACTCCAACGGGACCGAGAGCAACTTGCTTCGCCGGTCGCTTCAACGGGCGCTTTACAAGGACGAGGCGGGACGGCGCGTCACCGAGCTGACCGCAGGCCCCCTGTTCGCCAGCGAAAGCGACGACGAGGATGTAGCAAGCGGCACCATCTATTTGCTTCGTAGCGAGTCAGATCATCCTCTCGTCGCGCCCCACCGTGACGTGTTGCACAAGATCGGCGTGACTGGCGGTGACGTTACGCGGCGTACCACCAATGCTAAATTGGACCCGACATTTCTAATGGCGGACGTGGAGATCGTCGCCACCTACACGCTCTACAACATCAACCGCGCCAAGCTGGAAAACCTAATCCACCGCATTTTCGACCCAGCCCGGCTCGATATTGAGATCAAAGACCGTTTCGGCAACCCAGTTGTGCCGCGCGAATGGTTTCTCGTGCCCCGCTTTATCGTGGATGACGCAGTGGAGAAGATCAAGGATGGCACGATCACCGAGTATATCTACGATCCGGAGTCCGCCAGGCTGATGACACAAAATAAGTAATCAGAGGAATACCCATGACTTCGATGCGGGCGATACTGTCAACCGGGTGCGGACGAGGTGCGATTACGCCAGTTAGGATAATTGGTCGGGGGCTATTTAGGATTTGGTCTACTGCTGAGCAGGGCTGGCGCGGCCTTGGCATCTTGTCTGCAACTCACGCCATCCAAGGATGCTGGCTTGGACCACCTCCCCCGTTGTCCCATTCCGCCACTCGCCGTCTGTGTGATGACACGGGAATGGAAGGATGTAGGTCCCAACGTGATCTTCGGCCAGAACCTGCACCTGTAGGCCAGAGCCTGGATATCCGTCAGTCCTGAAATCCTTCAAACGGGCAGTTCGTGTCACCATGCACTCACTCCGACTTATTCTGATGCGCCAATGATCCAGGGGACAACACTACCGAAGAAGCCTGATGGTACTGGGAACGCGAACGCCCGGAGCTAGGATGGAGCGACACTAAGCGTTGGCTGGCAGCTCCTGCAACGGGAAGAGCCCACTCACGCCGATGTCACTCCGCTAGTTGTGTGCTATGCTTCGTGAGCGTAGCCCTAGCTGACATGGCTCAGTAGGTGATTAAGTGTGGCTTTGGTCTTATCGTGGGAGGGCTGAGTTGCAGGATCACAATGCATTGGCGCGAATCTTGGCAGTAGCCGGATCAATAATCACAGGGATTATAGCAGTATTAATAATTGGTGGCGTTCTTTACGGCGCTTTGGTCTTAGGGAAGCCATCCGACACTCTCGTGCAATGGGGAGGAGTCATCATTGGTTTCTTCTTTGGGCAATTCTTCAGCTTCGTGAAAGTTGTTCTCAACGTACCAGAGACGCCCGCGAATTCCGCTCCCCGCCCGCCACTTTAATTTAGCCAGGAGAAGAATGATGGTTGATCATCGTGCTCTCGTTATCCTGTTGCTAATGTGCGTTTCTCCTGCTCCCCTAGCAGCACAGGAAAGCAAGGCTGAGCTTTTGAGGCAGGTTCAGGAAACCTGTTCTGGAGCTGATGAAATCATCGCGAAGAACGGGACCGGAAGCATAACATTCAAAGATTTCAAGTTAGAGTTTGAAGCAGGCAAAGACGTTGAGGTGCGTCAGAAGGGAGTCCTGCTACGTAGAGTAAAAGAATTTGATTACAATAAATGCATTAGCGAGCTGAGAGAGCTGCTTAATGGGAAGCAAGGGAGCAGCTTGCCAACCGATATACTGAACAAAGTACGATTAGGTGAGTTTGGAAAAACCACAATCCAATACGTAAAATCATTTCTAGGCACACCGCAGTATGAAACAGAGCACCGTGCACAGTACGAGTTAGACGGCTATGTATTAGAGTTCAAATATCTCGGCAAAAGTTCTGTTGATGGGCCAAAAGGTTTGATCACAGGTATGAAGGTAAGCATTATTCCCTCGTTTGAGGGAAGCCGCAAGCGTATTATGCTTAACAACTATTATCCGGGCTTTGATCCAAAACTTGAACTTGGAAAGTCGAAGGTCCACGAATTTCCCGAAGAATGCGATCCTAGCTATATGGGCGGAGTCGCCTTCAACAAAGATCGCACTTATTATTGCGCTTATCCTTCTTATAATTCGACTGGGTGGGTTGCATACATCCTTTATATTGAGGGATCGGATGAACTAGGGATACTATACTCCTGTACACGAATGATCAATCATTACGATAAAGTAAGTAACGAAGCCCACGTTAAGAAACACCCTGATCAAAAGTACTTACTTTATGACTGGCGTTATTATGATGTGCCAGAGGATGAAGCAGCCATCAAAGAAACCGAGAGCGAATGTGGGCTCTTAGGCCAGTCCAATGAGGCCAAAGCAGAGGCAGCGAGAGCTAAGATCAAAGCGTTTGTCCGGGACTATACCGTAACAGGAATTCAAATCTACGTCGACGGTGGCAATCTCGATGAAGAGGATGGCTCGGACGACTCGAAATAAACTAGATGCGTAGTTACCCACCCCCTATTTCGCACTGAGGTTCAGGCGGACACAGTCTGAAGGATTGTGTTGAACGCATTGGTTCCCGGACCGAGACGAACCGTGTCAACGACCGCGCGAATGTCCGCCTCGCCCTTGGCAGCCCACATGGCCCGGTAGCCGTTGGTCACCCTTGCGCTGAGTCATGGCGGGTCTGAGGGCGCGCTCGCAGGCATTTTTGGCCGCGTTAATCCGTTAGCGGTGTCTCAGGCCACGGCTTTGAGGTCTGGTGTCGCGGCATAGGCCCCCGGCAGCAGATCGTTGAGGCGGGTGTTGAGATGGCCGGTGATGATGCGGGTCAACACGTCCGCGAGATAAGCCTGCGGATCCACCCTGCACAGTCTGCAGGTCTTGACCGTGGAAGCGATGATCGCCCGATGCTCGTCACCGCTGAAGTCATACGGGCTTGGAGGCCCCTGGTCAGGAAATTCGTAGCCGTACACTGCTCCAACAATTGCCTTGTTCAAATTCCGGTAGAGATACGAAGGCTCTCGGGCTTCAACCTCGCTGAAATTGACTGCATACGTGCGTCATGGGCAGCCTCCTGTGTCAGATCAGGAGGCAATTAGAACTCTAAAGCTGCAACTGTAGTGTTAGGCAGGCTCTGGCATGGTGTGGATTGCGCAATGAGTGCTCCCTTCCTGTCATTCACAGTCACTTCGACACTGGGTCGAGGAGAGTAAATTGTGCTGCTCAACGCCAGAAAGGAGCAACATGGGTAATCAAAGTAGCCAGAGACCTCTGGGGCGCAAATGCAATGGCAGAAAGTTGGGGATTGCCGCAGTTATGGCAAAGCTTGGCACGAGTAAGCCCAAGCTGAGCAAGTATTGACAAGATATAACGTTTGATGTATGCTAGAATGGCCCCGTTGGGCTGTCGCTTAAGCGAGGCTGTGAGGCTTGGCCGTACAACTTGACGTTCGGTACGGCAAAGCTTTGGTATGTACCACACCATCATTGGTCAGGGCTTCCCTGACCGTCCAACCCATACCCTCAAGGGAGCCCGGACGGCTCCCTTTGCATTTGAGGAGCCCTTGCTATGCCCCATGCTGCTCAGAACACCACCCAATATTGCACCGTGCTAATTGCGGCTTCCACCGGACAGGTTCAGATCCAGCTTCTTTCTCCCTGCCTTCTCCGGAGCCCTTGCATCCTTGCCATCAGAAATCAATCAGGTTCATCCCTTCAAGCGCCTGCAGACGTGGGACCGTCGCCGCCTTCGCAATCACCCTCGCCTGCCCCGAATAGGAGCTGATGCCAAAGCGCCAGCGCGCTTACCGGCAGGGCGATCTGGACGGGCTGTGCGGCGTCTACGCCATCGTGAACGCACTCCGATATGTTTTACGGCTGCGGGATGAGCAGTGTCAAAAGCTGTTCGAGCGGTTGATCGAAGCTCTTGAGCATGATCGTGGTTGCCTCCACAAATCCCTTGTTCAGGGCATATGCTTTTGTCAGTTGAAGCGGCTAGTTGCCGTGGCGGGTCAGGGGCGCATCCCAGGCCACGATCTCACTTTTCAGTTTCATACGCTGCGACTGAGACGGGATCAGCGCACTTTGCCTCACCTGTGGTCATCTCTGACTCGGGAACTCCGGCCAGCGTGCGTGGCCATCGTCGGCCTCACAGGTGCGTCAGACCATTGGTGTGTGGTGTATCGGGTCACCCCGAAGACGCTTTGGCTTCTGGATTCCTCCGGCCAAGCCTGCATCAGCCGGTCGCGATGCACTGTCCAGCCTTCTCGCACCCACTACTGTCTTGACGTCAGCGAGATCCTGCTGATCAAGCGACCTGGCCCTTAACAGCCTAGGATCTTACCTCTGCGTCAGCCGAGCGCATACAGCAAAGCTCCCCATTGCACGGAGGAGCTTTGCTGTTCAGCCGGTCGTCCCTCGAAACCATGAACCAGGCCGCCAATCCCTCTTGGCTAATCCATTGGCTCCATGCCTGCGATCTCTATCCCAAATGGCAACCGACACGAGCTTGCCTCCCTGGCTAACATCGCGATTTCAGCCCCCGCGGGTTTCTGGCAGAAGATCGCAATGTCCCTCCCTCGAACGTTCAAGCGCGCAGCTGCGGCTCTCATCCCCTTGACCGGGGCGCTGTGTGGCGAGGCACTCGCCCAATCATCCTACCGCGTCAACGGCGTCAATCTCGGCAGTAGCATCTTTGACGCACCGTTTTACGAGAAACTTCGGTGTGCGCCGAGCAGCCACTTCGTGCCCTTCCGCTGGTGCACCGGCTTGATCGGCGACCGCAATCAGCCGCTGAGCATCACCGCTTCAGTCCTTCACGCCCCGGACGGCAAGATCGCCTACCTGTCGCGCCTTATCGATCCAGCTCCGTTCGGCCCCGCGGAATTGGACACGGAGATCGAACGCCTGACCAAGGTGTACAAAGAGCCCCCTCGCGTCATGCGGCAGCGCAACTCGGTGATCGTCACATGGGGCACGGTGGAACTTGAGCCGCTCGACAGGCTCAGCACACAGAGGATCGCTGCCGGGCAGCCCTCGGAAGAAAAGGGCTTCCTGATCGACCTTCTGGGTAACTTCAGGGCCTCCGCCGCACAGGGACTGCCCATCTACCGGCTCGACGGGGGTGCCGGAGCCGCCATGGTGGTCAACTTCGACAGGGGCGGAACCCTAAGGCTAACGGCGACAAACCCTAGCTTCTATCTGAACGCCCCTTCCCATGAGCCACCGAGTGCCCTTGCTGGGGCAGAGGCCATCCGGCAGGACATGGGACCGACTGAGGAGGGCATCGCGCCCGTCGGCGCGGCCCCTGACCGTCAAACTCCCCGACAGGATAGGCTGCTGCTGGGTTCATCGCCGCAACAAGTCCCGCAACCTGATGGCACTCCCACGGTTCGCACGACGCCGAGCCTGCCCTCGTTGCCCCAAACTGCCGCGGGACGCCTGGTTCAGACGGTGATCGCTCAGGGCGTCGGATCCGACGTCGAAAGCGCCTCCAGGAATGCAGCTCAGAATGCCCTTAAGCAGGTCGTTGGGTCGTTCATCGACACGAACACCCAAATCCAACGCCGCTCCGAAATCGACCGTGGCATCCGCTCACAAACCAGTTCGGTCCAATCAACGGTGCGAGAATACTCCCAAGGCGCGATACAAGCCTTCGACGTTCTCGACGTATCCAAGGATGACGCATTCGTGCGTGTCGAGGCAAAAGTGGCGGTCCGGGTCGAGGACTTCAAAGTGTATATCGAAAAGGTGGCAGTCGGGGAGAAGCCGATAGGTGTTGATTTACCGACTCAGATCGATCACGCACGCACCCAGCAATTGACCCTAGAAGAAATTCTTTTCAATAAAGTCCAACGTCCAGTCCTCGAAGGTCACGTGCAGGATATCCGAATTGGGCAGCTCCAACCGTTTAATCCGCCCCCTGACGCACAGATTTTGATCGGAGACAAGAACCCTGCATCGCTGATCGCGATCCCCGTGACCGTGACGCTGAAGCCCGAATTCCATCAGAACGTCCTTCAAACATTCAGCTCCACGGCATCCAGCAAGCGCAGCACCAATGATCTCTTCGGCTTCATTGTGCGATGTCAGGCCGGTGGGCGCACCACACAGGATTACACCGTGGGGATCGTCAAGGACCAACGCATGTTCAAGCACTCGAAGCGTGTGGATGATCCCATCGTGTTTTTCGATGTATATGGATTTGCGAATGTGCGTGCGCCGAAGCCTGTTTACAGCGGCTATCGCGATCCAACACCCGACTTCCGCGTCTCGTTCCTTGACGAGAGCGGCGAGTCGTTAAAGGATTTCGCGATCAGCGCGCCTCAAGGCAGGGATCACTTCATCTTTCCCTTCCCTGTGACCCAAAAACCCTGGTCTCTCATCAATATCCCTCGACACCTCACGGGCAATGGCTGTTTCACGCTTGCCTTGCGCAGTGAATTTACCCTCGTTGTCGAAGTAGACGCTGACACGCTGAGAAGCGCCAAGAAGGTTGTTGCGAAATTCGAGCAATAGGAGATCTCGATGGAAAAGACGGCTCTTGCCTGCCTCGTGCTGCTGCTTCCGGCCAGTGCCTTCGCAGCCAGCTGCGATGATTATCCGAAGCCGGTTGGCCTCGATCCCGAGGCTCTCCTGAACATGAGATGGATTGCAACCGCCACTGTTCCCGTGAGCTTTGATGATGTCAGCGCCATCAACGATGCACGCACCGAGGCGACAATCGCGGCGAAAGCAATGATTGCCGAGACCCTGACGAATTCCGCCAAGCGCCGTGACACCGTTGAGCGTGCCGTTGTGGAGTCCTCGTCCATGCGCGGCCAGTCGAAGGACACGGTGCGCAATGAGCTGGTGCGTCGCATGACGACCCTGTCGTCATCCGCAGAGGCCCTTCTGCGCGGTGCTGTCGTGATTGGGGATTGCTATACCAAAGGCCGCGAGTACCGCGTCACCGTGGGCATCAAGCCCGAAACCATACAAGCCGCTGAGGGACTGGCTGCCACCACGAGCGATTCTCTTGTCACGGCACCACCGCCGACGATGGTTCCACAGCGAGGGCAGCCGCACGGCAACACCGGGGCTGCTCCCGCACCTCGGAATCCCCTTAATAGCATGGAGGGCTTCAGCAACACCCAAGGGCTCACCAAATTTTGATCATGATAGCACGAGGCGTCTGCCTGGCCGTTATCCTCAGCGCAAGCGCGCAAGCCGCTCCGTGCCCACCCTTCCCGTTAGGCATCATCACCATCGGCGGCGTTATTCATGCCACTGCGGAAGCCGACGCCCTCGGGAATTCTCATGACAGCGTCGAGCTCGCGGTCGCTGAAGCGAGTATCGCCTCTCGTGTCGCCTTGCATGGGCACGACGATGTCCCCAAAGCGCGAAATGGAGAGCTGCATGGCGTCACGCAGAATACATGTGTGGTCGGCACGAAAGCATATGTCACATCGTCAGTAAGTTCGGCATCTGCCGCTCAGGCCGAGAGACTTGAGGCTCTACTGAGGCGATCTCTACAGACCGCCCCGACGCAGAGGCAAATGCATCCGGTAGGACGATAGAGTAGCAAGCCGAAATGTATGGCGTCTCAACGGGTCCCGACAACCGCAAAAACCACCATCTAGATGGGGCGGCCTGCGGCACTGCCTCTAAGGCCTAATGCTAATTTTGTGGCCTTTTTAGGCTTATGCGAGTCGTTAGTTCGAGGTATTTAACCGCCTTTGCATATGGCTCTCGTAAACGTTAGTACCCAGCCGTTGCCCGTACGCCGACGTTCGTGTCAGCAGCGGCGGGGGCTGACACTCAGAAACAGCGTGCGGCCAATTCTCAATTGCTGATCACACCGTTAGATGCGGCCCGTGGCGGACGGCAGCTGCTATGGCGCGTGGCGCTGCCAATTTGGCGGCAGCGTGTTCCACAAAGAGCGGGGCAAGCCTACCAGCTAGTTCTCGGTTGTTCGATTCTGAAGCTCACGCAATCTGATACAGTAAACCCGACTTGTCGGGCAGAGGATCTTGGGAGCTTTAATGCTCAGCTTCGACTGCTTGCCGCCTTCGGTGACCGCAGGCCCAGTTTTCCGCAGATCTCGCATGAGCTGCGTTGGATGTACTTGCGCACGGCCTTGCGGTCGAGGCCGCTCTGGCGGGCAATGGCCGAGACCGACATGCCCTGCCGGTGCCATTCCAGGATCATGACTACCTCCCCAAGCTGGATCACCGCATGCCCTCCTGACCATCAGGAACAGCATCGGCGAAGAGAGCCTGCCGGTCTTCCAGGCGGCTGCCGAAACGATCGGTAGCCACGCAACCTGGGGAAAATTCAATCGGCAGGTCTGGGGAGTTTCACTCCGGTATCAACACCTCTTTCCCGCGCCAGTCGCTTCGCCTCCCGAAGAAGCCTCAGACCACCCCTGACGGGGCGAAAGGTCCGGGTTCGTCAGCTTCCGGTCATCGCAATGAGCAGCCGCTCGCTCCGCCTGGCGTTGTAAGTTGCCTTAGCCTGAGTCGGGAGCTAGACCGCATCATAGTCCGCGCGAAGCACATTCTTTGGGCGCATGGCGCACCGCCTGTTCGCCACTATGGAGTCAGATATTTGCTCGACTAAAACCTAGAATGAATAGGTGTTCACGTCGATCAGCATTAGTGCTGCTGTTGCATGGAGCTCGGCGGGTGGTATCCTTGCACTGTACTTTGTTATCGAAAGTCCAGCCATGCGGCTATCTACTGCGAAATTGTTCAAAGGTGCGAATGGTAGCCGTCGCATGTTCATCGAGGGACTGTCGGCTGCAGCTTGCAGAGTGCTGAGGACACTAGGAGCCACATTTCGAGGTGTCCGTGACCTGCTAACTCAAGCGGTCCTCTGCGGCTCCTTCTTGATCGTAGGCTTCCTTGCTTGGGAAACGTGGAGCACCGAGATAGTAGTTAACACCATCACATTGCCGAAGGAACTACTAGACGCTGGTTACTCCCCAAGCACTCTGACACGAGAGGCGATCCTAACCATTGACGACAGTTTAGATAAACTCAGATCTGATGCTTCCTCCCGCAATTTCGGTGTCCCCGTGCCTGGATTAACCGAGTGCCGTTATAGTAGCGTCCTGCCGGTTGCGGAGATGGATGTTCTATGGATGCGCGGCATTAATCGGATTAGCGCGGATGCTGACCTACTCACAGAAGGTTTGCCGAGTGCCACCGCTATTCCGCCGAAGCTAATCGCCATGATCAAACGACAACTCGGCTCCAGAATTATCGAAGTTCATGCACATGTCCTGAAGGAGCCAAACGGTTATAAACTGCAGCTTATGGTCGAGGGCTTTAACGATCATGTCGAAACCAGAGACACGCACATGGAGGCAGCATCCCAGATTTCTGGGACATTATCAGTTCTTCTAGCGGAAGTTCTGCATCCAGCAGCGGCTGCCTACCACCGTGCCACAGTCCGTTCTAGCAGTCTCGACGACGACCTCTATGTTGCTGAAAACGTGATTCAAGACGATAAGGCAACCTACTTGATTCAATTGAAGCGAATGCTTCTCTCGCTTGAGGCCGACGGAAAAGATAAGCTTGAGCAAGCCGCAGCCGCCTTCCTGATCGCTGAAGATCTAAGCCAGAACTACGACTCAACACTAGCTGGCAGCATGAGCGGAATCTCTACACTGATTATAGAGAAGGCTAGGATACGCTTCGAGAGACTGCTTGATGAAGAGAACGGGAAGGACAGCTCATCAAACAAGAAAATTATAGAAGCAATCGAGCGGGCAAAAGCTGTTAGATCGGATACAGGCTTCGTCACCAAGATTTATTTAGCATCAGTTCTTGTGGAGGCAAAACGTATAGATGAAGCTAAGTTTCTCCTTCAGCAAGCATCAGAAGAAACCAGCAGAGATCCAAATATTCCTGCAGACGTAAAGATTTCCGTCTCAATCGCTGCAGCTGGGTTCCTATTCGACTCCGGGGACCTCGACGGAGCACAAAAGATCGTCGATCATATAAAATATAGTTCAATCGATTATCACAAATCGGCTCCGGAATATGCTAAGGCTTATTACGATGCATTAGAGGCACTAATTGCATTCCGTAGGGGATCTGAAGTTCCTGCCATAGGGCTGTTAGACTCACCTTTGCCAGACGAACAGCCGTGCATAGCGTTCATGTTAAGCAGAAGTCTCGCTAATTCCGGCATCTTCAAAGCTGAACAGGTCACTAGCTTACCGGGAAGACAGTTGAAAAAATCGCTAGTTAAGAGCTTGAATACGGCATTCGAGCGCATTGAAAGAGTTGGCGTAAGTAGCTTCGACCTATTTCACGCAAGAGCGCTCTTCCTTGGGGACACTGGGGACTCTCGGGGAGCTGTCGAGTACCATAAGAAAGCTCGCGAGCACCCAGGGGAACACACTTGGTCCTACCTGAATGAGGGGTGGATGCAATTTCGTTTGGGAAATCACCACGAGGCGGAGCGACTGTTTGTACGCAGCCTCGAAGGGGGCGCAGTTCTGGCCGCCGTTGATGGATATTTACGCAGCATCAGTATTCAGGGAAGGCATCGCGACTTTTTAAGGGAATTCAACCGCTTCCGAGTTTTTTATGACAAGTATTCACCTGAACAAAGAACTTACCTTGCGCAGATGGTAGCTCGAAGCCTTTGCGAGACAGGGGAAGTTGCTACCAATGAAACCGTGTCCCCTCTCAAGCTATCAGAGCTGACGTCAGCAGAGTTACAGCATTGTATTAAAAACTAACAGCAACTGACGCTCGCTCATCGGAAACAGACCACATATCACAGCCTTCTCGAAGGAGGTCGTGACTCACAGGCAACCGGAGGACGCCAGCGTAGTTTTAATCGGGAATGCCGCAAGCTTGGGATGCCAGCTTATTTAGTATCTAACTGGCAGTATCGACGGAACACGTTAGGTGCATCCTGTTGGGTTCCCTTAGAACAGGAAATCAGCAGCATGTCCTCACGTCATGATCACGAATGGCCCGGAGGCTTCTGTCGCTGGAGGCGTTCGTCCTATCTGCTGCGGGTATGTGGGATCGCATACTAGCTGCCAATACTTTAGCGGCCCGCATTTGGCCCTCTGTGGACGTGATTTGCGTAGGTGGCTTGATCCAGTGCCGCGAGGTTTTCCTGTTCTGCAGGCAATATTGATGTGGAAGCAAGCTGCGAAACCGTACCGAAAACCGAGTGCGCTGCAGACGCTTCCCATCCTAACCCTGGGTCTTGGCAGCGTGGCCCTTCGGCTTCGACATTGCCCCACCACATCATACGCCTGGCCATCTGAAAACCATTGATGTTGGTGTCGCTCGTGGGCTTTCTCACGCCTCTGCAAGCATGGGCTGGGAGAAAGGCGCGACAGCTACCTCCCTGTGTTCGGCGCGCAAATCTGGATGCAGTAGACCCGCCCAGTTGGGCAAAGCCTTTTCGGCGCTTTGATGCTCAGCTTCGCCTGCTTTCCGCGCTCGGTTTTGGCCAGCCCGGCATCCCTAAGCTCCTTCATCAACAGCGTGTGGTCTGGAAACATCCGCTGAAACTGTTCAGTTGGGATCAGAACTTCCTCGCAGCCGTTGATTTTACGTAGGAAGCCCACTGCTCTCTGGAAAGTTTTTTGGCTGTATGGCTCCTGGACGTTGCGTATTCTGACAAGCTTGGCCTTATGCCGCTCGACATAAGCGCGGATCTTGTTGATGGCTGGTATCGGGGATGGGGCTGTCGCCTGCGAGGCTGTAACCGAGCAATAGACCTGTAGGATAGCAGAGAGCAAGGATCCCCACTCTTTCGGAAAGATGCCCCACTTCCGCGCCAGCATCCCAGCGGCGTAGGTTAGCGCGAAGGTTTTCGCCGCCCTAGCCTTCGCTCCCTGAACTGCGTCCTCGTCTAGTGCAGCAAAGAACTTTGCAATGTAACCACTGATCTGCTTCTGAAGATCCTCTTCATCCTCGGCAGCAGCGTCAACGAGACGCTTCACAAACGCTCGTGATGAATGTCCATAATGCTGGTCTTCGAGACGTCGGAGGCTTTCCATAGCCTCTCGGGAACTCCGATATCCCGCAGGGAGGAACGACAACACACCGTGCGGGCTATCCTCCGGAATGGTGATGGATACGATCCGGGACCCCAGGGCAGCGCCGACTACGCCTTCGTCTCCCACGATCTTCACCAGTGGCTCGTTGCTAGAGCTCAAGGCAGAGACATTCACGTTTGGCACTGCCGCCGTGTCTGTTAGGCGTTTCCGACCACCTTTCGCAGCGAGTTGGAAAGGCGCGCGTCGGAGCATCTCCCGCTGCCCGCTTCTTGTCAGTCCTGCGAGGTTTGCCTCCTCCAAGGGCAAGAACCCATCAGCGCGGGCAGCCTTGTGGCGGTCGAGATATCCCGGTGTCGCGTCCCAGGACTCGGCACCTCCTAAGTCACTTGTAGGATCGCCTGCCCATATAGAGGCGGCGAACAGGTTGAGCGTCGATTTTCCCGATCCGGGCGGGCCAACAATCTCGACAAGAGGATTGTTGAAATCGGGAGGAGCCAACCGCAGAATCGCCCCCGTCAGGGCATAGGAAGAAACGAAGAGACAAAGTGGTTGCCCACTCACAATCGGACCAGCACCGATTTGCCAGCCCTCTGGCGCTCCTTTTGGCGTGAAGCGCCCATCTTTTTGGAAAGCCACAATCACTTCTCGGTCATCGCCGGGAGGCCGTGCTACTGCGCCGTCTCCGAAAATATAGACCCCGCTAAGCCAACCAGGGTGTGCTGCAACGAGGGCAGGCCGATACGTCGAATGGGCCTCGATGGTCTCCTTGAATGCGTTCTTCGAGCTCTGCGTGAGGATGATGTAGCCGACTGTGGCAAGCAGGTTCAGGACCTCGGTTTCGTTGGCCTGTAGCTCTTGAACAGAAAACCAGCAGTGGCTCTGAGGCGTACCATAGCAAAGCCAGTGGCCTCCCAGCTGGTCACGAGCGGCATCGAGAATACGAGGCGGTTTACTGCTGTCTGTAGACGGTGCGTGGTCACCACCCAGAGGCCCCTGATGGACTTCATTATAAGTCGTGAAATCGTCATTATGCTTCGACATGGTTTTTCCTGAGGCTGGTATGGCGGGATGCATAGTTGTTTCTGGACAGGGTGGGACCATCCCACCCGTCCCACCTTTAATGAGGGTCACCGAGCCACCGCCGATCAAAGCTCGTGGCACCTATGTGTGCCGGTGCAGTTCACACCGTTTCATCCCCCATTTTCCTGTTTTCCTTCGTCTTCAGGGCCTCTAGATGCTTCAAACGGGCTCTTCTTTGATTTTCACTGATCACCGCTGCCTGCTCCCCCGCTTTTCCTTAATCAATCGGATCATCGGGCCATCGGCTGTGTGCACGACCCGGCACCCACCGAGGTGCAGGCGTGCGTGGAGGCCTGTTCGATCCAAGGCGATCATCAGTTCGATCTGCTGCTCGACCCGTAGATCACGGTCTCGGGTGTCTCGGTAGGGCTTTCTCAATCCGGGTTTGTCTTCACAGATGATAGAGACGCGCCGGTCGAAGCTGTTTTTTAGGGCGTAGGCGAGAGCCGCTAGATCACCGTCCCACTCTTTGATTTTCACGGGTCGCGGAATGGTCTTAGTCTTGGGAAATGCAGCCCGTAGCTTAGTTTCTGCTTTGCGGACTTCGTGGGTGAGAGCCAAGACCCACGACTGGATTTGGAAGTGAGGATCCGCAGCCTCGGTCTCATCTTCATTGGCGCTGATGTCGATGCCGCCGATAAAGGTGAGGATATTCACCCGTTTTAGTTTTGCTCGGGTCTTCCTGTTGGCCTCCTTTATGAATTCGGAGGTCAGTTGCCCGGTTGAAACGCTTAGGTCGGCGTGAACGAGCGATAGCACCGAGACACTGACTTTGAATGACTTCAGGAGTGCAGATGCAGAAGTCACAAACCACCGGGTGTAAGCGCGACCACATTCGGAACACGCTGCACTCATGCACCTTTGGCTTGGAGCACAGGAGTCGAGCCGGTCGGCAAGGGATTGAGCTTCCGGATTGTCGGCGGCGTGACGGCGAATGCGTCTTACGAGCTTTAAGCATACATCGTGGGCTTCGTCGGCAGTTTGGGCTGGCCGTTGTGCCTTTCCTTCGCGCCACTGTGGTGGACCGTCTCCGTACCATTCCTCGTCGTCGAGAATCTCGCGCGTTCGTGAGGTTACATCGGGGTAATCTCTGTACTTGTTGATGCGTTTGGGCATTGACGGTCTCGGGCATGAGGGTTCGTTCGCCGGGAAGGAGGTCTTTCCGGTGTTGATGTTCGGAGGCTCAATTGCTTGGCTTGAACTTATTTTACCGCGGCTCTTTCGAGCAGCCGGACGCGTGGCTGGGCGGCCCTACCAACCCTTTCCGTCCGGTTACGTCAGGACGATGGTACGCGGGACACTACCTTGAATCTCTATCTGCCATACCTCGAAGATTTGCGAGATGGACCTGCCAAGAACCTTCTCGACAGACTTGGGGCGCACTCCCAAATCCCTCGCAAGGACGCCCCGCAACTTGCGAATTGTCTTCCTCATGGCGCTCCCTTGAACGGCCTCGAACTTCGCTGCGGCTAGGAATCGGCGGCGTTTATTGACCTTCGATCCATCGCGAGGAAAAGCGACGATAAGGTGCGAGCAAATTTCCGCCTGCGCGTCAGCTCTCGTATCAGCGAACAGGGCTAGTTCTTGATTTTCCGCGGGCGGCTCGCTGTAGCCGTACATATCGATCATGCCTCAACCCTCTTCACGTTTGAGCTGGTCGATGAGGGCATTGATTCTGTCAGTTGGCCACGCGGAAATGCGGGGACCAATCTTGACGGGCTTCGGGGCTTTTCCCGACGCAATCCAATTGTAAAAAGTGCTTCGGCTAACCGGGATCGGACCCGACGGGCCTATGATTTGTTTCAGTCGCAGAAAACCTTGAGTTTGCAATGTGTTCTCGCCGGACATCGACTTCTCCTTGGCTGTTGTGGATCAACAGAACCACCAAGGGAAGGAAGTGTCGAGCATTTGCAGGTCTGAGAATTGTGCTTGTCTAAGCTGAATTTTCAGATGGGGCCTTTCTTGACTCAGAGACCTTTTTGAGGGCGTTTGACACCTCCTCAAAAATGCCTCCTGGGTCCGACACCTCAGGATCGATGGCTTCAATCATCTGATACACAAAGAGAGGTCCCTCATAGACGAACGCTTTATGGCGACCGACGAGGGGGTGTGGCTCAAGATTGAAGACGAAGGGTTCGCCAGACATTTCAAACCAAAGCTGCACGAGGGCTTTGGCCGTGATCTCGACATGTCGCTTTTCGCGTGTACCGCGGCGTCCTGCGACCTTCGGGATCCTTCGGCACCCGTCGAGCACTTTCCGCACTGCTTCCTCTGTACTTTTCAGTTCGTTCTGACTGTCTGGAGAAGCGGCATGGAAATACATCCGGTGGCTGATGGCAGCTCTAGCATAGGCTGGGGCATCTCCAAGAACCCGGAGAAAACTGGCAGCAGCTTTTTCGACTTTCTGCACCTCTTTTGAAGGATGCTGAGGCCCGAGCCGCTCATACCATGCGCGCTCAAACCAGTAGCCATTTACTATTGCGGTTACATGCTGTTTCAGTGCGCCATCGCTCAGTGCGCCAGATTTTCTGGCCGGGTGTTCTGCTGCGATCAGGAAGACTCGGTGGGCCCCCTCCAGAGCAACCTTTGGCGGGACAATCGGCTCGATGCGAGGGGTCAGCCCTTCCACGAAACGGGCTACGCCCTCCTTCGGAGGTCGCTTCCGCCGCCTTGCCTTGGTTTGTTGCTTCGACTCAGACGAACTGTTCATGAGCTTTACCCAGCGCAGGTGGCGGTTGACGGGAAATGAACTGACTCCAGGCATCCATCAGCGCACGTCGCTTTTCAAAAAGATCGCCACGCCGGTAGGCGGCCTCAACCTTATTCTCAACAGTGTGAGCCAAGGCCATTTCGCACACCTCCCGTGGAAAGCTAGTTTGTTCGGCGGCCCAATCTCGAAAGGACGACCGAAATCCATGCGCGGTGATGTCGAGCTTCATCCGTCGGAGGGCCATCAGGAAGACCATGTTGGAGAGCGGTTTGGTGCCGCCACGTCCCGGAAACAGGTAACCGCTGCCGCTGCCAATCGCCTTCGCTTGCCACAGAATTTCGACGGCGCGTTCGGAGAGGGGAACACGATGTGGCCGTCCTGTCTTCATGCGCTCGGCGGGAATCGTCCAGAGGCTCTGCGTGAAATCGAGTTCGTTCCACGTGGCTCCAAGCACCTCGCCTGTGCGCGCCGCGGTTAAAATGAGGAACTCGAAGGCAAGCCGTCCCACCTCCGTGTGCTTTGACGCACGGAGCCCGCTCACGAATTCGGGCACTTGGGCGTACGGTAGGGCTGCGTGGTGATCGTCGCGGGCACCTTGTTTCGGCAGGCCCTTCGCCACCCCCGCAATCGGGTTGTCCCCAGTCCGAAACCCCGCCGCTTTGGCCCAATCCAGCACGGTCCCAATCCGCTGGCGCACCCGCCGCGCCGTTTCCGGCTTGGTGAGCCAGATCGGAGAGAGCACGCGTAGCACTTCCGGGGTGTCGATTGTGTCTACCATTCGGTCGCCAATGTGGGGAAAGGCATACTGCTGCAAGGTATTCAGCCACTGCTGCGCGTGCTTCGTGTTCTTCCAGCTTGCTTTATGATCCGCGTAAACCTGCTCCGCAGCCGCCCGGAAGGTGGGTACGGCGTTTCGGGCCTTGCGCTTTTCAAGCACGGGATCACCACCGTCACGGGCGAGCTTGCGGTAGCCCAATGCCTTCTCTCGGGCCTCGGCGAGCGAGACAAGACTGAGACCGCCTAAGCCGATGTCACGCCGTCGTCCGTGGACAGTTGTGCGCAGCAGCCAACGTTTGGCCCCAGTGGGGTCTACGACCAGATAAAGTCCGTTTCCATCGGAATAACGGCCAGGTTTCTGCAGCGCGCGAACCTGCACGACAGTCAACGCTTTCTCGGGATGGCGTCCCTTCCGCTTCATTCACCGGTCCCGCTTGTTACCCCAGATTCTGAGCGAGGTATCGAGGCATTTCAATAGAGCGGACGGAGTACCATTATCTTTCAAGGCTTCGCGGATCTCAGCGTCAGAAATGTTTTGATCACAGCCAAGAGGTGGGAGAAGCAGAGAGTTCAACATCAAAGAACCAAAGCACCTGCGGATTGTCAGGTTCTTTTTAGGGAGCGTTTGCCAAGATCGGGGCGTCCAGCACTAACCCGATAGTACTCAATTCAGGTCGCTGCGGAAGGTTGGGCACAAGCTTCGTCAGCCCATGCCGAACTTGACTGCCGATATCGGGCCAGTACAATTCGGCGAACGGGAAACTGAAATCTTAGTCAGGCATCCCTAGCATTGGATTCAGTTAGGTCGGATCACGAGTCGTGTGATTGGAGAGAATACGCGATGCTGCGGTATGAGATTTCATTTGACGATGCAAATGCAGCTGACGCCAATCGGTATGCTGAGGAGTTGCAACAGATCCTGCGGCAGGTTGATGAATCTGTTGAAACCACAAGCATCAAGCCCGATCAAAACACGATGGACCTCGGTACGATTGTTGGAGTTGTAGTTGCCTCTGCCGCAGCAACAGCGGTTGCGCAAGGGATTGCAGACTGGCTCCGAAAGCGTCAGGATGCCTCTGTAACGGTGAAGGAGAACGGAGAAGTTGTCGCGACCAACATAACCTCGGAAGCAGCCCTTGACCTTGTAAGAATCCTCAGGAACAGGCAGTAGGATCGTTGAGGTCAATAGCTTAATTGATATTGATCCCGCTTATAGAAATAAGCACGATGCTCACAACAAGCACGACTGCAACAGTTACTGAAATATAGACGACAATTGGAGGCACCTCGACTGGCTCGTTCGGCGGGGCTCGATTACCTTCCACATTGACCGATCCCGACCAATCGGCATTCCTGAAAATGCGCAGATCAGCCAAATCACCGTCCGGCTGTGACGGCGAGTGCAGTTCAGGTCGGATGGCTTCCACCCCATGCTTCTGTCGCAATCTTTCATAGACGACGGCATTGAGCTCCCTAAAGCTCATCAGTTCGCCTAAAGAGGTCTCGCCCTCCTGCAGCGCCGACATCAACGCGCCGGAGAAGCGCGTGTACGTCTCACCCTCTACCGTCTCCGAGGTTTTTTCGCCGCTCGACGAACAAAGGATGACCGTGCCTCTCGTCGGGAAGACATGAGCGGTTTGTCGCGTTGCGACGTCGAGATTCGCACTTTGAAACATTTTATTGGCCGCCCCGGCAAAGCAACAGTCAAGTATGATGAACCGGCGAAGAAAAGGGGCATGTTCATTCAAGCAGTCGGCCAGAAATCTGACATACAGGCCAGCGCCCTTGTGAGTCATGCTACGAACACAAAGGAAATACTCGTTGGTACTGTGATGAAACGAGCCGTGGCCAGTATAGTAAATTAACAAGTTTCTTGGTTTTGCCCCCGCACTTTGGCGGGGAGAACGCACCTTGGCGTCCAGGAATTGTCCAATTGTGTCAATCTGCTCTGACGCTGCACTTTCGTCGTCAAACAGATTCAGAATGTTTTCCGCCGGAATACCCAAGCAGCTTGGTGAGCATACGCAGTGTAAGAACGCCTGTGCTGAAGCTTTGAAAGTAATAGAGCTACTGAGTTTTGCCCGTGACCAATCATGGGCACCGAGGATAATTACGAGCGTTTCTTGTGGAAGGACCGGTTTCAGGTAATCTGATTGGGACGGCATAGACTTGCGGCTCCCCTGCGTGCCCCACAGCATTTTGTATGCCGTTTACGAAAGCCGGACTACTGGTTACAATGGATAAATTGCACAGCGAGAATCGGTTGTAGGATGTTGGCACCAATCATCGGTACTTTTGGTCCCTTCCTTGATTATTTTAGACCGTCTAAGTCGCCATACCTTTTAGCAACGGGCGCTTGTGCGTTTGCTATATGTGCTCAACTCGAGCTGCAGTGGCCTCACAAATTAGGTCCGGGATACTATTTCATACCCCTTTATATTTTGCTGTGTTTTTTGATAACGCTGTCTCTCAGTTTTGGGCAGCACGGTGCACCGCATGAGCATCAAGCGGATCAGTTATCATCCAATTCCGACTCGGACGGGATATTCAAGTTCTCGCGAGTGCTCGGACTGTCATTGGGCGCGATCATGTTTTACTATTTTTGGAACAATAACCCCAACAATGGCTTTATTTTTTGGACTACATACTGGATTATTCTTATTCACCTCTCGACGTTTATCCTTTACATGACCTTCCGGCACTTTAAGGAAGAGGATTCAAGCAATATAGCCGTTTTTCAAATAGCCTTGATGTCCGCAATCGTCTTCGCTTGTGCAGTTTATACAGGTACAAGGATCAAGGATTCGGATCTAGTTCCGCTTCAGAGATGCGGAAATATCACCTATACCTTACGAGTTGATGGCAGCAATACT
The DNA here is from genome assembly GCA_041913065.1 of Microvirga sp. Lineage (GTDB taxonomy): Bacteria > Pseudomonadota > Alphaproteobacteria > Rhizobiales > Beijerinckiaceae > Microvirga. Next base: position 17,862 of record JAYSGD010000022.1, on the reverse strand, counting down.
GTTGTTGTTGGCCCCATCGATTGCGCCACAGCAGAGGAGCATCTAAGGGATAGAGCTAATGACACACGATTCGAGATTATTAGCAAGAATACAGTCTCGGCTCCAGACTTCCGTCAGATGTCTTTTCTTGTATTCGTGATCGCATGGCTTGTGTACGAATTTTATTGGCTTCGACGATTGGTAAAAATGCTTTATATACGAGTGATATTCTAGCTCACTCCTGTCGGAAAATACCGCTAGTGGCCTTGGGGTCATTAACGATCCTATCTGCAGTGCTCAACAACTTGCACTCCTTATTCGTTACGCCGAAATGAAACGCTAAGCATTCATTGTTAACGCGGCACAACTCCCGACACTTCGCTAGTGTAGAGGAATCGGCTTGAGAAATCTCTGGCCCTTCAATGCGTCGGTTCGGGAAGATACTTCCATTGATCGGCGCGCTTGTAGTCTGCGGGGGTGTGAGGCCCTCTTTAAGTCCCGAGGTCGCCTTCGGGTCTAGACGCATCGCCGTTGGAGCGCCTTTCAGATAGCATATTTGGTTCCATTTATCGAAAGTGTAGGATTGGCATTGCTCATTTCGAGCGCACGTGTCTTTACACTCAGCGGAACTCAGGTCCTGTAAGGATGTATACGGATCAGCATCCAAGTCATAATTGTTGTGTTCACTGAAAGTCACCGGACGCAATGCCACAGGAGTGTTCTCAGGAGCATCTTGAGACAATTGTTCAACCGGTATTGGCTCAGGTACAAGCTGGGAGCACCCCAAACGCACTGTTCCAAACCCAGTGCATTGTGAACTGCTACAGGTCAGATGCTTGATCGCCCTGGCTTCTACAGTGACGCTACGTTCATTGGCAGAGCCATATTCTACGTCCGCATTAATAGGATGCTCACACTGATTCAGAATGCTTAGTGTGTAGCGCTCTTCATCTACCATCCAAGCGCGGTGCTTTGCTCTGTAACGACCTAACTCTTTCAGACACACCGTAAACGGGCTGGTTTGCCGGTCGCACGCCGCAACAGCAGCACGCGGCGCGAATATCGGTGCAGTCACGGCTACGATCAAAGCGTATTGGATGGCACAAGTGCGACTGTGGCGGACGGTCTTGAGAGCGCGGTTCCATATCGCTCTGGATGCGTTACGCTCGTCCCGATGCAACATCGCATTGCCCTTGCAGAGAACGTCCCAACAGTTTCAACAGCGTGTCCGGCTTTCAAGTGACTTACAAGGCTCGGCAGGTGGGGTAATCCCAATGGAGATGCGTCGCGGTAAGACGCTCTCCCGTCGATCAGTTTTTGATTATAGTTCTGTTAAGTAATGGGAGTGAACCCAACCAGTGGCCCGCGGCGTACCATTCGCGCCGATGACCGAAATACTTACCCAGTGGCCACTTTGCTCAATGGGTTCTACCAAAGCGCCCATAGGCAAAAGCTCGATGGCCGTGAAGTTGGTCCCAGGTCCTGCTCTGAGGTTAAGCCCCTCGTCGACAGCGACCTGCATTCGGATATCGCCATTGTCGGCTCGTTCGCCAAAGACGCGGGCGCGAAACCGTGCCATGTCAAAGGCGGGACCTGGATCCCATTTGCGTCCAGGCGAAACATCATCGTGACCGACAATGCGCTCGATCTCATACGCGTCAACGAGCGCGCGGGCGGCCCCTAACGCAGCCAGGAACTGCGCTTCTGGATAGGGCTCCCATCCGATGGGCGTGGTAATCCCATCCGGATTTCCATTCTTGTGCATCGCCATCAGCGGATCTAAAATGCGCATCCCAGCATGACAGGCCCAGCCGTCAGCCGACCGCTTAAGGTAACCCCAGTTGGCTAGCTCAATCCCAAGTGCATGATTGTTCAATCCCACCAGCGTCCCAAGGCGCGACTTGCCTGCGTGCCACGCCACTGTTTCAAAATCGACGCATTGATAGCATGTACCATCCCGGTCTATCACGATGTGAGCGGATGATCCGGGATTGTCTGGATGGCGGAACCATTCCGCGCTGGACCGGGCCGAGGCACCATAGGTGAAATGGACAACCAGGATTTTGGGCGTTGCCGCAAACTTGCCGCCAACGTAACGCGATTTGATAAAATCGATTGGGCGGTTGTTGCGTATGAGCTTGCCCTGCCTAACAGCAAACGACATGGTCCTTCTCCGAAGCAGCGAGTGTACTCATCGACAGACGCTCCGACGTCACGAATGGGCTAGACGTCACCGACACCCATCGCCTCCGTGATTGATCAGAAAGTCTGAACCACAGATCAGAACTTTGTCGCTGAGATATTGAGCCTGGGAGCTCAGCCTCCCCTCAAGTATCTAAAAATCCACAAGCGGCGGCAGTTGAGCTTTCAGCTTTCCGCCTCTGATCCGCTCAACGGTGGCTGCCATGCAGCCTTGCCAGTTGTCGAAGCAGCCGTGATTGGCCAGGATTGCCTTTGCTCCATCCCATACTTGCCCCTCCCCCAATGTCTTGACGGTTGCGCCCTTCCAACCCGACCAATGCTGCCGCCAGAGCTCAACGGATTTAGGGGGGCGTATCGCTTCAGCGGCGCTGACAGTGCTCAGCCCCCTTTTAGGAGGGTTGGCCATCAGATCCCTACGATCCAGTTCAGGCCGCCACACCGCCTCAAGCCCGAGAATCGGTGTCTTGTGTGTGTTCTCCAGCGCGCGTGACACGAGATACAGAAGCGATTTGCCATAAGGCCCAACCGAGTCACTCTGCTCGATTGCGTCACTCAGAATATCAATGGACACCTTGCCTGCCGGAACCGTGGTGCCAATGTGCCGGGCATAGTAATCGTTGGCAAAATCGACTGTGCACGCTGGAGCAAACAGGGACAAGGATCCGACTGCAATTTTGCGCGAGCGCAGCAGGCCTAGGAGTGGCCCGATCATAATCGCCCCTGCGGAGTGCCCGACAAGGTGAACTTCAAGATTGGTGTGCGCTTTGGCAAGCGTCGCGAGTTGCTCGACAAGATACGCCGTGCCTCCATCACGCTCCGTCGCCGCGATGGCATTCTGCTTCATCTGCTGCCAGATTGGTCGTGCCGCCGGAATGGCAAATGTCTCAAGCGCCCGGTCGCGGGCGTCATCGAAGAACCCTTGAGCCCGCTGCGACTGTGGGTCGGGCGCGGTGCCGAAGATGTTTTCAACCGTGTCCTCAATGATGTTCTTCAGACTGTCGAGATAACCCGACTGCCAGCAGATGAAGATCGGGTAGATGTCGTTCATTATCAGGCAGGGGCCGAGACTCTTGGCGCGAGCCAGGCTCGCGCGCAGATCGTTGAGCCCGCCATGGACGTAGAGAACAATTTTGCCGCTTTTCCCTGCTGGCCCCGCAAGCCATTCGCCCGGCAACGTACGCCCCACCCGCTTGGCCGCATCAGCGGCGTCGGCGGCATCAATCACGATTTGGGATGCAAGCCGACCGTCGTTGGCCAGAACCAGAGCGTGCTGCGCCGCCTGTTCCAGATTCCAGTTGCGGTTGCGTGCTGACGCCAACACGGCACCGGCGGTGATTCCGCCTGCCAGTCCGCGCTTGAGATCTGGGGCGGTTGCCGGGATGGTTCGGCCTGCCGACAGAACTACCGCGGGAGCCTCGCCGCGAATAGGCGCACTGAGGGTCGCAACCCATGCATCCATGCCATTCGTGAGCCAGTCGGCGTAGGTGAGGCGGGCAAAGCCATGGAAGCCCCAGTCAGGCCCCCAGGAGTTCTGAATGATGAAGCCTTCGTCATCGTAGCCCACAAGCGCGAAGGCATGACCCCCGTTTGTTGCGCGCTCAGGCGACCATGCGATAGTGGGCACGCCGCTTAGCTGTGGGGCAGCCTTGGCGCGGCGGCCACGGGCGTTCTTGGCCCCGTCTGCGACCTGCCAGCCCTCGTGCACGCAGGCGGACACGTAGATCGCGCCGACCTCGGCAATCGCGGCCTGAAGGTCTGGGATAGCGTCGTGAACAATCCGATAATAAGCGCCGAGCGGTCTGGATGCAGCGTCTGCGGCCCAACCCGGCTTGGGCTGCACAAAGGCGACGTGGCCACGCCGCCGATAGGGCCAGAGAGCGTCTGAGCAGATGCCATGGTGAAACCAGCCCTTCATCGCACCGCGGCAGCTGGAGCCCTCGTAATCCTCACCCGGCCATTCATCATAGATGCGCGCCAGATGATACGCCATCCGCGGGCTGACCACTTCGGGTGGCTGCGGCTCGCGTTCGTCCTGGCGCGAGATCTCGATTTCGCGGCGGTACTGCACATAGTTGATGAGTGCGGCAAGCCCAAAGCCGGTGCAGGCCCCCTCGGATCCTTGATCGAGCACAAGCCCGGCTTGCTCGTACAGGGGAAGATAGGTCTCGATCCAATTTCTGGGGGGATAACTGGGGGGCAGGCAAGTCAGACGCGGCTGGAAGATCCGGTCGCGCATGTCAGGCCGATCCTGACGAGCATCGAGCGTGCGGTCACCGAAAGCCTTGGTAGGCATGATCCACCTCATGAGGTGACAACGGGATGCAACACTGAACCGCCTGACGGTGACGCTGCTCCTGCCGGGTCCCTGCCCTGCGTCATCCTTGGGCATTCTACGCAAAGCCTTGAATACAACTTGCAGAAGAGCTTAACAGAGCCAATCCAGTGCCCTCTATGGCAAAATTGAGCTACTGGACTTTACCGGGCGTCAGGACTGGCCACCTGAAAGGTCAACCTTCACATAAGGAGGTACTGCTAAATCCCGATGGCATCTGCTGAGTCCAGCACCTTGGTGATGGGTCACCATCAAACGGCCCTGATTTCAAGAGCCAATCAAAAATCAGCGCAGGTCCGGCTCACGCATGGGGATCGACCATGGCGGGTTCAAATCAGCCAGGTGGCAAAGCAATCTTCCTGCTTATGGATGGGACAAAAAATTCCGTGGCTTCTGGGCGAGCAGAAGACATCACGAACGTCTATCTCACCAACATATGCTTGGGTTGGGCTGGAGAGCATGGGCCACAGATGACCTACTATCATCCGGGTGTGGGAACGAGAGGGGAATGGATCGCTCCTGTCACAGGCCGAGGGTTGGATCACATCATCCGCGAAGCCTATGTGAACATCGCCGCGAATTACAGTGGTCACGAACCGATCTATATAATCGGGTTTTCGAGAGGTGCGGCGGCGGCTCGCGGCGTGGCCGCGATGATATCCCAGGTCGGGCTGCTCAGGGCAGACAAGCTCAATTGCCTTGAAAGTGCGTGGCGGCTTTTTGTCGGCGATTATCGCTCGGGAAAACAGCAGAGCCGACTGAAGGCTCAGGTTGATGCTGCAAACGGGGTCTATCCCGGCGCTCCTCCAGTAATCAACTTCCTTGGCCTGTTCGATGCCGTATCTGGCACATACTGGGATGTATTGAGACGATTTGTAAGAGCAAGGGTTGATGAGGCGGTGCTGGAAGCCAGTGTGAGAGTTGGTGTGCACATTGTCGCTCTCGATGACAATCGGAACCCGAGCTTCAAACCTCTGCTTTGGCAACGGCGGAACGATGCGAGCCAAAAGCTGGAACAGATATGGATGCCAGGTGTCCATGCCGATATCGGCGGGAACACCAACCATAAATTCCTCAGCACAGTTGCCTTCCTGACAATGATGGATCGTTGGATGTCGCACTGTCCAGAAGTCGAATTCTTTCAGTTTCGCTTCGATGATGCCATTAGAGACCTGTTTGCGCCCGAGCAGGCAATCCATATCTCGGACGAGCGCCAGGGGATCGCCAGAAAGTTCCTTCTCAGATCTGCAAGGAAGTTGGGTGAAGAGCATGACGGGATGTATCTTCACCCGATCTATGACACGCTGTTCAATCGACACCTGCAGTTTAAAAACAAAGGGTTGAGAAGGTACATCACGCCCATTCCGTTCGAGAGGATGCGACGGATCCGGACCCGTTGGGATCATGACTTCCGAACCGCGGCAAGGCAGGTTCTTGCCCGGATGGAGGCGAAAGCCTGAGCAGCTCGCGCAAAGTACAGGCAGGCAGCGAAGTTGGTGGTTGTAATCTGCACCTCCTTCAGCGCCGTCACTGGCCAGCCTGCGCTCATGCAGCCGCACTAGGTCAATCGGCGAGAGGCCAGTCATCCTCATTGATCTGCATCTCAAATCGGAATGAATGCACGCTCGCCTGCCGGTAGCGCAGGCCCGTCCCATGCAGCACGAGATACCCGAATTTGTCCCCGATCAGCATCGGTAGGAGCGCCGGAAGAGCATCGGAGGGAAGCGAAAGAATCCCGTGGGCTGCCTTGCGCAGGTTGATGAAGCCGATGTGGGGAGGGCGGTGGGTTCGACGTTGCTCCTGGTCGAGGTCGCGATCCGGAATAAAGGTCAAATCGATGGTCGCGTCCCTCAGCTTGTCCGGCCACAGGAACTGGCTGTGAATGGTAAGGTGCCGGTAGTCGTCATAAGGATCTGTCTGTCGGGGGTCGTGCGCGACACCGAACGACAGACTCCACTGCCAGCTCAGTATTTTGAGGATGTAATACACATGCTCGCTGCGCGGCGAGCTCTGTTTCCGGCGGGGTCTGCTTTTTGCCATGGGGTCCTGCCCAGGATCGCACTGACATGCCCATAATACGGTCGGGATCAACGAGGGTGAAACCTGGTTCGTCACCCCCCATGTCACTGGTCGCGTCAGGTGACGGCAGGAGAGATGAAGCCCAAGCACGGCGCACGCCACTCCCCAACGCACAAGCGCGTCCCCAGTACGCATCGCTCGTCCATTCGGGACCAATCGCCCGTCTCCGAGGCTCGTCATCGCCTGCTGATCATCGAATTTTCGATAGCCCTGCACCATATTCCGTCACCGCAAGGCCAGCAGGTGCGCACGAAGATCAAACTGGCCCAGCTTGATCATAGCGGGTTTGAGACCTGCGGGGGCTGCATCGTTCGCGTCAACAGATGCTCCTGGAGAACCGGTTGACCGGCAGCTGTCAACGTCAGGGAAGCTTGTCGATTGCACAGCAGTCGCGCATTCGTGTGGTGCGGACAGGTTAGCCCGTACCGGAGGATTTAAGATGCTGCTCCTTTCACTGCGTCCGCCTAACTCGCTCAACCCACATTTCGCCCCACATTCCGTGTTGGATAGAGCTGTATTTCAATGGACGAGCTTGGACGATGGAAATTGCTTAACCTGCTGACGATAATGATTTTTTTGAACTAAGCTGGACCTACCTGGATGCTAGAATAGCAGCCCCCCTCTCCGCCATTTCTTTCCCCTAAGATATTGATGGCATTAGGCCATTTCAAAGCTCTGTAGAGCTGGTCCCAACCATGACCTGACCGTAGTGCAGGCTACAGCGCACCAATCGAGCGTCGTGCCAGATCGCATCATGGAGACGCTCCCACCTCCCGAGATTGGGCAGCGTCATGGATACTCGCTCAAGAGAAATGCGGTCGGGAGTTCAGGTGATTGTGCCTGAACGCTCGGTGATCCGCGCCCTGGCATCGGACACGTTCGCCCGTTTCAGCCCTGAGAACGTGGACCAGGCTCCTCAAACCTATTTTCTCTTCTCTGCGTGAGCTGGCTGGTAGGGCCTGACCGAGAAGGTTTGAAGACGCACGAGAGCGGCGCTGAGACGGGCAGCTTCCTGGTAACGGGTCTCGTCATGTGGGGGATGATCCGTGCGGCCGCTGGCGAGGGACTCTGCCGTCGTGACAAGCCTGTGAAGTGGTTTAGCGAGCCATATTGAGAATAGGTAGAGCAGGATGAGACCGACCAGCGCACCGGCCCCAAGCAGCATCCAGAACGCCTGTGCGATGGATCGTGTGGGATCGAGCACGGTATTCAGGTCGGCACGCGCAATGAGACTCCATCCGAAGCTCGGCATGTCCTTAAACTGGATCGAGGGAACGACGGCTGTCATGTAGTCCTTGCCATCGCGCCATCTCTCGCGGAGCGAGATCGAGGTGCCCTGGCCGGCTGCGACCGCCGATCCTTCGGACAATCTGGTCTCCTGAAGCTCAGGAGGGCCAGAGAGGACTAACTGGTCCCGCGAGACGAGAAGGGCATCAACCCCCTGCCCCCGCACGGCCTGGATGATGTCCCGCACCATGTTCCAGTCGAAATGTGCCCCGATGACGCCGATCACGGCGCCCTGGTCATTCTTGATCGGAGCCGAGAAATCAACAAAGCGACGCGGCTCCTTTCTGGCGGGAAGAAGCTTCGCCAGAAGTACCGCTTCATGCACATCCACTGCGGCCGGGCCGTTGAGACCGCGGCGAAACCACGGTCTCTCTGCAACGCTTGCGCCCTCAAGCATCCCCTGCGAGGCTGCGAGGACCTTTCCTTGCACATCGGCCACGCCAATCCAGGTATAGCGCCTATCGACTTGGGTCAGCAGTGTGAGCTGGCGGCGAACTTCCTCAGGGTATTCCAGGCTAACGACACGCGACAATGCTTCGACGTCCTGCCAGAGTTCATGCATACGCTGCCCGAGCTGGCTGGCGACGATCTCGCCAAGAAGCCGCAACCGTGCGCTGTTGGCCACCTCGGCGCGACGCTGCATGGCATTCGTGAATATGGCTCCGGCCACGAGGGCAGGCACGAGCATCAGCAAGGCGCCGATGACGAATACGTGTGTCTTGATTCCAATACGCATTCTCGCGTTCCCCTCTCTGGCGCCTATCGCGATGCCAGCGTGCGCATCCAGCTTCTGATCATTTCTGGCAGATCGCCCTGCCCGGTTCCTGGTCTTGCATCGGCTGTGTGGAGTTTGCGCAGGATTCCATCCCGCTGTTCAGGCGACGGATACAGGGACAAGTAATAACCGTCGTTCGTTTCCTTCGATATGCGGATGGCGACATCGCCGACATCCACAAGGGCGATCGTTCCCAAGGCGCCGTCCGTCAGGCCGGCCAGTCCGCGAACACGGGCATGATCGACGCCGAGCTCAAGCACCCAGGACGGGAGCCTTTGTGATCCAACGGACATCGTAGCCAGCTCGACATTCTCGCGCTGGGGCCGGTTGGCGCGAGGCCGCTCGACGCAGACCATCATTGTGACGGCGAGCACGACGAGATTGTAGATCGTCCAGAACAGAATGATCCTGATTCCATCCCCGGCTTTCGCCACATGGCCGAAATGATCCGGAAAGATCAGGGGCAGAAGCATTCCCAGTAACGTGAGGCCGAAGAGGATCGCGAAAGGCTTCATCATGGGCCACTGCACGATGGTCTTTGTCCGATCGCCGCCCTTTGCCGTGACGCGGAACTTGTGCGGCCCCTTGGTCAGCAGGCCCATCGCGGCCGCGCGCGTGATTGGCCATGCTGCAATCAGCTGGGACACATCATTGAGCACAGGCCAGATCAGGCCGTTCGAAATCCAGTTGAGCGTGATCAGCACGGCTGCATAGTAAGGGAGATAGTACGAAACGACATCCGTGAGCGAGGCATCCACGACGATGATGCCGAAGTACCAATAGAGAAGCGGGCCGATGAGAGCCGTCAGACGGAACGGAAAAGTCGTCGTCCAGAACAGCAAAGAGTCCAGCAGGCTTATGCGCTGCATGAAGCGCAAGCCATTCGCGCCGAAGGGATTGTAGACATTGCGCACAATCTCCATCATTCCCAGGCACCATCGCCCGCGCTGCACGACATATTCGTGCAGACCTTCTGGAGCGAGCCCTTCCGTGAGCGCTTCATTGAGATAGACGGTTCGGTAGCCGTGGCTGTCGAGACTGATCGTCAGGAGGAAGTCTTCCGTCACGCTCCTCGTCGGCAGGCCGCCGATCTCGCGCAAAGCCGAGACGCGCACCATGGAGGAGGTCCCGCAGCACACGGCAATTCCCCAGGCGTCGCGCGCAGGCTCCAGATGATCGAAGAAGAAGCGCTGCTCGTCGGGATAGGCGGAGGCGATGTAGAGATTGTGCTGGATAGGATCAGGGTTGAAGAAGTGCTGCGGCGTCTGGACGAGACCGACTTTCGGATCGTGAAACAAGGCGACGGCCCGGCGCACGAAATTACGGTGCGGCACGAAATCCGCGTCGAGAACGGCGACGAAGTCGGGAGCATCGTCATCCTTCAGACGTTGCGTCAGCGTGTAGTTGATGTTGCCTGCTTTGGCATGCTCGTTGGTGGGCCGCGTCCTGTGCTCTGCGCCATAACGGCGGCATACCTCGGTCAGCCACTCCCGGCGCCCGTCATCAAGCACGAAGACGCGCAGGTTCGGATAGTCGATTGCCTGCGCACCGGCGAGCGTGCGTTCGAGAACCTCCAGTTCTTCATTGTAAGTGGCGATATAGAGGTCGACGCGCGGCGGGTTGCTGCCCCACCAGGCGATGTTTCGATCCGCCTCCTCATGCCTGTCCTTCCGGCGAGTGAGGAACAGATAGGCCGAGGTCGAGGATACCAGAGCGAGGGCCTCGATCGTCACGAAGGTCCATCCAGCGACAACATCAAGCGTGAGGCCGTCAATCGCCGACGGAACCGTTTCGGTGATCCGCCAGATCATGTAGCGCCAGCCGAGCACGATCGTCAGGCCGAGCAGCAGAACACGGATCCATACATTCTTCGGCGTGGCGAGCGGCAGCAACAGGAGGGCGAGGCCAATGACAATGGCCAGACCTGCGAAGCTCGACAGGGATTGGTCGAGGAGGAGCATCTAGAAGCCGATATCTGCCAATATCTGTCGGATGCTGCCGAGTGGCCCTCCTGTGAAGACCACACGGCCCGTGCGGCCGACGGCGCAGGAAAGATCCGGATCGCTCGCGAGCTCCGGAATGCTCAGGGCGACGTCAAAGCGGGTCAGATGCTCGGGGCTTGGGCCGATGGCGAGCGTGCTGTAAAGGCCGGCGGCCCCCGATCCGCCGAGGCGGGTGATGGTTCCTTGCATCACCCGATCTTCACCGATCAGCCGGAACTGGGCCGGCATGCCGATGCGAAGATTGGAATAGACCCTCTCACTCACGCTGGCCGTCACCATGACCGCGGAGCAATCCACAAACCGTACCAGATCCTGCCCTTGATTCACGTGCTCGCCGCTGCTGGCGAGGAAGTTCCAGACGATGCCGGGATTCTGCACGGAGAGTTCCGCCGAGGTCAGACGATTCACCCGGACCCGCTCGGCTGAAATTTGCTCAGCGGTCAGCTTCGAGCGGCGACTGACATTGTCGGCCTCGGCTTGCAGTTCGGCCAGCTTCAGATCGAATTCTCGGATTCGTTGAATCGAAAACGGCGCGTCGTTATAGGAGTCTCCGATGAACACGCCATTCTCGGCCGACGAGAGTTCGGCCGAGAGATATGTTATGCGCTCGCGCGCGCTGACGATCTCCTGCTTCGCGACATCGTATTGAGCCTGTGCGCGGTCGAGTGTGATTGCTGTCTGGACGCCGCGTGAGTTCAGCTCGCGGGTTCGCTCCAGATTCGCTTCCGCCTCACGGAAGCGCGCCTCCGCTGAATTTACGGCGGTCTGTGCCTCAGCGATGCGGGATCGGATCTGGCGCACCCTCCCTTCCTGATAGCTCTTCGCCTGCGCAGACAATATCTTGCGTGCCTCATCTACTGCTGACGTCTGAGCCCGGAGCCGGGCGAGGTCCGCCTCGAGCGTGGAGCGTGTCCGCTCCAGGTCGATCAGGCGGGCATTGTCGAACTGGTTGTCCGTGATACGTACCACTCCCTCTTCGGGGGAGATCCGGGCGCCGATCGCGCGAACGGAAAACTCGGCCAGCCCCTGGATTGGCGCTCTGAGCACAGTCGTCCGGGCATTGATCGTGGCGTCGGCGCTTGTTCCCGAGAGGTACTCGCCGACAACGATATAGAGCCCACCAAGAAGCAGCACTGCCCCGAAGAAGATACGTACGAGTTTCATAGGTTAGAGCTCAATCAGGACTTCAAATAGAGGTTTTAACGACCTTTGCCCCTGCCATGATGAAAGACGCACCATCTATCAGGCTATAAGGTTGGTCAAAGACATAAGTCTTAACCTGGGCGTTAGTTTCTGATGAAGTAACCCGAAAGAGGTTCTCGAACAACAGTACTCGGCGGCGACGTGATGTCCTATCGCACAGCTTCGTGACCTAAAAGGCACAGAATTCCGTCAGGTGAACATTATCACGAAAGCGACAATACTGACCCTAGCGGTGAAAATATGATCCAAGCAGCGACAATTGAGGAGGATAAAGCATCGTTTCGGCAAAAAGCCGGATCCCTTATTTGCACCATGCTCCAGGCCTGTTGAAGCTATCCAAGCGCAGCAAACCGCTACGCCTAGCACTACGGGCAAAGAGCATTCTTCGGGCTCATAGGGTCGGCACTCCGTCAGATTGCTGCGCGGTACGCCTGATCGCGTCAGCGACGGCGTCCGGAGCCAAGTGATGGATCATGTGGCCGACACTCTGCTTCTGACCGTGCCGAACCAGCTCGGAGTCGACTATAATGTCCATATCATCGAGACAATCTTGGAACATGTCGCTCCAGCCATGGGCTGGCGATGACGAACCGAGAGAGGATCAGGATCTGCTGTTGTGACCGCATGGGCCAGCCCCAGGGATTTGAGCTGCATTCAAGCCTGAACGAGCGACAGCCTCCTTAGTGCAGGGGGCCGTAAGCTCCATGGGAGGATCATTCACTCAGGAACCACCAAAGCCGCCGCTCGCCGTTCCGACTGCACTTGCTTGCGATGAAGACGTCATGGCGTGAAGAAGTCATGGCGTTGTCTCCTTTCAAAATGCTGCTTGAGAATGCGCGATCATGTCGGCTTCCCATCCAGGAATGACCGACCGAGAGAGGCCGCGATTTCAACCATGGCAGCCGCACCAGCAGCGTCCGAGCTCGACGCATTTCCGTCGAGGTGCCGTTTTTTTACGCCCTGCGTGATGGCAGCGAAGCGAAACGCATGGAAGGAGAGCCACATGTTCCAATCGCCCGGAACCTCGACCTGGCTGTAGCGCTGGAACTCCCGGATCAACATCGCGTTCGAGGGGATACCCAACTCATCGCGATTCAAGTTGCCAAGACCCTTGATGTGCCCTTCGCGCGGCAGGCATAGCATCGTGCAGAAATAGGACAGATCGACAAGGGGCGTGCCGAGTGTCGACAGTTCCCAATCCAATATTCCAATGATCTTCGGCTCAGTTGGATGAAAACCGAGGTTGTCGACGCGGAAGTCGCCATGCACCAGAGCAATGCGCTCATCATCAGGCGTCCAGCCTGACAAGCTCCTGATCAGATCCTCCATCGCTGGAATCGTCTCGGTTTCCGATGCCCGATACTGTTCCACCCACCGAGAAATCTGGCGTTGAACGTAGTTCCCGCTTCGCCCGTAATCCGCCAGCCCGACATCCTGCACATCGAGCCGTGCCAACTCGCCGAGAACGCGCGCGATTTCCATGAAGTACCCGGCTCGCTCATCCTTTGGAACTTCAGGCAATGCAGGGTCCCAGAATATACGACCCTCGAGGAAATCCATCACAAAAAACGGCGTGCCGACGATCGAAGGATCCTCACTCAGAAGCCAAGCTTTGGGAACCGGCACAGCACTTCCATCAAGCGCCCTCATGACCCTGTACTCCCGCTCGACGGCATGCGCAGAGCGCAGCAGGACGCCGGGGGGCTTCCGGCGTAGAACATATCGCCCGGAGGCAGCCTCGATCATGAAAGTCGGATTGGACTGCCCACCAGGAAATTTTCGCACCGTAACAGGACCACTGAAGCCCGGTAGCCGCGCTTCCAGATAAGGCACGAGTTTCTCAAGGTCGAGACGGGCGACATCGTTCATGCGTTCGCGCTTCCATATTGCTTGAGAACCTGCTTCCCAAGGCTCATCAGATGAACGGCATCGGGGCCGTCGGCAATTCGGATTGTGCGGGCATACTTCCATGCTTCCGCGAGGAACGTATCCTGGCTCACGCCCTTCGCGCCGAATATCTGAATGGCTCTGTCGATGACCGTTTGAGCCATCGAGGGCGCGACGATCTTGATCATCGCAATCATATCGCGGGCAGCCTTGTTGCCTTCCCGATCCATCTTATCGGCGGCGGCAAGAGTAAGGAGACGGGCCTGGGCGATCTCGCAAGCGCTGCGGGCGATCTCCTCTCGAATTGTTCCCTGCTCCGCAAGCGGCTTCCCGAACGCTACCCGTTCCTGTGCGCGCTGACACATCATCTCCAATGCCCGCTGCGCGCATCCGATCAGGCGCATGCAATGGTGAATGCGGCCTGGCCCAAGACGCCCTTGCGCAATCTCGAACCCTCGTCCTTCTCCTAACAGAATGTTTGTCTTGGGGACGCGAACGTCATCGAACACGATCTCTGCGTGGCCATGAGGCGCATCATCGCTCCCAAAGACCTGCATAGGCCGGATCATCTTCACGCCGGGCGTGTCGGTCGGGACAAGGATCATGGATTGCTGCTTGTGGCTCTCCGCGTCAGGATCGGTTTTTCCCATGACGATCATGATCTTGCAGCGCGGATCAAGCGCGCCGCTCGCCCACCATTTTCGTCCGTTGATTACATATTCGTCACCATCCGGTGTGATCGAGCAACGAACGTTCGTTGCGTCGGATGATGCCACCTCCGGCTCGGTCATGCAGAAAGCGGACCGGATCTCGCCCTTCAGCAGAGGCTCCAGCCAGCGCTTCTTTTGGTCCGGCGTGCCATAGCGGACGAAAACCTCCATGTTACCGGTGTCGGGAGCATTGCAGTTGAACACTTCCGGGCCGATCAGAGAGCGACCCATGATTTCGCACAGGGATGCGTATTCGAGATTGTTAAGACCAGCTCCATGATCCGATTCGGGCAGCCAGAGGTTCCATAGATCACTCTGCCTTGCCTTCGCCTTCAATTCCTCCATGACGGGAGGAATGGTCCATCGATCGGCCGCCGCCTCGACATGTGCATGATAAGCTGCCTCGGCTTTGTAGACATGCTCGTTCATGAATGCCGTCAGCCTCTCAGCGAGGGCCTGTGTTTTTGTCGAGGGAGCAAAATCCACAATCGTTCTCCTGGTTTGCTCTGCTAGAAGCCCTTCAGCAGAGCGCCGCCTTCAACGGCCAGTACAGAGCCTGTCATGAAGCTTCCCGCATCGGATGCCAGCAGGAGGATGGGCCCATCGAGTTCTTCAAGGCCGCCGAGGCGGCGCGGGAAGAGCTTCTCGACATAAGCCTCGCCTTGGGGGCTTGCGAAGAAATCGGCATTGATTTCGGTTTGGAAGTATCCGGGAGCAATTGCGTTCACTCTCACGTTCGAACGCCAGAGCTCGAGTGCCATGGCGCGTGTGAGCTGAATGACGCCCGCTTTCGCCGCAGCGTAGTTGGCTTGGTTTCTTTGAACGGCTACCCCGAGAGCAGAGGATACATTGATGATCGATCCACGGCTCCGGCCCACCATCCGCCGCGCAGCAACCTGTGCAACGCGCCAGACGCCTGTCAGGTTGGTTTCGAGGACATGGCTCCATGCCTCTTCTGTCATGTCGAGGAAGGGAGCCGTATCGGCAGTGCCAGCATTGTTGATGAGAATATCGATAGGGCCGAGCTCCTTCTCGGCAACTTCGAAGCCACGTTCCACGCTCGCTCGATCCGTCACATCCAGCTCAACACTGCAAGCCTGCTGACCTATTCCCTCAATTTCTCCTTGCACCTCTGCGAGCCGATCGCGGCGGCGAGCTGCGAGGACCACATTGGCGCCTGCGGAAGCGAGGGTCAGCGCGATATGGCGCCCGATGCCACTGGATGCTCCGGTCACGATTGCCGTGCGCCCAGCGAGTGAGAAGCGCTGATCAACATCTGGCTTCATGAGAATCCTCGGCTGAGAATGAAAGGAGTGTCGCCATTGGACGGAGGGAAGCTGGCCTTTTCGCATTGAAGACGGTTGGCTTCGGCTTCATAAGCATGGCGTTCCGGATCCGCGTGATTATCGCTTCGCTGAGGCATGCGTCATGACCTTTCGAGGATATCCGTGCTCATTTACCCATCGGAGCCTGCTGCCCGTCACCATTGCATTGATGTGAGCAAGGGTCTCACTGAATGCGAAGCGCATCTGGTGCACATCCTGCACCCTCGGGAACAATATTCTGGTGAGCTCGGAAGCTGATCGCGGCATAGTCTCGCAAGCGGCCTCAATCTCGGCGCAACGAGACTTGTGGTGATCCTTCAATTCATCGATGCGTTTGTGCAACCCATGGAAGGGAAGATCATGACCTGGCAGAACGAGGGCATCATCGGATACGCGCTCTTTCAGGTTGTCGAGTGAGCGGAGATAGAGGCTGAGCGGATCCTCGTTTGGTTCAGCTGACCAGACGCCCACATTGGGTGAGATCCGTGCAAGCACCTGATCTGCTCCGAAGAACAGGCCATCCGCAGGGCAGTAAAGCATTAGTTGTTCGGCAGAGTGCCCCGCGCCGTCCAGTATGAGAAAGTTGCGTCTTCCAATCCGGATATACTCATCGGGAATGAGCCGACAGAAGGCGGGCGGCAGCGCCGTAACTATTTTCTGATATTCCCGCCCCAATGCTACGACTTCGCTTGCGGCTCCGGCATCCAGTCCATGGTCCAGATAGAAGCGGCGATGATCTTCGGAATCCAGCGGAGATGGACTGAGCAGAATGCTTTGAGCAGTCCGATATTCCGTTTCTCCCATCTGGAGTGGAGCATTCAGCCGCCGGCTCAGCCATCCCGCCGCGCCGATATGGTCCGGATGGTGATGCGTGACGATCAGGCGCGTGATCGGGATGCTGAGCAGGGGGCCGGCAAGAAGAGAATTCCAGGCCTCCAGTCCCGCGACGTCGCCCAACCCCGTATCGATCAAAGTCCAGCCCGTTACATCTTCAATAAGGTAGATATTGATGTGATCGAGCTTGAATGGAAGTTTCAAACGAAGCCAAAAGACGCCTGCCGCAACCTCCGTCACGCTGAGCGGCTCAGGAGCATTCGGAAACGGGAAGCGCAAACTCGAAGAGTGGGTCAACATTCTTTCTCGGACCATGGAGACGAGAGGTCTACTGGGATGAGGGGCACGAGGGCATCTCTCCCTCAAGTGCGCCGAATGTGAATGCCCCCGTCGACATGGAACGCTTGCCCAGTCGAGTACGGCAGAAGGCCGGCCGCGAGGACAGCCACTGTTCTTCCGATGTCGTCGGCCTCTCCCCAACGCGTGATTGGAAAGCCGCCCGCCTTGACCCAACTGTCGTATTTGTCGAATACGTCGGCGGTCATATCGGTGCGTATGATGCCCGGGCGAACCTCGTGAACCGCGATGCCGAATTCTGCAAGGCGCAGCGCGTACAGGGTACTCATCATGGCGACCCCTGATTTGGAGATGCAGTAGTCAGCCTGCGATTGGGTCGCGATAACCGCGTTTCCTGATGAGATGAAGATGATAGAGCGTTCGGGACGCGTGATCTCGCCCGCAGGCTCTTCGATCATCCGACGTGCAATTCGCTGCGTCAGAAAGAAGGAACCGCGGAGATTAATCGAGATCAAGCGGTCGAAGCTTTCAACCGGAACGTTCAGCATATCGCCCCGATAGGCTGTCTGAACGCCTGCATTGTTGACCAGACAGGATATCGGCCCGAATGCGTTCCAGGCTTCGTCGATAATTCTTTCGTGATCCTCCACGTTCGAAATATCCCCAGCCACAAACGCGCTGCGTCGCCCTCGTTGCGAGATCCCCGCTAGCGTCTCCTCTGCCGAATGGTCATGCACAACGTCATTGACCACCACGTCGAAGCCCTGCTCGGCAAGCGCAAATGCGATGGCTCGTCCGATACCGCGTCTTCCTCCGGTGACAAAGGCGATCCGTTCTCTATTGTTGTCTGCGCCCATCTTCATACTCGTTTCCAGCTTGTCGCGATTTCGTTGGTGCCAGTTCGCTCAGGTGAAGACTCCTCACGAGCCTTGGACTGCACCGTTCAGTT
>JAYSGD010000021.1:0-65693 GCA_041913065.1 Microvirga sp. | reverse complement strand
GTGTACCGGAGAGCGAGTAGGACACGCTCGCCTTCACCGTGTCGATGCCCTGCCCCCTGCTTTCGTAGACGCGGTCCTTCCCGTCATCGACGAAGTAGACATCGTTGCCGCGTCCACCCCACATCCGATCGACGCCGGCGCCGCCGTCCAGACGATCATGACCGTCGCCGCCGCGGAGCCGGTCGCCGCCATCTCCGCCGAAGAGCTTGTCGTGACCACGACCACCATCCATTCGGTCGTTGCCTTCGCCGCCCCAGAGCGTCTCGCTGCGCGAGCTGCCCTTGATAGCAAGATCGGCGACTGGAACCGGCTCGGGCGACGGAACTGGAACCGGATCGGCCGGCATGCCAGGGTCAGTCGGCGTAACCGGTGTAACCGGTGTAACCGGAGTCTCAGGCTGCGTTACGGCCGGCACCTCGGCGAGGGTCGGCTGTATGCCCTCTTCGCATCGGAAGGTGACCTGATGCACACCACAGGTGATCGTGGTCGATCCGTCCTCGTTCTCCTCCCACTCGTACTCTTCCACTTTACGGCCGGGTTCGAGTTCGATCACATCCTGAGGGCGCAAGGTCCCCACGATGGTATCGTTGCCGCCGCGAGACCGGAAGACGATCCGATGCGCGGAGGTAAGCCCGGAGATGTCCACCGTGTCATCGCCAGCATTGCCGTTGATGGTGATGGTATTGAGGGCAAGGCTCGTGGTCGAGAAATCGCCGAAGATCTGCACCGTGTCGCCTGGCCCCGCGCTGCCGTTGGACGGATCGCTCGTCTGCGTTCCGATGCGGATCTCCTCGATGTTGTCGAGCTCGGCGACGACGGTTGTCGTGTTGCCGACGGTCCTCGTGATGACGATCTCGGTTTCGTCCCTGGTGACCGGCACGTTGTTGTCGTCTGCCCAGGTGCGGGTATAGACGCGGTAGATTTCGTTCGTCCCTGGACGGGTGTTCAGATCGAAAGTGTCCGTTCCAGACCCGCCGTCGACGAAGTCCGTTCCATCAGTGGCACCAAAATTGTTGGCATTCCACACGATGGTGTCGTTCCCGTCTCCGGCCAGGATCGTATCGTCGCCCGTGCCGCCATCGAAGGTGCTGCCGGCGGCATTGCCGATCAGGATGTTGTCGAACTGGTTGCCCTCGACGGCGCCAGAGGTGTCGCGGGTGACGTTGACCGAAGCCGTGTCAGCCCCACCCTTGCCGTCGGAAGCCGTGTACGAGAACGTACCGCCTGGGTTGCCAATATCCGTCAAAGTGACGAAACCAGGATTCGCAGTCAGAGATGCCTGGAAGGCGTTGTTGCCGTTGACACCGGTAATGTCGAGCGTATCGCCCTCGACATCGGTGTCATTGGCAAGCAGAGCCCATTCAGGGACCAGGAACGGTCCGCTCGAGACATTGGTGAAGACAATGTCGTTTTCCGCGCTAGGCTGATCGTTTGTCGCAACCACATTGATCGTGGTCGTGGCAACATTGCTGTCCAGAAGACCGTCATTCACCGTCACCTGGATCACACGATTTCCTGCGACCGGATTCTGCGAGTCGTTATCGAACGTCACGGCCTGGATGGCCCTTTGATAGGCCGCCAGGGAAGCAGGACCCGTGAGCGTCACGATGATCTGACCCGCCACCGTAGTGACGTTCGCAGAAATACCTTCCGGAAGAGTGCCGACATTGAGTTCATCGTCAGGCTGCGCATTGGTCAGCACGATCCGGGCCGATACCATCTGGACCGCGTCGTCGACGATGCCGGGATTGTTGGCGATCGCCACCTGCGGGCCGTTCTCCTGGAAGGTTGCCGCATAGTTAGTGGTCGGGTTCGCTGAAGGAAGCATGACGCTCACCGACACGTTGTCGATGTTCACCTGCTCATTGTTCCCGGCCACTCCCGTCACGACGAAGCGGATCTTTGCGCTTGACGTGAACGGGCCGGAGATATCGAAGCCCCGGGCACCGCCATCGGCATCCTCACCGATTACTTCGAGCAGATCGAAGGTCACGCCGTCTCTGGAGAAGTATACCTCTACCCGTTCGTTTGCATCGAAGCCCTGCTCGGCGACCGAGTAGGTCACACGTGCCGTACCAACACCTGCCAGGTTGAGACCACGCTCGATCATAGCCCCGTCGCCGGTGTCGAACCGCAGAGCGCCGTTCGTGATCTGGATCTGCCCGTTATTCGACAGAGCTGGGCTCCCATCATCCCCATCCTCGATCCAGTTCGTGGCCCACCCGCGGTTACCATCAGAGCGGCTGTAGGATGTCGACGAGAAGTTATCCGCATGGGTTCCGCCAGGGTTGTAGGCGTGAAGCGATAGCTTCGGCGGGGTCAGGTTCACCTCTCCGTCGGCGAAGCGCAGCTTCTCGATGTTGAGCAGGCGATCAGTGCCATCCGAGAGGCGGGGGTTTCCGGTAACCGGGTCGGTCCCCTGCGTCACGTGCTCGACGGTGATGCTGCCGTCGGCATTGCTCCTGATGGCATAGTTTGCCCGCACGTCGCCATAGACCGCCAAGTCGGTGGCGCTGTTGTTCAGATCGCCGTCGACGATCTCCCTGACGATGCTCAGCTGGCCGGGATTGAGCGTTGCGTTGAGCATCAGCGCCTGGAGGCTCTGGCCACCGAATACTGGCGTAGCGCCCGGCTTCGGCGCGCCATCCGCATAGTCTGCCTCACGATAGACCTTTCCGCTCATTCCGTCGGCCGTAAAGACGCCGCTGGACGTCGTGATCCGGATTCGGACGTTGAGCCATGCGTCGCCGTCGATCACGTCATCGCCGCCACGGCCCTCAATGGTGTCGTTGCCACCACCGCCGATGAGGATGTTACCGCGATCGAAGGCAATGACTTTCTCGAGATCACCGCTGGTCGGCGCAGCCGCCACCCAGTTACCCAGGAGTTCGCGCAAGCCGGTAATGCGGTTGACGCCTGCCTGGGTCAGCTCATTGTCGGTGAAGACGGTCTCGACCGCGTCGCCATTGGCTCCGGGAGGAGGCGCCTCCACGTCTGCCCCTCCCCGGTTGTCGCCCCGCAAGAGGTCGTTGTGTTTCCAGCCGGACAGAGCTTCGACCTGATCGAAGCGATCCCGAAGGATGTCTTCTTCAGCCGTGGTGAAGATCGGCGTCAGAAGATCCGAGTCTGCTGCTTCTCCGTTCAGCTTATGGATCGCCCAATCGTAGCCGAACATGCCCTCGTTGCGCATGACGCTCTCGCCCTGGACCATGATGTCGTCGCCGGATTCGGCGTCGAAATCCTGCTCGTTCTGACCGGCGAACATGACGTCGTGACCGATGATGGACGAGTTGAAGTTCAGCTCGGAGTTGTCGCCGGAGATCACGTCGAAGCCATTGGCGCCCTCGATCCAGTCGTCGCCTTCGTTGCCGAGCAGGAAGTCGCCGCCGTCGCCGCCGAGAATGAAGTCATTGCCCGTGCCGCCGAAGGCCTCCTTGCCGTCGGGGCCCGTTATGATGAAGTCCTGACCTTCGTTGCCGAAGATCAAGGCGAGGCCGCTGCCGCCGTGGATGACGTCGTTGCCCTCCTCGCCGTGGAGCATGTCAATTTCACCGATATCCGTGCCGGAATTGGTGATGATGTCGTCGCCCTTGCCGCCGTGGATCTTGTCCACACCATAACCGGCCTCGATCGTGTCGTTGCCGTCACGACCCCAGACCGAGTCGTCACCGCCGCCCGCCACGATGCGGTCGTTCCCTTTCGTGCCCTGAATGAGCACGTGATCGTTGCCGTTGTAGCGGATGTATTCGGCAATGCCGTCGCCATTGGCGTCGATACGCTCGACGAGCTGGGAGACGGCCTGCAGGAAGGGGTCGTCGTGGGTCGGATCGGTATGGCCGAACGTCATCTGGACGTTCTGGTCCACATACAGGACATGATCGGGAACGGAGAAGATATCTCCTGGGATCGCATAGCCGGTCGTGCCCAGATCGGTGTTGTTCAGCACCATCTTGGCGAGAGAGTTGTTCTCCAGTTCGTTGAGGAAGTTGAGGCCCTGGACGCGGGACAGGTAGTAGAACCGGTCGGCGTTCTGCAGGTTTTCGAGCTGCAGCTCGAAGACGAACGAGAAGGTCGAGCCCAGCATGCCGCCGAAGGCCATCTTTTTCTCGGCCATGCCGCCCACCCAGAGATCGACATCCTCCAGACCGCCGAGCTTTCCTCCAGCGTAGGCACCCGTGGCATTGAGGAAGGCAAGCCGGTCTTCCGGAGCACCATCCCCGCCGAACACGATCTTCCAGGCGGCTTCTCGCTTCGCCTCCGCCGACGTGGCGTTGACGATCGTGCTATGCGTGCCGTAGGCCGCAATGAAGTTCACGATGGAAGCCGGGTTCTTCAGGTTGAGCATGAAGTCGGTCCAGCTCGTATAGGGATCGAGCTGAGTGTCCCCGCTGGCGATCTCCCTGAACTGGCGGCGCGCCTCGTTCAGCGGCGGGATGCCGGTGTCACGACCGCGGGCGATGTTGATCGCCGCGAGATCGAGCGGGATGCCGAGCAACTGATTACGCAGAACACCGGTAACGAACTCGTCGATCTCATTGCCGACCTGGCTGGTCATGCCGCGAGCGATGGCGCCTGCGGCCTGGGCGTGGTTCAAGCCATTGGCGCCGAAGGCCAGCGGATTTAGGAAAGCTTCGAACAGGTCCAGGTTGTTCGTTGTGCCGTCTGCATTGGTCTGGTCCACGGTCTCCCGCAGCATCGAGTGGCCGAAGCGATAGACCACATGGGCGAACTCGGCAAAAATTGCCGGGTCGATGTCCATGGATGGCTGGAATACGAATGCATCCACGTCCGGCTGGACCTTGCGGGCGAACTCTTCGAACACGAGGTGCTGATACTGCATCTCGGTCGTGAAGCGGGCAGCCTGGAACAGGCGCTCGCCGTCCCATGCAAGGGTGCTGGCGAAAGCTTTGACGGCGACCGCATCGGCCGGGTTCGGCAGAGCCGTGCCGGCGGAGAGAGGAACACGAAGCCATTCATTGAGAAAGGCGATGTCGCCGGACTCGATGGCCCGTACCTTCACCTGTTCCACCATATGATTGTGCTCCGAGTGGAACACGTGGTGGACGGCGGTCAGGCCGATATTTTCGTTGCCGCGCCCGTCGCCCGTGATGTAGTGGGCATCGAGCAGCTCGTTGTCATACGATGTCTGGTTGCCGCGGCCATCGTAGCCGCCGGTATAGCCGACCGCTTCGTCGCCGTCCTGAGCAAGCATCACGCCAGTCGAGGATCTTGGACCCGCCGCGTGAGCAATATCGTCGAGAAAGGCATGGCCCGTGCGAACGGCATTGGCCGTCGAGCTCGGGGCGGCGGGATTGCCTTCCACGAACTGGTCCGCATCCGCTCCCACGCCTCCGAACTTGTTGTCGGCGCCAAGGGAAACCACCATTTGCGGATAGCCGTTCGGTCCGCGGACGAACTCGCCATAGGCATCCATCACGAACATCGGAATGTTCGTCACATCGGCATCGGTCAGGTTGATGCCCAACACGTCGCGGGCCTGCGCCTTCACATCGGCCCAAGTGGCAAGGCCACCCTTGCTGCCTTCGAGCAGCAGTCCGGTTGCAAGGGGCCTTCCGTTGACCTCGACATATTCACGCATGAAGAGCTGCTTCGACGCGTGGGAGCCGTAGGTCTGGTTCTGATCGACCCAAGGCGTCGTCAGGTTGTCGGGATTTGCCGGCGCGCGGGTGAGCACCATGAAATTGGTGTGCGGGCTGTCCGGATTATAGAGCGGATCGTCCTCTTGGAGCGGAATGTAGACTGTTCCGTTGCCGCCTTTGGGCACGAGGTCGAGACCGTGGTCAAAGAACTGTCCGAAGAGAGTGAACCAGCTGTTGTAGGAAGCGGACAGTCCTTCATCCGGCGAAACGTTGGGAAGCACAACGCTGCCGTTGTCGACGACGACGCCGTTGGCATCGAGCAAATCGTCCAGCGCATCCTGAGCGGCGCCGACAGCAGCATCGGCAGCGCCGTTCGCTGCCACGGCCTCGTCGAGAGCCTGCTGCGCTTCGGCGGCGACCGCAGCCTTTTGGGCCGCGTTGGCGGCTGCCGTCTGCGCGACGCCTGCGGAAGCCTCCGCCTCCTGGCCGCGAGTCGCAGCAACGGTTTCAGCTTCCCCGAGCGCAGTCTGCTTCGCCAGGAATGTCGCGAGAGCGTCGGCATATCCCTCCTGCTGATCATCGGGAACGATGCCGTCGATAAGGAACGCCGTCAGGGCGCTCAGCGCCTGATCGGCCTCGGCATCGGCGAGCTGCACGGCGGCAAGCGCCTCTTCATGAGCAGCTTGGTCGGAAGCAGCCTCCAGCTGGGCGGCGTCGGCGTCAGCCTGTGCCTGCGCGGCTTCGGCCTGCGCTTGCGCCAGAGCCTGCTGAAGAGCCGGAATGCCTATGCCTTCGCTCGCGGCATTCTCGAGGGCCGCATCGAGGGCGGCCTTGGCATCGCGAATGGCCTGGATCGTCGGCAGAAGCGCCGCGCCTGTGAAGCCGGCATGGGTCAACGCCGCATAGATCGCGGCCGGATTGTCCAAGGATTGATCGACGATAAGATTTGAAATGGTGCGGGGGTCTGAGTCGACGACGGTTCCCGAACTGCCGTAGTTGTTGTTGGTCATCGTGACGGAGTTGCCGGGCACCCCGAAGACGATCTGATCGTCCTGCTCATTGCGCCAATACGGGTTCGTCAGCTGTTCGAAGGGAGTGTCGGAGGCGCCCCATTCATTTCGGTCTGCGACGAGATTGTTGTAACTGCCGTCGACGGTGCGCAGGCCATAGGGAGAAAGCGGTGTCGGCACCGCCAGGGTTCCACCTGTCGCAACCACGTTGCCATCCGCGTCGACCCGGATTTCACTCAGGCTCTTTGCACTCTCACCCGAGTGAGCCGACGAGTTCGCCTCAGCAATCTTGATCTGCTTCAGAATGAATTCGAGATCGTGCCGAACAAGGTTGACCATTGTGTCTCTCCCCAAATCACTGCCGCAAAATCGACAGTTGCAGGACACATTCTGGTCAAACTGGAAGGCTGCTCACTAGACGGTCTGAGGTCCGATCGTAGGCATGGAGACCTAGGTCCGATGTTGGTCTTGGGAGAGTTTCAGACCTTCGTCAGCAAGCCGACCAAGGTCCACTATGATACAACATGAAGCTCATGCGCGAACGCCAATACTCCAAGTATAGAGTACAAACTCATCGTTATGTTATGTTTTTTCGATAGCATATGTTATTCATTCGTGCGCCGTCTCGCATAACATCCACGAACTACCCCTTCCGGATAGTATTTACAGCCAGCGCAGCCCCCGCTCTACTTTAGAGAGCCTCTAAGCAGACCATCGTACGGAAGGGTCGGCTTGGAGGTTGGGGGATCGCCGCAGTGTACGTTTCTCACCGTTTCGGGCTCGATACGAAACCAGGCAGAAAGCCTGGACGGCGGATGAGCCTCAGCGGGCAATTCCTGCTCACGGCTTTTGCGGTCATGCTGGTTGGAATGCTCGCGTTAGGCACCTGGGTGTCATGGCAGATCGAAAAGAGCGTTTCGGATTTCAAAGCCGCATCGGCCGCACTTTCGGTCGCCAGCCTCGTGACGCCCCACCTCCAGGAGTTGGCATTCAGGGAAACGCTCTCTGAGGAAAGCATCAGGGATCTGAACCGGGCGATGGCGAGACCGGACCTTCGCGCGAGTATTCTTTCCCTGAAGGTCTGGAGACATGACGGCGTGGCTGTCTACAGCAGCGATCCCAAGCTCATCGGAGAGCGGCTTCAACGCAATCAGGGCTTTCATGAAGCATGGTCCGGCACGATCAAGGTGCAGTTCGAGGACGCCCCCCAGGATGATCATGCTCAACCGAGTCATGCGGATACATCCTGTTTCAAAGTGTTCGTTCCCATTCGAGAGAGCGAGACCGGCAAGATCATCGCCGCCATGGAGTTTCATGAGCGTGCAGAGGCTTTTCAGGCAGAGCTCGTCGCATCGGAATGGCAAACCTGGATTGCAACGATCCTTGTCACGCTGAACATGATGGGCGCCTTGTTCGTGATCGTCGCCAACGGCAGCAAGACGATCGATCAGCAGCGTGCGGCACTGACCATGCGCGTCACGCAGCTGACACGTCTTCTCCAACAGAACCGCGTTCTGCATGAACGGGTCGAGCGAGCGGCGCAAAATGCGACGGAAAGCAACGAACGCCTACTGCGGCAGATGGGATATGATCTGCATGACGGCGTCGCCCAACTGGTCAGCCTCGCCCTTCTGCGTCTCGGCAAGGTTCAAGAGAACCCCCATGACCACGAGAACTTGAAGCGAACCCAAAAAGCCCTGTCGGATGCCCTCAGCGACATCAGGAACATCTGCAAAGGGCTGCTCCTGCCGGAAGTCGAGAAACTGACCCTTAAGGAAGCGCTGACCTTCATGATCCGCCATCATGAACGCACGACCGGGACGATCATCACCTGCAATATGTCCGAACTTCCGGAGCAAGCTCCGCAATTCGTGAAGATCGCCCTGTGCCGCTTCGTTCAGGAAGGGCTCAACAATGCCTTCAAGCACGCAGGCGGTCGAGGCCAGGAAGTCAACATCCACTGGGACGGAATCTCCATCGAGATCGAGGTCCTGGACAAAGGGCCAGGCATGAGTGACCTGGAAGGCCATATGAAACAACCGGGCTTCGGTCTGGCCGGGCTTAGAGACCGAATTGAAAGCATCGGCGGAACCGTGAACATGGGGAGCAGACCGGAAGCCGGAACATCCGTCAAAGCGTCCCTGCCGCTTGCCGTGGGAGTGCCGGATGCAGCGTAAGATCCGTGTCGGTGTCGTGGATGACCACATGCTCTACCGGGACGGGGTGGTCTTCGCCCTGGAATCCGAGGCCGATATGGAGGTCGTCGGTCAGGGAGCGACGGCTGCCGATGCCATTCAGATCGCTCAGGAACAAGCTCCCGACATTCTGCTGCTCGACATGAACATGCCGGGCGGAGGAGCCAATGCCGCCGCCAAGATCGCGCTGCGTTGCCCTGCGACAAAAACCGTGATGCTGACGGTCATCGATGACGAGGAGGAGGTGCGGGGCGCTCTGCGAAAAGGGGCGCGCGGATATCTTCTCAAGGGAACCAGCAGCTCCGAACTTGTGGCTGCCATCCGCATCGTCGAGAAAGGCCAGAGCTATGTATCTCCGAGCTTCGCGGCACAGCTTTTCATGGCGAGGGTCACGGAAAAGCGCCCGTCATCGGCACCAAGCCGCTTCCCCGAAATCACGGCGCGCGAGGAGCAGATCTTGATGCTGATCCTCCAAGGTTTCAGCAACCGACGCATTGGCGACGAACTCGGCCTGACGGAAAAGACGATCAAAAGCTACCTGACGGCCATCATGGAAAAGCTCGGCGCCAAAAACCGCGTCGAAGCCGCCATGATCGCAGCGACGAGGCTTTATGACAGACAGGCCCAGACGTGAGTGGACCCTTACCGCAGCAGGGCTCCAACTCACCATCGGGCGCTCCCGAAGCCCTGAATCCGGCTTTTGAACAGGTGATCTCGATATTATCGGACCTTGTAACTGGCCTACTTCTTCGGTGGTAATCCTCAAGAGGCTCGGAAGAACCAGGATTTATAACTTATTGATATTGCTTAATATGAAGGCGACTTATTATCCTATCTGAAGAGTCGAGCGGTCGCGAAATCCTTCAAAGACAGATGGATTTCTGCCTGCTCTAGGAGCAACTGGATTGGAACTGGGGGGCTCCAATGCAAAACAGCATTCGTATCGCTGTCGTCGATAAATATCCCTTGTTTCGGGATGGGATCATCCTTGCCTTGAACTCCCAATCGGACTTTCGAGTCATCGATCAGGGAGCAACGGCCTGGGATGCGATCAGGATCGTGAAAGAGAGCACGCCGG
The DNA here is from genome assembly GCA_041913065.1 of Microvirga sp. Lineage (GTDB taxonomy): Bacteria > Pseudomonadota > Alphaproteobacteria > Rhizobiales > Beijerinckiaceae > Microvirga. The sequence continues at coordinate 55,810 of JAYSGD010000021.1, read as the reverse complement.
ATGTCATCGTGCTCGATGCAGATATCCTGGACAACAGCATTGAGACACTCGAGGCGATCCTGCGGCATGACCTGCGGATCGGGATCGTGATGTTGGCCGATGCGGCGACAGAGGAATGCGTTTACGCGGCCTTGAGAAGAGGAGCCCGAGGCTACCTGCTGCGAGAGACGAACCGCAGCGAACTCGTTCAAACGGTCCGTGTTCTTCACCAGGGACAGAGCTTCATCTCGCCGAGTCTTGCGGCACGGCTCCTGACGGATAAACGCCCCGCTCATGGCGATTCGAAATCCGTGAATGGCCTTCCGCACCTGACGCCCCGTGAGCAGCAGATCCTCGCCATCCTCGTGCAGGGACGGAGCAATAAGGAAATCGGCAACAGCCTTTATCTCAGCGAGAAGACCATCAAGCACCACCTCACCAACATCCTGCAGAAGCTCCGGGTCCGTAATCGGGTCGAGGCCGCGCTCAAATTCTCGAACGGATATCAGCAGCCTCTGATGCCGTCGTAAGGCTCTATCTCAGATAGAGCTGCGCCCCTGAGTCAGATCACGATGAAATCGCCGGCGTCCAACCCCAGGCCCGGCTTGAATTTCGCGAAGACAACAGCCTTGATGCGGCCCGATCCGTCAGCGTCGTAAGACAGGAAACCGGCCTTCTTGTTGAACACGAGGTGGTCGTTCCCATCCTGGGCAGCGGTGCCTATCGTGAAGAAATCAGAGTTCAGCTTTCCCGCTTTACCGAGTTTCTTGAAGATCGAATTTTCCAGGCGGATCTTGTCGACGTTGATCCTGAAATCCTTGATGGTGTCGACATTCGTCTTGGCACTCAGACGGTCGCGAAATACGAAACTGTCGCGCCCGGCGCCACCCCACAGAGTATCGCGTCCGGGACCGCCATCGAGGTAGTCGTTACCCGCATCGCCGAAAAGCTGGTCTTTGCCGGCGCCACCGACGAGCGTGTCCACGTGGATGCCGCCATAGAGTACGTCGTTGCCATCCTCGCCATAGAGTTTGTTGACGTCGATACCGCCATAGAGTCGGTCGTCACCTGCGCCGCCATACAGCGTGTCGCGGCCGGCATCGCCGAAGAGCTGATCATCCCCGTTGTCGCCGCTGAAGAAATCGTCGCCCGGCCCGCCGTAAAGCGTATCGTGGCCGTTGCCGCCTATCAGCGTGTCGTTGCCGACGTCGCCATAGATGGCGTCGTATCCGTCGCCACCCTCCATGCGATCGTCGCCGATACCGCCGAAGATCTGGTCGCTGCCGTTTCCGCCATAGATGATGTCGTTGCCGCCATCACCATAGAGCCTGTCGTCTTCGTCGTATCCGTGAATGATGTCGATGCCGGTATTGCCGAATATCTCGTTGGCAAGCGCGTTGCCTTCCAACGTAAGCATGGTTGTGCCGGCTGCCGCCTTGAGCACCTCGACGTTGTCGGTCAATCGATAGGATGCGGTCGCAATGACAGTGTCGTACCCCTCGCCTGCGATCTCCACCACGATATCGAAGGAGTTATCGACGAGATAGGTGTCGTCGCCTGCCTTACCGACCAGCGTGTCGATGCCACCCTTGCCATCGAGAAGGTCGTTGCCGGTTGTTCCGGTGATATGGTTGGCGAAGCGATTTCCGATCAGCGTCAACGACCATGCGGAGGCACTGGCTCTGAGAACTTCTACCTCGGAATCCTCCGCGAGCGCGAAGTTGGCGCTCGTCTCGACGATGTCGTAGCCACCGCCGACAGCCTCGACGACGCGATCAGCCGAAGTGTCGACGATGTAGGTGTCGTTCCCCGATCCGCCATGAAGCGTGTCAGCGCCCTTCCCTCCATCGAGAAAATCGTTGCCCGCATACGACTCCATGAAGTCGCCTTTCGCGGAGCCGGCGAAATTGTCCGCCTGGGACAGAAGGGCGGCTGCAGCGGTAGCGCCGCCTCCATGGAAGGTCAGCAGATCGTTATAGGTGAAAAGCGCATGGCCGCCGGGCGCGCCTATCGTCAGCCACGGGGCGGCCGCCGGACCGAAGCGCACGTATGAAACCGAGCCGGTCGTTTCCGAGATGGCCTGTCCGCTGTAGAAGACTTCGACCGGGTCATCGAAATACAGGACCTCGAAAGTCGCCGTCTCGTTATCGCCGTCCGTTCCGAACGAGATGCCGTCGACGCCGCCCATGATCCCCGTGAAAAGCGCCTGCAAGCGCAGGCCTTCCGGCATCTCGGCATGGAACGTAACGGTCGCCATTCAGGATGTCTCGCAAAGTCTCTCGCTCTCGGCCGAAGTCAGAGCCGAGATGGGGAGTGGTACGGATAACGAAGCAGGATTGAATTGCTGCACGGCGGCTTCTTGAAGCCGCCGCCGTTATCGCACCAAAACGGACTTAGGAAAATAGCCTATAACAGCCAAGCTGCCACTGAAACCCTTACGAAGTAATCGTTGTGTTATACCATTAGGCCGCGGAGCGCACATCTGCCGAGGTGTCTTCATCCTCAATATGTGCGCTGCGCTCCAACTGTACGGCGTAGGCTGCTTCGAGGCCGCGCAGGCGCATCGGATCGTCGGATTTCTCATCGCCAAGGAGAGCAGGAACGCGCTCGGTGAAGCGTGCGAGGGCGGAGCGAAGGAAACGGAGATTGCGCGGAACCGGGTGAACGCCGGAAGCGACATCCCGCACGAGGACGGATGCAGCCGCGTAAAGATCATCCACAGCGGCTTCCACGCCGGGATCCCGGGTAAGCAGGCTCATCGTGCTGATGAGCAGGACGCGAAGATCGCGAAGATCGGCCTCCCTGCCCTGCTGGGCGATGGCATCGACCACGAGTTCGGTTGCGGCGATTCTTTCGCCGATCGTCTCTGTCAGATTCTTGTGCGTCATGTGCCCCATCTCCGCTCAGCCGATTGGAATTGTCTTCCTGATTCAGCGAGGGAAAGGATGCGCTCACATGGTTAATGAAAACTTACGGAACTCATGAAACGTAAGGAGAGCTTGGCTTTCGGCAGCATCCTTCTCAGCCGCGCCACCTTCTATCGCAGCGATGCAGGAGGTCGCACGGACTCCCTAAGGCTAAACCAGCTAGACCGAAGTCATCAGCACCCGTCGCAGAGACGACGCGCCCGCTGCTCGATCTGCCGGCCCTTCTTCAAAAGCTCCTCCTCCCTTGACGAGGGGCCGATGGATGAGGGCTGACCGACGCGGCGGCCTCCCTGGACGCTTCCCGTCGCCCCGGGTCCCGTCGTGCTGCCCTCGCTTCCGGTCGGAGGGATCGGTGCCGAAGTCGTCGCGTCACGCGGCGGCGTGGTCGTCGAATTTCCCATGCTGTTCTGCGGGCGGGGCAGCGGCATCGATGGACTGCTCGGAGAAGGTGCGCTCGGAGAAGCGGCCGTGCCACCTGCCGCACCCGAGGAGGACGAGGAACTGCCGCTGGACGATGAGCTTTGCGCCCAGGCTGCCCCTGCAGCGAGACAGCCGATCATGACAAGAGATGAAAGCGTGCGCCTCATGAGACCCTCCTGGCAAAGGTTATCGGAGGTCAACTCATGGCGGCTCGGATGTTTCCCGCCTAGCTCGCCCAGACGACGAGACTGATGGGCCCGTTCGGGTCAAGCACCTGCTTCACACCGGGCTTCATCCCTGCCTCTTCGAGTACGGTCTCGGCAGACTTGCCCTGATCGCAGCCGGAGAACACCGCAACGCCTTCTGGAATGAAGGACCCTTCTGCGCGCGTGAGATGGAACGCGGCGTAGCCGATAGCCAGGAAAAGATCGAAGACCTGCCGCCCTCCCGGGACCGCCACTCTGCCGCCCTGCGGCAGGGCCTGGCCGATAGCCTCTTGCCAGGACAGCCTTTCAGGATTCCACCACCAGCCATCCTCCCTTCGCTCGAGCCCGGAGGACGAGGAGGAGAGCACCATCCGCAACCGCTTTTTCGGATTGGGGTTGGCCTCATGTCCAAGGCGGCCCAGCACCGTCAAGTCAGACCTGTTGAGCTCCGCCTGAAAATACGCCCAATCCGCATCATTGCGCAGCACATCCGGCGTCTGCCCGGTCGCATCTGCGATGCGGTCGTTGTCGGAGACGACGGCATAGCCGTGGATTTCAACCTGGGACATGGAGCGACCTCTTCTCGGGAGCGTGCCGGATCGCGGCGTTCATCAGAATCCACAGCACGAGTGCATTCAGCATGTGCCAGAGCATATGCGTGCCGAGTGGTAGCGCAGGGCAAACCGCGCTGTCGATGGAGCGGAAGAACAGCGAAACGGCAAAAATGGCGCCGGCCCACAAGAGCGCCCTTCCCGCCTGGCCCGTTCTGCTCGGCACGCAGATGCAGCCCACGGCAAGCATCGCCATCAATGCCGGAAGGTAGCTCACCGAGCCGTTGAGCGAGACGCCCGGAAAAACCGAAAACCACACGCGCGTGAAGCTCATGTTGAACGCCGCGAAGGCGATGGTGATGACCACGGCGGCGGGAAGGCCGAAATTCAGATACCGGCGCATGGCGAGCAGGAAATAGCTGTAGATGAATACGGCGATCGGCAGCACATCGGCCAGCATCGACCAGCGGTTCGCGAAGGTGTGGAACAGGAAGCTGCCGATGCCGACGATGGCGGTGACCGCGATGAGCCAAAGCGACGGCCAGTCCGCCCTCTCCTTTTGCCGCCACAGCCGGAAGGCATAGGCGGAGGCCAGCAGGAAGAAGGCGTTCGAGACCGCATTGATCGGCTCCGCCCAGAAGCCCGCATCGAGGCGTTCGCAGTAGCTGTCGATGGACTGAAACCAGGATGGGTTCATGGGAAGCCCAGTTGAGAATAATGACGGCTTTCACCTTGCAAGCTTTCCGCGAACATCCGATGAAGGCTTACAAGAGGCAAAGAGGCCGACACGATGCGTATAGCCACCTGGAACGTAAACTCCATCAAGCAGAGGCTGGATCATCTCGCGACTTTCGTGAAAAGCGCGGAACCCGACGTGCTTTGCCTCCAGGAACTCAAATGCGTGAATGAGGCCTTTCCGAAGGCCGAGGTCGAAGCGCTGGGGTACAATGTCGTCACCCATGGGCAGAAGGCCTATAACGGCGTGGCCATTCTCTCCAAGCGCCCGCTCGAGGATGTCCGGCGCGGCCTTCCGGGCGACGATGGCGACGAGCAGGCGCGCTATCTCGAAGGCGTCATCTCGACTGAGGGCGGCGCGGTGCGTGTCGCCTCGATCTACCTCCCGAACGGCAACCCCATCGGCACGCCGAAATTCGAGTACAAGCTTGCTTGGATGGATCGTCTCCACGCCCATGCCCGCAGGCTTCTGGCGCTCGAAGAGCCTCTGGTGCTGTGCGGCGACTACAATGTCATTCCCGAACCCAAGGATGCGGCCGATCCCGCCGCCTGGGCAAACGACGCGCTCTTCCAGCCGGAGAGCCGCGCGAAATTCCGCGCACTTGAAAACCTCGGCCTCAGTGATGCCTTACGCGCCTGCACCGATCAGGCGGGCCTCTACTCATTCTGGGATTATCAGGCGGGCGCTTTCCAGCGGAACAACGGCATCCGCATCGACCATCTGCTGCTCTCGCCGCAGGCTCAGGACAAGCTCAAGACCGCTTCGATCCGCAAGGAAGTGCGCGGCTGGGACAAGCCGTCGGACCACGTGCCGGTGATGGTGGATCTGGATATCGACTAAGACCGAACGGTCTTAGCGGCGCGACTGGATGTACTGCTCGAGAAGAGCGAGGGCCAGCTTGCGGTCCGAATCGTTGGAAGTGGCGAAAGCTTCCTCGTAGAGATTCGTGATCCACTGATCCTTGCTTGAGCTGCCGGCAGCTTCATGGGCCAGGGTCAGCCACATGAGGCCCTTGGCCCGCTGGCGTGGTACGCCCTGGCCGTTCATGAGAAGATGCCCGAGTAGCGCCTGCGACGGGTGATGCCCCTTTTCCGCAGCCAGATTGAACCAGCGGGCAGCTTGGCGCGAATCGCGCCTCACGCCCGTGCCTTCCATGTAGAGGCGGGCGAGATTGTACTGGGCATTGGAATCGCTGAAATACGACGCGGCGTAGCTGAACATCTCGACAGCGCGGGCCGGATTGGCGGACACGTAAGTACCCTCGATGCCCTCGAGGAAATAGGTGCCGAGCGCCACGAAGGCGCTGGAGACGACCGTCGCATTCGGCGAGTCGGGACTTTCATCCGCATACTGGTCGGCAAGCTTCGAGAAATACTCGAAGGCCTTCAGATCATCATGCTGAACGCCGTCGCCGTCCGCATACATGCGACCGAGCTTCCAGAGCGCGAGCGTATGCCCCTGCCCGGCTGCGTATTCGAGAGCGGCGGCGGCGCCGAGCTTGTCGCCTGCATTGTAGTCGCGCATGCCGGTGCGAAGAGCTTCGCGGGCAGAACCGTACTTCACGGGAGGAGCCAGAACCGGCGCGAGCGCGGGCGTCAGCGGCTGCGGACGCGGGGCGGCATCGAGCGCCTGGGCGCTGCCCATTCCGGACAGACCGAAAAGGACAAGAGCGCCGAACATCGCGAGCATGGATTGCAGGGACGCGCGCAAAGCCTCCGTCGAGCGGCGGCTCGGCTTCATGGGCATTTCGGTCAGGCGCGCATCCATGGATTTATACTCTTGTCCACACAGTCCTTTTCGAAAGTTCCGCGTGGGATGGAACTCTCGTGATCTGCCACGTGCTGCGCCACCTATGCAATCACCCCTTGGTAACGATGCCCGATAGCGTTAATCGGACCTTCCCTTGGAGCGCCTCGCTGTAAAGCTTTGGTTTGGAAGCACTTAGCAGGCCTTCTCTGGTGCTTGTGGTTTATGGCGGGATCGCGGCGACGCTTGGGCCAAGAACGGCAGGATGAGGAAGGTTTCTGGGTGTTGCCCGGCAGCAACATTTTTTTGACCTTTTGGGACTTCAAAACATGCCGTTCTGGACTGCACCGCTACGTAAACTGCTCCTTGTCATCTTTCATAGCTCAGCCTGACGTTAGGTTAGGTGCGGGTGCGCACAACCGAAAGGGTAAGGCTCACCCGACGAGAGCTTTGGACGAGAACCAGACGTGCTCATAAACAGCGACGGCGCTGTCGTCAGGGGCAATCCCATCCCTGAGCCACAATGATCTAACGGCGGCGAGATCGGCTTCCGTCGGCAGATGCCTTGAGCTGACCTTCTCCGTCGTTCCGCTGCACGAGATGAAGCCCACATTCATCAGAGCCCGGACCGCAAACCCGCCCTCCTGCCGTGTGACGAGGAGGGCTGGCCCCCAGCCCTTGTGCGGCTGCCAGGGAAAGATCAGCCTCCCACCGGGGTTCAATGCATTCAGCCATTCCGCATCCGGCGCGATGACGCCTGCATTGACGTAGATCACATCCGCGTTGGGCAACTTCCTGCCGAAGGCCGATTCTCCATGAACGGTCACGTTCGCGTAGGGCCGCAGGTTCCGGGATGCCTCGGCCGCCAAGTCAGGCTCATACTCGAAAGCCTCCACATGGCCGCCCGGCTCGACGAGCCGCGAGAGCATCGCCGTATAGTAGCCTGTCCCCGCCCCGACATGAACGACGCTCTCCCCTGGCTGCGGGCTTACGGCGTCAAGCCAGATCGCATGAAGCGTTGGCTCACCGTTGTTGATGCCCCGCTGGCGGTCGATGGCGACAAGGACATTCTCGTAGATATCGGAAAGCCTGCTCGTCTCGCTCGCATCGCCGAGCCTGATGATCGTCCAGGGGGGCGGCGGGAGGAAGTTTTCGCGGGGGATTTCAGCGAAGACCTGTTCGACGCGCTTGTCGCGAGCATCGGCGAGCCGTGCGATCCGATGCGCATAGCTGCGGCGGAGGGTGTTGGGTCCAACCTCGGACATACCCTCCAACCCTCTCTAAGCGATGCCGGTTCCGCGCCTGTAGCGGAACGCGCTACATCCTGAAAACGCCGAACTTCGTCTCCGGAACGGGGGCGTTCAGCGCGGCCGAGAAGGCGAGCGCCAGCACGCGGCGGGTTTCCGAGGGGAGGATGATGCCGTCGTCCCAGAGCCGAGCCGTGGCGTGATAGGGCGAGCCCTCTTCCTCGTACTTGTTGCGGATCGGCGCCTTGAAGGCCTCCTCCTCGTCAGCGCTCCAGTTCTTGCCCTCGGCCTCGATATTGTCGCGCCGCACGGTGGCGAGAACGCTCGCCGCCTGCTCGCCACCCATCACCGAGATGCGCGAGTTCGGCCACGTGAAGAGGAAGCGCGGGGAATAGGCGCGGCCGCACATGCCGTAATTGCCGGCGCCGAACGAGCCGCCGACGAGCAGCGTGATCTTCGGCACCTGGGCGCACGCCACCGCCGTGACGAGCTTGGCGCCGTCCTTGGCGATGCCGCCCGCCTCGTACTGACGCCCGACCATGAAGCCCGAGATGTTCTGCAGGAAGAGCAGCGGAATGCGCCGCTGGCAGCACAACTCGATGAAATGCGCGCCCTTCAGCGCGCTCTCGGAAAAGAGAATGCCGTTATTGCCGATGATGCCGACCGGCATGCCCCAGATGCGGGCGAAGCCCGTCACCAGCGTCGTGCCGTAGAGGCGCTTGAACTCGTCGAACTCGGAACCGTCCACGAGCCGCGCGATGACCTCGCGGATGTCGTATTGCTTCTTGAGATCGGTGGGCACGATCGCGTCGAGATCGGAGATCGGATATTTCGGCTCAACCGGCTCGGCCAGATCGATGTCGATGTTCTTGCGGGTGTTGAGCGTGCCGACGATGCGGCGCACGATGGCGAGCGCATGCACATCATCAGTCGCGTAGTGATCCGCCACGCCGGACTGGCGCGCATGCACGTCAGCGCCGCCGAGATCTTCCGCCGACACCACCTCGCCCGTCGCCGCCTTCACGAGCGGAGGGCCGCCGAGAAAGATCGTGCCCTGGCGGCGCACGATGACCGTCTCGTCAGACATGGCCGGCACATAGGCGCCGCCTGCCGTGCACGAGCCCATGACGCATGCGATCTGCGGAATGCCCATCGAGGAGAGCGTCGCCTGGTTGTAGAAGATGCGCCCGAAATGCTCGCGGTCGGGGAAGACTTCCGTCTGGTGCGGCAGGTTCGCGCCGCCTGAATCGACCAGATAGATGCAAGGCAGGCGATTCTCGCGCGCCACCTCCTGCGCCCGCAGGTGCTTCTTCACCGTCATCGGGTAGTATGTGCCGCCCTTGATGGTCGAATCGTTGCAGACGATCATGACCTCACGGCCTTCGACGCGACCGATGCCGGTGATGAGGCCGGCTCCGTGAATCGCATCCCCATACATGCCGTCGGCGGCGAGGGAGCCGAGTTCGAGAAAGGGAGCGCCGGGATCGAGCAGGCGCGTCACGCGCTCGCGCGGCAGCAGCTTGCCCCGCGCCAGATGGCGCTCCCGCGCCTTGGCGGGTCCGCCCTCCGCCACTGCCTGCCGTTTTGCCTGAAGCTCCTGGGTCAGGTCCGCCCAGGCGGCGCGGTTGGAGCGGGCGGCATCCGAAGTCAGATCGGCGGAGGTGGCGATAACGGGCACGGCGTCAGGCTCCCTTGTTGTTATGGCTCCTTCGACGGCAAAAACCGAAGGGCTCTCCCGTCAGTAACGAGGACATGAGAGCCTGCGCAACTCCGTTCGTGATGCTTGGGTCTTAGCCTTTCGCACGAATGACGACGTCTTCCCGGACGCTGGAACCGCAGCGATAGGCGATGCCGCGCACGAGCGACCAATCATTCGTGGTCTGCTGCATGTAAAGATGAGTGCCGCCGAGAGCGACGGTTGCTTCCAGCATGCCTTGAGTGGCCGAGCCGAAGCCGGGGGTAGTGGACAACACCGGGCTCACTTCGCCCAGCCGTTGGCACACCCGCACGTCGGAGGGCGAATCGACGATTTTGACGAGCTCCGTCGGGTCCGGCCGGTAGGCACAGGCCGAGACTGCCAGGGCGAGAACGGAGGCAAGGAGAGCGCGCTGCATAAGAATGTCCGTCGATAAGCGAATGTTCGGACAAGCTTAGAGCATGTTGCGCCGCTGAGGAGAAGCCTGACGATGGAGGAAGTGAAAAACTGAGACTCAGTTGCCGGAAAGCAACGGAGCCTCCACCCGCTCGGTCGGCCCAAAGATGTCCTCGAAGGCCTTGCGCATCACCGAATCCACCTCCGACATGGTGACCGGGATGCCCAGATCGACAAGACTCGTGACCCCGTGCTGGGTGACGCCGCAGGGAACGATGCCGGTGAAATGGGTGAGGTCCGGCTCCACGTTGAGGCTGATGCCATGGAAGGTGGCCCATCGGCGCACCCTGATTCCGATGGCAGCGATCTTGTCCTCCGCCGCCTCGCCCTTGTCCGGGCGCCGCACCCAGACGCCGACCCTGTCCTCCCGCCGCTCGCCGCGGATGTTGAAGGCGTCCAGGGTCAATATCAGCCAGGCTTCCAGGGCAGACACATACCGGCGCAGGTCGGGAACCCGGCGCTTCAGGTCCAGCATCACATAGGCCACCCGCTGGCCGGGCCCGTGATAGGTGTATTGCCCACCCCTGCCCGTCTGGTGAACAGGAAACCGATCCGGATCTACGAGATCGGCGGCTTGGGCCGAGGTTCCTGCCGTGTAGAGCGGGGGATGCTCCACGAGCCAGACCATCTCTCGCGCCGCTCCTGCCGCGATGGCATCGGCCCGCGCTTCCATGAAGGCGACAGCCTGCTCATAGGGCACCGGGCTCTCCGAGATCGCCCATTCGACGGCCTCGGGTGCGCTTTCCATGAATAGCCTTGCTGCCAAGCTGTCGCGCGGGTTCGACACGGGTCCGTCTTCTCCTGAAATGATGCAACCTTGAAACGGCAGGTTCGCCGCCCTCCATATAGTGGCTCCCCGACGGCTTTGCTCGTGCTTTTCAACTCCCGTCAGGTTTCGCGCGATTAATTTCAGGAAGGGCTTGCGGCGCCGAAATCGTTCTGCTAATTCGACCACCTCTTCAGGAGAACCCCTCCTGAAAATCAGTTCGCGGTCATGGCGGAATTGGTAGACGCACTACCTTGAGGTGGTAGCGGGGAGACCCGTGGAGGTTCGAGTCCTCTTGACCGCACCAAACTACAAAAAGGTCCCTTTTCGGGGCCTTTTTTGTTGGTCATATCCTCGCGTTATCCTAAGACGCCCTGAATCAATCTGACAGAAACGGCGGCCAAGCGATTCATTGATATGGCCTTTCCGGCGCAACGGCAGCTGACGCATGCACGGGAACGGCCAGCATTTTCCTAAGCGATTATTTTTTTGAGGACGGCTCATGCTGGAAGTCGATAACGACAAAACGCTTCCGACGCCCGACGGGCCGGAGACCGAACTCCCGGTTTTCCGGGACGAGGAAGGTGAGCTCAATCCCGAATTCCTTGCCGCCGCCGCCGATGCCATCGAAGCCTCCGATACCGAGCTGCTCCAGCGGCTCGTGGAGGATTTCCACGAATCCGACCTCGGCGATCTCATCGAAGCGCTCGAACCCGAGCACCGCCCTCGCCTCATCGAGCTTCTGGGTTCCGCCTTCGACTTCACTGCGCTGACCGAGGTTGACGAGGCCGTCCGCGAGGAGATTCTCGAAGAGCTCGAAACCGCGACCGTGGCGGAGGGTGTCCGCGATCTCGACTCGGACGATGCCGTCACGATTCTCGAAAGCCTTCCGCAAGAGGAGCAGGCCGAGGTTCTCGACCAGCTACCCGCCATGGAGCGCGTCGCGCTCCAGCGCTCCCTCGATTATCCCGAGGACAGCGCCGGCCGGCGCATGCAGACCGAGTTCATCGCCGTGCCGCCGTTCTGGACGGTGGGGCAGACCATCGACTTCATGCGTGAAGGCACCGACCTGCCGGAGACCTTCTACGAGATCTTCGTGATCGATCCGGCGGGCCACCTGCTCGGCGCCGTCGCCCTCGACAAGCTTCTGCGCTCCAAGCGCCCGGTCACGATCCAGGAGATCATGGACGACGAGCCCGACCGGGTGGTGGCGACCCAACACCAGGAAGACGTGGCGCGCATGTTCGAGCGCTACAACCTCGTCTCCGCCGCCGTGGTGGACGAGGCTGGCCGTCTCGTGGGCGTGATCCTCGTCGACGACATCGTGGACGTGCTCGAAGAGGAAGCCGATGCCGACATCAAGCAGCTCGGCGGCGTGAATTCGGAAGAAGAACTCTCGGACACCGTCTTTTACACCCAGCGCAGCCGCTTTCCGTGGCTCTTCGCCAATATGTGCACGGCCCTCATCGCCTCCTCGATCATCCGCATCTTCGAGGATTCGGTGGAGCGGATGGTGGCGCTCGCCATCCTCATGCCCATCGTTGCCTCCATGGGCGGCAATGCGGGCACCCAGACCATGACAGTGGCCGTGCGCGCGCTCGCCACTCGCGAGCTCGGGCGCTCCAATGCCTGGCGCATCATCCGCCGCGAGGCGGCGGTGGGCGTCCTGAACGGCCTCGTCTTCGCGGCGATCATGGGGACGCTCGCCGGGCTCTGGTTCCAGTCGGCGCAGCTCGGCATGGTGATCGGACTGGCGCTGATCACGGTGCTCATCTTCGCGGCGCTCGGCGGAATCTTCGTGCCGCTCACCCTCAACAGGTTCGGCGTGGACCCGGCCGTGTCGTCCGGCCCGTTCGTCACCAGCATCACGGATATCGTCGGATTCCTGTCCTTTTTGGGTATAGCTACGCTGTGGTTTAACCTGTAATCCTGTGGAAGGATCATTTTCGTAATGGCCTGTTAACGCTGCTGGGGCATGGCTGGTGAAGTCCAGTTTTGCGTCAAATACAGTTGAGCCGATGAAGACTCGCCGCCGTACCCCCAGCCGTTCCAGAACCTCTGGCCTGACGACGTTCATCCGGTCCATCCGGTTCACTGCCCTTGCCGCAGTGGCCTTAGGGCTCGCCTCCTGCGCCGTCGGCCCCAAGACGACATCAAGCCTCTACCCCAGCAAAAGCGACGTCCGTCCCCACCACGGCGTTGCCAAAGCCCATCGCCTGCCGATCCACGGGGTCGATATCTCCAAGTGGCAGGGCAAGGTGGATTGGGCGGCCCTGCGTCAGGCCGGCACGAAATTCGCCTTCATCAAGGCAACCGAAGGCGGCGACCACGTGGACAACCGCTTCATGGAGAACTGGTACGGCGCCAAGCAGGCCGGCGTGCCTCGCGGTGCCTATCACTTCGTCTATTGGTGCCGCCCGGCCCACGAGCAGGCTGCCTGGTTCAGGAAGAACGTTCCCGCCGACCCGGACGCCCTGCCCCCGGTTCTCGACGTGGAATGGAACGGCCAGTCCGTAAACTGCCCGAAGAAGGTTCCGCGCGAGCAGGCGCTCGCCATGATCCACCTGATGCTCAACGAGATGGAGCGCCACACGGGCAAGCGCCCGATCATCTACACGGACATCACCTTCCATAAGGAAATCCTGGAAGGCGAGTTCAATGATTACCCCTATTGGATCCGCAGCACCGCCGCCGAGCCCCACGAGCGCTACGACAACCGCCGCTGGACCTTCTGGCAGTTCACCACCACCGGCCGCGTACCAGGCGTGACCGGCGACGTGGACCGCAACACCTTCTACGGCACCGAAAACCAGTGGCGCATGTTCGTCCAGAGCGCCTGCGACCCCCGCGACTACCGCAGGCTCGCCGCCTCCGGACGATGCCAGGGCCTCGACACGGTGCAGACGGCCAGCATCGACGAATAAGACGCTCGACATCCGAGATACCAAGCCCGCCTGCTCCAACAGGCGGGCTTTGCGTTTGTCACGTCACCCTCCCTAAAGGAAGCCGGACCGCCGAGCTTGACTGTAAGTTTATTGTATCTTTATAACATGAAAGGATAAAATTCACTGAGACGTCTATTCCCAAACAGACCTCTCTTAGAGAGCTGGAACCATGACCGCACTCACCGCCGACGCAACGATCCTGGGTGAAACGATCGTAGGAGGCGCGGGCAATGACTCTCTGCCCGGCACAGCAGGTGACGACAACATCAGGGGTGAGGGCGGCAACGACATCCTTCTAGGAGGCGACGGCCGGGACGAGCTGATCGGGAATGGCGGCAACGATACCCTGGATGGCGGCTCGGGCCGGGACCTCCTCTTTGGCAACAGCGGAGACGATGTCTACCTTTTCAACCGCACCAGCGACGGCGACGAGATCTATGACTCGTTCGGTAACGACACCATCAAGATCGACGGCCTCCCCTCGGAGGTGAAGCTCACCCGCCTCGCCGGCTCGACGACGCTCTTCATCTCGTTGGGTGAGTCCTATGCTGCCGTCAAAGGCTATTTCAGCGAGACTGACGAGGGCAGGATCGAGAACATCGAGTTCGCCGACGGTACGGTTTGGCATTTCGATGATGTTGTGAGTATCCTCTCCCGCCCGCCCATCGAAGGCTCGGCGGGAAATGACACGATCAACGGCACCAAACTGGACGACACGATCAACAGTGGTGGCGGCGACGATTTGGTGAGCGCTCTCGAAGGAAATGATCTCATCGATGGCGGAGACGGGCGGGACATCATCTACGGCATGGATGGAAACGACACCATCATGGGCGGCCAAGGTGACGACATTCTCCATGGTGGCCATGGTGACGACGTCCTCGACGGCGGAGAAGGCAACGATACCTATCATTGGTATCTGAACGAGGGTAATGACAAGGTCATCGACCTCCAGGGCGAAAGCACGATCATCATTCAAGGCACCGAAACCGAGGTGACGCTTTCCATCGATCCGGCAACCGGAGCGCTACTTATTCAGCGCAACGGTTACGCTCTTGCCATTCAACACTATTTTGAAGACGGCGATCACAGCACGATCATAAAATTCGCGGCATCAGGCGTTTTCTGGACCAATGAAATGGTGCTGGAGATGCTCGAAGGTGAGCCTGCGCCGACAGGCGTAGTGCTGACCGGCACCAGCGATGGCGACGTCCTGAACGGCACCGAATACGCCGACACCATCGATGGCGGCGCGGGCTTCGACCAGATGTATGGCGGCCTTGGCGACGATGTCTACAAATGGAACCCTCTGGAAGGGCACGATGTCATCCATGACATCGGCGGAAACGATGAGTTCCATATCGGGGATCACAGCGGCCACATTACGTGGTCACGCCAGCTTGGAACGAAGGATCTCTTCCTCGCCGTCGAGGGCGGCTCCCTGACGATCAAGGAGTTCTACGATGAAGCCAGCAGCATCGAACGCTTCGTGTTCTCGAACGGCGATGTTCTGACCCGCGCCGACATCCTGGAGCGACTTCCGCGCCCTGCGAATGAAGGCCAGCAAATCATCGGCAACGGCGACGATGAAACCCTGACCGGCGGCGAACTCGACGACACGCTTCAAGGCGGCGGCGGTGACGACATGCTCTATGGCGGAGCCGGAAACGACGTACTGATCGGCGGCGGCGGCGATGACGGGCTCATTGGTGGCCAAGGCGACGATGTCTATGTCTGGAACCCAGGTGAAGGCGAGGATCTGATCCAGGATATGGGCGGCTACGATTCCCTGCAGATCGGCGCGGCCTCAACCGAGGTCACGGTGGAGCGGGACCCGAATGAACTCTCGACCCTGATCATCCGCGTCCGCGAGCATTCCCTGCGCATCTCCTTCTACTTCATCGATGGAAGCACGGAAGGTGACGAAAGCCATATCGAAAGACTGATTTTCTCGAACGACGTCACCTGGGGACTGTCAGATGTGCTTGGCGCGCTGAAAGGGCCGACCGGGCCAATCGTGCCGACCGATCCGAAGCCGACCGATCCAAGAGGGCCGGCCGTGCCAAGCGACCCTACTGATCCAGCGCCGCATGAAGACCCGGGAGCAGATCCCGTTCCGGACGATATCGAGATTACCGGAGGGAAAACCAGCGATGCCATCTTCGGTGCGGCCGGCGACGACGACCTTTTCGGTGGCGCAGGCAACGACACGATCAACGGCGGCGCAGGAAGCGATATCCTCACCGGCGGCAAAGGCCGGGACGTTCTGATCGGCGGAAGCGGCGAGGATACCTTCGTCTTCGCCTTGAAGGCCGATCTCGGCCTCGGCAAAAAGCGAGACACCATCGCCGATTTTGAAGTCGGCGTGGACATCATCGACCTTGCGGAACTCGATGCGAATAGCGCGACCCGCAAGAACGATGCGTTCAAGACTCTCCTGACCGGGAAACAGAAGTTCACGAAGGCAGGCCAACTGTATTATGACGCCAAGAAGGGCGTTCTCTCGGGCAATACCGACAAGGATGCCGCGGCCGAGTTCCACATCCTGCTCAAGAACAAACCCAAGGGCCTGAGCCTGGACGACTTCATCCTCTGAGCGCCGAAACCAACATTCGCCAAGCCTCCCCTGCCATGGGCAGGGGAGGCTTTTTCTTTTCTCATGATCCGCATTCGACCAAGGGCGCAACCCGGGCTATCCTGTTTTCGTCTCACATCGGCTTGAAAAGGTCAGCATTACTGCCCAAAATGGACCGGCATAACAAAAGCCGTCCATCTTGCGCCTTGAGTTGCCGGTGGAGCGGGGAGGAACCAGCCATGCTGCCGAATGCCACGAAAGCCTTCAATTTCGATCTCGGCGAGACCGCCGATGCCATCCGTGAGACCGTGCGCGACTTCGCGCAGGAGAAGATCGCGCCGCGCGCCGAGGAAATCGACCGGACGAACCAGTTTCCCCGCGATCTCTGGCCCGAGATGGGCGCGCTCGGCTTGCACGGCATTACGGTCGAGGAGGAATATGGCGGCACGGGGCTCGGCTATCTCGAGCACGTGATCGCCATGGAGGAAATCTCCCGCGCTTCCGCCTCGGTCGGCCTTTCCTACGGCGCTCATTCGAACCTCTGCATCAACCAGATCCGCCGCAACGGCAACGAGGAGCAGAAGCGCCGCTACCTGCCCAAGCTGATGTCCGGCGAGCATCTCGGTGCGCTTGCCATGTCGGAGCCCGGCTCAGGCTCGGACGTGGTGTCCATGCGTACCCGCGCCGAGAAGCGAGGCGACCGCTACGTGCTGAACGGCAACAAGATGTGGATCACCAACGGCCCCACCGCGGAGACCCTCGTGGTCTATGCCAAGACCGATCCCGAGGCCGGCCCGCGCGGCATCACCGCTTTCCTGATCGAGAAAGGCTTCAAGGGCTTCTCCACGCACCAGAAGCTCGACAAGCTCGGCATGCGCGGCTCCGATACCTGCGAACTCGTGTTCGAGGATTGCGAGGTGCCGGAAGAGAACGTGCTGGGTCAGGTCGGCAAGGGCGTGAACGTGCTCATGTCAGGGCTCGATTACGAGCGCGCCGTGCTCGCCGCTGGCCCGCTCGGCATCATGCAGTCATGCATGGACATCGTCATGCCCTACGTCCACGAGCGCAAGCAGTTCGGGCAGGCCATCGGCGAGTTCCAGCTGGTGCAGGGCAAGGTCGCCGACATGTACGTGACCATGAACGCCGCCAAGGCCTACGTCTATGCGGTGGCAAAGGCCTGCGACCGCCACGAGACCACCCGCGAGGATGCGGCTGGCGCGATCCTCTACGCGGCAGAGAAGGCCACGCAATGTGCGCTCGATGCCATCCAGCTTCTCGGCGGCAACGGCTATATCAACGATTACCCGACGGGCCGTCTGCTGCGTGACGCGAAGCTCTATGAGATCGGCGCGGGCACCAGCGAAATCCGCCGCATGCTGATCGGCCGCGAGCTGTTCACGAAGACGGCTTGACGCATTCTCATCGACGGCGAGGCCGGCATGCACCTGACGCTCTACGCGCACCCATTCTCATCGTACTGCCAGAAGGTTCTGGTGGCTTTGTACGAGAACGGCACCGCATTCGAATATCGCACGCTGGGCAGCGAGCAGACGGATGCAGAGTTGCAGAAGCTCTGGCCGATCAAGCGCTTTCCCGTTCTCGTCGATAACGGTCGCACCGTCATGGAGGCGACCATCATCATCGAGCATCTTCAGCTCTATCATCCGGGGTCGGTCAAACTGATTCCGGATAATCCGAAAGCGGCGCTCGACACGCGCATGATGGATCGCTTCTTCGACAACTACGTCATGACGCCGATGCAGAAGATCGTCTTCGATGCGATCCGGCAGGAGAACGACCGCGATCCTTACGGCGTCACGCAGGCAAGAGACATGCTCGACAGGGCTTACCGATGGCTCGACGGCATGCTTAGCGAGCGCGAATGGGCCACGGGCGACAGCTTCAGCGCGGCGGATTGCGCCGCCGCCCCTTCCCTTTTCTATGCCGATTGGGTTCATCCCATTGACGAGGAGTTCTCACGGGTCCGCGCCTATCGGCAACGGCTTCTCTCTCGCCCATCGTTCGCAAAGGCCGTCGATGAGGCAAGGCCCTATCGCCACTTCTTCCCTCTCGGCGCGCCGGATCGGGATTAGCAGGCTCAGATCGTCCAAACATCTCGCGTGATGGCGATCAGAAACAGACCCTGTTCGGTCTTGCGGAAGATGAGACGCAGGCTCTTCCAGTTCATGGCCTTCTGATCGCCTCGTCCGCGCACATGTAGTTCCACGACGGTGCTGCCGGGCACCACGTCATGATTATTGTTGACCTCATTTCCGCGCTGCCGGGGCTCATTGTAGAGCACCTCGTCGGCCTTACGATAATCGGCGTTCCAGACAAACTCGTCGAAATAGCTTTTGCAGGCGGTCTCGATCGGATTGGCGCTGCCGTCCCGGTGGCCCCACAGGCGCACCTGCGGATTGCCTTTGCAGCCTTCGACCTCGGCACGTGAGAGGCGCACATCGTCATCGTCCAGGAAGACATAGGGGCTTACCCTCAACCCATCCTGCCCGATGTATGAGGCGAGCTTTCCGAAGTCCCGCGCGGCAAGGGCTGCCAGTACATCGCGGGTGGCAATCTCGACCGTGACACGCTCAGCCGACTTCGGCGTCTCTGCGGATGCATTTCCGGAGACGGCAAGGCAGAGGCAGACGCAGAACAGGG
This sequence comes from Microvirga sp., assembly GCA_041913065.1. Classification (GTDB taxonomy): domain Bacteria; phylum Pseudomonadota; class Alphaproteobacteria; order Rhizobiales; family Beijerinckiaceae; genus Microvirga. Next base: position 36,899 of record JAYSGD010000021.1, on the reverse strand, counting down.
CAACGATTGCTTTCACGATGGCTCCGTAAGATGTGATGCCTCACATAGTCCCGATTCAGATAATGGAATAGTGATACATAGCAACGTGAATCGCGAGCCTGTCGATGCAGAAGCGCTCGTGGGTGGTGTCTAAAAGGATCAGCTGGTGTTCTACTACGTCTCGAAAATTGCCTGGTTCTTCACCACGCCGTCGAACCTTCTTCTTAGCCTCATTCTTTTCGGCTTGATCCTCACACTTTTCCCCCGTCTGCGGAAAGTCGGGGTCGGCATCGCCGCCGCCATGACCGTGGTGACCATTGCCCTCGGGCTCCTGCCCATCTCGACCTACCTCATGGTGCCGCTGGAAGAGCGCTTCCCCTCCTTTGCTGACGACGGCAGGCCCGTCGACGGCATCATCCTTCTCGGCGGCTCGGTGGAAGCCTCGGATTCGGCGGCCCGTGGCCGCTTGGTCGCCAACGAATCCGCAGAGCGGGTGATCGATACCATCGAGCTGGCCCATCGCTATCCGAAGGCGCGCATCCTGATTTCCGGCGGTGGCGGCACCGTGTTCGGAGACGGCGTCGGCGAAGCCCCGATCATTGCCGATTACTTCAAGCGCATCGGCATCGATGCCGGCCGCATCATCATCGAGGATCGTTCCCGCACGACGTCAGAGAACGCACTTTTCTCATTGGAAATGGCAAAGCCGCGCGAGGGCGAGCGCTGGCTTCTTGTGACATCGGCCTGGCATATGCCGCGCGCTGTCGGCGTGTTCGAGAAGGCGGGCTTTCCGGTCACGGCCTATCCGGTCGATTTCCGCACCGGGAGCGGCACGAACAACCATCGCCCCTTCGCTTTCGTCTCGGACGGGCTGCGGCGGCTCGATGTGGTCACGAAGGAATGGGTGGGCCTCATCGGCTATTATTTGACAGGCCGCACGAACGCAGTGTTTCCCGCGCCTCAGGACTCGTCCGTTGCCGTGGGAAGCGCGAGCCGGTAGGTCCCGCGAAAGTCGTCGGGGTCGACCGGCTTGCCCTTCCGCACGATGACGATGCGGCCTTCCTTCATCAGCCGCACGGCCACCTTGCGAACGGGCTGCATCAGCGGTCCCCACCCGTCCGGCTGATTGCCGCCAAGGGCCTGGGCGACGTCCCCTGGGCCGATGGTCTTGCCGGGTCCTCGATCGGCCAGAAGGTCGAGCATCGCGGCTTCCAGCTCTTCGGGTGTCACTTGCTTAGACATTCTTGTGATCCATGGCGGCATCCCTTGCATCGGACACGAATTGGCGACGCCACATGACGAAGAGAACGCCCGCCGTGGCAATGATGAAGAGATAGGCGCTGATGAACCAACCGAGATAGGCCAGCGAGAAGAAAAAGGCTCGTTGTCCCCGGTTGAAGTGCTTTCCGGCCACCGCGCTCATGGCGCCCGCCTGCCGGGCCACGGCCATCGCCTCGTCCTTGTTGGTGTCCCCGAGCACGGGCACCGCGCCGACGAGAATGGCCATGTAGTTGAAGATCCGGTAGGACCAGGCGAACTTAAAGAAAGCATAGATGAAGATGACCGCAAGGCCGATCGCCTTGAGTTCGAGGGTATGGCGCGTAGGCGGCTCCCCGAAAGGCAGATCGGCGAAGATCGGCAGCACGGCCTCGGTGGACCGGAAGAGGGCCAGCACGCCGCCGATGGCAATGAGCGAGGTCGAGGCGAAAAAGGCCGTGCCGTTCATCAGGGAGGACAGAATCTGGGTGTCCACGATCCTGTTCTCGCGCACCACCATCTGCTCCATCCAGCGATAGCGGTACTGGTTCATGAGCTTGTTGAGGCTTCCCTGGCCAGCCGAAGTGAGCTCGACGGCCGTGTGGTAACCCAGCCAGGCCCCGAGAAAGAAAATCACTGCTACGTAGTCGAGAAAGGTGAACCCCAGCACGCTCCGTCTCCCGTTGACTCCGCCGACATCTTGCCCAGTTTGTTTGAAGCCTCAAAGGGAAAGCGACACCCATGCCTCAGACCATCACACGCGGCTACAAGACATTGCTCGAGGAGGCCAGCGCAAAGATCAGGACTTTGCCCACGCAAGAGGCGGTGGCGCTGCATGGGCGGGACGACGTGGTCTTCGTGGACCTGCGCGACCCCCGCGAGCTGGACAGGGAAGGCCGCGTCCCCGGAGCCGTTCATTGCCCCAGAGGCATGCTGGAATTCTGGATCGATCCCGAGAGCCCCTATCACAAGCAGGTCTTCAATCAGGATAAGACTTACGTGTTCTTCTGCGCCGCAGGCTGGCGCTCAGCACTGTCGGCAGCCACCGCGCAGGACATGGGCCTGAAGCCCGTCGCTCATATCGAAGGGGGCTTTACGGCTTGGAAGAAGGAAGGCGGGCCGGTGGAGATCAAGGAAGATCCAAAGGATTAAACGGTCCTGCGAACCTCGAATCCCGCTTCACCGCTGAGCTCCGCATCCGCGCCGTCGAGAGCCTCGACTCGCTCGACCTGCGATCCCCTTGGCCCCTCATGGCAGGCCTTCAACATCACATCGACAAGATCGTTCGGCCCTGAGAAGACCGCCTCCACGCTGCCGTCGCGGCGGTTGCGCACCCAGCCATTGAGGCCATGAAGCTCGGCCTGATGATGTGTCCAGGCGCGAAAACCTACGCCTTGGACACGCCCATGAATCAGCACATGCGCGGTTCTGCTTGCGGTCACTTCTTTCCTCGGTGCCGATACTGGGCGTCGGTGTGACGGCCCGAATAATCCTCGTCCAGATTCTCAATGATACGCTGGCCGTTCTCCGGGTCCAGCCTCAGAAGGATCTCGTCGATCTTGGCTTCCATGCGATCGTCGCCCTCCTTCGATTGGGGCGAGCCCACATAAAGCAGGATTGCCAGGCCTCCGACCTGCCAGAGAAGCTGCAGAAATTCGGACTGCCAGTTCTCCAGCGTATCCCTCATCATTTCGACGAGGTATTCGGATGTCTGGATCGGTTGGGCATGAGCTTGCTGGTCGGCAACATAGGCAAACCAGCCGAAGAGCCAGTGCCCGACGAGGGAGATCACGAAGAAACCGAGCGTGACCCAAGCGTAACCATAAGCCTTCCAGATGGAATGCGATTTCGTGTTCATCACAAACCTCCAACGCGCTACGCCGGACTCAACGCGCGCCTGTGGTGAAGGTTCTCCTGTAACGAACGGGGTTAGCGGGGCTTACGGACGGTGCTCGAAGGGGCTGCGAACAAGGGGCGGACCTTGGGTTGCTGAGGCGTTGCCATGACCGAGGATGGGGCGTTGGGGAGCCAGACGCCGAGCGCACGCACGTAATCCTCAGGCAGACCCGCATGGGTCGCGGCCTCGATCACGCCCTCCATGTAGCCGGGAAGCGGCGTTCCGGGCTTGGCGCTGCGCCCGATATAGACCATCGCCCGGCGTGGCCCCTGCTCGGTCACGATGGGCTGGAGGACTTTGCTGTAAAGGCCCGTATGCAGGCTCTCGTAACGGTCGAGGGCCGGCACGTCCGAAAGGGCCAGATCCCACACCATTCCCCAGACCGCCCGCTGCGGATCGCGGGTCACGGAGGCATAGCCTTCCTCGAAGATGATGAACCGATGGCGCATGAGCCGCCCGATGCCGACCGGCTCGGAGGCCGGGCAGCGCTGAAGCATGGCGGCTCGGTCCATGTTGGAGCCGTAGGCGAAATAGAGGGGCATAACTCGGTCGATTGTCCGGCTCAGGCGAATTCGAGAATCACCGCATCGACCGCAAGGCTATCGCCCTCTTTGGCGTGAATTTTGGCAATCGTGCCATCGCGCTCGGCGCGAAGCACGTTTTCCATCTTCATCGCCTCGACGATGCACAGCGGCTCGCCCGCCTTGACCTCCTGGCCTTGGGCGACGCTGATCGCTTTCACGAGGCCCGGCATGGGGCAGAGCAACTGCTTGCCGGTATCCGCCTCCTGGCGCTCCGGCATGAGAGCCGCCAGCTCGGCCTCGCGCCTCGTATAGACACGCGCCTCGGCCGAGGCGCCCGCATGAGCAAGCGCGAAGCCGTTGAGGATCGGGCGCACCTGCACCGCGATCTCCTCAGCTCCCACCGTTCCGATCCAGACCGGCTCGCCGGGAACCCAGCCCGACTCGACAGGCCAGGACTGACCGTCGATCGTCACGACAACGCCCTCCTCGTCATCCTCGATCACCACGTCATGGCGGGCCGAGCCCAGCATCACGACGCGTTCCAGATCGAACCGCACGGCGGAGGCCTCGCGCATCTGGCCAGAGATGTACCGCTTGCGCAGGTTATGAAGATGATCGATGGCGGCAGCCGCTGCCGCCATGCGCCGCGCCACTTCGCCCTGCGGCGCGGGAGCCTTAAAGCCCTGCGGAAACTCTTCCGCGATGAAGCCGGTGGAGAGCTTGCCGCTCTTCCAGCGCGGATGCTGCATCAGCGCGGAGAGGAACGGGATGTTGTGGCGGATGCCGTCGATGGCAAACGCATCGAGCGCTGTCGCCTGCGCCTCGATGGCCTGCTCGCGGGTGGGCGCATGGGTCACGAGCTTGGCGATCATCGGATCGTAATAGATCGAGATCTCGCCGCCCTCATAGACGCCGGTATCGTTGCGCACGGTCACGCCGTCGTAATCGCCCTCTTCCGGCGGGCGATAGGTCACGAGGCGGCCCGTCGATGGCAGGAAGTTGCGCACCGGGTCTTCCGCATAGATGCGGCTTTCCACCGACCAGCCGTTGAGCTTTACGTCGGATTGGGCGAGGCGCAGCTTCTCGCCGGCAGCCACGCGGATCATCTCCTCGACGAGGTCGATGCCGGTGATCATCTCCGTGACGGGATGCTCCACCTGCAGACGGGTGTTCATCTCAAGGAAGTAGAAGGACTTGTCCTGGCCTGCCACGAACTCGACCGTACCGGCGGAATCGTAGCCCACGGCCTTGGCGAGAGCGACGGCCTGCTCGCCCATGAGGCGGCGTGTGGCCGCGTCGAGCAGCGGCGACGGGGCTTCCTCGATGACCTTCTGGTTGCGGCGCTGAATCGAGCATTCACGCTCGCCGAGATAGATCACGTTGCCGTGCTTGTCGCCGAGCACCTGGATCTCGATGTGGCGCGGATCGGTGATGAATTTCTCGATGAAGACGCGGTCGTCGCCGAAGGAGGATGCCGCCTCCGACTTGGCGCGGGCGAAGCCCTCGGCCACCTCGTCGGCGGAATGGGCGATGCGCATGCCCTTGCCGCCGCCGCCGGCGGAAGCCTTGATCATGACCGGATAGCCGATCTCGTTGGCGATGGTCACCGCCTGCTCCGGCCCCTCGATCACGCCGAGGAAGCCCGGCACGGTGGAGACCTTTGCGGCGGCGGCTGCCTTCTTGGACTCGATCTTGTCGCCCATGGCGGCGATGGCGCCGGGATTGGGGCCGATGAAGACGATGCCGGCCTCGGCCAGGGCCTTGGGGAAAGCCTCACGCTCGGAGAGGAAGCCGTAGCCCGGATGGACGGCCTGGGCGCCCGTCTGCTTGCAGGCCTCGATGATCTTCTCGATGACGAGGTAGGATTGGGCAGCGGCGGCCGGACCGATATGGACGGCCTCGTCGGCCATTTCCACGTGAAGGGCATCGCGATCGGCATCGGAATAGACGGCCACCGTCTTGATGCCCATGCGGCGGGCGGTCTTGATGACCCGGCACGCAATCTCACCACGGTTCGCAATCAGGATCTTGTCGAACATGAACCCTCGAACGCTCCAGCTAAATAATCAGCCCCACCTCCGTTACTGCACATCTGCGCATTCGGGAAGCGGGGCCGGGTCAGCAATTAGCGTTAGACGGGATAGAAAGACCTTTAAGCCGCCATCCGGCTGAGCCGGGCCTGCTGGCGGCCGCGCATGATGAAATCGAGAAGAGCCACATCCACATAGCCCGCCTCGTCGAGGATGGAATAGGCGATTGGCATGGCGTTCGGGCTGGGGCCGCTGACTTCGAGAATGGTCGCCAGCCAAAGAGCGTCATCATTGCTCACGACCCCATGGGGGGCCCGCTTCCAGACCACGAAATCCACAACGAGCTTGGTCAGGGCGGCAGCCCAGCTTTCGTCGCCCTCGACCATGCGGTCCAGGGCCAGAAGCGTCTCGACCTCCAGGCGGCTCGTGATGCCGTCCGGCAGGACTTCGCTCATCAGCCATTTCACGTCATCGGCGCCGATGAAATTGGCTTCAGCCGCGGCATCGACGAAATCGCGAAGACTATCCTTAATCATTCGTTTGGCTCCCCCCGGCTTTTACTTGGCAAAACCGGTTGATCTCTTTTGTGGGGATAAGCATCACACGAGTGACGGCCGAAAACCGTTAACGGGCAAACCTAAACGCCTGTTGAGGTTAAGCGATGTTGAGAGACTTTGGTTGCCGGAATCTTGCTTTCGCCGAATCGTCAGTATTTGCGCGGCTCTGATGCTTCGGCCATTTTCCATTGCAACTGCGCAAGGTGGGCCTTTCCCCACTTCATGAAGCGCCAATGCTATCTATGTTCTTGCGCAAAGCGGCGCATTCGGCGCCTGCCCGTTAAGGATATGTCCCATGCGGCACCACGGCATCCATCACGTCACGGTCATCGCGGGTCCGGCACGTCGCAATCTCGATTTCTACACCCGCGTTCTCGGCCTGCGCCTCGTCAAGAAGACCGTGAACTTCGACGATCCCGGCACCTACCATTTCTATTTCGGAGACAGCGTCGGCAGCCCCGGCTCGATCATCACCTTCTTCCCCTGGGAGCATGTGGCGCTCGGGCGCTCGGGCGTCGGCACGACCCAAGAGACGGCCTTCCGAGTGCCTCAGAGCGCCCTCGCCTATTGGACGCAACGCTTCATCGAGCAGGGCGTCGAGCACAGCGAGATGGAGAAGCGCCTCAGTCAGAGCGTGCTGCCCTTCAAGGACGCGCACGGCACGAGCCTCGCCCTCATCGGCGTAGCGGATGCCGCGACGGACAATGCCTGGACGAGCGGCGACATTCCCCCCGAGAACGCAATTCAGGGACTGGAGGGCGTGACCCTGCTCGTCGAGAACGGCGAGGCGACCGGCGCCATCCTTACCGATGTGTTCGGCTTCCGCGAGATTGCACGGGACGGCTCCCTCACCCGCTACAAGGGCGATGCCACCCTCGGCAGCGTCGTCGATGTGCGCACAGCCGGAGGCCCCCTGCCCAGCCGCATGGGCGGCGGCTCGGTCCATCACATCGCCTTCCGCGCGGCGGACGACGCGCATCAGGCCGAGATGGTGCGCAAGCTGACGGAGAAATACGGAATTCAGCCGACGGAGCAGAAGGACCGCAACTACTTCCGCTCGGTCTATTTCCGCGAGCCGGGCGGCATTCTGTTCGAGATCGCGACCGATGGGCCTGGGTTCGCTGCGGATGAGACGCAGGAAAGTCTCGGCAGCGCGTTGAAGCTGCCGGCCTTTCTTGAAACGCGGCGCGACGAGATCGAGGCTAAGTTGCCGGCGCTGACGTAATGACCCTCTCCCCTCTGCGGGAGAGGGTGGCGAGCAGCGCGAGCCGGGAGAGGGGCTGTGCTCGCTAATACGCCCCCTCTCCCACCCTGCTTCGCAGGGCACCCTCTCCCGCAAAGGGGAGAGGGAAAGTCCCAATCACAACGGAATGTTGTCGTGCTTCTTCCAGGGCCGCTCGGTTTCCTTGTGACGCAGCATCGCGAGCGCCCGCGCGATCCGGCGCCTTGTCGAATGCGGCATGATCACTTCGTCGATGTAGCCGCGCTCGGCGGCGACGAAGGGCGACATAAAGCGGTCTTCATATTCCTTGGTGCGCGCGGCGATCTTCTCCGCATCGCCGATATCCTGGCGGAAGATGATTTCCACCGCGCCTTTCGCACCCATCACCGCGATCTGCGCGGTGGGCCAGGCATAGTTGATGTCGCCGCCGATATGCTTCGAGGCCATCACGTCATAGGCGCCGCCGAAGGCCTTGCGCGTGATCACCGTCACCAGCGGCACGGTCGCTTCCGAATAGGCGAAGAGCAGCTTCGCGCCGTGCTTGATGAGGCCGCCATATTCCTGCGCGGTGCCCGGAAGGAAGCCTGGCACGTCCTCGAAGGTGACGATCGGAATGCCGAAGGCGTCGCAGAAGCGCACGAAGCGCGCGGCCTTGCGCGAGGCGTCGGAATCGAGAACGCCGGCGAGCACCATCGGCTGGTTGGCGACGAAGCCCACCGTGCGGCCCTCGATACGGGCGAAGCCGGTGATGATGTTCTTGGCGTAGGCTTCCTGGATCTCGAAGAAGTCGCCCTCGTCCACGACCTTCTGGATCAGCTCCTTCATGTCGTAGGGCTTGTTCGGATTGTCCGGGATCAGGGTGTCGAGGCTGTCGTCCGTGCGGTTGGGATCGTCGAAGCTCGGGATTTCCGGCACGCCATCCATGTTGTTGGCGGGCAGGAAATCGATGAGGCGGCGCACCTGCAGCAGCGCCTCCACGTCGTTGTCATAAGCGCCATCGGCCACCGAAGACTTGGTGGTGTGCACCTTCGCGCCGCCGAGTTCCTCCGAGGTCACCGTCTCGTTGGTGACGGTCTTCACCACGTCGGGACCGGTGACGAACATGTAGGAGCGGTCGCGCACCATGAAGATGAAATCGGTCATGGCGGGCGAATAGACGTCACCGCCGGCGCACGGCCCCATGATGACGGAGATCTGCGGGATCACGCCGGAGGCGATCACGTTGCGCTTGAACACCTCGCCATAGCCGCCGAGCGCCGCAACGCCTTCCTGAATGCGCGCGCCGCCCGCATCGAACAGGCCGACGATGGGAGCGCGCATCTTCAGCGCCATGTCCTGGATCTTGGTGATCTTCTGGGCATGGGCCTCGGAGAGCGAACCGCCGAACACCGTGAAGTCCTTGGCGAAGACGAAGACCGTGCGGCCGTTCACCGTGCCCCAGCCGGTGACGACGCCATCGCCGGGGATCTTGGCCTTGTCCATGCCGAAATCGCTGGAGCGATGCTCGACGAACATGTCGAACTCCTCGAACGAGCCCTTGTCGAGCAGCAGCTCGATGCGTTCGCGGGCCGTGAGCTTGCCACGGGCGTGCTGCGCCTCGATGCGCTTCTCACCGCCGCCGAGGCGAGCCTGGGCGCGCCGATCTTCAAGACGTTCGAGGATGTCTTTCATAGGGTCTTCCCTGACCTTGAGGGGAAAATGTCTCCCTCGCTTAGCACAGCCATAAGCGCCCCAAAATCCCACTAACGGCGTGTGCTCCACAGCACTTTACGGCCGAGGTTCGGCCTCTAGAACCTATAACGCAATAACATTGTATTTTCTTGGAGCCCCACATGAAGACCATCCAGACTTTCGCCGCTCTCGCGACTGCCCTGTCCGTCACCGCTGCCGGCTGCGCCAGCCGCTCCGAGGACGTGGTCGCTGCCTACGTGTCCCCCATGGCCTATACCAGCTATAGCTGCCGCGAACTGCGGATCGAGGCCCAGCGCGTCAGCGCGGCCGCCGCGGTTGCCGCCGGCGCGCAGGACTCGTCCCGAACCAAGGACGTGGTGGCCACCACCGCCGCCGTCGTCATCTTCTGGCCCGCCGCCTTCTTCGTGGGCGGCAACAACGCCCAGACAGCCGAGCTCGCCCGCCTGAAGGGCCAGATGCAGGCCGTCGAGGAGGCCTCGATCCAGAAGCGCTGCAACATCAGCTTCCAGCGTTCGTAAAGCTGTCCCGCGTAAGGAAAGGCCGCCGAAGGAGCCCCTTCGGCGGCCTTTCTTTTCATAGGTTTGCGAGCCGATAGACCTCGGACGCGGCCCTGAAATCGGCCTCGCGCCTGCGGCGACGCTCCATGGCCTCGTAATCCTCGCCCCAGACGCTTTCCTGGAACAGCTCGTCCACATGGGCGGCGGACCAGGCCTGATCGACATCGAGCGGGCCCACGGCATGGGCGAGCGCGATCAGAACCGAGCCGGACAGCGTGGTCATCACGTGAAGGGCGGCAAGGGCGAAGGCCGAATCGATCCCCTCGACCGCGCGCCGGACGGCCGCAACCGATTCCTCCGGCTGCGTCACATGCATGACGCCTTCCGCAAGGGAAAACCGCGCGCCGTGCTCGTCTCGCGCCCAGTCCAGGATCGGGTTCCAGGCATCGTCCTGGGCGCGGGCGAGGCGTTCCGGCTCGCTCGCCCGGTAATAGACGAGGTCGGAACCCGCATAGCGCGCCAGATCGTCCACTACCTCCGCCCGGCGCGGCGCGACGCCGTCGATGGCGGAATTGACGATGCGGGTGATCGGCATGGTGGCGGGGTCGATCTCATCCCCCTGCCCGGCCCATTCCTGGGCCATCGCTTCGGCCAGGCCACGCGAGGGCACCGCGAGCGCCTGCTTGGTCGGCGTCTTGGCCATGCGCCCGTCGAGGGTCAGGTGGAACAGGCCGTCCCGCTCCTCGACACGAGCTTCCTTGTAGAAGCGCTTGGGCAAGGCGGGTTTCATGCCGGCCTGAGCCGCGCGCATGGGGTTTGGTTCGTCCTGTGAGGGAAACCAGTCGCGAGAATCTGTCATGCGCTTGAGATAGGCGATCAGGCGAAAAGATTCGAGGGTCTGCCGAGAAAGGCGTGCAGCACCGGGTCGAGTTCCGCGTAGCTGTCCACGATATGGGCCGCCCCGGCCTCCGTGAGAGCAGCCACCGGCTGGAAGCCCCAGGACACGCCCAACGGCAATGCGCCGGCGGCTCTGGCCATGGCCATGTCGTAGCTGGAATCGCCGATCATGACCGTGTCATGAGGCGCCACGCCCACCGCCTCCATGGCCTGATGGATCATGGCGGGGTCGGGCTTGGATGGCGCATCGTCCGCCGTCTGGATGACGGAAAAGATCTCGCCCCAGCGATGCCGCTCCAGGAGATGCGCGACGCCCCTCCTGGATTTGCCTGTGGCCAGACCGAGCACAACGTCCTCCCGTCCCTTCAGCCACGCCAGGCATTCGGCAACGCCGGGAAAGATGGTCTCGTGATAGGCAGGGTCTTCGCGGAAAACCGAGAAGACATCCTTGTAGGCTTTGACCAAGCCCTCGATGGGAGCCTTCGGCCCCAGCAGCACCGTGAAGGCCTCCGCCAGCGACAGCCCGACGATGGAGAGCGAGCGCTCCCGGTTAGGCGGCTCAAGGCCATAGGTCAGGAAAGCCTCGCGCAGGGACGCGACGATGATGTTCTGGCTGTCGACCAGCGTGCCGTCGACATCGAAAAGGACGAGCTTCACGTCAGTCGCCCGGGGCTCTCAGTTCTGCGGCAGAGTGGACTGGCAGAACTGGGGCTTGTTGATGTTCCAGTTGCCGCACTTGTCGCAAGCCGTTGCAAGAAAGCCGATACCGACGACGAAAGCGGCTTGAATGATACGCTTCATACTCTGTGCCCCTTGTTAGGACGCCACCTTATTCAAGTTCCAGGATTTGCGCCAGCACGGCCTTGTTTCAAGACTAATTTCCCAGAAAGCGGTTTCGGCATGCGCGCTCCTTGCGCCCAAGCTTCGCGAGCACGATTGTCGCAAGCGCTCTACCGTTCGAGAGCATGAATCCTAGTTACGAGCCGGAACCATCGCCAAATGGTCGAACGTTCATTGACGGGGGGGTCGAGAACTGTCGACAAGGTTTGCTGGCCCCAAAGAGCCGCCTGGGCAAAGGTGAATGAATAAATCCGAGACCATCGACGCAGACGCCCTTCTGAAGCGCCTTGAGATGCTCGAGCGTGAAAATCAGGCGCTGCGTGCGCAGCTGCAGAAGCAAAGCGCCAGATCAGCGGCAGCGACGCTCGACCATAAAGCGGAAAACCGGGCGCATGACAGAGCCATGGTCTCGGCCACTTCGCGGATCGAGACGCTGGAGGATTCTCACACGTCTCTGGAGGCCAGCGAGAAAAGGCTGCGGGACAGCGAGAAAAAGCTGCGGCAAATCACGGACAACATCCCCGCGCTTATCGCCTACGTGGATGCGGAGCAGCGCTATCGCTTCAACAACAAGGCTTATCAAACCTGGATGAGGAGACCGCCGGAAAGCCTTTATGGCGTCACGCTGCTCGATGCCGTCGGCGAGAAGGCTTATTCGCGTGTGAAATCCTATATCGACACGGTTCTGTCGGGTCAGCGCACGGGCCACGAATGGTGGGCTCCGCTTCCAGGTGGCCTCGTCTACATGCGTTCGGAATATATCCCCGATTTCGACGAGCATGGAAACGTCGCGGGCTTCTATGTGCTGGCCGCCGACTTGACGGAGTCGAAGCGCTCGCAGGAAGCGCTGACCGCAAGCGAAGGCCGGTTGAAGCTCGCTATAGACGCCGCCCGCATGGCGATCTGGGAATCCGACAACGCAACTCGGACCATCAAATCATCGCCGGAGCTGAACCAGCTTCTCGGCTTTCCGCCAGACGCCACTCCCACCACGGAGGAAATCCAAAGCCGCTACGCGCCGGGAGAGCGCAAGCGCCTCCACCAGATCGCGCGGGAGTCCATTGCCCGTGACGACCGCTATGTGGAGACTGAACTCCAGATCATCTGGCCTGATGGCTCCCCGCGTTGGCTCCTGCTTCGTGCTGAACTGCTTGGTGAAACGAGCGGCATGCCGACCCGCGCAGTCGGGGTTGCGCTCGACATCACGGAGCGCAAGAAGGCGGAAGACCATCAGCGCCTTCTCATCAACGAGCTGAACCACCGGGTGAAGAACACGCTCGCGACGGTGCAGTCGATCGCCACGCAGAGCCTTCGCAATGCCGAAACCGCGGCCGGCGCACGTGATGCGGTCGAGGGGCGGCTGTTCGCCCTTTCCCGCGCTCACGACGTGCTCACCCGCGCGAACTGGGATGGCGCCTACCTGCGCGAGGTGGTCCACAGAGCGCTCGAACCGTTCCAGACCGCCCGTGGCGACAGGTTCGCTGTGTCCGGCGTGGATATCCGCCTGCCGCCGCGCATCGCGCTCGCCCTTGCAATGGCCATTCAGGAGCTTGGCACGAACGCGGTGAAGTACGGTGCCCTCTCAAGCGACGAAGGACGCATCGCCATCGACTGGTCCGTGACCGACAAGAAGGATGGACCCAGGCTTACGATGAAATGGGAAGAGAGAGACGGCCCGCCCGTTGCGTCGCCGGAACGTCGAGGCTTCGGCACCCGCCTCATCGAGCGCAGCTTGGCGCAGGAATTGAACGGCTCCGTCGAAATCGACTTCGCGCCGAAGGGCGTGATCTGCACGATCAACGCGCCCCTCACAGCGGAAGGCTGATCCCTCAGGCGGCCGCCAGCTTCGCCGCGCTCTTCTTCACGCCGCTCACGGCAACGATCCGCCGAACCTCGTCGCCGTCGATGGTCTCATGCTGAAGCAGAGCATCGACCAGCGCATCCAGCCCATCGCGATTGTCCTCGATGCAGGCTTTCGCGGCAGCGTACATGTCTTCGATGATGCGGCGGATTTCCTGCTCAACCTCGCGGGGCAGGCTCTCGCCGGAGCGAGTGACCTTCACCATGCCGATGGTCGGGCTCATGCCCCATTCGGTCACCATGCGGGTTGCGATGTTGGTGGCGTGAGCGATGTCGCTTGCGGCACCTGTCGTCACCTTGCGCGCGCCGAACACCACCTCTTCTGCGGCGCGGCCGCCCATGGCGACGATGAGATCGGCTTCGAGCTTCTCCACCGGAATGCAATAGCGGTCGTTCTCCGGCAGGCGCATGACGAGGCCGAGCGCCTGACCGTGCGGGATGATGGTGGCGCTGTGCACCTTGTCGGAGCCGGGCGTCAGGCAGGCACAGAGCGCGTGCCCCGCCTCGTGAACGGCGACGAGGCGGCGCTCTTCGCTGGTGATCACGAGGGAGCGGCGCTCCAGGCCCATGATGATCTTGTTGCGGGCGGCTTCGAGGTGATCACGCGTAATTTCCGCGACCCCTTCGCGGGCCGCGAAGATCGCGGCCTCGTTCAGAAGGTTGCCGAGATCGGCGCCCGAGAAGCCGGGCGTGCCACGCGCCACGGAGCCGAGGTCTACGCAAGCGGCAAGCTTCACGTTGCGCGCATGCACGGCGAGGATCGCCTCGCGGCCCGTGATGTCGGGCAGGCCGATATGGACCTGCCGGTCGAAGCGGCCCGGACGCAACAGCGCGGGATCGAGCACATCGACCCGGTTCGTTGCGCCTATGACGATCACGCCCGAGGTCGTGTTGAAGCCGTCCATCTCCACGAGAAGCTGGTTGAGCGTCGACTCGAACTCGCGATCCGCCGCCGAGCCGCCGCCGCCGCGCTTGCGGCCGATGGCATCGATCTCGTCGATGAAGATCAGGCAGGGAGCCTTGCGGCGGGCCTGCTCGAACAGTTTGGACACGCGCCCTTTCGCGATGCCGATGAGCGGCGCGGAGAAGTCGCTGCCCGACACGGCGATGAAGGACACGCCGGCCTCGCCCGCGAGCGCCTTGGCGATCAGGGTCTTGCCGGTTCCGGGCGGGCCGACCATCAGCACGCCGCGCGGAATACGGGCGCCCACGGCCTCGAAGGATTTCGAATCGCTCAGGAAGGAGATGACCTCCTGAAGCTCGGCCTTGGCCTCCTCCTGCCCCGCCACGTCGTCGAAACGGTCAGGGACGTTCTTGACGCTGCGCGGCCAGCGGGATGTGGGCTTGAAATCCGCCTGAATGGCGACGAGCGCCAGCACGGCGGCCACCATGATCAGCGAGACGAGGAAGCTCGCCGCGTGAGAGGGATCGATGCCGGACTTCTTGAAATCGACCTCAGCGCCGGCCGCGGTGGCGCGCTCGATGGTCTGTGCGCTGAGTTGTGGATTGGGCAGGCGGACGAAGGCCTCGCGCTGATCCATCCAGACGGTCAGGCCGCCCTCCTCCGCCTGCACCTTGCTGACCTTGCCGGCGGCAAGCTCACGGGAGAAATCGGAATAGGAGATCTCGGCGGCATCGTTCGACAACGTGAGAGGTATGGTCACGGCGGAAATGACGACCAGCAAGGCCACGACGGCAGCAGTAATGGCTACGCTCTTCTTACGGAAAAGCCTTCTTGCCTTCTCAATCACGTTGGACACGGGAGCCCCCTAGAACGGCTGTCACTTTTTTCAATGAACACCGATCTCTAGTCTGTTTTGCCGCACTGCGCAGTACGGCGAATGGGCACACCCGATTTGGGGAGGATCGAATCCAGCATCGGACCCAAAAGTGGAAGGCGCTTTTGAGATCAATCCGATGCTCATTCTTAGTAGCGCATCGTTCATGCGGACCCAGCGGGCCGCACGGTGCGCTAGTTCAGAAGGTCATGATATTCCCGGTGCCGGCGGATCCAGGCGTAAGCGTAGCCGCAGAGAGGCGTGATCTTGAGTCCTTCGGAACGGGCGATCTCGGCCACGCCCTGCATGAGTTCGCCGGCGGCGCCCGTGCCGCGCAGAGGAATGGCTGCCTCCACATGGCGGATCACGAGATCGGACCCGCGCCTTTCATAATTGGCGAAGGCAAGCTGACCGTTACGCTCAAGCTCGAACCGGCGACGCTCCGTATTGTCGCGAACTGCACTGCTCATTGACGCAAAGTCCCATGTCACAACGTTCAGGGTCAACGCGGCCTGACAGCCGGCGTTCCGAAAGGCCGCCTAGGCGCCAAGTCTCGCCTCAAGCCTCGCCTTCACCTCCGGCCATTCCTCGCGGACGATGCTGTAGACGGCCGTGTCGCGTATATGCCCATCGGGCATGATCATGTGGCGGCGCAGGATGCCGTCGAGCCTGGCGCCCAGGCGTTCAATGGCGGCTCGCGACTGATCGTTGAGCGAATGCGTCCTGATCTCCACCGCGTTGCATCCCAGATCCTCGAAGGCATGCCGGAGCATCAGGAACTTGGCATGCGTGTTGACGAAGCTGCGCTGCCAGGACTTGGCGATCCAAGTGGTGCCGATCTCGAGCCGATGATTGGCTGCATCGATGTTCATGAAGCGGGTCGAGCCCACGACCTGATTGCCGTCCCTGACCGTTGTCGCGAACGGAAGCGCAAGACCGGCTTTCTGTAGCTCCAGGGCCTTGCGCACATATTCGTCGAAGCTCTCGGGTCTTGGCACCGTCGTGGTTTTCTTCTCCCACAGCTCGCCGTCAGCCGCGGCCTTGGCGAGGGCCGGAACGTGATCGAGGGTCAGAGGCTGAAGAGTGAGGCGATCCGTCGACAGGGTGACGGGTTCGATGCGAAGCATGGGTCGGAGCCTTTTGCGATGGGCCGGCCCTTTCTTCATCGACGAGCTTTCAAAAACAGTCAAACAGGTTCGACCGGAGGACGAGTGACGTCTTCCGGTCGCGTGGCGATGCCTGTGCTGTCTCAGCTCAGCAGATAGATGATGCCCGGCAGGGCGACGGCGAGGCTGGCGAGCGCCCAGGCTCCGATGGCGGAGTGCCAAGCGGTGCTGCCCGTGCTGTTGCGCAATCTCCGGGCGAAGGAGCCGGCTTCCGCCGTATGCCCGCTGAGGCATGAGCACAGGGCGTAATGAGCCTGACCGTCCGAGATTTCGAAATAGCGCATGGCATCGCCGAGCCTGTCGCTGGCAAGACCATCGGCTCTGAGAACCGGGTCGTCGTAAGCGACGGTGAGCGGCGATTCGTCTTCCCTCACGAGCGCCCGCTCCGCCGGCGGCTTGTACTCGATTTCACCAAGGGAGTTGAGGCGGCGCGTCGGATCGCGTTCAAGCAGGTCGATCCAGCGTTCAAGTCGTTCCTGCCGTGTGAGAGGCCTCGGCTGAACGTCGGCTACGTTACGGAGAGTGTCGAGATCCTTATGTTCCATCGATCTCCTCCTTGCCAATGGCCCGAACGGCCTGAGGCCGAACGAGTCATGGCATGGTGCGCCGAACGCACGGCAAAAGTGCGACGGCGGAGGATCTCGAAAGAAGTAGCGCCTGTTATTCTTCAGGCGCTTCGACGATGGGATCGTACTGGCTCGTATCGAAGCCGAGCAGGTTGAAGCTCTGCTGCATGTGCGGCGGCAGCGGCGCGGTGACGTCGATGGGCTTGCCCGTCCGCGGATGGGCGATCACGATGCGCCGTGCGAGCAGATGCAGCTTGTTCTGGATGCCGCCGGGCAGTTCCCAGTTCTCGATGTCGAAATACTTCGGATCGCCGACGATGGGATGGCCGATATGGGCCGTATGCGCGCGCAGCTGATGCGTGCGTCCCGTCACCGGCTTCAGCGACAGCCATGCGAGCTTCTGCGCCGCCGTGTCGATGGTCGCGTAATAGGTCAGCGCATGGCTCGCGCCCTCATCGCCGTGATGCGCAACCTTCATGCGGGAATCGCCCTCGTCGCCTTCCTTGGCGAGATAGGTCGAGACCCTGCCCTGCCGCACGCGCGGCACGCCGGCTACCAGCGCCCAGTAGATCTTGCGCGTGGTCCGCGCGCGGAAGGACTTCGCCATGGTGGACGCCGCAAAGCGCGTCTTCGCGATCACGAGGCAACCCGCCGTGTCCTTGTCGAGACGGTGCACGAGGCGCGGCTTCTGTCCATCCGCATCTGTCATGCACTCGAGCAGGCCGTCCACGTGACGCTTGGTGCCCGAGCCGCCCTGCACCGCAAGCCCCATGGGCTTGTTGATGATGAGAACGTCCTTGTCCTCGTAGAGCGTGATCGACTTCAGGAAATCGAGATCGCTCTGGTCCTTCGTCGCATTGCGCGAGACAGGCCGAGGCTGATCGAGCTTCAGGGGCGGAATGCGAACCTTCTGCCCTGCGGTCAGACGCTCATTGGGCTGAGCCCGCTTGCCGTCGACGCGCAGCTCGCCCTTGCGGACGATGCGCTGGATATGGGTGAAGGCGAGCTGCGGAAAACGCGCGACGAGAAAGCGGTCGACACGCATATCGGCTTCGTCCGGCTCGACCACCAGCGTCTGCACGCCGGTCGCCAGCACTTCCTGAGCCGCCGCCTTGGCCTGGGCACGGGTGGGCTTGCTCGGAGCCTGGACGGCGGCAGCCTTGGCCTGCACCTTCTCCACGGGCCGCTCTCGCTGCTCCGCTGCCGGACGCGCCCGGCTGGGCGGCTTCCCGGTTGCCTTGGCGGCTGCCTTCGCGGCGCCCTGCTTGGCAGCCCTGCCGCCACGGGCGGGCCTGTCCTCGCGAGAGCGAAAACCCTGCCGGGTGCCCGAGCGTCCGCCGCCGCGGGCACCATTCTGTCCTGAACCATTCTTTCTCATGCGATGTGGGTAGCAGAGCGCCGCATCCGCGGCAATTCTCCTGAGCGATCAGCCCGCGATTGTACGGATAACGGCGAGCCCCGCGACGAGGCCTGTGATCGACAGAAGAACGGACGCAGCCACGTAAGCGCCTGCGACGGCCGGCTGCCCGCGCTCCCACAGCAGCACCGCATCGAGGGAAAACGCGGAAAAGGTCGTGAAGCCTCCGAGAATGCCCGTGGTCAGGAACAGGCGCAAAGGCTGGCTCCATCCCTCCCCGGCCTTGAAGGCGAGCCATCCGGCAAGCACACCCATCACAAACGAGCCCACTACGTTCACCGTGAGCGTGCCATAGGGAAGCCCCGTGCCGCAGTAGCGTGCGCAACCGACATTGACGCCGTGGCGAAGCGCCCCGCCGATACCGGCGCCAAGAAAGACAAGAAAATAGGCCTGCATGTCTTATTCCTGCTCGTCTTCGCCGTTCCGCTCACGACGTAGGCGCTCCCACCAATCCAGCCGCTTTCTCACCTCGCGTTCGAAGCCTCGGTCCACCGGCTCGTAGAATTGCTGCCGTCCCAGCTTCTCCGGCCAGTAATCCTGGCCCGAGAAGGCATCCGGCTCGTCATGGTCGTAGCGATAGGTGGCGCCGTAGCCGATATTCTTCATGAGCTTGGTGGGCGCGTTCAGGATGGTCTTGGGCGGCATGAGCGAGCCACGCTCTTTCGCCACCCTGGTCGCCGCCTTGTAGGCCGTATAGATCGCGTTCGATTTCGGCGCGGTGGCGAGATAGACCGTGGCCTGAGCGAGCGCCAGCTCACCCTCCGGCGAGCCGAGGAAATCGAAAGCGTCCTTGGCAGCGTTGGCCATCACCAGGGCCTGCGGGTCGGCAAGTCCGATATCCTCCACCGCCATGCGCACGAGGCGGCGGGCGATGAAGAGCCGGTCCTCGCCCGCATCGAGCATCCGCGTCAGGTAATAAAGCGCCGCATCGGGATCCGACCCGCGAACGGTCTTATGCAGGGCCGAGATAAGGTTGTAATGCCCCTCCTGCCCCTTGTCGTAGATCGGCGCGCGGCGCTGGATGATCTCCTGCAACTGCTCCGCATCGAAGACCTCATCGGGCTTGGCGGAGCGCCAGACTTCCTCGGCTAGCGTCAGCACCGCGCGGCCATCGCCATCCGCCATGCGCCCGAGGGATGCGCGGGCCTCGTCGTCGAGCGGGAGGGATTTTCCGGTGATCTCCTCGGCCCTTAGCAGGATTTTCTGAATCGCTTCCTCATCGAGCGACTTGAACAGCAGTACCCGTGCGCGGGAGAGGAGCGCCGCGTTGAGCTCGAAGGATGGATTCTCCGTCGTCGCGCCCACGAGCGTGATCGTGCCGTCCTCCATGACGGGCAGAAAGGCGTCGAGCTGGGCGCGGTTGAAGCGGTGGATCTCATCCACGAACAGCAGGGTGCCCTTCCCCGTCGAGCGCCGATGCCGCGCCGTCTCGAACACCTTCTTCAGATCGGCAACGCCGGAGAAGATCGCGGAGATCTGGTCGAAGTGGAGCTCGGTCTCATGGGCGAGCAGCCGGGCAACCGTGGTCTTGCCAGTGCCGGGCGGTCCCCAGAAGATCAGGGAGCCGAGGGATTTCGAGGCGATCAGGCGGGTCAGGATGCCGTCGGGCCCGACCAGATGATCCTGGCCGACCACTTCGGACAGCTTCTGCGGGCGCATCCGGTCGGCCAGGGGCCGGGGCGCGTTCTGATCGAGGCCGGCGGATGAAAACAGGTCGCTCATGAGACTCACGAACTCGTAAAGGCGAGCCGATACCAATAGCTCATCCGCAGGCCTCCGTCGCGCTTATCGCCCGAGAACCGTTGTGAAGACACGTCCGCCCCGATTGACGGTGATCTCCCAATAGCCGCCGGCGCGTCGGTCGATCAGGCGGTCCGCATCCTTGGTGGAGCTCAGGCGCTCGCCGTTGATGGCGACGATCTGGTCGCCCTTCTCGAAGCCGAGGCTCGCGGCGACGCTGCGCTCCTCGAGTTCCGCGACGACCACGCCGTCATCCCCGACATCGACCTGCAATTCATCGGCCACAGCCGGCGACATGTTCACGAGGGTTGCACCCGCGAACGGCGTGCGGGCGCGGCCCTTCACCGGCTCTCGCGCGGGCGTCTCCGGCGGGGGCATGAGCTTCACCTGAACGGCGCTCTGCTTGCCGCCGCGCAGGATGGTGATCGGCACCTGGCCCTGCGTGCCCTTGAGGGTGAAGCGATAGCCGAAGGAATCGGGGTTATCGATGGGCTGGCCATCCACCGCGAGGATCGCATCACCCCGCTTCAGGCCGGCCTCGGCGGCGGGGCCTTTCTCGTAGACCGAGGTCACGAGAACGCCGGTAGGGCGCTCCAGGCCAAGGCCTGATGCGATGTCGCCATCCACGGGCTGCAGGCGAGCCCCGAGCCAGGGACGGACCACGTTGCGGGCTCCTCCCTTGGCGGAATTGAGCACGACGCGGACCATGCTGGAGGGAACGGCGAAACCGATGCCGATGCTGCCGCCGGAGCGGGAATAGATTGCGGTGTTGATGCCGACCACACGACCATTCATGTCGATCAATGCGCCGCCCGAGTTGCCGGGATTGATGGCTGCATCCGTTTGAACGAAGAACTGATAATCGGAGATGCCGACCTGCGTGCGGGCCAGCGCCGAGACGATGCCCTGGGTCACGGTCTGCCCGACGCCGAAGGGATTGCCGATGGCAAGCACGATGTCGCCGACCTGGAGTGACTCGGAATCGCCGAGTTCGACGGCCTGAAGGTTCGTGGCGTCCTTGAGCCTGAGCACCGCGATATCCGTCCGGGGATCGCGCAGCACGATATCGGCCTCGAACTCGCGCCGGTCGGCCAGCGCCACCTTCACCTCGTTCATGTTCTCGATGACGTGGTTGTTGGTGATCACGAGGCCTGAAGGATCGACGATGACGCCGGAGCCCAGCGAGCTCTGGCCACGTCCGCGCGGTACGCCGGGCGCATTGTCCCCGAAGAACCGCCGAAAATACTCCTCCATCGCCGCATTCTGCCGCCGCTCGGAGCGGGTCGCGTAAACATTGACCACAGCACCCGCCGTCTGCTTCACGACAGGCGCGAAGGAGAGTTGAACCTGAGCCTTGCTTTCGGGAACGACGCGCTGGGTCTGGGCCAGGGCACCGGTGAAGGAGCCGCAGCACAGGACGAGGCTGAGGCACAGGCCGAGACGCGTGCGAAGGACGGATGGACGCATAGCTGCTGTTTCCTGTTGCATAGGGAACGGAATAATCTGAATTCCTGAAAACGCAAAAGCGTTCGCCTGCTTCGCTCATAAAATCTTCGGTCGGCGCCCGACGGGCTGTCTTCCGCAAAGCCAAGGGTATCCATGGAAAAGGGTCTTCTGAAGCATTCCGAGCTTGTCTTCGCGGATGTGGAAACCACAGGCGTAGGCGCGGAAGACAGGGTCGTTTCCATTGGGCTCGTGAAGATATCGACAGCGTCCGTTCAAACCTGCTCCCTGGAGGCGGAATGGATGCATCTCGTCTTCGATCCGGGGCGCGACAGCCACCCTCGTGCGGAACAGGTACACGGCTTCTCGAACTGGACGCTTCGGCACCAGGATGCCTTCAAGGATCATGCCGAGACGATCTGGGACTTTCTGAATGAAGCCCCGGTCGTTGTCGGCCACAATGTGAGCTTCGACGCCAAGTTCATCAGCCGGGAACTCTCCGCATCCGGCCTCCCGCCAATCGGCAGTTCCCTGTTCTGCACGCTTGCCGCCTACCGGCGCCGAGGGGTCACCCGCTCCGCATCACTGGACACGGCCTGCTCGCAGATCGGCCTCACGCGCCTTGGACATACGCACGGAGCTTTGGAGGACGCCTGGCTCGCCATGTCGGTTTTCCTCTGGCTGCACGATTGTCCTTACCGCTTCAACTTTCCCGAGGCGATGCACGGTAATCCGACCAACATGAGGCCGGCACCATCGCGCGCCCAGCCCTCCTCACCGGCGCGGCCGCACGGCAAGGTCGCGGATCTGATCCGGGCATAAGAAAAGGGCGGCCCGAGAGCCGCCCTTCATGAATTCTTGCTGGCGCTGAGGATTACTCAGCGGCCTCGACGATCTCGTCCTTCTGGGTCGGACCGGAATCCTGGCCGCGCGCATCGACGTCGCGATCAACGAACTCGATCACGGCCATCGGGGCGTTGTCGCCGTAGCGGAAGCCGGCCTTCAGGACGCGGGTGTAGCCGCCGTTGCGCTCCTGGTAGCGCGGGCCGAGAACGGCGAAGAGCTTCTTCACCATGGTCTCGTCGCGCAGCTGGGACATGGCCTGACGGCGGGCATGCAGGTCGCCGCGCTTGCCGAGCGTGATCAGCTTCTCGACGACGGGACGCAGGTCCTTCGCCTTCGGGAGCGTGGTGATGATCTGCTCGTGCTTGATCAGCGCAGCCGCCATGTTGGCGAACATTGCTTTGCGGTGCTCGGTCGTGCGGTTGAAGCGACGACCACGGAATCCGTGACGCATTGGCTTTCTCCTAAATCTTCCGGCCGCCGTGCCAAGGTACGGCCGTCTCTCTTGATTACCGCCGGTTTTCCGACGGGGTGGATCGAAGCCGCCCTAAAGCTGAGGGCGGCTTCGGGATTCTCAGTAGTGCTCTTCGAAGCGTTTCGCGAGATCTTCGATGTTCTCCGGCGGCCAGCCCGGCACGTCCATGCCGAGATGCAGGCCCATGCCGGCCAGAACTTCCTTGATCTCGTTGAGCGACTTGCGGCCGAAGTTCGGGGTGCGGAGCATTTCCGCCTCGGACTTCTGGATGAGGTCGCCGATATAGACGATGTTGTCGTTCTTCAGGCAGTTCGCCGAACGGACCGACAGCTCGAGCTCGTCGACCTTCTTGAGCAGCGCAGGGTTGAACGGAAGCTGCGGCGCGGCGGCGGCGGCCTCTTCCTTGCGGGGCTCTTCGAAGTTCACGAAGACCTGGAGCTGATCCTGCAGGATGCGGGCGGCGTAAGCCACGGCATCCTCAGGCGTCACGGCGCCGTTGGTCTCGACCGTCATGATGAGCTTGTCGTAGTCGAGAATCTGGCCCTCGCGGGTGTTCTCGATGCGGTACGACACCTTCTTCACCGGGCTGTAGAGCGAGTCGACCGGGATCATGCCGATCGGAGCGTCTTCAGCGCGGTTGCGCTCGGACGGGACATAGCCCTTGCCGGTATCGACGGTGAACTCCATGCGGATCTCTGCGCCCTCGTCGAGGGTGCACAGCACCAGCTCGGGGTTCAGGATCTGCACGTCCCCAACCGTGTTGATGTCGCCAGCGGTGACAGCGCCGGGGCCGGTCTTGCGAAGCGTCATGCGCTTCGGGCCTTCGCCCTGCATCTTGATGGCGATCGTCTTCACGTTGAGGACGATGTCCGTCACGTCCTCGCGGACGCCCGGGATGGAGGAAAACTCGTGCAGCACGCCGTCGATATGGATCGACGTCACCGCGGCGCCCTGGAGGGACGACAGCAGAACGCGACGCAGGGAGTTGCCGAGCGTCGTACCGAAACCGCGCTCAAGCGGCTCAGCCACGACCGTCGCAATGCGCTTCGGATCGTCGCCGGGAGCAACTTCGAGCTTGTTCGGCTTAATCAGTTCTTGCCAGTTCTTTTGGATCACAACCACACCTCTTGAGGTACGGCTTGAAGGGGAGCTTCAGGCCAACCCTTTAAACCGGGAAGCGCGTGAGCGGGGGCCCACACGCCGGATGATCTTAAATATTAGACGCGACGACGCTTGCGCGGGCGGCAGCCGTTGTGCGGGATCGGCGTCACGTCACGGATCGAGGTGACGGTGAAGCCTGCCGACTGGAGGGCGCGCAGCGCGGACTCACGGCCGGAGCCGGGACCGGACACTTCCACCTCGAGGGTGCGCATGCCGTGCTCGGAAGCCTTGCGGGCCGCATCTTCAGCGGCAACCTGCGCGGCGTAGGGGGTCGACTTACGCGAGCCCTTGAAGCCCATCGCGCCGGCCGAGGACCACGAGATCGTATTGCCCTGAGCGTCGGTGATGGTGATCATGGTGTTGTTGAACGAGGCGTTCACATGCGCCACGCCGGAGACGATGTTCTTACGTTCGCGGCGGCGGACGCGTGTTGCTTCTTTAGCCATTCTTCTGGTCCTTCAAACGCGCCCGTCATGCCAGGCGCTCGGGAGAAAGGGCCACCCGAACGGGTGGCCGTTGAAAACTTACTTCTTCTTGCCGGCGATCGGCTTCGCCTTGCCCTTGCGGGTACGGGCGTTGGTGTGCGTGCGCTGACCGCGGGTCGGCAGGCTGCGGCGGTGGCGCAGGCCACGGTAGGCGGCGAGATCCATCAGGCGCTTGATGTTCATGGACACTTCGCGGCGAAGGTCACCTTCCACGAGGTAGTCGCGGTCGATGGTTTCGCGGATGGCCAGAACCTCGGCGTCGGTCAGCTGGTTCACGCGGCGATCGGCCGGGATGTTGACCTTCTCGATGATTTCCTGGGCCTTCTTGGCGCCAATGCCGTGGATGTACTGAAGCGCGATCACAACGCGCTTGGCGGTCGGGATGTTGACGCCTGCTATACGAGCCATCGTCCGTCTCCATGTAGTGAAGCTAGAAGCTTCAGTTGATGTTATCGCGCGTCCGGTGGAGGCCGGCCCTTGCGCGGGTTTGTTGCAAACACAACAAGCCAGAGTGGTTCCTCACGAAACCCTCTGGACATGCAGGTTCTTGTGCAAGCGGCATGCCCTAACGGGTTTGAGCCCGTTCGTCAAGCCCCCCTGCCCTTCAGCGGCCTAGAATTCCCTTGACCGCTTCGGTCACCTCGTCGATAGGGCGCATGCCGTCGACGGTTTTCAGCATGCCTTTGCCCTGATAGTAGGCGGAAAGCGGAGCCGTTTGAGTCCGGTAGGCTTCGAGGCGGGTCTTGAAGACGTCCGGGTTGTCGTCCTTGCGGACCTGCTCGCCGCGGGCCTCGGTTTCCTTGGCCCGCTTGACGATACGGTCCACCAGCTCGCCCTCGTTGACCTTGAACTCGATGACCGCATCGAGCTTCAGGCCCTTCGCGGCCAGCATGGCGTCGAAAGCCTCGGCCTGGGCCACGGTACGGGGAAAGCCGTCGAGGATAAAGCCATGCTTGGCATCGACCTCTTCGATCCGGTCGGCGATGATGCCGACGACGATATCGTCGGACACGAGCTCACCGCGATCCATGACGGCCTTGGCCTTGAGGCCCACCGGCGTACCGGCAGCCACCGCTGCGCGGAGCATATCGCCGGTCGACAGCTGGGGAATCCCCAGGCGCTCGACCATGCGCACAGCCTGGGTCCCTTTGCCGGCCCCAGGCGGCCCCAGCAGGATGATCCTCATAGACGTAACCCCCTCACAGTTCTTAGATCCCCTCGCCTCGTCTGGCGAGGAGACCCGCTTTTACCGCCGCCGCGCGCCCTTGAGCTTCGCCTTCTTCACGAGCCCCTCGTACTGGTGAGCCAGCAGATGGCCGTGAACCTGGGCCACGGTGTCCATAGTAACAGACACGACGATCAGAAGCGAAGTGCCGCCAAAGTAGAATGGCAGGGCCGCATAAGACACCAGAAGCTCTGGAATCAGGCAGATGATGACGAGGTAGGCTGCACCAAGAACGGTGATGCGAGTCAACACCTGATCGATGAAATCGGCGGTGCGCTCACCGGGACGGATGCCCGGGATGAAGCCGCCCTGCTTCTTCAGGTTGTCTGCGGTCTCGGTCGGGTTGAACACGATGGCCGTGTAGAAGAACGCGAAGAACGCGATCAGGGCCGCATACAGGAACATGTAGGCGGGACGGCCATGACCGAGATAGGTCGTTAGAGTCGAGATGATGCCGGTGCCGTCAGCGCTGCTCTGGAAGCTGGCGATGGTGGCCGGCAGCAGGAGCAGCGAGGACGCGAAGATCGGCGGGATCACGCCCGAGGTGTTCAGCTTGAGAGGCAGGAACGAAGTCTGGCCCTCGTACATGCGGTTGCCGACCTGGCGCTTGGGATAGTTGATCAGCAGGCGGCGCTGGGCGCGCTCCATGAACACCACGAAATAGATGATCAGGATCGCCATGGCGATCACACCGATGATCAGGCCCGTGGAGATCGCGCCCTGACGGCCCAGTTCCAGGGTGCCGGCGATGGCCGAAGGCAGGTTCGCCACGATGCCCGCGAAGATGATCAACGACGTGCCGTTGCCGATGCCGCGCGACGTGATCTGCTCGCCGAGCCACATGAGGAACATGGTGCCGCCGGTCAGCGTGATCACGGTCGAGATCAGGAAGAACGGACCGGGCGAGAGCACGATGTTGCCCGAGCTCTGCAGGCCGACCGCGATACCCCAGGACTGGAAGAGCGCCAGGAGGACCGTGAGATAGCGGGTGTATTGGTTGAGGATCTTGCGGCCCGCCTCGCCTTCCTTCTTCAGCGCCTCAAGGGACGGCAGAACGGAGGTGAGGAGCTGCACGATGATCGATGCCGAGATGTACGGCATGATGTTCAGGGCGAAGATCGCCATGCGCTCCACGGCGCCGCCGGAGAACATGTTGAAGAGGCCAAGCACACCGCCGCTGGCGCTCTGGAAGCTCTGGCGAAGAGCCTCAGGATCGATGCCGGGCAGCGGAATGTAGGTGCCGAGGCGATAGACGATGAGCGCACCGAGGGTGAACCAAATGCGCTTCTTCAATTCCTCGGCTTTGGCGATCGAACCGAAATTGATGTTTGCGGCTAATTGCTCGGCTGCTGAAGCCATTTTTCGTCCCCGAAATACCCAAGCATGGTCGACGCGACGCGAAGATGGTCTTCGCACGGACCGTGCAAATCTTGGAAGGCAGGAGCTTGATCGCGCCTTCAAAGGGCGCAGTCAAACTGAAACTTACATAACTCACATCACACAAACGGCGGCCACGCGATCAGACGCGGGCCGCCGCTTGGATCTCAATTAATGTGGGCGCTGGCTCACGCCTGCGCAACGGCGCCCAGAAGGGTCACCGAACCACCAGCCTTCTCGATCGCCTCGACGGCCGACTTGGACGCGCCGTGAACCTGGAAGGACAGCTTGGCCTTGAGCTCGCCGACGCCGAGGATCTTCACGCCGTCGCGCGGCTTGGAGACCACACCGGCTGCAACCAGCGACTCGACGGTGACCGCAGCGGCCTTGTCGAGCTTGCCGGCCTCGATGGCCTGCTGGATACGTCCGACATTGACCTCGTTGAGGTCGATCGCGTTCGGCTTGTTGAAGCCGCGCTTCGGCAGACGACGATGCAGAGGCATCTGACCGCCTTCGAAGCCCTTGATCGATACGCCGGTACGGGACTTCTGACCCTTGACGCCACGGCCGCCGGTCTTGCCCTTGCCGGAGCCGATACCACGGCCGACACGCATGCGGTTCTTGGTGGAACCTTCGTTGTCACGAATTTCGTTCAGTTTCATGACGCTCTCCTCACTGCCCGTCGACAACGCGCACGAGGTGCTTGACCTTCTCGATCATGCCGCGCACGGACGGCGTGTCTTCGAGGGTCGAGGTGCGGTGAAGCTTGTTGAGCTTGAGACCGATCAGCGTCTGGCGCTGCTTGGACTCGCGGCGGATCGGCGAACCGATCTGCTCAACGGTGATGGTTGCTGCTGCAGCTGCAGGCTTCTTTGCCATTGTCGAAGCCTCCCTTACGCATCAGCGCCGAGGTCGGCGGACGCATCGGCGTCACGACGACGAGCCTGCAGCGTCGAGACCTTCAGGCCACGGCGAGCAGCCACGGAACGCGGGCTGTCCTCGTTCTTGAGCGCGTCGAACGTCGCGCGAACGAGGTTGTAGGGGTTGGACGAGCCGAGCGACTTGGACACGACGTCCTGCATGCCGACCGCCTCGAAGACGGCGCGCATCGGGCCGCCGGCGATGATGCCGGTACCCTGGGGAGCAGCACGCAGCACGACCTTGCCGGCGCCGTGGCGGCCGTTCACGTCGTGGTGCAGGGTGCGGCCCTCGCGGAGCGCAACGCGGATCATCGAGCGCTTGGCAGCGTCGGTGGCCTTGCGGATCGCTTCCGGAACCTCACGGGCCTTGCCGTGACCGAAGCCGACGCGGCCCTTCTGGTCGCCGACGACGACGAGAGCGGCGAAGCCGAAACGACGGCCGCCCTTCACTACTTTGGCGACGCGGTTGATGTGGACCAGGCGATCCACGAATTCGCTGTCGCGCTCTTCGCGATCAGCACGTTCTCTTGGTTCTCTTGCCATGAGACCTCTCACTTGCGCGGGCGGCGGGCCCGCTCGCTAAGGGGTTTATACGATACCCGCCGTAAAGCACGATCAGGGCAGGAGGTAAACACCACCCGCCCCGTTCATGAGTTTTCAGAAATCAGAAGTCCAGACCGCCTTCACGGGCAGCGTCGGCGAGAGCCTTGACGCGGCCGTGATAGAGGTAGCCCGAGCGATCGAAGATCACCTGCTTCACGCCAGCCTTGGCTGCGCGCTCGGCGACGAGCTTGCCCACTTCCTTCGCGGCCTCAACGGTCGCGCCGGTCTTGAGCTTGCCCTTCAGGTCCTTCTCCATCGTCGAAGCGGACGCAACGGTCACGCCGCGCACGTCATCGATAACCTGGGCATAGATCTGCTTGGACGAACGGAACACCGACAAACGCGGGCGTCCATTCGCTGCCTTCCGGATCGCACGGCGCACACGGGCCTTGCGGCGATCTTCAGCGCCTTTCTTCTCAGCCATGATACGTCGTCCTTACTTCTTCTTGCCTTCCTTGCGGAAGATGAATTCGCCGGCATACTTGACGCCCTTGCCCTTGTAGGGCTCCGGACCGCGATATTCGCGGATCTCGGCGGCGACCTGGCCGACCTTCTGCTTGTCGATGCCGGTGACGACGACTTCCGTCGGCTTGGGCGTCGCGATCGCGATGCCGGCCGGGATTTCGTAGTCGATGTCGTGGCTGTAGCCGAGCGACAGCTTCAGCACCTTGCCAGCGACGGCGGCCTTGTAGCCGACGCCGTTGATCTCGAGGCGCTTCTCGAAGCCGGCGGACACGCCCTGTACCAGGTTAGCAACCTGAGCGCGGGAGAGGCCCCACTTGGAACGGGCTACCTTTGACAGGTCGCGCGGGGTCACCGTCACGGCACCGTCTTCAAGCTTGACCGACACTTCTTCGGGAACGAGGAACGAAAGTTCGCCCTTCGAGCCCTTTACCTTAACCATCTGACCGTCAACGGTCGCCGTCACACCCGACGGAACCGGAACCGGCTTTTTGCCTACTCGTGACATTTTCGAATCTCCGTGGTTCTGTGCTGATGCCTGGCCTTAGAAGACCTTGCAGAGCACTTCGCCGCCCACGTTCTTCTCACGGGCCTCATGATCGGCCATCACGCCCTGGGGCGTCGAGAGAATGGTGATGCCGAGGCCGTCAGCCACGCGAGGCATGGTGTCGACGGAAGCATACACGCGGCGGCCCGGCTTGGAGACGCGCTCGATGGAGCGGATCACCGGCTGACCGTCATAGTACTTCAGCTCGATCGAAAACTCGGTACGGCCATTGCCGAACTCGGTCTGCGAATAGTCGCGGATGTAGCCTTCGCTCTTGAGAACCTCAAGAACGCGGGCACGAAGCTTCGAGCCAGGGGTGGACACAGTCCCGCGGCGGCGCATCTGCGCGTTGCGGATACGGGTGAGCATATCGCCCAACGGATCGTTGATCATATGATGCTCTCCCTCTTACCAGCTGGACTTCACGAGGCCCGGGATCAGGCCCTTGTTGCCGAGTTCACGCAGAGCGATGCGCGACATGCCGAGCTTGCGGTAGTAGGCGCGCGGGCGGCCCGTGATCTCGCAACGGTTGCGGATGCGGGACTTGCTCGAGTTGCGCGGCAACTCAGCCAGCTTGAGGCGCGCCTCGAAGCGCTCCTCCATGGACTTCGACTCGTCGTTGGCGACCGCCAGGAGGCGCTCGCGACGGCCCGAGAACTTCTTCACGAGCTTGCGACGAAGCTTGTTCTTCTCAATAGCGCTTTTCTTAGCCATTCTTTTATCTCCAGTGTCCGCGTCTGAGGACAGCTATCCTCACTGCCGGAACGGGAAGTTGAAGTGACGCAGCAGAGCGCGGGCTTCATCGTCGGTCTTGGCCGTCGTCGTGATGACAACGTCCATACCCCAAACCTGCTCTACCTTGTCGTAGTTGATCTCAGGGAACACCAGGTGCTCCTTGATGCCCATCGCGTAGTTGCCGCGGCCGTCGAACGACTTGGGGTTCAGACCCCGGAAGTCGCGGACGCGGGGGAGCGCGATGGTGACGAGACGATCGAGGAACTCGTACATACGCACCTTGCGGAGCGTAACCTTTGCACCGATCGGCATGTTCTCGCGGACCTTGAACTGCGAGATAGCCTTACGGGCCTTCGTGATCACCGGCTTCTGACCGGCGATGAGAGCCAGGTCGCCGGCGGCGACGGTGGCCTTCTTGGAGTCGGCGGTCGACTCGCCAACGCCCATGTTGAGGACGATCTTCTCGATCGTCGGCACTTCCATGGGGTTCTTGTAACCGAACTCTTCGATCAGCTTCGGACGCACCACTTCTTCGTAGTGCTTCTTCAGCCGCGGGGTGTAGATGTCAGCCTTAGCCATCGATCAGGTCTCCCGAACGCTTGGCGAAGCGAACCTTGCGGCCGTCTTCGAGAACTTTGAAACCAACCCGGGTCGGCTTGCCGTCCTTCGGGTCCGCATAAGCCAGGTTCGACAGCTGGATCGAGGCCTCTTTCGAGATGATGCCGCTTTCCTGGGTCGCCGTCTGGCGCTGGTGGCGCTTCACGAGGTTGACGCCGCGGACAACCGCGCGGTCTTCCTTCGGGAGCACCTGTACGACTTCACCGGTCTTGCCCTTGTCGCGACCGGTCAGGACGACGACCTTGTCGCCCTTCTTGATCTTCGCGGCCATTAGAGCACCTCCGGCGCAAGCGAAATGATTTTCATGTGGTTCTTGGCACGCAGTTCACGCGGAACGGGGCCGAAGATACGGGTGCCGACCGGCTCTTTCTGATTGTTGATCAGAACGGCGGCATTACGGTCGAAACGGATGACCGAGCCGTCAGCGCGACGGATGTCCTTCGCGGTGCGCACGACGACAGCCTTCATGACGTCGCCCTTCTTCACGCGGCCGCGCGGAATAGCTTCTTTCACGGATACGACGATGATATCGCCCACGGAAGCGTATTTACGCTTCGAACCGCCGAGAACCTTGATGCACATCACGCGACGGGCGCCGGAATTATCGGCGACGTCAAGATTCGTCTGCATCTGGATCATGGCTTTGATCCTTTCCTTTGTTTCAGACAGGTTTCCGGGCAAAAGGCACTATTGCCCCCCGGACTACGCCTGACGGGGATCTGACGTCCCCTGCCCTTCAAATGTCGAGAGAGGCGGTCGTATACACGAACCGCCCCTATCGGACAACCCCAAAAGAAAGCCTTTATTAGGCTTTCGCTTGGTCGACGAGCACCCAGGTCTTGAGTTTGGACAGCGGCTTGGTCTCTTCGATGAAGACCGTGTCGCCAACCTTGGCCTTATTGGCCTCATCGTGAGCGTGGTAGTTCTTCGTCTTACGCACGGTCTTCTTCAGAACCGGGTGCGTGAAACGACGCTCCACCTTCACGACGACCGTCTTGTCCTGCTTATCGCTGACAACGACGCCCTGCAAAACGCGCTTCGGCATCTTGATTTCCTCTTAAGCCTTAGCCGCAGCGGCCTTCTGGCGCTGCAGCGTCTTGACGCGGGCGACGTCCCGGCGGACTTCGCGGACACGTCCGGTGTTCTCGAGCTGGCCGGTGGCGCGCTGGAAGCGGAGGTTGAACTGCTCCTTCTTCAGGTTCAGCAGCTCATCCGACAGCTGGTCAGCGGACATTGCCTTAAGGTCAGAGAATCTCTGCTTGGACTTCATGATTCTCTCTCCTTACTCGGCAATGCGCTGGATGAAGCGCGTCTTGATCGGGAGCTTCGCTGCGCCGAGGCGCAGGGCCTCGCGAGCGATGTCTTCCGGCACGCCGTCGATCTCGAACATGATGCGGCCAGGCTTAACCTTGGCTGCCCAATATTCGGGAGCGCCCTTACCCTTACCCATACGCACTTCGGTCGGCTTCGTCGACACCGGCACGTCCGGGAAGATGCGGATCCACACCCGACCCGCACGCTTCATGGCGCGGGTGATGGCGCGGCGAGCCGCCTCGATCTGACGAGCGTTGACACGCTCGGGTTCCATCGCCTTCAGGCCGAACTGGCCGAAGTTGAGGTCCGTACCGCCCTTCGCAGTGCCGGAAATACGGCCCTTGAACTGCTTACGGAACTTGGTTTTCTTCGGTTGCAACATGGCAAACCTCTCCTGACCTCTCCGTTACGCCGCCTGCTCGCGGCGGCCACCAGAGCGGCCTCCTTCGTCACTCATCCGCTTGTCCTGGGCCATCGGATCGTGCTCAAGGATCTCGCCCTTGAAGATCCAAACCTTGATGCCGCAGGTGCCGTAGGTCGTAAACGCCGTGGACACGCCGTAATCCACATCCGCACGCAGGGTATGCAGCGGAACGCGGCCCTCGCGATACCATTCGAGGCGGGCGATTTCAGCGCCACCCAGACGGCCCGAGCAGTTGATACGGATGCCCTCTGCGCCCAGACGCATCGCCGACTGAACGGCGCGCTTCATGGCGCGGCGGAAGGCGACGCGACGCTCAAGCTGCTGAGCGATCGAGTCCGCCACCAGGGTGGCGTCCACTTCCGGCTTACGGACTTCGACGATGTTGATCGCCACATCCGCGTCCGTCATCTTGGCGACGGTCTTGCGGAGCTTCTCGATGTCGGCACCCTTCTTGCCGATCACCACGCCCGGACGACCCGAGTGAATGGTGACGCGGCACTTCTTGTGCGGACGCTCGATCACGATCTTCGAAACGGCGGCCTGCTTCAGCTGCTTCATCAGAGCTTCGCGGATCGCCATGTCCTCGTGCATCAGCTTGGCGTACTCGCCCTTGCCGGCGAACCAGCGCGAGTCCCAGGTCCGGTTGATGCCGAGCCGAAGACCGATCGGGTTAACTTTCTGACCCATCTGGTTCTCCTTTATGCCTGTTCGGCAACTTCGCGAACCACGATCGTGAGGTTCGAGAAGGGCTTTTCGATACGAGCGCCGCGACCGCGGGCCCGGGCGTGGAAGCGCTTCATGACGAGCGCCTTGCCGACGAATGCCTGGCTGACGACGAGATCGTCCACATCGAGATTGTGGTTGTTCTCGGCGTTGGCGATCGCGCTCTCGAGGCACTTCTTCACATCGCGGGCGATGCGCTTACGGGAGAACTCGAGATCGGCGAGAGCCGTCGAAACCTTCTTGCCGCGGATAAGAGCCGCAACAAGATTGAGCTTCTGAGGGCTGACGCGCAGCATGCGAGCGACGGCTTGCGCCTCGTTGTCGCTCAATGCGCGAGGAGTTGCGGCCTTACCCATCTTACTTCCTCTTCGCCTTCTTGTCCGCCGCGTGGCCGTGGAAGGTGCGGGTCGGCGAGAACTCGCCGAACTTGTGACCCACCATTTCCTCGCTCACGTTGACGGGAATGTGCTTCTGACCGTTGTACACACCGAACGTGAGGCCAACGAACTGCGGGAGGATCGTGGAGCGACGGCTCCAGATCTTGATGACCTCGTTGCGGCCCGAAGAACGGGCAGCCTCGGCCTTCTTGAGGAGGTAGCCGTCGACGAACGGACCCTTCCAAAGCGAACGTGCCATGACGTGCCTCTATCCTTACTTCTTACGAGCGTGGCGGCTCGACACAATGAACTTGTCGGTCCGCTTGTTCGAACGGGTCTTCTTACCCTTGGTGGGAACGCCCCACGGGGACACCGGATGGCGGCCACCGGAGGTACGACCTTCACCACCACCGTGCGGGTGGTCGATCGGGTTCATCGAAACGCCGCGGTTATGCGGGCGCTTGCCGAGCCAGCGGTTACGGCCGGCCTTACCGATCGAGGTGTTCATGTGGTCGGGGTTCGACACCGCGCCGATGCTGGCGAAGCACTGGCCATGGACCATGCGCTGCTCGCCGGAATTCAGGCGGATCGTCACGTAGCCCTGGTCACGACCCACGATCTGAGCGTAGGTGCCGGCGGAGCGGGCAAGAGCGCCGCCGCGGCCGATCTTCAGCTCGACATTGTGGATGATCGTTCCCACCGGCATGTTGCCGATCGGCATGGCGTTACCCGGCTTAATGTCGACCTGCTCGCCAGCCGACACCTGATCGCCGACAGCCAGACGCTGCGGGGCCAGGATGTAGGACTGCTCGCCGTCGGCGTAGCGGATCAGCGCGATGAAGGCGGTGCGGTTCGGATCGTACTCGATCCGCTCCACGACAGCCACATCGCCCATACGGCCGCGACGCTTGAAGTCGACCAGGCGCAGGGTGCGCTTGTGACCACCGCCACGGAAGCGGACGGTCACGCGACCCAGGTTGTTACGGCCGCCGGAGGAGCTCTTGCCCTCCGTCAGCTTCTTGACCGGCTTGCCCTTGTAGAGCTCGCTGCGGTCGACGATCACCAACTGGCGCAGGCCGGGGGTGATTGGTTTGAATGTTTTCAAAGCCATCGGATCACTCTCTCAACCGATCAGAGGCCCGTCGTGACGTCGATGGTTTGGCCCTCTTCGAGGGTCACAACCGCCTTCTTCACGTCCGACCGCTGGCCGCGGGTGCCGCGGAACAACTTCACCTTGCCTTTGGTGACGAGCGTGTTGACGCTCTTCACCTTGACATCGAACAGCTTCTCAACCGCTTCCTTGATCTGCGGCTTCGTCGCATCCGGGCGCACCTTGAAGACGACCTTGTTCTGTTCGGACAGGGTCGTAGCCTTCTCGGTGATGACCGGGCTTACGATCACATCGTAATGGCGCGGGTCCAGGCTCATTTGAAGCGCGCCTCCAGCGCATCGACAGCCGCCTTCGTGAGAACGAGCTTCTCGCGACGCAGGATGTCATAGACGTTGATGCCCTGCACCGGCAGGACGTCGATGTTCGGGATGTTGCGAGCAGCCCGCTGGAAGTTCGTCTCGATTTCAGCGCCGCCGATGATCAGGGCGTTGCCGAAGCCGAGCTTGCCGAAGCGCTCGATGAGAGCCTTCGTCTTGGGCTCGGAGAGCGTCACATCGTCGAGAACGACGAGCGAGGCGTCCTTCATCTTGGACGAGAGGGCGTGCTTCAGAGCGAGAGCGCGAACCTTCTTGGGCAGGTCGTGAGCATGGCTGCGGACCTGCGGGCCGAAGGCACGACCGCCGCCCCGGAACTGGGGAGCGCTCGCGGCGCCGTGACGGGCGCTACCGGTGCCCTTCTGCTTGTAAACCTTCTTCCTCGTACGATCGACGAGCGAACGGTTCTTCACAGCGTGCGTACCGGCCTGGCGCTTCGCGAGCTGCCAGCGGACGCAACGGGCGAGAAGGTCGGCGCGCGGCTCGAGACCGAAGATGGCCTCGCTCAGGTCAACCGAACCGGACGTCTTGCCCTCGAGCGTGGTGATATCAAGCTTCATCACGCATTCTCCTCTTGGGCCTGCTCAGCCTGGGGGGCCGGTGCAGCGTCATTGGCCGAGCGGAACGAGCCGGGCATCGGCACTTCCTTCGGCAGCTTGCGCTTCACCGCGTCGCGGACGAAGATCCAGCCGCCGGCGACGCCAGGAACGGCGCCTTCGACGAGGATCAGACCGCGCTCGACATCGGTCGACACGACACGCAGGTTCTGCGTGGTGACGCGCTCGACGCCCAGGTGACCCGGCATCTTCTTGTTCTTGAACGTCTTGCCCGGATCCTGACGGCCACCGGTCGAACCGATCGAACGGTGGGAGACCGACACGCCGTGAGTAGCGCGAAGACCGCCGAAGTTCCAGCGCTTCATACCGCCTGCGAAGCCCTTACCGGTAGTGATGCCCGTGACGTCCACGAACTGACCGGCAATGAAGTGATCAGCGGTGATCTCGGCGCCGACCGGGATGACAGCATCCTCGGAGACGCGGAACTCCGCGAGCTTACGCTTCGGCTCGACCTGAGCGATGGCGAAATGCCCGCGCTCGGCCTTCGAAACGTTCTTTACCTTGGCCTTGCCGACGCCGACCTGCAGCGCGGTATAGCCGTTCTTTTCCTTGGTCCGGTGGGCGACGACCTGGCAGTTGTCGACCTTCAAAACCGTGACAGGGACATGCTCACCGGCATCCGTGAAGATGCGGGTCATCCCTAGTTTCTGTGCAATGACGCCTGAGCGCATGTGCGTATCCTCTCGGCGTGTCTACCGAAAGCTCCAAGCCCAACGGCTTAGAGCTTGATTTCCACGTCCACACCAGCAGCGAGATCGAGCTTCATCAGAGCGTCAACCGTCTGCGGGGTGGGGTCCACGATATCGAGAACACGCTTATGAGTGCGCATCTCGAACTGCTCGCGCGACTTCTTGTCGATGTGCGGCGAGCGAAGCACCGTAAAGCGCTCGATGCGCGTCGGCAGCGGGATGGGCCCGCGAACCTGGGCGCCGGTCCGCTTCGCAGTCGACACGATTTCCCGTGTCGAAGCGTCGAGGATCCGGTGGTCGAACGCCTTAAGGCGAATACGAATGTTTTGACCGTTCATGGCTTATCCATTCAACAAGGGAAGCGGCCGGACCGTAACCCGGCCGCTGTCCTTTGATCCTCTACAATTAGTCCATCACGGCGGCGACGACGCCGGCGCCGACGGTACGACCGCCTTCA
>JAYSGD010000020.1:0-67191 GCA_041913065.1 Microvirga sp. | reverse complement strand
CCACACCGGCGCGAGCGCGAACGGTGCCGAACCAATCAACGCCGCCGGCAACACCAGCCGGACGGAATGCGTAGGCGTCCCAGGCAGCCGGGTAAACGGCCGTGCCATCGCTGCCACCGAGGTCAGCAAACTGAATGTCGGTTTCGACACCGAACACGAACGAACCCATCTGGTAGTTGTAACCGATCTGGCCGCCGCCGACGAAGCCGTCGCCTTCGCTGTCGCCGAAGGTGATCGTGCCAGCGGGCGAACCGACGCCAACTGCGCCAGCCGGAACGCCGATCGAGGCGTTGCTGTCATCGTTGTGCCAGCCGTAGCCAGCGTTCACACCGACATAGAAGCCGGTCCAGGTGAAGATCGGAACAGCCGCGATGATCGGAGCCGGGGGAGCTGCGCGAACGGGCAGGTCCGCTGCCGAGGCAGCACCGGCGAAGCCGAACAGGGCAACGCTGGCGAGGAGAATCTTCTTCATGGTTTCTCTTTCCTTATCGATGTCGTACCCGCCTGGTCCACGGGAGGTCCTGGATTACGCTGGGCACTATCCGTTTATAGAGCGACAACCCGTCGAGGGCTGTGACATCACAAGCACAGCACCAAAAGGTACTGTGGCGGTAATGTGGCGATGCTTGCAAGTTTCCCCTTGTGGCTTCGCTGGGGACTCTAACGTAGAACTAGACAGTTAGTTCATGGCGGCAGGCGAAAAAATGTCTTTTTCTTGGCAAGGTACTTCTATGTTGCTACGTGATTACAGTTCAGAGGATGAATAAATGCACAAATGTGCTCTTGTTACAGGCGGCGCAAAGAGAATCGGACGTACCATCATCGAGCGTCTTGCGAGGGAGGGGTACGCCGTCGCGATTCACTGCCGCCGATCCTCGGAAGCTGCGGAAGAAATGGCCTCACGCATTCAGGCCGGTGGCGGCAAGGCGGTGATCGTGAAGGCTGACCTCGCCGACGCGTCCGCTGTCGATAGAATCATCGACGATGCCGTCCAGGCGCTCGGATGTCCATTGACGCTCCTTGTCAACAACGCGTCGGAGTTTGAGCCGGACGAGGTTGAGACCCTCACGACGGAGCGCTGGGACAGGCACTTCGCGGTCAACTTGCGCGCGCCGGCTTTTCTCGCCCGCGATTTCGCCCGTCAGCTGCCGCCCGATCGGGAGGGCTCCATCGTCAACATCATCGATCAGCGCGTCTGGAAGCTCACGCCGCAGTTCTTTTCCTACACGCTGACGAAGGCGGCCCTGTTCACCGCCACGCAGACCATGGCCCAGGCCCTTGCGCCACGCATCCGCGTCAATGCCGTCGGGCCCGGGCCGACGCTGTCGAACGAGCGCCAGGGCGATGAGGATTTCGCAAAGCAGGCGAAGGCCGTTCTCCTCGGCCATGGCGGCACGCCGGAGGAGATCGCGGAAGCGGTTCTCTATCTTGCCAATGCGCGCAGCGTCACGGGCCAGATGATCGCCGTCGATGGCGGTCAGCACCTGGCGTGGGAGACGCCGGACGTGGCGGGCATCAGGGAGTGAGCGCGATCGCCGAGATCAGGCGTCCGTAATCGGGCTCCTTGCGATGGGTGGTGCGGCGATAGCTGAAGAACCGCTCCTCATCGGAGTAGGTGCACAAATCGAGATTGGTGAAGTGGTCCACACCGGCAGCCTTCATCCGCGCGCCGATGAAGCCGGGCAGGTCGAACATGGCGTGATCGGGCTTGTCGGAAGGGCGGAAGAAGTGCTCGTGCCCGTGTGCTTCCTCTGCGAAGCGTGCGACGAAATCTGGGCCGACTTCATAAGCCTTCTGGCTGATCGTCGGGCCGAGCACGGCTACGATGCGCCTGCGCTCCGCGCCGAGGCGTTCCATCGCGTCCACCGTTGCTTCGAGCACGCCCGTCACCGCGCCGCGCCAACCCGCATGGGCGGCGCCGATGACGCCTGCCTGCTCATCGGCGAACAGCACAGGGCCGCAATCGGCCGTCGTGATGGCAAGCGCGATGCCTGGCGTCTTCGTCACCATGGCGTCCGCCTTGGGACGCTCGGAGTTCCATGGACCTTCCACGAGCACAGCATCGGGTGAATGCACCTGATATACGCTGATCAGGGCATCGGGTGCGACACCGACGGTTTCCGCCATGCGCCGGCGGTTCTCCTTCACACGCTCAGCCTCATCCGACGAGCCGATGCCGCCGTTGAGTGATGCATAGATGCCCTCCGACACGCCGCCCTGCCGCGTGAAGAAGGCGTGACGGATCTTGGGGAGGTCAGTGAGGGCAGGGGCTTCGATGAACATGGCTTTTGAAACTTCAGGCTGCGGGAAGATGCGGCAGGCCTGGAACGGCCTCGATGGATTCATGTGTAACGGCTAAAACCTTAAACAGCTCACCCATGCCGGTCGCGCCCCGCTCAGTGAGGCGCGCGAGAGCGCCATCGATATCGGTGGCCTGTTGAGGCGTGGCGCGCTTCTTCAAAGAAGCGGCACGCGCCTCAATGCCGAGAGCCTGCAGGAAGTCGCCCTGCAGGCTCGGGCCATGGACGCGCAGCGTTTCCGATGCTGCCGCCTGTGCGAGGCGATGAAAATCCACATGGGTGGTGAGATCGGCTTCGCCCGGCGCAATGAGAGGATCGACGGGCTTGTGATCCTTGAGCGCCTGCAACGTGTCGCCGAAGGCGGGACCCCAATAGCCGTAATCGACGATCAAAGCCGCGCCAGTATCACGAGCAATCTTGCGCGCGAGAGCCTGCACGATGTCGAGGGATGCGCCGGGCCATTCGAGAATATCGCCCTGGCGCAGAGGTTTGCCGAGTGCAGGTTCCGGCTCGGGGCGCAGGCCGAAGATCAGGCGGTCTTCCTCCAATCCCACCAGCCTTTCGCACCATCCGCGATCGGTCGCCAGGAACTGGCGCACGGGCAGCGCATCGAAGAACTCGTTGGCGACGATCAACATTGGGCCCGAGGGCAGATCATCCACTTTATCGTGCCAGTGAACGGTGTGTCCCGAAGTGGCGAGGGTGGCCTGCTGGCGCTGCCTCAACGACGGGCTCGTCTCCACGAGATGCACCTGCGCGGCGGAAGCGAAATCCGGCAGCAGCCGTGCTGCGCGTAAGGCATCCGCCATAAGCGTGCCGCGCCCCGGCCCCAACTCGACGAGATGCACGGGGGCGGGGCGTCCCATGCCGTTCCAGACCTCCAGCATCCAGAGGCCGATCAGCTCCCCGAACATCTGGCTGATTTCAGGAGAGGTGGTGAAGTCGCCGGCGGAGCCCAACGGGTCTCGGGTGGCGTAATAGTGCCGGAGGCACAGGTTCATGTAGCGCTCGACCGTGATCGGCCCCTCGAGGGCGATCAGCTCGCGCACATGATCCGCCAGCTTCCTCATGCCGCCTCGATGGTCTTCGTGGGCTGCGTATAGCCGCGTGCGGCAATGACGATGACAGCCGCGCCCACGAGGGCCATGGGCACGGAGAGCACCATTCCCATGGTGATGCCGCCGCTCAGGCCCTGCACCGAGGTGCCGAAGAGGAAGCCGAGCTGCGCGTCGGGCTCGCGGAAGAACTCGCAGACGATCCGCGCGACGGCATAGCCCAGCACGAAGATTCCGCCGAGGAGGCCGGGCCGCCTGAAGCCGAATCTCCGCGCAGCGATGGCCATGATGATGAAGAGAACCAGCCCCTCTCCGAACGCTTCATAAAGCTGGCTCGGGTGCCGGGGCTCGGGGCCTGCATGGGGAAACACCACCGCATAGGGGAAGTCAGGTGCGGGCCGTCCCCACAGCTCGCCGTTGATGAAATTGGCGATGCGGCCGAAGAACAAGCCGATCGGCGTCACGACGGCAGCCATGTCGAGCATCGCGAGCCCATTGAGGCCCCGCGAGCGGGAAAACAGCACGATGGCGAGCACCGCGCCCAGGAACCCGCCATGGAACGACATGCCGCCGCGCCAGATCGCGAACATCTCCAGCGGGTTCTGCAGATAGCTGTGCAGGTTGTAGAACAGCACGTAGCCCACTCGTCCGCCCAGCACGACGCCGATGGCCACCCAGACGATGAGATCGTCGATATCCGTGGGCTTGGGCTGGCGCAGGGGCGTCCAGAGATCCGTCCTGGCGGCAAGCCGCTTGGCATAGAACCAGCCGCCGAGCAGCCCCGCCACATAGGCCAGGGCGTACCAGCGGATCGCGAAGGGGCCGATGGAGAAGGCGATGGGGTCGAGGATCGGGAAGGAAAACGACATGTCTGGCCTTGTATGAACGCCCTGCCATTGGACCCGGCGGGGACGGATCGTCAACCCTGTTGCAGTTTCCGGCTTTTAGGACCACATCTGGCTCACCCGGGCCCTCGCGCTCCCCAAAAATGGTACGGACTGCATCCATGACCCAATCCTCCAACCGGATTTTCGACGAACTCGCCCGCTTCGCCACGGATGCCGCCGGCGCCGCCCAGGGCGTGCGCCGCGAGCTCGAGACCGTTGTCCGCAGTCAGTTCGAGCGCCTGATCAAGGACATGGACGTCGCCACCCGCGAGGAGGTGGAAGTGCTTCGCGAAATGGTGATCGCCGCCCGCGAGGAGAACGAGCGGCTGGAAGCCCGTCTCAAGGCGCTCGAGGAGAAGCTGGCGAAGAAGGCCGGTGCCTGATCCAGGTGGGATACGGCCCTGCTTCCAGCGAAACCCTCCTGTTGTGGACAGGTCCGGATAGCGCATTGTGAGGGGGGCTAAAATCTAAGACTGTGATTCATGAGCTGATTCGAGCCGGCAGTGACAAGAATCCCGGATGCTCTTACGTATTCGGGAAGCTCTTTTCAGAAAAAGCTTGGATTAACGCAACGATATTGCCTGTTTCTGTTTACCATATTCGGGCAATCGAGCTTTTTGGATCGACATGTCTCAGCATCACATCGAAATCGATCGCTTGGAACATCCACTCGACGTTGTCGAGCGGATCGCTTCCCATCGGCATTGGATCTTCGACCGCGCGGAAGCTGACGAAATGTCGATTTCCGTTGCCGGACGCTGGGCGGATTACGACATCGCCTTCACCTGGATCGAGGATGTGGAGGCTCTGCACGTGGCCTGCGCCTTCGACCTGAAGGTTCCCGAGCGGCGGCGGCAGGAAGTTCTCCAGCTCATTTCCTACATCAACGAGCAGCTCTGGGTCGGCCATTTCGACCTCTGGAGCACGGAAAACGTGGTCATGTTCCGCCATTCCCTGCTGCTGGCGGGCGGCGCGGACCCCACCCAGG
Organism: Microvirga sp.; assembly: GCA_041913065.1. GTDB lineage: Bacteria > Pseudomonadota > Alphaproteobacteria > Rhizobiales > Beijerinckiaceae > Microvirga. The sequence goes on along the minus strand of JAYSGD010000020.1, from coordinate 61,961 downwards.
GGCAATGCGAGACCATGCTGCGCGTCGCGGTGGAAGCCTGCGAGCGCTATTTCCAGGCTTTCCAGTTCGTGATCTGGGCCGGCAAGACCGCCCGCGAGGCTCTCGACAGCGTGTTGTTCGAAACCGAGGGCGAGGCTTAAAAGCCGGTCGAAAAGCCAAGGCCTGCCTCGACAGGGTAGGGCGGAGCATGGATGATGCGGTGCAAATCCATCCATGCTTCGGGAAGAGACCATGTCGCCTCAATCTCACGATCTGCCGTCATCCCTCATTCTGGTCGGCGCCGGCAAGATGGGCGGCTCCATGCTGGAGGGCTGGCTCAAGGTCGGCCTGAACCCGAAGGACGTGACGGTCGTCGACCCGCGTCCTTCTGACGAGATGACGCGCTTCTGCTTGGAAAAGGGCATCGCGCTCAATCCCGCAAGCGTTTCGCCGGCCGACGTGGTCGTACTCGCCATCAAGCCGCAGATGCTTGCTACGGCTGCGCCGGACCTCAACGGGTTCATCGGTCCGCAGACGCTCGTCATCTCGATCCTTGCAGGCAAGACCATCGGCGATCTGAAGGCGCGCCTGCCCGCAGCCTCGGCCGTCATTCGCGCCATGCCCAACCTTCCCGCCAGCATCGGGCGCGGCGCAACCGGTGCCGCCACCAATGCCGAGGTGAGCGACAAGCAGCGCCGCATGGCCCATGCGCTTCTCGCCAGCAACGGCATCGTGGAATGGGTCTCGTCGGAAGGCCTCATCGACGCGGTTACCGCCGTATCCGGCTCCGGCCCTGCTTACGTGTTCCATCTCGTCGAATGCCTCGCCGAAGCCGGCGCCGCGGCGGGATTGCCGCGCGATCTGGCGGAGCGTCTTGCGCGGGCGACGATCACGGGCGCGGGCGAACTGCTCTTCCAAAGTGATCTTCCTCCCGGCACCCTGCGCCAGAACGTGACCTCGCCCGGCGGCACGACGGCGGCAGCGCTCGAAATCCTCATGGCCGATCCGAACGGCATGAAGGCACTGATGCGTGACGCCGTGGCTGCGGCAAAGCGGCGTGCCGGGGAACTCTCCGGCTGATCCCATGGTCTTCGATCTGACGACACTTAGGGCATCGTACGGAAAAGTGGATCCGGTTTTCCGGCCATACGATGCTCTCGTTTTTGGAAGGAAGCATCGGGTTTATCCCAAAAGTGCAAGTCCACTTTTGGGTCCGATGCTTTAGATGATGCATGTTAGGTTCAAGGAGAGTTGCCATGGCGGATGCCCCGATCGACAATCGCAAGGCCATTATCGAAGCCTTGATGAATCTGGCAGCGACGCGGCCATGGAATGAAATCGAGATCGGCGACATCGCCCAGATGGCTGGCATATCGCTCGCGGAATTCCGCGATCTCTTTCCCTCCAAGGGAGCGGTTCTCGGCGGCCTATCACGCGTGATCGACCGGCAGGTGCTGGAGGAGACCACCGACGATCTCGCGGGCGAACCGGCCCGCGAACGCATCTTCGATGTGATCATGCGCCGCCTCGATGCGCTCGAACCCTACAAGCCTGCGCTGCGGCGCATCTTCCGCGAATTGCGCTACGATCCGCTGTCGCTCGCGGCCTTGCATCAGGTCGCGGTGAATTCCATGCGCTTCATGCTCGCTGCCGCCGGCATCAACACGGAAGGCCCGCTTGGTACGCTGAAGCTTCAGGGCATGGTCGCGGTCTATTCGAAGACCATGCGTACATGGCTCGACGATGAAGATCCGGCACTGGCGCGCACCATGGCGAGCCTCGACCGCGAGTTGCGTCGTGGCGAGCGCGTGCTCGAGGGGGCGGAGGATTTCCGCCGCCTGACCGCGCCGCTTCGCGCCATCGGCCGTGCATTCGTGGAGGGTCGTAGCTCGCGCCGCCGAGAGCAGGCCTCGACCGACAACGGTGATGCGGATAATCCGGCGGCAGCTATTTGATCGAGGGACAGCATGGATCAGTCGGCAACACATGCGACAATCGGTTTTGACGACTTTCTGAAGGTCGATATTCGTGTCGGACGCATCGTCGCCGCCGAGCCGTTCCCGCAGGCACGCAAGCCCGCATACAAGCTGACCATCGATTTCGGCCCCGGGATCGGCACCAAGCGCTCGTCCGCGCAGATTACGGTGAATCACAAGATCGACGATCTGGTCGGCAGCGAGGTGCTCGCCGTCGTCAACTTCCCGCCGCGCCAGATCGGCCCCTTCATGTCGGAAGTGCTCACCCTCGGCGTGCCGGATGCCAATGGCGATGTGATGCTCATCCGGCCTGATCGTGACGTGCCGATTGGCGGGCGCCTCTACTGATCGACGGCTTAAGCCGGCAGCCGCACCGTTGCGCGCAACCCTCCGAGCGGACTTTCGCTCAGCATGATGTCGCCGCCGTGCGAACGCGCAATATCGCGGGCAATGGCGAGGCCCAGGCCTGAGCCGCCCTCATCCTGGTTGCGCGCTTCATCGAGACGCACGAACGGCTTGAAGACTTCCTCGCGCATATCCTGCGGAATTCCGGGCCCGTCGTCATCCACGTGAAGGATGAGCCAGCGCGTCTCATGGTTCGCGCTGATCTCGATCCGGTCGCCGTGCCGTGCCGCGTTGGACACGAGATTGAACAGAAGACGCCGGAAGGCATCGGGGCGCACGGTGATGATCGGGTCGCCGACGATGTCGAGCTCGGTGATGTGGCCCTGTCGCTCCGCATCAAGCTGCGCTTCCTCCAGCAGCTGGCGCAGGTCCGTCTCGCAGGCGACCTCGCCCGCATCTCCGCCTTCTCCGCGCGCGAAGGCGAGATAGCCTTCCAGCATGCGGCTCATCTCGTCCACGTCGCGCTTGAGGTCTTCCACTTCCGGTGTCTGTTCAAGGAAGACGAGCGAGAGCTTGAAGCGTGTGAGGATGGTGCGCAGATCATGGCTGACGCCGTTGAGCATGGTCGTGCGCTGCTCGATGTTCCGCTCGATGCGCCGCTTCATCTCCAGGAAGGAATGGCCGGCTTGTCTCACCTCGCGCGCGCCGCGCGGACGGAACTCGATCTCGCGCCCCTTGCCGAGCGCTTCGGCGGCTTCCGCGAGGCGCAGGATAGGCCTGATCTGGTTACGCAGGAAGAGAATGGCGATGCCGAGAAGCACGAAGGACGAGCCGCCCATCCAGACAAGGAAGATGTGCGAGTTGGAGGCGTAGGCCTGGTTGCGACGCGCCAGCACGCGCATCACGTTGCCGCCATCGAGCTTGATGCGCACTTCCACATAATTCGAGCGCCCGACCGTATCGAGCCAGTAGGGCTTCTCGATCTGGCGCTGCAATTCGGTGGAGAGGGTCTCGTCCAAGATCGAGAAGAAAGGCTTCGGTCCCGGCGGCGGCAGGTCGGTGTTGTGGAGGATGTCCACGTCGAGCTGCAGGCTGTCCGATGCGATGCGGGACAGAACCGTCGCGTCGCGATCCTGCGGATAGCTTTCATAGATCTGGATCAGCGCCGCGATATCGGCGGTCACCGCGGAGGACAGGCGGCGCGTGACGAGCTGGTAATGGCGCTCCATGAACACGTAGGCCACGACCGATTGCAGCAGAATGACCGGCGCGATGATGATGATGAGCGCGCGCGCATAGAGACCCTTGGGCAGAAACCTGCCGAACCAGCGCATCGCATGATCGAGCGGTGCGTATCGCAGGGTCGCGCCGATCTTCATCGGTCGATCACGAGCCGGTAGCCGATGCCGCGCACCGTTTGCAGGAGCATCGGGTTCGCCGGATCGACCTCGATCTTGCGGCGCAGGCGGTTGATCTGCACGTCCACCGTGCGCTCGTTCGCGGCGGCGCCGTTGCCGGCCAGCGCATCGCGCGGGACGTTGTCGCCCGTGGCGGTTCCGAGAATGGTCAGGATCTCGCGCTCGCGTTCGGTGATGCGCACCACTTCCTCGCCGCGCCGCAATTCGCCTCGGTCGAAGCGGTAGGAGAAGGGGCCGAAATGAATGACCTCCGGAGCATCCGTTCCGGCGGCTCCGGGAACTGCCACGGCGCGCCTGAGAATGTTGCCGAGGCGCAGCAGCAGTTCGCGCGGCTCGAAGGGCTTGGGGAGATAATCGTCGGCGCCGATCTCGAGGCCGGTGACCCGGTCCGATGCATCGGCGCGGGCGGTCAGCATGAGGATCGGCACCTGCGAGGTCTCGCGGATGCTGCGGGCGTATTCGAAGCCGGTCTCGCCCGGCATCATCACGTCGAGCACGAGGGCGTCGAACACGAAGCTCCCGGCCTTGGAGCGCGCTTCCGCCGCGCTGGACGCGGCCGTGACGCGATATCCGTTCTCGGTGAGAAAGCGGGTCAGCAGGTCGCGCAGGCGCCGGTCGTCATCCACCACGAGGACGTGCGGGGCGTGATCGGGTATATCGATGCGGCTGGGTTCCATCGGTCTCTTGTATTCGGGCTCGACAGGCGTCGTCGGATGCCTGCTTTATCAGATTTTCCCCGGCCCGAATACGAGACGTTCCACATGGGCCCGGTCATCCGGGTCGATGAGGCGCACGAGATAGCGGCTGACGGCCTCCTTGGCCTCAGGCTCCATATCGGACAGGGCGCGCATGATGCGGCGCGTCTGAAGCTTGGCCAGCTTCAAGGCGAGATCATGGCCCTGGGGCGTGGCATGCAGATGCCGCTGGCGCCGGTCAGAGGTGCCCGTGCGGCTCTCGATGAAGTCCTTCTCGATCAGCTCCTTCAGCACGCGGTTCAGGCTCTGCTTCGTGATCCTGAGAATGTCGAGCAGCTCCGCGATCGTCAGGCCGGGCTGGCGGCTGACGAAATGCAGCACGCGGTGATGCGCCCGGCCGAAGCCGTATTCGTCCAGGATTCTGTCGGGATCGCTGACGAAGTCGCGATAAGCGAAGAAGAACAGCTCGATCAGGTCATAGGCCGGCGTCTCGGCCAGGATGTCCTTGCCGGGTTGGCGGGTTTTCAGAACCGGGAGCGTATCGGGCAACTTCCTCATCCAATTTTATGTCAGCCTTGTTGACATATCTCAGGACGATTGTTACTCGTCAAGGCGCTTTCGCGAAATGAATGAAATTCCAACGGGACGAAAGCAAACCGGAAATTACACGGCCCCGGTTCGCCAAAAGGCCGGCAGCAAGGAGAAAAGACGATGTCCGCGACCCCCTTCGATCAACGTGATGGATGGATCTGGTACGACGGGCAGATCGTACCGTGGAAGGACGCGCAGCTGCACGTATTGTCCCATGGTCTCCATTACGGATCGAGCGTGTTCGAGGGCGAGCGCGCCTATGGCGGCGAGATCTTCAAGTCGACCGAGCATTCCGAGCGCCTGAAGAAATCGGCTCAGATCCTCGATTTCGAGATTCCCTACACCGTGGCCGAGATCGACGCGGCCAAGCGCCTCGTGCTGGAGAAGAGCGGGCTGAAGGACGCTTATCTGCGTCCGGTCGCCTGGCGCGGCTCGGAAATGATGGGTGTCTCTGCCCAGCACAACAAGATTCACCTCGCCATCGCGGCTTGGGAATGGCCGAGCTACTTCAATCCGGAAGAGAAGATGAAGGGCATCCGCATCGACATGGCCGAGTACCGTCGTCCCGATCCGGCGACCGCGCCCTCCGCCGCGAAGGCTGCGGGCCTCTACATGATCTGCACGATCTCCAAGCACAAGGCCGAGCGGAAGGGCTATGCCGATGCGCTCATGCTCGACTGGCAGGGACGTGTGGCCGAATGCACGGGCGCGAACGTGTTCTTCACCCGTGACGGCGTGATCCATACGCCGATCGCCGATTGCTTCCTCGACGGCATCACGCGCCGCACGGTGATCGACCTCGCCAAGCGCCGCGGCTTCGAGGTGGCGGAGCGACGGATCATGCCGGAGGAGCTTGCCGGCTTCAACGAGTGCTTCATCACCGGCTCGGCGGCGGAAGTGACGCCGGTGGCCGAGATCGGCCCCTACAAGTTCACGCCGGGCAACATCTCGAAGACGCTGATGGAAGACTACCTCGCCGAGGTGCAGCCGAAGAAGGCCAAGGCCGCTTAAGGCTTTTTACTTCGTTATCTCTACCGTCATGCCCGGCCCTGTGCCGGGCATTTCGTTTTTGAAAGGCGCTGGGCTCGCCAGTGTCGTGATCGACGGCACGAGGCGGGTCAGCGTGTCAGAACAAGGTGTCATTCCTGGCCGAAGCGCAGCGGGGGGAAGAAAACCTTGACGCGGCGATCGGCTAGTAGGTCGTTTGCTCCGTCATCCCCGCACTTGTTGAGGGGATCCACGCCTTGACGCGGTGGAAGACGTGAGTGGCCGGATCAATCCCCGGATCAAGTCCGGGGACGGCCATGACGGAAGGGCATGTGATTTTCAAAGAACGAGCGGGAGTATCCTCGCGGCGCGGCTCGCCCGAGGGTTTGAGGTCGAGGGGGCGCGAGGAGGCGTCCGGCTCGGCTAGTGTGAGTGAAGAACCAAACGGCTCCCCGCGCACGGCTTTTTTAGGCGGACCGGCGCGACATGGCCCCAGCTCTGCCCAAGGCGGACACCGTCTTGATACGGGCGGCCTTGGACCAGAGCGGAGCCCAGCCTCTCGCCGGGGCCTCCCGTCACGGGGGATTGCGTCATCCTCCGCACGGGACCGTGCCCGATCCCACCATCACGACGCCTCGCGAGAGCGCCCCTCGGTGGATCGGGCCAAGCCACCCATAGCCAAGCTTAGGAACCTTGTCAAGAACAAAATAGGAACATGTGCTGGATGGTCAACCAGAGACCCTTGATAGACAAAGTAAATTCTTAGGTACATTATTACACAAGGAATGTTTACTTAGGAGCTTTCGATGACGTCACCGCTAGGCCTTGCCTCTGAAACATACGAGGAATGGACGGGAAGCGACGGAGATGACGTCCACATCGTCGGCCCCAATATTCTTGGCCGTTTCGACGGCGGCGCCGGCAACGATACCTTGAAGATCAATGAAGCAGGATATGTTCGTCTTTACGACTTGAACATCACGAGCATCGAAACGATTGAGGGAGCAACTGGAGACACGATCTTTCAACTCGGAAGGGATGTCCTTCCAAAGCTCAAGCATATCAAAGGCGGCACAGGATACAACACGCTGCTGTTCTACGGCGACGATCTGGATCTTACCGATCTGACGCTGAGCAACATTCATGAGATCACGTACTCGATGTTCTCGGCTGTTACGCCGGCGCGCATCGTTGTTCGCGATTTTGAAACCGCGATGCTCGTGAAAGTCAGCCCCTATAACAGTGTGTACGTCACCCTTTCAGAGGGAACTTTCTCCGAAGCTCAGAGGCTCGCACTTTATGAACGAGGCGTGATTTATTTGCGGGATGAGAGCGGCGACCATGTGAACCCCAGGCCGCTCATGAACAATTTTCACAATGATAGGATGCAGACGGAGGCCGGCAATCCGGGCCTGCTGGATCAAGGCGCCGAGTTGCTCTTCCAAGGTTCGGCTCCCTACATGAAATCCCTCACCGTGCGAACGACCGGTTTCCACGACATCTTCGATGTATACGGAATTCGTACAGCCACAGACAGCGCTGTAAGCCTCTCGGGTCCTATGGCGAAAGGCACAAACATTCTCGTCGAAGGCACGGTTATTGGCTCAGTCTCAAACCTGTCAGCAGCCGGTCTCGAGATAGCATTCAACAACAACGCAACCAGTGCGCGCGTGCAGGAGGTGTTGCGAGCGTTGACGTACACCAACACCGATGCCTTCCAAGTTTCGGAAAGGCAGATCGAAGTCATTGTGGTCGATAACGAGAACCGGACGGATCGGGCAGTCGTCCAGGCAACTGTCGCTCCAAACGGCACACAGTTTGAAATGCCCGCAGAATGGAAAGGCGTTGGTAGAGACCGCGTGAATTTCTTCTCGACGAGAGAAGGACTCCAGCTTCCCTTCAACGGAATTTACGGCGGAGATGGAGACAATACTCTCTTCCTCAGCGGCGGTGGTTCGTTCAATATTCACGATGGCTATCTTCGTAGCGTCGATGCCGTCAGGGGCTCGAACAGAGACGAAACCGTCATGATAGCTCCGAACTCCATGGAGGATGTTCGTGTCATCGATCTGAGGGGGGCAATCGACCGACGGCAAGGACATTGTGCGACTGAACGGAGCCGTCTTCGATCTCAGCGACAAATATTTCATGAACGTGGAAATCATCGATTTTGCCAAGAACGGTACGGTCGTTGGGGTCGACTCCATGGAAACAGCGCGCCTTATGCGAGGGCATTCGACAGCCAACGACCATATCATTTTGACGAATGGCATTTTCAGTGCCGCCGATATTGCCCTGCTGAGGGCTAACGGCATTGAACATCTCACGGATCAAAATGGGCCAGTGCCCGCACCCGCCGGAAGCACGCCTCCTGGAGCCTCTCCAGCGGGTCAGACCCTCATCGGCACGAAGGCGAAGAACACGCTGACCGGTGGGGCCGGCGACGACAAGCTCTACGGCAAGTCAGGCAATGATGTGCTCACCGGCGGCGCCGGCGCGGACCGGTTCGTGTTCGATGCCAAGCCCGGCACCTGGAAGACGGACCGCAAGGTGAACTTCGACACGATCACCGATTTCACGCGCGGCGAGGACAAGATCCTGCTCGACAACAAGATCTTCAAGAAGCTCGGCAAGGGCACGATGGAGGCGCCAGGAACCCTGAACAAGAAGTTCTTCAAGAAGACCAAGGCGACGGACAAGAACGACTACCTGATCTACAAGAGCGGCGTGGTCTCCTACGATGCCGACGGCAACGGCGCGAAATACAAGCCGGTCGAGATCATGAAGATCGCCAACAAGGCCGCGCTCTCGGCGGCGGATTTCCTCATCGTCTGAGGCAGCTGCGCTGCGCGTGTTCCCTCCCCCTTGCGGGGAGGGATTGAGGGACGCGCAGCGCTCATCCAGTCAGCGCAACGAGTTCTACGAGCATCCCCTCTCCCTGATCTCGGATATTTCCGAGATCAGTTTTGGCTTGCGCAAGTCGGGAGCACCCGACTTGCGATGGGAGAGGGGCAGGGGTGCGGGCATGCCCTCACAGGAGATGGCAGTCCCTCACCCGCCGCGCTGGCGCGCGTCGACCTCTCCCACGCGGGAGAGGTTAGGGTCGCGCTTTACCGACAAAGCGCTCACCCGCTCGGACCACCCCCACCCCGGCCCTCCTCGCAAGGGGGAGGGAGCGCGCGCTTTGTTCTGCCTGCGATCCCGGATCGGCTTGCGCCGTCCGGGATGACATCCTGGTGGAGCTGCATCCGCACGAGCGATCATGGACGCGGTAGAATGCGCTTGATGCGCCGGGCGCTCAGGATCCTCAAAAGTCCTCCGCGTCGGGAATGCGGTTGAACGCGATCTTCGCGCCCGCATAGCCGCCGGGAATGTCGATGAGCGGGCCCCAGTGCAGAAGCGTCTTCTGGTGTGCCGTATTGAGCCTGTCCGCGACCGCCGACAGGTATTCCATGCGCCGCTTGAGCTGCGCCTCGGCCGTGTAGCCGAACAGATCCTGCTCGATGTCGCGCATGGGCACCAGATCGTGCAGGGTGATGTGAACGCTGCGGCTCCGGCCCATGCCCTCCCGTTCCGCATGGAGGAAGAGGCGGCTCAAGGAGGCGAGAAACGAGGGGTCGTCCCAGGTCGCGAGAAACCGTTCTTCGCCATACCAGCCGGCGCTGTGCCTGTCGGTGAGCCACAGGGCGAGCGCGCGGGCGGCGAAGCCCGAGCGGCGCATGCGGCGCGAGGCTTTCATCAGCAGGACGCGGGCGGCGGCATAGGCGCCGCCCAGATGCCGCCAATCGGCCGGCAGCACGCGGCCATGGCCGAACATGCGGCGCTGCGTTTCGGGCCGCTCCACCGTGTAGCCGTGCAGCCCCATCCAGAGCCTTTCGCCCTCCACGCTGCCCCAGAGACGGCGCAGCTCCTTGGGCTGAAGCTTCAGAAGCGCCGCCACGTCCCCGACGCCGGCGCGGGCGAGGCGGGCCGCGTTGCCCTTGGCGATGCCGGGGATGTCGGTGAGGTCGAGCGACAGGAGACGGTCGGGAAGGTCGCTCGGGTGGATGGCGACGAGCCCGTCGGGCTTTTCCATTTCGGCGGCGATCTTGGCGAGCAGATCGTTTGGCCCAAGGCCCACGGAGCAGGTGAGGGTGGGGCCGATCAGAGTGGCGATGGTGTCCTTCACCCTGCGGCCGATGGCTATCGCTTGCGCCTGCTCCGAGGGCAGGAGCGCGCAGAGCATTTCATCGATGGAGCAGACGGCCTTGACGGGCACGACCGTCTCGATGGCTTTGCAGATCGCCTTGTGAAGCTCCACGTAAACCTCGTGCCGGGCCGTCACGAGAATCACACCCGGCCATTGACGCCGGATATCGCGGACGAAAGCCCCGCGCTTGATGCCGAGCGCCTTGGCCTCCCGGCTGACCGCGATCAGCCCGGTATGCTCCGAGTCGACCGGAATGACGCCCACCGGCCGGCCGCGCAGATGCGATTGGAGATGCTGCTCGGCGCTGGCGAAGAAGGAGTCGAAGTCGACATAAAGCCGCTCCAGGCCAGTTGGCTTGCGCACCGTTGCTCGCTCGTCTTGCGTGTGAACAAAATAAGAACATAAGCTTGGCGGGGAGTCGAGCGTGACTTCTGTGGATAACGGGGATGAGTCCGCGGGAGTAGCCACTCTTTCCTTTGCGGAACCAATGGCCTGAATCCGGTGTTCTCGTTCCAGAACAAAATGAGAACAATAGGAGTCTCCTATGTCTTCCGACACCAAGGCGCGCAAGGCGAAGGACATCGATAATCCCAAGGCAAATCCGACACCCGTGGACAACCAGATCAAGGACCCGGAGGAATGGGTAAGCGGCCATGAGCCGATGACCGGAGCGCAGGCATCCTACCTGAAGACCCTCTCCGAGCAGGCGCATGATCCCGACGCCTATGATCCCAAACTCGACAAGGCCGAAGCCTCGAAGCGGATCGATCAGCTGAGGCAGGAGCGACAAGGCTGAAAAATCCAGCCGATTTTCCTTCACGATAACGCCAGGAACGATGGCTCGCCTCTTTTGCAGGAGGCGGGCCGTCACTACATGGAGAGCAAGAGCGTCGTGCTCCAACGATTCCAAAGGGATGGAAAACGAAACGATGATGAAAATTGCTTCTCGCCGAAGTCGCGTCATGATCGGGCTGGCCGCCGCGCTGATACTCGCCGGCAGCGCCGCCGAGGCTCGCGTCGGCCGAGGAGGCGGCAGCTTCGGCTCGCGCGGCGCGCGCACCTATACGCCGCCGCCGGCGACCCGCACCGCGCCGGATGCCGCCGCTCCGATCCAGCGCTCGCAGGTTCCGAACCAGGGCCCGCAGATGAACCGTCCGGGCACCCCCGCCCCGAACGTGGCGCAGCCGCGGCGCTTCGGCTTCGGCACGGGCCTGATGGCCGGCCTCTTCGGCGCGGGCCTGCTCGGCATGCTCATGGGCAACGGCTTCTTCGGCGGCCTCGGCGGCCTCGCTTCGATCCTGGGCCTGCTGCTGCAGATCGGCCTGGTGGTCCTGCTGGTCTCCTTCGCCATGAAGTGGTTCCGCCGTCGTCAGGAACCGGCCTATGCCGGGCCGCAGAGCTATAACCGCTCGGCGACCGGCGGCAGCGTCCCGCCGACGGGTGGCCGCCCCGCAGGCGGCATCGGCGGCATGATGGGCGGTAGCGCGCTTGGTGGTGGTCTTGGAGGCGGTCTTGGCGGTGGCCTCGGCGGCGCACTCGGCGGATTGAACCAGCGCCAGCGCACGGATGTGCGCGACGAGATTGGCATCGGTGAAAAGGACTATGCCGATTTCGAGCGTTCGCTTGTCGAGCTGCAGGATGCCTATTCCCGCGAGAATGTCGCGAAGCTCTGGACGTTGGCGACGCCCGAGATGGCGGGCTACATCCAGGAAGAGTTGAACGACAACGCCGCGCGCGGCGTCGGCAACAAGCTCTCCGATGTGCGCCTGCTCCAGGGCGACCTGTCAGAGGCTTGGCGTGAAGGCAGCACCGATTATGCCACGGTTGCCATGCGCTTCTCGCTGATCGATGTGCTGACCGACAGGACGACGGGCCGCGTCGTCGAGGGCAATCCGGATCAGCCGCAGGAAGCGACCGAGCTCTGGACCTTCCGCCGCGATCAGGGCGGCGCCTGGAAGATCTCCGCGATCCAACAGGCTTAAAGCCTAAGTCCGATGCAAAAAGAAACGGCCGGTCATAGCGACCGGCCGTTTTTCGTTGTGCAACGTGAGGCGCGGTTACTCCGCCGCATCTCGCCGGTTCGCATGCGAGCCCTCGCGCACTTCCTCGATGATCTTGCTCACGAAGGCGTCGAGGTCGCCGGGGTTGCGGCTGGTGATCAGTCCCTCATCCGTCACCACTGTCTCATCGCGCCACTGCCCGCCGGCATTCGTCACGTCGGTCTTGATCGAATGATAGGACGTGCACTTCTTGCCCTTGATCACGCCCGCCTCGATGAGCAGCCACGGAGCATGGCAGATTGCGGCAACAACCTTGCCGGAGGAATAGAAGGCACGGATGATCTCGATGGCTTTCCCTTCCGCGCGCAGCTTGTCGGGGTTGATCTGGCCGCCGGGCAGAACGAGCGCGTCATAGGCAGACGGATCGACGCTCTCGATATCCTTGTCGACCTTCACGCTCTTGCCCCAGTCCTTCTCGTCCCAGCCGCGGATTTCACCCTGGCTCATGCGCGATTTCGGCGCGGCGATCTCGACCTTCGCGCCTGCCTCCGAGAGCTTCTTCTGCGGCACCATCAGCTCCGATTGCTCGAAGCCATCGGTCGCCATGATGAGGATGTTCGCCTCTTTGATGTCAGGCATGTCGCACTCCATGATTTTTGAGAGGAATATGTGCGAACGGATGAGACGTGAGAGGGTTCCGGCGCTTGCGCTGATCGGGAACCCCTCATGCACTGGCCTGTTGACCTCATCAACGAAGAGAAATCGAGGAAGACTTATGGCCAATCCAGGAATGCCGACGAACGATCCGATGCCGGGCGGCAACATTCCCAGCGAAGTGCCGCCAGGGACCGTTCCCGACGAACAGCCCGATATCGGCCCCACGGGTCCGCGCACGCCTTATCCCGTGGACGATCCGGGCATTACGGACCCGAAAGGGCCAGGCTTCGAGCCCGACTATCTGCCGGGCAATCCGACCGATCCGGGACCGCGTATGTGATGATGAAAAGACCAGCGGGCCGCATATTCTGCGGCCCGCTGGTCTTTGCGGATCAGATTTCGATCAGCGCATATGGCTTGCCGGTTGGCTTCTCGATATGCCGCGCGACATTGTAGACGGGCTGGCCGCCGGGCGTGCGCCCCTCGTACCGGCCGCGATGCGCGTGACCGTGAACGATGGCGTTGACCTTGAAGCGGTCGATGGTTTCAGCGAGACGCGATGAACCGAGGAAGGGATAGATCTCCAACGGTTCGCTCTCGATGGTTTCGACGATCGGCGCGTAGTGAAGAATAACCATCGAACGCTTGGCGCGAACTTGGCGCATGGCATTCTCGAGCCGCAACGTCTCGTTCATGGTTTCCGCCACGAATTGCTTGATGGCGGGCTCGCCGAACGAGCCGAGCATGCGCCGTCCGAAGCCGCCGGCAAAGCCTTTGACGCCGACGAAGCCGACGCCGTCGATCTCGACGGATTGTCCATCGAGCAGCTTCATTCCCGCGTCGCGCAGGATCTGCGAGACTTCTTCCGCCGCGCCACATTCATAGTCGTGATTGCCGAGTACGCCGACGACGGGAATGGAGCAGGCCTTGATGTCCTGCGCGAGCAGCTCGGCTTCCTTCGGCTTGCCGAGATCGGTCAGATCGCCGGTCAGTACGAGAACATCGGCTTCCCTGGAGATTTCGCCGAACAGATCGCGATACGAAACCCAGTTGTCTTCGCGAACGTGAAGGTCGCCCATCGCGGCGACCGTCATGCGTTCTTGCACAAGCTCTTGTTCGTCACTCATTCCGCCATTCACCTTCGCCGCCGACATCAGCGAAGCCCCACTGCTTGACGTCGATCTCGTAATCGACACGGGAGAACATGCGCCCACGGCAGACCTTCATCTGCGGCGGCGGCAGGTCCAGCTGCTTGGCAAGCCTGTCGAGAAGCTCATCCATGACCCAGCGCGGAACCTTGTCGCGCTCGGATGGATAGATCCAGCGGAAGTTGAGAAGATGCATGAGAAGCACTTCCCAATGCACTTCCATGTAGGCGAGCAGGCCATGCCAGTCGATCTGGTCATGCGCCTTCAAGATCGTGTGAGCGACATCGGCGCCGTCATAACGGTGGCGCAGCTGGATGAAGCATTTCGACCAGACGAGTTCGGTGGGGCCGACGATGCGGACCGGCGATCCGAAGACTTCGATCTGCCGCGCATGCTCGAACCACTGGTCGCCGATGGGCATAGTACCGTTCGAGGAGGCGAAGATCACGTCGAAGAAATACTTGCCCTTGAAAACCTTGCCGAGCCAACGATCGTCCTCGATCTCGACCGAGTACCCGATATTCTTGAAATGCGAGAGGACGCGGGTGTAGTCGCCCGCCTTGCAGAAGATATCGAGATCCTTGGTCGGCCGCGTGATGCCCGTATAGGCGGAGAGCGCATAGGTTCCCGCCAGCAGGAAAGGCAGGCCGAGCTGGTTCAGCTCACGCAGCGCCTCGGCATAGAACGCCTCGGATTCCGGGTGCTTGAGGGTCGGCTCCGCCTTGGCGTCCATCATCGGAACGCCGGGATGAGCGCTGGAAATGAGTTCTGGATCGTGAACTGCCATGAGCCTTGTCCAAAGCGCGGCCGGTAATGACCCGCGTTCGACAACCGCATGGCAGTAATGAAGTTCCGTGGCGGCCTAGCTTAAAGGCAGTGATGCCGGTTCAGGCCGTCCGCTTGCGAGCTTCCGGCGCCTTGGAGGTCGCGCGGAAATCGTCGATTCCGAGCGCCTTCCATAGGGAGGCGCTTTTCTCGTCGTATATCTCGATGCGCTTGCCATACTCGGCCAGAATCTCAGCTTCGTCGGTGAGAATCTTGCCATCCTTCATGAGACGGTAGCCTGTCTGCTGCAAGGCATCCCGGACGAAGCGAAGCGCATCCTTTTCCTTTCGGCTTTTGGCGAGCGCGATCAGCTGCGCCGTCCGCTCCAGGCCGATGCCGCCGCCGGTGACGGGCGATGCGAAATAGGAATACCGGTTGTCGTGAAGGGCCTGCTCCGCGATGGCTTGGTTGAAGAGATCCGTCCGGAACCTGCGCTCGGGAAGTCCCTGCTCGGACAGGCAAGGCCGGAGAGCGCTCTTCGCCGCCAGGAAGGTGATGGCCTGGATCAATCGATTGGGATTGATCTTGGACAGGGCGGGATGCTTCGTCAGGGCAGCGAGGGAAAGCGGTCCTTGTTCGAGCGCTTCGATCACAGGCTTGTAGACCGCCTCTTCCAGTCTGGCGGTAAAGCGCATGCCTTGAAGCTCATACTTGGCGTCCTGGTGCCGCTGCATGGCGATGAAACGGGTCTCGTCCCATTTTCCGCGTGCTTGCCCGGGCGAGAGACGCACGGCTCCCTTGACGAAGATGTCGCGACGGAACTGCTGGTCGATCATGTGATCCCTGACCGTCTCGCGCAGCGCGCGGTCATCGATATCGGCCAGGAACTTCACCTGCTCCTGCGTGAGATTGAGCTTCTCGATAGTGTCGATGACCGCGGCGGAACCGAGAAAGGAGAGCTTCGCATCGCTCAACTCCCGCGCCACATCCATGAAGTAGAACGGCGTCAGGTCCTGATTGAAATATTCATGAGCGACGTAGTTGCGGTCCTGCTGCTTCAGCTTCTCGATCCGCTTCTCGAGCCTGGGATGATTGGCGAAGAAGTGCGTATCGAGTCCCTGCAATCGGCTTGCGAAATCGAGCGATGCGGCGATGCGGGAGTGAAGCGAAGCGGACGTGCCTTGAGACGCCGCGTGCTCCAGCATGAGGCGGCGAAGCGGCATCATGGAGGCCCACCCCGGCATGGCATTGTAGGAGATGTACACGAGGCCGCCGGGCTTCAGCTTGAGGCGGATGAAATCCACGATGGCCTTGCGGTTCTCCGGCGAGATCCAGCTGTAGATGCCGTGCAACGTGATGTAGTCGAAATCCGGCAGGTCCTTGCGATGGATGAAGTCGGCGAAGCTGTCGTCGAAGAAGTGGACGTTCGGCGAGCGCGTGGATCGGGCCAGGGCCCTGGCTCCCGCGATGTGGGCCGGGTTGAAGTCGGTCGCGTAGAATTCGATGTTCGGGTTGGCCGCGGCAAGCAGATTGGTCGCGAATCCCTGGCCGCAGCCGAGTTCGCAATAGGCCAGCGAAGGCTGGTCGAGGTCGGGCGCCTGGACCCCATGCAGCAGGGCACAGAAGTTCAGGTGGCTGGGGGTCAGCTCCTGATAGAAGCCGTGGGTATAGTCGACATCCACAACATAACCGGCAGACCAATCCGACATCTCAAAAAATCCTTCGCCTTCCCGAGAAAATGGTCAAGGTGACCATAGGGAATGCAAAAGATATATCATTTCAGAGCGGGATTGAGAACCCTTCGTCTCGGAAGGTTTTCAATGGTCGCCGTGAGAGGTGCGGACGTCCCGGGGGCTGTTGAGGATTTCGAGGAGGCTCGTGGCGATGTGCCGGGCCTCGTCATCCTTCAGGCGCAGCATGAAGGGCGGCATGAGGCCTGCCTGCAGAGCCACCACGGCCATGCCGTGCTCGTCCATGCCCACGTCGATGGTCTGGGAGGTCACTTCGACGAGTTCCTCCTCGCCTTCCTCGCTTCCTTCGCTGTTCTCGCCGATGGCGATCAGGAGCTGGCTCAGGGCCTTGACCAGGGAGCGCGCCGCGTGCGGATCCATGACGACAGCCGTCGACTGGTCACCTTTCTGGAACGCAAGCTGAATGTTGTCGCCTTCGAGCGTGACGGAAATTCCTGCCATTATCGTCCTCGTCCTCCCTGTCACATATGGGGGCGCACTATTGCAGGAAAAGGCAGGGGGGCCAAAACTGAAACGCCCCGCTCCCGGGGGGAGCAGGGCGCAGGGTTGGAAATCAGGCGTTTTTCCGAGGAAAGTTCAATCCTTTCCCAGGCGGCTACAGGCTTGATTTCGTGCGCGGACCACGATTCGTCTGCGGGACGCCGGTCATGTTGCCTTCAACCGAGCTCGTGCTGCCGGCACCGGCCGCGGCCGCGCCGGAACTCATGGCGCCGCCCATGCCCGCATCCGCATATTGCTGGACGCGCAGGTTGTTCTGCACATGCGAGACGCCGGAAACGGATTCCGCGAGATCTTCCGCATGGCGCTTCTCGAACCGGCTGTTGACGGTGCCGGTCAGGGTGACTTCGCGGTCCTTCACCGACACCTCGATCTCCGATGCATCGACATGCGGATCATCGGTCAGGCGGTCGTTGACGTCCTCCGTGATCCGAGCGTCGGACCGCTGATAGCCCTTGGGGCCGCGCCCGCGATGGTAGCCTGCCTCGCGCAGGTCGCGGTCGCGGCGGCGCTCGGCATCCTCATCGCCGAACCAGGAACGGACCTCGTCGCCGGCCCGCTCGAAGAAGCCGCGATCCTCGTTGTAATCCCGCGAGCCGCGTCCGAAGCTGTCCGAGCCGTAGCGGCTGCCGTGGCGCTCCCGGGTATGGCTGTAGGATGGCGAGCTGGAATAGTCCCGCCCGTAGCCCGTATCCCGCGAGCGATCCATGCCGAAGACGGAGCGGTCATAGTCGCTGTCCCCGACCACGTCGCGCCAGTCGCGGGCCGAGCCGCCCGTGCCGTAGCCGGCGGAATCTCCGAAATCACGCTCGCGGCCTCTCGCAGGCCCCTCGTCGCGGGTGCGGTCGCGGTCGTAGCCTGCACGCTCATTCCCGAAGCCGCGGCGGGCGATGTAGCCGTCCTCGTCGCGGTCCGGATCATAGCGATAACGGTCGTTGGCCATGGTGCGCTCCTCAGTTGTTTGGGAATGGATAGCCCCTTTCATCGGGCTCGAAAACCAACGTGACAGGCATGGGGACGTTCCTGTGGACCCCGGTCACGATCCTTCAAGAAAGCCCGGAAAAGCGGTCTTTTTGACCGGCCTCGCTTGAACTGGGCGCCGTGGGCCGCATTGACCTGGGCACGATCCTTGAAACCGTTTCCGACGCGAGGTTGACGATGGCGGACATGTCTGGGCTCAGCGACGAAGCATTGGCTGTTTTCGTATTCGCGGCCTATCACCAGCTGACCAGCGGGCAAATGGTGAAGAGCGTCGTCCAGAAGGATGGGTCCGGTCACAAGGCGAGCGACAAGGCCGTCGAGGAGCTTCAGGGCAGGGGGCTCATCGAGGCGGACGGAGAGGCGATCCATTTCACGGACAGCGGCGAGAAGGCCTTGCAAGCCCTCATTTCCGGCATTCGCAGTAGCCTTTCTACCTAAGAAGGCTTAGCCGCAATGCCTTGCAATTGCCCTATCCTTCACCTACCTTAGCGGCCATCGACATTTGGCCGGACGACTGGGCTGCTTCGCTTTGGCACTGCCGGGCGCACGTTCCTTCTCTACCAATATCGACTAGCGGGTGAACTTGGCTTTGGCCCCCACCCACGTGCAAACGACAGTGAAAGGAATTCCCATGGAACAGGGAACCGTGAAGTGGTATAATGAAACCAAGGGCTATGGTTTCATTCAGCCCGACAACGGCGGCAAGGACATCTTCGTTCATGCTACGGCGCTCGAGCGCGCTGGCATGCGTGGTCTGCGCGAGGGTCAGAAGATCGCCTACGAGCTTCAGACCGATCAGCGCACTGGTCGTACTTCTGCAGTGAACCTGCAGAACGTCTAAGGTTTGATGACGGAGGACGTGCTTGGCACGTCCTCTTGCCTATCAGCCGTTCCGGTCGAGGAGCGGCTTTTTTGTTATGAGGAAGACTTTGCATGGCAAAGGAAGAACTGATCACCTTCGAAGGACTTGTGACCGAGATCCTGCCGGATGCGCGCTACCGCGTGCAGCTCGACAATGGCCATGAGGTCATTGCCTATACCGCCGGCAAGATGAAGAAGAACCGCATCAAGACGCTGGCGGGCGACCGCGTGACCGTTGAGATGTCGCCCTACGACCTCGAAAAGGGCCGGCTCATCTTCCGCCACAAGGACTCGGGTGCATCGTCCGGTCCGCGCCCGCCGCAGCGCGGCAATCAGCAGTTCCGTCGCCGGTAAGCTGATTGCGCGATCTTAAGGATCGCGCATTCGTTTCTCCGATGTCCGATGAATGAAAGCCCGGAAGCGGTTTCCGCTTTGCCGGGCTTTGGCGTTTGAGAGATTGCGAAGCTTTAAGCGACGGCGTGCATCACCGAGAGGGTCACGCGGTCGGGGCCGATATCCTCGTCCATGTCCTCGAAATGCATCAGCTCCGCGAGGCGGTTGCGTGCGCGATTGACGCGGCTCTTGATGGTGCCGACGGCGCAGCCGCAAATCTCCGCAGCCTGCTCATACGAGAAGCCCGACGCGCCGACGAGCAACAATGCCTCGCGCTGGTCGTGAGGCAGGCGGGCGAGGGCCTTCTGCAAATCCTCGAAATCGAGATGAGGCAGTTGATCAGGTTGCACCGAGAGGGCCGCCGCGTATTTCCCGTCCGCATCTTCGACTTCGCGGCGGCGCTTGCGGTATTCGGAGTGAAAGAGATTGCGCAGGATGGTGAAGAGCCAGGCCTGCATATTGGTGCCGGGCTGGAAGCGGTCGATATTGGCGATCGCCCGCATCAATGTTTCCTGCACCAGATCGTCCGCGCGGTCGACATTGTTCGTCAGCGAGATGGCGAAGGCGCGCAGGTTCGGCGTGGCCTTGAGCATTGAATCGCGAAGATCGGGATCGATGCTCATGATTGCTGCTTCTCCGGCTGACGCTGATCCAACTGATTGATGATCTCGATGAAGCGATCCGGCACCGGCTGTTCACCCAAAGCGAGTGACTCATAGAACTGCCGCAGCCGTTGGCCGAGTTGGGCCTGAACGGATGGGCTGAGTGCTGGCGATGAGGATTTTCTAAGGCCGGGAACCGGCTCGGGATCGAATTGAGGTATGTGAGTGGGGTTCTTTTTCTGCATTGGGCCGTCCTGATCCATTGAGAAGCGGCGACCTCCCTAAGAGGGCACGCACAGGGCGGCACCCAATCGCCGACATGCTAACGTCAAGCCATCTCGATCGTTCCGCCACGGCATCCGACCCGAAAGTGGATCTGCATCTTGCGATCGGTCCGATGCTTTCTCCGGCCCGGGCAGGCATTCCGTCGTGCCCTGCCCACAGCTCTTTCGATGGCGCGTGGAACTTAATCCTTACGGTCAAGTTTCCCTGCAACAGAGTGATCTTTGCCGGATCATCGACCGATGGTTGAGCCCCGCATCCTGGGCTTCGGTCGAGGGCCTGGCAGGAACCAACAGGAGGCGACAACCATGGCACTCAGCACAATTCTTCTCATTCTCATCATTCTGCTCTTGATCGGCGCCGTACCGGCATG
This sequence comes from Microvirga sp., assembly GCA_041913065.1. Classification (GTDB taxonomy): domain Bacteria; phylum Pseudomonadota; class Alphaproteobacteria; order Rhizobiales; family Beijerinckiaceae; genus Microvirga. The sequence continues at coordinate 41,470 of JAYSGD010000020.1, read as the reverse complement.
GCCCTACAGCCGCGGTTGGGGTTACGGCCCGAGCGGCCTGCTCGGCGTGATCCTGCTGATCCTCATCATCCTGCTGCTGCTGGGACGAATCTGACGGGTCAATCGGCCCTCATATGTCTGCGATGGCCGGAGCATGCTCCGGCCATCGTCGTTTTCGAACACATCCCCTCGCGCGACTGCCGAGCTTGTGTGCCCACGCACATCGGCGGGCGGGAGCCCGCCCTATCTACAATTCCGCGTCGCCCTTTAAGGGCTCACGGAAGGGCAGGCATGGCTCCCCCAAAACTCATGCCGGTGCTTCCGCTTGAGGGGTGAGGCTATCTTTCCTGGCGCCCAGCGGCAGGAAAGGCCCCCGTCATCCGTCGCCCCTTAGCGGATGACGGGGCGTTCCCGAACCGGCAGTTCTGCCCGATGCTCTATGCATCCTTTGGTTGCAAAATATAAAGCCCAATGTATTCTCGATTGCGGTTCGCCTCCGCAACCGAGACGATCAGGTGCCCTCATGGCCGCTCGACCTCTCGGCCGTGCACGCCGGACCGGACCATTGATCCTCCGAGACGGGATCAGAAAGGGCAGGCCCCGTCGGCTGTTATCCCCTTAGCGGCACGACGGGGCCTCCCGACTTTGGGGCGAAGGAGCCCAAATAAAAGGGGCGCTTAGCGCCCCTTCCTCCCTTTGTATTTCGGCTTCTGCCCCGCGAACCCTTGAGTCGAGCGGGCAGCCGGACGCTCGCGATAGTTCAGCGGGATCTCGCGATCCGTTCCAGGCCCCATCTCGTCGAGACCGGGCTTGCGGATACGGGTGCCCTCGTCGGAGCGGCCCTTGCCGAGCGGGCCGTAGGCATCCGAATCCTCGTCGCCCTGGGCCGCTCCTTCGCCGGAAGGCGGCAGGCCTTTCGGGGGCAGGTTGGCGTTGCGGCCGTATTTGCGCGAGCCGCCATACTTGCCTGCATCGCGCTCCACATCGGACTGCCGCGCCATGGGATCGTCGCTGATGGCAAGCTCGGTGGCCTGAAGGCGCTTGAGCTCGTCGCGCAGCCGCGCGGCTTCCTCGAATTCCAGGTTCGCGGCGGCTTCGCGCATGCGCTTTTCCATATCCGCGATGACGGCCTTGAGGTTGTGACCGACGGTCTTGTCGGCGAGGCCCGTATCGACGGAGACGTGATCGCGCTCGTAGACGCTCTCCAGGATGTCGGCGATGTTCTTCTTTACGCTTTGCGGCGTGATGCCGTGCTCGGCGTTGTAGGCCAACTGCTTCTCGCGGCGGCGGTTCGTCTCCGCAATCGCGCGCTCCATGGAGCCGGTGATCTTGTCGGCGTAGAGGATGGCCTTTCCTTCCACGTTACGCGCCGCGCGGCCGATGGTCTGCACCAGCGACGTCTCTGAGCGCAGGAAGCCCTCCTTGTCCGCATCGAGAATGGCGACGAGCGCGCATTCCGGAATGTCGAGGCCCTCGCGCAGCAGGTTGATGCCGATGAGCACGTCGAAGGCGCCGAGTCGCAGGTCGCGGATGATCTCGATGCGCTCCAGCGTGTCGATGTCCGAGTGCATGTAGCGCACGCGGATGCCGTTCTCGTGCATGTACTCCGTGAGGTCCTCGGCCATGCGCTTGGTGAGCGTGGTCACGAGCGTGCGGTAGCCCTGCGCGGACAACTCCTTCACCTCATGCACGAGGTCGTCCACCTGGCTTCGCGCGGGACGGATCTCGACGATCGGATCGACGAGGCCCGTCGGGCGAATGACCTGCTCCACGAACACGCCGCCGGTCTGCTCCATTTCCCATTTCTGCGGCGTGGCCGACACGTGGATCGATTGCGGGCGCATGGCGTCCCATTCCTCGAAGCGCAGCGGGCGGTTGTCGAGGCAGGAGGGGAGGCGGAAGCCGTATTCCGCGAGCGTCGCCTTGCGGCGGAAGTCGCCGCGGTACATGCCGCCGATCTGCGGCACGGTGACGTGGCTCTCGTCCGTGAACACGAGAGCGTTGTCGGGCAGGTATTCGAACAGGGTCGGCGGCGGCTCGCCGGGCTTGCGGCCCGTGAGATAGCGCGAGTAGTTCTCGATGCCGTTGCACACGCCGGTGGCCTCGATCATTTCGAGGTCGAACTGCGTGCGCTGCTCCAGGCGCTGCGCTTCCAATAGGCGGCCCATGCGGGCGAGCTCCTGCAGGCGGTGCTGCAATTCGTCCTGGATGCCTTTCACGGCCTGCTGCAAGGTCGGACGCGGCGTCACGTAGTGCGAGTTCGCGTAGACCTTCACGAATTGCAGATCGTTGGTCTTCTTGCCGGTGAGCGGATCGAACTCGACGATGCTCTCGATCTCGTCGCCGAAGAGGCCGATGCGCCAGGCGCGATCCTCCAAGTGCGCCGGAAACAGCTCGATCACGTCGCCGCGCACGCGGAAGGTGCCGCGGGCGAAGTCGCTCTGGATGCGCTTGTACTGCAAGGCCACGAGATCCGCGATGAGCTGGCGCTGCTCGATCTTCTCGCCCACCTTCACGGAGAAGGTCATGGCGGTATAGGTTTCCACCGAGCCGATACCGTAGATGCACGACACGGAGGCGACGATGATCACGTCATCGCGTTCGAGCAGCGCGCGCGTCGCCGAGTGGCGCATGCGGTCGATCTGCTCGTTGATGGAGCTTTCCTTCTCGATGAAGGTGTCCGAGCGCGGCACATAGGCTTCAGGCTGGTAATAGTCGTAGTACGAAACGAAATATTCCACCGCGTTGTCTGGGAAGAACGACTTGAACTCGCCGTAGAGCTGGGCCGCCAGCGTCTTGTTCGGCGCGAGGATGAGCGCCGGGCGCTGCGTCTCCTCGATCACCTTGGCCATGGTGAAGGTCTTGCCCGAGCCGGTGACGCCGAGAAGCACCTGATCGCGCTCGGCACGGCGCACGCCGTCCACCAGCTCGCGGATCGCGGTGGGCTGATCACCCGCTGGCTGGAAATCCGACTTGATCTTGAACGGGATGCCGCCTTCCGACTTCTCGGGCCGGGGCGGGCGGTGCGGCACCCAGGCCTTGCCGTTCTTGAAGCGCGGATCGCCTTCCGTAAGCAGCTTCGAGAGCGCATCGACGGTGGCCGAGAAACCCGATTCCGTCGTCAGGTCGCCTAACTCGTTCGCCACATCCGGTCCATCGTCGGGACCCTTCAGGCCAAGCTTCTTGGCGAGTGCCGGGTCGACATCCGTGATGTCGCCGTGGATGAAGGTTTCCTGCGCGCGCTCGGCAAAGCCCTCCGCCGCCTCCCGCTCCCGGTTGACGGCGGGATTGAGGAGATCTGCGAGGTACGGATCGAGCGGCTTGAGCTCAGGCTTGGAGGCTTTCCCGGTGGAAAGCTTGGGCTTCTTGGGTGATTTGGCCATGGGAACGAATATGGTACAAAAGTGCGGAAATTGAAAGGGTGGGGGCGCTTCTCCCTGCCGTCATCCACCCGTCATGAGATTGACGCATGAGAGCCTTGCCAAGCTCAACCATATCGCGGGGATATCATGCATCGCTCACTCGCTGTCGGCTCTCTTGCAGCCGTTTTGCTGTCGGGTACTGCTCTTAACGCTTCAGCAGCCGAATATTTCGACCGGATCGCCAGTTTTCCGATCACCGCCAACCTGCCCGGCGATGCGGACAAGAAGAGCGAGACGGTGGCGGAGATCATGTCCGCGAGCGAGGACGGCAACCTGCTCGTCTATACGGACAGCCCGCGCAAGAGCCTCGGCTTCATCGACATCACCGATCCGGCCGCGCCGAAGCCCGGCGGCATGCTGGCTCTGGGCGGCGAGCCCACATCGGTGAAGGTCGTGGGCGGCACCGCCTTCGTCGCCGTCAACACCTCGGAGAGCTACACGAGCCCGAGCGGCAAGCTGGTGCTGGTGGATCTGGCGGGCCTTAAGATCGCTTCCGAATGCCCGCTTCCCGGCCAGCCCGACTCGGTTGCGGCCAATGCGGGCGTGCTCGCCATCGCCATCGAGAACGAGCGCGACGAGAAGCTGAATGACGGCGCCCTGCCGCAGCTTCCAGCAGGCGCGTTGGTGATCGGCAATCTCAATGGCAGCGCCATCGACTGCTCGGCGCTCAAGACGGTCGCCATGACCGGCATTGCGGCTGTTGCCGGCGATGATCCGGAGCCGGAATATGTGGACGTGAATGGCGAAGGAAAAATCGTCGTCACCCTGCAGGAGAACAACCACATCGTCGTGGTGGATGGAAAGACCAGCAAGGTCGAATCCCATTTCTCCGCCGGTCAGGTGGACCTGAAGAACATCGACACCAAGAAGGACGGCAGGATCGATCTCAGCGGTTCCATGAACGGCGTGGTGCGCGAGCCCGACGGCGTGCACTGGATCGACGACAACCGTTTCGCCACCGCCAATGAAGGCGATTGGAAGGGCGGTTCGCGCGGTTTCACCATCTTCAACAAGGACGGCAGCGTTTCATACGAATCCGGCGCGAGCCTGGAGCATGAACTCGTCTCGCTCGGACATTATCCCGAGAGCCGCAACAAGAAGGGCATCGAGATCGAAGGCATCGAGGCTGCCCGCTTCGGCCAGGACAACCTGATCTTCGTGGGCTCCGAGCGCGGCTCCGTGGTCGGTGTCTACCGCGATACGGGCGCTGCTCCCGAACTCGTGCAGGTTCTCCCCACGGGCGTCGGCCCTGAAGGCCTGATCGCCATCCCCTCGCGCAACCTGTTCGTGGCCACGAGCGAGACGCCTCTGCATGTGGAAGGCGGCGTTGCTCCGCATGTGATGATCTATCAACGTGCCGAGCGCGCAGCGCCCGCCTATCCCACGATCCGCTCGGCCAGGAACGGCCAGGGCCTTCCGATTGCCTGGGGCGCTCTCTCCGGCATTGCCGCCGACAAGTCTCAGGCAGGAAAGCTCTATGCGATCACGGACAGCGCCTATGGCGGCGCGCCGCGCATCCTCACCATCGACGCTACGCAAAAGCCCGCACTGATCACGGCGGAAACGCTCGTGACGCGTAACGGGCAGGCCGCCGAAAAGCTCGACCTCGAAGGCGTGGCGCTTGCAAGCGACGGCGGCTTCTGGCTCGCATCGGAAGGCAACGTTCCGAAGGGCGTGAAGAACTTGCTTGTTCGTGTCGATGCCAAGGGCGCGATCCAGGAGGAAGTTTCGCTGCCCGCCGCTCTCGAAGAAGGCGCGAAGAACTACGGCGTCGAGGGCGTGACGGTCACCGGCTCCGGCGCGGATGAAATCGTCTGGCTCGCCGTGCAGCGCGAATGGGCGGACGACTCCAAGGACACCGTGAAGCTCTTGGCCTACAAGCCGTCGGACAAGAGCTGGGGCGCGGTGCGCTATCCGCTCGACACGACGGAAGAAGGCTGGGTCGGCCTGTCCGAAATCACGGCTGTGGGCGAGCGCGTCATCATCATCGAGCGCGACAACCAGATCGCCGAGAAGGCGAAGCGCAAGAAGCTCTATTCCGTTTCTCTCGCCGATATGAAGCCCGTCGCGCTCGGCGGTGAACTGCCGGTGGTGAAGAAGACGATGCTTCGCGATCTCCTGCCCGATCTCAATGTCGCCAAGGGCTACGTGCTCGACAAGGTGGAGAGCTTCGCCATCGATGCGGCAGGCGATGCCTACATCGTCACCGACAATGACGGCGTCAACGACTCCTCGGGCGAGACGCAGTTCATGAAGCTCGGCAAGCTCTGAGCTTTAGCGCTCATAGCGCAAAGGGGCCGCTCATCGGGCGGCCCCTTTTTCGTTAGGCATGCTTGTTTGCCTTCTTCCCCGTGCCGCGCAGGCTGCGCAGCAGAACGGCGGAGTAGTGAACGAGCGGGATCAGCACCGCACCCAGGACAAGGCCGAAGAGGCCTGCGGCAGCGGCGGAGACGATCCACTCGATCGCGCCGCCGAGAGAAGGAACGGCATGACCGGCAGCGGCCGCGACGTCGTGGATGGCGTGCCCCAAGCCGGCGAAGCCGTAGCCTTCCATGCCATGAATGATGATGCCGCCGCCGACCCAGATCATCGCCGCGGTGCCGACGATGCCGAGAATGCGCAGGAGAACCGGCATGGCGTGCACGAGGCCGCGCCCGAAGCCTTGCGTGACGGGAGCAAGCGCGCGATCGCCGGCGCCAGGAGATACATCGCTGCGCTTCAGAAGGCTGGAAACCGGCCTGCCGTTGACGGCAAGCGCAAGGCCCGCATCATCCGCTTTCACGATCAACGCCACACCGCCGTAAACCAGCAGCGTGATGCCGATGCCGACGACCGCAAGCACCGCGGCCTGCATCCAGAACGATGCCTCCGGCACCGTCGCCAGCGTGATCGCCATGATCTCGGCGGAGAGAATGAAGTCGGTCTTGATGGCGCCGCGCACCTTCTCGTCCTCGAAGCTCTGCGCGCTCTGCACGGCCTCGCCCACGGCTGCCTCGTGCTGGTGCGCGCCGTGCGGGAACAGCGCCTCGAACACCTTTTCCGATCCCTCGTAGCAGAGATAGGCGCCGCCGAGCATGAGCAGGGGCGTGATCGCCCAGGGTGCGAAAAAGCTCAGAAGCAGGGCTGCGGGAAGGAGAAAGATCAGCTTGTTCTTGAGCGAACCCACCGCGATCTTGCCGACGATCGGCAGTTCGCGTGAGGACGAAAACCCCACCACGTAGCGCGGCGTGACGGCGGCATCGTCGATGACCACGCCGGCCGCCTTCGCGCCGGCCTTGGCGGCCTGAGCCGTAACGTCATCGAGCGAAGCCGCCGCGACCTTGGCAAGGCCGGCGATGTCGTCCAGCAGGGCAATCAGGCCGATGCTCATGGTGTCTCCCGTCAAGTATCCTATGCTCGACAACCTTGCGTCTGGCTTGCGGTTGCGGCGATGCTCACGGAAATATCACCTTGGCGGGATTTGCGCTATTCAATTACATTATCTTGGCGCGCCATTCGATACGGGCGCGGAGTTCGACCCGGCTCCCACAAGCATGGCGAAATAGCGTCTGTCTTGGCCGCAGGGTGCGGTCGCGGGGCGCTGCTTTTGACATGCCATCGATGTCTGCACGCGCAGACTTTGATCGCCCGATCTCTTATGGCCGGTGACGAATTGCTTGGCGATCAGTGTAAGGGAAAATATGGCCGCTCAGGCACTGAAGGCGGTTGGGCCCTTGAGGTAAATCGCAACGCGGTCGAGTTCGACCGTGGTCTCGACGAATTCGACCTGCTTTGCGTCTTCGACAGGGGGCATCTCATCCGCAAGAGCGGCGTCTTCCTTGAGCGCGCGAGCTTCGCTGATTGCGTCGGGGACGACATGCAGAGCTTTGTCCTGCATGTCGTCCTCACGCGTGTCTTTAGGGGAACGCGGAGACATGGCATCCTCCATGCATTTATGGATACGATTGTTGTCCTGGTTGGTGTCGCAAATAGGGCACCGTTACCGTGTTGGTTCTGCTATGCACACGAAAACAGGACAGATGTCTGTGAAGTCGATCACAGTCACGAGAGGTGAATGACGAGGCGCTCACCCAATCGCGATTCCGACACCAGATCGGGCATGCCGGTAGAACAGCGGATGGTGTTGGAGGCTTAGATGCAGCTGCGCCCCATGGCGTTCAGGCCCTCGTCGAGGAGGTCGGCGAGGTTGGGGATGCCGATCAGCCAGTCGGCGGTCGAGACGGAGTTCGCCTCTTCCCGCTCGCGGGCAAGGCGAACCGCGTCGCCCCATTCCTCCGGCTCCATGTCGCCGCGGCCGATATAGACGAGGGCGATGAGATCGGCGCGCTCGTCGTCGTTGAGGCCGGCGATCACGTCGCGCAGTTCGTCTTCCGTGGCATCGTCTGGGGAAGTGGTGAGGGCATCGATGGCGCCGTCGTCGATGGGGTTGGAGCCCGAGGCGGGGTCGGTCACCCCCTCCTTCACGTCGATAGCCCTGACCCGGAGAATGAGTTCGCACACCTTGTCCAGCGCGATATCCATCGAAACCCTCTTCGAAAACCTGGTTTTAAGTTCTGTGAGAGGGGAAACCATTCAGAGGGCTTTCGGTTCAGCTTCTGTCGGTCTTTCCCACGAAACGGTATGGCTGTTAGGATATTCCGACAGAGAAAAGGTCGTCATGCGCCGATTCCTCACGTTTTTCCTCATCGCAGCTTTGCTGTCCGCCGGTGTCGCCACCGAGGTCTCGGCTCAAGCAAACCGGTTCGCTCTCCAGCCGCAAAGGCCGGGGCAGGTCGATGTCTATGCGCTCTCCTTCGGTCTGTGGGGCTCGCAGAGCGTTTTCGAGAGCGAGGCGAAGGGCGCGGCGCGCATTCTCGAAACGCAGCTCGGCTCGAAGGGGCGCACCATCGTGCGCTTCAATACCAAGCGGCGCTTCGGTGCGACGCCGCCCGTTCTGCTTGCCGCCGCACGGGCGACCGGGCAGGTTGTCGACCCCGAGGAAGATATCGTGGCGCTCGTGCTGACCTCGCATGGAGCGCCGGAGGGCGTCGGCATCGTGGCCGGGCGAGACGCGCAACTGCTGACGCCCGATGACGTGAAGGTCCTGCTGAACGAGACCAAGGCCCGGCACCGCATCCTCATCGTCTCTGCTTGCTACTCGGGCGTTTTCGCCGATGCCCTGGCCGATCCGCGCACGCTCGTGATCACGGCCGCCGCCGCCGACAAGCCGTCCTTCGGCTGCCGCGACGGCGCGGCCTGGACCTATTTCGGCGATGCGTTCTTCAACAAGGCCCTGCGCAGGGAGCCGCGCCTCGACGCGGCGTTCGAGACGGCGCGTGGCCTCGTCACGCAGCGTGAGCGGCGGGAGGGCTTCGATCCGTCCAACCCGCAGATCGCAGGCGGATCCGAGGTGCTGGCGCGCCTCAACGCCCTGCCTGTTCCCGCGCGGCAAGCCTGCCGCCCACCGAGAGCCGGCGCACAAGCCGCCTTGTGCTGACGCCGCGATCCGATTCTTTCGCTCTGAATGAAATCATCGTTCGCGCCCGATGCTCCAGGCTTCCTGCGACATATCCCATCCTGGTTGCCCGGGCGGCTTGACACTGCCGTTCAGAAGAATAGGGCAAGGGGAAACTTGCCCAATATTCTCAACCATCTTCCTCAAACGGCCATCCCATGAATCCACACGTCACGCCCGTGCTGATGCTCGTCGCATCGAATGTCTTCATGACCTTCGCCTGGTACGGGCACCTGAAATTCAAGACAACGGCGCTCTGGATGGCCGTGATCGTGAGCTGGGGCATCGCATTCTTCGAGTACTGGCTCGCCGTGCCGGCGAACCGCATCGGCTCCGAGGTCTATTCGGCGGCCGAGCTGAAGACCATGCAGGAGGTGATCACGCTTCTGGTCTTCGCCGGCTTCTCGGTGCTCTACCTCAAGGAGCCGCTGGGCTGGAACCATCTGATCGGCTTCTGTCTCATCGCGGGCGGCGCGGCCTTCATCTTCCACGGCAGATAAGCGATGACCTTCGCCATCTATGCCGGTGCGGCGCTGGCGGAAATCGCAGGCTGCTTCGCGTTCTGGGCGTGGCTGCGCCTCGACAAATCGGCCTGGTGGCTCGTGCCGGGAATGGGCTCCCTGGCGCTCTTCGCCCATCTGCTGACGCTGGCGCCGAGCGATGCCGCCGGGCGCGCTTATGCGGCCTATGGCGGGATCTATATTGTGACCTCGCTCCTCTGGCTCTGGGGCGTGGAAAGCACGCGCCCGGACCGGTGGGATCTGGCGGGCGCAGCCTTCTGCCTGGTCGGCGCGACGGTCATCCTGTTCGGGCCACGCGGCTGAAGCGGCCTTATTCCGCAGGCTTCATGCGCAGGATGCGGCCCTGCTGGGAATCCGTGAGCAGGTAAACCAGGCCGTCCGGCCCCTGGCGCACGTCGCGGATGCGCTCGCCGAGGTTCTGGAGCATCCGCTCCTCGCCGGTCACCTTGTTGCCGTTCGTCTCGAGCCGGGACACGAGCTTGCTCTTCAGCGCGCCGACCAGAATGCTGCCGCGCCAAGCCGGGAACTTGTCGCCCGTATAGAAGGCCATGCCCGAGGGGGCGATCGACGGGTCCCAGTAATAGACCGGCTGTTCCAGGCCGGGCTTCGCCGAGCCTTCGCCGATCTTCTGGCCGGAATAATGCACGCCGTAGGAGATCACGGGCCAGCCGTAGTTCTTGCCCTTCTGGGGAATGTTGACCTCGTCGCCGCCGCGCGCGCCGTGCTCGACGGTCCAGAGCTCTCCCGTGGCCGGGTTGAGCGCTGCCGATTGCACGTTGCGATGGCCGTAGGACCAGATCTCCGGCCGCACATCTTCGCGGTTGAGGAAGGGATTGTCCGCTGCGGCGCCGCCGGTCGGCTTGATGCGCACGATCTTGCCGATGTGGTTCGCCAGGTTCTGCGCCTGATCGCGCAGGTCGTTGCGTTCGCCCAGCGTCACGAAAAGATTGCCGTCGCGGCCAAAGACGAGGCGCGATCCGAAATGGTGCGTGCCCGCATAGGACGGCTCCTGGCGGAAGATCACCTGCGTGTCCTCGAGGGCCGTGCCATCCTGGCTCAGGCGGGCGCGGGCCACGCTTGTGCCGTTCTTGCCCTCGCCCCGGTCCTCCGCGAAGCTCATGTAGATGAGGCGGTTCCGGCCGAAATCGGGATCGAGAGCCACATCGAGAAGCCCGCCCTGGCCGCGTGCCGAAATGCGGGGCAGGCCCTTGATGGGCTCGGACAGGCTGCCGTCGGCCGAGACGATGCGCAGGCGGCCGGGCTTTTCCGTCACGAGCATTCTGTTATCGGGAAGGAAGGCGAGGCTCCACGGATTCTGCAGGCCCCGGGCGAAGGTCTCGACGACCACCTCGACCTTGTCGGTGCGAAGGCGCTGCGTGTCCTGGGCGAGGGCCGCAGGGGCGGCGGCGAAGGTCAGGGCGCAGGCGAGGGCGAGGCGGGGTATCATCATCGGGGCTCTCCGTCAGTCTACAGCATCGGTCCCAAAAGTGGACTTGCACTTTTGGGATCCATCCAATGCTTGCTTCTTAGAATGAGAGCATCGTTCGTGCGAAAAAGTGGACCCGGTTTTTCGCACTATGCTCCAGGGTCGGAGAGCTAACCCTTCGGGGCAGGGCGTCAACCGTGCTGCCGATCACTCCGGCGTTATCGGTGCGAATAGACGTGGACAGTATTCGTATCCTGAGCCGACAGCGATTGCGTGGTCGCCAGGACCGAAAGCGTCGCAAGGCCCATGATCATGATTAGCACCAGGGACCAGCGATTCTGTTGCTGCGCGTCGACGCGATGGGCGCGGGATGCCACATGGCAGGTGGTTCTTGAGCGAAAGGTCTTCATTGGCACTTCCCCTTGAGAGGCCAAGGTGGGTTTGGATAAAAAACCTCTTTGAATCAGGAAAGTTCCAGGTGCGGACTGAAGTCATTCTTTGAGAGACTTGGCTAAGTATCGGCGTTAACTAATCATTAACCATTTTGACCGTGTCCGGCCAAGCTTTGAGGGGTGCGCAAGCCCAAAAAGCAGATGGCCGGGGCGAGCCCGGCCATCCGCGAAGCGCAACGATCGGCAGGCTTATTCGGCGTTGATGCCGGCGGCCTTGATGATCTCGGCCCAGGTTTGGATTTCCTTGTCCAGATAGGGCTTGAATGCCTGGGGATCGCGAACGTTCAGGGTAAACCCGATCTTCGTGATGCGCTCCTTCACGCCGGGCTTGTTGAGGATCGCGATGATCGTGCCGGAGAGCTTGTCGAGAACGGGCTTCGGCGTGTTCACGGGCGCGAAGAAGGCGGCCCAGGATTCCGCGTCCGCATTGGTGACGCCCTGCTCGCGCAGGGTCGGCACGTCGGGAGCCTGCGGGTTGCGCTGCGGGCTCGCGATGCCGATGGCACGCATCTGCCCGGCCTGGAACTGAGACAGGACGCTCGGCAAGGTGGAGTTCGACACGTCGATGCGCCCGGCCATGAGTTCCGTCACCAGGGGAGCCGCGCCCCGGAAAGGCACATGGGTCATCTTGGTGCCCGTGCGGGTCATGAAGAGTTCGGTGGCGAGATGCGAGCCCGAGCCGGCGCCGGTGGAGCCGTAATTCAGCTTGCCGGGGTCCTTCTTGGCGAGATCGATCAGTTCGGGAATGGTTTTGACGGGCAGGTCGTTCTTCACAACGAAGACATGCTCGAACGCGCCGGCGCCGGCCAGCGGCGCGAAGTCCTTCACCGCGTCGTAGCCGGGCTCCTTCAGCAGGAACATGTTGTTCCCGTGGGTCTGATTGTTGCCGAACACGATGGTGTAGCCATCCGGCTCTGCCCTCGCCACGGCCCGGGTGCCGACGGCGCCGGAGGCGCCCGCCAGGTTCTCGACGATCACGTTCTGTCCGAGATCCTTGCCCATCTCCTCGGCGACGATGCGGGCGATCACGTCCGTGGGGCCGCCTGCCGGATAGGGGACCACCATCTTGATGACGCGGTTCGGAAAGTCCTGGGCGGAGGCTGCGGTGGCGAACATGGCCGCGCCGGCGAAGAGGCCGAGCGCGAGGCGGCGGGTTACGGAAATTGTCATGGGAAAAGGCGTCTCCTCAAAAACCCAGGTCGAGCGGGCTGTTTTGCTTGCTTGGACAGCTTGAGCGGATTAGGGTCCGCCGCCGTCACGCTCCCTTCTTACCGCCCCAATCGGAGGATTCCCATGGGCTTTTTGTCTGACGCCCTCTCGCGCATCAAGCCGTCTGCAACCATCGTCATCACGCAGAAAGCGCGGGATCTCAAAGCCCAGGGTCGGGATGTGATCAGCCTTTCCGTCGGCGAGCCGGATTTCGACACGCCCGACAATATCAAGGAAGCCGCCATCGCCGCCATCCGCCGTGGCGAGACCAAGTACACGCCGGTGTCCGGCATCGTGCCGCTGCGCGAGGCGATTTCCCGCAAGTTCAAGCGCGAGAACGGCCTCGACTACAAGCCCTCGCAGACCATCGTGTCCACGGGCGGCAAGCATGTGATCTACAACGCGCTGCTCGCCACCCTGAACCCTGGCGATGAAGTCATCATCCCGGCCCCGTACTGGGTGTCGTACCCTGAGATGGTGGTGCTGTGCGGCGGCACGCCGGTCTTCGTCGATTGCACGATGGAGCATGACTTCAAGCTCCAGGCGGCGGATCTCGATCGCGCCATCACGCCCAAGACCAAGTGGATCATCCTCAATTCGCCGTCGAACCCGACCGGCGCCGCCTATTCCCATGCAGAGATGAAGGCCATCACCGACGTGCTGATGCGCCATCCGCATGTGTGGGTGCTCACGGACGACATGTACGAGCACCTGACCTACGGCGATTTCGAGTTCGTCACGCCCGCTCAGGTCGAGCCGCGCCTCTACGAGCGCACGCTCACCATGAACGGCGTCTCGAAATCCTATGCCATGACCGGCTGGCGCATCGGCTACGCGGGCGGCCCCGAGCAACTGATCAAGGCCATGGACTTCGTGCAGGGCCAGCAGACCTCCGGCACCAGCGCGATCTCGCAATGGGCGGCTGTCGAAGCCCTCGACGGTCCGCAGGATCACCTCAAGGTCTTCAGACGAGCCTTCGAGGAGCGCCGCGACCTCGTGGTCTCCATGCTCAACCAGACCAAGTACCTGAAGTGCCCGATGCCGGAAGGCGCCTTCTACGTCTATCCGTCCTGCGCCGAGGCCATCGGCAAGACCGCGCCGTCGGGCAAGGTCATCGAGACGGATGAGGACTTCGTCGCCGAGCTTCTGGAAGCAGAGGGCGTTGCCGCGGTGCACGGTTCGTCCTTCGGCCTCGGCCCGAACTTCCGCATCTCCTACGCCACGTCGAATGCGCTGCTGGAAGATGCCTGCAACCGCATCCAGCGCTTCTGCGGTTCGCTGCGGTAAGCCAGTTCGCTCAATACTGCCTCGGGATTACGGCGTAACTCCCGAGGCAATCCGATATTGTTGCAGGAGTGTCGGCCTGGCGATGGAACGACATTCCGGCCCGCCGGTTGCTCGCTAAGCTTCACCAAGCTTAGGAGTTCAACCATGCTTCGCGTCGCTCTTCCCGCCGCATTCCTAGCTCTCGTCGCATCATCGGGTTTTCAGGACGCGCAGGCCCAGAACCGCACGCGCGTAGGCGTCCTGACCTGCAGCGTGTCCGGCGGCATCGGCCTCATCGTCACATCGCAGCAATCGACCGTATGCACCTTCGATCCGCGCCGGGGACGCAATGAGCGCTATGTCGGCGTGATCCGTCGCTTCGGGCTCGATGTCGGCGTGACGGGACGGGGCGTTCTGGCTTGGGCAGTCTTCTCCGGCGGCAGCGTTGCGCCGGGTTCGCTCGCCGGAAGCTACGTGGGCGCCTCGGCCGAGGCGACCTTGGGAGCGGGCCTGGGCGCCAATGTTCTGGTCGGGGGCAACAACAGATCCATCGCTCTACAGCCGCTTTCCGTCAGCGGGCAGACCGGCTTGAATTTCGCCCTCGGCGTCAGCGACTTCGAGTTGCGGGCAGCGCGGTAATCCTCTGACATCCGAGAGAAATTCAACGGCCAAGCTTTCGCTTGGTCGTTCTCGTATCCGCAAAAGACTCCTTGCCAAGATCGCTCAATGAGCAGAGCATTCTCGAGAAAGAGACTGCCAAGCGCCCGAGGACACAGGGCGTACATCACTGGGGGCAAGGGAAGGAGACTTTTCATGGCACCCAACGGCAGACAAGCCGCGGGCCCGCGATGCATCGCCATCGTCGGCCCATTCCAGAGCGGCAAGACCACGCTGCTCGAAGCGATCCTGGAGCGGACAGGCGCGATCTCCCGCGCAGGCCGCGTCGCCAATGGCGACAGTGTCGGTGATGCAAGCGCACAGGCCCGCGCTCATGGCATGAGCATCGAACCGAATGTCGCGACAGTCGAGTTCTTGGGTGAGGCGATGACCTTCGTCGATTGCCCCGGCTCCATGGAATTCATGCACGAAATGCGCAATGTCACGCCCGTATGCGACGCCGCGATTGTCGTGTGCGAGGCGGACGAGCGCAAGGTGCCCGCCCTCGAAGTCATCTTGCGGGAACTCGAGGAAGCCGACATTCCGCGCTTCCTGTTCATCAACAAGATCGACTCTGCCACGCAGCGCGTGCGCGAAACGCTGGCGTTGCTGCAGCAGGCTTCTCGCACGCCGTTGCTCCTGCGCCAGATCCCGCTGTGGAAGGACGGTATCGTCAGAGGATTCATCGACCTCGCGTTGGAGCGGGCCTTCATCTATCGCGAGCATGCGGCGAGCGAAGTGGTGGAGATGCCCGACGGCGAGGACTCCCGCGAGCGTGAAGCGCGTTACGCCATGCTCGAACGTCTCGCCGATTACGACGATGCGTTGATGGAAGATTTGATCTCCGAGATCGAGCCGCCGCGCGACCGCGTGTTCGACGATCTGTCGCGCGAGCTGAAGGAACGGCATGTGGTGCCTGCGCTCATCGGTTCGGCGGAGCGCGGGAACGGCGTGACGCGCCTTCTCAAGGCGCTGCGTCATGAAGCGCCGGGTTTGCAGGAAACCCTCACCCGCCTTGGGCTTCCCGAAGATGGGCCGCCTCTCGCCCAGGTCATGAAAACGCAGCATATGGGACAGGGCGGAAAGCTCTCGCTCGCTCGCGTTCTGCGCGGGGAATTTCACGAAGGCGACACGGTGTTGGGATCGCGCGGCACGGAGGCACGCATCGGCAGCCTCATGACGATCGTCGGCAGCAACACCACGCGCGTACAGGAAGCGAAGGCCGGTGATACTCTTGGCTTCGGACGGCTGGAGGGCATTGCGACAGGCGACAGCTTCGCAGCCGGCAAGACGCGTCCGGACGCCATCGTATCCTCCGCGCCGCCTGAGCCTGTCTATATGCTCGCGATCAAAGTGAAGGATCGCAAGGACGACGTGCGCCTTTCGAGCGCCTTGACGAAGATCACGGAAGAAGACCCGTCGCTCGTCGTCGAAACCCGTCCCGACATGGGCGAGATCAGGCTGCTCGGCCAGGGCGAGATGCATCTGCGGGTCGCCGTCGAGAAACTCGCGGCGCGTTTCCAGGTCGGCGTGGAAATGATGAAGCCGCGCGTGGCCTATTGCGAAACGATCCGTGCACCCGCATCGGCGCGCGGCAGGCATCGCAAGCAGACCGGCGGTCACGGCCAGTACGGCGACGTGATGCTCGAAATCAGGCCGCTGCCGAAGGGCGAAGGCTTCCTCTTCGAGGACAGGATCACGGGCGGCGTGGTGCCGCGCCAGTACATTCCCTCCGTCGAAACAGGCGTGCGCGATGCGTTGAAGAGCGGCCCGCTCGGTTTCCCGCTGGTGGACATCGCCGTAACGCTCACGGACGGTTCCTACCACACGGTGGATTCATCCGATGCCGCCTTCCAGGCCGCCGCCAAGCTTGCCTTGGCCGAGGCGCTGCCGAAGGCGAAGCCGGTGTTGTTGGAACCCGTTCTCGCCGCCGAGATCGCGATTCCGACGGACGCCCTGTCCAAGGCGACCGGCCTCGTGACGGCACGGCGCGGGCAGATCCTCGGCTACGACAGCAGGCCCGGCTGGTCGGGCTGGGATGTGATCAGCGCGACCATCCCGGAGGCGGAGATCGGCGACCTGATCATCGAATTGCGGTCCGTGACGGCCGGTGTCGGCACGTTCTCCACGCGTTTCGACCATCTGTCCGAACTGAGCGGCAAGCCGGCCGAAATGGTGCTCCACAAGGCTCATTGAGGCTTCGATCAGCAGGATTTGACCGCAAAACACCCATCAGACGGCCGGTTTCGCCGAAACCGGCCGTTTCTCCTTCCTTCGGCCCATCGACAAAGGGGGGCTTTAGCGCCAATCTCTGCCTTAAGGAGATATCGTCTCCATTAAAGCAGGCCTCGCTCATAAGCGGGAGGAAGAATGATGAACGCCACGACACCAGCGGCCACCCTCAACGACGCTGCTGGAACCGCCTCGGCCCGGCCCTGGCTACAGTCCTATCCGCAGAGCGTATCCAAGACGATCGATGAGAGCCGCATCGGCACCATCGTCGATATCTACAAGGCTGCCGTTCGCGATTACGCGAACCGCGCCGCGGTGGAAAGCTTCGGCAGCAAGATGACCTATGCCGAGCTCAATCGCAGCGCTGAAGCGGTCGCCTCGTGGCTGCAGAGCCAAGGATTGAAGAAGGGTGATCGCGTCGCGATCATGCTGCCGAACGTGATGGCCTATCCGGCGCTCATGTTCGGCGTGCTGCTGGCCGGCGGCGTCGTCATCAACGTCAATCCGCTCTACACTGCCCGCGAGCTGCGGCATCAATTGGTGAACGCGCGCGTCCAGACGCTCTTCGTGCTGGAGAACTTCGCCGAGACCGTGCAGGAGGCGATGGCGGATGTCACGCTGACCAAGGTCATCATCGTGAAGCCCGGCGATCTGCTCGGTTTCAAAGGGCAGATCGTCAATTTCGTCTCGCGCTATGTGAAAAAGGCGGTCAAGCCGTACACCATTCCGGGCGCGCTCTCGTTTGCCAGCATCCACAAGCAAGGCCTCGCGAAGAAGCCGCAGCCCGTGGATGTCTCGCCGGACGACATCGCGTTCCTGCAATATACCGGCGGAACGACCGGCATCTCCAAAGGCGCCATTCTGCTTCACCGCAACGTGACGGCCAATGTGCTGCAATGCGAGGCCTGGATGCGTCCGTTCTTCGGCGAGCGCGAGGACCACTCGATGGTCACCGCGCTGCCGCTCTACCACATCTTCGCGCTGACGGTCTGCGCGCTTCTCATGACGAAGATCGGCGGGTGCCAGCTGCTGATTGCAAACCCGCGCGACATCCCGGGCTTCGTGAAGATTCTCAAGAAGAGCCATTTCACGCTCATGGCCGGCGTCAACACGCTCTACAATGCGCTCGCTCATGCCGAAGGCATCAGGGACGTAGATTTCTCGAAGCTCGTCTTTGCCGTTGCAGGCGGCATGGCGACCCAGGAAACGGTGGCGCGCAAGTGGAAGGAAGTGTCCGGCCGTCCCATCGTCGAGGGTTACGGCTTGTCCGAGACCTCGCCGGTCGTCTGCGCCAACCGCCTCGACATCGAGGAGTTCACCGGCACCATCGGCTATCCGCTGCCCTCCACCGACGTCGTCATCCGCTCGACGGACGGCGCCACCTTGCCTCCCGGCGAGCGCGGCGAGATCTGCGTCAAGGGTCCGCAGGTCATGGCCGGCTACTGGGAGAATCCGGAAGAGACCGCAAAGGTCATGACGCCGGACGGTTATTTCCGCACGGGCGACGTAGGCACCATCCTGCCGGACGGACAGATCAAGGTCGTGGACCGGATGAAGGACATGATCCTGGTCTCCGGCTTCAACGTCTATCCGAACGAGGTCGAGGACGTGATCGTTCAGCATCCCGGCGTCATGGAGGCGGCCGTCATCGGCTTGCCGGATGATCAGTCCGGGGAAATGGTCGTGGCCTATGTGGTCCGCAAGGACCCGTCCCTGACCGTCGAGGACCTGCGCCACTTCTGCCGCGAGAACATGACCGGGTACAAGGTGCCGCGCCGCGTCGAATTCAGGGAATTCCTGCCCAAGACCAATGTCGGCAAGATCCTGCGCCGCATGCTGAAGGAAGAGGTCACCCGGTCCGACGCCAAGTAGCGCCTTGCACCAGGTAGCGCGGCGGCGAGGCCAAAAAAAAGCCGGGCCAAGGGCCCGGCATAAAAGTAGAGGTCCGACAAAAAAGTCAAAACCTTCCAGAGGGAACGGCCGACACGACATCGCCGGGAGGAAGAAAGCGATGCCGCGTGAAATCAGCCAAGGCTCATATCGACCGCCCAAAGCTTATTTGCAATGCAATATGCCTCATGAAAGGGCTGCGTTCTGCGCATGGCTTAAGCCGGTGACCGTCACAATCCGGTCAAGCTTGCAAGCCCGGAAGCGATTCTTAGCCTAGAAGGTCCAGCGCTGGGCCTTGGAAATCAGGAAATCGCGGAAGGCCTGGACGCGGGCGACCGAGCGCATTTCCTCGGCATAGACGAGGTAGCTGTCGAGGGACGGCATCTCCACGTCGCGCAGGATCTGGACGAGGTTCGGGTTCCCCACAGCCGCATAATCCGGCAGCACCGCAATGCCGGCCCCGGTCTCCACCGCGATCTTCAGGGCGGTGATGTTGTTGACCACGTAATGATACTGGCGCGCTTCCTTGCCCTCGCGTCCCGCCGTTGCGAGCCAGTGCACGGACATCAGATAGGAGGGCTGGTCGCCTCCGAACGAGATGATGCGGTGCTCGTCGAGGTCTTCCAGGGTCTTCGGCTCCCCGAAGCGCTTGATGTAATCGGTCGATGCATAGACGTGGAAATGCACCGTGAAGAGGCGCCGCTGGATCAGATCCGGCTGCGCAGGACGGCGCAGGCGGATCGCTACATCAGCCTCACGCATGGCAAGATCGAGCTCCTCGTTGGAGAGGATCAGCTCGACCCTCACATCCGGATAGAGATCGAGAAACTCGGCAACGCGCTGGGCAAGCCAGATGGAGCCGAGGCCCACCGTGGTCGTCACCTTCAGCTCGCCGGAGGGGCGCTCGCTTGTCTCCACGAGGCGCGCCTTCGTGGTCTCGAGGCGCATCCGCATGTCGCGGGCGGCGCGGAAGAGCAGGTCGCCCTGCTCGGTGAGGATGAGCCCACGGGCATGGCGGTGGAAGAGGGGGGCCTTCAGCTCGCGTTCCAGCGCGCTGATCTGGCGGCTCACCGCCGATTGGCTGAGGCCCAGATCGTCGCCTGCCCGCGTGAAGCTGCCCGCTTCAGCGACGGTGTAGAAAATCCGGATTTTGTCCCAGTCCACGGCGCTTCCCTCGTGCCTCGCATGCACCTGACGCGGGGCACCTTATTTCTGATGAGGGAGCTGCCAGACGCAACAGGAATCCGAGCAGAGCACTAACCAGTTGTTAATAAACCTATTCGGCAGCTTCCTGGGTGGCCTCGAGGGCCGCCAGATAGCGCTCGGCGTCGAGAGCGGCCATGCATCCCATGCCTGCCGACGTCACGGCCTGGCGATAGATGTCGTCCGTTACGTCGCCAGCGGCGAAGACGCCGGGGATGTTGGTGCTGGTCGAGCCAGCACTCACCTGGAGGTAGCCGCCCGGCTTCATGTCGAGCTGGCCCACGAACAGCTCGGTCGCGGGCTTGTGGCCGATGGCGATGAAGATGCCGTCCGTTTTGAACGCGGAGACGTCGCCGGAATTGAGGTTCTTCAGGCGCAGATGAGTGACGGAGGAGGGGTTCTCCGTTCCGCATATCTCCTCGACCGCATGGTTCCACAGCACCTCGATCTTGGGATGCTTGAACAGGCGGTCCTGAAGGATGCGCTCGGCGCGAAGCGAGTCGCGGCGGTGAACCAGCGTCACCTTGGAGGCGAGGTTGGCGAGATAGAGCGCCTCCTCGACGGCGGTGTTGCCGCCGCCCACCACCACGACCTCCTTGTTGCGGTAGAAGAAGCCGTCGCAGGTGGCGCAGGCCGAGACGCCGAAGCCCTGGAACAGGCCCTCGGAGGGCAGGCCCAGCCACTTGGCCTGGGCGCCCGTCGCGACGATGAGGGAGTCACAGGTATAGACGTCGCCGGAATCGCCTTCGAGGCGGAAGGGGCGCTGCTTCAGGTCCACCTTGGTGATGTGGTCCGAGATCATCTTGGTGCCCACATGCTCGGCCTGGAGGCGCATCTGCTCCATGAGCCAGGGGCCCTGGATCACCTCGGCGAAGCCGGGATAATTCTCCACATCGGTGGTGATCATGAGCTGGCCGCCCGGCTGGAAGCCGGAGATCATGACGGGTTCGAGAAGCGCGCGCGCCGCATAGATCGCCGCCGTGTAACCTGCCGGGCCCGAGCCGATGATGATGAGCTTGGCGTGAGAATGGGCCATCAGGAGGTCTCCAGTAAAAAGGCGATATCGGGCAAACCGAGGGCGCGGCGATGGTGGCTGAAGCCCCGCGCGATGGCATCCGCAATCCGAGGTGTTGAATTTAAGGGTTGGTAGGGCTGTCCTTCAAGTCTGCCCTCGAAGGCATGCACAACTCCATGGGCCCTCAGGCGATCCATGTAAACATCGAGTTTCGGGTGTCCACCGGAGGGCTCGAAGACGAGGATCGGTCGTCCCGAGGCGGCGGCTTCGCCGATCATGTTGAAGGAATCGGCGGTTGCCACGATGAAGTCGGCAAGGCTCAGCATGGCGATGTAGGGGTTCTCGCCCGAGCCGATCCAGAAAAAGCCGTCATGCTTCTTCGCCAGTGCGGCGAGCGCGGTCCGCAGGGCGGCAGGCGTGCGCCGGGAGGCGGTGATCATCAGGCCGGCGCCCGTATCCGCGACCTTCGTCAGCTCCGCAACGAGGCGGGTGACATCATCTTCCTCGAAGTGATGATGGCGGCTGTTGCCGCCCACGAGAACCGCGACGCGGGGATGGGGCAGATGGGACAGGCGGGGATCGGGATGGGCGCGTGCCTCCTCGATCCGCTTTTCCGAGACGCGGTGAGGCGGGGTGAGCGTGGTGAGGACGTTCTCGCCGCGCAGCCGGTCATAGTCCGGCGACCAGATGAAATCCGCGGTTTTCGGCCCCATGCGGGGGTCCTTGAGGAAGACCGTATAGGTTGTGCCGCCCGAGGCCTTCTTCACGAAGCGCAGATAGGGCACGGCCCGACGGCCCGAGGCGATGAGGATATCGGGAAAAGGCGGGGCGAGGGGACTGTTCGGCGCGCCGGGATGCTCGCGCGGGTCAATAGGCCCCCAGGGCATGGCCCAGACGAAGGGAGCCTTGGGGGTGACGCGGCGGATCTCAGGCTGCAACCCGAGGGCCTCGGTGACGCTCAAGGCCTGAAGCTCGTCGCCGGCCTTGCCGTCTGTCAGGACCCATGAGGTCGGACCGGTCAAATCGCGCAACATTCGATCAATGAGCCTGTGGAGTTCATGAAGTTCATTGCGACTTAATCGCATGCCCTTCTTGTGCAGACCCTCTACACGGTCTACTCAGCCAAGACGAGTTTTTTGACCAATGTCTCATGATCGGGGCGGAAAAGGGTTGTTGCCCTCCGTTTCGGTCATGTCCTTGTGGAGTTACCGTGCGCGGACGCCTCGATTCCATCGACTGGGCCATTTTGAAGGAACTGCAAGCCGACGGCAGCATCACCAACGTGGAACTGGCCCGTCGCGTCGGCCTGTCGGCTCCCCCCTGCCTGCGCCGGGTGCGGGCGCTCGAGAGCGCCGGCATCATCAAGGCCTATCGCGCCATCCTCGACCCGAAGGGTCTGGGCTTCGAGATCGTGTGCTTCGCCATGGTCCAGCTCGACGTGCAGGGCAAGAAGGAGCTTCGCGAGTTCGAGCAGCGGGTCAAGGACTGGTCCATGGTCCGCGAGTGCTGGACCCTGTCCGGCGATATCGACTTCATCCTGAAATGCGTGGCTCCGAACCTCGCCTCGTTCCAGGAGCTCGTCTCCGAGCTTACGTCCCTGCCGAACGTCCGCAACGTCCGCACGGCCCTGACCCTCGACCTGATCAAGGACGAGCCGCTGGTGCCGATTGAGGATGTGGCCGAGGCGACCGAGTAAGGCGATCAGAGACGGCGCCGCAGCCAGCGCACGTAATGCTGGGCCAGGGCGACCGCACGGCCCGGCTCGTCCGGGTCGGTGATGCTTCTGTTCACGTCCAGGACCGCATGCTGCGGGTGACGGGCCAGGATCTCGCCCCTGCGGCCGACGGCCAGGGCTTCGCCGTCCATGCCATCGCTTCCGCCGCCTCCGCCGCCACCCTCGCGGCGCCATCCGACGCCGCCATCAGGGAAGGGCGTCAGGAAGATGCCTGTGATCACCAGCACGAAGCGCGGTCCGCGCGGATCCACCCGGTCGGCGAAGGACCGGTGAAGCTCGTCCAGAGCGGCCTGAGCGACGAGATCGGCAAACGGTCCGAGGCCCTTGGCCTTCAAGGGACTAACATCCACCGCAAACGACGAGAAGGCCTGGGGGAAGCTTTGCGCCTGCGCCGGGGCGTGCAGGAGCAAGCCCGCACCGGCAAGGCCGGCGCAGACCAGTTTCATCAAAAAGGAACGGCGGGACTGAGGGAGCATGGCCTGATGTCTCATCATTCGCCCCCTCATTCTATCAGGCGCCGAAACGAACGCCGACGACTTCGTAGGATTTGCCGCCGCCGGGGGTCGAGACCTCCACCGTATCCCCGATGGTCTTGCCCATGAGGGCGCGGGCGATGGGAGACGCGACGGAAACCCGTCCGGAGCGGACATCCGCCTCGGGCTCACCGACGATCTGGTAGATTTTCTCTTCCTCGGTATCTTCATCGACCAGCTTCACGGTCGCGCCGAACTTGATCCGCTCGCCCGAGAGTTTGGTGATATCGATGACTTCCGCGCGGGAAATGAGGCTTTCCAGCTCCAGGATACGGCCCTCGTTGAGGGACTGGGCTTCCTTGGCGGCGTGGTATTCCGCGTTCTCCGACAGGTCGCCAAGCGCGCGCGCTTCCGCGATCGCCTGGATGATCCGGGGGCGTTCAACCTGTTGACGGTGCTTGAGTTCTTCCTCCAGCGCCGCAAAACCCTTGATCGTCAGAGGGACCTTGTCCATCGTTTGTCTCGTCTAAAAAGAGGTACGAGGCCGCTGTTTCCAGCGCCCTCGCATGTCAACGAAAACTTCCCAGAAGCTTCGCAGTTCCAATGTTGAGGCCAGATGCCTCAGGCAAAATAGTCCTGAAGCGCCCGCACCTCGAGATCGCCGCCCAGATAGGCCTTGATGCCCTCGGCCGCAGCGATCGCTCCTGCAAGAGTGGTGTAGTAAGGTATCTTATGCAAGAGGGCAGCCTGACGAAGAGAGCGGGAATCTGAGAGGGCGCCCGCCCCTTCGGTGGTATTCAAAACTAGCTGGATGTCCCCGTTCTTGATGGCGTCCACCACGTGGGGACGGCCTTCCAGCACCTTGTTGATGCGCGCAGCCTTCACGCCGTTTTCCACCAGGAATTTCTGGGTTCCGGCGGTCGCCAGCACCCTGAAGCCCAGCTCCTCGAGCATCCGCACGGTCGGCAGGATGCGCTCCTTGTCCGAGTCGCGCACCGAGACGAAGAGGGTGCCGGTCTTCGGAACCTGGCTGCCGGCGCCGAGCTGGCTCTTGGCGAAGGCCACCCCGAAGCTCCGGTCGAGGCCGATGACCTCGCCCGTGGAGCGCATTTCCGGCCCAAGCAGCACATCCACGCCAGGGAAGCGGGCGAAGGGAAACACGGCTTCCTTGACGCCGATATGCGGCAGCTCCTTCGGGGTCAGTCCGAACTTCGCGAGAGACTCGCCCGCCATCACGCGGGCTGCGATCTTGGCGATGGGCTCGCCGATGACCTTGGCCACGAAAGGCACGGTCCGCGAGGCGCGGGGGTTCACCTCCAGCACGTAGATCGTGCCGTCCTTGATGGCGTATTGCACATTCATCAAGCCGCCCACGTCGAGGCCCAGGGCCAATGCCCGCGTCTGGCGCTCAAGCTCGGCGATGGTCTCTTCCGACAGGGAGCGGGGCGGCAGCGAGCAGGCGGAATCGCCCGAGTGGATACCCGCTTCCTCGATGTGCTCCATGATGCCGGCGATGAAGGTATCCTTGCCGTCGCAGAGGCAGTCCACGTCCACTTCGATGGCGTCCGAGAGGTAGCGATCGAAGAGAAGGGGGTTCTTGCCCAAAACGGTGTTGATCTGGCCCGTCTTGTCGTTGGGATAGCGCGCCTTGATGTCCGACGGGATCAGGCTCGGCAGGGTGCCGAGCAGGTAGTCCTCGAACTGGGTCTCGTCGCGGATGATCGCCATGGCGCGGCCGCCGAGCACGTAGGAGGGGCGCACCACGAAGGGCAGGCCGAGATCGGCGGCGATCAGGCGGGCCTGCTCCACCGAATAGGCGATGCCGTTCTTGGGCTGTTTCAGGTGCAGCTTGTCGAGCAGGCGCTTGAACCGGTCGCGGTCCTCGGCGAGGTCGATGGCGTCCGGCGAGGTGCCGAGAATGCGTACATCGGCCTCTTCCAGGGCATGGGCGAGCTTCAGCGGGGTCTGGCCGCCGAACTGCACGATTACGCCGTGGAGCGTGCCCTTGGAGCGCTCTGTCTCGATGATCTCCAGCACGTCTTCCTGCGTCAGCGGCTCGAAATAGAGCCGGTCGGAGGTGTCGTAGTCGGTCGAGACCGTCTCCGGGTTGCAGTTGATCATGATGGTCTCATAACCCGCGTCCTTCAGCGCGAAGCAGGCATGACAGCAGCAATAATCGAACTCGATGCCTTGGCCGATCCGGTTCGGGCCGCCGCCGAGAATGATGACCTTCTTCGCATCCGACGGATTGGCCTCGTCGGCCGGCTGGCCGGCGAAGGGCGCGGTATAGGTCGAGTACATGTAGGCGGTGGGGGAGGCGAACTCCGCCGCGCAGGTATCGATGCGCTTGAAGACCGGGCGCACATCGAGAGCGCGGCGCGCCTCGCGCACCTCGGCCTCGGTCGTGCCGGTGAGCACCGCAAGCCGCGCGTCGGAGAAGCCCAGAGCCTTGATCTGGCGGAAGGCGCCCGGCGTCTTGGGCAGGCCGTTCGCCTTCACCTTCGCTTCCATATCGACGATGTCCTGAAGCTGCTCCAGGAACCACGGGTCGATCTTGCAGGACGCATAGACTTCGTCGTGGCTGATGCCGAGGCGCAAAGCCTGCGCGACCTTCAGGATGCGATCCGGGGTCGGCGTGCCGATGGCGGCCTTGATGGCGTTGCGGTCGTCGCCCTTGCCGAGGCCTTCGATCTCGATCTCGTCGAGGCCGGTGAGTCCGGTCTCAAGCGAACGAAGCGCCTTCTGCAGCGATTCCGGGAAGGAGCGGCCAATGGCCATCGCCTCGCCCACGGATTTCATGGCCGTAGTCAGCGTCGGCTCGGCGCCGGGGAACTTCTCGAAGGCGAAGCGCGGAATCTTCGTGACCACGTAATCGATGGTGGGCTCGAAGGAAGCGGGCGTCGCACCGCCGGTGATGTCGTTGGCGATCTCGTCGAGCGTGTAGCCGACCGCGAGCTTCGCGGCGACCTTTGCGATGGGGAAGCCGGTCGCCTTGGAGGCGAGCGCGGAGGAGCGCGACACGCGCGGGTTCATCTCGATCACGATCATGCGCCCGTTCTCCGGGTTGATCGCGAACTGCACGTTCGACCCGCCGGTCTCGACGCCGATCTCGCGCAGAACCGCCAGCGAGGCGTCGCGCATGATCTGGTATTCCTTGTCGGTGAGCGTCAGCGCCGGCGCGACGGTGATCGAGTCGCCGGTATGCACGCCCATCGGATCGAAGTTCTCGATGGAGCAGATGATGATGCAGTTATCCGCCTTGTCGCGGACGACCTCCATCTCGTACTCCTTCCAGCCGAGCACGCTTTCCTCGATCAGCACTTCGTTGGTGGGGGAGGCATCGAGGCCGCCTTCCACGATGCTGAGGAATTCCTCGCGGTTATAGGCGATACCGCCGCCGGTGCCGCCCATGGTGAAGGAGGGGCGGATGATCGCGGGCAGGCCGACCTCGGAGAGCGCGATCAGGGCCTCGCCCATGGCGTGCTCCTGGTAGCGCTTGCGGCGGTCGTTCTCGGCTGCGTCCCATTTCAGCTTGTAGGCCGCGATGTGGCGCTTCTTGTCGCCGGGATGCATGTCCATGGCTTCCATGCGCGCCAGCTCGGCGAGATAGGCGTCCCGGTCGGCCTTCTTGAGGGCCGAGGCGTTGGCGAGGCGCGATTTGGGCGTATCGAGACCGATCTTGGTCATGGCCTCGCGGAAGAGCTGCCGGTCCTCGGCCTTGTCGATGGCTTCCGCCGTCGCGCCGATCATCTCCACGTTGTACTTGTCGAGCACGCCCATCTTCTTGAGGGACAGGGCGCAGTTCAGCGCCGTCTGGCCGCCCATGGTGGGCAGGATCGCGTCGGGACGCTCCTTCTCGATGATCTTCGCCACGATCTCTGGCGTGATCGGTTCCACATAGGTGGCATCCGCGAGATCCGGGTCGGTCATGATCGTCGCCGGATTGGAGTTCACGAGGATGATGCGGAATCCTTCCTCCTTCAGGGCCTTTACGGCCTGCGTGCCCGAATAATCGAACTCGCATGCCTGACCGATGATGATCGGTCCGGCGCCGACGATGAGAATGGAGGAAATGTCTGTCCGCTTCGGCATAGGCCCACCCAGGCGTATCCAGCCGCGCGGCCGCGTAACGCGGCGCTTCGAGCGCAGCTGGTGTGTGTCAGATTGAAGGTTGAGCGAGGCTCTTACACGGCCTTTCCCGGGAAAGGAAGGCCTAAAGGCATGCGAGCCAGGGGAAGAACCTCTGCGAAACAAGGTGACCTTGCGGTTCGGACGCGCTAACGAGAGGCCGTGAACGCATCATTCCCCTTCAAGCGCCTGATCCGCCAGCTCGTGGCCTTCTCCGGAGTCGGTCTCGCGGCGGCTTTGGCCCATTATGGGCTTCTCATTCTGCTTGTGGAAGGTTTCGGGGCGGACCCCGTTCCGGCCACGCTCGCGGGATACGTGGCAGGCGGGTTGATCTCCTATGCCCTGAACCGGAAGCACACCTATCGGAGCGACCGGCCTCACCGGGAAGCGACGTGGCGCTTCGCCATGGTGGCCTTCGTAGGCTTCCTGCTGACGTGGTTCATCATGCACGCGCTCACGGTCTGGCTGGAAGGGCCGTACCTGCCCGCCCAGGTGGTCACCACGGGAGTGGTGATGCTGTGGAGCTTCATCGCCCACAAGGCCTGGACCTTCAGCTAGAGTTATGTGATTAAATTACAAGCTTTATTGATGCTTGCCGGGGCCAGCAAAAATGCGAACACTTGCCTGGACGCTTCTGGGTGCGAGTGTCGCCCTTTTGTGGCGTCTTCTTGCACTTTACGAGCCGATCCCACCCGAAGGGCACATCTTCCGCTCAGACAGTCCCGATGGAAGCTTTATCGCTCATGTGGGCGGGATAGGGTTTGTGCCTTTCGCAATGCCCGGACAGGGGAGCGATACAGATGCCCGCCTCTTTCTGCGTGATCGCGACGGCTGGATCGTTGCCATGCGCGATTTCGCGATGTTGAACCAATGGTACGATACGGATCATCGAAGTTGGATCTGCACGGAAGCTCTTGGTTGCCGCCGATTTGAAATGCGGCACCTGGCTAATGTGATGCTGCCGAAGACCGACACTATGTCCATATGGGACAAGGCGAAACACCACGCGTATTGGTTGTCGAAGGCGGCTTTACTCTCGGTGCCTTGTGATGGTGAACCCGAGAACTGCCCAGCATTTTCTATTCCCCTCGCTAGCGAGGGGAATAGGATTAGGACCGAGGTGGTGCGATGAAGGTCATTCGTCCTGGGTTGTGGCCAAGGTTGCGTTCGGCCCGTTCCGGTGTGAAGCCCGCTTCATCCAAAATGTCGATCATCTCGTCCTCGCTGTATAGCGATAGGCCAATGTCCTCGCGGATCTTTCGGTAATCCGAGAAGGCGGTGCGCGCGAGGCCGATGGCTGCGGATCGCAGGAAGCCTCCCTGCCAGGCAAAACTCAGCAGAGCTTTGGCATCAGCGACAGGCCCTAGATCAGGTGGAATGACGTCGGCGACGATGAGCCGGCCGCTACTCTTCAGCTTGGCCTTCCACAACTTGAGAAGTCCGCGCAGCTCGTCCAGCGACAGGTATTGCAGGAGGGAGTTGACCACGATCAGGTCAACGGATGCATCATCGATGCCTGACACGTCTTCTGGCGCCAGCACCACGATCTTGTCATTGCCCCTGAAGCGCTCGTTCAATCGATCGCGCACGAGCGGAGCCGCATCGCTCAAGTAGAGCTTCGCGCATGCCGCCGCGACCTTGTCCGCGAACAACGCTTCGCCGCAGCCATAATCGAGCACGACCGCATCCCGGGACGGGATAAGGCCGATGATGTCGTTCGCGACAAGCCGGTAATGGAGGAGCTTGTGGCGCTCCCCCGAATAGATCGGCGTGTCTTGGTTCCAGTAATCTCGCCAGTTCATGGCCCAAGTCTTAGCCTAAGCTTGAGCGGGCGTCATCTTGCTCAGGACCAGAGCTTCATCAACGGCCCATCCGCACCATCGACCGGGTCGGCATCCGGCAGGGGCACCTGTGCGATCCTCTCCTGAGCGATGGCGAGCGCGTTCGGATCGTCGCGAAGGGTGTCGTAGTCGCTGCCGCCTGGATAGGCGCCGACGACGGCGAAGTCGTCGCTGCTCTTGATGAGGGCATGGGCGACGCCGGCGGGAATGACGACCACATCGCCGGTGGAGACGGAAACGAGCTCGCCGTCCTCGCCACCGAAGCGCACGGAGGCCGAGCCTGAATACACACCGAGCACCTCGTGGGTGTTCGGGTGGTAGTGATGGTACTGGAAGATGCCGTTGCGCCAGGAATTGGTCCAGCCATTCCGGGCGAAGGTCGTCTCGAATGCCTTGGCGGGATCGTTCTCGTCTGGCGTCACCGCGCCCCGACGCACGATCAATGGCAATGCGTTGTTCGGAACGATGCCGTTGCTTTGGAAGACGTAGGTCTCCGTGCCCAGCGGCACGTTGTAGCCGCGTGGATCGCCGTATCCTTTTGCCTCAGCCATGCGCGTTCTCTCCCATGTTCGGGTGAGAACGCGTGTTCGGGCGAAAAGATCGCGTCCGGGCCTTACATGCCGAGCAGCATCGCCGCGACGGCGCGGTCGATGGAGAGGTAGAAGACGCTGAAAGCCACGACGGCGGCGATGCCGAACTCGATGGCCTGGTTCTTCATGAGGCGGACCTGTGCGAAGATGTTCTGGCCGAAGATGGAGATCAGCCAGGCTGCGGTCAGCACGACCGGGAAAATGAAGAGATACGACCACGTGCTCTCGACCTGTCCCACATTGGCGGGGTCGATCAGCGGACGGATGTTGCGCACCCACGGCGCGTAGAACGCGGCATAGAGCGACGTCACCCAGGACAGCATGACCGCGATGCCGAGGTGGAAGGTGAAGAGGCTGTGGAGACGGCTGAATTCGCCGGAATCGTTTTCTAAATCCATCGGAGGAACCCCCAAAGCAAAGCCCGGAAATCATTAATTTTTATGGTTAAGGACCGGTTAACGTGATTTGGGGTCGGGAGGCAACATTCCCGTTTGTCGCGGCGGTTCGCCGGGTGAGAAAACGCACGCCGTCGAGCCGCCGAAAGGAAAGCGCCGCCACCCTGCGAGAGTGACGGCGCTGATCTCGAAACTCGGCCGATCGCGACGATCAGGCTTTCGCCTTGCCCTCGTCCATCAGCTTCACGAAGCGGTCGAAGAGGTAGTGGCTGTCCTGCGGGCCGGGGGAGGCTTCCGGGTGGTACTGCACCGAGAAGGCCGGGCGGTCGGTCAGCGAGATGCCGCAATTGGAGCCGTCGAACAGGGAGACGTGGGTCTCCACCGCATTCCGGGGCAGGGTCTCGGGATCCACCGCGAAGCCGTGGTTCATGGAGGTGATTTCCACCTTGCCGGTGGTCTTGTCCTTGACCGGATGGTTCGCGCCGTGGTGGCCCTGGTGCATCTTCTTGGTCTTGGCGCCCACGGCCAGGCTCAGCATCTGGTGGCCGAGGCAAATGCCGAAGGTCGGGATCTTTTCTTCCAGCACCTTGCGGATGACCGGCACGGCATATTCGCCCGTTGCCGCCGGGTCGCCGGGGCCATTGGAGAGGAACACGCCGTCGGGCTTCAGGGCCAGCACGTCCTCGGCCGAGGCGGTGGCCGGAACCACCGTGACCTTGCAGCCGGCCCGCGCCAGGAGGCGCAGGATGTTGCGCTTCACGCCGTAATCGATGGCGACCACGTGATGCTTGGGCTCACCGTCCTGGTGGCCATAGCCTTCGCCGCGCTCCCAGGTGGTCTCGTTCCAGTCGAAGCGCTGGGTGCTTGTGACCAGCGGCACGAGGTCGAGGCCGTCCATGGAGGGGAGGGCGGCAGCCTTGGCCTTGAGGGCCTCAAGGTCGAAATTGCCCTTCGGGTCATGGGCGATCACCGCGTTGGGCATGCCCTTGTCGCGGATGAGAGCGGTCAGAGCGCGGGTGTCGATGCCGGTCAGGCCCACGATCTGGCGAGCCTTCAGCCACGCATCCAGGTCGCGCGAGGCGCGCCAGTTGGAGGGCTCGGTGATGGTGGCCGCGAGCACGAGCCCACGCACGCCGGAGGACGAGGCGGCGTTCACGCTCTCGATGTCCTCGTCGTTGGTGCCGACATTGCCGATATGCGGGAAGGTGAAGGTCACGATCTGCCCGGCATAGGACGGGTCCGTCAGGATTTCCTGATAGCCCGTCATCGCCGTGTTGAAGCAGACCTCGCCGGTGGCTTCGCCCTCGGCGCCGATGCCGAAGCCTTCCAGCACCGTGCCGTCCTGGAGCACGAGAACGGCCGTTGCGCGTGGCTCTTCCCAGCCACCCGAGTGGGACCCGGTGGTGTCTTTGTCTTGCAGCATCGTCATGATCTCTTTAAGTCCGGAGGCCAACAGGCCGTGCTTGAACAGGCCCGTGAAGGGCCGCCCTTGAACTGTCCTCGTGACTTAAGGGGCCGCTCGCGTCCCGTCAACGTTTCAAGCACCTTAATTTAAAGGAGATCCTCATGCTGCGCGAACGATTCACCGCTGAGATGAAAGAGGCCATGAAGGCCGGCGATAAGGGCAGGCTTGGCGCGATCCGCCTGATCCAGGCCGCCCTCAAGGACAAGGACATCGAGGCCCGGGGCAACGGCAAGGAGCCGCTCTCCGACGAGGAAATCCTCGCTCTCCTCCAGAAAATGGTGAAGCAGCGCCAGGAATCGATCACCATGTACGAGCAGGGCGGACGCCAGGAGCTCGCCGACCAGGAGAAGAACGAGGTCGCCGTCATCTCCTCCTACCTTCCGCAGCAGATGGACGAGGCCCAGACCAAGGCCGCGATCGAAGCCGCCATCGCCGAGACGGGTGCAGCCTCCATGAAGGACATGGGCAAGGTCGTGGCCGCGCTTCGCGCCAAGTATGTCGGCCAGATGGACTTCGCCAAGGCCAGCGGCCTCGTGAAGGACATGCTGCCCAAGGGCTGAGGGGGACTTCACCTCGCCAGCGCCCAACGCGTCATCCCGGGGCCGCATAGCGGAACCCGGGATCGTCCAACATGAGCGGGGCTTGATCCTGCCGGCGATCCCGGATCCTCGCTGCGCTTCGTCCAGGACGATCACTGAGCTTGCGACGCTTCAAGGCATCGGGATCACCGGCCTTGAAGCGTCGCACTCTTCCGATCGGGATGGCCGGCACAAGGCCGGCCATGACGGCGAGGCAGCCATACTGCGCCTTCCCCTCATCCCCGCATCATCTGCCGCACGGTGGTGCGGTGCTCGTCCCACATGTCCCGGTACTCGGGCATGCGATCCCGCAATGCATCGGAGAAGAACTCGCGCCGGTGGAAGAAGCATGGTGGCCCATAGCCGCCCTGGCAGCGGCCATCGGTGCGGCAGCTGCGCTTGCGGCACTCGGCCGGCATCCGCAGCACGTCGGCCAGACGCCGGAGGGCATCGTCGGGGTCGGGCATGCGGGAAAGAGCAATTTCGGTACGGCTCCTGGTCATGGAACAGCCTCGGCAATCGATGTTGAAACAAATGGCTTGGAAAAACGGCATGCGCCTGCGGGCTCCGGGCTGAAGACAGCCGGGAGCCTTGAAGGCAATCGAGGGTGGCGCGATGGGCAGCCCGGCTCGATGATGTTTGTGTTTGAAGAGCAGAGCTGCACTTCGCGCACGGCTTTTTTAGGCGGACCGGCGCGACATGGCCCCAGCTCTGCCCAAGGCGGACACCGTCTTGATACGGGCGGCCTTGGACCAGAGCGGAGCCCAGCCTCTCGCCGGGGCCTCCCGTCGAACCAGCCTGCGTTAGCTGGCTCACGGGACCGTGCCTGGTCCCACAGTCACGACGCCTCGCGAAAGCGCCCCTCGATGGATCAGGCTGCGAATGTTATAGCCAAGATTAGGACAAGAGTCAAGAACAAAATAGGAACATAGCTCTCTCCGTTGATCGCCTTTGGCTTAGAGCTGTTTCCATTTGCATGGAATCAGCTCCCTTCTTTGCTGGGCCGCATTTTTTGACGGTGAACCGGATCCACTTCACCGAAAAAAATGCTCTAGGTGCGCAATTCTGCATCGACCCATGGCGGATCATTCGGTGGCGTTGCACTCCCTAAAGAGAAATTCCGCGAACCATGGCGGTGATGCTACGATGCTACGATGCTCTTCTCATGCATTGGTGAGGTGGTGCTTGAGAGAGATTAAGCGCAACTCAAGGCGGCCGGGCTGGACCTATGAAACCTTTGCTTGGAGAGATCCGTCGCAATCCCGCTCTCTGGCTCCTGGTCTTTGTGCCTGCGGTCCTCGCCGCCCACGTGATCGCGCCTGAAGCACACACGCTGCTCTTCGTGCTGTCCGTTCTGGCCATCGTGCCGCTGGCCGTGCTGTTGAGCCACGCCACCGAATCCGTCGCTTCCAAGACAGGCGACGCGGTCGGGGGGCTGCTCAACGCCACGCTCGGAAACCTGACGGAGCTGATCATCGCGCTGGCTGCGCTGCGCGCCGGGCAATATGCGCTCGTGAAGGCATCCATCGCCGGGGCGATCGTCACCAACTCGTTATTCATGTTGGGCGCGTCGTTTTTCCTCGGCGGGCTCAAGCATCATGTGCAGGAATACAACCGGGGCAACGCCCGTCTACAAGCGGGCCTGCTCTTCCTGGCCACGATTGCGTTATTGATTCCGTCGGCTGTCTCTGAAGCCGATTCCGCGGCGGGGTCAGGGTTTACCGACAAGTTGAGCGTGAGCCTGTCCGCGCTGCTCATCGTGGCCTATGGATTGGGCCTGCTGTTCACCCTCAAGACGCATCGCGAATTTTTCGGGAGTGCCGATCATGCCGAAATCGGCGAGACGCCGTGGCCGATGGGCTTGGCCCTGACCACGCTGGCCGGCGTCACCATCCTGGTCGCGCTGGTGAGCGAGGTTTTCATCGAATCCGTGCAGCAAGCGGCTGTAGCATTCGGGATGACTCCCGCATTCGTGGGTTTTGTCGTCGTGGCGCTGGTGGGCGCTGCGGCGGAGATGGCCTCGGCCTTCTCCGGCGCGCGCAAGGACCGCCTGGACCTGAGCGTGGGCATCGCACTGGGAAGCTCGGCCCAGATCGCGCTCTTCGTCGCCCCGGTGCTGGTGCTTCTCAGCTACGTCATCGGCCCGGCGCCGATGAACCTGCAGTTCTGGCCGGGCGCGGTGATCATGATGCTCATTGCCAGCATGACTGTGTCCCTGGTGACAAATAGCGGACGCTCGGCATGGTTCGTCGGAGTGCTGGTTCTGCTGGTGTACGTGATTTTCGCGATGACGCTGTATCTGTTGCCGCCCCAGGTTCAGTGATCGGCCCTACCGGAGTGGTCTGCATGTTGCGCCAAATTCTCGTGGGTGCCGCCGTCAGCCTCTGCAACATTGCCATCCATGCACTCTTGATGGCGGCTGTCATGTGGGCGGCGCGGACTGCCGTTGAGATCACGACGTCACGTCAATCGGTTCAGTTGATCGTCGTTATGATCGCGACGGTATCGTTCCTGATGGCCGCGCATCTGGCGGAGGTGCTCGTTTGGTCGATGGCCTACGCATTCTTCGACGCCGCACCTGAAGATGCTGACCTGATTTACTTCTCCTTCGTGAACTACACGACGCTCGGCTACGGCGACGTGACGCCGACGGAGCGCTGGCAATTGCTTGGGCCAATGACGGCGATGAACGGCGTCCTGTTGTTCGGGTGGTCAACCGCGGTGATTTTCGAAGTCCTGCGAAAGGTCATGACGAACAGCCGCAGCGTAGAACGATGAAGGCGCTTTGAAACGGGGAGAAGGTTGGCCGCCATCACACGTCCAGGGACGACATGGTAGGTCAGGATGGTGGTGAGCTTGGCCTTGTTCTCCGGCTTCAGAAGGTCCTCGACCGTTCCAGTCGGCAGCTTGGCGAAGACCGCGTCCGTGGGATCAATTCCGTCGCTTGCGCGATGCGGGACAGGATGGCTGTACGGTCGCAGGGAGGCACCGGGGACTGGCTCGCGGTTTCCTCGAGCTTGCCGAGCTGGGACATGACGGCCTGTCTCTCGGCTTCGGTCCGAAGGACGGGTGCGAGCTGGCCCAGGACATCGGCGATCCTGATCAGGATCGCCGGAACGCTGCTTCCGGACTGGCGGATGGAGTCGAACGCCGCATCGATCAGTCCTTGCGCGTCCGAGCGCTGGGCGATGACCCGCACATCGCCGGAATTGTCCCGTAGGAGAACCGGCGGCAGCGAGCGCTGAAAGATCTCCTCGAGGGCTGCGCCGAGCTGATTGACGACCGCAATGGCGGTGTATTGATCGTTGATGCCGGGAGACAGCGCTCGCAGAGCAATCTCGACCAGCTGGCGCAGATCGTACTCCAAGTCCTGTGCCGGGCTTCGCTCCACGCCGATCACGAAGGCCGCTTTGACGGCATCCACTTCATCGTCGTCCAAGGAACGGCGGCCGTGGACGACCACGTGTTCGCCGTTGCGCAGCACGAAATGGCCGGCCCTCACATCGACCCGCAGGATCGCCTCGGATCTACATGCGATTTCCACGAGGTGATCGTAGTCGACCACCTGCACGTAGCCGACCCGTTCCAACGCGATGGACCCTGCGACGGGCTCAAGTATTTCCGGCTGTGCGGCTTCTTCGTTCCGATCCTTCATCATCCCGGCAATGTTGCGGTGCAGATCGGCGGCCACCCGCTCGACAACGTTATCTGCAATGATCGACCGGGCGATCTTGTGAACGTAGAACAGCAGCGCGAAGAGGCAGATGATCGTCAGCGCGCTTCCAATCGTGACGGCAACATGAGGCACTCCCTCGCGGCCCAAAGTCTCGTCCAGGCTGCGCAGGATCACCAGCACGTAGAGGATCGTGCCAAGGAAGAGGCCCAGCACGATCTGGATCTGGCGATCCGCCATGAAGGTCGAGATCAGGCGGGGGCCGAGTTGGTTCGCAGACAGGGTCAGAATGACGAAAGTGACCGACACGATCAGCGAGGTCATCGTCATTAGCCCGGAGAGCAGGCTCGAAAGGAGGCCGCGTGCCGACTCGGCATCGCCTCCGTAAAGCCACCAGAATCCGCTTCCGGAGGACCAGCGTTCGAGGAGGAGGGAGCCATCGGTCAGGACCCACCAGGCAAGACCGAGGGCAAGCGCGCTGACCGTCAGTGGAATGATCCAGAGCTGCGCGCGCAGGAGAGCGAGGATGTTGCGGATGCGGTCCATGGATGGTCAACCTGGGCAGGGCCGACTGGATCCATGATAGCCGCTCCACGGCGCAATGCCACGCTTCGGAGCACCGGAAAAGAGGCCTGGAGCGCCGGGGCTCGCGCTCCAGGCCGCAGGATCAGTTGGCCGGCGGCAGGATCACGGTATCGACCACGTGGATGACGCCGTTCGAGGCCGCGATGTCGGTCTGCGTGACGCTGGCGTCGTTGATCATGACGCCCGAGCCCTTCGTGCTGACCTTCAGCTCCTTGCCGTTCACCGTCTTGGCTTGCTGAAGCTTGGTGACGTCGGCCGCCATCACCTTTCCGGGGACGACGTGGTAGGTGAGGATGGCGGTGAGCTTGTCCTTGTTCTCCGGCTTCAGAAGGTCCTCGACCGTTCCGGCGGGCAGCTTGGCGAAGGCCGCATCCGTGGGGGCGAAGACGGTGAAGGGCCCGGAGCCCTTGAGAGTCGAGACGAGACCCGCCTGGGTCAGCGCGGTCGCAAGGGTCTTGAACTGGCCGGCCGCGACGGCCGTATCGACGATATCGGCCGCGCGGGCGCTTGTGCCTCCGGCGACGATTCCGAGAGCTGCGACGGCTGCGAGCGCTACATTCCTGATTTCGAGTTTCATCGTTCATGCTCCTTGCACAAGGTGACTCGGTCGCGCTGCGGCGACCGGCGGAGAGCCATCGTTCTGGCCTCTGCATATTTCATATGGAGCAAATTGATTTTCATGACACTCAATTTTTCGTGAGATGAACACGTGTTTTATTGACAGTAAAAAAGAGATCGGGTGAATTGATCCAGATGAAAACGGAGGCGTGGAATGCTGTCGGAGACGCTGGCCGACGGGCTGGGGCAATATGGGATCGGCGCCAAGATTCGGGCGCTGCGACAGGGGAAGAAGCTCGGTCTCGTCCAGCTCGGAGAGCATACGGGCCTGTCGCCGGCCATGCTGTCGAAGATCGAGCGCGGGCAGCTGATCCCGACGCTGCCGACCCTGATGCGTATCGCCATGGTCTTCGGCGTAGGGCTCGACCACTTCTTCGCCGAGCCTTCCGACGGGCCCAAGGTCGCGGTGGTCCGCAAATCTGAGCGGCTGCGCCTGCCGGACCGGCCAGGGGAGGGCGTGCCGTCCTACTTCTTCGAAAGCCTCGACTTTCCCGTCACCGACCGCAAGCTTCAGGCCTTCTATGCGGAGTTTCCCGCCTCGGAGAAAGAGCCGCAGCCGCACCAGCATGATGGCGCGGAACTGGTCTACGTGCTGAAGGGGCGTCTCGCCCTCAGCATCGCCGGCGGCGAGTTCATCCTGGATGAGGGTGACGCGATCTATTTCGATTCCGGCGCGCCGCACAGCTACCGGTGCGAGGAGCCTGCTCCCTGCTCGGCCATCGTCGTGACGGCGCCGTGAGGATCGGCACATAAGGGATGAAGCGCGTGCTTCCCTCCACGCGAGGGGGAGGGAAAAGAGCCGGTAGCGCACGATGAGCCGGACACTGAGGACGGTGCGGGTGCCGGACCTGTGAATAATGGGCAAAGAATAGCTTGGCTTTGGGGTTTTTAACCTGATCTCCGCCGCCCTAGTTTATGCAGCAGGTTTGGAGTCCGCTCGAATTGCGCTACCCGCCCCACATCCTTGAGGAGATCCGCGCGCGGCTGCCGGTTTCGGCAGTGGTGGGCAAGCGCGTGCGCCTGAAAAAGGCGGGGCGGGAATGGAAGGGGCTCTCGCCCTTCAACGCGGAGAAGACGCCGTCCTTCTACGTGAACGACCAGAAGCAGTTCTATCACTGCTTCTCCTCCGGCAAGCACGGGGACATCTTCACCTTCGTCATGGAGACGGAAGGGCTGTCCTTCCCCGAGGCCGTCGAGCGGCTGGCCGCTGAAGCCGGGGTGCCTCTGCCCAAGCTGACGCCGGAGGACCGGGCGGAGGAGGTCAAGCGCAAGACCCTCTATGACGCCATGGAGCTGGCGACGCAGTATTTCGAGGCCTCGCTGCAGTGCCGCTTCGGCATGAAGCCGCGCGATTACCTCGCCGGACGCCAGCTCAGCATCGAGACGCAGAAGCGCTTCCGCATCGGCTATGCGCCGCCGGAGCGGTTCGGGCTGCGTGACTTCCTCGCCGAAAAGGGCATCTCCATCGACATGATGGTGGAGGCGGGGCTCCTTTATTCCGGCGAGGACGTGAAGGTGCCTTACGACCGCTTCCGCGACCGGGTGATGTTCCCGATCTGCGACGTGCGGGGCCGGGTCATCGCCTTCGGCGGACGCGCCATGAGCGCGGATGCGCCGGCGAAATACCTCAACTCGCCGGATACGCCGCTCTTCAACAAGGGGCGGCTTCTCTACAACTACCACCACGCCCGCCAGCCCGCGCATGATCGGGGCACGGTGATTGCGGTGGAAGGCTATGTGGACGTGATCTCCTTGAGCGTCGCGGGCTTTCCCAACGCGGTCGCCCCGCTCGGCACGGCGCTGACGGAAGACCAGCTTGCCCTGCTCTGGCGCCTCTCGGAGGAGCCGATCCTGTGCTTCGACGGCGACAAGGCGGGCCAGCGCGCGGCCTATCGCGCCCTCGACGTGGCCCTGCCGAACCTGACCTCGGGCAAATCCCTGCGCTTTGCCCTGCTGCCCCAGGGGCAGGACCCGGACGATCTCGCCCGTTCCGGCGGGCGCACGGCGGTCGAAAGGGTTCTCTCCGCGGCCAAGCCTCTGGTGGACGTGCTCTGGGCGCGGGAGCTGGAAGCGGGGCCTCTCGATACGCCCGAGCGCCGGGCCGCCTTGGAGCGCCGTCTGCGCGAATCACTGGCACTGATTCGCGACGAGACCCTCAAGAAATACTACCGCGAGGAGGTCGAGAGCCGGATTTCGGCCCTGAATCCGGATTCCCGGGCCAATCGATTCAATCGGCAGGAGCGGCGCGGCCGACGGGATTTTCGCGGGCCTTCGCCCACCACGCCGAGCTCGCGCAAGAATGTAAGTCCGTTGCTGGCCCGGAGCCCGCTTTTCACCGGCGGATCGGTGGAATCCCCCCGCGAGGCGATGATCCTGTGCACCTTCCTGGTGCATCCCGCGCTCCTTCAGAATCATGCAGAAATCCTTGCAGATCTTGAACTTGAGGGGCGCGCGGCCCAAATGATGCGAGGCCTGCTCCTGGATGGGGCGGCCAGCGGCGAGCCGGCCGATACCACCGTGATGCAGGCCCGTCTGGAACGGGCCGGATTGACCGACGCGGCCGACCGGATGATCGCCCTGGTCCGTCCCGGAGACCGCTGGATGCTCGATCCGCATGCGGATTCCTTGCGGCTTGAGGACGCATTGCGGCAGGCCATCACCTTGCATCGTCGTGCACGCACGTTACATAGCGAGCTTCGGGCTGCCGAGCGCGCGCTCGCCGAAGAGGACAATGAGGCCAATCTCGCCTGGCTGCGAGAGGTCAAAAACCAACTGTCCTCCGTCGAGGGTGCCGAGGCCGATCTGGACAAGGGTGGATCCCTCGGGGGCGCCCATGTCTGATGGTCAGAGCGCGGCATGGCGCAGGCGGTGCGGGTGAGATGGTTAACGGTTAGTCAAGCGACTTGCTGTTTTATGGTTGGGACTGATTTCCGGGTGGTAGGCTCTCTGTGGGTCTCGCCACCCTGTCGCGCATTGGGCGCCTGGCTAAAGGGGACCGGCAGGGCGCCGGAGTAGAACGAAGCATGGCAACGAAGGCAACCGAACGGGACGAAGGCGAGACGACGGCTCCGGAGCAGCAGAGCGATGGGCCGCTTCTGGACCTGAGCGATGCCGCCGTCAAACGGATGATCAAGCTCGCGAAGAAGCGCGGGTACGTCACCTATGACGAGCTGAACGAGGTTCTGCCGCCGGAGGAGTTCTCCTCCGAGCAGATCGAGGACGTGCTCGGCCAGCTCTCCGAGATGGGCATCAACGTCGTCGAATCCGAAGAGGCGGAGGAGGGCGAGAAGCCCGAGGCCGAGGAAGAGGAAGCCGATGGCGGCGACCTCGTCGAGGCCTCGCAGACCCGCGCCGTCGCCGTCCGCGAGACCACGGCCAAGGAGCCGACCGACCGCACGGACGATCCCGTGCGCATGTACCTGCGCGAGATGGGCTCGGTGGAGCTTCTGTCGCGTGAGGGCGAAATCGCGATCGCCAAGCGCATCGAGGCCGGCCGCGAGGCCATGATCGCAGGCCTCTGCGAAAGCCCGCTGACCTTCCAGGCCATCATCATCTGGCGCGACGAGCTCGTCGATGCCAGGGTGCTGCTGCGCGACATCATCGATCTCGAAGCCACCTATGCCGGCCCGGACGGCAAGGGCGCGCCCAAGGTCGAGGGAATGGGCGAGGGGGGCGAAGAAGAGCCCGCCGCTGATGGCGAAGAGGGCATCAATCCGCCGGAAGGCGAGATGGACGACGACGACCTGGAGAACAACGTGTCGCTCTCGGCCATGGAAGCCGAGCTGAAGCCGCGCGTTCTCGAGACCTTCGACTCCATCGCCGACAACTACAAGAAGCTGCGCCGCCTGCAGGTCGAGCATGTGGAACAGCGCATGCAGAACAAGCAGCTGACCCCGGCCCAGGAGCGCAAGTACCGCGAGCTGAAGTCGGACATCGTCGCTTCCGTGAAGTCGCTGTCGCTCAACAACAACCGCATCGAAGCGCTCGTCGAGCAGCT
Organism: Microvirga sp.; assembly: GCA_041913065.1. Taxonomy (GTDB): domain Bacteria; phylum Pseudomonadota; class Alphaproteobacteria; order Rhizobiales; family Beijerinckiaceae; genus Microvirga. The sequence goes on along the minus strand of JAYSGD010000020.1, from coordinate 626 downwards.
CTACGACATCAACAAGCGCCTCATCTCGCATGAGGGCCGCCTGATGCGCCTGGCCGAAAGCCACGGTGTGGCGCGTGAGGAATTCCTCAAGCACTACCAGGGCTGGGAACTCGACCCCAAATGGGTGCTGCGCGTCTCCAAGCTCGGCGGCAAGGGCTGGAAGGACTTCGTCGCCAAGGCGAAGGACGGCATCCACGACCTGCGCGAGAACATCCACAATCTGGCGAGCGAGACCGGCCTGGAGATCCAGGAATTCCGCCGCATCGTCATGATGGTGCAGAAGGGCGAGCGCGAGGCCCGGCAGGCGAAGAAGGAAATGATCGAGGCGAACCTGCGTCTCGTGATCTCCATCGCCAAGAAATACACGAACCGCGGCCTTCAGTTCCTGGACCTGATCCAGGAAGGCAATATCGGCCTCATGAAGGCGGTCGACAAGTTCGAGTACCGCCGCGGCTACAAGTTCTCGACCTATGCCACGTGGTGGATCCGTCAGGCGATCACGCGCTCCATCGCGGATCAGGCCCGCACGATCCGTATTCCGGTGCACATGATCGAGACGATCAACAAGATCGTCCGCACCTCGCGCCAGATGCTGCACGAGATCGGCCGCGAGCCGACCCCGGAGG
>JAYSGD010000019.1:0-70473 GCA_041913065.1 Microvirga sp. | reverse complement strand
CGTCCGCGGGATCGGTGACGGCAATGGTCTTGCCGTCAGGGGCGTCGATCCACTCACCGGCGATATAAGCCTGCGACACGAGCAGCGACGGATCCTTCAGATCCGGGATACGATGGGACGGCGCGGCATGGACAGTCATCGGTTTCACTCCAACCTGTGCAATATGGGGGATCTTTAAGCCAGATATAGGTTCCTCCCGACGCCATGTGAACCGCCCCGCACGCCGGTCAGGAATGCTGTCCAGACGGGACGAGCCCAAGGATTAGGCAGAGCGGACAGCCCTTTGAGAATATTTGCGACTTAAGGATGAAACGCCATCGCATTGCTAAGATCGAAACGCCCGTTACCTTCTCTTGACCGTCCATTTTGGTGGTTTCACCATGCGGCTCAACACAAGGCAGGGCCAACCTCGCCTCGCTCATGAAGGGAAGGATAATATGAAAGTTCTCAAGCCACTTCTGTTTGCCCTAAGCTGCACTGTTGCAGCATCGTCGGCCTTCGCACAGCAGGCTTCCGACGGCGTGGTGAAGATCGGCATCCTGAACGACCAGTCCGGCGTTTATGCCGACTTCGGCGGCAAGTCCTCGGTCGAAGCGGCCCGCATGGCGGTTCAGGATTTCGGCGGCAAGGTTCTCGGCGTTCCGGTCGAAATCGTCAGCGCCGACCATCAGAACAAGCCTGACGTCGCCTCCAGCATCGCCCGTCAATGGTATGACACGGACAAGGTCGATAGCATCATGGAGCTGACCACGTCCTCCGTCGCGCTCGCCGTGCAGGGCCTATCGAAGGACAAGAAGAAAATCACCATGACCACCGGTGCGGCGACAACCGATCTCACCGGCAAGCAGTGCTCGCCTTACGGCTTCCACTGGGCCTATGACACGCATGCGCTCGCGGTCGGCACCGGCGGCGCGCTGGTGGAGAACGGCGGCAACAAGTGGTTCTTCCTCACCGCGGATTATGCCTTCGGTTACTCGCTCGAAGAGCAGACCTCCAAGTTCGTGAAGTCGAAAGGCGGTCAGGTCGTCGGCTCCGTGCGCCATCCGCTCGCCGCGACCGATTACTCGTCCTTCCTGCTCCAGGCCCAGAGCTCCGGCGCGAACGTGATCGGCATGGCCAATGCGGGCCTCGATACCGCAAACGCCATCAAGCAGGCCGCCGAGTTCGGCGTCACCCAGGGCGGCACGCGCCTTGCGGCTCTGCTGTTCACGCTCGCGGAAGTGAAAGGCCTCGGCCTCAAGGCCGCGCAGGGCCTGACGCTGACGGAAGGCTGGTACTGGGACCAGAGCGACGAGAACCGCGCCTTCGCCAAGCGCTTCCAGGAAAAGACCGGCCGCATGCCCAACATGATCCACATGGGCACTTATTCCACCGTTCTGCAGTACCTGAAGGCCGTCGAGAAGGCCGGAACGGATGCGACCGAGCCGGTGGCGAAGCTGCTGCATGAGATGCCCGTGAACGACATCTTCGCCAAGAACGGCAAGGTGCTGCCCAACGGCCGCATGGTCTACGACATGTATCTCTTCCAGGTGAAAAAGCCTGAAGAGAGCAAGGGCGAATGGGATATGTACAAGCAGCTCGCCAAGGTGCCCGGCGACCAGGCTTACATGAAGCTTGCCGACAGCGGCTGCCAGCTCACGCAGTAAGCATCATGATTCTGGTGGGGATGCGTGGGCGCATCCCCACCACTTCTTTTTGTAGAGGATGATGGCCGCCATATGGTCAGTACCCAACCGATATTGAGCGCCTCGGGCCTCACCATGGAATTCCGCGGCTTCATCGCCGTGAAGAACGTGACGCTGTCCGTCAACGAGGGGACGATTCACGCATTGATCGGCCCGAACGGCGCCGGGAAGACCACGGTCTTCAACCTGCTCACCAAGTTTCTCACACCAACCCGCGGCGAGATTCATTTTCGCGGAGAAAACATCACGCGCATGAAGCCCGCCGAGGTGGCACGCCTTGGCCTCGTGCGCTCCTTCCAGATCTCGGCTGTGTTTCCGCATCTGACCGTTCTCGACAACGTGCGTGTGGCCTTGCAGCGCCCGTCCGGTCTCGCCACGCAGTTCTGGCGCTCCTCCAATAGCCTCTCATCTCTCGACGACCGGGCGATGGAGCTGATCGACGCCGTCAATCTCTCGACCTATGCGGATCTGACCGCATCCGAATTGTCCTATGGCCGCAAACGCGCGCTGGAGATCGCGACGACGCTGGCGCTCGATCCGACCATGTTGCTGCTCGACGAGCCTATGGCCGGCATGGGGCACGAGGATATCGGCCGCATCTCCGACCTGATCCGTCGCATCGCGAAGAACCGGACGGTGCTGATGGTCGAACACAACCTGAATGTCGTCTCCGATCTCTGCGACCGCGTCACGGTTCTCGCGCGCGGCGAGATCCTGTCCGACGGAACCTACGAGACCGTGAGCGCCGATCCGCGCGTGCGTGAAGCCTATATGGGGACCGAGCATGAGTAACGCGCCTCTCCTCGAAGTTCGCGGATTGAACGCCTGGTACGGCGAGAGCCATGTGCTGCACGGCGTCGATCTCGATATCCGCGAAGGCGAAACCGTGACGCTGCTCGGCCGCAACGGCGCGGGCAAGACCACCACCTTGCGCGCGATCATGGGTATCCTGCGCCGCCGCGAAGGCGTCATCAAACTGCGCGGCAAGGATCTTTTGGGCCTTCCCCTGCACAAGGTCGCTCAGTCCGGCATCGGCTATGTGCCGGAGGAGCGCGGCATCTTCGCGAGCCTCAATGTCTCGGAGAATCTAGCCCTGCCGCCGACTGTCGCGGAAGGCGGCATGAGCGTGGAGGAGATCTACAAGCTCTTCCCCAATCTGCACGAGCGTCGCACGAGCCAGGGCACGAAGCTCTCCGGCGGCGAGCAGCAGATGCTGGCCATCGCCCGCATCCTGCGCACGGGCGCAAGAGTCATTCTGCTCGATGAGCCGACAGAGGGGCTTGCTCCCGTGATCGTCCAGCGCATCGGCGATGTGCTGGTGGAATTGAAGAAACGTGGCATGACCATTCTTCTCGTCGAACAGAATTTCCGCTTTGCCCGTAAGGTCGCGGACCGTTTCTACCTCATGGAGGACGGGCGCATGGTGAATTCGTTCCCGGGGCATGAGCTCGACGCGCGTATGGACGAGCTTCACGAAGTGCTGGGAGTTTAAGACATCATGAGTACGATTTTCGGCATTCCCGCCCCTGCCCTTTACGGCCAGATCCTCATCGGCCTGATCAACGGCTCCTTCTATGCCATGCTCAGCCTCGGCCTCGCGGTGATCTTCGGATTGCTGCGCGTCATCAACTTCGCCCACGGCGCCCAGTACATGCTGGGTGCCTTTGCGGCCTACATGCTGCTTACCTATGCCGGCATCGGCTATTGGCCGTCCCTCATTCTGGCTCCCATCATCGTGGGCGCCACCGCCATCGTCATCGAGCGCGTGATGCTGCGGCGGCTCTACGGCGTTGATCCGCTTTATGGGCTTCTGTTGACCTTCGGTCTCGCTCTTATCCTGGAAGGTGCGTTCCGTTACTGGTTCGGCGCAGCCGGTAATCCCTATGCCGCCCCGGAGCAACTGACCGGCGCGGTCAATCTCGGCTTCATGTTCATGCCGATCTATCGCGGCTGGGTCGTCATTGCCTCCCTCGTCGTCTGCATCGGAACATGGCTTCTCATCGAGAAGACGCGGCTTGGCGCTTACCTGCGCGCCGCTACCGAAAACGCCACATTGGTCCAAGCCTTCGGCGTGAACGTGCCGCTTCTGCTCACGCTCACTTACGGCCTGGGCGCTGCCCTTGCCGCGCTCGCGGGCGTGCTTGCGGCGCCGATCTATCAGGTGAGCCCGCTCATGGGCACGAACCTCATCATCATCGTCTTTGCGGTCGTGGTCGTCGGCGGCATGGGGTCGATTCTCGGCGCCATCGTTACCGGCTATATGCTCGGTGTATTGGAGGGCCTGACGAAGGTCTTCTATCCGCAGGCATCGAGCATCGTTATTTTCGTGATCATGGCCATCGTTCTGCTCGTCAGGCCGGCAGGTCTCTTTGGGCGGGAGGAGTGACATCATGGCTGTTGGAACACAAGCTGTCGCGGAGCAGCCTAAGCTGCGCATTACCGGCCTGATCCTCGGGGCCATTGCCATCGCAGGATTGGTGATCGCACCGTTCTATTTCTACACTGGCATCCTGATGGGCATGCTGTGCTTTGCGCTTTTCGCCTGCGCATTCAACCTGCTCATCGGCTATGTCGGCCTCCTCTCCTTTGGCCACGCGGCCTTCTTCGGCGGCGCGGCCTATTTCACCGCCCATGCCGTCAAGGTCTGGGGATGGGAGCCGCTGGCGGGGATCTTTCTCGGCGTGGCCGGCGCCGCCTTCATGGGCCTCATCATGGGCCTACTCGCCATCCGCCGTCAGGGCATCTACTTCGCCATGATCACCCTGGCGCTCTCGCAGATGTTTTTCTTCCTCTGCCTCCAGGCGCCGTTCACCCATGGCGAGGACGGAATCCAGGGCGTGCCGCGCGGTCACCTTTTGGGCCTGATCGACCTCAGCGATCAATACACCATGTACTATGTGACCTTGGCGATCTTCCTGATCGGCCTCTTGATCATCTGGCGCATCGTGAACTCGCCCTTCGGCAACATCCTCAAGGCGATCCGCGAAAACGAAAAACGCGCAGTCTCGCTGGGCTATAGGGTAGACCGCTACAAGCTCGGCGCTTTCGTCATGTCGGCGGGACTCGCAGGTCTTGCGGGCGGAACGAAGGCCATCGTCTTCCAGTTCGCGACCCTCACCGACGTGACGTGGCAGATGTCGGGCGAAGTGATCCTGATGACGCTCCTCGGCGGTATCGGCACGATGATCGGCCCAGTCGTCGGCGCGGGCCTCGTGATCGCGTTGCAGAATTATCTCGCAGCGTGGGACTTCCCCGTGACCGTGCTGATTGGCATCATCTTCGTCATCTGCGTGCTTCTGTTCCGCCGCGGTATCGTGGGCGAGATCCTGGAGCTGTTCAAACGCAAGCCGAAAGGCGCTGCATAAAGGCTGCGGAGGCGCCGGTTCGGACCGGCGCCTCGCTATCGACAAATCTGCCAGCGGAGGCAGGCCATGTCTAATATGAGTTCCAACATCAGCACATTCGACTACGTCGTGATCGGCGCTGGCTCGGCCGGCTGCGTTCTGGCGAACCGCCTGTCAAAGGATCCGCGCAACCAGGTTTGCGTGCTCGAAGCGGGCGGCAAGGATAACTGGATCTGGTATCACATCCCCGTTGGATACCTCTTCGCCATCGGTAATCCGCGCGCGGACTGGATGTTCAAGACTGAGATCGAGCCAGGCTTGAATGGCCGAATCCTCAACTACCCGCGCGGCAAGGTGCTTGGCGGCTGCTCGGCCATCAACGCCATGGTCTATATGCGCGGCCAGAAGGAGGATTACGACAATTGGCGGCAGATGGGCCTCGAGGGTTGGGGCTGGGACGACGTCAAACCGATCTTCCGTCAGCACCTCGATCATTACCTCGGAGCGGGCGAGCACCATGGCGCGGGGGGCGAATGGCGTGTCGAGGCTCCTCGCACGCACTGGGACATCCTCGACACCTTCATCGAAGCCGCTGTCGAGGCCGGCATCCCGCGCGTGAGCGACTTCAACACCGGAAGCAACGAGGGCATTTCCTATTTCCACGTGAACCAGAAAAGCGGCAGGCGCTGGTCCGCCGCACGGGGCTTTCTCAAGCCTGCTCTCGCGCGTCCCAATCTCACGCTTGAGATTCACGCCCATGCGACGCGCCTTTTGTTCGAAGGAAAGCGAGCTGTTGGAGTGGAGATTTTGCAGAACGGCACCTTGCGCCGCATCCATGCGCGCAAGGAAGTCATTCTATCGGCCGGCGCCATTGCGTCGCCCAAGCTGTTGCAACTCTCCGGCATCGGCGGCGCGACTCTGCTGCGGGAGAACGGCATTGAACCGCTCCAGGATCTGCCGGGCGTCGGTGCCAATCTACAGGACCATCTTCAACTGCGCCCGATCTACAAGGTCCACGGTGTCCGCACCCTGAACGAGGATTATCGCTCGCTCATGAAGAAGGGGCGCATGGCCCTTGAATATGCCCTCTTCCGAAAGGGGCCGCTGACCATGGCGCCGTCACAACTCGGCGCCTTCACGCGGTCGTCGTCGGATTACGCAACACCAAACCTTCAGTTTCATATCCAGCCCCTCTCGCTGGACAAGTTCGGTGAGGATCCGCACCCCTTCCCCGCTTTCACGGCAAGCGTGTGCAACCTGCGCCCGACCAGCCGCGGCACGGTCGCGATCCGCAGTAGCGATCCTTCAGACGCTCCCTTCATTCGGCCGAACTATCTCTCAACCGACGAAGACCAGCGAGTCGCGGTCGATTCTCTGCGTCTGGTACGACATATCGTATCGATGCCGGCCCTGCAGAAATATCGCCCCGAAGAGTACAAGCCCGGTGCGAACTTAGTGACCGACGATGAACTCCTCAACGGTGCCCGCGATATCGGCACGACCATCTTCCATCCGGTCGGAACAGCCAAGATGGGCATCGATTCGGATCCGATGGCGGTGACGGACGGAAGGCTGCGGGTGCGTGGCGTCGAAGGGCTTCGCGTCATCGATGCTTCCGTCATGCCGACGATCACGAGCGGCAATACAAACTCTCCAACTCTGATGATTGCCGAAAAGGGAGCCGCGATGATCCTAGAAGATCATGCGCGGGACAACACGCCCATGCTTCGCTCGGCCTGAGCCACTGGATTTTGCAACAACATCAGCGTCAAAGCGCGCTCCGCTTTGGGGCTGATGTTGCTATCTATGCCTCAGTTTGCAGAAGAGCGCCCATCCGCCGGCAGATGGCTCGCCGCCCAGATGGCGGCCTGGGTTCTGTTCTTCGCGTGAATCTTGCGAAGGATGGCCTTGACGTGCACTTTGACGGTGGCCTCCGTGATGTCGAACTTGCGTGCGATAAGCTTGTTCGAATCACCATCCATGAGGCAGCGCAGAATCACTGTTTCACGAACCGACAAGCCCTTAGCAGGCAGGCTGTCCTCTCCCGGCTTCGCTGTATCCTGAGCGATAGTCTCGTCAGCTTTCTGCAACACCTGCTCGCGCAGGAGATCGAGGACAGCCGAAGGGAAGACCGTTTCACCCAGCATGACGAGATCGAGAGTCTTGATCAGGACCTCACAGGAAATGGACTTCATCAGATAGGCATCGGCGCCCGCCTGGAAGGCGGCGAAGACTTCGGCAAGGTCGTAACCGTCGACGAGCATCACGACTCGGGCCAAAGGCTGCTGTTCCTTGAACTGCCGTACCTGCTGGCATGTCTCCCGGTGATCCCGCGCAGCGTCGATGATGAGCAGGAAGGCTTTGTCGGCCTCCAACGCTCCCATCGCCTCCGCCAGATTGGACGAGAGCCCCACCGGGTCATAAGCCGTTTCCGCGAGAATCCTTCTCAAGCCTTCACGAAGCAGCGTGTTGGGCTCGACGAGAAGCGTCGAGACCATATGCATGTCTTCTTGAGGCCGGGCAGGCTCCATGGAACGTGACAATTCGAGATATCGGGGATACGCACCATCTCGCGCTAATGATACGGTAGCAGTTTGCGGCGAACCATCCAGATCGTAATTCTTGCGCATCGAAGGATGCCTTTCTGGTTTTGATTGCCTCTTGAAGATGCAAACTTCCCTGTAGGTAAATTAGCTTAATTTTCTAACTAAAACAACGCCCTCTCATTCACTTGATTTTAACATTTTTTAATTTTCAGCAATTCTTTTAGTTTCTTTATATCATTACTATAGACTTGTACCTTCACCCTCATCATAGGAATTTTGCGTCTATTTCGGATCATTGGCGATTCTCTACCGAAAGGTCCGTAGGAACGATGGTTCGATTAGGCTACGAAGATCGAGGTATGACGACGCAATCACATTTCAAACCAGAAGTACTGGAAACGAACTTGCAGTACACTAAACAACATATCACTACGACAGCGCATTTGCACCGGACCATGAGATTCTTCTTCAACCTAGTTTGCGACGACGAGGCCATGATCGACGATGAAGGCGTCGAGGTAAGAGACATTGATCATGCGCGCGTTCAAGCACTGAAGGCCATCGCGGAACTGCGCCAAGAAGCAGGAACCGATCTTGCCGAGTGGTCTCGCTGGAGGCTGGAAGTTCTCGACGAAACTGGAGACGTGGTGTTCGCCTTGCAGCTCAATCAGACGATGCATTGAGAAAGAGCGGCCAAACTCTTCTTACAATGTAACGGTCGTAGCTCTCGGAAGAGAAGCGCAAACAGCCCTCTTACAAAACCTTCATCAGAGATGCGCTCTGCACAGGCACTCCCTCTCCCGGCGGAATCCAGGTCGCGTCCGATCCCTGGTTCGACAGGTGATTGACGGCCCACATAGCGGCCTGTGTGCGATTAGCGACCCTTATCTTTCGCAGAATGGCTTTGATGTGAACTTTCACCGTGGCCTCCGCGACATCGAGCTTGCGCGCGATGACTTTGTTAGGCGCGCCTTGCATCAAGCATTGCAGAATTTCGGCTTCTCGGATCGAGAGCGTCCTGATGACCGATTCCTTCGCCTCGGCCGAGCGCTCGGACTGCGGCCCTGGAATCGTGATCGGCGTTGCCTCCGTGCGGATCTCCCTGGCCTCGCCAACCGACGTCAGCGCCGAAAGCAATGCCGATGATGGGAAGACAATCTCGCCCAGCATGACCAGATCCAAGTACTTCACCAAGGCGTCACAGCCTGTCGTTGCCAGGCAATATCCATCCGCCCCTGCTTGCAGCACGGATTTCAACTCGTCGAAATCGAAGCCATCGGCGAGGATGACCACACGGCCATCCCGATGCTCCTTTTTCACATCCTCGACGATATCCTTGATTTCTCCGGGATACAGGTTGCTGTCGATCACGAACAGACAGGAGTCGCCGTAGCCCGACAATCCGCTTGCGAAGCGACTCGTCAAGTCGTCCGGATGTACCTTGTAGCGAGTACCTGATAGGATATGCCGGAGCCCCTCGCGAAGCATGGAGTTCTTGCAGCCCAGGATCGTGGTGATCTGCAGCATGTTTGACATGTGGGGGAGCCTTTTCGCAAAGATTACCCCTAATTATACAGAGCAGCTTTTCACGCACTACTGCTGCAAAGGGATTATCGCATACCGCTTAGGAGGTATTATTTTTCCATTAGGAAGATTTAGCCTCCTTGCTCCAGACTGACTGATATCGTTCGGCTTTTATGAACGGCACAGCTTGGTATAACTGCCTGGTGTCGGACGAGGCTTCATTACATTTCGGGACGTCATTAAGGCGATAACGTATATGCGACTCAGCATCACGAATTTTGCCTTATCTTTCTTTGACGATGATCACGCTCGGCGGCCACGCGAGTTGGGGCGCTGATTTTCTCCTCTTTAAGAATGCGTCGCTCCTGACGAGAAGCCTCATGAAACGGAGACGATCATGCGTGCGATATGGACGGCCCATATCCTGATCTGTACCGCCCTCGCAGTCTCGATCTTATTGATCGGATCCAAGCATGCATTGGCAGAAACCTATTTTGTCGATCCTGCGGCAAAAGCTTCAGGCACGGGTACAAGGAACGACCCATTTCCGACTATTCAGAATGCGCTCGATCGCGCCGGGCCTGGCGATACGATACGCCTTGCGCCCGGGCGCTACTTCCAGGATTTCAAAACCGTCAGGGATGGGCGCCAAGGCGAGCCTATCGTGATCAAGGGCCAAGAGAGCGCCATCGTATCTGGAGCGGGAGAACCGCGCATCGTCCAGATCAATCATGATTATGTCGAGCTTCGCAACTTCACGATCGACGGCAAGCATCGCGATGGCGCTAGTGAGGACACCTACAGGGACAAACTCATCTATGCCGTAGGGACTCGCCCAGGAGATGGCGTCGAGGGCGTTCGGATCATTGGCATGAAGCTCAGGAATGCCGGTGGGGAATGCGTCAGATTGCGTTATCAGGCCCGGCGCAACGAGATCGCCAATTCCACGATTCAGAACTGCGGCGTCTACGATTTCGTCTTCGACGGCGGCGGCAAGAACGGTGAGGGCGTCTATATCGGCACGGCGCCAGAACAGCTGGGCAAGAATGGTGTACCTGATGCTGCAATCGACCGATCCGACGACAACTGGATTCATCACAACACATTCGATACGCGCGGCAATGAATGTGTAGACATCAAAGAGGGATCGTCAGGCAACATTATCGAGCATAATCGCTGCACCGGTCAAAGGGACAAGGATTCAGCAGGCCTCGACGCGCGCGGTAACGGCAACATCTTTCGTCACAACAATGTCTACAAGAATCGCGGTGCCGGCATACGTCTCGGCGGAGACACGGCCCAGGATGGCATCCGGAACAGCGCCTATTCCAACACCCTGCACGACAACGCCGTTGGAAGCCTGAAAGTCATGACAAAGCCTCAAGGCAAGATCTGTGGGAATATCATCGTTGGCAAGAAGACCGAAACGACGGGAAAGTTCGGACAGACCTTCGATCCCCGACAACCCTGCTGAGGAACCCGGGCATGGTCATGGCGAAAGGCTCATCCGCCTTTCGCTCACTTAACGAAGTTACCGGGGCCGGCTGCCTTCAAAGCGATTACTCGCCTACCGAACTGGTGGCCGTCGGTTCGGTCATGGAGCTGAGTGCCACTGCGGCAAGCGGGAAACCACTTTCCCGCGCACTGTTCATGAGCTCGATCGCCTTACTGAGGTTCGCGTCGACACCCGTGCCGGACTTGTACATCAAGCCAAGACGGTACTTGGCTTCCGGAAGCCCCGCATCCGCTGCCTCTTGCAGCAGATGCGCCGCCTTCTCAGGAGCCGCGGGGACTCCTGTTCCATCGGCATAAGCTTGTGCGAGGCCAATCAGAGCCTCCTGATTTCCGGCGGATGCCGCTTTTTCCAAACCGGCAATGATGTCCGGCACGATCTCGCTCTTTGGACGCAGGGCAAGAAGGCGCGACAGTCCCTGTCCGGCCGCGATGTTCTCCTTGTCCTGCGCGGCAAGCGTATACCATTGAACCGCCTGACGCTGATCCTCGGTCTTGTCGCTACCGGCCAGCATGTTGGCGAGGTGGGTGGCGGCGGCGCTGTCGCCGCGATCTGCTGCCACTTTGATCAAGTGCCCTGCCGCTGCGCGATCATGCACGCCGTTCGTCCCGCGCTCCAGATCCATCGCGACCTGATAGGCGACACTGGGCTTGATCTGTGCAGCGCGCTCGAAATAGCGGAGGGCCGCAGGCATATCGGCTTCTCCCTCGGCGCCGGTTGCAAGAGCCCAGCCGATCTCGACGAGCGTCATACGGGTGCGCCCTTCATTGACCTCGTCGAGCCATTTCAACGCGGTCTCTTCGTTGCGCTCCACCCCACGGCCAGTTCCGTAAGCATAAGCCACATGGGCCCTCGCGCGATTATTGCCGACGCGAGCTGCCCAGAGATACCATTCGGCCGCCTTCTTCACATCAACCGGCACGCCCTCCCCGCGATCGTACATGCCTGCGACCGCGAGAACGGAACTGGAAGCGCCTCGCATGGCTTCATAGCGAAGCTTGCTCTCGATTTTACCGCGGTTCCCCCCTTCAACGCCCACCTCGTGGCGCGCCATGACCTTCGCGAGAAGGCGGGTCGCGGCGCGATCCCCGCGCGCCGTTGCGACCTGCAGTGCATTCAGTCCGGTCGAGAATGCAGCCGTGTCCACCTGGGCCTTCAGCGCTGCGTCACCAAGCTTCAGAAGCCGCGCAGTCGACATGGCACGCAATTGAGCCGTGCTCGGTTCCGAAGGGCGAGAAGCCGTTCCGCCCGCGCCAGTATCCTGCTTCGCAGAAGCTGCAGGCGCCGCGATGGCCGTGCCTGCGATGAGACATCCGAGAAGCACGATATATATTGGTCTGATCATTGAACTGCTCCGTTACCACTTTCCCAGTTGCAGAACAGACGCAACCGAGGCACTTCACACTCTATCGGCGTGCTGTTTCTTCCGCTGTCGCCAGCCATTTCTGCGCCGCCTCCGGATTCACGGTCGTTCCAAAACCAAGCGTCATTGCAAGGCTTACGCCGTACATAGCCTCCGCGTCGCCAGCCTTGGCTGCGCGCAGAAGCCAGTCGGTGCTGACGTCCGCCGACAGCTCGACACCGTAGCCGGATGCATAGGCGCGTGAGAGTTCCTTCATGGCCGTCGTGTCTCCCGCTTCCGCAGCTTTGCGCAACCAGCTGGCGCCCTGCTCAGGATCAGCCGGAACGCCGAAACCGAATTGCAAGCTTCGTCCATATTCGCGCATAGCCGGAGCGGAGCCCGCTTCGGCGACTTCTTTAAGGACGGCGACGGCGGGTCCCTCTTCTCCTGGCAAGCTTCCCGCAAGACGGGCCAGTTCGACAGCGGCGATATCATCGCCCTGTCGCAGGGCTTTGCCCAACCACTCAACCGCCTCGTCGGTTTTTCCGTCTCCGAACTTACCGGAGGCATAGCCGCGTCCCAGGAAACGCATTGCCTCGACCTTGCCGGCCCTGGCGGATCGCTCGATGAGCCCGATGGCTTCCTGCTGCTCCCCAGACTCGCCATCAAGCATCACACGGCCGATGAGGAAGAGCGATGCCGGATCCGGCTGCTCCCGTTTGATGTCGTTGAGTGCGCGCTGGATCCACATGCGTGCGCGCTCCCCCGCTTGCGGATCCGGCAGGCGCCGGTAGACCTGTGCCAGCTCAGCCATGTCGCGTGCCGCACACACCGGAAGCGACTCAGCGCGTTGAACCCAACGCACCGTCTCGTTTGGTTCTGTCGCTTCTGAGGCCAAAGCGATCGCAGCTCGGGCGCTGCCTGCATCGACTGCGGCGCGGCGCCACTCAGCAGCTGTCTTGGAAGTCGGGCGTAACTGCTCGTCAGATTGGTCCGCCAGGACCAGCATGGCCACTGGATTGCCGGCGGAGGCAGCCTTCTGCAGAAGCGCCACGCCCTGGGATTGCTCGATGCCGCCCTGGGATACCAGCAAGCGGCCAAGCTCGAGCATGGCGTTCGCATCACCGGATTGCACTGCCTCCTGAAGCAACGCTCGTGCGGCGGCTTCATCACGAGAAGCCCCGTCCGCGCTCAAAAGCCTGCGCGCCAGAAGGAGGAGCGCGCGCGAGCGGTCCTCTCCCGGTGCGAGAGCCGCGGCCTTCCAGCGCTCGGCGGCGCTGTCATCGGCAGGAACGCCCTGCCCTATCTTATAGGCCAGAGATAGCAGGATCATGCTTTCGCGGTCCCCGCGCTCGGCCGGTTTCGTGAGCGCGGCGATGCTCCTCTGCACGGCATCGGGGTCGCCATTGGTTCGGGCCGCCAATGCCGTGATGCTACGCGCGTGCCCCGCCTCGGCAGCGCGCTCCAACCAGCCTCGAGCCTGCTCCGCGTCGGGAGAGACAATGGCACTGCACGCATAGAGATCGGAAAGCACGCTCATGGACTCAGGATTGCCCCGGCTCGCAGCCTCCTTGAGGAGGCCGAGAATATCTGTGTCCTTCACATCCTGCGGACGCGCCAGAAGAAGCTTCGCAAGTTCGGTGAGGGCGGAAGGATCGCCGAGGTCCGCCGCCTTGCGATAGAGATCACGTGCGCTCTTCATATCCGGCTGCCCGTTGATGCCGACGGCGTGAAGACGCGCGAGCGCGACGACGACACCCGGGCTGTTTGCGGGCAACTCGGTAGCGCGTTTGAGCGCCTCGGCTGCCTTTGGAAGGTCAGGCGGCGCGCCAAATTCGCCGCGGTAATGCCGCGCGAGGACCTTGTAGGCATCGATATCGGTGAATGAGCCAGCCTTCTCCAGCCATGCAATCGCTTTCAGGACGTCCCTTTCGAGACCGTCGCCACGCAACATGCGCTCACCAAGGTCTGTCATCGCTTTCGACGACCCCGCTGCGGCGGCGCGGTTCAGGTGCTTGAGAATGGTGTCAGGAGAGGCGTTCGCCCGCCCTTCGGTGTAGATTTCGGCAAGCGCGATATCGGCGCGGTAGTCGCCATGACGGGAGGATGCCTCGAACCACTTCACAGCCTCGGGCAGGCCGCCTGGGACGAGGGATTCATCCGCGAGTACTGTGCCGATTTCGTAGAGGGAGTTGCACTTGCCCTTGCCGAGATCACTGTAAAGAATGAGAAAGCCTAGTTTGACGAGATCGTCTGTCACCGCCTTCGGAACATCGCCGATCCGGCCGCTGCGCTGCAGGCGCGCAAGGCCGATGACACCGTCGACATTTCCTGCTGCGGATGCCGTGCGGAGGAGCCTCTCCGCTTCTTTCAAGTCCGCACTGGCGATCCGTCCTTCTACATGCAAACGGGCGAGTTGCACGGAGGCATCCATATGCAGCATGGATGCGGCGGCAGCAAAAAGCGACGCGGAACGCTCTGCATCAACCGGGCCGGCAGCCGGATCGAGCATCAGCTTGCCCAGGCGGTATGTGGCGCGCCCCTTGCCGGGCCAAGCTCGGCTGGCAAGACTCTCGAAGAGCCGGCGGGCCGTTGCAGGATCGCGCACCACCTGCGCGGATCCATCCGCATAAAGGGCGGCCGCATCGAACATCTCTTCAAGGTTGCTGACGGCTTGAGACTTTTCCCACCTCCTCCAGTCTCGCGTAAGATTTGGTTTGGGACCCTGCGCACATATCTTGCTGAAATCGGCATTCGGGCCCAGAGAACGCGGCGCGTGGGGCTGTGCCTGAACCGATGCGGGAAAGAGCGCAAAAGCAGACAAGATTACAGCAAAAGACACGCCGCTGTACTTATAGAGCGCGATGGATCCGAGTCGAGCGCGCAACTTCATGGCGGATCTCCGTTCTGCATTGGCATAATGCGCTTTCACGGGCTGCGCTTGCCTGATGTTGCTTAGGTCATTCGTCATCGTCGGGCTCGCCAGGTTCGGGCAACTTCTTCTTGCGCACCGCCTTGATTGCCTGCCAATGGCCAGCCTTCGCGGCCCTGGTCAGCCACTCGTTGCCATCGACGCCGTTCTGGTCCGACGCCCCAGGCTTGTAGCGAAGCGCGAGATGATACATGGCTGCCGGGTGCCCGCTCTGCGCAGCCTGCATGAGCCAGCGCTCGGCCTCCTGCGGCTTGGTATCGTGCGCTACCGCATTGATCCGATAGAGTTCGTACAGTGCATCCTGAGAGCCGATGCGGGCCGCGCGTTCGAGCCAGGTCTGCGCCAAGACCGGATCGACCTGGGTGCCGAAGCCCTTGCGCAAGGCGCGCGAAACCTCGATCATGGCTTCCGGTGAGCCTGCTTCGGCCGCGCGCAGGAAGGATGCGAATGCACCTTCCGGATCGACTGCGGTGCCCATCCCGGAGGCTTTCGCATTTCCGAGCTCAATTCGAGCCATCATGATGTTGGCGTCGCCAGCTTGCGTCAGCAGCTGCTCCGATTTGGCTCCGTCACGCTCGACCCCACCGCCGTAGAGATAGGCCATACCGAGTTGCAGCTGACCGTCAGGATCGCCGTTCTGCGCCGCCAGCGCATAAAATTGCGTCGCAAGCTTCCGATCTCGCGCAACTCCATCGCTTTGCACATAGGCATCGCCGAGAGCGAGCAGTACTTTCGTGTCGCCGGGCTCGTCATTGTAGATCTCGCGATAAAGCGAGATGGCTCGCGCCGGATCACGCGGCAGCCCCTTCCCCTCCCGATAGGCGTCGGCAAGAACGAAGCGCGCCGGATCATATCCCATCTGGATGGCACGGCGCAGCAAAGCCTCCGCTCGAGGCCCGTCAGATGAAACGCCCGTACCTTGGAGCAGAGCCTGGGCAAAAGCCATCATGGCCACTGGGTTGTTTTTGCGGGAAAGTGCTTCAAGCACTACGGCTCCGCGCTGCGCCGTATTCGGATCCCTCAGCTGCAGTACCGCGACACGGATCGCGAGTTCATCGTTGCCTGCGGTTGCCTTCTCGGCCAAGGCGAGCCAGTGACGGGCCTGCGCGATCTGGTCCGGCACCTTCGTTGACAAATATGTCTCGGCAAGCTGCAGGGTCGCCTCGACATTGCCGCCCTCAGCGGCCCGGCGCAATGTCGCGTCTGCCAGCAGACGCTCGCCACGCGCGACATAAAGCTTCGCCAGCGCTATGGGAGCGCGGGCATCACCAGCTCGGACCGCACGCTCAAGAGCTTCCCGCGCAAGGTTGAAGTGCCCGGGGCCACCGACCTTGGAGTAGAGCGCGCTCAACTCCATCATCGCAGGTCCGCTTCCCGCAGCTGCTGCACGGCTGAGCCAAGTTGCCGCCAGCGCAAAATCCTGCGGAACGCCACGGCCATCGCTAAACATGCGTCCGAGTCGAACCATGGCGGTGGAGCTATTGGCCTCGGCAGCTTTGCGGTACCATTCCAGAGCGCGAGGCGTTTCAAGGCCATCGGAGCGAAGAGCATAGAAATCGCCGAGCCGAAGCAGCGCTATCGTCGCGCCTCCTTCTGCAGCTTTCTCATACCAGCGCACTGCCTCGGCAGGCGCGGGAGTAGCACCATTACCATGCAGCAGCGCATCGCCGAGGTTGACAGCCGCTTTCACATGGCCGCGCTCGGCAGCGCCCTGAAGACGCTCGAGGGCAACTTTCTGCAGGGGTGCGGTAGCCGGATCAGGGTAGCCCAGAACCGTGCGCGCATATTCGTACAGCGCAGTTATGCTGTTGCCCTTTGCCGCCCGATCGAAAAAGTCGATGGCACGGGGAAGATCACGTTCGATCAGGTCGCCATTCCTGAGGAAGCGGCCAAGTGAAATGAGCACATTCGGGTCATTGCTGTCGGTTTTCAGAGCTTCGTTCAGAAGCAGCTTCGCCTCATCAGGCTTATCTTGAGCACGAATTTCGGCAGCCGCCACGAGCACGCGCGGGGCTTTCGTCTCGATGGCTCTGGCGAGCCATAGCTCTGCCTGTGCGGGAGACACACCCAGAGCACCACCATTCGCAGGATCTTCCGCAATAGCCAGCGCGGCCTCAACCGACCCGCGTTTCGCCGCCGTCTCGAATGCGGCTAGCGCCTCCTGCGGCTGATAGAGCGGAGACTTTACGTCGGAGAGCATGCGGCCCAAGCGGAGAGCCGCCTCCGCATCACCGAGATCCGACGCGCGACGATACCAGTCGAGAGCAACACTCAGCCTCTCCGGACCGTCGCTTGTCATCCGATAATGATCGGCAAGGATCTTCGCCGCATCCGCGGAGCCCTGCTTAGCCTCCTGGAAGAGCAGACGAAGCCCTTGGGTGGCATAAACGTTCGCCTTCGTAGCATCTGTTTCGAGCCGTGCGAGCGCAACGCCAGAAACTCCGTGTCCCTGACGCAGAGCGACTTGATAAAGCGCTCGCGCCCCCGCCAGATCGCGGTTCACGCCGACGCCATTCTCCATCAATCCGGCAAGCAGGTAGGCTGCTTCGCGGTTCTGCATAGCCGCCGCGCGCCGCAGGAGTTCGACTGCGCGTGCGTTAGCCGCCTGCCCACCATCGCTATCGAGCAACATCTTCGCACGACGAACCGCAGCATTCGGCCATTGAGGACCGGGGCTTGCCAATGCGCGCTCATAGAGGCGTTCCGCCTCTATGAGATCGGCCCTGCGTAACGGGTTTGTCTCGCTGATCGGAACGCCCTTCTCAAGGAGCTGCGCTTGATTAACGACCGACTCTTGATCTTGACGCTGACGGAGTTGCTCTATGCGCTCCGCTACCGCGTGGTATTGGCTGCGTGTTTCAACATCGGTATTGCTCTGAGCCCAGGCTAACGTCACGGACGGAGCAGCTGCGGCTACAAGAAGAGGAAGGAGCCAGAGTCTCTTCATGATCAGCCTCGCCCCCAGATGCAGGTCGCATTACCGCCAACGAATTCGTCGATCAGCGGACGATCATTTCTTAGGTTCCGTGCGAACAGGGTCTTGAGCCTCTTGGATGCGAGACCCGGACGATCATGGGCAAGATAAGGCTCTACCCATGCCATGTAGTGACGGCCATGCCCGCGCTTCGTCATGAACCCAAGATCGGGCTTGCGAAAATCGGGATCGTCGCCAGGGATATAGTTCTCCGACGCGTAGGCGAGAACCACATTCGGTTCGGCCAGTCCGTTGAGAAGATAGGACAGGACCCTGTCGAAACTGCCATTGCCTTCGCGCAGGCTGTAGAGATCCGCTCCACGCGCCGCTGCGATCTCTGCCATCACGGTCATGCTCGCGAGCGATTGACGCATATACCAGAGAGCGCGCGATCCCCGGCGCGTCTCGAGCGGCAGGCTGCCGTCCATCCGCGTTTCCGATAGAATGGTGCGATAGCGATCCTGCCCTTTGACATAAAGCGCCTCCTCGCCGATCACTGCCCCCCATGCCATCAAGACGCTATCCGTGAGATAGCGGTGGTTGTTGCGATCGACCGTGCCATCAAAGATCCAGTCCACCTTGCGCACCAGGGGATCGATCCAGCCGGCAATGATGCGGCGCTGCTCATCCTCCAATCTCTTCTGAATGACCGAGTAGCCAACAATAGTGGGAAGAAGGATGCGCTTGAGTGCGTAATAAGCATCGTTCTCGACCTCGGTCTTTTCAAAGGCCTTGGCCTTTGCCCAAGCCAGATAGAGATCGCGCAGCGCAGCTTCCGATGCTGAATCTCCCGCAAGCGCCCTTCCCGTCAGCACCATCACGGCCCAGGCATAGTCGTTGGCGGCACCATCCGTGCCATAGCCCTCCGTCGTCTTCAGGCCGGGGATCGGCTTCAATGCATTCCATGACGCATCACGCGGGATCGCAAGGCATGCCGCACGGATGTTCGCGAAAGCCGGCTGGGTCAGGGCAGTGCGTCGCTGTTCAACATCGAACAGGCCAGGCTGCGCCGGTTGAGCGAATGACGATCCCGCCGGGAGAATGAGCAGGGTCAGAATGGCGATAAGGCGCTTCATGCCGGCCTCTTATGTCCCTTGAGACGTGTTGGAAAAAGCCCGATGCTGCACGGTATCGTTTGTGGAAGTGCAATCGGACGATGCGTTGGGGTCGAAGATATGAACGTCCGCGCTGCCTTCGAAGTAGCCTTGGTCGCGCAGATGGCAGGCGATGACCGGTCGTGCCGGGCGGCATGTGCTTGCGACCAGCGTATCCGTTTGGGATGCCGCTTGAAGAACCAACCCTTCGAGCCCGCGAAGATCGCCGCCGAACAGGCGACGGGATTGCTTGACGAAACGGTTCGAGAACAGGGTAAGGCCGGACGCACCTTGCGCGTTAATTCCGACACCGTTGGCGTAGAAGCGATTCCGCCGAAGCGACGCGCTGGTGACAGGAGCGTAAGGATCGAGCTTAAAGTCGCGCGTGTCCCCACTCTTCGTATCGAGAAGATTGGCCACATAGGCGCTTACGCCGGCGCTTCCATTTCGTTCGATCCTGTTGCCATAGATGCCGATATCGAAGCTATTTCGAATCTTGAGTCCGTCGCGCTTGTTGGCAAGGAGCTGGTTGCTGGTCATCAGGTTGCAGGAACTTTCGAAAAGTGTAATTCCATCCTGCATGTTCTGGAATGAACTGTTGGCGTGGACAACATTGTTGGCGCTGTCGCGATCCAGCATGATTCCGGAACCGACATTGTCGAAGGCGAGGTTCCCGACGATCCAGCTTTCATCGACCTCTCGCGAGATGATGATGCCGTGCTTCATCATCGTGCCGTAAGTCGTGTTGTAGGCAATGGTCAGTTTTCGGGTTCGGTCGTGCGGATCGAGGCCATAGACGACGTTGTCGACATATTCGTTGCCAATGATGTGAATGCTCTCCGCCTCATAGGAGTAGAACCCGAAATGTG
Source organism: Microvirga sp. (assembly GCA_041913065.1). GTDB lineage: Bacteria > Pseudomonadota > Alphaproteobacteria > Rhizobiales > Beijerinckiaceae > Microvirga. The sequence goes on along the minus strand of JAYSGD010000019.1, from coordinate 50,650 downwards.
AATTGCGGAAGACGTTGTCGACCACATATCCGGTCGCATGAGCCTGATCACGAAGTTCGGATACCCTGATGGGACCAGACGAGTAGGATAGGCCAAAGGACTTTGAATTCTCATAGCCAAGGGCGACCAGAACAGATGAAGCCACGTTCATGCGCCCGTCACCCCAGCTCAGCAAAAAGGGTCGGAAGATGTGGGTCTTGCTCTTGTCGGACCAAGCCGGCTGCCCGGCTCTCTCGCTGTAGCCGATCACATCGGCATCGACCACGTGGAGTTCACCTGCGCTGGCGATGAATGCGCCCGCTTCCGTGCTGAGGCGATAGGTCGGAACATCCAGGCGGGAGAGAATGAGGGTCGCACCGGGAGCGACGAAGACAGGCGCGCGCAACGTCAGCACATCGCCATCGACCGAGATCATATTCTGATCGGGCGTCCCTTGTAGTTGACGAGCGAGCATGCCCAACGTCGTCACACCATTTTGCACGACAATGAGGCGTGGGCTCGGGATTCCTTGATAGCGCACGGCCTGCTCGATGCGGGTGCTGCCGGTTGGACCTTCGTCCAGGAACTTCGAGATGTAGAGATTGTAGTTTGCAAATGTTACACCCGCATCTGCGCCGCCTGGCCAGGGCACCATGCCTCGGATGTCAGCTGCCTTTGCGAAGTGGGCAGGCAGCGGAACCTTCACGGGGGCCGCAGGCTCACTCTCGGCTTTCGCAAGCACCAATCCCCGCCGCGTTCGCTGCTCCGGGCCGAGTTCGGCTTCATCCGCCCGCGGAAGGCTCGCGGTCGTATCGGCGACTTCCGTCGCCTCTTCCACGGGCTTGGACAGAGATGCGGCCTGCTTCTCGGCAAGGCGGCGGAAGGCTGCGACACGAATGCGATCATCCGCAATCGAACGAATGAGTTCCGCAGCCAGAATGATTCCATCCTCCTGCTCAGCGATTTCGAGCGCGATATCCTCCTTGTCGGAATCGTTCATTGTCCGACTCAGACGCCGCTTGAGAATCGCATCCGGCAGGCTGCTGCGCTTCTTCTGCTCGACAGCCTGCTTGGCATCGGCCTTCGCCAAGGCCTCGTCCGCACGCGTGCGGATCTTATCATCTATGATCCGTTGCCTGAGCTCGTCGGCGCGCGCCTTGTCGCCGAGATCGGCTAGTGATTTGACGATGACGTAGAACGCCTTGTCCCGGTCGGTCTTGTCCTGACTTTCAGCAATGCGGATCGCTTCCGCATAGGCGTTCTCACCAGTCTTGACATCCTTCTTACGAGTCGCCTGCCGACCAATCTCGACCCAGGCTTCGACCTGTGCCTCTTTGTCAGCGATGTTTCCGGCCAGAGCCGTCGCATCGGTGAACTTTCCGGCTTGGGACTGGGACTTGACAACCGCCGCCTGAACGCGCCCGGCATCCTCGGGCTCGGAGATTTCGGCGACGATCTGGAGCGCGCCGGCCGCATCACCGGCCTGCGCCTTGGCACGACCGATTCCGCTGAGGGCATGCGACCGGTCTTCCCGCTCACGGATCTTCGGCAGGAGACCTTGTGCATCCGCCAGCCGCTCACTGTCGGCGAGGCGCTTGGCGAGGTCACCGAGGGCGGAGGATGTTTCGGAGCTTTCTTGAAGCCGGTCGATATAGGTCATGGCCTGATCGAGACGATCTGCGCGGGTCATGGCACGAACGACCTCGGGCCAGATCACCGCTTGCATTGCCTGATCCCCGGCCTCGGCACTGCGCAGGGCCTCGGAGAATACCTCCCCTGCCATGGCCCCATACCCGGCCCGCTCCAACTCGCTCGCCAAAGTGAGCTGTGCCGTAATCTTCGCGGTCCCCTCCTGCATTCCGCTTATGATATCCACCGATTGAAGCGGCACGCCCCGCGCAACGTAATCCTTAACGATGACGGCAAGGGCTTTCTGCTGATCGCTGGGACTGAAGAGCCCTTGCGCGGCGGCCAGCGCAGATTGCCGGTCTTGCTTCTTCAAAGATGCCGCAATGATATCATTGAGCATTTTCTCTTGATCGTTGCTGCTGGGAAGCGCCAGCGCAACCTGAAGACTTCCAGGAAGGTCCCCGGCGGAGAGGCGTTTGCGCGCCTCCGACGCAAGCTGCTCCGTGGGCGCTTTCTGCCAAGGCGTTCCCTTCAGGCGCGTTACCGCCATATCACGGCGCGCAGAGGCGCGGTCCCGCGCGCGGGGCATCTGCATGATGGCGCGTTCGGCCAGGGCGACGCCAGCAGATCCTAGATTAACAGCAAGCCGTGCAGCGGCATTGTAAGCGCCGGATTGCTCGCCGGCTCCGAGAATGGATTTTGCAGCATCGACCGCAAGCTGCACATAACGAAGAGCGCGATCCTGCACCCCGACCCTGGCGTAGGCCTGAGCGAGCTCGATAAAGGCGGCCGCGCGATACTCCGGTGCCTTCTGCTCACTTGCGAGCTGATGAAGGGTGACACCGAGTTCGACACGGTCCGCATTGGATTGAGAGCTCGTCATCTCCGACAAGGAGGATTGAATCAGCATGGCGCCGAGCATGTCACGGCTCAACCCGTCGTCCGCCAATCGCTCTAGTTCTACTTTGGCGCCGTCACGTAGTTCGGATGGTCCTCCGCTTTGGGAACCAGCGAACTTCTCGATAAGCTGGATTCGAGCAAGGGCCACCTGATAAAATTCAGCTTTCTGCTTGGCACTGCCTCCCTGCTCTGCGGACAGGAAGGCCTGCCTCGCTTCCTCGGCAAGGCGTGAGACCTCGGTGGGCTGCTGAGCCAAAGCTCCTGTCGCCAGAATCCCAGTGCTCATCACAATCGCCAGAATGGCGACGAATGCCGGCATGCGACGGCGCTCAGCTCGCGACGATACGATCATACTGATCCTCCAGGCGCACGATGTCGTCTTCGCCGAGATATGACCCACATTGCACCTCGATCAGATGCAGTTCCTCGTCACCAATATTCTCAAGCCGGTGGACATCGCCTTTTGGAATGTAGACGGACTCGTTGGCCGTCATCACTGAAATGGTGTCCCCCACTGTGACGCGCGCAGTACCGGACACCACCGTCCAATGCTCGGATCGATAATGGTGATATTGAAGCGAGAGACGGCCGGCGACATCGACGATGATGTGCTTGACCTGGAAGCCCTCGCCCACACGCAGAGATTCATATGATCCCCAAGGACGGCGCACCTTGCGATGAATATTGGCCTCCGGTCTGCGGTGTGCCGCAAGCTCGCTCGCGAGGCGCCCCACATTCTGCGCCTGATCGATAGATCCGACGAGAACGGCATCGGCCGTATCAACCACGACGATTTTCTCTACACCGAGCACGGCGACGAGGCGGGAGTTACCTTGCACGTAGCTGTTGCGGACGTCATGGAGAAGCGTGTCGCCCCTTGAGACGTTTCCATTGCCGTCCTTCGCTTCGACATCCCAAAGCGCGGACCAGGAGCCGAGGTCACGCCAGTCAGGAGACACGGGCACGCATACAAGGCGCTCACTGTGTTCCATTACGGCATAGTCGATCGAGATCGCGGGAGCCGCATCAAACTCCGTGGAGAGGCGAATCGTGTCGTTGCTCCGCTTAGCAGAACCCAGCGCACGTCTTGCGCAAGCCATGACTTCCGGAGCATAGCGCTCAAGTTCTTCGATGATCGTGCGGGCGGTGAACATAAATATCCCGCTGTTCCACAAGTGGAGGCCACCCGCGAGAAGAGCCTCGGCGGTGGAACGCTGCGGCTTCTCGACAAAGCCGGCGACCTTGAAGCTCGCCTCGTCATATGCCTCACCGACCTCGATATAGCCGAAGCCGGTTTCCGCATGGGTCGGGCGGATACCGAACAGCACAATCCGGCCCTCGCGGGCAGCCTCGGCAGCCTGGGCCACCGCCTCGGAAAAAACTTCCGCCCGCTCGATCACATGGTCGCTGGGCGCCACAAGCATGAGACGGTCGATATCTTCCTCCGCAATCAGCGCAGCGGCTGCCGCAATGGCGGGGGCTGTGCTGCGGACTGATGGCTCGACCAGGAGACGCACGGCCCCAGAGCTGATCTCACCAAACTCCCGCAGAGCGAGGTCACGATGGCTGCTGTTTACGATGATGAGCGGCTCGGCATAAAGTTCTGAACGAAACCGCTGAACCGTCTGCTGGAAAAGGCTGCGGTCGCCGGAAAGAGCATGAAACTGCTTGGGTTCGCTGGAGCGGGAGACCGGCCACAGGCGAGTACCCGATCCGCCGCACATCAGAACCGGAATGATATTATCCATTATTCATCTCCAAAATTTCTTATCGAACCGTAGGTGCTCTTCACTTGAGAGTTGCGATGCGCTTGTCGTCGACCTTCAGCTGAGCCTTGGCATCTTGTGATCCGGTCTGCTCCTCGCTGCGGAATAGCGCCGCGATCCGATTGCCGGCCCAGCTCACGCCCGCATGTACCTTGGTCGCCGCTCCGCCGATGGACGACCCCGAAAACGTATCGAAGACGACGGAGACCGGCTGTCCGATGGCGCTGTTTTCGAGTTCGCGACCGGGAGCGAGCTTGACGAGAAAGCGACCGTTGCTCGCGCTGTCGTTGGACAACGACGGAAGACGCTCGATCGGCGCATCCCGCACTGTTGTGCCGTCGGCATATTCAATGACGGCTTTAGCGCCACGATAGAATCGCAACACCTCGCTTTGCGGAATGCTGGCCGTAATATAGGGAGCGCTCGTCCTCTCGCGCAGCACGAGGACCGGCGCGCCCTCGCGCACGAAGTTTGTGGCACGATTGTACCGTGCCTGAACGATGCAGTCGCAAGGGCTGTCAATGACAATGCTGTTGCTGCCCTGCGGGCCCTGGATCGTGAGCAGCGGCTCACCGGCTTGTACCTCTTCGCCCGATGCCACAAAGGTCAGCTGGCCGCTTGAGGGCGCAGGCACGGTCACAAGGTCCGCCGTGATCAGCGCCGATTGCGCCGGGATGATGTAGAGCTTCTGGAAGATGCCGGCTGCCACGAAGCCGACGAGAAGGAGGGTTGCAACTGCAATGGCGCCATAGCCGGCGAAAGTGCGACCGTAGTGGAAAGCGTTTTCCTTCAGCCCCTGCGGCTTCGGACGTTGCGGCACTTCGCGGGTCTTGCCTTCATTGCGTCGGGACACGACATCCAACACGTCGCCAGCCTCCACGACCTCCCCCGAAAGATAAGCATCGAGAACGAAGCGCAGCAGGTTGTGCTGGCGGGGCGTGACGTTGACGAAACGCATTCCGACTCGGCCGTGCTCTTCGTTCACGTAGCGGACGTCCGCCTGAACCGGGAGAGTGAGCTCATATCCGTTGAACGGAAAGATCAGGGTGAGATCCACCACATGCCCGGGCACGGCATGAAAGCCTCCACTGCGCACACCGATCCCGCCGACGGAAAGATCGATGACCGGCACTTGTGTTCCAGCATGAAGGCACTTCATCGGCAGGCGGTATCGGGGATGCTGTCGTTGAACCTCAGCCTCATGCGTGATCATCGTCATTGCTAGATTCTCCATCTCGAAATCAGCAGCTTATGGAAAAAAGAGAAAGGCCATCGGCGTCGGCAAAACATCCACGCTCCAGGCAAGGACTGTCAGAAAGGCGACCAGTGAAAGGCCATGCATATAGGTCGACATGGCAGCGCCTGCGGCGAAGGGGCGCTTCGCGGCTCGTGCCGACGTGGTTTTTTGACGGGTCCATTTCTGGCGGTCGAGCCGGAAGGTGATGTGGACCTTCACGAGAGACCCGAAGATCTGATTGAAGTAGAGCAGGAAGGGATAGAAGACCGACACCCTGGGTCGCGCAGCCAGCAGAGAAAGCGTCACGACATAACGCGATGCCAGGATCCACAACGCATAAAGCAGGAATGCGTATGGGCTGATGAAAAGACCGGCGATCATAGCGACGGCAAACCCGACGAGCGACGTCCACATGGACATGCGCTGGTCGAGAATGGCCCACCAGGTGAAGAAGCCGATCCGCTGCGGGCCAAGCGCCAGAGCTCGGGAATTGGTGCGCAGCATGTTGCCGAACCACCGCACCATCAGCATGGCCGCCGCCGATACGAAATTCTCAGCCGGCGGATCCTCGACCGTCATGACAACCATGTCAGGGACATAGATCATCTTGTAGCCGTTCCGCAGAAGCCAGAACCAGCTCGACTTGTCGTCTCCCGTCAAAAACTTGAACCGGCCCAATCGCCAATGGTCGATGTAGTCGAGTTCAACCTGCTGTATAAAGGTCGGATCGCAAACGATGCTAGCCCGGAACATCGACATGCGGCCGGTGAGCGTCAGAACGCGCTCCGACAAACCCATGGATGACATGAGGGTATGACGCTGGGCGAAGCGGAGCGCATACCATTCCTGGAAAACTCGCTTCCCCCGGACTTCGCTTGCTTCATCCGTGGTCAATGCGCCAATTTGAGGGTCGAGCTGAAAGAACCCCGCGCATCTGCCGATGAGATCGCGCGGGACGATGCTGTCGCCATCGATCACGGCGACCACGTCGTCCTTTGTGGGCGAGCGGCGCGCGATAGCCCGAAAGCCATAAGCAAGGGCGTCGCGTTTGCCTGTGCCTGCAATCCGCACCACGACAAGGTCGACCTTGTCCTGATCTTTGCAGATGCTGTGATAAAGGGCTTTCACGAGGCGCTGGTCGCCAGCCTCGACAAGCGAGGCGACAACCGTTGCCCTCCCGGGCGCGGCAAGAGCGGCATCAAATGCCGCTTTGTAGACGCGCGCCGTTACAGCAGTATCGATACGAAACGTCGTCACGAGCAGATAGGCGTGGGAATCCTGTGTGCCCACCAACTCGTCGGCGATTCTGCGCATCTTTGGGAAAACCCGTTTCCGGTAGACCAGCGCACGGATGAAGTGGAGGGAACCCCATCCGTAGCGCCAGATTGCCAGAAAACCGACCGCTCCGATGAAGCCCCCGCCGATCATGCCGTAGGCTTCAGACGGCATCTCAATCGCAAAGGCTACAACGATAACGACGTAAAGAAGATGTCCCCAAACCGACTCCGAGAGCCGAACGCTGCCGGTGTTACCAGCAGATTCCCTGATAGAGCTCACTTGAACACCTTGTCTGATCGATGCGGACGAGATCGATGAGTGGACGGTCGTCGTCGATGACGCTCATCAAGCGCGCGGCTTCCGCGCGATTTCCGAGGACGAAGACTTCCGCGTGGTCGACCACTTCATTGATGTCAGCTGTCAGCAAAGAGGTGAGATGCGGGAGGTGGGAGCGGACGAACTGCAGGTTGGCTCCTGTCAATTTCGAAACCTGAATATTCGGATCGTAGATACGGATGTCATATCCACGACCGAAGAGACGCTCAGCAAGTTCCACCAGCGGGCTTTCGCGCAAATCGTCGGTTCCGGGCTTGAAGCTCAAGCCGATGATGCCGATGCGGCGCTTGCCCGTAGCGGCGACCATGGAATAGGCGCGGCGGAGCTGCTCCTCGTTGGCTTCCATTGTGGCGTCGAGAACCGGCGTCGGAACCTCCAGCTTACGCGCGGCGAAACGCAGAGCGCGCAGATCCTTCGGAAGGCAAGAACCGCCAAAGGCAAACCCTGGCTTGAGATAAGCCTTCGAGATATTCAGGCGAGTATCAGCGCACAGTACATCCATGACCGCGTGGCCATCGATTCCGGCAGCTTTGCAGATGTTTCCGATTTCGTTGGCGAAGCTGATCTTCAACGCATGCCACGCATTGTTGGTGTACTTCACCGCTTCAGCCGTTCGGATTGAAACGATGCGCGGCTCGACCTTGAAGATTCTGTGCAGATCAACGAGCCTATCGACAGTGGCCTGATCGTGGCGGCCGAAGATGATCGCGCCTGGATCGTAATAATCGGCAATTGCAGTGCTTTCGCGCAGGAACTCCGGGTAATAGGCAACACCAAAACCTACGCCGGCCTGCCGGCCAGATGCGCGCTCAAGGGCAGGAAGAATAACGCTCTCCATCGTACCGGGCAGAATGGTAGAGCGCATGACGACAGAGTGAAACGAGTTCTTCTCGCGGATAGCGGCGCCAATCTCCTCCGCGGCTGCAGTGACGTAATTCGTGTCGAGCGATCCATTTGTGCGGGAGGGCGTGCCTACGCAGACGAATGAAATATCCGTCCCCTGGATAGCGTCGCGCACATCGCTGGTGGCCGTCAGCCGCTTCGAGCGGATGCCGTCCTGGATAAGCCCTTCGAGACCGGGCTCGACAATGGGGCTGACACCTGCATTGAGAGGCTCGACCTTTTGCGGGTTAGGATCGACTGCAATGACATTATGACCGTCATTGGCCAGACATGCAGCCGAAACGGCTCCTACATAGCCAATTCCAAAAACACTGATTTGCATAGGCTGTTCCTGCTGGACAACAGTGAAAAATCTGGCGCTAAAGATTCAGCGGCGCCCGTTACAGCCTATTAAATACTATCGCCTCGGCCTTTTTCTCGTCACTATTTCGGCTGGCGAGATACCCCCGAGGGGTATGGCAAAGCATTACCCCCTCTACCGACTAAAATTAACTCGAAAGAGCTTCAAAACACCTATAGAAGACGAGTTGCCGTAGGCTAACGCTCGGGTTCTGTGCAGATTTTGCAAAGGGCATGCGCAACAGCATCCCGCTTAGGCAATGAAGCTTTGTGAAGCCATAACATTCGCGGCAGCGCATCGGGGCTACCTGCTTCGCGACTTGAAGTGGACTGGCAGAGGCGCCGGAATCATCCCTTAAGGTAAGGAAAAATTGACACCGCCATAATGTTGCCTTATCCAAGCAACAAAGATGCTCTGCGTTTGGTTGAGTTATTGTAAAAGTCTAACATTTCGAGATTTCGAAACAGGCGCTCGCAATTGTGACGGCGTGTTATTCCGTTATTTACCAAAGCGCCTGATCGTCGTCGAAGCGTTGTTGAAGATATTGCAGAAGTCCCGCGAAATGGGACCAAATTAATTTGGGGCAAGACGGTGGCTTTGGATCTTGATGCCGCTCCGAGCGGTAATTTTAGTTTGCGCAATTGGAAGATCACGCTCCCCGTAGACACCTATGGGCGCTTTTCCCGGACCGCCGCTGAGGTGAAGCAACTGGGCGGCTATGAAGACCACAGGTTCTTCTATACCGGAAAAGATGGAGCAATGGTGTTCAAGGCGCCCGTGGAAGGCGCCACGACGGGCGGCTCGCGGTATGCACGCACTGAACTTCGAGAGATGAAAGGTTCCGAGCGCGCGGCATGGAGCCTCGTTCAGGGCGGCACCCTTTCTGCGACACTCAAGGTCGACGAGGTCCCTACTCTCTACAGCGGCAAAGGCGGACGGGTTGTCATTGGCCAAGTGCATGGTCAGGACGAAGAACTCGTCAGGCTGTATTGGGAAAGCAACACGATCTACTTCAAGAATGACCAGGCTGGACCCGGCAACAGGGAACTGCGCTTTGATTTGAAGGATGCAGCCGGACGAAAGCCGAACATTTCGCTGGATGAGCGTTTCTCGTACTCCATCAAAGCTAAAGGTGACTTTCTGGAGGTCGTGGTCCGGGCCGACGGAAAAATTTACAAGTCGCAATCTCGGATCAACGATGTCTGGGACACGGATAAGTTCTATTTCAAGGCAGGTGTCTATCTCGGCGTGAACGAGACCCAGGGCACAGGCTACGGCCAGACGTCGTTCTATGCCTTGAGCTACAGCCACAGTTTCGGATCAAAAGGAGCGGCCGCCTCGTCTTCGTCCGAAGTATCGAAAGTCATCAAGGGAACCAAGGGGCACAACGTGCTTAGCGGCTCCTCCTCCAAAGATGTGATCTATGGATATGGCGGGCCGGACAAACTGTACGGCAAGGGCGGCAATGACATTCTCTACGGAGGCGCCGGCAGGGATGCTTTCGTGTTCGACACTCAGCCCGACAGCAAGACAAATTCCGACGTTATTCGGGATTTCAGCGTGAGGCACGATGTCATTCGCCTCAACGACTCCGTCTATACCGGTCTCAAATCAGGCCGCCTTTCAGCAGACAACTTTGCGGTCGGAGCGCAAGCGACCGACGTGAATGACAGGGTCATCTATAACTCCAGCACGGGCGCCCTGCTCTATGACGCGGATGGCAGCGGGAGCGCCGAGGCCGCCCAATTCGCCAGAGTGGGCGCAGGTTTGTCGCTGAATGCCTCGCACTTCTTTATCATCTGATCTTCGCCAACCAACACAGCCCCGGAGACATCCGGGGCTTTTTCATTGTGATGCGACCGCTCTGCAATTCAGCCTAAATTTTTCCCAAATGGAATGCTAGGTATATAACTCTCCATACATCCTCGGCCTGACGGATTACCTCGAAGGCTCAATCGAACGACCACAGCCCCTTGCTATATCAAGAGTTCCAAACAAGGGACTTGGTATATGCCCACAATCATCCACGTCGATCCTCCGACAGGAAACGCCGAGCAGGATATGGCTGCCATCAATGGAGCCATCGCGGAAGCAAACGCAGCGTATCTTTCCAATCCAAGTGCCGGACAAGTCACTGTTCAATTCTCCGCCGGCACATATGCCGTCACCGGATATGCGAACCCTTCGACAGGCCCGATCGAATTGCTCAGCGGCGTCGCGCTCGTCGGGCAAGGCATGGGCGAAACGATCATCCGGCTTGACGATGGCTTCAATGGGCGCATTAACGGCATCATTCGCACCGCTCTTGGCGAGATCAATGACGTCTCGGTTGCAAACCTGACCGTTGACGGCAACAGGGCGAACAACACAGGGCATCAGGCGGGTTTCATCTGCGGCGACAAGGATGATGTTCAGCAGAACATCACCCTTGAGGGCGTCGAGATCAAGAACTGCACCGCCTACGGCTTCAATCCGCACGAAACCTCGCTCAACGTCACGATCAAGGACAGCGTCGCGCACGGCAACGGCCTTGACGGCTTCGTAGCGGATGGCGTCGTCGGCGGCGTCTATGAGAACAACACCGCCTATAATAACGACCGCCATGGATTCAACATCCAGAATGCAAGCACCGACATCGACCTGATCAACAACAAGGCCTACGAGAACGGATCGGCGGGCGTCACCATTCAACGCGGCGACATACCCCGGGAAGGTTCCACGACGATCGATTGGGTGACCGACATTCGGATCATCGGCGGCGAGTATTACGGGAATGCGAAGGAAGGCATTCTCGTCAAGCTGTCCGACGACGTGGTCATTGATGGCGCCGATGTTCATGACAACCTGCGCCAAGGCATCAGGATCGAGGGAGCAACGGATACGATCGTCCGCAACAGCACGATCTACAACAACTCCCAGGAAGCGGACGGCACCTACGACGAAATCAACATCCGACCTCGCGATGATACCGCCGTTACGAACCAGATATACTATTCCACCAACACCCAGATCCTGAACAACGTCATCTCTTCCAACGGCACCATCAACGCGCGTTATGGCATTCGGGAAGAGAAGGAAAATGTCATTCTTGCCCCATCCGGCACCCAAGTCGTCGGCAATGAGATTTCCGGCATGGATCGGGGAAGCATTTCCGTTCCCGGCTATATATGGAATGGAACATCCGGCGACGACCTGATGGATGGCACGGAGCAAGGCGAGGAACTACGCGGGCTTGGCGGGAACGACACCTATGTGGTGAACCATTCTCAGGACAAGGTTGTCGAGAATTCTGGCGAGGGAACCGCCGATCATGTTCTCTCCTTCATCACCTATGAGCTGACCGCGAATGTCGAGCATCTGACGCTCGTCGGCACGGCGATGATCAACGGTTATGGCAATGAACTGAACAACCGCATCACCGGCAATGCGGCCATCAATACCCTCAAGGGCAATGCAGGGCATGACACGCTTGATGGCGGTTTTGGCGCAGACATTCTCGATGGCGGAGACGGTAACGACACCTACTATGTCGACAACGTCGGCGATAAGGTCACGGAGAAGTTCAACAATGGAACCGGCGGCATCGACATCATCTACAGCAGCGTTGATTACACTCTGCCTGATGAAGTCGAGTGGCTTATCCTGACCGGGAATGCGATAAGGGCGACAGGGAACTCCGGCTCCGGCAACAACCTGATCGGCAACAACCTCAACAACATCCTCGATGGCCTGGCGGGCGAGGACCGCATGGAGGGTGGCCTCGGCAACGACACCTATATCGTCGACGATAGCGGGGATCTTGTCATCGAAGCTCCCGGGCAGGGTAAGGACACCGTCCGCACCTCTGTCAGCTTCACATTACGCGAGAATGTCGAGAACATCATCGCGACTGGCGGCACGGCCATCAATTTGACGGGCAACGAACTCGACAACCGCATGACTGGCAACGCCGCGTCAAACATCTTAAAGGCTGGCTTGGGCAATGACACCCTGGATGGCGGCGCAGGTGCCGACGTCCTTGAAGGTGGAGACGGGAACGACGTCTATTACGTCGACAATGCCGGGGACCGGGTGACGGAGAAGGTCAATGGCGGCACCGATGTGATCTACAGCAGCATTGACTATGCCCTTCCGGCGGAAGTCGAAAGACTGGTTTTGATCGGCGGCGCAATCTGGGCAACCGGCACCTCCCTTTCCGGCAACCATCTCGTCGGCAACAACCTGAACAATGTGCTCAACGGCCTGGCGGGTGCCGACCGCATGGAAGGTGGCCTTGGTGATGACATCTATATCGTCGATGACGCTGGCGATCTCGCCATCGAGGCGCCTGGGCAAGGGTTCGATTCAGTCCACACCTCCATCAGTTTCGCATTGTCAGCGAATATCGAGAATATCATCGCGACAGGCAGCGGCGCCCTCACCCTGACCGGCAACGGCTTGAACAACTACATGGCCGGCAATGCCTCCTCGAACTTTCTCAGAGGCGGCGCCGGCCACGACACACTTGATGGCGGAGCGGGAGCCGATTGGCTTGAGGGCGGCGCAGGAGATGATACCTACTACATCGACGACCCCGGCGATGTCGTCGTCGAGAGTGCCGATGGCGGATACGACACCGTTTACAGCCCCTTCGATGGCGTACTCCTGGAAAACATCGAGCGTATGATCCTGACGGGCGATTCCATCTGGGCGAAAGGGAACGCTCTTTCGGGGAATATACTGGTGGGCAATGCCCAGGCGAACATCCTCGATGGCATGGGCGGAGCCGACCACATGGAAGGCGGCTTAGGCGATGACACTTATTATGTCGATGACTGGAATGACCTGGTCATCGAGGGCAGCGGCGGCGGAATCGACCGTGTCTATTCATCCGTGAGTTACGCGCTCTCGCCAGAGGTCGAACAGCTCTTCGGGACAGGCGCCGACGCCATCCAGCTGATTGGAAACAACCTCGGCAACACGATCACCGGCAATTCGGGGAGGAACGTGCTCAGAGGTGAAGCCGGCCACGACACGCTCAATGGCGGCCTGGGTAATGATCGGCTCTTAGGCGGCACGGGCAAGGACGTCTTCGTCTTCGACACGAAGTTGAGCCGCTCCACGAACTTGGATGTGATCACCAAGTACAATGTGAAGGATGATACGATCAAGCTCGACAACGCGATCTTCAAAAAGCTGGGATCCAAAACCGGCAAGCTCAAAGAGGCGTTTTTTGAGGTCAGTGCTGTAGCAGACGACAGGAATGACTACATTCTATACGATTCAAAGTCAGGCTATCTCCGCTACGATGCCGACGGATCCGGCAAGGGCGCTGCAATCGCTTTCGCGAAACTCGCTCCAAAGCTGAAGATGACGCACCACGATTTCTTCGTGTTCTGAGCGACCACGATCAAACAGAAATAGGGCGCGACTGGACAGAGCCAGTCGCGCCTTTTTCTTTAGAGCGAACCCGTCTGCCGTCTCCGCGAAAGCATGTTGAGGCCTTCGACGAGAGCAGAGAAGGCCATCGCGGCATAGATGTATCCCTTCGGCACATGCACACCGAAGCCTTCGGCAATCAATGTCATGCCGATCATCAGCAGGAAGCCCAGCGCCAGCATGACGACTGTCGGATTGGCCTGGATGAAACGAGACAGCGGATCGGCGGCCAGGAGCATCACCAGCACTGCGGTCACGACCGCGACCACCATGATCGGCACGTGATCGGTCATGCCTACGGCCGTGATGATGCTGTCAACGGAGAACACGAGATCGAGCAGCAGGATCTGCACGATGGCCGAGTTGAAGCCAAGGCTCGGACCACGCGTCTCGAACAGATCGGAACTGGGGTTGGGATCCACATTGTGGTGAATCTCCTTTGTCGCCTTCCATACCAGAAACAAACCACCGGCGATGAGGATGATATCCCGCCAGGAGAACCCATGACCGAAGGCCGTAAAGATCGGCTCAGTGAGCTGCACGATAATGGCGATCGTTCCCAGCAGGCCAAGGCGCAGGATGAGCGCGAGGCCAATGCCGATGCGCCGTGCCTTTGCCTGCTGATGGGCGGGCAGCTTGTTGGTCAGAATTGAGATGAAGATCAGGTTGTCGATGCCGAGCACGACCTCCATCACGACGAGTGTCGCCAGGGCCGCCCAGGCTGCCGGGTCAGCGGTAAGTGCAATGATCTGATCCATGATCCTCTCTCATATGAAATCTGTTCCTATGTCAGCGTCCTGCCAAGGTTCGGCAAGTAGCGCTGCTGGGTTCTTCGGCTAGGACTTCTGAGAATAACCCCATCATCACGGAAATGTTATCGCACGCCTAAACGCATCCGGCCGATAACCTCCTCACGGCTCAGGTGGAACCATGAGGGGCTACGCAAGCGTTCCTCCTGCCAGAAGTGGGAGGCTTCCATGACTATGAAGTTTCACTGGGTGACAGGTGCAGCTCTGGCTGCATGCATCATGGCGACAAGTTCTCCAAGCTTGTCGCAATCGGCCCGCCCATGGGTCGACCCTCCCTCGGATAACAGTGCCCCGCACCCAAGCGTGTCTGAGCCTCGGCTTGTCGCGCCGGCGCCGCCTTCAACGCCACCCGACACGACAGGATCGCTGCAGGAACCGTCTGCAAACGATCCCAAGCAGACAGCGGAACCTATACAGAAACCCGCTGCGAAGCCTGTCCCTAAAAGGGCAGTCGCCGAAAAGAAGGTTCGTAGGCCAGCACGAGAGGCGAACGTTTCCCATCGCGCGAGCCAGCAGAGAATGACCCGCGAAGAGCGTGTGAGGCGAGGCATCGATTCGGGCCTTGAACTCATGACGCTCCGGACCATCGAATACCCCGATGGACGGCGGGTTCAGATACTCACCCGTCCCGATCCGGGCGCCATGTCGGAGCTTCTGGAAGCACGGCGTTGAGGCTGAAGTGCGGCTGGCCTTGAGCCTATCAGGCAGTCAAGCTTTCAGCCTTTCGTCGCGTATCCGCAAAGTGGCCGGAAGGCCGATGCTGCTCGCTTATCTCCCGCGCATGTCCAATGATCTCTGACGGCCGGCAGAGCAGGTCGCCGATCTGGTCTTCAGGGAGAGCGCGTGAAAAGAGATATCCCTGCATTTCTTTGCAGCCGGTCTGTGACAGAAAGATCTTCTGATCCTCTGTCTCCACCCCTTCGGCAGTGACGGTCAGGCCTATGGCGCGGCAAAGGGTGATAATGGCTGTCACGATGGCGACTGCCTCATCCTGATGCCCGATATGCTGAACGAAGGAACGGTCGATCTTGATCTTGTCGACCTCGAAGCGGCGCAAATAGCTGAGACTGGAATAGCCCGTACCGAAATCATCGAGAGCGATCTTGAAGCCTTCCCGGCGCAACTTTCGCAAATGCTCACGCGAGAACTCGCTATCCTCCAGCAGAAGACTCTCCGTGATTTCGAACTCTATCCTGCGCGGATCGGCACCGATCTCATGAACGATGCTGATCAGGCGCTCGGCCAAATCCTCTGCGCGGAATTGGACGGGAGACAGATTGACGGCAATCGAAAGGTTCGGCCAACGCTTCGAGGCCAGGCACGCCTGCCGCAACACCCATTCTCCCAGCGGCCGGATGAGGCCGGTCTCTTCGGCAATCGGGATGAACTGGTCGGGAGCGATCACGCCCCGTGTCGGGTGATGCCACCGCACCAAGGCCTCCAGCCCAACAACCGCATGCCCGCTCACGTCGACCTGCGGCTGGTAAAAGAGCTGCAAATCTCTTCCGTTGGCGAGTGCAACCCGCAACTCCTCTTCCACCGTGCTGCGCACCTTCACGGTTTCATCCATGGCAGCGGTGAAGATGCGATAGGAGTCGCGGCCTTCCGCCTTGGCTTGGTAGAGGGCGATATCCGCTTTGCGCATGAGATCCATGCGCTCCGTTCCCGCCTCGGGAGCGAGAGCAACGCCGATGC
Source organism: Microvirga sp. (assembly GCA_041913065.1). GTDB lineage: Bacteria > Pseudomonadota > Alphaproteobacteria > Rhizobiales > Beijerinckiaceae > Microvirga. The sequence goes on along the minus strand of JAYSGD010000019.1, from coordinate 34,360 downwards.
TCACACCGACGAATGCCTGTCGGCCAGCAACATCGAATGGCTGCCGGACGGATTCCAGAATACGCAGACAGATGGTGTCGATATCGTCATTGCCGGGAATGCCCGTCAATACGACCGCGAACTCATCGCCGCCGAGCCTCGCAACCGCATCGCTGCTCCGCAACAGCGCCGAGAGCCTTTGCCCGAACTCCCGCACCACGCAATCGCCGGCCTGATGGCCGAGCGTATCGTTCACGTGCTTGAACCGGTCGAGATCGAGCATCAGGACGGCCAGTAGATCCTCGCCTCCCGCCATGAGCAGAACCCGATCAAGCTTGCTCTCGAACAATGCCCGGTTGGGAAGGCCTGTGAGCACATCGTGATAGGCAAGATGATGAGCCTGCTCTTCGCTGGCGCGAAGTTCGGCAACGGCGTGACGCAGCTTGGCCATGGACCGCCGCAAGGACCTCGCCAACAATGTCATCACGCCGATCATCAGCACGCACACGGCGGCAATGCTGGGCCCGAATACACGCAGGATCGTCGTGCCCGGCAATTCCGGACGCCAGATGAAATAGCCGATCAGGTTTCCCTCATCCGACCGCAGCGGAACGCTCACCTCCCCTGCCTGGGCTCCGCTGTTTTGAGAGAAGCGCAAGCCTTCAATCAAATTCTGCTCGGAGAGCTGATGGACGAAGCTGCCGTCGAGAAACCTGACGCTGACCAGAAGATATTCGCTTCCGGGTGCCAGCTCGATCTCGTCATTCTCCGGAACGATCATCATCGCGCTGACGGCGGCCGGCCTTCCCTGAAGCTTCAGGAGATGCGCATCGTGCACCGCACGCCCGCTGGTCAGGTATTTTTCGTCAACCGGACGCGTGGAATGACCGCGATGATCTGAATGAGGTTCGCCGCGCAGCCCTGCGATCAGACTTTCCAGATCCGGCCTCGCCTTTTCGAATTCGGATGGCGGGACGCGCACTCCACCGATGGTCGCGTCCATCGGCTTGTTACGAGGATCAAGGATGAAGACCTGGTCCTGCCCGAAGGTCCTGTTGAGCCAGCCGCCGATATTCGCCTCGAGCCATTTCTCGTCCAGCGGCCTTGCGCTAACCTGGCGCACTGTGTCGTTCCAGACTGCCACCATTTCCTGCTGCTTGGCGAGTTCTCCAACGAATGCGCGGATGCTGCGCTCCGTCATCCGCTGCTGTCGCTCAATGGAAAGCTGGTCGCTCTCCCGCACGGCCCAGACCAAGGCAAGCCCAGCCAACACGAGGGCAGCGGTCGTACTGGCGACGACAGGCAGCAGGACCCGCATGGTGAACCGCCAGTTCAACTGGTCGAGAGAGGAAACCTTGCGCAACACGCCAGCGCCTTCGATCAAGAAATGGAAAATTCAACGAACAATATTACATTTTCTCAATAAAGCGAAGCTTTCTTCTTGTAAATCCTTGTTTTCTCCGACCTGAGAATCCCTCACGGAGGAGAGATGTCGGTTGTTGAATCTCCGTATGTGAACGAGTCCACGGTTCTCAATACTTATATTCCTATACCAAATGGTTCTCCTGCTAACACTCATTCGCACTCGCCGTCTTTCGCCCACAGGGTAATCCTGTTGCCCTCAAACGAGGATGAGCATCATGCGTAAGACAGTCATTGTGTTGGCAGGCATGTCGATCGTCAGCGGTCTGGGCGTCGCGGCTCAACAAGCGGACCCAATCATGCAGCGCCAGAACCTCATGAAGAACAATCAGGAGCAAGTCCGCCTGCTGACGGGGATGGCGCGCGGCCAGACGCCCTTCGACGCAGCCCGTGCCAAGGCTGCGTTCCAGGCCATAGAGCGCAATGCCGAGCAGGCCCCGGCGCTTTTCCCTCCGGGCTCGCATCAGGGTAAAACCGCGGCCCTGCCCGCAATATGGGAACGCAAGGCGGATTTCGACGCACGATCCGCCAAGCTGGCGCAGGACGCCAAAGCAGCGCAGGCCCGCATCACTGATCAAGCTGGCCTACAGGCAATCATCCAAACTGTCGGCCAGAACTGCGGCGGCTGCCACGAACTTTACCGCAGAAAAGAAAGCTGATCGGCGAAAAATCGAACGTCTGAGAGAGCTCTGCGGACAGCGGGATAGGCTATCCGCGGGGCTACTCTCATTGCGCCTCATATTCCTCAAGAGCTTGGCCATTCCGAAAAGCTCTGCATACTCTCCTGAGAGATTAATCTTCCCAGGAGGAACGCCGGATGAGCGCTTCGACACCAAAGGACCCGGCCTATCAGACACGCGTCTTGGCAAGCTTCGATAAGCAGGGACTGATGAGCACGCTCGGCGCATCAATCGCGCATATCGCGCCAGGAGAGGTCGATATTGCTCTCTCGCCAGCCCCATCCATCTCGCAGCAGCACGGCTTCGTTCACGCCGGAGCCGTCGCAGCGATTGCCGACAGCGCCGCAGGCTACGCCGCGCTCAGCCTCATGCCACCGGGCGCCGGCGTGCTGACGACGGAATTCAAGATCAATCTCGTCGCTCCCGCAGCAGGCGAGCGCATCACGGCGCGCGGACGTGTCGTCAAAGCGGGGCGAACGCTGACCTTGGCACAATCGGAAGTCTTTGCCGAAAGCGGTGGGCAGGAAAAGTTGGTCGCGCTTCTCACCGCAACCCTGATGACGATTGAAGGGCGGGATGGGGTTTCAGACTGAACCGGCCAATGTGTCGGCTGACAGTCTATTGCCTGTGCTGCATTCAGCGGCTTGCAGCGAACATGCGGTCATACAAGGAACGTCTACTCCGACATCATACGCGAATACCCACCTGCGAAGTCCGTTGCTGGCGAGTGGTTGATCAGTCTTCATGAAGAGGCGCGAATTGCAGTCAGGCCCAGCCTGCTGCCGCAGTCTCGAACTTAGAAAGCAAGCGCTCACCGCCGTCGCCGCACCCCAGCCGTGACCACCGGCCGAAACGACAAAAGACGCCTACAGGGCGCCTTTGGCTGCATACTCGATCCTGGATAGTGGTAGCGGAGGAGGGATTTGAACCCCCGACACAAGGATTATGATTCCTCTGCTCTGACCAACTGAGCTACTCCGCCCCAAATCGCGGGGCGGACCCGCGTCAGGCATGGGCGATATAGGGAAGATTGAGCCCCAGTGTCAAGAAAGAGGCGTCGCTTGGCTCAAGAAAATATAGCGGCCTTGAATTTTGCCCGACTTTGCCGAGCTCTGGCCGGACGAATGAGCTTTCATTCGCCCCGTTATCGAAATGCTGTCCGCTTCTGAGGGCCGCCGGCGAACGGCCTCACCCTTTGGGCTTCATGCGCCAGAGCTGAAATCCCTCCGCCGAAATTGCGGACTCGATGGCGCGGCGCGAGAACTTGTGGGGCGGCGCCTCGCGGGAATTGAGGGTTCCGGTCAGGCCCCAGGGACCGTACTTTGCCGGAAGCTTGCTGCCGGATTCGTCGCCTGCGAAGGCATGCAGGTCGTCCTTGGCCTGTGACGTGAACATGAAAAGACGCATGGGAATGACTTTCTATAAACTGTGCCCTCGCCTTTGAAGATAGGGCACGCGCCTCCAAAGTCAGCCGGGATACGTCTCTCCGAAGAAGAATCAGCCGCGCTTCCTGATCCGCATGAGCTTGAAGAAGCCCACCGGGAAGAGGGACCGCAGTTCAACCACTTCCATGTTGCCGGTGCTGCGCGCCCAATCCTCGACACGGGCCGCCTTGAAGGACGAGCTCCAGCCGATGGCCTTGGCGACCGGGGCCGCCAGCTCCTCGAGGGCAGCCACGGGGCCGGAAGGCTGGCCCCAATGGTTCGCCAGCACGATCTCGCCGCCGGGCTTCAGCACGCGCGCGAACTCGGCGAGCGCCACCTCCGGCTCCGGCACGAGGGTGATGATGAACTGGGCGGTGACGGCATCGAACATTTCGTCGGGGAAGCCGAGCTTGGTCACGTCCATGACCTGCAGGCTCTTCACATGGGACAAGCCGCGCTTCTCGACCTTATCCTGTGCCCGGCGCAGCATGTCCTCGGAGAGATCGACCCCATAGACCTCGGCATGGCGAGGGTAATAGCCCAGGGACAGGCCGGTGCCGACGCCTGCTTCCAGAACCTTGGGGCCGCAGGCGACCGCCGCATTCACGGCGGCGCGCGCTGCGGGCTCGGTCAGCTTGTCGTAGACGAGGTCATAAATCGGTGCCCAACGCGCATAAGCCTTGCGCATCAGAACCGTGGTCGCTCCGTCGTTCATTCAGGTTCCTTCAGTCGAGCCTCAAGCCGCGGCAGGGGCGGCCTCGGCGGTACTGCGGGCGATGGTGCCCCCGCCAAGCACCCGTGCCCGCGGAGCATCGCTCTCATAGATGACACAAGCTTGACCGGGAGACACCCCGTCTTCCGCCGATAACAGCTCGACAGTAGTGACGGTTCCTGTGGATCGCAACAAGGCCGGGCGGGGTTCGCGGGTCGAACGGACCCGGACAGCCACCTCCATCCCCCTCTCGCCCAAGGCCTCCAAGGGTACGTCGCCAAGCCAGTTCATGTCCGTCACGCGGATGAGCTTGGTCGCAAGCGCCTCGCGCGGCCCCACGATCACCCTCGCCTCCTTGGCATCGAGCCGGACGACGTAGAGCGGTTCGCCCACGGAAAGGCCCAGACCCTTCCGCTGACCCACCGTGTAATGGATGATGCCCTCGTGGCGGCCGAGCACGCGCCCGTCCACATGGACGATCTCGCCGCCCTGCACGGCGCCCGGCTTCAGGCGCTCGATGACGTCGCTGTAGCGGCCCTGCGTGACGAAGCAGATATCCTGGCTGTCGGCCTTCTCGGCAACCGTCAGGCCGAACTCACGGGCAAGCTCGCGGGTCTTCTCCTTCGGCAGCTCACCCAGGGGGAAGCGCAGGATGTCGAGCTGCTCCGGCGTCGTCGCATAGAGGAAGTAGCTCTGGTCCCGGTCCGGATCCATGGCCCGGTGCAGGGCGCGGCGTCCGTCCGGCAGGGCGCGGCTGGCCACGTAATGGCCGGTGGCGAGGATATCGGCGCCCAGCTCCTTGGCTGTCTCCAGGAGATCGCGGAACTTGATGGTGCGGTTGCACTCGACGCAGGGGATCGGCGTCTCGCCGGCCAGATAGCTCTGGGTGAAGCGATCGATCACGGCCTTGCGGAAGCGCTCTTCGTAATCGAGCACGTAATGGGGAATGCCGATGGCCTCCGCCACCCGGCGGGCATCATAGATGTCCTGCCCAGCGCAGCAGGCGCCTTTGCGGTGCGCGGCCTCGCCATGGTCATAGAGCTGAAGCGTGATGCCGATGACATCGTAGCCTTCGCGCTTGAGCAGAGCAGCCACGACGGAGGAATCCACGCCGCCCGACATCGCGACGACGACGCGGGTCTTGGAAGGATCGGTGTTTAGGTCGAGTGAGTTGAGCATCATTCCATCCAGAGGCGCCGTTCAAGGCGGCGCACGGGAGGGGCCAAAGCCCTTCTATAACGCATCGCGCGGAAAAGTGGACCCGGTATTCGCTATCGCGGCCCTTCGGGTCAATAACAGGACCCTGAGGGGACGTGCGGACAATGTCCGTCCGAAGTTGAGCGCCAGAGTAGATCCCCAAAATGCCTTCCATTTTTGGGGCCGATGCGATTGCGCCACAATTCTTAAAGGGAAAATGTGCGGCAATAAGCCAACGTTAACGTTTATGGCTAAGGTTAGTCATCGTCGTAACCGTCTGGACGGGCTTAGGAAAACATTAAGCCCCACCTTGTAGGTTCGAGCCTGTCAAAGGTCGTTGAATTTTTGTGTGAGCGTATCATGACCGAACCCCACCGCCCTAGGGTCAAGTATGTCATAGGGCCCGACGGCAGTCCCCTGACGATTGCCGACCTGCCTCCCTCCAGCACCCGCCGCTGGGTCATCCGCCGCAAGGCCGAAGTCGTCGCCGCCGTCCGCGGCGGTCTTTTGAGCCTTGAAGAAGCCTGTCAGCGCTACACGCTGACCACCGAGGAATTCCTGAGCTGGCAGATGTCCATCGACCAGCATGGACTCGCCGGGCTGCGTACCACCCGCATTCAGCAATACCGGCAGTAAGCCGGCCCCGCGAAAGCGAGACACGATAAGGCGCTGCCAGGAAAAGGTGGCGCCTTTTTCATTTCCGCAGCGGAAATTCAACCCGGAAGGCGGTCCTGTTAAGACCTTCCTAACCATAAGATGGGCATAAATCCTTACCCTTCACATGGATAGGTTCGAATCGTGCTCAGCGCCCAGGACATGCCGGAACAGCAAGACCTTGCCCCCACCCTCGAGGGCCTTCCGCGATCCTCCGCCGCCGATCAGACCGTCGATGCGCTCCGGCGCATTCTTGTTGGCCACACCATCGCCGATGTGGAGCGCCACCTCATCCTGGACACCCTGGCCTATTGCCTCGGCAACCGGACCCACGCCGCGCGCATCCTCGGCATCTCGATCCGGACTCTGCGCAACAAGCTGAATGAATATGTGCAGGCTGGCATCGACGTGCCGGAGCCGGGGCAGAAGCCGGCCCTCGCAGCCTAAATCTTTCTCAGCCAGATACTCGTCTCATGAGCCCCTGGTACGAGGGGGATCCGGGCGAGGATGCCGGTTGCCAGAGCACCCGCATGGTGCTTCGCCACGTAATGGCTCGAGAAGACCAGCTCGAAGCCCCTGCCCTGCAGAAGCGCCCCCACGAGGAGCTGCTCGTTATAGCCGCGCCATTCCCAAATCTCGGGATAGGCGTCCGGCAGGGTGATGTCGTGGATATGGATCAGGGCGCCGCTTGCCAGACGCGGCAGCACATCGAGGAAGAGCCGATCCACATCCGTGCCGGGCATGGCGATGTGGCTTGAATCGATGAAGAGGATATCGCCCGCTGCAAGCATCTCGAAGATGTCGGGCTCGGCGTCGCGCAGCAGGACAGGCTTGTGCTCCACCTTCAGTTGCCCAAGGGCAGCGCGGGGAGCCGGATCGATACAGGTGATCCGCGTCGGCAGGCCGCCATCCTCGACGGCCTGAGCCATGAAGCGGGTGGAATGGCCGGAACCGATCTCCACGATCCGGGCCGGGCGCTCGCGACGCACGAGCGCGTAAGCCGCCACGGCATCCAGACGCGGGAACCAGCTCTGGTCGAAGCGGGCGGGCCCTTTGCCGTCCAGAATACGCGCAAGCGCCGAGGCATGGCTTTCAACCGCATCGAGCACCGCATCGAAGCGCGGGGTCGCCGCCTCGAAGACTGGGCGCAGAGCCGGATAATTCTCGGCTTCCACGCTGCCGGCGTAGCGATAGGGGATGAAGAAGCCGAGCCGTTTCAGGCCGAGCAGCGTCGATAGGCCGAAGCGCAGCCTGCGCCAGAACATGGTCATTTATCGGAGTGCAGCGGCGGCGGCGGTACGGAATTCGTATCGACCTGGGCACGGCCTCGCCAGGCTTGAGCCAGGCGCGCCCTCTCGAAGAGAAGAACGACGACGAGGGACAGGCCAAAGGGGATCAGCAGGTAGAACAGGCGAAAAATGATGAGGGCCGCCAGCACATCCGCTTTCGGAATGTCGGGCATGGCCGTCAGGAAGACGAGCTCGAACACGCCCAGTCCGCCGGGCGCGTGGCTCACGAGAGCCGCCGAGAAAGAGGCCAGGAACACGGCGAGCACAATGATGAAGCTCGGCTCGAGATGAGCCGGAAGCACGAAATAGATGATGCCGGCAGCACCCAGGAGTTCAAGCGGCGCGGCGATCAGCTGCCGGGTCATGATGGCAGGCCGCGGGTATTCCAGCTTGACCTTGCGGATGGCGAGCGGCGGCAGATGCAGGATGGAGCCAACCACATAAAGGGCGACGAAGGCGAGGAGCAGGATGCCTACGCCGCGAGCCGTCGCCGGATTGGTGAGAGCCGAGGGCAGAAGATCCTCGAGCCGGTAGAGCAGGTCGGGACTGACGGTGAGCACCACGCCGCCAAGCAGGATGGTGCCAAGGCCGAAGGTGAAGGAGCACAGGGCGACCAGCACCGCAATCTGAGCGGCGCTCAAGCCCTTTGAGGTATAGGCCCGGTAGCGGACGACGGCGCCGGAGAAGACCGAGGCGCCGATATTATGCGACAGTGCATAGGTGGTGAAGGACGTCACCGAGACGAAAAGCCAGGAGATGTGGCGCACGCCGAGATGGAGCAGCGCGATCCGGTCGTACCAGGCAAGAGCCGCATAGGCGACGAGGGTGGAGAGACCGGCAAGCGCGTATCGATGCGCCGGCACCGCGGTCAGGCTGTCCCACACGTCGTCGAGGGACATGCCGCGCAGCTCACGATAGAGAAGCCAACCGGAAATGACGACAGCCGCAAGCCCGATCACGGGCCAGATGAACTCACGCACATTCTTCATCAAAACGGCAGCGCTCCCTCGTTCTCCCTTCTGTGCCCATAATCCCCTGGTTCCGCAAGAGGGTGAGCCATGGATGCGCTTTGGCATATTGTCTGAAGACAAAAAAATCGGCTCAAATTTTCGGAAGCGGCAGACGCGGTCCAGGTTGCTCTCGGGTTCCGCGCATGAGACAGCCATGCTTCAGCTCAGGCCAGGAGATGGCGATCCATGACGGAACATCAGACCATTCTGAACCTCGACGGCTACACCGATCTGCCGCCGGGCAAGGTCGCCGCCATCGTCACCTATCTGGAGATGCGCGAGCCCCCTCGCCTGCCGGGCGCCTCGACGCCGGCAGGATGGTCGCTTCAGCCGATTGGAGCCGACATCGCGCGCTACAGAACTCTGTATCGCCGCATCGGAGAACCGTGGCTGTGGTTCAGCCGGACCATGATGCCCGATGACGAACTCGCCGCAATCATCAGCGATCCCAGAGTAGAGGCATTCGCGCTGCACGACGGAGCGGGAGACATCGGACTCCTGGAACTGGATTTTCGTCCGGAGGCAGAAGTGGAGCTCGCCTTTCTCGGCCTCGTGCCCGGAACCATAGGCAAAGGCGCAGGCAGCTTTCTCATCAAGGAGGCTATCAGCCGGGCCTTCGCTAAACCGATCCGCCGCTTCTTCGTGCATACCTGCACTCTCGATCATCCGGGCGCGCTGGCCTTCTATAGGCGCGCAGGCTTCACGCCTTACAAGCGCGCCATCGAGGTCGCGGACGACCCGCGTCTTGCAGGCTTCCTGCCGCGCGAGGCCGCCGACCATGTTCCGGTCTTGGACGACCGATAAAGAAAAAAGGACGCGCCGGGCTGCGGCGCGTCCTTTCGGAAAGCGATAGGGAACGATCTCAGGCCGTGGCGCGAAGCATACGGGCCTGGCCGGACTGGCTGATGGAAGGATCGATATTGCGCTCGCCGGAGCGTTCACGATCTTCCAGGCTTTCGGCCTTCTTCAGCTCCTCGAACGCCTCGCCGAGTTCGGCCTTGGCGTCGTCGAGCTGGGTGTTCAGGTTCTGAGCCGACATGCGAAGGTTGTCCCGCCGCTGGGCAGCGGCGCGAGCATAGGTCGGATAGGCGAAATGGTTCGGATCGGAGATCCCGGCCTTGTGCTCTTCCGCTGCGATTTCCCGGTCGAGGTCGGCCGCCATGCGGTCGAACTCGGCCATCATCATCTCGATCTGCGCCACGCGCCGACGCTTCTCGTCGACTTGAAAGCGCTTCAGGCGGATGAGCGTATCCCGCGACTTCATCTTGATTCAACTCCACACGTCGCTGTTTCAGGTCCCTCGCGGATCGCTCAGTTATCCGTTCGGTATGAGACATCATCGCGCATGGAAGTTGACCCTTTCTTACCGCGCCCGAGAAAAAGTGCTGACGGTACAAATCCATAGCGGTGAACGCTCATCCAACCGCCTCCCTCGGACGGCTCGTCAACCTTTCGTTTACCGATTTCGTTAACACTGTTCGCCGTCACGGTTGCGGCTCTCGACGAGTCTCAGCCAAGTGCAGACGAAATCCTTCGTTTGCAATGGTTTCACCTGGAGCGGCGCGGTTACGTATGGTCACCTTGAGGGCACAGCGAGACGGCTTTGAACGACAGAATGGCACGCCCAAGTCGTTAAGCGCTTGCATGCATGAATCAGGGTTTGTTAACCATTCCGAACTAGCGTTACGAATCAGTTCAAGAGGGCATCCGTCGCAAGCCCGGCGGCGGATGGGTGGCGCAAGGCCACTCGAAAGCTCAAGGGCATGGGCTGGGGATTGAACATGCGCGTACTTCTGATCGAAGACGACAGCGCGACTGCGCAAAGCATCGAGCTGATGCTGAAGTCCGAGAACTTCAATATCTATACGACGGATCTCGGCGAAGAGGGCATCGACCTCGGCAAGCTCTATGATTACGACATCATTCTTCTCGATCTGAACCTGCCCGACATGTCCGGCTACGAGGTTCTGCGGACGCTCCGCGTCGCGAAGGTGAAGACACCGATCCTGATTCTCTCCGGCATGGCCGGCATCGAGGACAAGGTGAAGGGTCTCGGCTTCGGTGCCGACGACTACCTGACGAAGCCTTTCCACAAGGACGAGATGGTCGCCCGCATTCATGCGATCGTGCGCCGCTCGAAGGGCCATGCGCAATCGGTGATCACCACCGGCGATCTCGTCGTCAATCTCGACACGAAGACGGTGGAAGTCGGCGGTGCACGCGTGCACCTGACCGGCAAGGAGTACCAGATGCTCGAGCTGCTCTCGCTGCGCAAGGGCACGACGCTGACGAAAGAGATGTTCCTCAATCATCTCTACGGCGGCATGGACGAGCCGGAGCTGAAGATCATCGACGTGTTCATCTGCAAGCTGCGCAAGAAGCTCGCCAACGCTTCGCAGGGCAAGAACTACATCGAGACCGTTTGGGGCCGCGGCTACGTGCTGCGCGAGCCGAACGAGTCAGACGAGCGCGTCGCGGTTTAAGCGATACGACAGTGAACAAAAAAGCCCGGCGCATCGCCGGGCTTTTTTGTTGGTTAAATGTTGCAAAAGTTGGTTCGCTCGATGCACTATCTGATCGCTTACATCTACATCGTGTTCAGCGGAGTTGCAGTGCCATTCGCATTGCAGGCTCACGACTTGATTGGTCGGACAGACCTTGGTCGGATTGGTGAAATCACTGCACTGTCGCTTCTGGAGGACTTCTTCATTTTGTCCTCACTCATGTGCACATTGTTCTTCGTGCTGCAGGTTTTGTTTCTGCTGCTGCCATTCATCCGCAACCGATCGCGGATACGCTGCATTCTGAATGCGATCACTCTGGCATTCTCAGGCTTCGCAAGCGCATCGCTTGCGCTCACTCACAACACCCAGGCTTATGGAAATACGTGGGCCCCAGGCGAAGGCTTCATGGCCTTCGTGGTGCCAGTCTGGCCCGCCATTCTCATCATCATCGCGGCAGGTGCCTATCTCGGCGTGCGGCTCGATAAGGGATCGACCGGCAATCGGCGGCAAGCCGCCGCCTGAAGCGGCTTGCCTAAGGCGCGATAAAACTCAGGCCGTCACCGCCCTGATCGTCACCTCGTCGCCGTCGATGCTGAAGGCGATGTTCATGTTCGAAGCGCGGGCCACCATGCCGGCGTAATAGACCTGGATGCCGTGCGCATCGACGGTGCCTGTCTCGGAATGACCGGCGAGCAGCTCCTGCGAATGGGCGGGGATGCGGGCGTTCAGGCCCTTCGAGCGGATCTCGAACTGGCAGCTCTCCGCATCGCCCGTCACCGTCACGTCAATCGAGCCGCCACGCGGGATGGCGGTAATGGCGATCATGATCAGGTTGAGGAGGAGCTTCACCCGGTTCTTGGGGAACAGCAGCCGGGGCGAGGTCCAGGAGAAGGTGATCTTGTCATCCAGAAACATGCCTCGCGCCACCTGCTCGGCATCGCCCAGATCGATGGAGGCGCCTGCTGATCCTGCCGCGCCGAAGGCGAGGCGGGCGAATTGCAGGCGGGCGGAGGCCTGACGGGCGCTCTTCTGGATCAGGTCGAGCGCGAATTCGCGCATGGAGGTGTCGCTGTCGTCCTCCAGGACCTCGAGGCCGTTGACGATCGCGCCGACCGGCGAAATCACGTCATGGCAGACGCGCGAGCAGAGAAGAGCGGCGAGGTCGAGCGAATCAAGGGAAATGGTGGCCATAAGGGCTCCGGAAGCACCGTAAGTTCAGCGTTGGATTCATGAAATTCAGGATTTCAGCCCACATGAATAGCGCCAAACAGGAAAGAGAACGTGAACCGGATACCTGGCTACGAGTTCTTTGGAAAGCAGGCAAAAGCCATCGACAGATCTTATCAGAGCAGGCACAAATCGATGATGCGTCTCGATGACTCCAATCCCGATGAAATCGCCCAGCGGCTGGCCCACATCGCCTGGGAGGCCGGCAACCTGCTGCGCGGGCTTGAAAACGCCCTCATCGACAAGCGGATCAAGGACGATGGAAGCCCCACGACGGCGGCCGATCTGGCGGCGGAGGAGCTGATCATCAAGCGCCTTCACGAGGCTTGGCCCGGCATTCCCATCGTGGCCGAGGAAACAGCGAGCACGGCAACCACCGGCGAATATTTCTTTTTGGTCGACCCGCTTGACGGCACAGGCGATTTCCTGAACGGCACCGGCGAATACAGCGTCAATATCGCCCTGATCCGGGGAAAGAGGCCGATTGCGGCCGTGGTCTCCGCGCCGGCCATGGGCTCGATCTGGATGGCCGGCACCACCGCTTGGACATGCCCGCTCCCCGCCAACCTGTCGGACGGCTTCGCCTGGCAGGAGGCAAGGGTCCGCCAAGCGCCTCAGGATGGCCTCGTCGCCCTGGTGAGCCGCCGCCACGGCGATGTGGCCACTGAGGCTTGCCTGTCCGTGCTCTCCATCGGCACACGGCGCATGACCTCGTCCGCCCTAAAATTCTGCCTCATCGCTTCGGGCGAGGCTGATATCTATGTGCGCTGCGGGGCGACCATGGAATGGGATACGGCGGCGGGGGATCATATCCTCTGCTGCGCCGGCGGCAGCGTCGTCGGTCCGGGCAGCGCCCCCCTCACCTACGGCCATGAGGACCGGGGCTATCGCAACGGCCCCTTCGCCGCCATGGGCGACACCGCTCTCGCACCCCAGCTCGATCTGCCCGTTGCAGCCGCCTGAACATTCCCCTGCGGCAATAATGAACGTCTCGTACAGAGATTGTTAGGGTTGATGCTCGTAAACTCAGGGTCCGATAGAAGCCATCCGGCCCTCTGCGGCCGGATCGTCCCCTGTCCCGAGACGAGGAGATAGCCTATGCGCTCCCGAATTCCATTGCTGGCGGCAGCCGCTTTCGCGGCTCTTACCGTCCTCCCGATGCAGGCCTTGGCCCAGAGGGTTCAACAGGCCTATGCGAGCAATCCCGGCCGGCCCGATTCATTCAATTCCAATGAATTGGTGGATTCCGGCCATCAGTTCTTCGGCTCCGCCTCCCGTGGGCTGGCGCTGGCGCTTCAGGAAGCCATCAGCCGCTGGGGCGAGCCCAACGGCTATATCCTCGGGCAGGAGGCATCCGGCGCCATCATCGGTGGTCTTCGGTATGGCGAGGGCAAGCTGTTCACCCGCAATGCCGGCGAGCGCCGCGTCTTCTGGCAGGGCCCGTCCATCGGCTTCGATTTCGGCGGCGAGGGCGCCCGGACCATGATGCTGGTCTACAACATGCCCTTCACGGAAGCCCTTTATAAGCGCTTCGTGGGCATCGACGGCTCGGCCTATTTCATCGGCGGCTTCGGCGTGACGGCGGCGGCGGCCGACGAGATGATCGTGGTTCCGATCCGGGCAGGCGTCGGTGCAAGGCTCGGCGTGAACATGGGTTACCTGAAATTCACCCCGGAACCGACCTGGAACCCCTTCTGATATTCAAACCGGCGCGGACCTATCTCCGAGCTAGAGCATCGTGCGCAAACGTGGACCCGGTTTCGCGCATGAACGATGCTCTCATTCAGAGGGAAAGCATCGGATTGGTGCCAAAAAGTGCAAACCGGCCTTTTGGCCCGATGCTGTAGTGGAAACCTCCCTGAAATGCACTAGAACCGGCAAGCCAGGGCAGGATGCCCCTGGAAAGCTGCGCGGGCACAAGGCAAGGTGCTTGAGCGTTACCGGTCAGGCATCTTGGAGTTGGCGTCCGCGTGGTCGAAACCATCATGATATTCGCGCTGGGGTTTGTGGCAGCATCCCTCATCGCCCTGCTCATCATTCCCGCCATCAATGCCCGTGCCGAGCGCCTCGCACGCCGCCGGACCGAGGCACTGTTTCCCATGTCGATCACTGAGCTGACGGCGGAGAAGGACCATCTTCGCGCCGAATTCGCGGTGCTGCAGAGGCGGATCGAGCGCAAGGCGGAAGAGGCCATGGCCGCCAAGCACCAGAGCATGGAAGAGCTCGGGCGCCGGGCCGTGCGGATCGAGGCTATGGAAAGCGCTCTTACCGAGCGCGACAAGACCATCGCGGAGCTGGAAAGAAAGCTCGCATCGACCCAGGACAGGCTGGATGTGACGGAACAGGACCTGGCGCAAACCAAGACATTCCTGAACGGCACTCGCGAAACCCTGTCGGCTTTGGAGAACGCCCATCGCGCGACCCTGGACGAGTTGTCCAAGACACGCATGGAGCTGGACCTGACCCATGGGGATCGCACCAGGACGAAGACCGACCTCATCCACACGACGGAAAAATTGGCGCGCCTCGAGGCGCAATATGCCGAGACGGATCAGCGGCTGACAGCCGCCTTGAGCGATATCGACGCCAAGCGTATCGCGATCTCCGACCTCGAAACCCGGCTGATGACCCAGACGGCGCGCGGCAACGATTTCGAACGGGCCTTGAAGGAGCGTCACTTCGAGCTGACCGAAGAGCGCAAGCGCCTGGCCGAGCTCGTCAAGAACATTGCCGCCGAGCATGAGCGCGGGCTCATTCTGGAACAGCGGGTTCGGGAGATCGAAGCCGAGCGCGACGAGGCCCAGGAACGCTTGGTTTCCCAGGAAAGCTTCGGAAGCCAGGATGAGGAACTGCGCCGCCAGATCACCGAAGTCGCGGCCCAGGTGATGAACAGCAACGACAAAGCGGAGCCGCGCAACTCCAAAAATGGCAACCAGCAGCGGCGGAAGAAGGGCGGAAAGCAGAACCGCCCAGCCCCCGCCGTCTCCTGATCGCTTATTTAGGCTGAATTTGCGGGTTTCCGCCCGGGCTCCCAGGCGGCGGAATGACGGGCGTCGTTCCCGGCTCGGGAACGGGGGCCGGCACTGTGATATCCGGCGTTGCCGTTTGCGGCGGACGGATGACACCCTCGGTCCGCTCGAGCTTGTCGCTCAGCGTGCCGCCCGTCGACCCTGTCTCGGAGGGCTCCTTGGGCTCGACCTTTTCGGCCGGCATCTGCTGCAGCGGAGGCATGTTTGGCGCCTGCTGCTGGAGAACTTCGGGGTTCTGCGCCATGGCCGGCAGTGTCACCGCCGCCATGGCGAGGGAAAGAACCAGGATTCGCTTCATGGATCGCTCCTTTGCAGAAGAGGCAACGGGCGACACTTTAGGCAGTTCCGCTCCGGTTACTCGGCGGCAAGGCGCGGCGCGGCCGCCATCTGAAGGTATATGTCGCGCAACTTCCGGGTGATCGGACCGGGCTTTCCGTCGGCCACGGGGCGACCATCGATGGAGACGATCGGCAACACGAAATTGGAGGCGCTGGTCAGGAAGGCTTCCGCAGCCTCGTAGGCTTCCTCCACCGTGAACAGGCGCTCCTCCAGGCCGATCCCGTGCTGCTCGGAGAGGGCGAGCATGGACCGGCGCGTGATGCCGGGCAGGATGGCATTGGAGAGGGGCCGCACCACGATGCGCCCGGCCTTGGTGACGATAAAGGCGCTCGAGGAGCCGCCCTCGGTCACATAGCCATCCTCGACCATCCAGGCCTCCTGGGCGCCGGCCTCCTTGGCCGCCTGCTTGGCGAGAACCTGCGCCAGCAGGTTGATCGACTTGATGTCCCGACGCTTCCAGCGCATGTCCGGCACGGTGATGACGGCGATGCCAGTCTGCGCCGCGGGAGCGGCCGCGATGGCCTTGGCCTGGGTGAACATGGCGACAGTCGGGGTTACGTTCTCGGGGAATGCGAAATCCCGCTCTGCCACGCCGCGCGTGACCTGGAAGTAGATGAATCCCTCTTCCATCCCGTTGCGGCGCGCGAGTTCCTCCTGGAGATGGGTCCACTCGGCGCGGGTATAGGGATTGGCGATCCCGATTTCCCTCAGGGACCGCTCCAGACGCTCCAGGTGCCCCTCGTTGTCCACGAGCTGTCCGCCGAGGACGCCCACGCCCTCATAGATGCCGTCGCCGAACATGAAGCCTCGGTCCATGAAATCGACTTTGGCCTCTTCGATGGGCAGGAAGGAGCCGTTCAGGAACACGATGCGGGACATGGATACCTCGAATGATAGGACGCTCGATCCCTTTCCGTACCGGTAGCCAGCGCAAGCATCTGACCTAGATGACCGGGGATACGGATCAGCTTCGGAGCCCATAGGTAACCCCAACATGAAACGGACGCCACTGCTCTTCTCGGTCATCCTGTCGCTGGCAGCATTTTCTCCCGCGCATGCGGCACAGGGTCCACAGAACTGGTTTCAGGAGAGAGGCTATGTGGCGCCGGCGGGCATGCGGATCATCGCCTGTCACGGCTATGGCTGCGTGCGGCGCAAGGCAATTTCCGTGGACGGGGCCTGGATCAGCCGGGCTGGCGCGTTGCTGAGAGCGGGAGGCGGCTCGCCGGAGGCCGAGAGGCGAGCCCTGGCGCAGGTGGTGGGCACCTATACGGCCTATGTGTCGGCAAGCCTTGGCGGCAAGCCGGATGTTCCGGGATCTCCGCCGCAGATGTCGAACGTTCACGGGCAGATGGATTGCTTGGATGAGACGGCCAATACGACAAGTCTGCTGCTCGTACTGCAGGACAGGGGCCTGCTGACCTATCACCGTGTCGAACAGCCGGAATCGCGCGGCTTCTTCTTCGACGGGCGCTACCCGCATTTCACCGCGACAATCGTGGAGAAAGGCTCCGGTCGCGGATGGGCCGTGGACCCTTGGAAACGGGCCCCGGGCGAGAGGCCCGAAATCCTGCCGCTCAACCAATGGCGGCAGGATTCCTGAGTTCAGAGAACCTTATTTCAGGTGCTGGGCGAGGTGCTTGTTCATCTCGAACATGGTCACCTTCGGCTTGCCGAAGATCGGCTTCAGCTTGTCGTCGGCGATGATCTCGCGCTTGTTCTCGGGGTTCTGAAGGTTGTTCTTCTTGATGTAGTCCCACATCTTGCTCACCACCTCGCCGCGGGGCAGCGGGTTCGAGCCCACGATGGCTGCCAGCTCCTTGGACGGCTGCAGGGGCTTCTGAAGAGCATTAGGCGCGGAACCAGCGGCCTTCTTGGCGGCGGGTTTGGCAGCAGCCTTCTTCGCTCCGGCTTTTCCGTCTGTGGTCTTGGTCGGCATGTATTCCTCCGGGAGTAGGATGGGAAAGCGTGTCGTCAGGCGGATATCCTGGCTCCGACAGCTCATTGATCTTCCCTGGGTCGGATACTCCGGAGACTTAATCTCAGCCCCCGCCCCCGAAGGAAGCTCAATTCCGGCAGAGCTTATGACTGCTCTTCGCCTTCAGCAAGATAGACTTCAGGAATTTAGGCGGTTTTCGGAAAGGGAACGACTTTACCCGTCTGATAGGGAGCCGGGTACGACTTGGTCGAGACATGAGACCTCTTCGACCGTTCGGCAGCGGAATGCACGTAGGAAACGATGGCCTCGTTCGGACAGGGCTTGGCCAGGAAGGCGGCCCCGAGGGGCAGGTCGCCCTGAGCGGGCCACTGACGGCCCGACATGATCAAAATCTCGGCCTCCGGCCAAGACTTACGGACTTTATGGGCCAGCTCGAAACCGTTGCAGCCACCCGGCATATCCACATCCGTGAGGAGGACGTTGACGCCCAGTCCCGCCTCCAGGAGGACCAGGGCCTCCGTGGCGTTGGCAGCCTCGACCACTTTAAAGCCAGCTTCCTCGAGAAGCTCGGAAATGAAGAGGCGAATGAGGGGTTCGTCTTCAACCAAAAGAACTGTGGACTGGCTCTCAGACATCGGGTGCTCAAGCAACAGAACAATGCCCAACAACGCTGACAGGGCACTTTGGTTCCAGACCTCCCGAAGACCACTTGTGGATTGGCGAATTGTTTCCGAGAAATAAAATTACGCCGAGGCTGCAAGCACCTGCCCTTGCAGAGCCTTTTCCACATGAAGAGCCAGCCCCTCGGAGGCTATGTTCTTCATCTTGGCCTCGACCTCGAAGTCGGACCAGGAAAGGTGCCGGGCGACGAGATCGTTGACGGCCATGTTCCACATGAGGTCGGAATGGGCGCGAAGGTCCTTGGGCTTGATGCCGGACTCCGTGAGCGACCGGAAGTCGGGAAGGGCGTGAATGTCGCAGGCTGGAAGAAGCTCCTCCCGCGAGACGCTCACATGGCTCAGGGGCCGGGTCCCGCGCCAGGACTGGATGATCAGCCCCACCCTCGGGTCTTCCGGCTCGATATACTCGCCGCCGGACTTGATCCAATGATGGTGCAGATCCAGGACGAGAGGCACGTCGTCCACCAGCGGGAGAAGATCGTCGAGGCCGAAGCTCACCTCGTCGTTCTCGATGGTGATGAGATTGCGGGCCGTTTCGGACAGGTTCATCAGCCCGCCGCGAATGCCCTCGGCTCCGAGCACCCTTGCTCCCCCATGGATATTGATATGGGCGCCGTGCGGATGCCAGCCGGTGCCGTAACCCATGAGCCGCATGACATCCACGTGATACTCGAATTCGGCGATCCCGTTCGCGGCGGCATTAGGGTTGGCGGATGCGATCACGCAGAACTGGCCCGGATGCATGCTGAGCCTCACGCCATGTTCGCGCGCGAACTGCCCGGCCTGCGCCAGCCTCGTCTCGATCAGATTGCGCAGGTCGGAATCCAGATAGAACTGTCGGCAGCTGGCGTGAGTGTAGCCGGGCAAAAGATCGCTCGACATGCGATGCAGGCGCTCCAGCTTCGGGCGGCTCGCCACATGGGCGATCTGTCGCGTGACGGCTTCGAGATTGTGCGAGACGACGGCTAGCAGCTTGTCGTAGGCGGCCTTCGCTTCGAGCCTGCCCAGATAGGTCATCGTCACCGTCATGGTGTTCATCTGCCGCACGGCTTCCGCTGCGCCGTCCTCGGGAAGATACTTGCAGCAGAAGCCGAGGCGCGGAGTGGTCATGACAGGCAATGAAGTCCTTGGATGGCTGATCGGCGGTTTCAGGGCGTGTCGGCGAGCGACTTGAGGATGACCCGCTCCTCGAACGGCTTGGGGATGAAGGCCGCCTGCCGAAGAGAGTGAGGCAACTCGCCGGGAGACGACGCCGAAACGAAGGCGAATGGAATATTCCGCTCGACAAGAGCGCTTGCTACGCCAAAGCTCTTTCCGCCGACGACGTCAATATCCAGCAAAGCGTAATCGAAGTTATCCTCGATATGCTCATAGGCCTCATCGACGGAATCGAAGACACCCACAACCTCATGGCCATCCGCCTCAAGGATAGCCTGCAGGTCGAGCGCGATGAATGGGTCATCCTCCAAGATCAAGATACGCACACTATCGCTCCGTGAATGATTTTCTGAAATTACGCCGCTGCCGATCCACGACAGAAGCAACGCAACTGTATTCCAATCATCGAGAAAACGGCTCAGAATGGTTCCCGGTTCCAGCTTTGCCGCGGAGATACAGGGTTTTTAACGCTTATGAGGTTAAGGAAGCGTGCCGGGTCGCACATTTCAGGGTAGCTTGGCGGGATCTCTCAAGGTGCCTCTTGAAATTCTGAAACACGGGCACCATCTCTCGTTCAGCTGATGGGCATGCCCGTCAGATGCGGTCACGATGCCGAGGAATGACGCCGGATGTACGCGCATTTCTTGCCGTGGCCGTTGCCGTTTCCGCAGGATGACGATTGCCCCCGACACTCCTGCATAATGAAAGCGCCGGCATTGCTGCCGGCGCTTTTGTTTTATACTGACTGCTGGTGATCAGTGCCGGTTGGCGTCGCGGTTCGTGTCGAACTCGCTTTCGTGACGGCTGAAGCGGGTATCCTCGCCATTGAAAGCCTCTTCCACATAATCACGGCCGCGGCTCGCGGCATCGCGGGCATAGCGAAGTCCCTGGTTACGAACCTCATCGGCCCATTCACCGAAAGCTTCGTTCTCGCGGCGCGTGCGTGGCAGCAGGGCTCCAAGCAGAAGGCCTGCGGCGAGACCGACAAGTCCGACGACCATCGGGTTTTCGGACACGTAGTTCTGCACGCCACCGCGCGCCTGACCAAATGCCTTCGACGAGCGTCCGCTCATGCTGCGCACGCGGCGGCGCTGACCTTCATAGGTGTCGGAAGCCCAATCGCTGGCGCGCTCATAGGTATCGCGCGCCCAATCGGAAGCGCCTTCATAAGCCTCCTCGGCACGATGGCGCACATCTTCAGCCATGCCTTGAGCCTTTTCCGTCATCGAGGACTTTTCCTCCTGAGAGGCGCTACGCTGAGCCGACTGGGTCTTCGAGCGATCGCCCTGATTTCCACCGAGCGGATGAGACGTGTGAGATGCGAGGGTCGAACTCTGCGCGCCCTTCTTCTCGTCGTGAGCATGCGGCATGGGAGCTTCTCCGATATTGCCGACGGACGTTCCGGCCGAAACCTTGCCAGCCCCGGTTTCGCTCTGCTTGTCCATTTGGGATTTGCCGCTTTCGTTCTTCGTATTGTTTGCCATGAAAAGCTCCTGTTCGTTCTTCAAATTCCGGGGTTCATTCGACGACGCAGATAGGAATGATCGTCAGGATCATGCAAAGGGGCCGCGCCCGATCCATAGACGCGCATGTCGCCGGCTTCCAACGCGAGATCCTCATCCGTGATGAAATCCTCATCAGCAGGGATCAGGCGCGTCGGACGCGGCCGAACAGGACGGCCGAGGCGATAGGCAAGCAGTCCAAGACCTGCGGCAATCAGCATGACCGGCACCGGATTCCGACGAACCGTTTCTAGCACGCGATCATAGACAGGGCCGTACTGGCTTGTCCGAGCGGTGCCGAGCATGTCGTCGACGACTCCAGAGACGGTCATCTTGT
Organism: Microvirga sp.; assembly: GCA_041913065.1. Taxonomy (GTDB): domain Bacteria; phylum Pseudomonadota; class Alphaproteobacteria; order Rhizobiales; family Beijerinckiaceae; genus Microvirga. Next base: position 13,278 of record JAYSGD010000019.1, on the reverse strand, counting down.
TCTGGAGACGGTCGATCGTCTGATCGAGCTGAGCCCGGCTCTGCTCGATCTCCCGCTCCAGATCCTGAAGGCTCTGTGTCATCATGCACCTCTTTCGGACAGGACTTCCGCATCACGCTTGAGCGACCGCATTGTCCGTTGCGGCGTGAGCGTGGAGGACGACATGGCGCTGCGCCCGTAGAGCCCGAGGCCGATGGCGATGACCGCCATGACGCCGCCGACGATCAGCGCCGCGAGCGCCTCGGAGTTGAGAACGGATGCCAGCCATTCGACGAGCGATTCCGTCAGCAACATGACAGCGGCAATCGCGAAGATCGCGGCAACCACCACCATGGCAAGGCCGATGAACATCGTCCGAATGTTTTGGGAGATTTCTGTCCGAAAGAGCGTGAACTCTTTCTGAGCGAGATCGGTGGATTCGCGCAGGGCCTCACCGACGAGGCCCTGGATGGTTTGTTGACCGTTGCCCTGCATGACCATTCTCCGTCATGCACCAGCCCGGTTGCCCGAGCGCTGTGTCTGCCGGGAGCGATTGCGGCTTCCCTGCGAGGAGACATGCGGGTTCATGCGGTCCTGCCGCAGATCTTCCGCCGTGCTCTTGAGGAAACGCGCCGCAAGGAAGCCAACGGCCACCGACACTGCGGCCACCGTCGCAGGACGCTGGCGCACCACTTCCTCGAAATCGTTGAAGATATCCGAGAAGGTGCGCTCCCGGATCGAATCCGCAAGTTGCTCCAGCCCCTCGGCGGCGCTGTCCACGACGGCGCGGATATTCGGGCGCTCATCGAAGGAATGCGTGGATTCCCTCAACGACGTCGCGAAATCGGATACCGACTGCGCAATGTCGTCCTTGCGACGGCCCGCGTAATCGGAGGCCTGCTCACGCGCGGATTCAATGAAAAATCGGCCACGCTCGACAGCGGCTCCGGCCATGTCGCCCATATCATCGCGCAGGGCATCCCAATCTTCGGAACCGGTGTCGTGCTGCCTATCGCTGTTTTGCTGTCCCAAGCCCATGGTCAACCTCTCTCAATCGTGCGGAGGTAACCATTAGAAGCGCGGCAGGTTCCGAAACCCGCCCGTGTCTTTCGCCCTGAACCGACAGAGTTTTTGCCTGCCCGGCGCTAGCGGCTGGATGCCAGCCAATCGACGAAATCGGCGACCTTCCGGCGTGCATCGTCATCCTTCAGGCCTACGAAGCTGCGCACGAGGCGGTCGCTCTCCGGGCTCGTGAGGAACTCGGCCATGACGCTGTTGCCTGAAAGTCCGCTGGACCGCAGGCCAGGAATACCCTCGAAGAAGAAATCGATGCCCACGTCGAGGATTCCCGCGATATGAAGAAGGCGGCTGGCCCCAACCCGGTTGATGCCCTTCTCGTATTTCTGGACCTGCTGGAAGGTGAGCCCCAAAGCCTCTGCGAGCTTCTCCTGGCTCATGCCCAGCATGATCCGCCTGGCCCGGACCCGGCTACCGATATGCCGGTCGATGGGGTTGGGTGACTTCTGCTGCAACCGTATCTCCTGCCGCTCCTTGAGCCTGGACGAATATACCGCTTTTAAAACTTATGGTAGCATCGATATGGTATACAGCTGTTAATAGAAAATTCGCCGGGGGGCTTCGGTGACTGACCATAGTTTCGATTACGCAACGGAAGCATTCGAGTTCATCGAAAGGCTGACAACGTTCCTTCTGTCCAGATTGTTGTGGATGAGATAGCCAAGTCATTCTCCCTGTTCGGCTTTGAGAATTTCGTCCTCACGGGATTGCCGAATCTCAAGGAGACGTTCGACCAGGTTGTCATTCTCAAGAAATGGCCGGTGGGATGGTTTGATATCTATACGAGGGAAGACTATGCGCGGGTGGATCCGGTCATCCGCCTTTGCCGCAACAGCGTACAGCCTTTCGAATGGTCCGAAGCCCCTTATGACCAGGAGAAGGAACCACGGGCCGCTGAGGTCATGAACAGGGCAGCCGATTTCAGGATGCGGGACGGCTTCTGCCTCCCGATCCACGGCATCAATGGCTACGAGGCTTGTTTTTCGATGAGTGGGGCCAATCTCGATCTCTCCCCTCGCACGAAGCCTGCGCTCCACCTGATGGCCATGTACGCCTTCGAGCGGACCCGGCAATTGCTGGCGCCTGTCCCGAAGCGGTCAGCGGACCTTCTGACCCCACGGGAGCGGGAAGCCCTCATGTGGGCAGCGGCAGGGAAATCGGCAGCAGATACGGGGGAGATTCTCGGAATTACCGAGAGAACCGTCACAGCGCATATTGTCAGTGCATGCCAGAAGCTGGACGCCGCCAATAAAACGCAAGCGGTTGCACGGGCCATCCAGCACAAGATTATTAGCCTATAAGCCCTTACCTGTAATTTCCTACAATACCGCTTCATATCGAGGTGAGGGAAAAGTGCTGCCACTCAGCAGAGGGGGTGGCCAACAATGACCTGCATTCACGTCATTACCAACGATAATAAGTCTCTCTATCAGGACAGCATTCAACAATACTATCGCCTTCGACACCAAGTCTTTGTCGAGGAACGCAGATGGAAGGATCTGACACGTCCGGATGGGCTGGAGATCGACGCCTATGACAATGAGCATGCAATTTATCTGCTCGCCATCGACAAGGACCGCGTCGTCGGAGGGCAGCGCCTATACCCGACGCTGCTACCACATATGATCAGCGAAGTGTTTCCGCACATGACATCCCGCGGCATTCCGCAGGCCTTCGATACCTTCGAATGGACCCGCTACTTCGTGGTCAAGGAACGCCGCACCGGCAGGACCGATTGTCGGCTTCTGGCGGCCATCCAGGAATTCTGCCTTGGAGAAGGCATCATGGAGCTGACTGCCGTCGTGGAGATGTGGTGGCTGCCGCGCTGGCAACAGGCCGGCTTCAAGGTACGCCCCCTTGGCCTGCCCCAGATGATCGAAGGCCAACCTTGCATCGCAGCGGCCATCCAGATTTCGAATGAAAGTCTGAGCAGCGTGCGCGCCATCGCGGGATTGCGTGGCCCCTCACTTGTGCGCGAGGGAAACATATCGCCCATTCTCGATCGGGTGCCGAATGTCGCTGCCTGAGGAGAAACTGCCCCTCGCCTCTTTCGTGCAGGAAGAGATGATCGAAAACCTCAGCGAGAGCCTGTCGCAACTGCTTGGAACGCTGCCGTCCCTGGCGCGGCTACGGCTGCTTGCTTTCATGCATCTGGTCGAGAATCCGGACACGATGAAGGCGACACTCGAAATCGAGCCCTCCGGCGCATTGCGCCTGACTCTCGACACGCTGGTGGCGCCCTGCAGGGCGCATCAGCACTGATCTAAAACGTGCGAAGCCTCGCCCGGCCTGGGCGAGGCTTCGGATCAGGCAATTGCCTCATGCAGCCTTGGTATTGACGCGGGCTTCGGCAAGCTTGGTGAGCAGAAGATCGGTCTTCTTCTCCTCTTCCAGGTTCTGCTCGATGAGCCGCACGGCGTCCTTCATGCCCAACTCTGCCGCCCAGGTGCGCAGGGAGCCGTAACGGGTGATCTCGTAGTGCTCGACGGCCTGCGCGGCGGCCAGGATACCGGCATCGAGAGCCGGACTCTCGGCGAAGTCTTCCATGACTTCCTTGCCTTCCTCGATGATGCCGTTGATGGCCTCGCACTGCACGCCGCGCGCGGCCTTGCCGAGCATCTGGAACACCTGCTCGAGGCGCTCGATCTGGCCTTCGGTTTCATCACGATGCTTTTCGAAGGCAAGCCGCAGTTCTTCGGACTCCGCCGCCTTGGCCATCTTCGGCAGCGACTTCAGAATCTGCTTTTCCGCGTAGTAAACGTCCTTCAGGGTGTGAAGGAAAAGGTCTTCAAGGGTCTTCTCTTTGGCTGCCATCTCACAACTCCTTGGCTTGAGAGTTGACTCAACGATGGCCAAGTTTCCCAGTTCCCTCGGATTCGACTCTTCCCACAAAGAGCGGAACAACAGCCTTCCGCGTCGCGTTCGGCCTGCGCATTCCCTGCTCAGTTTGCAGGGATCAGGCTCGGCAAAGAATGTCTGTACAGGAGATCGTGGATGAGTGAAGAACAGAACCTGACCACCGTCGAACGTGGTGTCTACATGGTGGTGGGACTTGGGCTTGCCGCTGCCGCGGCGAAGCCGCGCCCTAATCCGGTGCTGAACCTACTGGCACTTGCCGGCGGCTCGTATCTTGCCTGGCGTGGCTATGTGGGCAACTGCCCGGTCAAAGCGGCATTGACCGGCTCCCATGACGAAGCCAGCCAATTGACCCATCATCGCTGATCAAGCAGCATGGGCCGCACTCTCGATCGCGGCCCATCTTGCTCTTCGCGGAAGATCAATACGTCGTCGTGGAGCGGCCGCGACCGGCGATCAAGCCGTAGATGAAAAGAACGATGACCGCGCCCACGATGGCGCCGATGAAATTCGCTCCGTCATCGGGACCATACCAACCGATGGCCCGGCCGAGATAGGTCGCCACGACCGCGCCGACGATGCCAAGAATGGTGGTGAGGATGAAGCCCGACGGTTCATTGCGGCCTGGCATGATCCACTTGGCGATGAGGCCGGCGACGAAGCCGATGATGATTGTCCAGATGATAGTCATGGCGGGTTCCTTGCAGGTGTTGCCTTCACAAGCAACGCGCATCCCCGGCTAAGGTTGCGGCCTCCCGGAGGCGTGACGGGCCATTTTTCATCTTCTTGCCTTAGTTGGAGAGGAGGCTTTGCTTTAGCCATCGGCAATGGAATGGAGATGCCCGACATGGATTCCGCCAATACCCCGTGGACCTATGAAGCTGTCCAAGCCCTCAAGAATCTGGCGCGCGAGGGTGCGCCCGCCTCCGTGATCAGCCTGAAGCTGAAACGCTCCATCACGGAAGTCCGAGCCAAGCTCAGCGATCTCGGCATCACTCCGGCGGCGGAGGTTTAAGGCCCACCGCGGAAGCGCGGCAGCATGAATCAGTGACGTGCTGCTGCGTTCCTTTCCCCCTTGAGGGCAAGCGAGCTTCCATCAGCCTTTGTACGTCACGATAGCCGTGCCGAGAGCGATCAGGATGAGACCTAACGCGCAAGGCATCACGATAGCGCGGATGAAGGTAGCGTAGTCGGAATTGACACTCTCGATGCCGACCTTCGCGAAAATGGCCGTCGACGCGGCAAGGTCTTCTGAGAGCAGATCCAAGAACGGTCAGGACAGGACAACCGTTTTCATCGCCTCATGCCTCACTTCGCTTCGCTAGAAAGCGCATGCAGAATCCAATTCAGGGAAGCTCTTCGACCTGCCGATTGCGTGCTTCCCAAAGTTTGCCGGCGATCGTCTGACATTCTTCGAAGGTTTGGCTCGTTTCGCCTCTCAGCGTGAGAAGCGCGATGGCAGCCGTCGTGTTGATGATCGTAACGGCGCGTTCGTCACGCACGGCTCCCGTCCAGACACCCTGCCAGTATTCGAGACTCGTCATGCCGACCAAACGGTATGACTTCGGCTCAGGCACGGCTGACAGAAAAAGTTCATCCGCCTGCCCGGACACGATCCGAAGCAGCATGCTCGTGCGGAAAGGCGTCGCCTCGGCAGCATCGCGACTGGTGCCCAGAACGGTCAGGTTCGCGTAGCCGAGCAGCATTCCCGCATCCCGATGTAGCTCGCGATAGGCCGGCCGCACGACACCCATCATGATGGCCGCGGCGCTAAGGGGATTGAGAAGCGGCATGACGGAATTGATCGACGAGCGCGTTTCGAGCAGGCCATACAGTTGAAGCAGCCGGTGGATCTGCGAGGACAGGGCGGCAACCGGCATATAGGCGATGCCGCGCTTGGCGATTGCATCGAGAGCGGCGTCCCTGCTGTGGCAAATCGGAATCCCGAGCGTGCGCGCCCCTGAGATGAGCATGCCTCGCGTATTGTCTCCACCGTCGCCGCAGTGCAGGAAAATCCGGTAGCCCGCGCCAGCCAGCAGCAATGCCGCCTGCAGGAACCACGGCATCCTTCGCGACTTCGGGGAGATATAGGCCGGCCAGTCGAGCGCGACGGGAGAAGTCCTTGCATCCGGCGCGCCGATATGAGCGCGCGCCGCCTGCACGAGACCGGCCAGCTCGGCGGCTGTTTCGCCCCTGAAATTCATGACGGAGAGCAGCGCTCCGATCTGCACGGGATCCGCCTCGCCATCGAGAATGCACGAGAACGCATCCTGCGCTTCATCGGTCGTGAGCGGACGGCTGTGTCCGATCCCCGCCCCGATCGTCGCGATATGTTTGGCAAGACGTCTTTGCGCGTCATTCGCTTTCCCAAGCGCCGCCAGCTTTCGCGCGAAGGCCTCGGGCAAAGGTTCGCCCTCCAGGAGGATGCTTCGGCGAGCGGCGAGTGGCGCGGCCTCGATGACGGGCTTCCCCGACCACAATTCGGGATCGATGGTCACTCCACCGGAGCCTGCTCCTTGCGGCTGCGCCAGTGCCTCGGCCTCCGCCGATAAGGCACGCAGCCTCTGGCGCATCGCTTCCGCGAACGGCGTCGGGATCAGCCGACGCGACGAACGCGTAAAGATCGGGTCGTTGTAGGTCTCGCGGATCTGCCCGAGCAGCCTGCTCATCGCCGGTACGCTCATTCCCAGCCGTTCCGCCGCGCGGCTGACGCTTCCCTCCATAAGCAACGCATCCAGCGCCAGCAGCAGTCGGAGGCGCCCAAGCTTCGGGGTTGCAACTTGTGGCTCGGAGTCCAAAATCGCCCTGTCTTCATGGCCGGGAGAAAGCTACCGGACAGTCGTTTCATGATCTTTCGCTAGCCGCACCCTATTCCTTATTCCGTCGGGTCTTTCAAGCTGCAGCCTCAACTTTAGAAATTCTATAATTTGCGTTTTCCTGAACTCAGAATGACTCTCAAACATAGCCGTTGACCCTTTTCCTCTCCGGAACCTACTAGCTGCCCATCGAACATTTTCCTGACGTGCTTGGGGGTTGAGTGATGGAAACGGGGGCTTCGGTTCAGCAGAATTCGGGCAGCAGGCTTGTTGCGAAGAAATCCGCATGGGTTGTGCTTCTTGCATGTACAAGCCTTTCGACAGCGCTCTTGATTGTGCCGACAGATCTCCGCGCTCAGATCGCCGGTTCAGTTGCCGCTACCGAAGAAGTGATTAGCCTCGATCAGATCGTCGTGACCGCCTCGGGCTTCGAGCAGACCGTAAGAGATGCACCCGCAAGCATCTCGGTTATCACACGCGACGAACTCGAAAGGGGCTCGTTCCGCGATCTGACGGATGCCCTCCGAGAAGTCCAGGGCGTCGTCACCACCGGCGTCGCCAATGAGAAGGACATCTACATTCGCGGCCTTCCGGGCAGCTACACGCTGATCCTCGTGGACGGCAAGCGGCAGAACACGCGCGATTCCCGCACCAACGGCAATGCGGGTTTCGAGCAAAGCTTCATTCCTCCGGTTTCCGCCATCGATCGCATCGAGGTCGTGCGGGGTCCGATGTCGTCGCTCTACGGCTCCGACGCCATGGGCGGCGTGATCAACATCATCACGCGCAAAGTCACGGATCAATGGACAACCACGGTCACGGCGGACGGCACGCTTCAGCAGCATGACCAGTTCGGCAACTCCGTTCAGGGCTCCATCTATACCGCCGGCCCGCTCATCCACCGCAAGCTCGGCCTTCAGGTGTGGAGCCGCGGCTTCGGACGCGAGGAAGATACGTTGCTGAGCGGCATCGCCGGAGCGCGAGAGGGCAACATCGCCGGACGCTTGACCTTCACGCCGACCGAGAACCACGACGTCATGCTGGAGAGCGGCTTCACGCGCATTCGCCGCAACGCCTCCAAGGGGGGCACGCTCGAGCCGGATTCCAACAGCACCTACAACCACAACGACCGCAAGTACTGGTCGCTCACGCATGAAGGCCGCTGGGGACCCACGACGTCCAATTTTTCCATCCTGCAGGAATGGGCGGAACGCAGAAGCTACACGGAAAATCCGCGCACCAACGCCTTCGATAAGAGCGCCCGCTCGCCGGAGATCAGGAACACTATCATCGACGGCAAGTTCACGACGCCCTTCGACCTTTTCGGCTCTCATACGCTCGTAACCGGCGGTCAATGGTCCAATGCCATGCTGACCGATCAAAATCCCGGCCGTCGCACGGGCCGCGACGAGACCTTCGAGCTCAATCAGTGGGCGCTCTTCGCCGAAGACGAATGGCGCATCACGGACAGCTTCTCGTGGACCAACGGCCTGCGCATGGATTATCACGAGATCTATGGCTCCCACTACAGCCCGCGCAGCTACGGCGTCTGGCATGCCACCGAGAACCTGACCTTGAAAGGCGGCATCTCCACCGGCTTCCGCGCTCCCGAAATCCGCCAGATCGCGCCCGGCTACGCCTACACCACCGGCGGCGGCGGATGCACCTACGGCCCCAATGGCACCTGCGGCGTCATTCTCGCCAATCCGAACCTGGAGCCGGAAACCAGCACCAGTTATGAAGTCGCCGCGCTCTGGGACAACCTCGACGGCTTCACCGCGAGCGCAACGCTCTTCTACACGGACTTCCGCGACAAGATCAGCAATGCACTTGTTTGGGATGCCGCAGGCAATCCGGTGCGCTGGTCGGAAGATCCGAACTATCGCCTCTGGTACAACTACAACATCGACGATGCTGTCATCCAAGGCGTCGAACTGGCCGCCACCTGGCGCATGACGGATACGGTTTCGTTCCGCGGCAGCTACACCTTTACCGATTCCGAGCAGCGGACGGGCGATCTGAAAGGCTTCCCTCTGGCCCGCACGCCGAAGCATGCAGCGAATGCGCGACTCGACTGGATTACGCCCGTGACAGGTCTGGATACATGGCTTGCCATGAACTACCACGGCTCGGAAATCGTGGGCGGTGCGCGCATCGGCACCAACGGCTCGCCCGTCATCATCAACGGCGTGACTGGGCGCAAGTTCGACGCCTACGCCACGATGGATGCCGGTCTGTCCTATGACGTCACGGAACAGCTGACCTTGAATGCGGCGATCTACAACGTCTTCGACAAAGAGATCGAGCCGACCGATTACAACACGGTCGTGGAAGGCCGGCGTCTCTGGATCGGCATGTCCGCAACCTTCTAGTCGATCCTTCAAGCGCGAGAGGCTTCCTCTTCCGCCCGCTGCATCGGAGGCCATGGCCATGTGGGCGATCAACACCTTATCCGTCGTTCAATGAAGTCCTCCCTGGAGAGCAATTAGCATGACGAACTTCTCTATCCCCCTACCCCGCTCCCTCATTGCCATGATCGCGGGCGCGCTCGCATTCGGCGCTCTGACCTCGGTCGCGCATGCACAGGATCTGAAGATCCGGCACACCAAGGGTGAGACGATCGTTCCGCTGAAGCCCAATAAGGTCATCGCCCTCGACCTGGCTTCGCTCGACACATTGAACGCCCTCGGCATCGAGGTTGCCGGCGTACCGACGGCACGCTTCCCAGAATATCTCGCGAAATACGGGTCGGGCAAATACGAGAAGGTCGGCACCCTGTTCGAGCCGGACTACGAGGTCGTCAACGCGGCCGCCCCTGACCTGATCATCGTCGGCGGACGCTCCAGCGCGAAGTACGACGATCTCGCCAGGATCGCGCCGACCATCGACCTGACGGTGGACCCCAAGGATTACGTCGGCAGCGTCAAGAGCAATGTCCATACGCTCGCGAGAATCTTCGACAAGCAGGCGGAGGCCGACGCGCAGATCGCAAAGTTCGATAAGGCCATGGCGGACCTCAAGAAGGAAGCGGCCACTGCCGGTAGAGGCCTTTTGGTTCTCACCACGGGCGGCAAGATGAGCGCCTACGGACCGGGCTCACGCTTCGGCATCCTGCACACCGATTTCGGCGTCGTACCCGCCGTCGAGGGCCTTGCCACCACGAACCACGGCCAGGCCCTGAGCTCGGAGTTCATTCTCAAAACGAATCCCGACTGGCTCTTCGTGATCGACCGCGACAGCGCGACGGGCCGTGCCGCCGGGGCTGCACAGAAGGTGCTGGACAACGAACTCGTCAGCCAGACCAATGCCTGGAAGAAGAACCAGGTGGTCTATCTCGACCCGGTCAACTGGTACTTGGTCGGCGGCGGATTAACCGCGCTCCAGGCCAGCGCCGACCAGATTACGAAAGCTCTCGCGAAGAAATAGGCTTGAACAGGCCTGCACTTCAGGGCATTGCCATCCGAAGGCGGATCGTCTCACGGCGATCCGCCTTGCCGTATCAACCCTTCCGAAGGCCAGCGCTCTCAAACCGGCACCCAGAACGATCGTGAAAAGCCTCCTCCTCGCCACGATTGCGGTCCTCTGCCTCGCGCTGATCAGTCTTCTGATCGGTGCCACCGACCTGTCGCTGGGCGCCCTCCTCTCGCCGCAGGAAGGGGACCGCGCGGCACAGATCCTGCTCGTTTCCCGCATTCCCAGAACGCTCGCTCTTGTCCTCGCGGGCGCAGCCATGGCGGTAGCCGGCACGATCATGCAGATGCTGACGCAGAACCGCTTCGTCGAGCCGTCCACGGCGGGAACCGTGGAATCGGCGAGCCTCGGCCTTCTCGTCGTCACCCTCTTCGCGCCCGAGGCGCCTGTGATCGTGAAGATGCTGGCCGCTGCCGCCTGCGCGCTCATTGGCACCGCCCTTTTCCTGCGCATCCTCAAGATGATCCCTCTGCGCTCCACCCTCACGGTGCCCCTCGTGGGCATCATGCTAGGCGGCATTATCAGTGCGATCACCACCTTCTTCGCCTACCGGTTCGACCTGCTGCAGTCGCTGAACGCCTGGACAACCGGCGATTTCTCAGGGGTCCTGCGCGGCCGCTACGAACTGTTGTGGATCGGGTTCGCCCTCACCCTGATGGCCTATCTCGCAGCCGACAGGCTCACCCTTGCCGGAATGGGCAGGGATTTCGCGACGAATCTGGGGCTTCGCTACAACAGCATCGTCTCGCTCGGCCTCGTCATCGTCTCGATGGTGACGGCCACAATCGTGGTGACCGTCGGCATGCTGCCGTTTCTCGGCCTGATCGTGCCGAACGTGGTGAGCCTGCTGATCGGCGACAACATGCGACGCACCCTGCCCTGGGTGGCTGTTCTCGGTGCAGGCCTCGTTCTCTCCTGCGACATCGTCGGACGCGTTGTCTACTACCCCTATGAAGTTCCCATCGGCACGATCATGGGCATCGTCGGCAGCGCCCTCTTCCTCTTCCTCCTGCTGAAGGGGCGCGAACGTCTTGCGTGAGAAGAACAGGCATCCCCTGCACATCCTCCTCATCCTCGCCGCTCTCGCGGTGGGCGCAATTGTGCTGTTCATGACACTGAATGCGCGCGGGCGGTGGGATTTCATCCTGCAGTTTCGGGGCACCAAAGTTCTGACGATGGTTCTCGTGGGATACGCCATCGCCGTCTCGACCGTGCTCTTCCAAACGGTGAGCCACAACAGGATTCTCACGCCATCCATCATGGGGTTCGACGCGCTCTATGTGCTCATCCAGACGAGCCTCGTGTTCAGCATCGGCGCGGCTGGCCTGACCGCATGGGACACGCGTCTTCTCTTCGCGTTCAACGTGACAGCCATGGTGCTGTTCTCCAGCGTGCTCTACCGCTGGCTCTTCTCCGGCAGCAGCCGCAGCATTCACCTGCTGGTGCTCGCGGGCATCGTCTTCGGCGTGCTGTTCCGCTGCCTCTCCAGCTTCATGCAGCGGATCATCGATCCCAACGAGTTCGTGGTTTTGCAGGACCGCCTGTTCGCCAGCTTCAACAATGTGGACGGCGATCTTCTCGCTGTCTCCGCCGCCATGATCGTTGCGGTGTCCGTGGTCGGATGGCGCTTCATGCATGTTTATGACGTGCTGGCGCTGGGGCGCGAAACGTCCGTCAACTTGGGACTCGATCACAATCGCATCGTGACCATCGTGCTTATCCTGGTTGCGATTCTCGTGTCGGTCTCCACGGCTCTGGTGGGTCCCGTCACGTTTTTCGGATTGCTGGTGGCGAACCTCGCCTATCTGCTTGCCGGAACCCACAAGCATCGTTTCGTGCTGCCTGTCGCCGTTCTCATCACCATCATCTGCCTCGTCGGCGGCCAGCTCATTCTCGAGCGGGTCTTCGCCTTCGACACGGCGCTCAGCATCATCATCGAATTCTTAGGGGGAATCGTCTTTCTCGTCCTCCTGATCAGAGGAATCGCCCGTTGATCGAGATCACCAATGCCAGCAAAGCCTATGGCGACGCCATCGTCGTGCGCGACGTGTCGCTGCGCATTCCGCGCCGTGGCATCACATCCATCATCGGCCCCAACGGCGCCGGAAAATCAACGCTCCTCTCCCTCATCAGCCGCCTCCTGCCGATGAGCGCCGGCACGGTGACGGTCGATGGGCTCGATGTCACCGCGACGCCGTCCGACGTTCTCGCCAAGCGCCTTTCCATCTTGCGCCAGGACAACCGCGTGAGCTCGCGCCTGACCGTGCGCGATCTCGTGGAGTTCGGCCGCTATCCCTATTCCAAGGGACGGCTCAAGGCGGATGATTTCGAGCAGGTCGCCAAGGCCATCGACTTCCTCGGTCTGGAGCCACTTGCCGACAGATTTCTCGATGAATTGTCCGGCGGACAGCGTCAGCGCGCCTACGTCGCCATGGTGTTGTGCCAGAACACCGATTACGTGCTCTTTGATGAGCCCTTGAACAATCTCGACATGAAGCATGCCGTCGGCATGATGAAACTGCTGCGGCAGGCGGCCGACGGCCTGAACAAGACCATCGTTCTCGTCCTGCACGACATCAATTTCGCCTCATGCTATTCGGATTACATCGTTGCCATGCGCGACGGCTCGGTTATCCGTCACGGCTCGCCCGACGAGATCATGACTGCGCGTGTCATGCGGGACGTCTACGACATGGATGTGGATATCCGCGACATCGACGGACGCAGAATCTCGATCTACTACACCTGACGTAGTCCCTAAAAAAGCGAAAAGCGGCCGTCTGGGCCGCTTATCCTTGCTCGCGTGTGTCGAAGCTCAGGCGGCCCTTTGGCCGTTGAGTGCGACCTTGAACTCGGCTTGGGTCCTGGCCTTGATCTCGTCGACCGTCACCCCGTCCGCCATCTCGATCAGTCGCATGCCGGTGCCGCCCTTCTTGTCGACGGAGAACACGCCGAGATCGGTGATCACCAGATCGACCACGCCCGCGCCGGTGAGCGGCAGCGAGCAGGCTTTGAGAAGCTTCAGGTCTTCCGAGCCGTCCTTGGCCTTGGCCACGTGCTCCATGACGACGACCACGCG
>JAYSGD010000018.1:0-74062 GCA_041913065.1 Microvirga sp. | reverse complement strand
CCACGACTTCCAGTCGGGCGTGGACAAGATCGACCTGCGCACCATCGATGCCAATGCGCTCGTGAAGGGCAACCAGGCCTTCACCTGGGCCGGGGCGGATGGTCCGTTCCTGCATCTGCTTGATCCCTCGACCTTCCTGTCGGCAGGTTTTACTGGCAAGGCGGGCCAACTGCGCTACGACCACGGCATCCTGATGGGCGACACAGACGGCAACGGCAAGTCCAACTTCCAGATCAAGATCATCGGCACCTTTGCGGCCGGCGATGTGATCCTGTGATCGAACAGGGCAGGGTGGGAGCATCTCCCACCCTGTTTTGCAGCCTGGGTTGACCAGCGGAACGAAGGCTATTCGCCCATGCGGTCTTTGCTACAGCGATCGCACAGGCTCTATCAAATCCTCGAGCCGTATCCCTGCTCTTCCTGCACAGCGCGCCATGCCCGACGCACAGCTTCGATGGTCTGATCGGCGTCATCTTTGGTTGTCGGAGCCGAAATCACAGAGATCCGCATCACCCAGCGGCCCTGCCATTGGGCGCCGCCCATAAAACATGTGCCGTTGGCCTGAATGGACTGGATGGTTCGACGGGTCAGGCTATCACCGAGCTCGGGCGAGGCCTCCGTGCCGAAGCGGACAATGATCTGATTGAGCACAACTTCGTTCAGCACAGCCAGACCCGGCTCCGCGGCGAGACCGTCGGCAATGCGGTGGGCGAGCTGGCAGTGACGCTCCACCATCGCTGCAATGCCTGCGCGCCCGAAGTGTTTGATCAACGCCCAGGTTGCAAACCCGCGAGCCCGTCGCGACAGTTCAGGGACGAAGTGAGAGGGATCTCGGTCACTGCCCGAAGCCAACGGCAGGTAGCTCGCTGAGATCGTCATCGCCCTGCGATGAGCGTCAGCATCACGAACGATGGCATAGCCACTGTCATAGGGTGTCTGAAGCCACTTGTGGCCGTCTGTGGCCCAGGAATCAGCGTCTTCGACAGAGGTCGCCATATGCGCTCTTCCTGGGCACGCACGCGCCCATAGACCGAATGCGCCGTCGACATGTATCCATGCCGCGTGGGCTTTTGCCAAAGGAATTAGTTCAGCAAACGAATCAAAGGCACCTGTGTTGATCTGCCCCGCTTGAAGGATCACGATGGTGGGACCGGAGCAATCCCGCAGAGCTTCGGCGAGGGCTGAGGGGATCATGCGTCCTGCGGCGTCGGCCTTCACACGAGTTACACGCTGATGGCCGAGCCCCAGAAACTGCAAGGCTGAGAAGACGGTCGCATGGGCTTCCTCGCCGATCAGTACGGATATGGGTGGAGCTCCAAAGATGCCGTTGGCCTCTACATCGCAGCCGACCTGCCTGAGGACCTCACCTCGTGCGGCAGCCAGGCAAACGAAATTCGCAACTGTTGCTCCAGTCACGAACCCAACCGACGCCTGTCGCGGCAGATCGAGCAGGTCCAACAGCCAGCGGGCGGCCACCGTCTCAGCCGCCGCAGCTGCCGGTGCGGCCGTATGGTTGCCGGCATTCTGCCCCCAGACCGAAGTCAGCCAGTCAGCTGCCACACCGACTGGGTGAGAAGCGCCGATCACCCAGCCGAAGAAGCGCGGCCCTGTCATCGCGTGCAAACCTGGCGTCGCATGGGCGACAAGGTCTGAGATAACACGATCCGCAGGGCTGCCGCTTTCAGGTGTTGGAGCCGCGAAGGTCTGCAGCGATTCTTGGTAGGTAACATCAGGACGCTGCGGGCGGTGTTGGACCGAGTTCCGAAAAGTTGCTGCATAGGCGGCAACTTTCTCGAAGAGGCTTGCGGCTTCTCGACGCGCGCTGTTCATAGGCGGGCCTCCCATACCAGCGGAGTGGCTGTTGTTGCTCTTCGCTGTTACGCGTAAAGTCCGGCTTCGCTATGGCGCAGCCTTCGAGATCAGGTTTACGGTCCGGCGCGGCAGGTTGCATGATTGCCGCTTGCGCTAAAGACGACGATGGCTGACGACGCGATGCCGAGCGCTTCGACAGGTACGATAATCCAATGTGCGGCGGCGATACTTCATCCACTCGTCACCATCGTGATATTGGAGTGCAAACGAATGAAAAACCTTCGCCGCGACAGCCTGTTGACGCGAGCACGCGCGCCCGTCACTTAACGGTCGGCCGTTGTATTGCCACATCATCAGCCCTCCGTGCATGTCGACCGAGCCGTGCATAGCATCCTGTATTTCGACCGTGGAGCAGGGGCGCCAGAATGATCCGTTCGCCAACAGGAACAAAGATCAGTCGCTCGGGCACATCACACGGAGCCGGATCGAGCCATGCAGCGGCGAATTTCTCATGAAGCCCGCTGCTTCCCCTACCTAGAGTGAGTCGGAACGCTTTGCCAAACCCAGAAAAGCAGGGCTTTCGCCGAGAGGGGGCACTCCCTCATCTTCAGCGATTGCCTTTGATACGGAGGCTCATGCACGTCCCGTCTAAGGCCCCACATCATGTTTGAATTTTGCTGTTCCAACGACCACTCGCCTTATGCAGAAGCCTGCTCAGTGAGCGCTACTATCTTCATCACCTTTGAGGTGGCATGTAGGTAGTTGCCATGGTCACACGACGCTTGAAACTTGTCACCGGAGTGGCATCAGAAAACACAAGCGTCCTGACAAGATGGATTGGTGAAGATATAACCAGAGCGCTCACCAATGCGCGAGTTATGGGCCTACTAGTCCTATAGAACCTAGGTGAAAACCAAAGCCTTGTGCAGGGACACGTTGGCCTACGTCAGGCTGAGCTTCACAGTCAATTCCTGAAGACAGAGCTCCCCTCGCCAATCATCATGCACGTTCCGTTTAAGCAATCTTACGTCCTCAAGTTGCGGATTGAAAAATCTGTGGTTCAGGAGGCAGCCATCGTAGGTCGACTCAAAGGAGCGAAAATGCTCGGGGATGAATTGCTTACGCGATAGGCCGAGAGAAACTCTGACGAGACGAAATGACATACCGCGTGATCCATCTCAGATGGACAGACAAACAGGCATGCCGAGGCTGGCGTTTTCTGCTCAGGGCAAAGTCGATGCCGATGGCGCTACGACCAACGCTTTCAAGGATCCCACCCAGGGATTCCGCCTAAGCAAGCTTGCATGTCGCGTTGCCTAGCCACCGCATCTCCCGTGGAGTCTGTAATCTCTCCGCCATGGCATGATCAGCTTAGTGAATGAGGCAGGAGCGTACAAAAAACGCCCCAGCTGAAAGGGTAGAGCTCTCAGCCGGGGCGGTTCTGCGGTGCTGGTTGCAACACCGCAACTCTATGGGCCCGTCTACGCCCAGTGACAGGATAATGACCGGACAGTGTAAAGATTCTGTATCCAGTCCGAACCCCATCTCGCCGGCTCTTAGACCATCCAGTCTAAGTGAAGAATCGGATAAGGGGCTGATATCAAAGGCTGGTTCTGCGAACCCCTCTGAGACACAGTCGCGCCCCGTCGGTTGTCGGGGTTTCTTTAGCTTTAAGCGATCATCGTAAGCTTTTCTGCCTATCGCAGATCGGGCGCATTGAGTGATTGGCACGCAGCTTGTGACAGTGGCCTTAATAAGACCCGATCTCCAGATGGCGATTACAAGGATCTTCTATCGAGCTCGTCCAAAGAGTGCAGCTATGAAACCACCGTGGCGGTGGACTTCATGGTTCTCACTGTTTTTTTGAACCGGTTCAACGGAAGCGATCGCTTCTTCCATCACAGCGTCGTTCGCATGCGCTGTGGTATATGGAGAGCCCATCAAATTATGCCTCTGATCGGATGTTGTCAAAACCTCGATCTGGCCCGAGAAATCCTTCCAGCATTCGGAGAGAATGTACTCTTGGTGCCCCAGCCTGAGCGGAGCGTCTCTCCCGAGGATGACCTGATGGGTCACATCCACAACAACCAGCGGTCCGTGGGGAAAGGTCTCGTCGACTCGGGTGACCATTCCCTCAATGAAACTTTTGGCTGGAATTGGAGGGTGGAAATGAACCCGCACCTCATCGCCGACCTGAACGTTCGCTGCCGTCGGTTCAGACATTTAGCATCGCTCCACTGCTGCTTCGCATGCACTGACAGGCCCACATCGCAGCCTGGGTCCTGTTGGTAACACCGACCTTACGCAAGATCGATTTGACATGCACCTTGATCGTCGCCTCTGTAAGATCGAACTTGCGTGCAATCATTTTGTTCGACGAGCCTTCTTTGAGACAGTTCAAGATTTGCCGTTCTCTCGTCGAAAGTTTGGAGAGCTTCAGATCGTCTCTATTGTGCACAGACCCGATTGGCGCAAACCGTCCTTCTGTCCTTGAACCCGCCGAAGCCACGACAGCCTCAAAGATCTGAGGAGGCACAACAACTTCCCCGGCCATAATCAATTCGAGATATCCTATGAGAACGCGGGGAGGGCGTGTGGTTAAGCAGAAGCCACGGACACCCTCATCGTAAGCCGTTTCGATGAAGCGGACATCGAAATCGTCGGCCAGAGCCACGATCAGCGCCTGAGGAAAACGCTTTCTCACGTCTCTCACGGTTTCGAGGAAGCTGCCAGGATAATGGTCGAACCCAATAATGATAAGGTGGAGGTGAGGTGCCGTCAGGTGAAGCCACTTTGCCTGATCGAATGGGACAGTTTCAGCAAGTGCTAAGGGCGTATTTTGAAGGATATCCCTTAATGCTATTTGTCGGTCAGCATCGCTGCAAATGAAGGCGGTGTACCCAACCGGACTCGGACGAGGTACTGGCTCTGCCGATCGAGGGTTACGAATCATAAGCGTCTGTGCAGTCAAAGGTGCTCCCTGCTTAATTTCTTGCGGTGATCTAAGGTAAGGACAGGGAAGGATGGCTGTCTGTCTGCTTTCCGACACAAGCTGTGAGTCTATCGTCGAATAAATGAGCATGCCACACCAGTATTTCAGCTTTAGTTTACAGACAGTATGCGCCGAAGAGTATTTCCGAGACATTTCCCGAGCAGGACTATCGAGGCTTCATTATCTAGGCCCTGTCCTGTCGCGAGCGATGTGCCCGTCATCTTGATGCCGCGAGACTCAGCGGATGGGAATGATCGCCCAAATTAGAGTTATATTATTATAATATTTTTCACATATACGCTCAAATCTCCTGTCAACCGCTGTTTTACCTCTAACGAATGTAGAGGAATTCAGTGTCTCTGAATTAATCCGAGCTGTTGTCAGCAAGCGGCAGAACCTCCGACAGCAACCAGGAACTTACTGCCGAGGCTATTGTGAGCAAAGCATGGTCTAAGGTATGTAGCCCTTCCAATATTTTCGGTCGCGCTCAGACCTCTATCCAGGACTTCGCACATGGCAACTTTTATAGTGCCCGTATTCGGAACGCCAACCTCCGACTACGTCCTCGGAGATAATGCCCTTGATTTTATCAACGGTGAGGGAGGTAACGATACGATCTATGGATATGCAGGGAATGATCGGCTTTCCGGTGGAGACGGTAACGACAGGCTGTGGGGCGGCAGTGGCAGGGATATTCTCTATGGTAACATAGGAAACGATGTCCTGCGTGGCGGCGACGGAGATGACAAGCTTCGCGGCGGCGATGGCAACGACAGACTGTACGGCGATGCCGGCAAGGATACCATCTACGGGGACGCCGGTGACGATATCCTCTATGTTGGTGGCGAGAACGGCAGACTCTTTGGAGGTTCCGGACAGGATAAGCTTTACGGAAGCTGGAATGAGGATCGTCTCGATGGCGGATCTGGCAATGATGCGCTGTTTGGGCATACGGGCAACGACACTTTGTCGGGCGGAGCGGGTAACGACAGGCTCGTTAGTGGTGAGGGCTATGATGAGTTTCTCTTCAACGCAGCACTGGATGCCAAGACGAACGTAGACAGGCTTAACGACTTTAACCCGTGGGCCGACCGCATCAGCCTCAAGTCAACGATCTTCAAGGGTATTGGTGGACGTGGCGCCCTCAAGGCGGATGCGTTCTGGATCGGGTCGAAGGCGCATGATGCCTCGGACCGGATCATTTACAACAAACTAACCGGAGCGCTGTACTTCGATAAAGATGGCAACGGATCAGCGCACCAGCCGATAAAGTTCGCAATTATCGGAAGAGTAGACCTCAGTGCCGCTGCAATCTGGATCGTTTGAGTGCTGATCTTTTGAACCCTTGTCGGTCAGCATGCATAGAGGGCACGCTGGGCTCTGGATCCGCCCTCGCCATCCACATTCTACCGGAGTGGACAGCAAGTTTGATACTTGCGACAGACTTGCAACTATTTACCGAGAGTGCGGATAAGCCGACGCTAGAGCGTTCTTTGGCCAGAGCCGAGGCTTCTGCTGCAGATCCTTGGAAGCAAGATAAAGGTTTCTCTCTTGCTTTGAGCATTTTGCTCCAATGGTCGGAATTGAGGTTCCGGGTTCCTCGCTTTACTCAGAATCGCGAGGCAGATTGGCAATGCGTCTGATCTCAAACACCATCAGGACGAGAAAGGTGGAAAGGATCATGGCGCCGATCAGGGTGCTTAAAACGCTTGGGCTCACCCCCGAAGCCGAATGAACAATCGCGAATAGGATCAGGAAGGGAAGGCCTAGAGTGATGGCGGCAATTGCTACGAGATAGGGAAGGGTCATGGAATGGTTCCTGAAAATCAGGTCGCTAATCTAGCACGCCGTCCTATGTCATTAAACCACAAGCGTGGCTCGACTGATGGCTGCGTTTGCAATCACCTTTATCAGGGCGGATAATGACAGCGAATATTCTAGGCATTTATAATTATTGTTCGTCGCTTTAAGTGTAAGCTATAGCTAGGTCTCCGTGGGGGTAAAATACGTACGACGGGTCGCGGACAGAGTCTAGAGACCGGCGCGACCCGTTTTTATGCGAGATTGAATATCTCGTCGCAATTGCGGGACGCATTGATCTGGCAGCGTACATTATGTCTAGCCCGACAGATCGTACAACTTGCCTTGATGTACAAAAGCTAGCGACTACCATACCCCTTCGAGGATGAAGGCCATAAATGTATGAGCAATGGTCCTGGGCAAAAAACTCCCTCATATGAGGATCCAACCTCTCGCGCGGGCCAGCAATATTGCGTGACTGAAAGCTGCCTATCCAGTTGAGCTGTTACACCTTCATTATGCGCAGTATAAAACCAGTACTGCGTCGCAATAATAATCTTTAGTACTCCATATGTTGGGTTTGAGTACTAACAATAAGGAGGTCGGATTTTATTGGCCGGTGGCTGAGTAGCTTCCGAGGTGTATGACGGATGAAGAAACGTGAAACTCTCACTAAGGAGTAAAGCCGCAGTTTGCGCGAGGCCAATGTATTCGGCTTGAACGCTTTGCGGTGCATCGTGCCAGGAATTTGAATACTCGACTTCGTAAAGCGCTTTCGCAACGCTCTCAAGCTGTTCAGGTGTCACGCAGATTTTCCTTCGCAGGAGTCGGAACTATTGCCTATCCCTGAAGCTATCTTTCATTGAACGGCAAACGCAACTAGGCCAACCGGTCTAATAGGTGCTTGTGTTAGGTTGGGAATTGACAGGTTCTATTGTGCAAAGCCCACCTAGACCCAGACGATGCCAAGCACAGCGCGCCTTACGATCGATGCCTGCGACATGCTCTATGGCAGGACTCTTATTGGTGGCGGTTCTCTGAGGAGGAGTTATTCAACCAATGCCGTTCACGGCCTTTGCCTTATGCCTACAAAGATCATCTCTATCCATGTCTTGTCGGCGCTACGAAGATGGCTTGGTCATTAAATCAGGCTGCCCCGCATGGCCAGATATCAACTTAGGATGATCCTCATCAAGCACTAGACTCGGCCAAGTGTCCTTGGCCAAGCCCACGTTCACGAACTTACAGATGCTGTCGCTGCCGCGACCTCCTCCATGAGGCACAAGAGTGGCAGCGGACATGGCCTAATTTTTCATGTCGACGAGCACAAACGACCGCCCTCTCAACCGTGATGACCGTGTGTCTTGAGAACTCGATGTGCTGTTTTGGGCATGGATTTAACGGGGTTAGACCTTCGGAACTAAACGGATGCCTGTATCAAGGCGATCAAGACTGGGCCTGTTCAAATTCAGGTTCCCGAGCTTCCAAGATTGTAGGACAACTTGTGCTTTGCCAACACTCTTAGGCTTGACGCCACCCTCGGTGACACGATTGACCGTCAAGGACTGCCCATCCCAATCGATCAACAACCGATTGGTAGGCTCAAAGCCCGAAGCATCCCATAAATCTCTTGGTAGACGGATTGATGTATAGAACCGGTGCGCGTTGTTCACATCAGGAAAAGATTTTACCACAATAGCCTCAGTACTGGCTGCAGCATCGTTGATCGGCCTAGAGACTACCGTCGAGCGCTTGCGCCTCAAGCCTTGTTTCTGGGAATGTGGCTTAGGCGCCGGGTCCTCAGCGGGGATTGAGGCTTGGTTTGGAGCTTTTTCCGTTTGCAGCGGGCTTTCGGCACCCGAGGGCTCAGAAAAATGATGAGACATCGGTTGGGCCTGCGGCACAGTTTGAGCGAATCTGTTCAATCCTTCGAGGACTTGCTTGGCAGAGTGTTGAAGGTGGCTGCCAAGACCCTCTATCGCTTCTCTTTGTTGAGATCCGACTTGCGTAAGCTTGCGCAACTCTACTGAAATATCTTCCATAACCTCTTTGAGCCCCTTGAAGTCGGAGGCCAGGTTAGCAAGAATCTGGGTCAACTCAGGTGCCACATGAACGCTGTGAGCAGGTTGCCTTTGCTCGGTCGCTAGGGTTGAGCCAGCAACATGCTGCTCCTTCGGCCGGAAAACCTCTGCGGCTAAAGCCTCTGGTTTGCCGAGATGCCGCGCCAGAATATCTGCGGTTTCCTGGTCCCTGGCGCTGATTGTCTCAGTTCTCCTGTCGGACGCTCCCATCGCTGTCACTGAACCGGATCGGGCAATGCCTAACCGCTTGCGCGGCTGCGTTGCGTCCGTCGGCTTGGCCAAGCAGCTCGGGCAAAGATCGTATGCGCGATCTCGTCCGAGGAGCCAGCCACGCTCTCGGAAAAAACCCTTCACAAGGTCGTCGCCTACCGGCTTTGTCGCTTCATACGTTTCTGACCTCGCACAGGAGGAGCACCGGACCGAGAAACGAAATTTTGACATTGTGCCACTACGGGTGACATGCGGCTCGAACTGACGTGCGAACGCTGGCATTCTAAAGCACCTATAGAATCATTTTCCTAAGAAATTGCTGGCATCTCACGAGACGCACAGCCTAAGCTCTTAAGCAATTAATGCGCTGATGTGAACAGTATCTAAGGTATCGCTGCCAAATATCCACCCCCTAACCATCCGCTCACAGAAGCGGCGGCGCGAATGCCTCCAGGGGCACTGAGACTACAGGCGGTCCATCAATTACCGTCTGCATGATCATAAACACCCAATATTTCTCGGCCAGCATGGTGCGACCCACTTCGATATTCGGTTGGCAGTCGAGCGTCGTCCGCGAGGAACCCAGAAAGATTTCAGACGATGTTGCTATCTTTAGAATCCGACGAAGTCTTTCGGCGTTTACGAAGCTGATAGAAGTGGACGTAATGAAGTAGGAATATTGTATTGGAGCTTCCGAGATCAATTTGATGCATCTTGGCTCTATAAGCCGTAAACAGCCTATGTGCCTTGTGGTGAAGACCCGTCGTCTCTGTGGTTAGGTCAGGCTCTGGCCCGGGCGATCAGTGTCTTTCGCCATTCCAAAGAAATTCTTTTGCGCCATGCCAGCACAAGCCGAAAGAAGCATATTCCTAAAGTCAGTGCGATGCTAGCGCCCCACCACTGCATACCCCAACCTAGACTGAGCTCCTGTTGAATCATCAAGTTGTGAATGGGTTCCTCAAGGGACAGCAATAGACAATACGACATGACAAATACAAGGACGGCCGTGAGGCTGGCTGCGATGTACTTTTTCTGAACTGTCCACATTCCTGCGCCTCACCAGCATCTGAACCGAATCTCTGCAGCATGGTCGGTCCAGTATGGTTAACGAACTCCTGCGGAAATGGCAGTTCTGAAACAGGTGGGGGGCTCTCTGCCGGCAGGCATCAGTCCGGCTCGATATGATAGCCAAGGTGTTATCGAATCTCCGGGGAAAGCATGCCTTGGCGGGGCACAGGCCATCTTGGGCCAAATGACTGGCGACCTAGATGATCGGAGAAGGTTGTTGGATCCAGAATTCAATGATTAGCCTGATGGTCAAGAACCAAAGCCTAATGATGGGAGTTAGTAGCTGCGACCTGAGCTCGGAGCTTATTGGCCGTGCACCAATCCTATTCAAACAAAGCAGCTGAGTATTGGGAACAAGCTGCATCCATCCGCACTATTGCCGCGCAAATTTTCCTTACGGATGTCCGACTTCGGCTTCTTCAGACAGCCGCACAGCGGGAAGCCTTGGTGAGGCAAGAGGAGAAGCGACAGAAGGTTGGACTGCCATCATGTGCGCCCGTAAACGAAGCCTCGGCTCTTCCTGCCTGACCGCCCACGGCGTCGCCTCCTCGGGAAGTACACCCTTCCTATGTCATTTTGGCTCACAGGAACAAATCGCATCATGGAAGCCATCTACTTTTTGACGGGAAGACGGCCTAGGTAAGAGCCGGACGACATTGAGCTGCTAGCACAGCCTCACCCCAGTTCTCAATATCCTTGAGGTTCAACTCATCGTGGCTCCTCGTACAGGCCAGAGAGGGGGTCGAGCACTGTCACAGGAGCGCGGCGTTGCATCTCATAGCAGGCATCATAAAGCTGGCGACAGGCGCTGAATCGCTTCACTGGCTAGACCAGTCTCTCGTGCACTACGAAAGGCACCTCACGGCGCTGCTGAGGAGGTCTGACGCAACCAAGATCCAAACTAGGCCTGTTGTAATCAGGCTCCGGACGTAGCCTGCTGCTATCCTGAATACAGAATGCTATCCCTTCGTTCTAAAGCTGAGGGCCGTCATATACGCTGCAACGTGCCCTACGGAAATGATTGCAAGTAAGACGAGTGGCATCTCATACCCGCCATCCGAGTCATAAGCATATCCCGCTATTAGTGGCCCGACGGCCATCCCGATGCCTGAGGCCATTCGACAGATTCCGAGGATGCTTGCGAAAGTTGTAGGGTGCGTCATGAGCCGCGTGGTGGCCGCGAGCAGCACCTGTTGTCCACCAAACGCGATGCCTACAGCCACCGGGAAGGCGAGCAGCGCAGAAGGAACCGAGAATGTTGCGCCGACTGCGATGGATACGAAGGTTGTGACGATACCGATGGCTGCAATTACCATTACCTTTCCCGGCCCCCACAGATCACAAAGATAACCGGAGCCGAGCCGCCAGACGAACAGGGTCAAGCCTGCGACAGCGACAACTCCTACAGCAAGGTTCTCGGCAACTCCATAATAGTCCAGAAGAGCGATCTGTTGTGTGATGAGACCCTGATAGGACGCCGAGCCACAGAAATAAGCGACGGCAAGTGCGAGAAGAAGGATGAGAGGCAGCCCGGTCGAGAATGGTGTGGCACCCTGTTGCGTTGGTGAGGCACGCCGAACCGGATCCATTATCAGCAGATGCAGAGCGCCTCCAATGAACGCCACTGAGCATCCAAGGAAGAGATAGGCTGCGCGCCAGCCGGCATCCATGATGATCCAATGGATCAGAGGAAATCCAAGAAATGTTGCGAAGCTGGATCCCGAATCGGCGATAGCCATCGCCGTCGCTGGGCGCTCACGGAATCGCCCCGCCAAAACGGCGAAGACAGCGTATGAGCTTGTGCAATGGCTTCCGATGCCGCCGATCACACCGAAGATAATCCAGTAGGCGGCAGGCGTTTCGACCATAGTCGTGCCGCATAACGCGACGCCCAGGACTAGTGATGCTGCTGCGAGCAGACGGCGGCTGTCCCATCGTCCTAGCGCGTACCCAAAGGCTGGAGCTGTCAGGGCGTTGGTAAGTGCGAAGACACTGAACGCCCCTGAAATCTCTGCCCTCGACCAATGAAACTCTCCTTCGATGGCGACAAGGAAAAGGCTGAACGAGGTCCAGATGAGTCCGGATACTGCCATCAGGGCGAATGCGGTCGCTAGACGGATGCGCTTTGCTAGGCGCACCTGTCGGCTGCGGGTCTTCAGGCTTATAGGGAACCTGTGATCGAGCGCCGTCACATCCGGCTCAATGCACTTGGAAGCGCCGAACCATGTCCCAATTAAGTTCAAGACCGAAGCCGGGTCCCTGCGGCACTTGGATAATGCCGTTTCGCGGATTAGGGCGGTTGGCGATCATTTCGGCCCAGATGGGATCGCGGGCAGGCTCGAAGCACTCCACGCAGACACCGTTCGGAATCGCCGCGATCATGTGCATCGCGATCTGTGCTTCTTCATGATGCCCTACGCGCACATCATTTAGGAAACACAGGGCCGCCGCCCGCCGCCATTCGGTGATGCCTCCGGCTTCCGAGGCATCGAAGTTCACGATGTCAACTGCACCTTCGGCAACGAGGCGGCGCACGCCCGCGCTCGTGGCTTCACTCTGGCCTGCATCGATCGGAATGGTCGTAGAGCTGCGCACTTGCGCCATCATACGCGCATCGTCATACCAGTGGCACGGTTCCTCGAACCAAGCGATGTCGTACTTTTCGATCATACGCGCAAAGCGTATTGCCTCCGATACCGGCCAGCCGCGATTGGCATCAACCGCGATCATGAAATCGTCACCTGCACCTTTACGGGCGGCTTCGACGCGTTCTGCGTCCTTCTCGGCAGACAACCCGCCGACCTTAACCTTGCACCCAGCGAGGCCTGCATCTTTCAGGCGCTCCATCTCCTTGCCGAGATCAGATAGCGTCTTGCCCTCCTCATAATATCCGCCGATGCAAATGATCGGCAGCTCTTGCCGATATCCACCAAGCAGACGGCAGACATTGATGCCTGCAGCTTTTCCCATGAGATCCCAGATGGCGCTGTCGATGCAAGCGATAGCCTCCATGACCAGCTTTCGGTCGCGATTCCACTCCGCCTGCTTGAAGAGCTTCTGCCAAATTCGTTCGACGGCGAAGATATCCTCCCCGATCACCAGAGGTGCGAGCTCCTCCTCAATGATCGCGACGACCTCGCGCATGTGATCTCGGTTGTCGCCATTATACACCTCGCTGATCAGACCCGTATCGGTTTCCATGCGGGTGATGATCGTACATCTCTTGGTGACATTGTACCGACTGCCGCCGAAGTTCTTCGAGAGGGGGATTTCGACGGCGATGACAGCCACACTTTTGATCTTCATTCTGACCTCGGAATTAAAGATGTTGTCTTGGAAACTATTCGCCCTTGGCGCCACCCTCGGAGAGGCCGACGACCAGCTTGCGCTGAACGAGCAGGTAGAACAGAACGACAGGGATCGTAACGAGAACCGCACCGGCCAGGAGCATGCCCCAGGAATAGATGTTGTCCTGTCCGATCCAAGTAGCGAGGCCGAGTGGCAAGGTTTTGTTGCGCTCGGAGGAGGTGAAGACGAGCGCGAACAAAAACTCGTTCCAGGCGTGATTGAATGCGAAGACGCCGACCGAGACAATGCCGGGAAGGGCAAGGGGCACTGTCACCCGGCGCATGGCCTGCAGGCGTGTGCACCCGTCAATCATCGCACTTTCTTCTAGGCTGACAGGGATCGCATTGAAGTAGGACCGCATGAACCAGAGCGCGAGCGGCAGGGTAAAGGCGGTGTTGGCGATGATCAGGGCGATCAGCGTGTCAGCGAGGCCGAGCTTCACGACATAAATATAGAGCGGAAGAACAATGAGAACTTCAGGCAGCATGTAGCAGATCAGGGCGGCATTTGAGAAAGCGGCAATGCCGAAGAATTTGAACCGGCTGAGGCTATAAGCGCCCAAGCCGCCGATCACGAGCGACAAAAGCGTCGCCCCGCCAGCCACAATGAGGCTATTTGCGAAGTATGTGAAAAAATTCGTCTGCACGAACAGGTCACGATAGTTCTGCAACGTCCATTCCCTGGGTAGGAAGCTGGGCGGGGTCGCGTAAAGTTCGCCACCGGGCTTGAAAGAGCACAGAACCATCCAGAACAGGGGAAATCCGACGACGGATACCGCCGTAAAGGCGAGGAGGTAGAGCATCATGCGCGAGGCGAGATGGTGTACATCCGCCATCTCGTAGTTGCGGCGCGGACGATCCGAGGCGGAGGTGATGGAGATGGTAGCGGACGTCATTGCCGATCCTCCGCGCGCTTGATCAGGACGAAGTACAGTCCGAGGAAGATGACCAGAATGGCGAATGTGAGGATCGCCACGGCGGCGCCGCGCCCGAATTCGAAATCGGAGAAGGCCTTGAGGTAGACGAGGATCGGAAGCGTCGTCGTCGCATCGAGAGGGCCGCCTCCGGTCATCAGATAGATGATTTCGAACTTGTGGAAGCTCCAGATGGTGCGCAGAAGCGCCGTCAGAAGGAAGACCGGCATCACATAGGGAAGGGTGATGCGCCAGAACTGTTGGAGGCTGCTTGCACCATCGATCTTCGCTGCTTCGTATTGTTCCTGCGGGATGGCCTGAAGGATGCCGAGAAGAGCGATCACGACGAAGGGAAAAAACTTCCAAACGCCGACCAGGATTACGGACGTCATCGCTAGTGACTGGCTGTTGAGCCAAAGGAGCGGCTTATCGATGACACCAATGGACAGAAGGCCCGCGTTGATGATACCGACGATGTCGTGGAACATATAGCGCCAAACGAGCACGGCCACGACGGTGGGTACAAGATACGGTGCCAAGATGACAGCACGGGCAATGCCGCGAAACATGAAAGTCTTGTTGAGGAGCAGGGCAAGGCCAAGACCTATCACCATCTCGAGCGCGACGCTGCCGAATACCCAGACGAAGGTGTTCCGTAACGCTGTGTAAAAGGCGTCGCTGGTGAGTGCCCAGGCGAAATTTTCGAAACCCACGTAGGGCCCGGACATATCGCCCATACCGACATCCTGCATAGCTGTTGCGAATACAGTGATTGTCGGAACTCCAGCCAGGAGTAAAAGAAGGAAGATGCTCGGGGCCAGCGTTGCATAAGCCAGCGTGCGGTCCCCATGAAGCGCGGCGCGAGCTTCAGCCATGGGCAAGCCTCCGTTCCATCTCCATTCCGGCGACCGGAAGCGCCTTGCCGCTCACGCTATCGAAGCGGCGCAGATCGCTGGTGGCAACTGCAAAGGTCGCCTCTGAGCCTATGACGGGTGAGTAGGCGACGCTTGATGGAATTCGCGCGATTGCCGGCGTTTCAGGCAGGTTGCCGCAAACATAGCCGTAGAGAAGGCGATCGCCACCGAGATACTCGACACGATGAACACGAAAGGTGATGCGCGTGATGTCACCGCCGGCCGGATAATTACTTTCGGGCAGGAAATTTTCAGGCCTAAATCCTAGGGTGATATCCCCTTGAGAAATGAGATTCATGGGAGGCGAACCCATGAAAGTGGCAACGAACGTGTCGGCGGGATATTGATAGATCTCCTCCGGCGTGCCGATCTGACGGACCGTTCCCGCCTGCATCACAACAATGCGGTCCCCGAGGCCCATGGCCTCCACCTGATCATGGGTCACATAGACAGAGGTGACACCGACACGATCCTGGAACTGCCGAAGCTCCTCTCGAGCCGAATGACGCAATTTCGCATCGAGGTTTGAAAGCGGTTCATCCAAGAGAAAGACATCCGGATCGCGCACGAGCGAGCGCGCCAGTGCCGTGCGCTGCCGTTCACCGCCCGACATCTGGCGGGGCTTTCGCTTCAACAGATGGCCGAGCCCCACGAGTTCAGACGCCCACTTTACCTTCTCGTTGACAAGTTTGGAGTTGGCTCCGCGCACCCGTAACGGAAAGGCAATGTTCTCGTAGACTGTAAGATGTGGATAGAGCGCATAATTTTGGAATACCATTGCGATGTTGCGATCCTTCGGCTGAAGCCGAGTTGCAACGCGATCACCAATGACAATCTCGCCATATGTTGGCAGCTCAAGCCCCGCGATCATGCGAAGCAACGTGCTCTTCCCGCAGCCGGATGGACCGAGCAAAACCAGGAACTCGCCATCGTTCACGGTGAGGCTGACATCTGATACGGCAGTGTGATCGGCAAAAATCTTGCTGACCTGTCGGATTTCAAGTCGTGCCATGGGACTATCTCGCGATCTGGGATTGCACTGGCAGACCCGCTTCTGCGATTAATTGCCGCGCCTGGTTTTCGAGTTGCCCATCGGCATCCGCGATCCTGCGGATCACCTGATCAGTCTCCTCAACATCATGGTCGAGATCCGTCCTCCGGCGGACAAGCATCTCGGCCATCCGTTCTGGGGCCGGGCCGCCTGTCACTGTGCGGGTCTTGAGGTTTTCGGCTGGATCGAGCGCAGTCTCGACCTTGTCTTGAGAAATCCCGAGAGCGTGACCGAAGAGGGCTTGCGAAGCCTCATCGAGGTCCACCGCGGTGATGTCGGTCGCGATACGCCCAGCTTCGATTGTCTCGCGGACAACCCGTCCGACAACATTGTGAGCCATCCGGAAGGACATTCCAGTCTCGCGGACGATGATATCTGCAAGCTCGGTTGCAGTACCGAAACCGATCTCCGCCGAGTGGCGCATTGCATCGGCGCGCACCTTCAACGTGGATAGGGTGCCCTCGAATACAAGGAGTGAACGGATAACCCGTTCGATGGCCTCAAGAGCAGGCGCATTAGGTGCCGAAACACCGTCATTGACATCCGCCAGTGGCGTATTCTTGCTGCACGCCAGCACGGTGCTGAGGGCGCCAGTGGCAATGCCCGCAATAGCCTTTACATGCTCCAGCGCTTGTGGGTTCTTCTTCTGTGGCATGATACTGCTGACGCTGGAATAGGCGTCATCAAGCTCAATGAAGCCATATTCCATCGTGCTCCAAGTCTGAAGATCGGTAGCGGCTCGCGAGATGCCGGTCATAAGAATCGCGACAGCCGCCGCAGTTTCGTGCACGTCATCGCGAATGGCGACGCCGTCATAGCCGATCTCGACAAGGCCAGAAAATCCCAACAGCCTGCACGTCATATCCCGATCAATGGGAAAGCCGGTTGTGGAGAGTGCTCCCGAGCCCAGCGGGCTCCGATCCACGCGAGATAGTGCGCCCGCAAGTCTTCGGAAGTCGCGCTCAATGAGGTCGGCGGCTGAGAGAAGGTAGTAGCCGAAGGAGATGGGTTGTGCATGCTGCGTGTGCGTATAGCCAGGCATTACCGTATCGATATGTTGCTCGGCAAGATTGAGTAATGTCTGGCGCAAGCGCAGCACGACCTTCATCAGGTCGAGAAGGCGTGTTCTGAGAGCAAGGCGCCATGACGTTGTATGCATGTCGTTGCGGCTGCGGCCCGTATGAAGGCGTCCGCCCGTAGCGGGGCCAAGGCGGTCCACGATGAAGCGCTCGGTATAGGAAAAGAGGTCTTCCTGCCGGTAGTCGATGGTGAGAGCTGATACGCCAGCTTGGCGCAGTTCCAGGAGCAAAGCGATGATCTGTGCGATGTCGGAGCGGTTGACGATCCCACGCTCCGCCAGCATGAGGGCGTGAGCCAAGTGAATTTTGATCTCAGGCTCAAATTGAAATCGGATTCCAGCCGCGATTGCTGGCGCGAAATAGGACTCGACCATGGTTTCCGCGGGAGGAGATTTGACACGTTCGCGCAAAGACACGACCGGCGGAGCCGCCTGATCCTGGGCCATATGAGTTCTCCGAGAATGGTGTCCGCGTCAGCGACGCGGACACTGGGTTGGGGTGCGACGCCTATTTCTTGAGGTCGTCAACGATGCGCTTCATGCGCTCCTGCCCCCATGCAGCCGCCTTAGCAGGGTCCTCACCTTGAAGAACCACGCGCTGGACGACCTCGGCAGGAATGCCACGCGCAACAATTGAACCGATATAAGGATTGACCACACCGGAGCGGATTACCTTGCCGTCCTTAAAGACGGCCCCTGCTTCGGACTCGAAGTCCAGCGCGTTAGAGGTGTCGAAGGAAAGGCGTCCAATATCCTCCCGCCCATTCAGAACCTGTGCCGCGCCTTCTTTGATCACCTTCTCCTGCACGCCCTTCAAGGGTGGAATGAGATGTGGGTACGCGGTAAGCGAGAACTGTTCCAGACGTTCACCCGTTACGATGAACTTCAAAAATTTGCGGGCAGCATCGACGTTTTTGGAACCAACAGAAGGTGAGGCGAGGGCGAAGCTGTTGGCATTAACGAATTTTACAGCCACGCCGCTTGGGCCCATGGGCATGGGCTTGGCGCTTGTATTCTTGAAGATGTCAGGCGTGTTAGCCGCTGCATTGGCTGCGAGGCGAGGCGCGTAGATGTCGAGGCCGATCTTGCCCGTCAAATAGACATTGATCATGTCGCCGTAGGAGTAAGAACCGATGCCCGACGGCGAATAAGCCGCCATCTCTTTCAGGAATGTAAGCGCCTTGACGGTGCCAGGATTGTCGAAGGTGACGTTTAGATCCTTGTCGAAATAGGTTCCGCCGGCATTCCAGATCATTGCGGACAGATAGATGCTAGCCATCCGGTTCTTGCCCGCTGGAAATATGAAGCCGAAATTGCCGCTATCCGTGAGGGCCTTTGCCGCCGCCTTGAGCTCGTCCCAGTTCTTGGGCGTCTCAACTCCTTTCGCCTTTAGCATATCGTCGCGTTGCCAGAGCACGCCATAATTGCCCAGCGTGTAGGGGATATCGTAGGTTTTACCTTCGACGGGCACTAGTGAGCCGGGGACATAATCTGCTGCACCGATGTCGTTAATGACATCATCGAGAGCAACGAGATATCCCTTACGAGCGAACTCGAACCGCTCCTCAGGAAGAAGCTTGAAAACTTCCGGCATCGTCTTCGTGTTTATCGAAGCCAGCACTTTCTGGAGACGGCCATCAGTGCTGACAGCCTCCATCTCGATCTTGATATCCGGGTTCGCCGCTTCGAATTCCTTAATTGCCTTGTTGTAGAATTCGATGCTTGGCGGGTCCGTCTCGTTATGTAGGAACCGCACAATCTTGGTTTGTGCGAAAGCCGATGTCGAGACGAGAGCAAATACTATTGAGCTGACAAGTCCTGCGCCGGCACGCGCGCAATAGCGTCCCATGTATTCCTCCTTGTGTTATTTTGTGTCTCCTTGGCGATTTCTCATAGAGGCGCCAGAAGTATTATTATTAAGAATAAGCTAACTATCGTTTGCGATACGTCCAGTACATGTTACTAATATCGGATATCCGAAATCTGGATGGCTCGACAATGAACCTAGACCATCTGCGCACCTTCTCACGGGCGGCCGAGCTGGGAAGTTTTACAAAGGCGGCCGTCTCGCTCGGTTTGGCTCAGCCGACTGTCAGCCGCATCATCAGCGAGCTTGAAGCGGAGTGGAAAGGTGCACTCTTTTACCGGACAGGCCGCGGCGTTGCCCTGTCAGAGCTTGGACATGAGGCCCTTGTGCGAGCCCAATCCGTGCTGCGAGAAGTCAATAAGATTTCCGAAGATCTCCAAGCCTTCAATCGTCTTCCAAGCGGACATGTCTCGATTGGGTTGCCGCCATCACTGATCTCCTACGTCATTCCCAAACTGCTCAATCAACTACGAAGGGAGCGGCCGGGCATACGTCTGCGAATCTACGAGGGCTTTAGCGAGCAGATCGAACACTGGCTTGCTGAGGGGGTCGTGGATGTGGGCATCTACAGCAAGTACAAGGAAGGCACGCTGGATGAAGGTGGCCTGATGTTCAACTCACAGCTCATTTTGGTAGGCGCTATCGCCAATTGGAATCTTCCGGATGAAATCGATTTCGAGAGGCTTGCGAATTTTCCTCTTGTTCTTCCAGCACTCACCAACGGCTTGCGCGTGGCTGTTGATGCGGCTGCTAAGCGCATGAAGATCAACCTCACGATTATCGCTGAAGCTGATTCTATCCTGGCCCAGAAGGAAATGACACTCAATTGCGGGTGCTACATGATCAAGGCTCCGCACACGATCGCTGGCGAGCAGCGGGACGGCATCTTTGCGAGCGCCACTATTCGGAATCCTACCATCAATCGCTATGTTGTGCTTGTGACTGGGCAGCAGAAACCACTGAGCCGTGCATCCCGCGAGGTCGCAACCCGAGCGACTTCGATCCTACGTGGGGTTTCTACCAGTCCATGAGCGACGGAGGAGCTTACAAAATATGAATGTTTCTGTTTCGGCTCTCAGAAAGCACGTCGCATGTGCTCTCGAGTAGGAGGGTTGTGTCGCAAATCCGGAATAAGGACGAGAAAACAGCAGGTGCATCGTGACGCCCTTATGCGGCAAGCAGGTGGAACTTCTCGGCGAGCGACAACTGCTGCCTGCATGCATATTTTGCCTGCTGTTTACGCATCATGTGGATCAACTCGATGCCACCCAAGATCACGCGGGCACTGCCAGCAGACTTGAAACCGAGCATCGGACGCGCACGGCGCTTGATCGCGCGGTGATCCTGCTCGGTGCGGTTATTGTGGTATTGGCTCTGCCGGATTCTGATCGGTTTCAACTTGCACCCTGAACTGTTCTGAAGACGGTCTATGGTATCGCAGGCTAGGATCGCCTCTCGGTTGGTCTGGCTGCTGCCGATCACGATCCGCTCAGGGCGCGACCGTGCCGCTTGAGCGCCTTGCGCAGGAACCTCTTGGCCGCAGTCAGGATACGCCGTTCGCTGAACCAGAACTCGACCGTGCCACCTCGCCGTGACCGCTCGCTTGCGGGCATTGAAGCGCTTCAGAAGTTCGGGCGAGTATCGGACAACCTATCTGTGAATGGTCGCTTGGTCGACTGAGATGCCGCGCTCGGCCATCATCTCTTCGAGATTGCGCAGGCTGAGATTGTACGCCAAGTACCATCGGATGCCGAGCAGAATTACCGAACGATCAAAATGCCTGCCCTTGAGCGCCCCGCCCTCCCGCTGTCGAGACCGCAGGAATGGTAGCTGAAACTCTGAAACAAATTCTTGCGACAGATCCCTCCTTAGAGCGGTTTGGGATTGCAAAAGCTGACGCCAGTGTCCCGGGACCACGGCGAAGATGGGCAACTTTGGCACCAATCTGACGGTCTTGGGCATCCGCAATGGGGCTGTCGCCTGACGAAGGCATGCCTGAGATAGCGCTGATCAATATGTGGCTGAGTAGGCAGGATTTCTTTCGGCGCACATGCGACGAGCCCGGAACGGCTAGAATTCCTCCAGGCTATTCAACCCGGCGGCTGCATTCATGGCCGCATAGGCCATGGCGAAGTTGCGGCTGTTGGCATATCCCGTCACATATCCACGGAATTCGCTCGTTGCTGCCGCGTTACCCGTTGCAAACAAGCCGTGCACAGGGCTCCCGTCGTGTTTCAAGACGCGACCTTCCTCATCCGTGCTGATGCCGAAGGTGCACATACCCGTGCCCATCAGTCGAAGCGGCACGCCGTAGAATGGCGGCTGACGGACAGGCCCCAGATTAGCATTGGGGTGATGATCCAAATCGCCATAGCGCCGCCGGACAAACGGAAGGCTGCCTCGCCCGAAATCCGGATCGACGCCGCGCTCGGCATGCTCGTTGAAGCGATGAACCGTCTCAGGCAAGGTGCTTGCATTGATCCCGAGCAGGTTCGCGAGCGTCGTAAGATCGTCGGCACGCGCGATGTTGGATGGATAATCGGCGCCTGCCGGCAGTCCCGCCAGGGGATAAGATCTGCGGAACTGATCATCCAGGATCAGGAAGCAGGGAAAGTTGGCCCATTTCTTGGCACGCGCATCCCAGCTTCGCAGAGCCTCGTTGATGCCGACATAGTAGCTTTCGTCACCAAATCTGACACCGTCGCGGTTGACCACCAGCGTATGCGGCATTCCCATGACATCGAAAAGCTGCCGGCAGACCGGCTGATCGCTTCCGGGATGATGCTCTTTCGGATCGATGATCGCACCCATGGAAAATTGCGGCCCGCCGCCGCGCACAATCGCAGCGCCTTGAGCAACGGCAAGCGACAGATGATCGCCGGCGATCGAGGGCGGGCCTGCCTCTGCGAAATCGGGAAGCCCCTCCATATCGGCGGCGTTGGGCGACCAGCCGTAACCACCCGTCGCCAGCAGAACGCCGCGGCGGGCGCGAAGCCGCACATGCCCGCCCTTAGGGGTAGAGGCTTCAACGCCAACGACCCTGCCATCGGAGGAGAGAAGACGAACGGCCCGGTGATCCGTCCAGCACAAAATCCGGCGTTGAACAAGCGCGGCATGTGCGAACGATCCGGCCAGTCCCAGTCCCATGGTGAGGAAGTCCTGGTTCTCCCGTAAGGCGAACAGATCCTGCTTGGCAGCCTTCGTGAGCGTGTCGTCATATAACTCGCGATGCCGCAGCCCTATGCGGTAATGCGGACTCGGCATGAGCCTGCTACGCCATTCTCCCAGCATCGTGCCGGCGATGGCGCTTTCGAACATGCGCCCTGACGCCGTGGAGCCAGGTGCGTCGGGATAGAAAACGTCAGGGTTCCCAGGCACGACATCGAGGTTGATGCCGGCCGACATATAATAGCAAGCAGCTTCGGACATGAAGGAGAGGAGACGGGCACGCTTGGTTCGATCACCGAATGCCCTCTCGCCCTCGACATAGCCGAGGTACTCGTTCGCGCCTTCGAGTGTATCTCCGTCGCTGAGACCCGGGAGCCAATACAGCCCTCCGCTATAGGCGGCACCGCCTCCGACATAGGGCGAGCTCTCAAGGATGATGAAGGACAAGCCGAGATCATGGGCCCTGACGGCCGCTGCCAAGCCGCCCAATCCGCCCCCGACACATACCACATCGACATCGGTGTCTTGGACGAAAGCGGCAGGATAAGTCATGGTGAAAGTGCCCTCGCTGGTTCAATGCATATGATGGACGCTCAAGGAGCATCGCCGACATCTAGGACTGGCGCTCGGTTTCATTTTCAAATGACAACGTGATGTGGTGAGCCACCAAGGCAGGCTTCTGAGAGTTCTCGATCTCGATGCTGCATTCGACCAGGAGGCGCACGCCCCCGTCGATGAGCTCCGCGCTCTTGAGCGTCTGATGCAGCCTGACACGTGATCCAACAAGGACCGGGTTGAGGAACCGAAGATAGTCGAACCCGTAATTGATTGACTTCGCCTCATGCTTGATGTGGTAGATTTCGTGCATCCAGGCGACAACTAGGGACAGCAGCAGGAAGCCGTGTGCGATGGTCGAGCCGTTCGGCAATTCACGCTTGGCACGCGCGACGTCAACATGGATCCATTGGTCGTCACCCGTTACGTGGGCGAACTCGTCCACCATGGCCTGGTCGATGACGTGCCATCCGCTCGTTCCGAGCTTCTTTCCGACGTGACGGACCAGGTCGGCCGGACGCTCGAATTCCAAGACCGCAGATCCCTGGAGCTCATTGGGAGAGGGTGAATTCAGTGTCATGACGCGTCCTTTGGAGAGACTGTGTTTCCACGCGCTCAGCTCTGTTCCGCAGCCTCCATGCGCGTCGCATGATAGTCCGTATCGCCAAGCTGCGTCTCGATCACGGTCAGGCGTTTGAAGTAGTGCCCGGCCTGATACTCGGTCGTCATGCCAATGCCCCCGTGAAGCTGGATTGCTTGCTGGCCGATAAGGCGCGCGGACCTGTTGATCTGAATCTTCGCCGATGACACCGCTTTTTGCCGCTCGGTGGGATCGTCCACGTCAGCCATCAGCATGGCGTAGAGGGCCATGCTGCGAGCCTGTTCCAGGGCGATATACATGTCAGCGGCACGGTGCTGGAGAGCCTGAAAGCTTCCAAGCGCAACTCCGAACTGGTTGCGGACCTTGAGGTAATCGACGGTCAATTCATGAAGCGCGGCCATGGCGCCGACAGCGTCTATGCAGAGGGCCGCTGTGGCCCGGTCGATAGATTCCGCGATGACGGGTGACGCCTGATCGATATTGCCCAGCACGGCGTCCTGGCCGACGCGAACTTTCCCGAACGTCACATCTGCCGCATGCCCTCCATCGTGCGTGCCATATCCAACGACGTTGACGCCCGGCGCGGCGGGATCGACGAGAAACAGGGTGATCCCTTCCGGATCGTCGACGGTCCCGGACGTGCGTACGCTCACGATAAGCAAGCCTGCTCGATCACCGTATAGAACACCTTCCTTACTGCCATTGATGATCCAGCCGTTGCCGTCTCGAACGGCCTTCGTGGAGACATGCTTCAGATCGTAGCGGGCGTGCCGCTCCGCATAGGCGAAAGCCAGCTTCAGCGAGCCTTCCCCGACTTGACTCAAGAACTGCTGCTTTTGCTGTTCCGTTCCGGCGCGGCCCAGCAAGCCTCCAGCCAAAATGGCTGTTGCAAGATAGGGTTCGCTCACGAGATGCCGACCGAAGGTCTCCATGACGATCATGGTCTCAGCAGGGCCGGCGCCGAAGCCGCCATAGGCTTCCTCGATAGTCAGGCCGAGAACACCGAGTTCGGCAAGCCTGCTCCAGCCGTCAACTCCTGCGGCACCAGCCTTTAATGCCTTTTGGCGCGCTTCGAAATTGTAAGTCTCGGCTATCATGCGCTCGAGACTGTTCTTGAAGAGGGATTGCTCTTCGGAAAATTCGAAATTCATGAAACTTCGCCTTTAGAAGCCAAGGATCGCTTTAGAGATGATGTTGCGCTGGATCTCGTTGGATCCCCCGAAAATGGAGACCTTGCGCCAGTTGAAGTAGGTTCCGACGATGGCCTGCTCATCGAATTGGAGGTTCTGATGGGCGGATGTGCCGGCATGCTTGCTCGCGAGAGCCGCAGGGCCAAGCAGTTCGAGCAGCAGTTCAGTTGCGGTCTGCTGCAGGTCGGAGCCTTTGATCTTCAGCACCGATGTGATGGGGTTTGGCACATTGGACTTGTGCTTCCCCTCGGCCGTGACGACCCGCAACTGCGTCATCTCCAGGGCTTTTAACTCCACTTCGAGCTCGGTGACCCGGCGCCTAAAGACAGGATCATCCCACATCGTTCCCGATTTCCTGTGTGTCCGCTTTGCGATCGTCTTGATCCGCGCAACCTGGGTCCTGGTGAAGCCGACGCGGGCGATGCTCGTGCGCTCCTGCCCGAGCAGGTACTTCGCGTATGACCAGCCCTTGTTCTCCTCGCCGACTAGTTGGTCAGCCGGTACGCGGACATTGTCGAAGAAAACCTCGTTAACCTCATGTCCCCCGTCGATGAGTTGGATGGGGCGCACGGTCACGCCTGGCGAGCGCATGTCAAAGAGAATGAAGCTGATGCCTTCCTGCTTCTTGGCGTCCGGGTTCGTTCGAGCGAGGCAGAACATCCAATCCGCGAGATGGGCCTGCGTCGTCCAGGTTTTTTGTCCATTGACGATGTAGAAATCGCCCTCGCGCCGCGCGGTCGTTCTGACGGCGGCGAGGTCTGAGCCGGCCTCCGGTTCGGAAAACCCTTGGCACCACCAGATGTCCAGGTTCGCGGTCGCAGCGAGAAAGCGCTCCTTCAAGGCATCGGACCCGAATGCCGCGATCACTGGGCCGACCAGGGCCGTGTTGAAGGGGAGGGGCGTCGGGACCGATGCGCGCTCCAACTCCTCGTTGAAGATATAGTGTTGAACCGGTGTCCAATCCTGGCCGCCCCATTCCACAGGCCAATGCGGCACCGCCCATCCACGTGCATTGAGGATGCGCTGGACCGTGACGATGTCCTCCTTGGTCAGCTCATGGCCGGCCAACTGCCTTTGCCTGATGTCACCTGGAATCGCGGCGGCAAGAAAGGATCGCACCTCGTTACGGAAAGCGATCTCTTCTGGAGTGAAGTTCAAGTTCATTCCTGCAATCCTATCGGTTGATGGCCGAGGCGGCGCCAGCCGATTCCTGTTCTTCGAGCGCGCGCCGCAGAAGCTTTCCCGCCGCGCTGCGCGGCAGGGACGCACGTATTTCCAGCGCCACAGGCAACTCATGCCGTCCAACACGGTCTTTGAGGAACGCGCGCAGATCTTCTAGCGTGAGCGGCGGTGCCGCTTCGCGCAGGGTGACGAACGCCTTCACCGCCTGCCCTTTGTAATCGTCCGGAACTCCGATCACGAGAACTTCGGCCACATCGGGATGCTCGTAGATCGCATTCTCGACAGTGGCTGGATAAATGTTGAAGCCGCTCGAGATGATGAGGCTCTTCTTTCGATCCACCAGCGAGAAGAGTCCGTTCTCATCCATGACGCCGATGTCACCGGTTAGAAAATAGCCGTCGATGAACGACTGCGCATTCTCTTCGGACCTGTTCCAGTAGCCCCTGCAGATATTGGGACCACGGATTCTGAGTTCGCCGACTTTATTGGGGGCAAGCACCTTGCGCGGATCGTCCAACGAAACGACTTGCAGTTCGATGCCCGGCTGGGGCACGCCGATCAGGCCTGGCTTCATCGGCGCCGACACAGGTATTTCAGTGCCGACCGGCGAGGCTTCCGTCAGGCCCCAGCCTCCCAGCATGTGCCGCCCGACCCTTGCTTCGACGCGCCGGGCAACCTCGGTGGGCATGGGCGCGCCTCCGGAAATGCAAAGCCGCAAGGAAGAGAAATCGCGGTTCTCGGAGCATGGATGATTTGCAATCGCGATCCACATGGTGGGGACGGCTGGGAAGATCGTGATCCTGCTCTTCTCGATCTCCTCGACGACGGAGACGACATCGAATCGTCGGTGCAGGTAGACTTCATTGCCTTCGCGAAATTGTCTGAGGGTAAGGAACAGCATCGCATAGGAATGAAAGAGAGGAAGAACGCCGATCACACGCTCCTCACCGGGAGTTGGAACGACCTGGTCTTTCCAGTGGACGGCGATGTCGATGGCGGCGGTCAGATTGGCGTGGCTGAGCATGGCAGCCTTGGGGTGGCCGGTGGTCCCGCCCGTATATTGAAGCACGGCCACCATGTCCTTGGTGATCGTCGGCCAACTGGGCGGGTCGTCGGACGCCATCACTTCCGAGAGTGGAACGACGCGGGGATCATCGGGAAGGGCTACCTTCGAGCTATCAAGGTCCCATTCACCTTCGTCCGCGACGATCACCTGGTCGAGAGCGCCTTCGTCGAGAAGGCGCAGCGCCTTTTCGAGATACTCATCCCATTTCAGGATGATCATGATCCTGGCGCCGCTGTCTTTGAGCTTGAACTCGATCTCGCGGTAGGCATCCAATGGACTGAGATTGACC
This sequence comes from Microvirga sp., assembly GCA_041913065.1. Taxonomy (GTDB): domain Bacteria; phylum Pseudomonadota; class Alphaproteobacteria; order Rhizobiales; family Beijerinckiaceae; genus Microvirga. The sequence continues at coordinate 46,877 of JAYSGD010000018.1, read as the reverse complement.
TGCCTTACGCCGATCCGTGCAAGGCCAAAAAGGGCGAACTGGTGGTACGGTGTATTGGGCATATACACAGCCACCGCCGTTTCTGGCGCAAGTCCCCGCTGAAGCAAGCCTGCCGCAAGCCTGACTGACCTTTCTCTGATCTCGCGAAAGCTCAAGCGATGACCGATAAAGTTCACCGCAGGGCGCTCGCCCCATCGCTGTGCCGCATCGTCGACCATGGACGGCAGCGTTGTCGTCAAGATGGGAACATCCCAGCGGCAGGCCTCCGGATACGATTTCTGCCAAGGGTAACGATCATCAGATGCAGCTTCCGCATGCCCAGTATCGGGCACGGGGCGCGATTGCGGCGAGCCAACCATGATTCCATCCCTAAAAGCTTCGCAAGAAGCTACATGGGCGCGAGGCCGTATCATTATTGATTTGTCGATCAGTATGGCAGCAGTTCGGAAAGTGTCAAACTACGATTTCCATTTCGTTCTATAAAACGACTAGTCGCCCGCAGCAGCTTGATCAGGTTCGTGAGAGACAAGCGAACACCTTTTTGTGTCATATAATGAAACGTCTGTCATGCATTGACAGATTCGTTTCTCGCTGCTTACTCTGACGAAAAGGCCAGACAAAAAGACCTTTGCGAAAGCTCAAGCTAGGAGGAATATGATGCCGATCTCGACAAGACTCGGGACGCAATGCCGTGGCCTGTTCACGACTATTCTCGGCGCTGCCACTCTACTTAGTGCAACAATGCCCAATGCCGTTCAGGCCGCACCGCCGCCCGGCGAATACAAGGTCGGCTTCATCGCGGAAAAGACAGGCCCGATCGCTGCCGCGGGAATTACCTTCGCGCGTGGAGCCGAGCTGGCTGTCGAGGAGATGAACGCGACGTCCTATATCGGCCCGAATGTCAAAGTCAGTCTTGTCGAGAAGGAGAGTGGAACCGACACGGCGCGGGGCATTCAGGCTCTGACGCAGTTCATCGCCGACCGCTCGATCCTTGCGGTCAGCTGCTGTCTGTTGTCGCCGACGGTCAACGCCATGAAGCCGGTGACCAAGAATGGCAAAATGCCGATGGTGATCTATGGCGCAACGGCGCCCGGCCTGCCTGAGCCGCCTTACGTGTATAACGCTTCCGATGTCGCGGGGCTCCGCGACGTCTTCATGGCAAAGCGACTCTCGGAAGAGCTGAGGCCCAAGACCGTCGCCTATTTCGTCATGGCGGACAATGAAACCTATCAAGGTCGTATGAAGGCGTCGCAGAGGGTCATGGAGGAGGCGGGCGCAAAGACCGCTGGCGTCATCTCTGTCTTTGGTGCCGACACGGACTTCACGGCGCCTGCGACACAGGCTATGGCGCTCAATCCGGATATGATCCAAATCTACGCGATCCAAACGCCGACCGCCGGCATTATCGCAGCACTTCGAGCGCGCGGTTACAAAGGAGTGATCGCTACCTCGGACGTGATCGCCTCAATGGCGGTGTTCAAGAAGCTGGGTCCGTCCATTCTGCAGATCCCGTTCCCCACGAACTTCTCGCCCGATCTTCTGAGTGATCCAGCTGCGAAGAGCTTCGCGACGAAGTATAGCGAAAAATATGGCGAGAAGCCTGATAGCTATGCGGTTCAGGGGTATACTGCCTTGTATTTCATCGGTCAGGGCATGAAGGGCCTCGATGCCGCTCCGACCCGCGAAACACTTGGCGAGAGCATGTCCAGGATGACGTCCCTCGAGCGCAATCTTTATGGCGGACTGCCCATCCAGAATGGTCAGGCGATCCTTGAAAAGCCCGTCCTGGCTCAGTGGTCCGAGGACGGAAAAATCATCGAGTGGAGAAAGCCGTAGCCTGGCATTCTCACGACCTGACGCCGAAGCGTGGCCCCAGAGCCACGCTTTTTTATTGGCGGTTGCGATGAATGAAACTGGACGCGCGCTTTGTGTCGACTCCGGAGTGGCCGAGTATCGTATAAACCGATAAGCAAAGAAAAAGGCGCCCTGAACAGGGCACCTTTCTGATTTGCCGCTTCAGCGCGCCAACCCTAGAGAGCCGGGGTTCATCAGTCCCTTCGGATCCAGGGCTTTCTTGATGTCCTGAGCCAGGGACCAGGTAGGAGCACTCAGAATGGATTCGAAGGGATAGTCCCGTGCCACCTGCCAGCTGACCCCGCCGAGGGATGCATAAAGCTCCTGGCATCCCCGCCTGAGTTCGGCGACCGCATTGCGCGCCTCCGGGTTGGCCGGGCGCCCCAGCCAAGGCTTGACCGTTTCTGCGCCGACGCTTTCCGCATGCAGCGGCGTGATTTCATCGTTCCAATAGAAGGCAGGCTCAAGGAAGAATTCGTTTCCGACTGTCATGCTCATCACGGAATAGAGAATCCCATGCTTCTCCATGAATTCCTTCTTCTGCTCAAAATAGGCTTCGTTGGCGTTCACGACGTTCTGCGCTTCGCTCAGCGGAAAGACCGCATGGATCGGAACCCATCGCTCTCCGTTAAGGCCCAGCATGCCGCGAACCGGCGAGAAGGGCTTCGAGCGCATGACCTTCGGAACGGTATTCTCGATTTCCGTTCCGTGCTTGCGGCCGATGGCGCGCAACGCCTCCAGGGAGGTCTTCAACTGTTCCGGCGAGTTCGCTTCCGTCACGATGTGGAGCGTGTAATTGTGAGCCTTCAAGAAAGCCGTTCCGCCTGCAACCACGCTCGCAGCCTCCTTGAGGCCTTGCAGCATCGTCTTGCCGGCTTTCGCCACGTTGCCGAGGGTTTTCAAGCCATCAGAGATGCGATTTACACTGGCAGAGTGGTTTGCTTTGTTTCGATCGATGCCGAAACCCTCGGAGACAAGTCGTGTGCGCGCCATATCGGTTTGCGCCGCCGCCATGTTCTGCAGGCTTGTGAAGCCGAAGGACAGAAAGCCGATCTCGCTTGGCCGCGGCCAGAGCCTGAGTGTGGCGGATACCTTGATGCCGAAAGCGCCGTTGTCGCCGAGGAACATGCCGGTCAGGTCGGGGCCGCCATAGCGGGAGAACGGCTTGGTGTTCTTCCGTCCGCCGGAGCCGGTGGTGACCATGCGGCCATCGGCAAGGACGACCGTGACGCCTAGAACAGCTTCCGCCACGGTGCCGTTGAGCGCTGAGCCGAAGAACGCGCTGTTCTGGGAAAGCGCGCCGCCGATGGTGGCGTTCACGCCAGAAAGCGGGCCCCAGTATCCTGTGCGAAGGCCGGTGCTTTCCAAGGCTTCATTGAGCTTCGCCCAGGTGCAGCCTGCTTCCACGGTGACGTAGAGATCTTCCGTATTCAGCTCGATGATGCCGTCGAGCTTGCGCGTGTCGATGACGATGGAATCCGCCCGGTCGGGCAGGTATCCTTTCGTATAGGACATGCCGCCGCCGCGCGGGACGATTGACAGGCCTTCGCCCGTCGCAACGCGAACAGCTTCCGAAACCTCTTCTTTCTTTTGGGGAAGAACGATGGCCAGAGGAGGAATACCAGGCTGCCAGAAAATGTCGTTGGCGTAGTAGTCCCGCGTGGCCGCATCGGCGAGAACGCGGTCGTCTCCGAGGGCGCGCTGCAAGGCATCGACAGCCATCAGGTCATCTGCGCGAACATGTGATGTCATTGTCATTAGGCGTTTCCTAATATCTAGTTTGCCCTTCGGCATGGCTTTTCATCTTGCTCGGGACGCGTCTATCGCTGATGCCGAATTGAATTGTGCGACGCAGCATCACAGCCGTGCTGTCCCGAAATGCCTTGGCGGCACTCAAGGATCGCGTCCTTCTTATCGCGGAAAAAGAACCACCGAAATCAAAGCGTGTCAAATGACGATTTGTGTTTCATAGAGCGACATGCTACTTTCGACACAAGGCGCTTATGCTACCTTGCTACATGGCACGAATGCGGTCACAAAGAGAGAAAACCATCTCAGGCAATGATAATGACGACGAAAGTAAGTAGCACTCACAATGTACGGGCCGTCACCCGGGCGCTGGCTGTTCTGAATTCCTTTGCGGGTAAGGGATTGCAGTCGCTTGCCGAGGTCACTCAGGTCACCGGTCTCGATAAGGGCACGACTCGCCGTCTGCTCCTGACGTTGATGGATAGCGGCTTCATCGCGCAGGATCCGATGAGCCAGCACTACCGCTTGGGCCGCGCCATTCGCGATCTTGCATCCAATGTTGCCGACGACCTGGATCTTCGCGCCATCGCGATGCCGGTCATGACGGAGCTTGCCTCGGAACTGCACATCACGGCGTTCATCTCCATCTACGATGAAGGCGACGTGGTTTGCCTCGAACGCATTCACGACATGAAAGGCATCGAGGTCCATTGGTGGGCGGTTGGCGGAACATTGCCCTACAATTGTGGTGGGGCTCCTAAGCTCCTGCTTGCCTATCAGTCCCAACAAGAGATCAATCGCGCTCTCAAGCGCCCGATGGCGGCGCTGACTCCGAAGAGCGTGACCGATCCCGATGAACTGCGCGCGCAGCTGGCCAAAATCCGCAAGCGTGGATGGGAATGCGCCATCGACGACGTTGCGGTCGGCCTCACGGCGCTCGCTGCTCCGGTTCATGGAAAGGACGGAGAGATCGTCGGCTGCATCAGTATCGCCGGGCTTACGCCGCAGATGGTGAGCCGCGGTCGTCCCGTGCACCTCGACCGCGTTCTGGCGGCAAGTGAGCAGATCGAGCGACGCCTGAGGGGCGGCAGCGCACGCTGAACGCTCCGGCTTGGGGAGGGGCCTTTGCTCCTCCTCAGGCCGTTTGAGCCTCCAGCCCGATAAAGCCCAGAGCCTGCTGACCCTATTTCATTCTATGAAATGCGTTTTGCTGATTGACAGGAAACTTTGAATGGTCCTAACCTGCACCCAATGAGAAGCAAAAATCTCAGGGAGGCGCCAAGTGGACCATCCACTCGCGAACGTACATTTTAAAAGATGTCCGGCACCTTCGTCGCCGAAAAGACTTGCGGATATGATCCGCACCGATACGTCCAAAGACACTTGAAACAACGCGTTGGTTGAGCGGCAGGGATCCTCGCTCAACCGGTTGGCCGGATCGTACCTGCTCTGTTTCTGCCAATACTGATCCGTATCGTTGGATCATGCAGGACGACACAGCGGCAAAGCTGCCCTTGGAAGCCATCAAGCGCCAAACATAAGGTCTCGGTACAGGAGGATAAGTGCAATGAAAGACAGGATGAATACGCCAAAAAAGATCCGCAGTAGCATTCTCGCGCTCACGGTTGCAGCGGGAGCTCTTGCTCCGCTTGCCGCCGTCGCCGCTCCGGCGCCGGGCGAGTACGCGATCGGCTACGTCGCCGAAAGCACGGGCCCCCTTGCGGCCGCCGGTGTATCGTATGAGCGTGGAGCGGAACTCGCCGTCGAAGAGATCAACCAGAGCTCCTGGGCGGGCGAGGGCGTCAAGCTACGTCTTTCCGAGAAGGAAAGCGGCTCGGATGCGGCACGTTCGGTTCAGGCTCTGACACAGTTCGTGGCGGATCGCAATGTTATCGCGGTAACCTGTTGCATTCTCTCCCCTGTTGCGGGCGCTATGAAGCCGGTCGCCATCAATTCGAAGATCCCGCTGGTGATCTACGGCGCGACACTGCCTGGTCTGCCGCAACTGCCTTATGTCACCTCCATCGTCGCACTCCCTGGCCCGCAGGAAGTGAAGATGACGAAGCTGATCGCCGAGAAGCTGAAGCCCAAGTCAGTCGCGTACTTCGTTAATGCGGACAACGAGGGCTTCCAGGGCCGCTTCAAGGCCGCGCAGAAAGTCATGGAGGAAGCTGGCGCCAAGACGGCAGGCGTGGTGAGCATTCTCTCCAACGACACCGACTTCACCGCACCCGCCACGCAGGCCATGGGCACGAATCCTGACCTCATCATGGTCTGGACGACACAGACCCCGGCGGCTGGCATCATCGCTGCCCTGCGCGCCCGCGGTTACACGGGCCAGATCACTGCATCCGATGTGATTTCCCCGGCTCCGGTTTTCAAGAAGATCGGCGAGCCGCTCGCCGGCGTGCCGTTCCCCATCGCCTTCGCCGCCGAGATCTCGAGCAGCCCCGACGCGAAGAAGTTCGTCGAGAACTATCAGCAGAAGTTCAAGGAGATGCCGGACACCTATTCGGCGCAGGGCTATACGGCGATCTACCATATCGCCCAGGGTCTTAAGTCCCTTGACGGCAAGCCTACTCGCGAAGCTCTCGCCGAAGCCATCGCCAAGAGTACCAAGATCGAGCCGAATGTTTATGGCGGATTGCCGGTCGTGAACGGTCAGGCGGACGTTCAGAACTCGCTGATCGCGAATTGGTCCAAGGACGGCAAGGTCGTCAGCTGGGAGCAGAAGTGACATGCAGCTCTTTGTCGAGCAATTGATTAACGGATGGGCGTTGGGATCACTCTACGCCCTATTCGGGATCGGCTTTGGTCTCGTGTTCTCCACGCTTGGTATCCTCAATGCGGCGCACGGCACATATGCAAGTTGGGCGGCCATCATCGGCTACTATGTCGTGGAGCGCACCGGCGCGCCGTTCCCCGTGGCGGTGCTATCCGGCGTTCTCGGTGGTGGCCTCATCGCCGTTCTCGTCGACCAGATCGGCTTCCAGCCGCTTCGCGCCCGAAAGGCGGGAATGCTGGGGGCTCTGATCACTAGCATTGCATTCTGGATCATTCTCGACAGCCTTGCCGGTTTCGCCACAAGTCAGCAGAGCCTGGCATTCCCAGCTTGGAGCTATCCTAACCAGATGGTGAGCGTGGGCCCGCTGCGCATTCCGCAGATGCAGCTGATCATCATCTTCTCACTGATCGCCTGCACGGTCGGCATCTATCTCCTCATTCAGAAAACTCGGCTGGGCGCTGCCATGCGCGCAGTCGGGTGGAATGAGGTTTCAGCGGCGCTGGGCGGCGTTAACTCACGCATCGTAATCCTCCTGACGGCCTTCCTCGCTGGTGCAACCTCGGGTCTTGCCGGCGTACTCGGCGGCATCTCCACATCCAACGTTTCGTTCACGCTGGGAGAAGGGCTGATGCTGAAGGGCTTCGCCGCTGTCGTCGTCGGTGGTTACGACGACGTTCGCGGCACGGCCATCGCTGGCATCATGCTGGGGATCATCGAGGTCTTCGTCGCTCAGTACATTTCGACGGCGTTCCGCGACGGTTTCACCTACATCCTGCTTCTGATGTTCCTCGTGGTTCGTCCGCGCGGGCTCTTCGGCAGCGCTAGCTTTATGCGAGCTTGAGCGATGGAAACACTTCTTGATTTCTGGGCGGCCTACGGCAGTACTTTCGTCTTCGCGATGGTCAACGCCTTCTTCGCCCTGAGTACCTACGCGGTGCTGTCGACCGGCGTCTTGAGCTTCACCACTGTTGTCTTCGCGGCAGTGGGCGGCTTCCTGGCGGCGCAGATGGTCGCGCATTTCAACATCTCGATCTTTCTCGCCTTCCCCCTCGCTGCTATCGGTGGGGGTATCGCAGCGGCGCTCGTCGCCGCTGCCTTTCTCAGGCTTGAAAGCCACTGGATGGCCTTGGCAAGTCTTGCGCTGGTGCTCATCACCCGCGTGACGGCGCTGAACACTCCCGTGTTGACCGGCGGCGTCAATGGCCTGATCGTTCCGATGAACGTTTCGGCTATGGAGCTTGCCATCATCCTGGCGGTTCTCGCGCTGGTGTTCTATCGCATGCACAATTCTTGGTACGGCCTGGCGTCCAGAGCCGTGCGCGAGGATGCCGCCGTGGCGTCCACCATGGGGATCAGCCCGTATCGGATCCAGTTCATTGCGTTTATCATCAGCGGTCTCGTCGGCGGCATCGGCGGCGCGGCTCTCGCCTTTACGCTGCAGTTTATTTCACCCGAGACTTACTTCATCGGAATCGCCTTCACCATGATCGCATCCACCGTTCTCGGCGGGTCCTTCCATTGGCTGGGGCCGATAATCGGTGCGGCGGTCTTCACGGCGTTGCCGGTCACCATGCAGGCCATTGTGCCGGCGGTGGAAGACGTGGCGAAGGGCGTCGTGCTGCTTCTCATCATGATCTTCCTGCCTCGCGGCTTGATCGATCCGAGAGCGTTCGGTCTCCGCCGCGCTGCAAAGCGGCGCGAAGAGGCTGAAAAGACAGCGGAGAAGACGGCCAATGCTTAAATCCGTATCCTCTCCCGTCATTCTGGAGCTGAACAATGTGGTCAAGCGTTTCGGCGGCGTCGCAGCCGTGGGAGGATTGGATGCCCACGTTCGGCAAGGCAGCGTTCATGGACTGATCGGTCCCAACGGTGCGGGTAAGACAACCCTGATCAATCTGATCACCGGCCTTTTCCACCCGAGTGAGGGCACTATTCATTTCGAGGGAGCCCCTCTCGAGAAGATGGCCCCGCAGGACATTGCCAAGCTCGGCATCACCCGCACGTATCAGAACGTCAGGCTCTTCAGCGGCATGACGGCGCTCGAGCAGGTCATGACTGGGTGTTACCTGAGTCGCGGCACGAGCATGTGGGCATCCTTCTTGGGGATTCCCTCGGCGCGGTCCGCCTGGAAGCAGACGCGAGAGCATGCGATGCATCTTCTCAAGCGCGTGGGCATGGATCATCGCGCCGATGAACTGGCCGAGACTTTGTCCTACGGCGAGCAACGCCGGATCGAGATCGCGCGTGCTCTCGGCTCCAATCCCAAGCTGCTTCTTCTTGATGAGCCAACAGCCGGCATGAACCATTCGGAGGCCAGCGCGGTTGGTCGCCTCGTTCACGAACTGCGTGATAGCGGCCTGACCGTTTTGATGGTGGAGCACAATATGGGGCTCGTCACGGAGTTCTGTGACAGCTGTACCGTCATGAACTTCGGCAAGCTCCTTGCTGAAGGGGACCCAAAGACCTGCATCGCCAACCCGGACGTGCAGGAGGCCTATTTCGGACGAAAGAACGATGCTGAACGTATCCAAGCTCTCCGCTAGCTACGGCGCCATTCAGGCCGTGCGCTCCATTGACCTGGAGGTGAAGGCCGGCTCGCTTTCCGTGCTTCTGGGAGCGAATGGCGCGGGCAAGTCCACGACGCTCCGCAGTATTGCAGGGCTGCATCGCCCCGTTACGGGGTCCGTGAAGCTGGGAAGCCAGGAGATCTCCAAGCTGCCCCTTCACAGCGTGGTGCGCTCGGGCCTTGCCTTCGTTCCTGAAGGCCGAATGGTTGTCGCGCCTCTCACGGTCGAGGAGAACCTGGCACTGAGCCATTTCTCCGGCCGTTCGAAGGAGCCCGATCTTGTCGATCGCGTCTATGAGCTCTTTCCAAGGCTGAAGGAGCGCCGGCATCAGAAGGCGGGTCTCATGAGCGGCGGTGAGCAGCAGATGCTCGCTATTGGCCGCGCCTTGATGACCAAACCTCAGATGCTTGTTCTCGATGAGCCTTCCATGGGCCTTGCGCCCGCGATCGTGGATCTCGTGTTCCAATCCATTGTTGCCCTTCACAAGCAGGGACAATCGATCCTGCTCGTTGAGCAGAATGCGGCGATCGCGCTCTCTGTCTGCGATTACGGGTATGTCATGAAGCGGGGCCACATCGTCGTGGAAGGCACGCCGGACCAGCTGAAGCAAAATCCGGAAGTCTTGGACGCTTACCTGTCCTGACAAAAAGGGGCAGAGTTGTCTCCGCCCCTTTTTCTTTACTCAACGATTGAAGAACGCATCATAGAAAGCCAGCGTCTCTTCTGCTGCGTCCCTTGGCGGATCCGGCCACCACACCGTTGTCGGCGTCAGACTGATCTCAACGTTCGGCAGGTTGAAACGGCGCGCTTCCTCCAAACCATTCACCAGCATGTCATTGGGGCCGGCACAGATCAGCGCGGGACAGCGTAGGTGCGGTAGGCGACTTGCCGTATCGTAGGTGAATGCGGAGCGATAGGCCTTGTCGTAGGTGGGGCCGCTCTCAAGGATGCCGACAGCATAGAGGTGAAGCTCCTCCGCTCTCGGAAGGCCGAGCTGACGGGCCGTGCTGCGCTCGACACGATACCATGGCCAGTACAGAAACATGTCCCGGCGCCAGTTCCACAGGAGCGGAAGATGCATTCCCCACTTGTCGGCGCGAATCGCCGGAAAATAATTGTCCAGAAGGTCGGTCTGGAAATCCCGCGAGATGAACACGGGGCCTTCGAGGACGATACGGCGAACAAGATGCGGATATTTGACCGCCAGCTCCAACCCCACCAGTGAGCCGGTATGCGACCCCCAGACGTCAACCTGATCAAAGCCGAGGGCCTCGATGACGGCAGCCGCATCGTCCGCCAGCATCTCGATCGTGACATCACGGTTCAGTTTGTCCGAGAGCCCATTGCCGAAATAGTCGAGCGCAAAGACCTGTCGATCACGGGCCAAGCCGGCAATCACAGGGGCAAACTGCGCCGACGATCCTCCGCCCGTCGGGAGAACCAGCATCGGCTGCCCTGTACCGCTGGCGCGGCGCAGGTGAACTCGTCCTCGGGCCGTGTCCCGATATTCATGCCATATGCGGCCATTGGAGAGAGGCTTTGCTGGAGGCAGAGGAGCCTCCGCGGAGCCGAGGTCCACGTCGCTCAAGGCCGAAGGCAGATCGTCGCTCAAGCGGATGTGAGAGAGGTTCGATAGGGATCTGACCTGCCCGATGCCCTGCAAGCAGACATTCCAGGCCGAGGCATAATCCAAAGGCGAAACGGCCGAAGCGACGAATGTTTCCTCAAGCTCCGCCACGGTCGGGATAGGCTCGCCGTCGGTCGCAGGCTGCGTCCCGTCCCCGGCTTTCAGCAGGTGGCAATCCCGCAGGTAGTTCCAGAGCGCGATAAGGTGGGTCCCGTCTTGTCTTGGATCCAGGGGAGGGGGTTGAAGGTTTCGGTCTGCCCATGCCATGGCTCTCTCGAGGCCAATCGTGATTGTGCGAGCAGGCTTGTCAGAAACTTTGATGAGCAGCGCCGGCAAGACGGCGCTTTCAAGCTCGTACGAAGCCAAAGCATAACGCTTGTAGCCGAGCGCGTTGATTGCTCCCGCAAGCGCGCTCGCGATGGCATCCATGCTCTGAACCGATAGTCCTGAGGATCCACCGATACCGGGGGGTTCAAGCACGGTGATGCGCCAGCCCGTGAGGCGCTCACCGAGTTTCGAGGCAACGACGCCCGCTCCGAGCGTCAAGCCCGCGATGATAACCAGATCGGGGCCGGCGCCCACCTGCCAGAGGCGAACTTGTCCTTCAGGCAATGTGATGTAGTGCGGCCGAGCCGCAGCAATGCCGTTCATGAGACGATCTCGCAATGAAATGAAAGCGGCGCCCGTGGAGGCGCCGCGAAAAGTGCGTCAGGCCGCTTCGTAGGTCGTCGACGGCTTCTGGCTCAGGTACTTCAACTGCTGCGCTTCGATTTCCTTGAAGCCGATGAAGTCCAGGAAATTCTCATGTGTCTCCACAGGGCGCGGCAGGTTGCGCGACGCCTTGTCCGCGACGAGTTGCTTCAGGTTTTCCTGAATGGCCTGGGCCACCGTCATGAGCGGTACGAGAGCAAAGGTTGCCATGCCGGCCACGCTTTCGATCTCCGCAGGCGAGAGGTCCTTCTCCAGCCATCCCAGGACCTGCAAGGAGAGGGGTACACCCGCTTCCTGGCGCAGGGTGCGAAGGCCATCGATCGACTTGAAGCACTTGCTGATCGGCTGGATGACGTCCGCACCCGCGGCCACATACGCCTTGGCGCGGTGAATCGCCTCCTGCTCGGTCGCTGCATCCGTCCGTGCGATGATCAGCATGTTGGGGTTGCGACGCGCTTCTACGGCCGCAGAGATCTTGCCGACAGCCTCATCGACCGGAATGACCTCCACGCCGCCCACGCAGATCGGACAACGCTTCGGCGAAACCTGGTCTTCCATGATGACGGCTGCCACACCCGCTGCTTCGAATTCGCGGATTGTCCGCATCGCGTTGATCGCGTTGCCGTACGCCGTGTCGATATCCGCAACCACCGGGATGTTGACCACGTTGGCCACGTTGCGAACCACGCTCAGGTTCTCGGACATGGTGTAAAGCTCGGCATCGGGCATGCCGAGCACGGAGGCCGATACGCCGAAGCCGCTAGTCATGACCGCGTCGAACCCAGCCTGCTCGATATACCGTGCCGAGAGAGCGTCATAGGCGCCCGCAGACCATACGGTCTTCTGGCTGAGAACACGCTCGCGAAAATCACGATGATCGGTGAAGGGCATCGGTAAATCCTTTTATTGGGTGACGAGGGGGCGCTTCAGATAGGGGACGAGACCGCCTGCATCGAGCATTTCGCGATCGGCAACAGACAACGGCTCGATTGGTAGAGACGTGTTCTTGGTAAGATTGCGGACTTCGTTCGCGCTCCAATCCACCTCGATCTCATCCCAGCGCTCGACGAGACCAAGGATTCCGGGGCAGCTGGCCTGCGGGAAGCCCATGCTGATTTCTCCTCGCCAGTAGCCGGGAGAGAAGGACTCGGCGACGACACCTGAAATGCCGAGATGCCGCATGGCCCGCATGGGCGGATAGTGAGGATGTCCATATCCGAAGTTGGAATTCCCAACGAGAATGTCGCCAGGCTTTACATGTTTATGGAAATCCGGGTCGTAGGATTCCATGGCGACCTTGGCCAGTTCCTCGACGTCGGTGATCTTGATGTTCTTGACCCCGACGATCTGGTCGACGTCAAAGTCGATTTCCTCAAAGATGAATGCAACGCGGCCGCGGAGGTTTTTGAGTGTCATCGGCAGCTCCTTAGAGATACTTGCGAGGGTCGGCGATCGCGCCTTCGATAGCGGACGCGGCCACCGTCGCCGCATTGCAGAGGTAGATTTCCGAGTCCGGGCTGCCCATGCGGCCACGAACATTGAGCGTGCCCGTGGAAACTGCGCGCTGGTGCGAGGTCATCGTCGCGATGCGGCCGAAGCAGTAGTCGCAACTCGGAGACGAGACGAAGGCGCCAGCCTCCGCCAGGATTGAGAGCAGTCCCTCGCGTCCTGCAGCCGCCATGATTTCCTGGCTGGTGGGAACGACATTGAGCTGGAAGCCGGGCTTCACCTGACGTCCCTGGAGAATTTGAGCCGCGACGCGCAGGTCCTCAAGGCGCCCGGAGGCGCAGGAGCCGAGATAGCCGGCATGGATTTCAAGCCCGAGAAACTCCGACAGATTGCGCGAGTTGGCGGGTGTGGGGGGAATGACCACAAGCGGCTCGAGATCCGTCAGATCGATATCGTAGACAGCCGAATATTCAGCATCCTCGTCGCTGAAGACGGGATCGATCTTCTTCTTGGCCCGGGCTAGAGCGTACTCAAGGCGTTCGGCATCGGGATTGACGATGGCCGTGATGGCGCCCGTGAACATCGCAAGCCCTGTGATGGTCTGGAGGCCTTCCGTGGAAATCTGCGACAGGGCAGGGCCGCCAACTTCCAGAACCTGGAAACGGCAGGAGGATGGGCCCATCGTGCGGACAAGGTGGTGGAACACGTCGCGCGCCATCACACCTTTGCGCAACGTTCCGGAAAGATTGACCCGAACCGTCTGCGGAACCTTGATCGAGATGCGCTCGCGGACGAAGGCTTCCAGGATGTTGCGGCGGATGCCCATCGCCAGTGTGCCGAAAGTTCCCAGCTGACTTACATGCCCATCGAAGTGAACCACGAATGCGCCAGGCACCGCATAGCCCACCTCCGCTGCAACCTGGTGCCCGATGCCGCGACGCTCGTAGAGAGCGACCCCATTATCCGCGCACCATTTACGGGTTCCTATATGCAGTTCCTCCTCTTTGGGAGAGGTTGCCGGCACCATGTGGTCGATAAAGATAGCATATCGATCCGGCTCGGCCACGCGGTCGATGCCGAAATCTTCCTTCATCTGCTTGAAGTAGACATCCGTATAACCAGGAAAGTCATAAGCAATCACGTAGTCGGGTTTGGCGAGAACTTCATCTCCGGCCTTGACTGCTTCCTTGCCCGAGACGCGGGCCAGAATTTTCTCAGCGATCGTGTATCCCACGGCATAGCTCCTTCAATTTCGCAAAACTCAGCATGTCAGGTCAGGAGATCGTCTCGGCCTTATCGTGAGAGAGTTCATGCGTCTGTGTCGGTTGTGCAGGTTCGAAGCGGAAGCCGTCTCCCGCGCGATGCACGAACCCTGCATGGGGTGGGCCGAAGTGCATCGGGAGGAGGAGAGCACCGCTATCGGCGCAGAAATTTAGCAGCCTGCGCCGGGTCTCTCGAGCCGCTTCCTGGTTTTCGCAGAAGCAGGAGTTCAGCTCTGGAGCATAAATTTGAATGGGCTGATGGATACAATCCGCCGAGATCACAAATGATCCTTCGGGCGAGGTGTATTTCAGAACGAGCTGGGTGTCCGTATGTCCGGGGGCCGCTTCGACTCTGAGGCCCGGCATGAGTTCGTCGCCGTCTATGACGAATTCGGCCATGCCGGCTTCCGTGATCGGAAGGACGCTGTCCTCGATAACGGCGATATTCTCCGGAAAGACGCTTGGGCCTTTGCCGGTCGTCCAGTGCTCGTACTCGTCTTTCCCGAAAACATATCGCGCGTTCGGGAACGTGGGAACCCACTTGTCGCCGGCTTTGCGGGTGTTCCACCCGACATGGTCGATGTGAAGATGCGTGCAGAAGACAATGTCGACATCTTCCGGCTGAATTCCTGCTTTCGCCAGGTTCTCCAAATAGGGAAAGTTCAGCATGTGGAAGCGCTGGAAGATTGGCAGGGCGCGCGCCTTACCATTGCCCGAGCAGGTATCAACCAGGATTTTCGTCCCGTCGAGCTCAATGAGCCAGGAATGAATGCTTGAAAGCGAGCGCCCAGTCTCCGCGTCGAAGAAGTTCGGTTGCGCAAGCTCCGGATGCCTCTGCATGACGGCAGGGTCGAAACCTGGGAGAAGAAAGGACGGTTCGAAGCCTTTCTCCAAGACCTCTTCGATACGGGTAACCTTGGCGTTGCCGATTGTGAACGAATTCACAATTGTTCCTCCGATGATCTTTTTATCAATTGCTAGCAGGGGTAGCACGGGCGGATCATCCTGCCAAGGAGTAAAATACGGTTCGCAGAATGAAACGACTGCGTTCATGCGGCGAGAGGCGCATTGTTTCATGTAGTGATACAAAAATTATGTGTTGACACGATCCCGCTGCGGAACGAGGATTGCCGCAAAAGAAGCCAGTAAAACGGCTCGCAATAGAAAAGGAGGAATTGAACATGATCCGCGCTCCCTTCTGCCCTGTCGCGCCGGCGGCAATGTAACTTCCCGGCATTATGAGCAACGTGGTTACAAAGGACCCGCGCATCCCTGCAGTCGAGGATTGTGTCCTTCGCTACATGCTGGAAAAGCGTGCCGCTGAAACGCCCGATAAAACCTACGTGGTTTTCGGAAACGGCGAGACATGGAGTTATGCCGAGACCTTGCGGCAGACGCGCCGCGCAGCGGCTGGCCTCGAGGGCTTGGGTCTACGTCAAGATGACAAGGTTTTGCTCGCTCTTCCGAATGGGCCGGACGCGCTCCGCTTCTGGTTTGGCGCGAATTATCTTGGCGCCACGGCTGTCCCGGTGAACGCCGCCTACAAAGGCGGTTTGCTTGAGAGGGTGGTCACGAATTCCGAGGGTACCGTGCTGCTCTCGACCGCGCAGTTTGCCACGCGTTTGAGCGACATCGACCAGGGGCAATTGAAAGCAGTTGCCGTATGCGATGGCCCATTGCCGGATCTCGGCAAACTCAAGGTGGTTCCTATCCAAGACCTGGACCGTGGAGGCGATGAGCCCAGCCCGCTCAGCCGTCCCGTTCTCCCCTTCGATTTGCAATGCATCATCTACACTTCAGGTACGACAGGACCCTCCAAAGGGGTGATGTGTTCATACCTGCATCTCAATACCGCCGGACGGGCCCTGCATTTCATGACGGCGGACGATCGGTACATGGTCAATCTTCCTATGTACCATGTATCCGGCATTCTCCCGTGCATCATGATGATGACGCTTGGAGGATCCGTCGCGATCGTGGAACGCTTCAGAACCGAGGAGTTCTGGGACACGATCGAAAAAACGCAAGCGACGTTCGTCATTCTGCTTGGCGTGATGATGCGATACGTGTTGTCTCAGCCGGATCGCGGCAACGAGCGAACCAGCTCACTGAAGAAGATCATCGCGCAACCTTATGATGGCGACGCCCAATTATTGCATGAGCGCTTCGGCTTCGATGTCTATGCAACATTCAATATGACCGAGATTTCGATTCCTTTGGTCTCGCAGGCAAATCCAAGCGTGATCGGGTCCTGCGGCCGTCCGAGGCCAGGCGTCGAGGTGAGGGTTGTCGACGACTGGGATTGTGAGGTTTGCGCTGGGGAGGTTGGGGAGCTTATCATCCGAACCGATCAGCCGTGGGCAATGAACCACGGCTATTATAAAGAGCCGGAAGCAACCGCCAAGGCATGGCGCAACGGCTGGTTCCACACGGGCGATGCCTTTCGCTGCGGTGAAGCCGGTAATTACTATTTCGTCGACCGCCTCAAGGATACGATCAGACGTCGCGGCGAGAATATTTCCTCGTTCGAGGTCGAGGCCGAGATCATCGCTCATCCCGCCGTCCGTGAGGTCGCCGCCGTTGCAGTACCGAGCGAGATCAGCGAGAGCGAAGTGCTAGTCGCGGTTTCCCTCGTTCCCGGAGCGTCCCTCGAGCCCGCTGAGCTTATCGAGTTCCTTCGTCCCCGGCTTCCCTATTACATGGTCCCTCGTTTCGTCCGCGTGATGGAAAACCTTCCGAAGACGCCGACGCAGAAGATCGAGAAGCATCTCTTGCGGGCAGAAGGCGTCAGCGCCGGCGTCTGGGACAGGGAAGAGGCTGGTATCCGCATTCGTCGTGACGTCGTCAGCGCAAGCTCCGGGGCATGACCATGGTGACCCAAGCCAGAGATCTACTTCGTATCGACAACGCCAAGATTGTTTACGGCAGAGCTGTCGAGGCGGTGCGTGACATGTCGCTTCGTGCGCCGGAGGGCCAGATCGTCGCGCTCCTCGGCACGAACGGCGCCGGTAAGTCCACATTGCTGAAGGCAATCTCCGGCATTCTCTCGTCAGAAGGCGGCGAAGTCGTAAACGGAGACATCTCTTTCGAAGGGCAGTCGCTGATAGGCTTGCGCTCCGACGCTATCGTGCGGATGGGGATTGCCCTCGTTCCGGAAGGACGGCGTCTGTTCGCAAGGCTGACGGTTCGCGAGAATCTGATCATGGGCGGGTTCACGCGAAGGCAGGGTGACCTCCAACAATCATTCGACAAAGTGATGACTCTTTTCCCGCCATTGCGGGACAAGCTGGATAGGGTCTCCGGCCTCTTGTCAGGCGGTGAACAGCAGATGGTCGCCGTAGGTCGGGCGCTGATGGCAGATCCCCATATGCTCATGCTCGACGAGCCATCGCTCGGTCTCGCGCCCATGATCTTCGAAGAGATATTTCGCGCCTTGAGGCGCCTGCGCGACGAGCAGCGCATGACGATCCTGCTGATCGAGCAGAATGCTCAGCTTGCTCTCTCCCTGGCAGATCACGCCTACATCATGGAGAACGGAAAGCTGGTTCTGGAAGGGCCCTCGAGCGAGTTGGCGGGCAACCCCATCATCCGCTCGCTTTACCTCGGCCTCAATGAAGAGGGAGGGCGCCGCAATCTGCGGGAGCAAGCCCCAACCCGTATGCGCGCGAGGTGGCCTCTATGAATGAGATACTTAAGGTTTCAGGACTGGCCAAGTCATTCGGCGGCGTCCATGCTGTGCGAGATGTGACGTTTTCGGTTCAGAACGGTCATATTCACAGCATCATCGGGCCGAACGGCGCGGGAAAGACGTCGCTGTTCAATCTGATCAGCCGCGTCTACCCGCCTACGAAGGGCACGATCCATTTCGAGGGGCAAGACCTGACGCGCTGCCCGCCCTACAAACTTGCACAATTCGGTGTTGGGAGGACATTCCAGAACCTCGCGCTGTTCCCGCATGAAACAGTTTTGGAAAATCTTCTCGTTGGACATCACGCGCGCAGTACAGCCGGGGTGATCTCCGCATGCTTCTTTCTCCCTAGTGCGAGGCGCTCTGAAGCCGAGGCTTATGCCATGGTCGAGGACATCATCGATTTTCTCGATCTTTCGACCGTTCGGCACAAGCCTGTCGCAAGCCTTTCCTATGGTATGCGCAAGCGCGTCGAGCTGGGCAGGGCGCTTGCCATGAAGCCCAAGATCTTGCTCCTCGACGAGATGGTGTCCGGCATGAACCAGGAGGAGACCGCGGATATCGCTCGCTTGGTTCTGCACATCAACTCCGCCCTTGGTGTCACGGTCCTGATGATTGAACACGACATGGGAATCGTCATGGATATTTCCGACAGGGTCACAGTGCTCAACTTCGGCAAGATGATCGCCAATGGAACGCCGGAGGAGATCATGACCGATCCTCTGGTGATCGACGCGTATCTGGGGCGTCAGTAGTGATCATGACAACCCGATCTTCAATCACTCTTCCAAGCCTACTTGTCGAGCGTGCAACTCAAACGCCGGATGCAGTCGCCATTCAGTTCAAAAGAAAGGGCGTCTGGCGCGCGCTGACCTGGAATGAATACCTCGGCCGGGTTCAGCGATGCGCGTCAGGCTTGAGCCGCCTAGGGTTCGGCGAAGGCGATCAACTTTTGCTTGTTGGAGAAGCCTGTCCCGAATGGCTTATTGCTGATCTTTCAGCTCAATGGCTCGGCGGCGTTTCTGTGACGCCATATCCCGATGGTAGCGAGCATGACATCGCTTGCTCGGCACAGGTGGTTCAGCCGCGATTGGCGGTCGTCGATCGACCTGATAGAAAAAGCGCCATCGAATCTCAGTCCGTTCCGACGATCTGGCTGCGTTCGGAGCCCGGCTCCGATAGAGAGAGCGTTGAGGCCCTGGCAGCGGGTGAGGCGGTCAGTACAGCTCACATATCCAGGAATGCTCTCGCAACAATCGCGTTCACGACCGGCGCAGGCGGCGTGTGCCGCCCGATCCGGCTCTCGCATGGCGAGATCATCGCTCGAGCAGAGCAGGTATCCTCCATCCTAGCTCATGGGCAGGAGACGAGTGCGTTCTGTCAGGTGCCCTTCGCCCATGTCGCCGAGCGTGTCGCCACTGTCGTGCCCCACCTTCTGACGGGCGGCGTCCTTTACTTCGGCGAGAGGATCGACACGGTGTCGATCGATCTACAAGATGTCGCCGTGGATCAAGTAAGCGCCATCGCCTGGCAGTGGGATCGTCTCGCGCAGGCTTTGATCCTGAAGATGCAGGACGCTTCTCCCCGTGACCGCGCCATATTCCGCGCTTTGCTCGAGAACAAGGCCGGGAGGTTGACAGATTGGATGATGCGCAGGGCGCTTCGCCGCCACCTGTGCCTCCACCGCGTCAAGCGTCTTGTCTGCCTCGGTGCAGAAGCGAAGCCTGAAACCGAACGGCTCTTTGCTGCGATCGGCGTGCCGCTCATGACCGGATACGGAATTACTGAGGGCTGCGGCTGGAGCATGGTCAAAGTCGGGGAGGGGGGCTGGGCGCCGGTTCCAGGGCAGCGATACGAAATCGCCAGAGACGGACATTTGCAGCTACAAGCGGCTGAAACCGCCCTCGAGACCGGAGATCTGGTTATTGAAGAAGGTGGAAGCCTTCGTTTCCTTGGGCGCCGACCAGGCAACGAAGTTTTGGTAAGCCAGCATATGCTGCATGCGGAAAAGGATGTTCGCGAGAACCCATATGTTGCCCATGCCGCTTTGATTCAGCGTGGCCGCAGCCTGCGCTTGATCGTCGCGATCGATCCCCTCACCGTCGGCGACTGGGCTCGTCGGCAGGGTCATTCCTATACGGGCTTCCGCTCTCTTGCCTCTCATCCCGAGGTTCAAGCCTTCGTAAATTCGCAGGTCGCCCAAATCGTCAGTCGACACATGCCGAATGTCATCCATACGGACGTTCACATTCTGCAGGACCAACCCTGCCGCGAGGAAGGCTCTCTGACCGCTAACGGAAATCTGCGTCGAACGTCCCTCATCAGTGACATTGCCAGTTCTGATTTGCCCTCGAGAATGGAGATGAGAGATGCAGTATCTGGCTGAACTCGTCATCTCGGGGCTTGCAATCGGGACAATCTATGGCCTGATCGCCATGGCATATGCCTTCATCTACAAGGCAACCGGCGTCGTCAATTTCGCCCAAGGCGAGATCATGATGCTGATTACCTATGTGACGATGTCGACCCTGCTTGTAACCGGAGCGCCATTTTGGGTCGGGCTCCTTCTTGCTCCATTGATCGGAGTCGTCGTCGGCGTTGGCGCCGAGCGCCTGGTTATCCGGCCTATGATCGGTCAGCCGCCTTTTGCCATTGTCATGGCGACGATTGGCCTGTCCATCCTCATGCGGTCGATCATCGTGCTGTTCTGGGGCAGCGAGCCTCGGGAATTCCCGGGCGTTTCCGGGCAGGGTGTCGTCGATGTGTTTGGCATCGGCCTTTATCCGTCGCAGCTCATCGGAATCATCGTCTTCGTCGCGGCGGCTGCTGCCGTCTGGCTTTTCCTGCGATACAGCCGCCTAGGCACCGCAATGCGTGCCACCGCCATCAGCGAGCAGGTGGCGATGCTCATGGGAGTGGACGTGAGGCGCATTTCATCACTGAGCTGGGCCGGCGCTGCCGTCTTATCCGGGCTGGCCGGTATTCTGTTCGCGCTGACGACTTATGTAGGGCCGGATCTTTTCGTGGTCGGCTTGAAAGCATTCCCGGCGACGATTCTGGGTGGCCTTGATGCCGTGACAGGTTCTGCCGTCGGCGGGATCATCATTGGCATCACGGAGAATGTCGTCGGCGGATACTTCGATACCAGCTTGAAGGAAATCGCCGGATTCGTGGCGATTATTCTGATGCTCATGATCAAGCCGAACGGGCTGTTCGGCGAACGGGATGTGGAGCGCGTCTGATGCAAGGAGCAGCCTTTCCGAAGTCATACGCGGATTTCACGCGGGTCATCCGCTCTCCCGTTGCAGGTTTGCAGTTGGCATTGTTGGCGGCTGTGGTTGCGGCCTTTCCCCTTATGGCGAATTCCTACGCCATCGGTTTCGGAACGCTCATCCTGATCGCCGCAGTCGGGGCGGTTGGCTTCAACATCCTGGTCGGATGGACTGGACTCGTCTCATTGGGATATGCGGGCTTTCTGGCCATCGGCGCCTACGCCAATGCCTACTTCATGAACAAGCTCGGATGGTCATTCCTCCTGGCACTGCCCATGGCAGGCTTGGTCGCAGGACTTGCGAGCCTTCTCGTAGGCATCCCGTCGCTGCGCCTGCGCGGCCTGTATCTGGCGATCACGACGTTGGCCTTCTCCGTCATCACCAACCACGTCATTCTCCTGGCAAAGCCGCTCACCGGAGGATCATCCGGGACCCAGGTGCGTCGCCCGATCCTCTTTGGGATCGATCTGACCAGCGACCGCGCTGTCTTCTATATCTGCTTGGTCGTTTTGCTGCTCACGATCTGGGTTGCGATCAACATTCGACGCTCCTTCCTCGGGCGCGCCTTCTTCGCGATCAGGGATTATGAGGTTGCAGCGCGGGTCCTCGGGGTGAACGTCGTTGCTTATAAACTCTTGTCGTTCGGCATTAGCTCGGCGGTGATCGGCATCGCAGGCGGCTTGTTCGGAATGCATCTGCGCTACCTCAATGTTGAGAGCTTCGAGCTCCTGCTGTCCATCGAAGCGGTGTCGATTGCCATCGTCGGCGGCCTCGGGTCCATTCCAGGCATGATCCTCGGCAGCGCCTTCATGGTGCTCCTGCCCGAGATGGCGCGACTTGGATTCTCATTCCTCAGCTCGTCATCCGTTGGTGACCTGTTTTCATCAAATGCGCAGGAGATCAAAGGCGTCATCTATGGCCTCGTGATCATCCTGTTCCTCAGGTTCGCTCCAAGCGGCCTGATCGGATTGATCAGACGTCTGAAAGCGCGCGTGCGGCAATGGCCGCTCCCTTACTGAAGCCGAAGCACCAAACGGGACGAACCCAATCACCGGAGAGGAAACAGCAATGAGAAGGACTGGAGTTAGCGGCTTGGTGGTCGCCCTGGCCATGGCAAGCGCAATCTCGGCAGCGCAGGCGGAAGACGGAGTCACCGATACTCAGATCACGCTTGGTGGTTCCACCGCGCTCACAGGACCCGGCGCTCTCGTCGGCATCGCGCATGACCTCGGTGAGAAGGTCGCCGCGGCGGAAATCAACGAAGCTGGCGGCATCAATGGCCGTAAGCTCGTCCGCTTCTTCGAGGATGACGGTTATGTTCCCGCCAGAACCGTTCAGGCCGCCCGCAAACTCCTGGACGTGGACAAGGTCCTAGCCATCACGGCCTCGTCCGGTGCGGCCTCGACCATGGCGGCCCTGCCGCTGATCGAAGAGAAGGGCGCTCCCATGCTGCAAACGGCAGCACCAAACAGCGTCATGTTCTCGCCCATGCACAAAAATCTTTTCGTGGTCGGCAAACCTTACGGTGCGGCCACCTACGAGATGGTGAAGTTCCTTGCCGGTCGGAAACCCGGCGGCAAGTACCTCGCGATCGTTCAGGACGACGATTATGGCGACGACGTTCAGCACGGATACGAACAAGCCGTGAAGGAGTTGAAGCTCGAATCCGTCGGCGTCCTTCGCTACAAGCGCGGGCAGAAGGAATTCGCGGCCGAGGTTCTCAAGGCAAAGCAGCTGGGAGCCACCACCATCGTCTCTGGCGGCATCATCGGCGAGAACGTCGCCATCGCCAAGGAAATGCGCCGGACAGGCATGCAAGCGGAATTGGCGATGCTGTGGTCGGGGCGAATTCCCCAGATCATCGATTTGATGGGTGAGTCTGCCGAAGGTGTGATTGCCGCCGATTATGTAGGCGAGTTCTCCGACCCGTCAGGTCAGCGCTTCATGGAAAGGGCCAAGAAGTACTTATCTGCCGATGAGGTTTTGAAACTGAATCGCTACAGCCTGACGGGTTATGTCGGAATCAAGCTGATTGCCGATGCCATTCAGCGCTGCGGCAAGGATGTCACCCGCACCTGCGTCATCGAGATGCTGGAAACAACCCAAAATCTCGAGACCGATGGCATCACGTCGCCTCTCAGCTTTACCCCGCAAACCCGCGTCTCGGATCTCAGCATGCGCTACACCATCGCTGATACTGCCAAGAAGGCCTGGGTTCCTATCCAGTAGAAGGATAGCTTCCGACTGCCCAGCTACGGCTGAGCGGTCTCGACTTGCGCCTCATTTCGAACTTGCTCAGGACTAACATGATCCAAAGCTATACCCTTAACGATGGCATCGCTGAAATACGGTGGAGCAATCCACCCGTTGATAGTCTCAGCCTGGCGGTGCGCGAGAGCATTCACCGGGCATTGACGGAGGCTGTTGCGGACCCGGCAGTCAAAGCCATCATTCTCGCGGGAAGTGGAAAGAACTTCAGTGGCGGCGCCGATGTGCGGGAATTCAATACGCCGGCTGCGACGTCTCAGCCTGACCTCGTTGCAATCGAGGAATTGTGCGACTGTGCGGAGAAGCTCGTCATCGCTGCAATCACAGGTGTCGCTCTCGGTGGAGGGTTGGAGATCGCCCTGGCGTGTCACATGCGCGTTGCCGCGCCGTCAGCACGCCTCGGTTTACCGGAGGTTAAGCTTGGGGTGCTTCCCGGCGCAGGCGGCACACAACGCCTTCCTCGTTTGATCGCCGCTGAAAAGGCGATTGCACTGATGACCAGCGGAACGCTCGTGAGCGGCACTGAGGCAAAAGAAATCCAGCTGGTCGACCAGGTCGCCGTCGACCCTGTCGAAGCTGCCCGGCGCCTTGCTGCGGAGTACCTGGAAGCCAAGGGCCCGTTGCGGCGTGCACGGGACTTGCCCGTCAATCTGCCGAGCGAAGGACGTGAGCAATTCTTCGACAAAGCCCGCAAAGCTGCGCAGAAACAGGGCAGGGGTGCACCGGCTCCCGCCAGGATTGTCGACTGTGTGCAGGCGGCTGCAAGCAAGCATTTCGATGAAGGGTTGGCATTTGAGCGTCAATGCTTCGCCGAATTGGTGGAAAGCCCGGAATCCGCCGCTTTGCGGCATGTATTCTTCTCTGAACGTGCGGCCAGCCGCATAGCGTATCTGCCGGCAGATACGCCTCGCCGGACGGTCGGGCTCGTCGGTCTCGTCGGATCCGGAACGATGGGGACCGGCATTGCGATGGCATTCGCCAACGGAGGATACCGGGTCCGCGTGTTCGATGCAAACGACGATGCGCTCGGCCGCAGCAAGAGGCACGCGAAGGAAACCTATGATTCCGCAGTAAGCCGTGGACGGATGGAAGCAGACGAGGCCGAAGCCCGCTTCTCGCGTCTCAGCTTCGTCAATTCCCTCGAAGAGCTGGCCGATGTCGATCTCGTAATCGAAGCGGTCTTCGAGGATATGGATGTCAAGCGGGACGTGTTCCAGCTTCTCGACAGGATCGTCAAGCAAGGGGCAATCCTGGCAACGAACACGTCGTTCCTGGACGTCAACGAGATTGCTGCCCAGACAAGCCGGCCGCAGGACGTGATCGGACTGCATTTCTTCAGCCCTGCCAACATCATGCGGCTCTTGGAGATCGTACGGGCCGCGAAGACGGCGCCCGATGTCCTCGCAGCTGCCATGGATATCGCCAAGAAAATCGGCAAGGTCGGGGTTGTCTCCGGCGTCTGTGACGGGTTCATCGGAAACAGGATGGTCGAGCGGTATGCGTTGCGCGGCTTGGAACTCGTGGCCGAAGGTGCGTCACCTCGGCAGATCGACGAAGCCATGGAGAGATTTGGCATGGCCATGGGGCCGTTTGCCATGTCCGACCTCGCCGGCAACGACATCAGCTGGCTGGACCGCAAGCGGCGCATTCAGGACAATCCAGACTATCGCTCCCCGGGATTTGCGGATGAGCTGTGCGAGCGCGGGTGGTTCGGTCAGAAGACCGGACAGGGTTGGTACAAGTACCACCCGGGAGACAGATCGCGCCATCCCAATCCTGAGGCGGACGCGTTGATCGTTGAATGGCGCAAGCGTAACGGCATTGTTCCTCGGCCGATCTCCGACGACGAGATCGTCCAGCGATGCATTTATGCTCTCACCAATGAGGGGGCAAAGATCCTTCAGGAAGGGATCGCCCAGAGAGCGTCTGATATCGATACCGTGTACGTGAGCGGATATGGCTTCCCTGCGCATAAGGGCGGCCCGATGTACTATGCGGAGACGGTTGGTCTCGGGAAGGTTCTGGACCAAGTCTCGACCTTTCATGCCCAGAAGCCCGATTCCGGGTGGGAGCCTGCTCCTCTGCTGCGCGAGCGAGCCCAAGCCGGTCGCTTCGATGCGGTGTCGTGAAAACTGCGCATGAAGGCGAGGAAAGAAGAGATACAATGAGCATCAAAGGCCAGGCCTACATTGCAGGTGTCTACGAGCACCCGACCCGCAAGGCGGATAACATTTCATTGGCCGAATTGCATGCCGATGTGATCAAAGGGGCGCTTGAGGACGCCGGATTGGAAAAATCCGATGTCGATGGTTTCTTCTGCGACAGCGACGCCCCGGGCCTCGGTGCCCTGTCGATGCTCGATTACCTTGGAATGCGCGTAAAGCACATAGAAGCGTCGGAGAGCGGCGGCGCAACCTATCTGTCTCAGGTTGCTCATGCGGCCGAGGCGATTGCTGCGGGCAAACTCAATGTCGCGGTGATCACAATGGCAGGGCGGCCACGCGCTGAAGCGGCTGCGGGTGGAGTCGCGCCCAGACCTTTTCCTGCCTCGACGCCGGATCTGCAGTTCGAGCTCCCCTATGGAGCAGAACTTGTGAACGAGTACGCGCTCGCGGCCATGCGGCACATGTATGAGTTCGGGACGACGAGCGAGCAATTGGCCTGGGTCAAGGTCGCGGCCTCGCACCATGCACAGCACAATCCTAACGCGATGCTGCCCAAAGTGGTGACCGTCGAGGAGGTGCTGAACTCGCCGATGATCGCGGATCCGCTTCACCGGATGGATTGTTGCGTTGTCAGCGATGGCGGCGGTGCGGCCATTGTCGTTCGCCCAGAAGTCGCGAAGAGCCTCAAGAAGCCCAGCGTGAAGGTTATGGGACACGGTGAGGCTGCCAAACACCAGATGGCAGGGCACGTGGACCTGACTTACTCGGCGGCTGCGTGGTCTGGGGCAAGCGCCTTCGCCGAGGCGGG
This sequence comes from Microvirga sp., assembly GCA_041913065.1. Lineage (GTDB taxonomy): Bacteria > Pseudomonadota > Alphaproteobacteria > Rhizobiales > Beijerinckiaceae > Microvirga. The sequence continues at coordinate 20,672 of JAYSGD010000018.1, read as the reverse complement.
AATTGCGCCACGCGACATCAAATATGCCTCGATCTATGACAGCTTCACGATCACGGTTCTGATGCAGCTCGAGGACCTCGGATTCTGCAAGAAAGGCGAGGGCGGTCGCTTCGTCGCGGATGGCAACCTCATCTCCGGTGTCGGACGCCTTCCCGTGAATACGGACGGCGGCGGGCTTTGCAACAATCATCCCGGCTATCGCGGCGGCATGACGAAAATTATCGAAGCCGTGCGCCAGCTGCGCGGTGAGGCGCACCCGCAGGTGCAAGTGCCGAATTGTGATCTTGTCCTGGCTCAGGCGATGGGCGGGTCCTTGGGTACGCGCCATGCCGCGGCGACACTGATCATGGAACGGGAGGCTTGAGAATGACTGAGCATATGCTTGGCTCGCCGGAGCCTACCGTCGACACGCAGAAATACTGGGCCTCTGCAGGGGAGGGCAAGCTGATGATCGGCAAATGCCGATCCTGCGGGGACCTTCATTTCTATCCACGCACGCGCTGCCCGAAATGTTTGAGCGCCGATACCGAGTTGACCCAGGCTTCCGGCAGAGGATCGGTCTATTCCTACAGCGTGATGCGGCGCGCCAAAGTCCCTTATTCCATCGCCTATGTCGCACTGGAGGAGGGAGTGACCATGATGACGAACATCGTAGGCTGCGACCTCGACCGCATCGAGGTCGGGATGCCCGTCCGGGTTACATTCCGGTCCAGCGGAAACGGGATATCCGTTCCGGTTTTCGAGCCTGCCTGACAGTTCAGCTTTGACATGCCCCTCTTGAGAATGCACCCATGCCTTTGAAATCTCTCTTGATTGCCAATCGTGGGGAGATTGCGGTCCGCATCGCCCGGGCAGCGGCTGACCGGAACATCCGCACCGTCTCCGTCTATTCGGATGACGACTCCGCATCGCTTCACGTTCGACGGACAGATGTCAGTGTGAAACTTGAGGGGAGAGGCGTTTCGGCCTATCTCGACACCCAGCAGCTTCTGTATGCGGCTGAAACCGCAGGCTGCGATGCCATTCACCCAGGCTATGGGTTTTTGAGCGAGAATGCCGCATTCAGTCAGGAATGCGAGGAGCGCGGTATCGTCTTCGTGGGCCCGACGGCGCCAGTCCTGAGTCTTTTCGGCGATAAGGTCCAGGCTCGCGCCTATGCACTGTCTTGCGACGTTCCGCTCGCAAAGGGAACGAATGGGGCGACCAGCCTCAAGGGCATCGAAGAATTCTACAAATCTCTTGGCCCCGATGCGAAGGTGATGATCAAGGCCGTCGCCGGCGGCGGCGGGCGAGGCATGCGGGCGGTAGGCTCCTTCGAAGACCTGGCGGATGCTTATGAGCGCTGCCAGTCGGAAGCCCGCGCCGCTTTCGGGATTGCAGATGTCTATGTCGAGGAAATCGTCCAAGACGCGAGACATGTCGAAGTTCAGATCGTCGGTGACGGGACCGGCGCCGTCAGCCATCTCTATGAGCGGGAGTGCAGCCTTCAGCGCAGGCATCAGAAACTCATCGAGATCGCTCCATGCCCCGGCCTGGATGGAAGAACGCGTGAGGCCATGGTGCGTGCCGCAACAGCGATGGCGAGCAAGGTCAAGTACAGAGGCGTGGGAACCTTCGAGTTTCTCGTGCGATCCTCGACGGCGGGCGGCGCCCCATTCGTCTTTATGGAGGCTAACCCAAGAATTCAGGTCGAGCATACTGTCACGGAGGAGATCCTCGGCCTCGATCTTGTGAGTGCGCAGCTTGATATTGCTGGCGGAGCGAGCCTTGGCGAACTCGGCTTGTCTCAACCGGATATTCCGGAGCCGAGAGGCTACGCCATTCAGGCGCGTATCAACATGGAACGCATCCAGCCCGATGGTACGGCTTTGCCCGCATCCGGAGAGCTGACGGCCTTCGAGCCATCATCGGGTCCAGGCGTGCGCGTGGATACCTATGGCTATACAGGATACGTGACCTCGCCTTCCTTCGACTCACTGATCGCAAAAGTCGTCGTGCATACCCCTAGCGGCTCGTTTGAGGACGCTGTTCGTCGGACCAGGAGGGCGGTGCAGGAATTCAGAATCGAAGGCGTCGAGACGAATATCGCTTTTCTCTCGGCAATCCTCGCCCATGATGAGATAGGGCACCAGCAATTCACGACCCGGTTCGTCGAGAATCATCTGCAGGAGCTATGTCTGCTTGCGGGCCGTGTTAGTGACGCCCCTCCTTCGGCGGAGGTACTCGGCAACGATGGGCTCCATACGATCTTCTCGACGATGCATGGCATACTCGTGGGCTTCGACGTGAAGGAGGGTGACGTCGTCGTCGCAGGCCAGCAGGTCGCCGTCATCGAAGCGATGAAGATGGAGATTGTCGTGTCAAGCGCACGCGCCGGCATCGTCGAGCGACTTCTCTCCACGGCGCAATCCTCAGTCCAGACCGGTCAGCCTCTGCTTACGCTGCGGCCTCTGGAGGGGCAGGAAGAGACGATCAGCGACAGGCCGCGTGTCGATCTGGATGCCATCCGCCCCGATCTTCAGGAGCTCCTGGACCGACGTGCGAACCTTGATGACGATGCGCGTCCCGATGCCGTCCGCAAGCGGCATGACCGTGGGCAGCGGACGGCCCGGGAGAATATTGCGGACCTCTTCGATCCAAACAGCTTCGTGGAATACGGTGCTCTGGCGATCCCCGCCCAGAGAGGCCGCCGCCCGGTCGAGGATCTCATCTTTTCCTATCCGGCGGACGGCATGATTGCAGGCATCGGCTCCGTGAACGGAAGTTTGTTCCCGACGGGACAAAACCGCTGCATGGCTCTGGCCTATGACTATACCGTTCTCGCCGGTACTCAAGGCATCATGGCTCATCGCAAGAAGGACAGGATGCTCCAGCTTGCGGAGCAATGGCGTCTGCCGGTCATCACTTTTGCAGAAGGCGGGGGAGGGCGCCCAGGTGATACGGACCACCTCGGCGTCAGCGGCCTCGAATCCATGACCTTCCGCCGTTTCGCGGCTCTGAGCGGTGTGGTTCCGTTGGTCGGTATTGCCGCAGGGCGATGCTTTGCCGGAAATGCCGCTTTGCTGGGCTGCTGCGACGTTATCATTGCGACGCGGGATGCCACGATCGGCATGGCTGGCCCGGCCATGATCGAAGGCGGCGGCTTGGGAACATTCACTCCCGAACAGGTCGGTCCAGTTTCCGTGCAGGCACCCAACGGCGTCGTTGATATTGTCGTCGAAGATGAGGCAGAAGCCGTCGCGACAGCAAAGCTTTACCTGTCCTATTTCCAGGGGGCCAGAAGTGACTGGCAATGCGAGGACCAGCGTCAGCTGCGCCATGCCATTCCGGAGAACCGGCTGAGAACTCATGATGTTCGCGCGGTCATTCACGGCATGTGCGACACGGACAGCGTCCTGGAACTGCGTTCAACCTTCGCGCCAGCCATGGTCACGGCCCTTGCTCGTATTGAGGGGCGGCCGGTCGGCATCATCGCGAATAATTCGATTCATATGGCCGGCGCGATCGACGCGAATTGCGCGGACAAGGCTGCGCGCTTCATGCAGCTGTGCAATGCGTTTGGGGTCCCGATCGTTTCGTTGTGCGATACGCCGGGCTTCATGGTCGGCCCGGAGGCCGAGAAGACCGGCGTCGTGCGACATGTCTCGCGCATGTTCGTCGTTTCCGCCGCGCTGCAGGTTCCCATCCTCACGGTCGTGCTTCGGAAGGCTTATGGTCTAGGTGCCATGGCAATGGCGGCGGGATCGACCCACGCTCCTCTGGCGACCATCGCTTGGCCCACGGCCGAGTTCGGCGGTATGGGGCTCGAAGGCGCCGTGCGTTTGGCGTATCGGGCGGAACTCGAAGCAGTGGATGACCCAGCTGCCCGCAAAGTCCTGTTCGAGGAGAAGGTTCAGAAGCTCTATCAGCATGGCAAGGCGCTCAATGTCGCGACGTACCTCGAGGTCGACGACGTGATCGACCCCGCGGAAACACGGAACTGGCTGTCCAAAAGTCTTCAGGTCACGCAAGCCGTTTCGATGGACAAGGCCGGACGCCCACGGTTCATCGATACTTGGTAACGCGCTCAGGCTGCAGCCTCGAAAAGGCCGGAGTGCAGACTTGCCTGACCGCAGAGGATGTGTCACTTTGCGATAGGCATTTCACGCTTTGAAATGCATTCATGAGACCTGCGTTAAGACGGGTCGAGGAGAGGAGACACCCAATGGCTTCTCCGTGGAAGGAGCGCTTTGCGAAACGCAGAGAGTTGCTGTTTGGCTCACGGCTCGTGCCCTGCTATCAGGATCGCCCTGGTTCGATTGACGCCATGTTCAAGGCGGCGGTTGCACGCGCGCCGGAGAAGGAAGCCGTTGTCGATGGCGACCGGCGGGTTTCCTATGCGAGTTTGGACGATCAGGTTCAGAAGCTTGCCGAAGGACTGTCAGCCCGTGGGATCGCACAGGGGGATCGCGTCGGCATTCTCCTCGCGAACCGTGCCGAGTTCATCGTCTCGCTCCTGGCATTGAGCCGCCTTGGCGCGATTTCCGTTCCGATCGGGACAAGGGAAGCCGCGCCCGGCATCGCCTTCATCCTGAGTAATTGTCGCGCGATTGCGATCATCTTCGAGGTCGACCTTGCCGAGAGGGTGCCCTCGGCCGATGCGGTTCCCAGCCTGAAGCTTTCGATCTCGGTTGGCGGGGCTGCACCAGCCGCCGAGGCATATGAAGATGTGCTGTCCAGCGGCAGGACGTTCGATCCTGTTTCAATCAGCGAAGAGGACGGGGCTGTCATCCTGTATACATCCGGCACGACTGGGCAGCCGAAGGGTGCAGTTCTTTCCCACGTGAACATCATTCACTCCTCGATGCATTTTCAGGAGTGCTGGGAGTACGAAGAGGGTGAGCGGGCGATCCTCGCAGTGCCTGCTTCCCACGTGACTGGCCTTGTGGCCATCATCACGAGCATGATCAATGTGGCCGGCTGCACGATCATGATGCGCAGCTTTGATGTTGCCGCCTATCTTTCACTCGCCAGCAGCGAGCGCATGACCACGACCGTGCTCGTTCCGGCCATGTACAACCTGATCCTGCTGCGTGGAGATGTGGCGGGCCTGGATCTGTCAGCGTGGCGCATTGGCGGGTTTGGCGGCGCTCCCATGCCGGAAGCCAGCATTGAGGCCATGGCCGAGCGCCTTCCCAATCTCCATCTGCTCAACGCCTACGGCTCGACGGAATGCGCCACCATCATCAGCCTCGTTCCAATCGGCTATACGCGCCAATGCCTCGACTCCGTCGGTGCTGCTGTGCCGTGCGGCGATCTTCGCGTCATTGACGACGAAGGAAAGGAAGTACCTCCCGGTGTTGCGGGCGAGGTCTGGATCCGGGGACCCATGACCATCCGTGGTTATTGGGAGCGTGACGAGGCAACCCGTGCCTCCTTCGTCGATGGTTACTGGAGGTCCGGCGATGTCGGATCCGTCGACGCGGACGGGCTGCTCCGTCTCTTCGACCGGAAAAACGATGTCATCAACCGCGGCGGCTACAAGATCTACAGTGTTGAAGTCGAAAACACTCTCTGCCGACACCCCGGCATCATCGAAGCGGCTGCCGTGTCGCACCCTGATCCTGTGCTCGGTGAGAAACTTCATGTCTTCGTGGCGCGCAAGTCCGATGATGTCGACGAGAAGGATATTCGTGACTTCTGTCGTTCCATGCTTGCAGATTACAAGGTACCGGATTTCGTCACGTTCCTGTCCGATGGATTGCCGCGCAATCCCAACGGGAAAGTGCTGAAGCGCTCCCTCCGCGACCTGATCAATAGCTAGCATCCGACGCTGTTCCGAGATGACGGGTTCATTGGAGAAATCTTGTGGTTTTAGACGATAAGTCGCGCTTCTCGCTTGAAGGCAAAACGGCCTTGGTAACAGGTGCTTCGAGTGGGATCGGGCGTCACATTGCTGGCACGCTCGCCGCAGCAGGAGCCAATGTCGCTCTCGCCGCCCGTCGTCGCGACCGAATGGAGGATCTGCGAAAAGCCATCGAGAGCAAGGGTCAGCGGGCGCTGAGCGTTGAACTCGATGTCACGGACCGCGCCAGTGTCGAGCGGGGATTTGCGACCGCCGAGGAAGCGTTGGGGCCGATCGACATTCTCGTCAACAACGCCGGCACCGCTGACACGGCTCCCTTCCTCGACATGACGGAAGAGGCTTGGAGCTACGTCCTCGAGACCAACCTGACCGGCGTCTGGCGCGTGGCGCAGGTTGCGGCGCGGAGGATGGTATCTCATGGCGGGGGCTCCATCATCAACATTTCATCGGCTCTTGGGATTGCAGTCCAGAAGAACCAAGCGAATTATGCCGCGGCCAAGGCAGGCGTCATCCAGCTCACACGCGTCATGGCGCTTGAGCTTGGACGTTCGAATGTCAGGGTGAATGCCATCGCTCCCGGATATTTCCAGACCGAGATCAATTCCGCCTTCTTTGCAAGTCCTCAAGGCCAAGCTTATGTCGAGAAGCTCTTCCCTCGCCGATTGGGCGGGTTGGAGGAACTCGACGGACCCATCCTCCTGCTGGCGTCCGACGCAGGAAGTTTCATGACAGGTTCCGTTCTTGCCGTTGAAGGCGGCGCTTTGCTGAAGGGATTTTAGCAAGGCAATTGAGGAGAAGGATTGTGGATTTTACTCCATCGATGAAGACCCAGTCGATTGCCGATAAACTGACTGCATTCATGAACCAGCATGTCTATGCGGCTGAATCGTCTTATCATGCGCATGTCGAGTCATCACCAAACCGCTGGACCATTCCTCCGATCATGGAGGAACTCAAAATCAAGGCGCGTCAGCAGGGTCTGTGGAATCTCTGGCTACCTGAATCGGAATACGGGGCAGGCCTCTCCAACCTCGAATACGCGCCTTTGAGCGAGATCATGGGACGCTCGCTGATTGGACCGGAGGTATTCAACTGCAACGCTCCGGATACCGGAAACATGGAGGTCTTTGTCCGCTATGGCACGCCGGAGCAGAAGAAGCGTTGGTTGGAGCCGCTGCTGAACGGAGAAATTCGCTCCGCCTTCTGCATGACGGAGCCGGAGGTGGCCTCCTCAGACGCAACGAACGTGCGCTGTTCGATCGAGCCTGATGGCGACGAATATGTGATCAACGGTCGCAAGTGGTGGGCAAGCGGTGCTCTGGACCCGCGCTGCGAGATCATGATCGTCATGGGGAAGACGGATCCCAGCGCGGAGAGCTACAAGCAGCAATCCATGATTCTCGTCCCGACCAATACGCCCGGCGTGACGATGATCCGGCCGATGCAGGTTTTCGGGCATGATGATGCGCCTCATGGTCATGCCGAGATCGTATTCGAGAATGTACGCGTTCCCAAATCGAATATTCTATTGGGAGAGGGAAGGGGCTTTGAGATCGCTCAGGGACGCCTCGGGCCTGGCCGTATTCACCATTGCATGCGCCTCATCGGATGCGCGCAGCGGGCACTCGAAATGATGTCCCATCGGGCGCATGAGCGGGTTGCTTTCGGCAAGCCGCTGGCCGAACAGGGGACTGTTCGGGAAGAAATTGCCCGGAGCGCTTGCGAAATTGCACAGGCGCGCCTTCTCACGCTGGCAGCCGCCGACAAGATGGATCGGGAGGGCAACAAGGCCGCCCGCGACACGATAGCGATGATCAAGATCGTCGCGCCTTCGATGGCTCAAACAGTCATTGACAGGGCCATTCAGCTGTTTGGCGCGAAGGGTGTGAGCCAGGATACGTTCCTCGCAGATGCGTGGAAGTACGCCCGCACGATCCGGATCGCCGATGGCCCTGATGCCGTGCACCTGATGAGCCTGGGAAGACAGATTCTCAAGCAATACGGAACCGCTAACGCATGAGCGACGTCGCCCATCTCGACCTTGAGAAGCTCGCGGCGTATCTGGAAGCCCATTTGCCGGACTTCCAAGGGCCTGCTACGGCGCGAAAATTTCCAGGTGGCCAGTCCAATCCCACTTTCCTGATCGAAGCTTCCTCCGGGCGATACGTTCTCCGCCGGAAGCCTCCCGGCGTGCTGTTACGCTCCGCCCACGCGGTCGAGCGAGAGTACAAGGTCATAAAGGCACTTGATGGGAGTGCTGTGCCAGTTCCAAGAGCTCATCTGCTCTGTGAGAATCCGTCGATCGTCGGCACGCCTTTTTTCGTCATGGATTTCCTTCAAGGTCGGATTTTCTGGGATCCTGCGTTGCCTGAGATATCGAACCAGGAGCGGGTCGGCTATTACAAGGAAATCGCACGCGTCCTTGGTGAAATGGCACGTCTGAACGTGCAGGATGCCGGGCTTCAGGATTATGGGCGGAGTGGAAACTACGTTCAGCGGCAGATTTCGCGGTGGGTGGAGCAATATCGGGCATCGGAAACCGAGACGATCCCCGCGATGGAGGACCTTATAGGTCGTCTATCGGGCTGGAAGCCCGATGATGAACGCATCGCCCTGGTGCATGGCGATTTCCGCCTCGACAACTTGGTCTTTCACCCTACGGAGCCCAAAATCATCGGAGTATTGGACTGGGAATTGTCGACTTTGGGAACGCCCCTCGTCGACCTGTCCTATTTCTGCACGATGCTGCGATTGCCTCGAGAAGGTCACGTCAAGGGTCTCGGCGACCTGAACCGCAATGAACTTGGCATCCCGTCGGATGCAACATTCATGCGGGACTTTGAGCATTTCAGCCAGATCGAAATTCCCGATAATTGGAACATGTGGCTGACCTTTCACGCATTTCGCTTCGCCGCGATTACCCAGGGCGTGAAAAAGCGCTACCTCGACGGAAATGCATCGAGTTCGGATGCGGCAGGTGCCGCAGCCATGGTCGAGGTTGCGGCCTCCCTCGGACGCTCCCTTCTCAACGAGTAGCCGAAAGCGATTGCGCACTCTTAAACGAAGTTTCGAAAAGCAGGCAGAGCTATGAACAATTCACGCAAGGACGTTTTCATCGCAAGTGCCGTGAGAACGGCAATCGGTGTTTTCGGTGGTTCATTGAAGAACCATGCGCCAACGGAGCTTGCTGCTCTTTGCACGAAGGAGGCTGTTGCCCGGTCCGGACTGAGCGAAGCCGAGATCGGCCAGGTATTCTTTGGTCATGTCATCAATACCGAACCCAAGGACATGTATCTCGCCCGTGTCGCAGCATTGAAGGCAGGGCTCCCGATCGAGACGCCTGCGATGAATGTCAATCGGCTCTGCGGTTCTGGCCTGCAAGCCATTGTCAGCGCGGCCCAGGCCATCACGCTTGGAGAGTGTGAAACAGCCGTCGCCGGTGGCGCAGAAGTGATGAGCCGTGCGCCTTATCTCCTTCAGTCCGCGCGCTGGGGACAGAAGATGGGCGATAGCATGGTCGTCGATGCGCTGGTTGGCGCTCTCAGCGATCCCTTTGGGCATGGCCATATGGGCGTAACGGCAGAAAACATTTCACGCCGTCGGCAAATCTCACGCGAAGACCAGGATGCGTTCGCAGCGGAGAGTCACAATCGAGCTGCCCGAGCTCTCGAGGAAAAGCGCTTTTCCGATCAGATCGTGGCCGTCATGGTCAAGGATGGCAAAGGCGAGCGCGCCTTCGATACGGATGAGAACGTCCGTCCTGATACGGCAGTGGAGAAGCTTGCAGGTCTCAAACCTGTTTTCGAGAAAACCGGGAGCGTGACCGCCGGCAACGCATCTTCGATCAATGACGGAGCCGCAGCCCTGGTTCTCGCGAGCGAAGAGGCTCTCCAGCGCAAAAAGCTGAAGCCTCTCGCGAAGATCATCGACTGGGCCCATGGTGGTGTGGAACCGGATGAAATGGGTCTGGGCCCGATTCCTGCCGTGCGCCGCCTCTTTGAGCGCACAGGTCTCACGATCGAAGATTTCGACGTCATTGAGTCCAACGAGGCCTTCGCGGCTCAAGCTTGCGCCGTCGCTCGAGATCTCGGCTTTCCCGAAGAGCGGACAAACCCAAATGGCGGAGCCATCGCACTGGGACATCCCGTGGGTGCAAGTGGAGCCATCATCACGGTGAAGGCCATCCATGAACTGAAGCGGTCAGGCGGCCGACGCGGCCTCGCCACCATGTGCATCGGCGGCGGCCAAGGTATCGCTGTCGCTTTCGAGCTGATTTCCTAGTAGGGCTGCTGAGCCTGGCCTGTTATCCTACAAGAAAGAATGCGAATGAGTTATCGCGCACCCGTCGAAGACATCCTGTTTACCCTGAATGACGTCGCAGGCCTTGGTCATGCGATCGAGAGCGGAGTCTACAGCGACCTGACGCCCGATTTGGTTGAGGCCATCATCGAGGAGGCAGCCCGCTTAGGGAGTGAGCGCATTGCTCCATTGAACCGTATTGGAGATCAGGTTGGCGCGAAGCTGGAGTATGGGAAGGTCACGCTCCCTCAAGGGTGGAAGGAAACCTACCAAGCCTGGGTGGAAGCCGGCTGGAACTCGGTTTCCTGCGATCCGGCGTATGGAGGTCAGGGCCTTCCGTTTCTCGTCCAGGCCGCCTGTACGGAGATTTGGAACTCCGCATCGATGGCATTCGCACTCGGGCCATTGCTCACGGCAGGCGCCATCGAGGCCCTCGATGCTCATGGCAGCGCGGAACTCAAGGAGCGGTACCTGTCCAAACTCATCTCAGGGGAGTGGACAGGGACCATGAACCTAACGGAGCCGCAGGCCGGGTCCGATCTCTCCGCCATGCGAAGCCGCGCCGAGCCTGTGGGTGATGGCACGTACAGAATCCAGGGCCAGAAGATCTTCATCACCTATGGCGAGCACGACCTGACGGACAATATCGTTCACCTTGTGCTCGCGAGACTGCCCGGAGCTCCTGCGGGCACGCGGGGAATCTCGCTGTTCCTCGTCCCAAAGATCCTGCCGGATGGAACGCGCAACGATCTGCATTGCAACGGGATCGAGCATAAGCTCGGTATTCATGCGTCTCCCACATGCACCATGATCTTCGGTGACAAGGGCGGCGCCATCGGCTGGCTCGTGGGTGAGGAGAACCGGGGTCTCAACTGCATGTTCACGATGATGAACAACGCCCGCCTCTCCATGGGCCTTCAGGGTGTGGGCATTGCGGAGCGCGCTTACCAGCAGGCCCTCGCTTATGCGAAAGAGCGTCGTCAAGGTAAGGCTCAAGGCTCGTTGGATGCCAGCTTCATCATCGAGCATGCGGATGTGAAGCGCATGCTCCTGACGATGAAGTCGCAGATCCAGGCGGCTCGCGGCATCTGCTATCTCACAGCAGCCTCCATCGATCGCGCCCGGTTGGAAACAAGCGAGGAAGCGAGGCGGGTTGCCCATGAACGCGCGTCGCTGCTGACCCCCGTCGCCAAGGCTTATGGGAGCGACATAGGCTGTGAAGTCGCCTCGCTTGGCGTGCAGGTCCATGGCGGAATGGGCTTCGTGGAGGAAACCGGAGCAGCACAGCACATGCGTGACGCCCGCATTGCCCCGATCTACGAGGGAACGAACGGCATCCAGGCAATCGACCTTGTGATGCGGAAACTGCCCACCTCCGGCGGCAGCGCAGTTCGACTGGTGATTGACGAGATGAGCGACACGGAACAGCATCTCTCGGCATCGGACAATCCGGACCTCGTCGCGGTCGGCAGACGGCTGAAGCAATCCATCGACAGCTTTCGCGGGGTAACGGAGTTCCTGCTGAAATCGCTGGAAAGCAACACGCCGCAGAATGCCCTGGCGGGAGCCACCCCTTACCTCACCCTGTTCGGGCATACCCTCGGTCTTGCATTGTTGTCTCGGACCGCTCTTGCGGCCCATCAGGCGATACTCGGCGGGGCGGTGACACTGTCTCACCAGGGACGCATCGGCTTGGCGCGCTTCTTCGCCGACCAGATCGCGCCTCAGGCTCTCAGTCTAGAACAGGCGATCCTGACGGCTCAATCTGCTCAGGCCGGAGCGGAGCTGGCCCTCGCAAGCTAAGCTTTTTCGCCGTGGGGTCCTTAAGCTACTCCGCTCACATACCTGCCTGAGCCGTGCACCCGCCGCGGCCTGGGCTGAAAGGGAGGCTGCAATTGACAATCCGACTGGGCTGCGACCGCTTCTCACACCTCCCCGTCGAGAGGCGTCTGTCTAAGCTTTACAACTTGAGCCTTTTGACCGATTCATCCGGAACACCGTCAGTGACGTGTGACCTGCCGCTCACCACGGGCCCGTCGTTCATCGACAGGACCCGTTTCATGTCGCCCCTCCGATCGCAATATCCCACAGGACCGGAGGCCCGGTTCACCCGTCTGCTCGAAATCTCGCCTTATCATCGAACAAGAGGGGCTCTTCGAGGTTGTCGCTCCAATCGCCCCGGCGCTCCCCCCATGAGCCACAGGGGTGCCGATGCCCCGCTACCTGATCGGCAAGCCCTTCACTTATACGGAACGCGCCGTCAAGGTGCGCCGGATGCTCGATGGAGCGTGATCTCAACTGCTTGTGAGCGTGAAGCGACGGAGGACTGCTCCTAGCACTCCTGAGGCGTACGTGTTGGATCCACTTGGTGGCGCATGAAAGCGTCCGGCATGGGGGCTGCTGCCGGGCTTCCTGATGTCCTTCCTACCCGTGCGGTCATGCCCGCATGTGCCGGCGACATCCAGATCCGCTCGGGGCTCCAGCTCGTCTGCGGCATCCAGCCTGGAATCTCAGGCTCTCATCCGAGATCCAGGGCGCCTGCTGCCAGCTTCCGCCTTTTGAGCCGTACTGTCCTCGACATTTGGATAGACGCCAGCCAACACCTGATCGAAATGGCGGCGTAGGGCATTGTTGCAGCCGCACGACAAGGCATCGAGACTATCTAGATCCCGTACCCGCAGGCCGCCCCTCCTGGTCTCCAGCAGCTGCCGGCGTTTCAGGGACTGGATGACCCGGCTGACGTAGCTGCGGCCGACGCCCATCATGCTGGCCAACTGCTCCTGCGTCAGGGGGACGTCATGATCGCCCGTTCGATCGATTGCCGCCAGCAGCCATTTCACCGTGCGCTGCTCGATCGTGTGGACCGCATTGCACGCCACTGACTGGAAGACCTGGGCAAGCATGCAGTCCGCATAGCGGGCGAACAGGTGCCGCAGGCTCGGCGACCGGGTTTCGAACTCCTCGAGATCTGCGGTCGAGAGGCGCAGGAACGGACCGGGGAACTGGATCTCGGAGCAGGCGAAGGCCGGGAGGCGTCCCTGACTCACGATCCCGCCAACCGCCCCCTCGCGTCCGATCAGGGCCGTCTCGACCGAGAGGCCGTCCTCGAGCTCGACGACGAAGGACACTAGGCTCGGGCCGCAAGGGAAGTAGACGAACCTGACCTCATCCCCGGGCTGGTACAATCGGGCTCCGGCCTCGCCCTCCCACTCCTGGAGCGAAGGCGCCACGATGGCCAGATCTTCCGGCTTGAGAGCGCTCAACAGGTTATTGCAGGCGATCCGCTCACTGAGACGAGACGGGATCATGGCAGGCTGCATCGGGCGTCTTTCCTCCACCAGCTACGGCGGTCCAACGCGCCACGGCAATTTACGTTCAATTGTGAACTTTCGCGCACCTTGTGTTTACAAGTGCACAGACGCTCGTGGCTGATTTTGTCTACAAGGACGCATAGCCTTCGGAAATTCCTGCCAATCCATCGAAGCGCCACCTTGCCGGAATGGTTGACCTCCGGTGGGGAGGAGCTCGAACAAGATGAAGCGTATGCGCGACGACGCCGAGACGGCAGTCAACCCTCAGCTCAAGCCTGGATCGCAAGCGTGCGCGCACAAGGACAGCCCATGACGCTTCCACTGCCTTCGGATGCCGCCCCGATCCCGTCAGGGGTTCCAGGCCTCGATGATATTCTCGCCGGTGGCTATGCCGCCAACCGGGCTCACCTGATCGAGGGACGGCCAGGCTCCGGCAAGACGACGCTGGGGATGCAGTTCCTCATCGCCGGCGCCAAGCTGGGCGAGACCTGCCTCTACATCACCCTGTCCGAGAGCAAGCGCGAGCTCCTGTCCGTCGCCTCCCGCCATGGCTGGTCCTTGGACGGCATCGAGATCTTCGAGCTGGTTCCGCCGGAGCTGAGCCTCGATCCCAAGCAGCAACAGAGCCTGGTCTACTCCTCCGATCTGGAGCTCGGCGAGACCGTGCGCATGGCGCTGGCGGAGATCGAGCGGGTCAAGCCGAGCCGGGTCGTGTTCGACTCGCTGTCGGAGATCCGACTGCTGTCCCAGGGCTCCCTGCGCTACCGTCGGCAGGTGCTAGCATTGAAGAGCTACTTCCTGCTCAATGACGCCACGGTTCTCATGCTCGATGATCTTACATCCGAGCAGGACGATCTCAACCTGCACTCCATCAGCCATGCGGTGATCCGCCTCGACCAGGTTGTCCCGGCCTATGGGTCGGAACGGCGTCGGATTACGGTGACGAAGATGCGGGGCACGGCCTTCCGCGGTGGTTATCACGATCTCATCATCGAGCGTGGCGGGTTGCGGATCTTTCCCCGTCTCGTGGCGGCCGATCATCACACGGCGTTTACGTTCGAGGCGATCCCCAGTGGAATCGATGAGTTGGATACCATTCTTGGAGGAGGCTTGAGCCGGGGGACGAGCACCCTCGTCGTTGGTCCCTCGGGTGCCGGCAAGTCAACGCTCGCGCTCGGCTACCTCTGTGCCGCCCTGAAGCACGGGGAGCCGGCGCTGATCATCAGCTTCGATGAGACGACCGGTATCCTAATGCAACGGGCGAAGGGCGTCGGCTTCGATCTGGCGCCTCATGTGGAAGCCGGGCGGCTGCGCATCGAGCAGATCGATCCGGCCGACGTCTCGCCCGGCGAGTTCGCGGGCCGGGTGCGCGATGCCGTCGAGGAAGGTGGCGCGAAGGTCGTCGTGATCGACAGCCTCACAGGGTACTTGAACGCCATGCCGGAGCAGCCCTTCATCGTGCTCCAGATGCACGAACTCCTGACCTATCTGAACCAGCAAGGCGTGGTGACGATCCTGATCCTGGCCCAGCACGGAATGGTCGGCCAAATGGTCTCACCGATCGACCTGACCTATCTGAGCGACGCGGTGGTGCTTCTGCGCTTCTTCGAGGCCAACGGCCGCATCCTACGAGCGCTATCGGTGGTCAAGCGACGCACGGGCCCGCACGAGGACACAATTCGCGAGTTCCGGATCGACAGCCAGGGTTTGCGCGTTGGTGGCCCGCTGGAGCAGTTCCGGGGTGTGTTGACAGGCGTACCGACGTTCGAGGGCCGGCGCGCCTCGCTTCTCGAGGAGCGTGAGATCGTCCATGACGCAGGCCGATGAGGTGTCCGTGCTGATCCTCGCCCCGCACGGGCGGGACGGCACGGTGGCAGCGGCCATTCTCGGCGAGGTCGGGATCCGGGCTACGATCTGCCCCAGCCTCGAGGCGCTCGTTGCAGGATTGGACAGGTCAGCCTGTGCGGTCATCACGGAGGAGGCGCTGCTCAGTGCGGACCGGCGGGAGCTGGCCGAATGGGTCAATTCGCAGCCACCCTGGTCCGACTTCCCCTTTGTCCTGCTCACCCACCGCGGCGGCGAGCCGGTCGAGCACCTGACCGCGTTGCTCGGGAACGTCACGGTGCTGGAGCGGCCGTTCCATCCGACCGTCCTGGTGAATGCCGTTCGCTCGGCCCTTCGGGCGCGCCAGCGGCAGCGAGAGGTGGAGGCCCATCTCCAGGAGCGGCAGCGGACGCACGAGCGCCAGGCGCTGCTGATCCGCGAGCTGCATCACCGGGTCAAGAACACGCTTGCAACGGTGCAGGGGCTTCTCGGGGCCACCGCCCGCTCCACGCACTCCGTGAAGGAGTTCTACGACAGTTTCGCGGATCGGATCGTCTCCCTGTCCAACACCCACAACCTCCTCACGGAGGATTACTGGCAGACGGCGCCGCTGATCGAGATGTTCAGGAACGAGCTGGCCCATTACGATGATGGCGCACAGCGGCGGATCACCCTCGACGGGCCGCCGGTGGAGCTTTCGGCCGATCTGGCCGTGCCGATCGGCATGGCCGTGCATGAGCTGACCACGAACGCGGCGAAGCACGGGGCTCTCTCGGTCCCGGGCGGGCAGATCGCCGTCGCGTGGCAGGTCCGGGAGCTGGAATCCGAGCGCCGGCTTGCCATCGAGTGGGTGGAACGGGGCGGGCCTCCGGTGGCGCAACCCAGCCGTAAGGGCTTTGGCTCGACGCTGCTGCATCGGGTGCTGACCCATCAGTGCCACGCGGCGATCGACATCGCCTACGATCCCGAGGGACTGTCCTGCCACATGGATATTCCTCTCATCGAGGAACGGCTCGTGCCGGAATATTGATGGCCGTGGCAACGCGAGCAGCGGGCCTCGCCCCTTCCACATCCTGCCCGCCCGTCGTGCCGCAAACCAGGATTCGGTTTCGATCCCGCACGAAATTTCGGAGCCCCTGACAGGCGCGGGCGCCGAGATCGAGATGAAGGCCTTTCACCTCGCTCGGGATTCTGGCGGATGCTTGCCGACCTTTCGGTCAGCCTTATGGCCTGAAGCTGCTCCGCGCAAGTCGATTGGGATCGACGAACGGATAAGGGAGGTAGACTTCCAGACCGGGTGACACGAGTGTCGCGCGGTCTGGAAGTCTGACCCTAAACGGCCCGGAATAGCGGGTTCCCGGTAGAAAACATTGACCCGAATTGCCGAAAACTCTGACCGTCTCGGGACTGTTCGGCCGAAAAGCCTGCCCCTCGGAACCAACAGTTGCATCGCCGTAAATTTGAAACGGCCGAGACAATCAAGGCGCCCCGGTCCGTTCGTTATAAAGGACATTTTGCTGCTTACGTGGTGCATCGGCAGGGGCCACCGTCTTCCTTCCCAACGCGGCATGCGAGAGGACGGGCATGGGTCATGAGTTTCCGGCTGGCCGTCGCGCCGACTTGATCGAGATCAGTTACATCCTGAGCTGGTCGCGCAGAATAGCTTTGCGGGTAGTATCGGGAGCGTCAGTCATGTGCTTTTCGGCCACAGCCAGTTTCACCGCAGGGGCGGTGCTGGTCCCCATGGGCATCGTGACCCTGTCACGGGCGCGGTCCTGGCGCGAGGCACCCCTCGCCGCCATCCCTGTCCTCTTTGGCATTCAGCAGGTGGCCGAGGGTGCCCTCTGGCTCAGGCTTGAGGCGCAGACGGCTGATGTGATCACCATTGCGTTGACCCACGCCTTCCTCGCCTTCGCGGAGGTCATCTGGCCGATGCTCGTGCCGGTCAGCGCTATCCTGTCAGAACCCGACATCCGCCGTCGCCGGCTGATCCGTTTGTTCGTGCCTTATGGACTGGCGGTCGGGCTTTATCTGTTGTTCGGCATGATCCACTCGCCGTACCAGGCCAGCATACTCGGCCACAGCATCCTGTACGACAGCGACTTCCCCCACATCGTGGGGATTGAATACATCTACCTGGTTGGCGTCACGGTTCCGTTGCTTCTGTCGAGCCATCGGATGATCGTCCTGATGGGCATCGTGAACGCGGTCCTGCTGGTCTTCGCAAAGTCCGCCTATATGGCAACCTACGTGTCGGTGTGGTGCTTTCTCGCTGCCATCGCAAGCATATTGGTGTTCCAGCACTTTCGCATCGCCTCGAAAGCGCCGACAGTGAGCAGGTCAGGCTCCTTGGCCTGAGGAGGCGTCGGGCTGATGATCCCATGAACAAGAGATTCAGGGAATGCGTGAGACATCAATGGCCACTTTGTCTTACAGGTTACGGAGCTGATCGGCATACCGTTGTTCGATCACGGCCCGCTTGAGCTCGAGGGCCGGCGTGAGAAGCCCATCCTTGACGGTCCATGGAGCCAGGAGAAGACCGGCGGAGCGAACCCGGGCATGCCGCGGAAAATCCTGGAGCTGGTGGTGAATACGACCCAGGATCTCGGCCTGTAGGGTAGGCGCGGTCAGGGATTGGGGTGCGGTCGGGTCAAGACCGAGCCGGCGTGCGAGTTCGGACCCGGCCCTGGTGCCTAGCGCCGCGAGGACCACGAGGCGCTGCGCCTTGCCAACTACCATCACCTGCTCGAAGAGCGGATCGCGCCGGATCGCCGCCTCAAGGTCCGTGGGCACGAGCTTCTCGCCCGAGGACAGCACGATCAACTCCTTGAGCCGGCCGCGGATATACACGTGTCCATCCCGGATCTCGCCGATGTCCCCGGTGCGGAGCCAGCCGCCCTCGAGAGCCGCAGCGGTCTCCTCCGGGCGCTTCCAATATCCTAGTATCACTCCCGGCGACCGCACCTGGATTTCGTCCCGATCACCGATCCGGACTTCCATGCCGTTCAAAGCCCATCCGGCGGATCCCGGCACATTGGTTCCGAGCCGCGCGGCGCAGACCGCCGAGGACGCCTCGGTCAGGCCATAGCCCTCGACCAGCGGCAGCCCCAATCCCAGGAAGAACCTGGCGATGTCCGGCGAGAGCGGCGCCCCGCCGGAGACGGTCAGACGCACACGCCCGCCGAGCCTTGAGAGAATGCGTTGGGCCACCAGACCTCGAAGCACCGGCCGCAGGAGGGTTCTGAGCAACGAGCGCCTTCGCTTGTCCCGGGCTGCCTCGTACCGGGCCAGCCCGACCGCCGTCGTCCAGCCCAGCATCTTTCGCCGCAGCCAACTGCCTTCGGTCTGCGTCTGAACCGCAGCATGGACCTTGTCGAGCACGCTCGGCACCAGCATCAGGATGGTGGGCCGTGCGATCAGAAGATCCTCCCGCAGTTGTTCGATCGAGCGGGCAAAGACGACGGAGGCTCCGATCATCAGCGGCACGTAGTAGCCGACCACGCGCTCGAAGATGTGGGCCAGCGGAAGATAGGACAGAAAGATGTCGGCGTCCGAGCCGGGACTGCGGTCGAGCACGGCTCGCGCGACTGAGAGAAGATTGCGGTGGGAGAGCATGACGCCCTTCGGCCGCCCGGTGGTCCCGGACGTGTAGACGAGGGTCGCGAGAAGGTGCCATCCTGGCGCTCGGATTTGTCGATCACCGGAACATGCGGCTCGATCCTCTGCTCGTCCACGAGCCAATGCAGCATCTCGGCCGAGCCGTAGGCCCTGTCAGCCGCCAGCCGCTCAGGCTTGAGACCAAAGCGCTCAGCGGTACGCTCCAGCATGGTGCGGGCTGCGCCCACTTCGGCCTGCCGTACGGCTCGGGAGGCCTCCACGTCCACGATCACAGCGGCCGTGAGGTCGATAAGGTCGTTGTCCGCATAGGCAAAGAACGCGGGACCGCGCATGGCCCCGGTCCACTGGGCCGCCGGGTCAGAGGGTGAGACGAACTTCGGCTCAACATCAGTCGCCGCACCCCAGGCGGCTTCGTCGAGGGTGGTGAGATACTCGCGCACCGCCCGTGGAGCATCCTGCGGATGGTCCAGCGCGGTCCAGTCGGATCCGGCCAGGGAGCGCTGCTTGTTGGCATCGGCGTGGATCAGGCTGGCGTCCACAGCAAAACCCTCGCCACCGACCAGCCCCTCGTCCAGGCAGCGTTGTACCACCACTTCGAACAGACGGCGGAAGAGATCGCCCTCACGGAAGCGCCCGTGCCGGTTCTTGGAGAAGGTGGAGTGATTCGGCACCTTGCCTTCCAACCCGAGGCGGCAGAACCACCTGTAGGCCAGGTTCAGATGCACCTCCTCGCACAGCCGTCGCTCGGAACGGATGCCGAGGCAGTAGCCGATCAGCAGCATGCGGATCATCAGCGCGGGATCGACGGAGGGTCGGCCTGTGGTGCTGTAGAAGCTCGCCAAATGCTGACGCAGCCCGGAGCAGTCGACAAAGCGGTCGATGCGCCGCAGCAGGTGATCGGAAGGAACGTGATCCTCAAGTCGGAACTCGTAGAACAGGCTCTCCTGCATCACGAGACGCTCGCCCATCATGGCCCGATCCTCCTGCTGAGAATGCCTCATCAGGGAATCACGATCCGCCGCTGTTCACGAGGAGTTCTTCAACGAAATCGGCACTCCTGAGACGTAAGCGCCTAGTCCGCTTCGGCGCTCAAGAGCCGACGTTCCGTTGGGAAGTTCAGAACGTGAAACTTTGACACTAAGCCGACCTCAACTTGAAGAAAGCTAAGTTGAACCAAGCGGACATTCGCTCAGCAGAGATTTTCTAAGGCTGAACCGTTCCGATCTATCTCCGGCAGCCTTATGGATCAGCCATCGGCCACCAAAGGAGTCTCACCGAAAGGTCGGTTCGCAATCAGCAAAACTTCCGGCGCAGCGAAAATCCCATTCCTCTGATAATCTGTCCTTTCTAGCAGGATCTTTGCGTCGATGAGTTGCTCGATCCCATTCGAGGTCGCTGGAAACGAGATTCCGAGCAGGCGAGCCAGATCGTTCAATGTCCGGGATGGAGTATGAGAGCGACGAGAGCAGCGTGCCGAATCCTGTTTTGCTGCTATCTATCGTGTAAAAGGGGAAAGGCGGCAATTCACCCTTACTCACTACCTATGTCAATACTTTGTCCGGCTTGCGGACGTTTTCTGCACAAACCTTGCGCGGTCCCCAAGAGACTGCATCGCCCAGTCGCTCACGCGATGAGCCGGCGTGGGACGCCGAGGCGGCATTTCGAACTGCAGAGAAAGGGGAGGCGCTCCGGACTACCCTCGGAGCACTGTTGACCATCTGCTAGAGCCTTTTCCGGCTATTCCGAGTCAGAGGGGATTCCGCTCTAAGCCTTGA
>JAYSGD010000017.1:0-101673 GCA_041913065.1 Microvirga sp. | reverse complement strand
GGCGCCTGAAGGCGGCGCTGGCGGCCCCCGTCGTCGTGGACCTGCGCAACGTCTACCGCCCCGAGGAAATGCGCCGCCACGGATTCCACTACGTGAGCATCGGGCGTTCCTGAGGAACGGTTGTTCACGCCGGCACCGTCGTGCCATACGTATCTCAAGCAGCCGCCGATTGGAGCGCCCCATGCAGACCTTCTTCGTCGAGATCAAGTGCAAGCTCGGCAAGACCTATGCCGTCGCGAACGCCCTCGCCGACCGCGAGATCGCGTCCGAGATCTACTCGACGGCGGGGAATTACGACATTCTCGCCAAGTTCCACGTGGATGACGAAGTCGATATCGGCCATTTCATCGCCGAGAATGTGCAGTCGATCCCGGAAATCCAGGACACGCACACGATCATCACGTTCAAGGCGTTCTGATCAGCGCACGATGGCGCTGGTCTCGGTCGGCTCGGCCATGCGGGCGGTGACTTCCGCGAGATAGGGGCCGATGCCCTCGTAGCGA
The DNA here is from genome assembly GCA_041913065.1 of Microvirga sp. Taxonomy (GTDB): domain Bacteria; phylum Pseudomonadota; class Alphaproteobacteria; order Rhizobiales; family Beijerinckiaceae; genus Microvirga. The sequence continues at coordinate 101,170 of JAYSGD010000017.1, read as the reverse complement.
TCGAGGCGGCGCACGATCTTGGAATCGATCTTGTTGTAGAGCTCCGCGACGCTCACCGGACGGCGCTTGCGGCCCTTGCCTTCCATGAACAGGCCGGCATTGGCTTTCGCCGCCTTCGGGAAGAGCTTGGAAGCCTTCATGTCCGGGTCCTGATCCAGAACCTCGAGGAACCGCACGGCGCTCCGCGCGCCGAGGAAATGCGCGAGATAGAGCTCGGCCTCGGCCAGTTCGCGCTCGCCCTGCTCGAAGAGGGCGCGCTCCACGTCCTTGATCAGCTCGCCGGCCATGAGGGCCGAAAAATAAGGATCGGTGCGCAGGCCCATGATCCATTCGCGGTCCTTGTCGGACACGACAGGGTCGCCATCGACAGTCTTGATGGCCTCGGCGGCGGCGGTGAAGCCGTAATCGGCGGCGTGCATCGCCACGACCTCGAGCCAGGTGCGGTCGATGAACTGGAACAATCCCTCGGCGGATGAGGTCCGCGCCTTGGCCTCGGGCGAAAGGCTCGATTCCACATCGGCCAGAGTCATCATGTAGACCGGGTCGACACCCGTCACATGAGCGGCCTTGAGAATGGAATGGACCAGCCAGCGGGGAATGTTGCGGCCGTTGAAGGGGATGATCTCGTCGGGGTTGCCGGCGGCTTCGAGTTCCGGCGGCGGAGCCTTTTCCTTCTTCTTGAAGGAGAACGCGCCTTCGAGAATGGCCTGAAACAGGCCCGGAGCCTTGGACAGCTCCGGGGTGAAGGCAACCGATGCGACGATCGGCGCCGTGGCGATTTGAGTTTTCGGTGCCGAGACGTTGCTCGCCAACATGGCGGTGGGCAGGGTCGCGACGGCGGCTGGACCCGCCGTCATGCCCTGGAACCCCACCATCAGACCTAACCCGAGGGCCAGGCGAACCATGTGGCGGCTGCGACCGCCTTTACGCAGGTCCGCAACAGGTTGCGGCACGGCGCATAGCAGCGTTCTCGCTTTACTCGGCATCACTTAGTTCCCGCATGGCCCGGCTTGAGTGCCGAGCCTTCCCTTGTGTCATTCTGGGACAAGGGTTGCAGGCAAGATGTGTCCAGAATCGGTCAGCTTGGCCATAACAGGGTAAATTAATGGTTCACTGTGACCTGTTTTCCCCACCTAAAGGCGGGAAAACATAGATTTTACGAGGAGGATTGCGCCACCAGCTGCGCGTTCGTCCGCTCCAGGCGTTGCGCCAATTCACGCATCACGGCCAGCGACATCTGCGGAAATTGCGCCAGCAACTCGAGGAAAACCCGCTTGTCGATTCGCAGCGCGGTGGTGGGTTCCGAGGCCATGATGCTGGCGGAACGGGGCGTGTCGGACAGGATGCCCATCTCCCCCACGAGAGCATTGCTGGCGAGTTCCGCGACCTTGATCTCTCCATTGGGCGTATCGAGCAGCACGTTCGCCCGCCCGTCGAGGAGCACATAGGCCGCGTCCGAAGCGTCCCCTTGCGAGAAGAAGCGCTGCCCGCTGGCGAACTGCACGCGTTCGCTGGTGAAGGCCAGAAGCTTCAACCGTGCCGGGTCGATATCCCGGAACATCGGAACCTGCCTCAGGGACTGGACCTCCGTCTCAAGGGTCATGCCACCTCTCCTGTTACGCTTTGGGCGGCCTCCGGCTCGGGCTTCCTATCGCCCTTACGCGGTTCGGCCGTCTTCTCTGTGACGACTAGTCCGTTCTTGAAGCGCATCTGAACATCGAAACCGCCGGCCTGTCGATCATTAGGCAGGACCATGAACAGGCTTTGTTGGTCGAGATGGTCGATGAGCTTCTGAACGATCCTGCGGCTGCGCTCCTCGTCGAAGGGGGCCAGCGCCCCATCGATGACGAGAATGTCGGGGTTCTTCACAAGGCAGCGGACGAGATTGACGCTCGCCCTCTCCTGCGGCGAAAGCAGTCGGCCTGCGGTGCCGACCTCGTGGTCGAGGCCGATGCGCTCCACATCCTCCAGCAGGTCGAGTTCGCGGATCACAGCCGCGACGGCCTCCGCCACCCGGTGCCGCGCATCGGCGACCTGATAATTGATCCGGCCGAAAAGCAGGTTGTCCCGCAAAGGCGCCGCCGCGATGATCTTCTCGACGTCCAGGAACTCGACACCGGTCGAGGCGTCCTTTTCCAGGGTCTCGCGCACGAGGCTGCGGGTCTCGACGATGCGCTGCCTCAACTCCGCGGTGAGAAGGCCCAGGCGGTGCTTGGACTCGATATAGGCCAAGGGCAGCGCAAGCAGCCGCGTGCGCTCCTCCCGCTTCAGGTTGGTCGCTCCCCGCGCCCTGCGGCGCAGGAGGGCCTCGAACTCGGGCAGTTCCTCGGCGCCGATGAAGGAGAATTGCGCGAACAGGGAATGACCCGGCGGCAATCCCTGGAAGATTTCCGTCATGGTCTCGGCGATCTGCAGGCCCATCTCGGTCAGATCGTCGGTGAGTTCAGCCTGATCGATGGCGCTCCTGAACTGCGGATTGTCCGCAAGGTTGCGCCCCCTGAATTCGGGTGAGACGGGCACGCCGAACAGCAGGTTCTCGGCCACTGTGCCCTGCTCGTTGTAGCGATCCGGGTCGAAGAACTCGACGAGGTCCGTCATGTCGCTGGACTCGAAGGTCTCCCTTAGGCGCTCGCGCGCTTCGACAAGGCGCTCGGCCAGGGCCTCGTGCCCTTCCGGATCGATCCGCCCCGCAAGGCCGAACAGGTAGATGGATTCTCCCATGTCGACTTCGTTCAGGAGGTTCACGAGCAGGCGATCGAGCTCATACTCGTCCTTCACGCCGACCTTGTCGTAGTCGATCCACTGATCGGCGATGCTCTCATAAGGGTTGCCGGTCCTCGCGGCCTCCGCGAGGCGCTTGGCGGCCTCGCGCTTGTCCTCTTCGCTCTTGGCCACCGGGCGGAAGCGCAGGCCGTAGATGAGATTGTCGCGGATGCTCCCGGGGAACAGGACCGGGTCGATGCCGGCATAGGCGATCCTGCGGCCCGCGACCGAGGCGGGGATCTGCATGAGATCCCGCTCGCCGATGCGGACAGTGCCGCCGAAGCCCGGAATACGCCGCGCCAGAATCCGCGCCGTCAGGCTGGCGGCCGCTCCGCCCTCCCCGATCAGAGCCACATGGGCCGGCAGGTTCAAGGAGAAGGACCCGCCGTCGATGATCATGTCGCCATGGGGGCCTGCCACGCGCAGATCCTCGGCCACGAGTTCGCCAACCAGCGGCTGATCGGCATCCTTGTCTTCCTCGGAGATGGGGAGAAGCGGCGCCAGCCGCTCTTCCGCGAAATGCTGGGTCACCTGATCGTATTTCACCTGCACGTCGAGACGCTGCTGGTCCCAGTCGATCAGCTCCTTCAGGGGCGGGGGCAATTCGCGATAGGCGCCGATCACGGCGACGAGCTGACCGATGTCGAGGGTGCCGCGCAGGGCGAAATAGCCGCCCACCGCGTAGAACAGGAACGGCGTGACCTGGGACAGGAAATTGTTGAGGAATTTCACCGCGAATTTGCGGTTATAGATCTTCAGGCGGATGCTGAAGAGGCCGAAGAGCCGGTTGCCGATCTCCGCCCGCTCCCAGGCATAGGCATTGTGCACATGCACCACCTCGATCCCGTCGAGCACCTCGCCGACGCGCCCGGCCAGCTCGCGGGAGGCAAGCTGGCGCTCCTTGCCAAGGCGAAGCAGCTCGCGGCGCAAGCGGGGAATGATGGTGAACTGCACGCCGATCACGCCCAATGCCATCAGCCCGAGCCAGACATTCTGCACCATGATGAAGAACAGGGCCGTCGTCGCCTGAAGGCCCAGTAGCACCGGCGTGATGAAGGCATCGCCGATGAACCCGCCGATGGGCTCCACCTCGTCCTTGATGATGGTGGCGGTTTCCGATGATTTGACCGTGCGCAGGGCTTCGGGCGTGAAGCGCAGGACCATGGCGAAGAGATCGAACCGCATGCGGCGCAGCATGCGTTCGCCCAGCACGCCTTTTGAAACATTGACCCAGTATTTGAAGCCGTTGTTCACGACCACAAAGAAAAGAAAAAGCGTGGATAACCCCAGCAGCAGGCCCAGGCGACCGAGCTCGAAGCCCTCGAAAATCTGAAAAGAGCCGCCGCCCAGCCATTGCGGCAGGTCGATGCTGAACTTCAGGAATGGGGCCGTCGCATTGCCTTCGCGGAAGGCCTCGCCCTGGATGGCCTGATTCACGATCTGGCGCGGCAAGTCCAAGGAAACAAAGTAAAAAGGCTGCGACAGCAGGACCACGAAACAGATGAAAAGCTGGTCGCGCTTCGAATGGGTCCAGATATACCGGAAGAGGCTCTTATCCATCAGTGCGCCGGTGCCAGTCTCATAATCGCCAGAGGTCCCTCTTTCCGATCTGGGGCGCCGCCATAGTTTGACGAGTGGGGGCTATTGCAAGGGTAGAGATAGGTGTCCTAACGTCAACTGACCAAACGTCAATTCGACTCCTTCTCTCCCAATCCAAGGGACGGCTGCATGGCAGACGCGGTCATGGACCTCAGAGCGGACCTTTCTTCGGCTCCGCTGCGCCACCCTCTCGGTGCGCGTGTTCTCATCTATAGCCACGACACGTTCGGTCTCGGCCATCTGCGCCGGTCCCGGGCGCTTGCGAATGCCATCGTCGAGAAGCACCCCGACGCTTCGGTCGTCATCATCTCCGGCTCGCCCGTCATCGGCAATTTCGAGTTCGGCAGCGGCGTGGATTACATCCGCATTCCGGGCGTCACGAAGCTGCCCGACGGCGATTACCGCAGCCTCAACCTCAACGTGGAACTGGACGAGGCCGTGGGCCTTCGTCAGGCCCTGATCCTCCAGACGGCCAAGGCCTTCCAGCCGGACGTGTTCATCGTCGACAAGGAGCCCACCGGCTTTCGCGGCGAGGTCATGCCTGCCCTCGATTATCTTCAAGCCACCGGCTGCCGTCTCGTGCTCGGCATCCGTGACGTGATGGACGAGCCCGCGCTCCTCGTTCCCGAATGGGAGCGGAAAGGCGCGAAGGAAGCGCTTGCCCGCTACTACGACGAGGTCTGGGTTTACGGCCTGAAGGACGTCTATCAGCCGCTCAAGGCGCTCGATCTGCCGCCTGAAGTGGAAAAGCGCATCACCTATACGGGCTACCTGCGCCGCGACGTGCCGCCGACGCAGTCGCTGACGCGGTATCCCAAAATCACCAAGCAGCCGTTCATCCTCGTGACCACGGGCGGCGGCGGCGATGGCGACGATCTCATCGACTGGGTGATCTCGGCCTACGAGGCCGATCCGACATTGGAGCAGCCCGCGCTGATCCTGTTCGGCCCCTTCATCGACCGCGACATGCGCCGCTCCTTCGTGGAGCGCATCGCCAAGCAGCCGAAGCTCGATGTGATGTCCTTCGACAACAAGATCGAATGGCTCATGAAGAAGGCCGACGCCATCGTGGCCATGGGCGGCTACAACACGTTCTGCGAGGTTCTGTCCTTCGACAAGCGCACGTTGATCGTGCCGCGCACCAAGCCGCGTCTCGAGCAGTACATCCGCGCCGTGGAAGCGGAACGCCTCGGGCTGGTCAGCATGCTCAGCGACTACGATGAGCCGCGCACGCCGGAGCGGATGGCGAAGGCCCTGCGCGCCCTGTCCACGCAGCCGCGCCCGTCGGAGGTGGTCATTCCCGGTCTGCTCGACGGACTTGACCGGGTGCAGGAGCGGCTTAAGGCTCTGGCGAAACCCGCCATCCCCTTTGTCGCCGCCTACAATCAGGCCGCCGAGTAACGCCATCCATGCTTCCAACCTCCGCAGCCCGGCGCATCGCCGTCGTCGTGAAAGGCTATCCGCGCCTGTCAGAGACGTTCATCGCCCAGGAAATCCTGGCGCTCGAAGCCCGCGGGCTTGAATTCGAAATCTGGTCGCTGCGCCATCCGACCGAACGCGCCGTTCATCCGATGAACAAGAAGATCAAGGCGCGGGTGACGTATCTTCCCGAATACCTCTACGAGGAGCCGATCCGCGTTCTCAAAGGCGCGTTCTGGAGCCTGGGACAAAAAGGGTTCGGCAAAACGATCCGCGCCTTCTGGCGCGACCTGAAGCGTGACTTCACCGCCAACCGCATCCGCCGTCTGGGTCAGGCTTTCGCCATGGCGCGCGAGCTGCCTGCGGATGTCGGGCATATCCATGTCCATTATCTCCACACGCCCGCATCCGTCGTGCGCTATGCCGCGCTGCTGACCGGGCGCACCTGGACCTTCTCGGCCCATGCGAAGGATATCTGGACAACACCGGACTGGGAGAAGCGCGAGAAGATGCAGGAGGCCCTGTGGGGCGTGACCTGCACCGCGCAGGGCGCGGAGCATCTGCAGAACCTCTCGTCGCCCGAGCAGGTTTCGCTCGTTTATCACGGCCTCGATCTGTCGCGCTTTCCCGCACCGCCGGAAAAACGACCCGCACGCGACGGCTCCGATCCGATGGACCCCATCCGCATCGTCTCCGTCGGCCGCGCCGTCGCGAAGAAGGGCTACAACGATCTGCTTCAGGCTCTCGCCGCACTGCCCCAGGATCTGCATTGGCGCTTCGCCCATATCGGCGGCGGCGAATTGCTGAGCAGCCTCAAGACCCAGGCGCAGCAGGCTGGCATCGCCGACAAGGTGGCTTTCCTCGGCTCGAAAGCGCAGCCCGACATCATCGCGCTTCTGCGCGAAGCGGACATCTTCGTGCTGCCCTCCAAGAAGGCTTCATCCGGCGACAGGGATGGCTTGCCCAATGTGATCATGGAGGCGGCGAGCCAATCGCTTCCCATCATCGCGACGGATTTCGCGGGCATCCCCGAATTCATCCGCAACAAGGTGGAAGGCGAGCTCGTGCCGACGGGCGATTGGGAGGCGCTTTCGAACGCGCTCAATCTTCTCGCGCGCGATCCCGCGCAGCGGAAAGCCCTGGGTGACGCCGCCTATCTTCGCCTGCGTCACGACTTCTCCATGGATGGCGGCATCGACCTTCTGGAAAGCCGTTTGCGCAGCATGACGCAGAGCATCGCGAAACAACCGGAGCCTGTGTGAGAACCTGCAAGACCGTCGCGTTCTACGCCCCGCTGAAGAGCCCGAACCATCCTCTCCCCTCGGGCGATCGGACAATGGCGCGCCTGCTGATGAAGGCGCTCGACCGCGCAGGCTTCGCGCCATTCCTCGCAAGCGAGTTGCGGACACTGGACAAGATCGGCGACAGCAAGCGTCAGCAAGAATTGCAGCGACAATCGCTCGATGAAGCCGCCCGCCTCATCGACCGTTACAAGAGCCTGCCTGAAGCCGACCGTCCCTGCCTCTGGTTCACCTACCACGTCTATTACAAGGCGCCGGACTGGATCGGCCCTCGCGTCAGCAAGGCGCTGAACATTCCCTATGTCATCGCGGAAGGGTCGCGGGCCGCAAAACGCGCAAAAGGCCCATGGGCGATCGGTCATGCGGGCGCGGAAGCGGCGCTCGATCAGGCCGATGCGATTTTCGTGATGACGGCGAACGATGCGCCCGCGCTCGAAGCCGCGAAGCCGCCGCGCCAGACGCTCGTTTCCCTGCCGCCCTTCATGGATACCGAGGAATGGCCTTCGACCTCCGCATCACCTCCCTCGCCCGAGGTGCGTCTTCTGGCGGTTGCGATGATGCGTCAGGGCGACAAGCTCGCCTCCTATCGCATTCTCGCGGAAGCTTTGACGCAGATTGCCGACATGCCTTGGTCCCTCGACATCGTCGGCGACGGCGAGGCGCGCGGTGAGGTCGAGAGCCTCTTCGCACCCCTCGGCAAGCGCGTGTGCCGGCATGGCCAGATCGAGGACAGGACGGAGCTGGCGCGGCTCTATGCGCAAGCCGATCTCTTCGTCTGGCCCGCCGTCAACGAGGCCTACGGCATGGTGCTTCTCGAAGCGCAGGCGTTCGGCTGTGCGGTGGTCGCCGGCAATTTCGGCGGCGTCGCCAGCGTCGTGGCGCATGGCGAGACAGGGTTGCTGACCACGCCCGGCGATGCGGCGGCTTTCGCACTTGCGATACGAGATCTCATGGGCGACCGCCAGCGGCTCGAAACGCTCGGCCGCAATGCACAACGCTTCATTCGCGAAGATCGCAATCTGGATGGTGCCGCTCGGCGCTTGCGTGGAGCCTTCTCATCCCTCACTCTCACGGGAGGAGAGCGAGCATGCGCGTCCTGATCGTCGTCACGCATCTCTTGGGAGCAGGCCACCTCACGAGGGCAGCGGCCCTGGCACGCGCTTTCGCCCGAGCGGGACATGAAACCACACTGGTTTCAGGGGGTGGCCCGACGCAGCCCGCGAACATCGACGCGATCCGTTTCGTGCAGCTGCCGCCGGTGCGGATCATCGGCACCGACTTCAAGACTCTGCTGGATAAAAGCGGCGCACCCATCGACGAAGCCTATCTGGCGGAGCGCCGCGATCTCATCATCCGGACGCTTCGCGAGGCACGGCCCGATATCGTCATTACTGAGCTCTACCCCTTCGGCCGCCGCGTGCTGGCCGACGAGTTCGATGCGTTTCTCGCCGAAGCGAGAGCCTTGAATCCGCGCCCGCGCATCCTCTGCTCCATCCGCGACATTCTTGCCTCGCCGTCGAAGCCGGAACGTATCGCTGAAACGCATGCGCGCATTCGCGAGAGCTTCGATGGGATCCTCGTTCATGGCGATCCGCAGCTCGTGCCGCTGGAAGCCACATGGCCGGTTGGTGAGAGCCTTCGCCCGCTCATCCGCTACACGGGCTATGTGGACGAAAGCCCGAACCCCGTGCCGGCAGGATCGCGCGAGGGCATTCTGGTTTCAGGCGGATCGAGCGCTGCCAGCCTGCCGCTCTATCGCGCCGCCATCGCTGCGGCGCGGGAGATGCCGGACAAGCCCTGGCGCGTGCTGATCGGGCGGGGCGTGGCGGAGGAGGATTTTCAGGCGCTCCTTCGCGAAGCTCCGTCTCATGTCATCGTCGAACGCGCCCGACCCGATTTCCGCCCCCTTCTCGCTAAAGCCGAAGTCTCCATCAGTCAGGCGGGTTACAACACCGTGGTGGATCTCCTGCGAACCGGCGTGCAATCCGTCCTCGTGCCTTTCGAGGCCGGGCATGAGACGGAACAGCGATTGAGGGCGGAACGGCTGAAGGCCTTGGGCCTCGCCTCTGTCGTCGCCGAGGACGATCTTTCGCCATCCAAACTCGTCGAGGCCGTTCGGGACGCAGTCTTGCGCCAGTCGTCACAGCCTCCATCCTTCGCGCTCGATGGAGCGCGTCGCAGCGTCGAGATTGCCGAGAGCCTTTTTCATTCCGCTCCCGCACTGCATCGGTCGCTCGACTGGTCTCCACTTGATCAGGCGCTCAGCCGCGCGCGGGATCGGGGATATCCGGTTCAGCTCTGGTGGCGGGACGATGACGCGGTTGCCGACACGCCCGCCCTCGACCGGTTGCTGTCGCTCAGCCGTCGTGCAGGCGCGGGCATCGCCCTGGCGGCGATCCCCCAGAGGATCGAGGCTTCGCTGGCGGAACGCCTGCGAGCCGAGGATCATGCCTTCGCCCTCGTTCATGGCTGGTCCCATGCCAACCATGCGCCGGCGGGTGAGAAGAAAGCGGAGTTCGGGGCCCATCGGCCTATCGAAGTCATGGCTGGGGAAGCGGAGCAGGCCTTGCGGCATGCGCAGGAAAGGCTTGGCGATAAGCTCCTGCCGGTCTTCGTGCCGCCATGGAACAGGGTTGCACCGGGACTACCCCCATACTTGGCGGGTGCCAGGTTCCAAGGCCTCTCCACCTTCACCGACCGCAAGACCGCTTTCCCCGTTCCGGGGCTGCTGCAAGTCAATACCCACGTGGACCCCATCGACTGGCACGGAACCCGCAGCCTTCTCGATCCCGCCCGCATCATCGCAAGCTTGGCCGGGGCCATCGAGCGGCGCGCGGTGGGTGGCGCGGACCCCGCGGAACCAATCGGCTTCCTGACCCATCATCTGGTGCATGACGATGTCATATGGGCGTTTTGCGAGGCCTTGATGGTGCGCCTCGCCGCGCAGGCGGTTCCGGTTCTTCGGCCCGATCTCGTGTTTTCAGGTGGAAACAGGATCACAGCCGTGGCTTGATGCGTTATGTCTCTGTTTACGGAGGAGTTTATGGAAGCGCCGCTCCTGTCGATCCGTGATCTCACGGTCGATTTCCATACCGACACCGGAGACTTCCGGGCGGTCGACGGCCTGACCTTCGATATCCCGAAGGGCAGGACAGTGGCGCTGGTGGGCGAGTCCGGCTCGGGCAAGTCCGTGACGGCCCAGGCCATCCTTCAGATCCTGTCGAAGAAGGCGAAGATCACCGGCGGCGCGATCCTCTTCAACGATCCCCTGCGCGACGACACCATCGATATCGCCAGCCTCAAGCCCGAGAGCGACGCCATGCATGCGCTGCGCGGCGGGCGCATCGCAATGATCTTCCAGGAGCCGATGACATCGCTCTCGCCGCTCCACACCATCGGCGACCAGATTTCCGAGGCGTTGCTGATCCATGACGACGTGGACAAGGCCACGGCCCGCCAGCGCACCATGGAGGTGCTGGCCCGCGTCGGCTTCCCCGATCCCAAGCGGGCGCTTCGCACCTATCCGTTCGAACTCTCCGGCGGCCTGCGTCAGCGCGCGATGATCGCCATGGCGCTGATCACGCGCCCTGCCCTGCTGATCGCCGACGAGCCGACCACCGCGCTCGACGTGACGACACAGGCGCAGATCCTCGACCTCATCAAGGAGTTGCAGGCCGAGACCGGCATGTCGGTGCTTCTCATCACGCACGATCTCGGCGTCGTCGCCAACGTCGCCGACGACGTGGTGGTGATGTATCGTGGGCGCGTGATGGAATCCGGTCCGCGCGAGGCGATCTTCCGCAACCCGCAGCATGATTATCTCAAGGCTCTCATGCGCGCCGTTCCACGCTTCGCCATGGCGGAGGACGAGCGGCTGACACCGATCCGCGAGGTCAAGAGCGCGGAGCTTGCACGCGTGCATCCTCCCGACCGTCCCCAGCCCAAGGGTCCCATTCTCAAGGCAGAGGGACTGACCAAGTGCTTCACGCTTCGGTCTGGCTGGTTCTCCGGAAAAACACGCACGATCCATGCGGTGAACGGTGTCGATCTCACCCTGCCCACCGGCAAGACTCTGGGCCTCGTGGGCGAGTCCGGCTGCGGCAAGACAACCGTGTCGAAGATGATCATGCGCGCCCTCCATCCCGATGCGGGGCGCGTTCTCTTCGACGCCGGCACCGGCCTTCAGGATGTGCATCAGCTCGAAGGCGAAGCGCTGACGAATTACCGACGCTCCGTGCAGTTCATCTTCCAGGATCCGTTCTCGTCGCTCAACCCGCGCATGACGGTCTACGAGCTTCTTACGGAGCCGCTGCGCATCCACGATATCGGCACACCCGACGAGCGCTATCATCGCGTCAAGCAGCTGCTGGATCTGGTGGGCCTCGACCAGCGGTCGCTTCGCCGCTATCCGCATTCCTTCTCCGGCGGCCAGAGGCAGCGCCTCGGCATCGCCCGGGCTCTGGCGCTCGAGCCGCGTGTGCTGCTCTGCGACGAGCCGGTCTCTGCGCTCGACGTCTCGGTGCAGGCGCAGGTGCTGAACCTGCTCAAGGACCTGCAATCGGCTTTGGGACTCTCCTATCTCTTCGTCTCGCACAATCTCGCGGTCGTCGACTACATCGCCGATACCATCGCCGTCATGTGCCGGGGCTACATCGTCGAGGAAGCGCCGAAATCATCGCTCTTCCGCAATCCGGTCCATCCCTACACGCAGGCGCTTCTCGCCGCCGTGCCGGACCCGGACATCGACCGCCCGCTCGACTTCGCGAAGCTGCGGGCGGACCGTTTCTCGAACCCCTCCGACTGGCCCGAGCCCTTCCGCATCCCCGAAGGCGAGTTCGGCGTGATGAAGGAAATCGAGCCCGGCCATAAGATACGCCTGGGGCGCCTGACCGCACAGGAGGCTGCGTGATGCTGAACTCATCGAGGACGAGGTCTCTCGTCATCGCCGCTGTAGCAAGCCTGCTCCCCCTGCCGCTTCTCGCGCAGGCGATGCAGGAGACGCCGTTCTTCGAGAAGGCGGAGAAGAAGCTGCCGCCGGTCGCCGAGCGCATTCCCTCGACGCCGCTCGTGGTGAACGCCGCCGGGCGGCATGGCGGAGACATCATCACGCTCGTGCCGCGCGCCCGCGATATCCGCTATATCTCGACCTACGCCTATACGCGCCTTGTGGGTTACGACCGTCAGCTTCAGCTCCAGCCCGACGTGCTGGAGAAGTTCGAGAACGAGGACGACCGGATCTTCACCTTCACCCTGCGCGCCGGTCACCGCTGGTCGGATGGCTCGCCCTTCACGGCGGAAGACTTCCGCTACTATTGGGAGGATGTGGCGAACAACAAGGACCTCGCGCCCGCAGGCCCGCCGGAATTCATGCTGGTGGACGGAAAGCCTCCGCGCTTCGAGGTGATCGACGAGCGCACGATCCGCTACACCTGGGACAAGCCCAATCCCCGCTTCCTGCCGCAGCTCGCGGGACCGCTCGATCCCGCGATCTACCGCGCATCCAAATACCTCAAGCCATTCCACGCGAAATATGCCGACAAGGCTGCGCTCGATGAGCAGGCGAAGAAGCAGAAGCTGAAATCCTGGGCCGCGCTCCACAACCGCATGGACGACATGAAGGAGCAGACCAATCCCGAGCTGCCCACGCTCATGCCCTGGCGCATCACCAACGCCGCGCCCGCCAACCGCTTCGTCTTCGAGCGCAATCCCTACTACCACCGCATCGACGGCCAAGGGCATCAGCTGCCTTACGTCGACCGCATCATCATGGATGTGTCGGCCTCCGGCCTCTTCGCCGCCAAAGCCAATGCGGGCGAGACGGATCTCCTGTTCCGCGGCCTGTCCATGAGCGACATCCCCGTGCTCAAGGAGGGCGAGAAGATCCATGGCTACAAGACCCTGATCTGGCCCTATGCGCGCGGCACGGAGCTGGCGCTCTATCCCAATCTGAACGCCGTCGATCCGGTCTGGCGTGAACTCAACCGCGATGTCCGCTTCCGCCGCGCCCTGTCGCTCGGCATCGACCGCAACACGCTGAACAACGCCCTGCTCTTCGGTCTCGGCACGGAGGGCAACAATACGGTGGTCGCGGAAAGCCCGCTCTTCACGCCGGAACTGCGCACGCTGAACGCGACCTACGACCCGGCCGAGGCCTCGCGCCTGCTCGACGAGATCGGCCTGACCAAGCGCAACGGCGCGGGCATCCGCCTGCTGCCTGATGGACGCCAGCTGGAAATCATCGTCGAGACGGACGGCGAGAGCAGCCTCGTCGTGGACGGCCTGACGCTCATCAGCGAATTCTGGCGCGAGATCGGCGTCAGGCTCTTCGTGAAGCCGCAGGACCGCACCGTGCTGCGCAACCGCGCCTTCGCAGGTCTGACGGTGATGGTGGCGGCACCCGGCATCGACAATGCGGTTCCCACCCCCATCATGCCGCCGACCGAACTCGCGCCCATGCGGCAGGACAACTACGCCTGGCCGAAATGGGGCCAGTATGTCGAAACCAAAGGCATGAACGGCGATCCCATCGACATGCCGGAGGCCAAGCACCTCGCGGAGCTCTACTCGACCTGGATGTCCACGAGCGACAGGAAGGTGCAGGAGCAGGTCTGGCGCGACATGCTGCGCAACCATGCCGAGAACCAATGGACCATCGGCACGGTGGCCGGCGCGCTGCAACCCATCGTGATGCGCAACGGCTTGCAGGGACTGCCGGAGAAGGCGCTCTATTCCTGGGAGCCGACCGCCATGCTCGGGATCTACCGGGTCGATGAGCTGAACTGGAACAAAGCCGCCGGCAAAGAGGCCCGCAGATGATCCGCTTTTTGTTGCGTCGCCTCGTCACCATGATGGTGACCCTGCTGATCATCTCGGCCCTCGTGTTCTTCATCATCAAGCTGCCGCCAGGCGACTTCCTGTCCAACCTCATTTCGGAACTGCGCGCGCAAGGCGACAGCGCCGCCATCGCGAAGGCGGAGTTTCTCATGAGCCAGTACGGGCTCGACCGCCCGGCCTGGGAGCAATACCTGATCTGGCTCGGCGCGATGCCCGGCCCCAACGGCTTCTCCGGTCTCCTGCAGGGCGATTGGGGCTGGTCCTTCGAGTTCGACAAGCCCGTCGTCGAGGTGGTGGGCGATGCGCTGTGGCTGACTCTGCTCGTGAACCTCGCGGTGGTGATCTTCATTCACGTGGTCTCGATCCCCATCGCGATCTACTCCGCCACGCGGCAATATTCGGTCGGCGATTATCTCGCGACGTTCCTCGGCTATATCGGCCTCGCCACGCCGAGCTTCCTGCTCGGCCTGATCCTGCTCTATTACATGAACCGCTGGTTCGGCATCTCCATCGGCGGTCTCTACGATGCGGAATATGCGGGCGAGCCCTGGACATGGGGCAAGATCCAGTCGCTGCTCTCGCACCTCATCGTGCCCACCATCGTGATCGGCCTCGCCGGCACCGCCTCGATGATCCGACGCATGCGGGCGAACCTGCTCGATGAGCTCGGCAAGCAATATTACGTGACGGCGAAGGCCAAGGGACTCGAGCCCACGAAGGCGCTGCTGAAGTATCCCTTCCGCATGTCGCTCAACCCGTTCATCGCGGATATCGGCAATCTCCTGCCGCACCTTGTTTCCGGTTCGGTGCTGGTCTCGCTGGTGCTGAGCCTCCCCACGGTCGGCCCGATCCTGCTCGGCGCACTGAAAAGCCAGGATCAATTCCTCGCCGGCTTCATCCTCATGTTCGTGGCGATGCTTACCGTGGTCGGCATGCTGATCTCGGACATTCTGCTCGCATGGCTCGATCCTCGCATCCGCCTGGGAGGCGCACGATGAACACGCTTCTCCCGCTCAAGAAACATTATGTGGACCCGACGCCCTTCGACCCGGGCACGACGGAGCCTATCGGCACGGAAAACGAGGCCTTCTACCGCGCTTCCTCCTGGCAGCTCATGTGGTGGAAGTTCCGCCGCCACAAGGTGGCGCTGGCCGCGGCGATCATCCTGCTCGGCTTCTACCTGATGGTGCCCTTCGTCGAGATCATCGCGCCCTACAACCAGACGAAGCGCCACGGCGATTTCCTCTATGCGCCGCCGCAGGGCATCCACCTCATGCACGAGGGGCGCTTCATTGGCCCCTTCGTCTACCCGTACCAGTTCACCTTCGACATGGACACGTTCCGGCGCGTCTATACGGTCGATACGTCCCAGCCGCAGCCGATCCGCTTCTTCTGCCGCGCGGATGCCTATGAGTTCTGGGGCCTCGTCAATTCCGATATCCATCTCTTCTGCCCGCCCGAGAACGGCACCATGTTCATTCTCGGCACGGATCGTCTCGGCCGCGATCTCTTCTCGCGCATCATCTACGGCGCGCGAATTTCGCTCACCATCGGCATCATCGGAATCGCGGTGTCGTTCACGTTGGGCCTCCTGTTCGGCGGCCTTGCGGGCTATCTCGGCGGATGGGTGGATCACGTGATCCAGCGCGCCATCGAGATCCTGCGCTCGCTGCCGGAACTGCCGCTATGGCTCGCGCTGTCAGCCGCGCTGCCGGCGAACTGGAGTCCGATCCTCATCTTCTTCGGCATCACGATCATCCTCGGCCTGCTCGACTGGCCGGGCCTCGCCCGCGCGGTGAGATCGAAGCTGCTGTCCCTGCGCGAAGAGGATTACGTGAAGGCGGCGGAACTGATGGGCGCATCCAAGCAGCGCATCATCGCGCGCCATCTCATCCCGAACTTCATGAGCCACCTGATCGCATCCGCGACGCTCTCCATCCCCTCCATGATCCTCGGCGAGACCGCCCTCTCCTTCCTGGGCCTGGGCCTTCGCCCGCCAGTAACCAGCTGGGGCGTGCTGCTCAACGAAGCGCAGAACCTCGCCGCCGTGCAGCTGCATCCGTGGCTGCTCTTCCCCATGGTCCCGGTGATCATCGTGGTCCTCGCCTTCAACTTCATGGGCGACGGATTGAGGGATGCGGCGGATCCTTATCATTGACGGAGACCGACATGGCCGGCTCAAAACTTGCGACCAAGGATGCCCTGGCGACAGTTCCTGTGAAGGATCTCGCCAGAGCAAAAGCGTTCTACGAGCAGACACTCGGGCTTGAGCCGGTCGAGACAGAGGAAAGCGGCGTGCAAGCCTATCGCGCAGGCTCCTCAACCATCCTCGTCTATGAATCCTCCTTCGCCGGAACCAACCAAGCCACCGCCGTCACATGGCCGGTAGGCGACGATCTCGACGCCATCGTCGCCGACCTCAAAGCGAAGGGCGTGACCTTCGAGCATTACGATATGCCCGACACGACCCTTGAAGGCGACATTCACATCTCCGGCCGCATGCGCGTGACATGGTTCAAGGATCCCGACGGCAACATCATCAATGTCGGGAATTATTGAGCGCCGACGGACCAAGCTTCGGAAGACGTTGCATAATGCGGCCACGCTGCGATATGAAACAATAATTCATATCCCGGTGTCACGACATGCTGATGAACCAAGCCGAATACGACAAGCATCTCAAAGGTTTTGAGATCACCGGTTGCGCCATCCGCTCCAAGGATGTCTTCTACTTTGTGGCGATTGCAGACAGTCCTAATCGTGCGCGCCCGGAGAGCGATCTTACGACCCGCGTCATCCCATACTTTTTTCAAAAGTCGGAGAAACGCTGGGGTCACATTAATTATAAAGGCTGCAGTAGAACGCTGGCCGGAGCCTCCCAAAATCCTGAGTCAAAGTTCGTCGGCGTGGACAGAGGCGGTCAGGTCATGGTGGTGGGTGGCGGCAAGATGGAGATCGAGGATATTTCCGGAGGCCGCGCCGGGCCGATCCGGGGATCGGTCAATCGCGTCAAGACCATCAACGGGTTCACCCACGTTTGCTCGAACAATCGCGGATTGGCGCGCCGGGACGGTCCTGATCGCTGGACCTCGCTCTGCGCGGATCTTTCGGTCAAACCCGATCCGAACGGCTTCGGAGACGCTTACGGCTTCAACGACTTCGATGCCTTTGACGACGGCGAGTTTTACTGCGTCGGCGGGCAAAGCGATGTCTGGCGCTTCGACGGATTAAGCTGGAAGCAAATCGACGTTCCGGGCAATCACAGCGAGGCCTCGAACTTCCTGACGAAGGCCGGCAGCAAGATCGCCCGCGTTCCTCTCCATTCGGTCTGCTGCGCTGGCGATGGATACGTCTATATCGGCGGCCCCGATGGAAGTGTCTGGAAGGGACTCAACGAGCAATGGAAGCTGATCCACGACGATCTACTGACCCTGCCTTTCAAGGACATGGTCTGGTTCCAGGATCGCGTCTATTGCACGTCGCGCCATGGTCTTTGGGAAATCGTGAACGACGAGGTGCGTCCTTGCGATGTGCCGGAAGAAATCAGCATATGCTCCGGCAATCTCGCGATCGCGGACGGCGTCATGCTTCTCGCGGGCGAATGCGGCGCCGCCTATCACGACGGGCGTGAGTGGAAGCTCATCTTCAACACTACCAACTTCGCATAAGAGAAAAGGCGCCCTTTCAGGCGCCTTCTGCATTTCATGTTTTGCTCAATCAGCGGCGACGCGGGCTCTTTTCGAGCCATGCGACCTGGGCGCCATCTCCGCGACGCCCTTCGGAGCGCTGCGCTGGCTTGCCCTGCGTGGGACGCTGGCCCTGAGCGGGCTTCTGGCCTTGCGCGGGACGCTGCTGCTGGCCGGCGGGATGGCCGCCCTGCTGCGGCTGACCGCCCGGCTTGCCGCCACGGCTGCGACGGCGCTTCGGGCCCTTGTCGGCATTCGGATCGCTGCTGCGCGGCTGGCCGTGGCCCTTGTGGCCGCGGGCATGCGGCGCGGGACGGCCGCGCTGGTGCTCGCGGCGCTCGGAAGGCTCCGGAGCAGCGGAGGCGGCGGGCAGACCTTCCGGCAGCGGCATGACCGGCACCTTCAGGCGCGTCAGCTTCTCGATGTCCTTCAGGTATGCCTTTTCCTCGTCGTTGCAGAACGAGATCGCGAGGCCCGTCGCACCGGCGCGGGCCGTGCGGCCGATGCGGTGGACGTAAGACTCAGGCACGTTCGGCAGGTCGTAGTTGATGACGTGAGTCACGCCTTCCACGTCGATGCCGCGCGCGGCGATGTCGGTGGCGACCAGCACGCGGCACGAACCGTCACGGAAGCCGGCAAGCGCACGCTCGCGCTGCGGCTGCGACTTGTTGCCGTGAATGGCGGCGCCCGAGATGCCGGCCTTGTCGAGGCCGCGCACGACCTTGTCCGCGCCGTGCTTGGTGCGGGTGAAGACGAGCACGCGGTCGATGCTCGGATCGCGCAGGAGCGTCTCGAGCAGAACCTGCTTGCGGCCGGTCTGCACGAACATGACGCTCTGCTCAACGCGCTCGGCGGTGGTGGCGACGGGCGTCACGGCCACATGGGCCGGATTGCGCAAGAACGAGTCGGCCAGCGACGAGATCGTCTTCGGCATGGTAGCCGAGAAGAACAGGCTCTGGCGCTCCTTCGGCAGCATGGTCACGATGCGCTTCAGCGCATGGATGAAGCCGAGATCGAGCATCTGGTCGGCCTCGTCGAGGACGAGGATTTCGATGTCGCGCAAGGAGAGCGCCCTGCGGTCCATGAGGTCGATGAGACGACCGGGCGTGGCGACGAGAACGTCGACGCCATTGACCAGCGCCTTCTCCTGGCGGGAGATGGTGACGCCGCCGAACACCACTTCGGTGGAAAGGCGCAGGTTGCGGCCATAGACCTTGAAGCTGTCGGCGATCTGGCTGGCGAGCTCACGGGTGGGGCTGAGCACGAGCACGCGCGGGCTCTTCGGCTTGCGCGGCTTCGGGTTCTCGTTCAGGCGGTGCAGGATCGGCAGCGCGAAAGCGGCCGTCTTGCCGGTGCCGGTCTGCGCGATGCCGCACACGTCGCGGCCTTCCATGGCATAGGGGATGGTCTGGGCCTGAATCGGCGTGGGCTTCTCATAGCCCTCAGCGGACAAGGCCTTCAGGATCGGCTGGGCCAATCCGAAATCGGTAAAGAGTGTCAAGGTGGATCTTTCGAACGAATGCGGTGAGCCGCAAAGCTGGTTCGGCTGTCAAGCAGGCGCTTCATGGCTCCGGGAGACAACCCGCGTGATGGGGCCGTCATATGGGTCAAGCGATTGAAGAAGGGGACCGGGCTTTCGCTTCAAGGCGAATTTCCGTCACGCAGTCCCGCTCAAGCGGCTCGTTCATCGAGCGCTGACGCCGTGGGGTTCATATGAGGGTTGGAGGTGACAATGTCAATGAGAGCAGCTTGGAGCCGATGGCTTCATTGCCATCGGGATCACCGGCGTAAGGTCGGCAATGGCGTGGCGAGTACGGCCCAAGTAGTTGCCCCGGACGGCGAAGCCGATCCGGGATCGGGCGCCAGATAAGCACGCCCCTTTGTCATTCCGGGGCGCCGAAGGCGAGCCCGGAACCCATAACCGCGACATTGCAGAATGACGAGAGACGCCTCTCACCTCTTTCTGATCCACCGGTGGTTATGGGTTCCGGGCTCTCGCTATCGCTCGCCCCGGAATGACAAAGGGTAGCGTGACACGCAACGTTATGTTCTGTATTTGTTCTTGACTTTGGTCCTAAGCTTGGCTATGTGTGGCTGAGCCTGATCCACCGAGGGGCGCTCTCGCGAGGCGTCGTGTTTGTGGG
Source organism: Microvirga sp. (assembly GCA_041913065.1). Taxonomy (GTDB): domain Bacteria; phylum Pseudomonadota; class Alphaproteobacteria; order Rhizobiales; family Beijerinckiaceae; genus Microvirga. Next base: position 81,424 of record JAYSGD010000017.1, on the reverse strand, counting down.
ATCGGGCACGGTCCCGTGCGGAGGATGACGCAATCCCCCGTGACGGGAGGCCCCGGCGAGAGGCTGGGCTCCGCTCTGGTCCAAGGCCGCCCGTATCAAGACGGTGTCCGCCTTGGGCAGAGCTGGGGCCATGTCGCGCCGGTCCGCCTAAAAAAGCCGTGCGCGGGGAGCCGTCGGGTTCTTCACTCACACTAGCCGAGCCGGACGCCTCCTCGCGCCCCCTCGACGCAAACCCTCGGAGCCAGAAGCTCGCGAGGATACTTCCGCATGCTCTTTAGATGGATCAGTCCCGCGTCATCGGCACGAGGCCGACGCTGACGCCACCATACGCCTATCCGTCAACCAAAGAGCGTGACATAAATTTCGAAACGAAAGAACGTCCTCGCCAAGGACGCTCAAGAAGGGGAAATGCGAGGCATGCGGGGGCAAATCTTCCTGTTCGACATGGACGGCACCTTGATCGACTCCAATGGGGTGATCGAGGAGATCTGGCATCGCTGGGCCGGCAGGCACGGTCTCGATGGGCCTGAGGTGCTCGCCAAGGCCCATGGGCGGCAGGCCGCCGAAACGATCCGGCTCTTCGCGCCGGCGGGCATCGATCAGGTGGCAGAGACGGCCTGGATCCATGAGGAGGCCACGAAGGAAACGAACGGGATCAGGGCCACGCCGGGAGCCAAGGCCTTCCTGGCCCAGTTGCGCCCCGATGAATGGGCCATCGTGACCTCGGCCAAGCGCTTCATCGCGGAGCAATGGCTGGCGGCCGCAGGCCTGCCGCAGCCTGAGGTCTTCATCGCGGCGGAGGACGTCTCGCGCAGCAAGCCCGATCCCGAAGGCTATCGCCTGGCGGCGAAGCGCCTGGGCCATGAGGCGAGCGAGGCCATCGTCTTCGAGGATGCGCAGGCAGGCCTCGAAGCGGGCCGGCAAGCCGGCGCGAAGGTCGTGGGCATCGGGTCCGCAAGCCATCTTATCCACCTCGCCGATACATGGATTTCGAGCTTCCGGCAGGTCGATCTGCTAAGAGAACCTTTAGGCGGCTTCAGGCTCCGATTCTGACCTCGTCGCCGACCGACAAGTCCCCCGGCTGAAAGGCCAAGAATGTCCTCCCCCGTCCGTATGCCCTGGCGCTTCCTCCTGGCGCTGTCGTTCACCCAGATGATCTCCTACGGGACGGTTTTCTATTCCTTCGCGCTCATGATCGAGCAGATGGAGCGGGATCTGGGATGGTCGAAATCGGCACTCGGCGGCGCCTATTCTCTCGCCCTCGTGTCGTTTGCCCTCTGCGCCGTGCCCGTCGGCAGCCTGATCGACCGGGGCTATGGCCGCTGGGTGATGACCGGCGGCTCCGCCCTCGCCGCTCTTCTTCTCACCTTCTGGGCCTATGCCGACCAGTACTTCACCATCGTGCTGATCTGGCTCGGCCTGGGAGCGAGCATGAGCGCCATCTTCTATGAGGCGAGCTTTGCCGTGCTGACGCTGCATCTCGGCGTGCAGACCCGCCGGGGCATCACCATCATGACCCTGATCGCGGGCTTCGCCAGCACGGTTTTCATCCCCCTCCTGCACTGGTCCATCGAGCTCTACGGCTGGCGGGGAACGCTTCTGATCCTGGCCGCCATGAATATCGGCATCTGCACCCTCGTCCATGCCGTCACCATCCCCGCCGCCCGCCGTGAAAGGAAGGATACGAGCGCCGTCAGTCAGGCCAAGCCCGCATCGGATCCGCGCCGGGTTCTCCGGAGCCCCGCCTTCTGGTTCTTCGTGGCTGCCTTCGTTCTCCAGGGCATCATCTCGACAGGCATCCCCGTTCACCTGATCCCCATGGTCCTTGAAAAAGGCTTCACCATAGAGATTGCGGTCGCGGCCTATGCGGCGATCGGGCCGGCCCAGGTGGCGGCACGGTTCCTGACCGGCTTCGGCGAGCGGGGCCTGAGCCTGAGAGGGATCGGCCTGGCGACCATGATCATCGGCGTTATGGCGTTCGCGCTTCTGCCCTTCATCTCCGTCGGATACTGGGCCATCATCGCCTTCGCGGTTCTCTACGGCGCGGCCAACGGCATGATCACCATCGTGCGCGCCCTCTTGCCCCCCGAGCTGTTCGGGCGCGAGGGTTACGGCACGGTCCAGGGCCTGATCGCCATGCCGATCCGCCTCACCACGGCCACCGCCCCTTTCCTCTTCGGGGCGCTCTGGGCATGGTCGGAGAGTTACAGTTCGGTCATGATCATGTGCTTAGGCATGTCCCTTCTCTCCCTGGGCTTCTTCGTTGCCGTGCTTTTGTTTCAAAAGGATCGGGAAAATCCCGAAAATCCACTTGCGTTAGACGGCTAAAGAACTCATGTGCTGGGCTCTGGAGCATCGTGCGCAAAAGTGGCTCCGGTTTTGCGCGCGGATGCTCTCACTCAGAGAGAAAGCATCGGATCCATCCAAAAAGTGCAAATCCACTTTTTGGTCCGATGCTGTAGAATTGCTTGGTTTTTGAAGAAAGACGCGTTCCGTGACGGCAGTAACTGATCTTCTCATCGTCGGCGGCGGCATCAATGGCGCGGGCATCGCGCGCGATGCGGTGGGCCGGGGCCTCTCCGTGGTGCTCTGCGAGCAGGGCGATCTGGCGGGCTATACCTCCTCCGCCTCCACGAAGCTGATCCATGGCGGCCTGCGCTACCTGGAATATTACGAATTTCGCCTCGTCCGCGAGGCCCTGTTCGAGCGCGAGCGCCTGCTGAACTCGGCGCCGCACATCATCTGGCCGCTGCGCTTCATCCTGCCCCACGAGAAGGGCATCCGCCCGGCCTGGTTCGTGCGCCTCGGCCTGTTTCTCTACGACCACCTCGCTCCGCGCAAGAAGCTGCCGGGCACGGAAGGCATCAAGCTGACGAAGCACCCCGCCGGCCAAGCGCTGAAGCCCGGCTTCGACACGGCCTTCGTCTATTCCGACTGCTGGGTCGAGGACAGCCGCATGGTGGCGCTCAACGCCATCGACGCCTTCGAGAAGGGCGCCGACATCCGCGTGCGCACCAAGCTCACCGCCGCACGCCGCGAGGGCGACATCTGGGTGGCGACGCTCCAAAACACGGAGACCGGCCAGAGCCAGGAAGTCCGCGCCAAGGTCATCGTCAATGCGGGCGGTCCTTTCGTCGCCGACGTGCTCAATGCGAAGCTCGGCCTCAACACCAAGAAGAGCGTGCGCCTCGTCAAGGGCAGCCACATCGTGGTGCCGAAGCTCTTCGACACGAAGGAAGCCTTCATCCTGCAGAACACGGACAAGCGCATCGTGTTCGCGATCCCCTATCAGGAGAAGTTCACCCTCATCGGCACCACGGACATCCCCGTGGAATCCGTGCCCGACAAGAAGGTCGAGATCAGCGCCGACGAGGTGCAGTATCTCTGCAACGTCGTGAACCACTTCTTCAAAAGCCAAGTGACGCCGAACGACGTGGTGTGGACCTATTCGGGCGTTCGCCCTCTCTTCGACGACGGTTCCTCCAACGCCTCCGCCGTTACCCGCGATTACGTGTTCGACATGGACACCGCCGGCGGCAAGGCGCCGGTGCTGTCGATCTTCGGCGGCAAGATCACGACCTTCCGCAAGCTCGCCGAGCACGCGCTCGATGAGCTGAAGACCTTCTTCCCGAACATGAAGCCGTCCTGGACCGAGACCGCGAAGATGCCCGGCGGCGACATGCCGGACGCGGATTTCGACCGCTTCTTCGCGACCGTGCGCCAGCGCTGGCCCTTCCTGCCCGAGCAGGTGGCCCATCGCCTCGCCCGCGCCTACGGCACGCGGATCGACGAACTGCTGGGCTCCGCGAAATCCATGGCCGATCTCGGCGAGGATTTCGGTGCCGGCCTGACGGGCGCGGAAGTCGATTACCTGATGCGCCGCGAATGGGCGCGCAGCGCGGAAGATATCCTCTGGCGCAGGTCGAAGCTCGGTCTGCATGTGCCTGCGGATGCTCCGACCAAGATCGACGCCTATATCGCCAAGCGCAAGGCCGCGGCCATCGCTGCACAATAAGAAACTGCGAAGGGGAAGATCATGGTTCAGTATGTCGGCGCTATCGACCAGGGCACGACCAGCTCGCGCTTCATCGTGTTCGACCGCGCCGGCAATATCGTCTCCGTCGGCCAGAAGGAGCATGAGCAGATCTACCCCAAGCCCGGCCACGTGGAGCACGATCCCCTCGAGATCTGGCGCAACACGCAGGCCGTGATCCTGGAGGCCTTGGACAAGAAGGGCCTGAAGCCTCGGGACCTCGCCGCCATCGGTATCACCAACCAGCGCGAGACCACGCTGATCTGGGACAGGCGCACCGGCAAGCCGCTCCACAATGCGCTTGTCTGGCAGGACACCCGCGTCGATTCCATCGTCGAGGATTTCGCGGCCGATGGTGGCTATGACCGCCTCAGGGCCAAGACCGGCCTGCCGCTCGCGAGCTATTTCTCGGGCCTCAAGCTGCGTTGGCTGCTCGACAACGTGCCCGGCGCGCGGGAGAAGGCCAAGGCCGGCGACCTGCTGTTCGGCAATATCGACACCTGGCTCGTCTGGAATCTGACGGGCGGCATCGACAATGGCTGCCACATCACCGACGTGACCAATGCCAGCCGCACGCAGCTGATGAACCTTGGCACGCTGGAATGGGACGAGGAGATCCTGAAGCTCTTCGACATTCCCCGCCCGTGCCTGCCGAAAATCCTCTCGTCGAGCGAGGTCTATGGCGTCGCCACCGATAATCTCGCCGGCGTGCCGATTGCCGGCATCCTCGGCGACCAGCAGGCGGCTCTGGTGGGCCAGGCCTGCTTCCAGCCGGGCGAAGCCAAGAACACCTACGGCACCGGCTGCTTCATGCTCATGAACACCGGCGAGACGCCCTACCCGTCCAAGTGCGGCCTGCTGACGACGATGGGCTACAAGTTCGGCAACGAGAAGCCGGTCTATGCGCTCGAAGGCTCCATCGCGATCGCAGGCGCCCTGGTGCAGTGGCTGCGCGACAATCTCGGGATCATCCAGGCAAGCCACGACATCGAGACCCTGGCCAGCAGCGTCGAGGACAATGGCGGCGTCACCATCGTGCCGGCCTTCTCCGGTCTCTATGCGCCGCACTGGAATTCCCATGCACGCGGCCTTGTCGGCGGGCTGACGCGCTATGCCAACAAGGCCCATATCGCCCGCGCGGCGCTGGAGGCCACGGCCTTTCAGACCCGCGAGGTGCTTGAGGCCATGGTCAAGGACACGGGCATCGGGGTCAAAGAGCTGCGCACCGATGGCGGCATGGTGGTGAACGAGCTGCTGATGCAGTTCCAGGCCGACATTCTCGACGTACCGGTGGTCCGCCCCAAGGTCATCGAAACGACGGCCCTGGGCGCCGCCTACGCGGCCGGCCTCGCCGTCGGCTTCTGGACGGGCAAGGACGAAGTCGCCCGCAACTGGGCCATCGACAAGCGCTGGTCCCCCAGCATGGACGCCCCGCACCGCTCGCAGCTCAACGCGGAATGGGACAAGGCGGTCGCCCGATCCCTCGACTGGGCTTCTTAAAAATCATGGGCGGCCGAAGCCGCCCTTTTCGTTCAAGCACTGAGAACCTTCCTGATCCTGGCGGCGTGGTCCGCCAGCACGTCATTGGCCTCCATCTGTCCCGTATGGGGCTTCAGCGGCACGCCCTCGAAGCGGGGGATGACGTGGACGTGGAGGTGGAACACCACCTGCCCGCCTGCGCTCTCGTTGAATTGCTGGACGGTCACTCCATCGGCGGAGAAGGCCTCCTTGACCCCGCGCGCCACGACCTGAACCGCCTTGGCGAGTTCTGCGACGTCTTCGGGCTTCGCATCGAGGATGTTGCGCGCCTTGGTCTTTGGGATCACCAGCACATGCCCCTCGCCCCTCGGCATGATGTCCATGAAGCCCAGGACCTGATCAGTCTCGTAGATCTTGTGGCAAGGAAGCTCCCCTTTGAGGATCTTCGCGAAAACGTTGTTGTCGTCGTAGGTCATCCTGCCCTCTCGTCATCCATGGATCCGATGCTCATACACCGAGATCGCCCATCGATCATCTGCCTTGCGCGCCCGGGCTCATGGCAAGCTCAAAAGCAATCCGGGCTTGCGAAGTGCCGGGCGAGAGGAATGAACCACATTGAATCCGTCCCCGAGTCAAAACGGCTGTGCCGGACGGCTCCAGCCGGAGGCCGAGAATATTGTTCGTATTCGACTGATGAATTGGCGGATCTTTCTCGCACGGGATGCTTAGGGTTCCATGCGGGAGATCCAGGCCTTTCGCAATAAGTCGAGAACGATCGAGCGTTTCTCTTAAATATTTCATCCTTAATGCTTGAGATTTTTGCAACGCCACAAAACATCCTCATCCCCCCACAAACAAAAAGTCGCCACATTTATTTAGGTGCGACAAGAAAGCCCAACCCATCTTCCATTGGCACAGACTTTATTCTTCAAACTTTTTGCAAAGGTTGGCCCTTCCCCACCGGAACCATCGAATTTGAGAGCGGTTGTTCAACCACGAACACATTCATTAAGGAGGCATAAGATGGCGCCAAGTAGTTCGACTTCTAAGCGCGGTTTCGCGTCCATGGATTCCGACCGTCAGCGTGAGATCGCAAGCAAAGGCGGCAAGAGCGTTCCGGCCGAAAAGCGTTCCTTCTCGCAGGATCGCGAATTGGCTTCGGAAGCTGGCCGCAAGGGCGGTCAGGCCTCGGGTAACACCCGCGGTACTCAGGAATAGCATTGCCACAAGGCAATTGCAGTAAAGGGGCCGCTGGACGGCCCCTTTAACTTTGTCCAATCAAGAAAACGACGAGGCTTATCGTTTGAAGTGGAGAGCCGGGTCGGCCTGCCATTCCGCAAACACGTCGGTTCGGCCGTCTTCCCGACCGAGCATGGCTCTGAACTGTGCCAAGCTCGGCACCTGAAAAACGATTGTTCCAAGATCGATCTGACGGATGATTTCCCCGGTCAGCGGCTTTAGAGGATCCAAGGATTCAATGTCGAGAACAAGGGCCGCTTCCTGCGTAACCTCAGGACCAACCTGATGCGACGCGGCGATCATGGTCAGAAGACAGTACTCGTCGACGGAGCCGTGCCGCGATCCGACAGGACGGAAATGAAATGGCCTTCCCCGCTGACGGGTCAGGGCAAAGGCGAGCAGAAGTGAATCGGATACGATGCCCTTGGCCAGACCCGGATCGAGGAACCGCGACAAAGCCGTTTCAGGGCTGTCGAGGAGCGCCAGATCGAACTGATCCTCAAGGCTCCCCAGTGACCGGAAGACATCGATGACCGGTACGGCGCTCGGATGAAAGAGCACCGCAACCGCATCATGCCTGTTCAGGGATATGTCTACGCTGGTCATCAACACAATAAACCTATGACTTAAAGGATCAAACGTGACGCTGAATGCCTGGGGTGAAGGTCCGCGACCAGGCTTGCACAACGAGGTGGCGCCGCAGCATCAGAGGACATGTGACGTCATCCTGCTGGCAGGCGGTCACTATGCCGCTCAGTACGAACGCGGCGTTATGCCGGTCGTAGGGAGAAGAGCTCGACGACAGGCGGGAGAACTCGTCCGGCAACTCTTCCTGGCACAACGCGGCATCCAATTCGTTCGTCGCAGTCATGGTCGCCTCCGCATCATTCTTGCTTCGGCAACGTGTGCGCTGAGCGCGAGTTCCTGCCGCGACACAAAGTTCTCCGGAAGAGGATGTCGCGGAACTGTCGAGCTTCGATACGGCCAACAATTTTTCCACGCTGCCGGGAACCGGATGACGCCCCACGCCGTTTTAGCTTCGACTGGTTCGAATGCCCCCTTGGACCGGCACCTTTAAAGGCGCAGCCATTCATGGCTGCGCCTTTTATTTTTCGGCATTCACGTCACATAAAAAACGGCACCCCGGAAACCGGAGTGCCGCTGTAATCCCGACCGTTGTCGATTAGGGCTTGGGAGCCGTGGTCGTCGTGCCGGATGCGCCCGTCGTACCCGTCGTGGTCGCGTTGTTGTCGCCGTCCTTGTCGAAGGCCGGAGCTGCCTGAAGCTCAGCCTTGGTCATGCGCAGGACGACACGCTCCGGCTCATTGACGGAGGCTGAGGTGGTGGCCGTAGAAGTTGCCGGGCCCGCGGTATTCTGGCCAGCGGTCGAGCCGGTCGTGGTCACGCTATTGTTGCTGCCGTCCATGGCCTTAGCCTGCTGGGCATTAGCGAATTCCAGCGAATTGAACGGAACGGCTACGTCCTTCTCACCAATTCCAAGGAAGCCGCCGACACCGACCACGGCAGCCATGATCTGACCATTCTTGTCTACGATCACGTCATTGATATCGCCGATCGACTCGTTGTTCGAGCTGACGACCTTGGTGCCGATGAGATCGGAGGCCATCATCTGATTAGCCTGCATCTGGGTCATGAACTGACCCTGGGCGGCACTACCCTGGTTCATGGAAGCAGAAGAGTTGGTCGAGGGGCTGACCGTGCCAGGCTGCATGGCCGGAGAACCGGTGTTCGTGGTGCCCGTGCCGCTGGCGGCAGGGCGGTCAGTCGGAGCCGAAGGCGCCGGCGAGGTCTGAGCAAGGGCCGGCACAGCCGCGAAAGCCGTTACGACGAGGCAAGCTGCCATATGCTTCTTCAGCATTGCGAAATTCTCCTGAGTGTAGGTTTGGATCGCGTTGTGCGCCTTGTTGCGCGGGAGGGGAACGCCACTCGCCAGAATTCGTTCCCATATTCTTGGGATGTCGATCAAATATCATCCAGTATAAAGCTAGCCGCTTGAAGATGAATGCTCGTTAATAATTTATCTCTCCGTATGGGAACTCGATAGGCAAGCATGAAACACTATCGACAACCCGAAACTGACTGAAATTGCACATCATAGGCACGAATGGAAACAATCCCGGCATGACTGGGCTTTCCCATCAAATTGTGTCGTCAGATCAACGGGCGTTCCAGCGACGCAAGACAAAGGCTGGGCATCCGGTTGGCGCTTGCCTTGGCCAGGGGGCTCACATCGCCCATGCAGCCCACGGGAGTGCGGCGCTTTGCCTTTTGCGGCTCCTCGTTGCCTTCGCGGCGCATAACCGGCGGATGCTGAACGGCAGGGCCGCGCATCTCTTCCTTCATGGTAAGGACCGGCAATTCGGTGTTCTTGGAGAAACGAGTGGTGCCGGAGCGCGGATCGGAGCGGTAGAGAACTTCGCCATTGCTATCGCGCAGGATTACCGTTGCCTGCGTCACTCCAACGATCTCGACGATGGAGACGGTGTTCTGCTGAACGTCGCCGCTCCAGACTGCTAGCCGATCACCTTTGACGGCACTCTGCTGCGTCATCGCCGTGCGAAGAATATCCTTGGACTTCGTGAAGGAGTCAGGCTCCGATTTCGCGAGGGCAAAACTGCCCGCAAGGAAGCTAATCCCAGCTAGACCAACCAATGTCATGGAGGCGCGGAGCATTCCTCTCTCCTGCTTTCTCAGCTAAACTATTCGAGAAAACAACGCGGCCTCATCTTCGCGGTTCCTAAGCACCCATTCAGGATATCGTAAGAAAAAAAGTGGGAACCTTTATTTTCCACAGGGCGTTCTTAAGGTACCGGCCTCCTGGTCCTCCCCGCATTCCCCTTGTGCATTGGCCGGCACCTTTAGACGGGCTTATGAGCCCGTCTTTTTTTATGCCGATTACCTCGTAACAAAAGAAAAGCCCGGCTGTTGAGCCGGGCGATTACTTGGCAGTTATGTTCGTCGAGCTGGGTTCACGCCGTGGCGGCGCGAACCTCGCGGCGGCGGGCGCTCTGCTGGAAGAACAGGGCCTGGCTGATCACCGCCGACACATTGGCCGGCTGGAAGGGCTTGGCGATCAGGAAGGCCGGCTCCGGCCGCTCACCTGTGAGGAAGCGCTCAGGGTAAGCGGTAATGAAGATCACCGGCACCTCGAAGGACTTCAGCAGGTCATTGACCGCATCGAGACCCGAGCTGCCATCGGCAAGCTGGATATCGGCGAGGATGAGGCCCGGCTGCTTGGCGGAGGCCAGCTTCACGGCCTCGGTGCGGGTACGGGCGACGCCGGTCACGTTGTGACCGAGGCCTTCGACAAGAGCCTCGAGATCCATGGCGATGAGAGGCTCATCCTCGATGATGAGGATGTCGGTCGCCATATCGGCGGCAAGCTCGCGGCCGGCCTCATCAACGAGGTCACGAACCGTCTTGGTGTCCACGTCGAGGATCTGGCCGACCTCCTCCTCCCCGAAACCTTCGAGGCAGGACAGGAGGAATGCCTGGCGCGGCAGAGGTGTGATCTGGCCCAGGCGCACTTCCGCCGGGAGATCGCGCTGGATCTGCTCGCTGCGGCCGTTCACGGAAAGCGAATTCCAGATGCGGGTGAAAACTTGAAAAAGCTCGACTTTGACGTTGCCGGACGGCCCTATCGTTTCGGGCTCGCTGACCAGCGTCTCGAGAGTGGCTGCCACATAGGCATCGCCAGCCATCTGGCTGCCAGTGAGAGCGCGTGCATAGCGGCGGAGGTATGGTAAATGCTGGACGACAAGCTGAGCTGTCGACATTCGCTTCCCCTTTTATGTGCTTTTGACTCGTTGTACCGATGGCTCATTCAACTCGGCAAAGCTGAAAAAGTTCCATGTTGGAACCGTGCTTAGTACCGAGCGTTATCGCTCGAAAACGAGTATACGGATACTGCCAAGGTTGGCTATCCCTTGATAAAGTACGGGATGGCAAGGGGAATCAGATGACAGGTGACAACGGCAACAAGCTGGCCCGGGCGGTCCCGGGTGCATCGTCTCATGCAAAGCTTGGAACCGATCCCAAACTCGACAGCGGCAGCCAGAGACGCATCGGCGATCAGCTGCGCGCGATGTACGACGAACTGATGCAGCAACCCGTTCCGGACCGCTTCAAGGATCTTCTCGACCAATTGGACAAGAGCCCTCCCAAGAAAGAGGGATCTCAATGACCGAAGAGCCCGATCTGCGGGAGGCTCTTCTGGCGGCCGTTCCAGGCTTGCGCGCCTTTGCCATCTCCCTTTCGGGGCAAGTCGACAAGGCGGATGATCTCGTTCAGGACACACTGCTGCGGGCCTTGTCCAATCTTCATCGTTTCGAACCGGGCACGAACCTCAACGCCTGGCTGTTCACGATCCTTCGTAACCTCTTCCATTCCGAATACCGCAAGCGCCGCCGCGAGGTCGAGGATCCCGACGGCTCCTTCGCCGGCCGCCTGAAGGTCCAGCCCGAGCAGGGCGTCCATCTCGACTTCGAGGATTTCCGCGTCGCCCTCGCCCAGCTTCCCTCCGATCAGCGCGAGGCTCTGTTGCTGGTGGGCGCCTCCGGCTTTTCCTATGAGGAGACCGCAGAAATTTGCGGCTGCGCGGTTGGCACCATCAAAAGCCGCGTCAACCGGGCGCGCATTCGCCTCGCCGCCATTCTGAACGTCAGCGACATCGACGATCTTGGCCCCGACAGCATGACACGCGCGGCCCTTCAGGGCTGACCCTCCTTCTCTTCATCACACATAAGAAAAACGCCGCCTCTGGGGCGGCGTTTTCAGATCAGGAATATGCCCCGGTTACATGGGGCTTCGTCCTCGCAGCAGACCGATCACGGCCGAAATGGCGAAGAGAACGATTGCGACGAAGAAGATGAGCTTGGCGATCTCGACTGCCGTGCCGGCGATTCCGCCGAAACCGAAGAGAGCCGCGACAAGCGCGATGATCAGAAACGTGACAGCCCAACCGAGCATGGTGTTACCTCGCATTACTTAAATCGACTTAGAGCCGATGACGTGAGATCAACGCCAAGCGCGACTGTGCGGTTCCGCTCAAAGACTCAAGCCTCTGCAGTTTCCACAACCTATGCTGAAGTATTGGACGCGCCCCTTATGAGTATGGAACCGACATCGGATGGGTACGTTTTTCCCCAAGACTTGAGAGATATGCCCTTGGGAGATATTCCAATGAACCGTTCCATTGCCCTGCGTGCATTTTTTATGTTTTCCATTCTTACTTTGCTCGCCGCCGTGACCGGCATGGCATCCCAGGCTCAAGCAGCCGAAGCTCTCTTCATGATCGGCGCGTCTCTTTCCGCCGTGATGCTTTTCTTCGCAGTCACCGTGTCCGGCCCCGCCCCTGTCCCGGTGCGGGTGCGCCGCCGTCGCTGAACAATATCTATCTCTTCTTGAAGAAGGCGGCTCGTTTGAGCCGCCTTCTTCGTGTCAGGACTCCGTGGCGTCGCCACCGTTGGGATGCAGGATCGAACCCGTGATGTAGGAAGAATCCTCGCAGGCCAAGAACAAGAAGGAAGGTGCCACCTCGTTCGGCTGGCCGGGGCGTTTCAAAGGCGTGTTGGAGCCGAAGGTCTTCACCTTCTCCGCCGGGAACGTGGCAGGGATCAGCGGCGTCCAGATCGGTCCGGGCGCTACGCCGTTCACGCGGATTTTCTTCTCGGCGAGCTTCTGCGCAAGCGAGCGCGTGAACGCCACGATGGCACCCTTGGTGGAGCTGTAATCCAAAAGGTCCGAACTGCCGCGATAGGCTGTCACAGATGTCGTGTTGATGATGGCCGATCCTTCCTTCAGGTGCGGCATCGCGGCCTGCGTCATGTAGAAATAGCCGAAGATGTTGGTCCTGAACGTGCGGTCGAGCTGCTCGGGGCTGATTTCGCCGATATCGCCTTTAGGATGCTGCTCGGCGGCGTTGTTGACGAGCACATCGAGCTTGCCGAAGCGCTGGACCACCTGATCGACCACCTTCCTGCTGAAAGAGGGATCGCCCACATCCCCTGCGATGGTCAGGCAGGCGCGCCCCTCCCGCTCCACGAGCTTCTTGGTGGTCTCGGCATCTTCCGTCTCGTTCAGGTAGACGATAGCCACGTCGGCCCCTTCCCTCGCGAAGAGCACCGACACGGCCCGCCCGATGCCGCTGTCGCCGCCCGTGATGAGAGCAACCTTTCCCTGCAATCGATTGCTGCCGGGAAAACGCGGTTCGTAATCGGGCCGCGGATTCATTTCCGTCTCGCGGCCGGGCTGCTGATCCTGCACCTGCGGGGGAAGCGTCTGCTGTTTCTCGGAACTCATGGCATCATCCATTGTGAGGGAACGGATGCAGGCTCATCAACGAGAAGAGCCCGCGTTGTGGCTCAACGCGGGCTCCGGATGCGTGTTCCTGCGAGAAGGTTTACTCGGCAGCTTGCGGATGCTCCGCCGGCTCCTTCGTGGTCATGCGCAGGAGATGGTAGAGGATGATGGCGCCGAAGGTTGCAGTGCCGATGCCGTCGAGCGTGAACCCGCCGACATTGAGCTTGAAGTTGCCCGCACCCAGCACCAGCGCCACGGCCACCGTGATCAGATTGCGCGGGTTCGAGAAGTTGACCCGGTTCTCAACCCAGATCCGGCCCGCCGTCGCGGCGATGAGGCCGAACACCACAATCGACAGTCCGCCGAGGACCGGCCCCGGAATGGTGCCGATGAAGGCGCCGAATTTCGGCGACAGGCCGAGCAGCAGCGCGAAGCCTGCCGCGATGATGAAGACCAGCGTCGAGTAGATGCGGGTCACGGCCATGACGCCCATGTTCTCGGCATAGGTGGTCATGCCGGTGCCGCCAGCGGCGCCGGAGAGCATTGTGGCGAGGCCGTCGCCCATGAAGGCGCGCCCGAGATAGGGATCGAGGTTGCGGCCCGTCATGGCGCCGATGGCTTTGATATGCCCAAGGTTCTCAGCCACGAGGATAATGGCGACCGGCGCGATCAGGCTGATCGCCCGCGTATCGAATACGGGAGCCTGGAAGGACGGCAGGCCGAACCAGGCCGCCTCGCCGATCTTCGTGAAATCGATGGGCGCGCCGTAACCCAGAATGTTCGCGAAAATGTAATAGATCAGGTAGCCGAGAACGCCGCCGACCAGGACCGGCAGGCGCTTCCAGATGCCCGGCGCATAGACCGCCACGATGCCGACGGCGGCAACCGTGGCAAGCGCGACCCAGCGGGCGAAATCGCTGCCGTTGGCATTGTCCGGCGTGACCCCGGAGGCGCTGTTGATCGCAATCGGAGCCAGCACGAGGCCGATGGCGGCCACGATGGCGCCTGTCACCACCGGCGGCATGAGCTTCTCGATCCAGCGATGGCCCGCGAGCTGCACCACAACGCCGATCAGGAAGTAGAGAGCGCCGGCCGCGATGATGCCGCCGAGAGCGAGGGCGATGTTGGGATTGGGGCTGCCCACCGATGCGCCGGTGGCGACCAGGACGGGACCGATGAAGGCGAAGCTTGAGCCGAGATAGCTCGGCACCCGGCCGCCGACCACGAAGAAGAAGATCAGCGTCGCCAGACCCGAGAACAGGATGGAGACGTTCGGATCGAACCCCATCAGGATCGGCGCGAGCACCGTGGCGCCGAACATGGCGACCACATGCTGCAGCCCCACCACGACCATCTGGCCCGTCGGAAGCCGCTCATCCGGCATGATGACCCCTTCGGATTTCAGGGTCCAGTTCGGCAAGAAACGTTCGGTCATATCGACCCCCCCATGCAATGACACGATTGTGACCCTAGACACGGGAGCCCGCAAATGGCTAGCGGCGCAACCCACTTATTAACCGTCGCAACGGCCTGGATTCTGGACAAGTGCCTGTGCGGCAGTCACATCATGACATCCTGTGAGGGAATGAGAGTAACCATGCGCAAGGACCATGACGTGCCTCAAGGGACGGTACACAGCCTCCGTATCGACAGCGAATGCCTGAAGGACAACCTCCTGGGCGACACGACCCGGCGGCGGATCGACGTCTATGTCCCGGCCGGGCATGACGGGCGCGGCCTTCCCCTCCTCGTGGACCTCGTCGGCTACACGGCGGGCGGCCCGGCCCATACCAACTGGAAGAATTACGGCGAGAACGTTCCCGAACGCCTCGACCGCCTCATCGGCACCGGCGCCATGCCGCCGGTCGTGGTGGCCTTCCCCGATTGTTTCACCCGGCTCGGCGGCAATCAATATGTGGACAGCGCCGCGATGGGCCCGTGGGAGACATTCCTGATCCGCGAGATGCTGCCGCTCATTGAAGGCCGCTTCGGCTGCGGCGGAGACGGCCGGCGGGGCGTGTTCGGCAAGAGCTCGGGCGGCTACGGCTCCCTCGTCCATGCCATGCGCCATGGCGGCTCCGTCTGGTCGGCAGCGGCCTCTCATTCCGGCGATGTGGGCTTCGAGTATCTCTACCATCTCGGAGAGTTCGCCGGCGCGCTGCGCCACTTGGCCGGGCACGGCATGTCCATTGAGACCTTCCTGCGCAAGTTCGAGGAGGGTCCGAAGGCCAAGGACCAGGACTGGCACGTGCTGATGATCCTCGCCCAGGCCGCGAGCTTCGACCCCGATCCGAGCCGTTTCTGCGGCATCAGGCTGCCGGTCGATCTAGAGACCTGCGAGGTCATCCCGGAGCGTTGGGCCAACTGGCTGCGCTGGGATCCTCTGCGCATGGCAGATGACGGTCAGGCCCAGGAAAACCTGCGCAAGCTGAAGGCCTTCTACATCGATTGCGGCGATATCGACCAATACAACATGGTCTACGGCTCGCGCATCCTCCACCGGAAGCTGGAAGCGGCGGGCATTCCCCACGCTTACGAGGAGTTCGCAGATAATCACTCCTCGGTGGATTACCGCATGGACATCAGCCTGCCGCTCATGGCGAAGGCGCTGACGTAAGCTGCCTCACGCCCCACCCGGCTCATCCTCGGTCGGCAGCTCGCAGTGATTGTGAACATGCGTCGCGGCATGGGCGGCATGGCCCATGCCCACCACGATCTGGTCGATGCCCCTGACGATATCGCCCACCGCATAGAGCCCCTTCACCGAGGTCTGGCAGTGGCTGTCGACCAGGAGGCCGCCTGAAGGATCATGCTCCGCGCCAAGAGCCAGGGCGAGATCCGATCGGTATTGGAGGCCGAGGGCCGAGTAGAGCACATCGAAGCGGTGCTCCTTGCCGCCCACATGAATGGCGGCGATGCGGTCATTCTCGATCTCCAGGGTATCGACCGGGCTCTCCACCATCTTGATGCCGTGCTCTTCGAGCCTTCCGCGCTCCTCCGGCGTGAGTTCGAGGGACTGCCCCAAGGTCAGCAGCGTCACGTCGCGGGAATATGTTCGCGCAATGAACACCGCCTCCCCGATCCCATGCGCCCCGTAAGAGATCACGGCGATCTTCTTGCCCCGCGATTCATAGCCGTCGCAGATCGGACAATAACGTACCAGGCCGCGCTGCACCGCATTGGGAATATCCGGCAGGTCAGGCTCGATATCCACGGCCCCGGTCGCCAGCACGACGCGTCTTGCCGCAATCTGGCTTGTTTGACAGTCATTGTCCTCGACCACGGCGATAAAGCGATCAGGCTGCTTGCGCAGGCCCGTCACCCTCCCCGTCTGAACCTGCCCTCCGTAGCGTTGGAGGCTGTCGCGGGCGCGCTTCAATATCTCTGGGCCCGAGATGCCTTCGGCAAAGACAGGAATATTGTGGCTCGTCGGGATCCATGCCGCCCGCGGGGTGCCGCTGTCGATCACCAAAAAGCGGCGCCTGAACCGCGCCAGGTAAAGCGCCGTCGTCAGCCCGGCCGGTCCTCCGCCGACGATCAGGCAATCCAGAATATCCCCGTTCGACCCCATCCGGCTCAGTCCCTCCCTGGTGGCATACAGGAGGCACAACACACGAGGGGGCGAAAAGATCGCTTCGGTGCGGCGGGTGTCCAAGCTTCCGTTGCCGGCGAAGCTTGGAGAATGAGCGTCCGCGAGCCCTTGCTCCGCTCAAGAAAAAGCCCCGGCAGGTTTCCCTGCCGGGGCTGGTTTCAAAGCCGAAGAGCTTCTTAGATGATGAAGATGTCGGTGGCCTGCAGGCCCTTGACCTTCACGATCTCGACTTCACCACCGGCGCTCTTGCCGTTGGTGTCGTAGAACAGGATGCCCTTCTTATAGACCAGGAAGTCCTTCTTGTCCTTCGCCTTGCCAACGGAGAACAGGGATGCATCGAGCTTCGCAGGCGCGTCGATCGTGCCGTTCGCACCCAACTTCTTGAAGATCTTGTTGTCGAGGAAGATCTTGTCCTCGCTAGACTTGAAGTCATAGATCCGGTCGTAGTTGGTGGTCTTATTGGCCTTCATGTTGAAGACGAAGGTGTCAGCACCCGCGCCGCCATAGAGCTTGTCGTTGCCGGCATCACCGTAGAGGACGTCGTTACCGGCGTCGCCCTTCAGGGTGTCGTTCCCCTTGCCGCCGAACAGCGTGTCGAAGCCGTCACCACCGTTGACCTTGTCGTTGCCGACATCGCCGAGCAGCTTGTCGTCGCCGGAAAGACCATTGATCGTATCATTGCCCTTCTTTCCGTTCAGGACGTCATCCTGCACGGTGCCGTTGAGCTTCTCGTTCTTGGTCTTGCCGTTCTTAATCAGGGTCGTTTCGTCGCCGACATTGATGGTGAAGGTTGCGGTTTCCACGCCACCCTTGCCGTCGCTGACCTCAACCTTGATCTGGTGAGACTTGGCTTCCTCGAAGTTCACGCCAGGTCCCGCCAGCACGAGCTTGGTACCATCGATCTTGAACCGACCACCAGCATCGTCAACCAGCTTGAAGGTGAGAGCATCCCTATCGGTTGCACTGAGCGTACCGATCGTCGCGCCCACCTGAGCGTACTCGCTGATGGAGTTGCCGCTCAGCGACAGGCCCGTCGGGTTGTCGTTGGGCACTGGTTTGCTGGTGATCGTCGTGACCACTTCGATGTCACTGTTCGTGGCCACCGTCGTGTGATGCTCGTCCTTTACCTTAACCGTAAACTTAGTCGTCTTCGTCGAAGCCGAGGTCGCTCCCGGACGGTTGGTCGGGTCGAACTTGATGTCATCAAGGAAGTCGTTGATCTTATCAGCTCGGCCGGTAATCGTGTACCTTTTCAGAGCAGTGTCGCCTGTACCAACCACTGAAACCGGGAGCAGCGTTACGCCCCTGCTGGTCGTGTCAGGAAGAACCAGATCACCGTCGACATTGAGGAACTCAATCTCCACCGTCAGCGGATCATCTTCGGCATCTTCCAACTCGATGGCCACAAACGGATTGACCGTCTCGCCCGTATCCTTCGCGTTGAACGTGATTGGCTCATCCGCAATCAGATCGATCGTCGGCGCCTCGTTCGGAGCCGTCTTATCGGTGATCTCGGTCCGCACCTGGATGTTGCTGTTGGAAGGCTCTTCGACGTTGTGCGCGTCTTTAACCTTGACCGTGAAGCTAGTCGTCTTCGCCGAGGGAGAGGTCGCATCCGGTCGGTTGGTCGGGTTGAACGCGATGCTGTCAAGGAAGTCGTTGAGCGCCGCGGCCTTGCCCGTGAAGGTGTAGGTCTTGACTGCCGTATCACCGTCACCTGTTACTGCCGGGTTGGTGGCCGGAGCCGTCACTCCAGCCGGCAAGGTGAACTCCAGCGCACCATCGATATCCAAGAATGCGATCGTCACCGTCAAATCGTCGTTCTGAGCATCGGCCAGATTGATGGCGATGAAGGGATTAACCGTCTCGCCCGTATCCTTGACGTCGAACGCGAGCGGGAGCCCGTCGATCAGGCCAATCGTGGGGGCGGTGTTCTTGTCGGTGATGTTGGTGGTCACCTCGATGGTGTTGTTGGTCACCGGCGTGTGGCCGGACTGGTTGTCCGTCACGCTCACCGTGAAGGTGGTCTTCTGCGTCGAGTTCGCGGTCGCGCTCGGGCGATCCGTCGGGTTGAACTTCACGCTGCCGAGGAAGGTGTTGAGGTCGGAAGCCTTGCCCGTGAAGGTGTAGACCTTGTTCGTGCCCGACGTCGACGGGTTGGTGGCCGGAGCCGTCACGCCGGTCGGCAGTGTGAACTCCAGCGCACCGTCAGCGGAGGCAAACGAGATCGTGATCGTCAGCGTGTCGCCTTCGTTGTCAGCCACCGCGATGCCTCCGAACGGAGTGACCGTTGCACCCGTGTCGTTGGCTTCATACGCGCCCGCAGTCACCGCGATCGTCGCCTGCTCGTTCACCGGAGCCGGCGGGGTCGAGGAGACCGAGAGCGCGTTGTTGGTCACCGCCGTGTGGCCGGACTGGTTGTCCGTCACGCTCATCGTGAAGGTGGTCGTCTGCGCCGCGCCGCCCGCCGTGCGGTTGGTCGGGTCGAACTGCAGCTTGTCGAGCAGCGTGTTCAACTGCGCAGCCGTGCCGGTGAAGGTGTAGGTCGTCACGCCACTCGTCGTGGTCGGATCATCCATCGTGGTGCCGTCGGAGAAGACCAGTTCGCCGTGACCGGCCGTGAACGAGATCTTCAGCGTCAGGTTGTCGCCTTCATTGTCCGCCAGCGTCACGTTGGCAAACGCCAGCACCGGGCCCTGGTCCGTCGCCGTGAACGCCGTCGTGCCCGTCACCGCGATCGTCGCCTGCTCGTTCACCGGCTCATTCAGATAGATTTTGACATTCTCGACAGCAGAGGTTTCCGTGCCCGCGATTGGGTTACCATCGATATCGTAAGCGCCCTGGTCAGTCGCGCGAATGGCGACCAAGATATACTTCTTGCCAGTCGAGTCCGGTCCTAGCGCATCAGCATAGTTCAGTGACTTGCCAGCCTTAAGCTTCAGAACTCCACTATCAATCCAGAAGGTTTCTTGATCTGCTGCGTTCGCGATTTCGAATGTAAGATTAACTTCTTGTGCAGCACTGTTGAATTCGTCATCGTCATCACGGCCGCTCAGCTTGCCGATTGTCGCGCCAGCAGCACCACTGTCAATAGCAGTTCCATCGTGAGCAAAATTGTAAGGCTTATCGTTAACGTCCTGAATGACAGTGTTCCAAGCGATATTGTACACGTCGCCGCCAGCTGTAGCAGTCCAGCCCGTACCCTTTTGAAGTCCCCTCTGATCCTCGAAATTGAACTTGTTTTCCGCACCTGCTGGTACACGAAGGATCCAATCGCCGATATTATAACCAGGCCCGGCTTCCGTTGCTTGTACAATTTCATAGCGACCGCCATCGCTGCCTTTACCCATGACAGACCAAATCATCGCGTCCTTAACGGACTGCGGCGGATTATTGGTAAATCTGAGAACGCCAATAACGTCTAGCGGCTTAAGATTTTCAGGAATGAATAGCTGCTGATCATTCGATCCCTGTGAAGAAGTGCCAGCAACCGGATTAACACGAACATTCCAAGTAGCCATTGTTTTGCCCCTTTACCCGCAGGTTAAACTAGTAGGATTGATTGTTTATAACATTACCTCAACGGAGCGGTCCAGCCCCGCTGAAACTTCAACTTTAGATGATGTCGAAGTCCGAGAACTTCAGCTCAGTCGGACGCATAAATCTGTCAAAGCTGCAGATCTCAATCGTATCGTCTGGCACGCGAGCGCCCGTCGGATCAAAAAGTAGCTTGCCAGTCGAGCCATCATAAACAATTCGGTGCGTATTCTCTGTCGCAACCTTACCATTTACGAAACGAGTGGCATTTAGCTCACCCTTCAGGGTTCCAAGGCCGAATTCAGAACCTACAAGCTGGATCTTATCTTCACCGGAAACGAAATCCATAATCGTATCACGGTCACCGAAGCTCAAGCGCACATCAAACAGGAAGTAGTCATTTCCATCACCACCCGTTAATTCGTCACGCCCCACCCCGCCTCTTAAAGTATCGCTTCCACCACCGCCATCGAGGACGTCGTTGCCAAAATCAGCAAGGATCAGTTCTCCATCACCTCCGCCGAACACAAGCTCTCCATGCATATCAAGCAAGGAGATTGTGATGTCCTTATCCAGATGCCAATCATCAGGATCTGTCGCACCTGCCTTCATCATCCGGATCTTGATCGTATAATCAGACCTGATCTCGAAATCGAGACCAAGCTGCGTGTCGGTTTCCAACTGCAGACCATTGATCCGGAAACGGCCATCCGAGTCGACGACAATATCAGCTCCGAAAGCGTCCTTCAGAATCTCACCTGTGAGAGGATCCGTTAGGACTATCTTGTATACGTACTCTCCTAAAGCTGCATCAGCATCATCATTGGACAGATCGCCGATGAAGGTATTTACCGAGTCTGGGAACTCCCACACCGCGTTATCCGAGAGTAGGATGTCAGCGGGCAGAGTTTCAGCAGCATCCTCAATCGTCAGATCGAATTCGAAGCTGTCGGAAAGACCGTCGGCTGCGTCGCCGTCCATGTCCGTTGCGGTCAGCGTGATCGTAAAGGTCTGGCCGGCGTAGTTCGCGAGAACGCTGGCGTCCTTGATGATGATCCGCTTGCCGCCCGCGCCATCGTCTTCGATCTCGAGCGCAGCCAGCAGCTCATCCGGGGCACCGCTGAGCGTGAACACGAGCTGGCCCCAAAGGCCCGCATCGAGATCGGACGCGGTGAAGGCAGCGATCAGGTCGTCATTCTCGGCGTCCGTGCCGATCGTGATCTCATCATCGCCGACCAGCGTCACATCCGGCGCCTCGTTGATATCCTCAACGTTGATGGTGATTTCCTGCCAATCCGACTCGTTGTCGTTGTTGTCGATCGCCTTCACGCGGATGGTGAAGGTTTTGTGCTCGTCATTCTCGAAATTGAGAGGATCAGCACCGATCCAGCGCAGGGTGAACTTGCCGCCGACGAGATCGACCCTGAAAAGATCATCAAAATCCTCGTGGACCACGAATGCCTTGATGCCGGTGCCATCCACGGCGGTCATGGTGCCGAGGTCGGTCGAGTTCTCCCTGACGGTTTTCTCGACGCCCCCATCGATCTGAATGTCGGTCGGCACAACGTCTTGCGTCACAAAGACCTTGACGGTCACTTTCCTGGTTGCGGCAGGCTTGCCCGTCGGATCGGCATTGCCCTCAGCATTGTATCCGCCATCATCGCTGACCAGGATGACGACTTCGTACCACCTCACCGAGCCATCGTCATTTTTCTCCGGCGCGTCTTCCCAGCTCAGCGAAAGGCCATCGATCAGCTTGAGCTGATTGTCCGCGGTGATCTCGAACATGTCGCTGTGCCGCTCGCCAGCGACAATCGCGTAGTTGTACTCCCGGCGCGCATCGGGATCGTTGTTGATGTCGTCCTCGTCCAGGGCTTCCAGCAATCCGACGACCCTGCCATCAAGACCCTCGTCAACCGTCGGCGCCGCATGGCCGCCGACCGTCACATGGTCAGGCGCCTCGTTCACATCGACGATCTCGAAATCGAAGGCGAGACCGTATTCACTCTTGAGGGGAGAGTCATCGATCGTGGACACCGTGAAGGTGATGCGATCCAGGGCATCGGGGGATGTTTCGTAGTCGTAAGCCACGCCATTGTCCCTCAGGACAATGACCCAATCGCCTTCGGCAAAGCCCGTGCCGGCAGCCGCCATCGCGGCAGTCGCCCGCACGATCTCGTAGCGGCCTTCGGCATCGCCATACACACCACTTGCGGTGAACTCGAGCTTGCTCAAGTCCTCTTCCGGATGGAAACCTTCGATCTTGCCGATGACGGTGCCGAACTCGGTACTTTCATTGACGAGAAGCCTGGTATCCCTGTGCTCTTCGAGCCCCGAGTTCGGGACTCCATTCACGCCTGTAATCCGAAGGTTTGCATATGTAGCCACTTCAGACCCCCCTTAAGGCAGATGGCAATAGGCTATAACGATACGGTAATGTAACAACGTTAGAAGGCATGATCAACCCAAACATCGTCTATCCGTTTGTTTCTTGGTAAAAGATCCGAGAGGCCTCTTCCGCAAAGAAAGGCCCACTTCAAGCCTTTGATATCGAAAGATTTTTCTCTCTAGATTTGGCCCGCCCCTGTGGCGGGGCGGACTGTTTCGTCGCTGGAATCGGGCGGGGCCGGGGCTTACAGCCGCAGCCAGTTCTCGCCCACCACCAGGAAGTCCGAGGCCTTCAACTCGGCCTTGTCCTCCAGCTGCGCCAGCACCACCTTCGCCTTGCTGCCCGAGCCGTCCGCGTCCCAGTACACCCGGCCGCTGCCCTGGTCGTACACGATCCGGTGCGACGCCTTCGTCGCCTCGCGGCCCAGCGCGAACGTGCTCTCGTCCAGGCCGGACCCGACCCCGCCCAGGCGGAACTGCGAGCCCACCAGCCAGATCTTGTCCGTGCCCGTCACGAAGTCCGTGATCACGTCCGCCTCGTCCGGACGCGGGCGCAGGTCGAACACGAACACGTCGTCGCCCGCCCCGCCCGTCAGGCGATCCAACCCGACGCCGCCGCTCAGCGTGTCGTTGCCGCCTCCGCCGTTCAGCGTGTCGTTGCCCCGGTCGCCCAGCAGCTTGTCGTTCACGGCGCCAGCGCCGCCATCGAGGTTCTCGCCTAGGATGTCGATCAGGTGAACCCGCAGCGGGGACGGCATCTCGTAGACGTGGTCTTCCCCGTCCTTCACCCGGAGCGTCAGGTCGTAGAACATCGCCTGCTCGAAGTCGATCTGGCGCCAGTCCGCCACGAGAAGCTTGTTGCCCTCGATCTTGAACCGCCCGTCGGTCTTCACCCACGCGCCGCCGACCAGCATCTCGAACTCGTAGTCGCCGAAGACGTCCACGTCGAGAACTCCCAGGGTGCCCACCTCGGCCCCGTCCGTCTCGTGCTCGAACACCGCATTGCCCGTCAGGGTGATCCCCGTCGGCGCCTCGTTGTCGCTGCCGCCCGCCGACACCACCCGGTAGGCATCGATGCCGTGCTTCTCCTTCAGCTTCTCGCCGAAGGCGATGGCTTCATCCATGCCCCCGCCGAAGTTGGTCTCGTAGAGATACACGAAGTCGTACCCGCCACCGTCGATCGCAATCAGGTCACCCGCATGGCGCAGGTAGTACACGTCGTCGCCGTCGCCGCCGTCGTAGAAGTGCGGCCCGTTGCCGAGACCGCCGTCGAGCGTGTCGCCGTAATCCCCGCCGATCAGCGTCGTCGACTGATTGCCGCCGGTGATCTTGGCGCCCTTGAGGTTGCCGAGGATGTTGCGCTCGCCGGAGGTGTAGGTCTTGCCCACCTGAAGGACCTCGACCCCGACATCGTCGGCCAGGTCGAACGCCCGGGTCCAGACCTCGGCCACGTCGCGCGAGCCTTCGGCCGTATCCACCGATTCCTCGATCTCGACGACGTCGAGATCACCGATGACGTAGGTGTCGTTGCCCGCCCCGCCCTTCAGCACATCCGCGCTGCCGGACGTGCCGCCGCCGATGAGCATGTCGTTGCCCGCCCCGCCCCACAGGATGTCGGCGCCCGTCGAGCCGATGATCGTGTTGTCGCCATCGTTGCCGATCAGCTCCAGGCCGACGGGGGCTTCGAGCCCGCTGGCATCGAGGATCTCGACGCCGCCGGCCAGGGTGTAGGTCAGGAACGACGCGGCGAAGTACGCCCCCGTGAGAACGACCCGGTCCGTGCCGTCGCCGCCCGCTTCGTCGATCTGGGTCGTATCATCGGCGATCATGTAAGTATCGTCGCCGTTGCCGCCCTTGAGCAGGTCGGCGCCAACCACAGCGCCGCCGCCGATCAGCGTGTCGGCGCCCTCGCCGCCCTCGATCACATCGGCGAACATCGTGCCGGTGATCTTGTTGTTGGCGCCATTGCCATCGAGCATCATGCCGCCCGCTTCCACGCCGGAGGCGTCCAGATGCTCCAATCTGTCCGACAGGCCGTAAACCTCGTAGCCCTCACTGCCGAAGAAGCGTCCGACCAGCACCACCGTGTCGTCGCTCGACGCGCCGGTCTCGTCGATGATGTCGCCGTAGCCGCTCAGCACATACGTGTCGTCGCCTTTGCCGCCGACCAGGCTGTCGCCGCCGCCGCCGCCGACCAGCGTGTCGTTGCCCGTGCCGCCGATGATCGTGTTGGCCAGGTTGTTGCCCGTCAGCTTCACCCCGAAGTCGATGCCCGCGGCCGCCTCCAGCTGCTCCACCCCCTGGTCGGGAGCGAGCGCGTATTCCTCCACGTACACGATCGCCCGGTCGAAGCCGCCGCTCTCGTCGGCGCTCTCCTCGATCGTCGCCCGGCTGTCGCGCACGTGATAGACGTCGTCGTTCGCCCCGCCGATCAGCGTGTCGGCGCCGGTGCCGCTGTCGAGCGTGTCGTTGCCGGACCCGCCGTCGAGGCTGTCGTCGCCGGCATCGCCGAAGATCAGGTCGTCGCCGCCGTGGCCGTTGAGCGTGTCGTTGCCGCCCGCGCCGTGCAGCGTGTCGTTGCCGGACCCGCCGTCCATCGAGTCGTCGCCCTCGGTGCCGGTCCAGTCGAACACGATGTTCTCGATGTGCTTCAGCTTCCTCAGGTCGTAGTCCTTGACGGTGACGATCGCCACATCCCACGTGCCGCCATCCTCCGCCTCGATCGCCTCGTCGAGGAGCGAGTCGATGTAGAAGGTGTCGTTGCCGTTGCCGCCGACCATGCTGTCGCCGGCATCGGCCGGCGAGGACCCGCCGGTGAGCGTGTCGTTACCCTCCCCGCCGTAGAGCGTGTCGGCCGCATCCGAGCCGATGATCTCGTTGTCGAGGTCGTTGCCCGTCAGCTCCATGCCGCCGCCGGTCACGCCCGACGCATCCAGGATCTCCACGCCGTCGCCCAGCGTGTACTGCACCTGGCCCGCCGTTCCGAGCACGGCGCCCGTGAGCACCACCGTGTCGATGTCGTCCGTGCCGCGATCGATCACGATGTCCTCGACCCGGGTGAGCACGTAGGTGTCGTCGCCCGCCCCGCCCTCGAGCGTGTCGATCGTGCCGTCGCCGGCCGCGCCGCCATAAAGCGTATCGTTGCCCGAACCGCCGAGGATCGCGTTGGCGAGCTCGTTGCCGGCCAGCGCCATCGCGCCGCCCGCCTCGCTGGCGTCGAGAACCTCCACCCCCGAGCCCGCGCCCAGGGTATAGCCCGCGATCGTCGCGCCCCAGGCCGCTCCCTTGAGAACGACCGTGTCCCGGTCGGCCGTGCCGGTATCCAGCACGATGTCGATATCCTCGACGAGCTCGTAGGTGTCGTCGCCCGCCCCGCCGTCCAGGGTATCGACCCGGCCGTCCGCGCTCGCGGCGCCGGCCGAGGCGCTGCCGGTGAGCGTGTCGCTGCCCGCGCCGCCGAGGATCGAATTGGCCAGCGCATTGCCGGTCAGCGCCATGCCGGCCGCCACGTCGCTCGCGTCCAGGATCTCGACGTTGTCGGCCAGCGCATAGGCCTCATGGCCCGCCGTGCCGAACACGCCGTTCGAGCCCGCGCCCTTGAGCACGATCGTGTCGCCCTCCGACGCGCCGCTCTCCTCGACCGCATCGTCGGCGTCGGTGAGGATATAGGTGTCGTTCCCCTCCCCGCCCCGCAGCACGTCGATCGCGCCGTCACCGAGTGCGGCGCCGGTCCCGTCGATGCTGCCGGTCAGCGTATCGTTGCCGCCGCCGCCGATGATCGTGCTGGCCCCGGCATGGCCGTTCAGCGTCATACCGGCTTCGATCTTGCCGGCGTCGAGGACCTCGATGCCCTCGGCGAGGGTATAGGCCGTGATCGTATCGCCGAAGGCCGCGCCCACGAGCTGCACCGTGTCGGTGTCCGTGGCCGAGCCCTCGGACTCGTCGATGGTCGCGGAGGCGTCGTCGGCGAGCACGTAGGTGTCGTTGCCGGCGCCGCCCTTGAGAACGTCCACCCCGTCCGAGGCGCCGCCGCCATTGAGCGTGTCGTCGCCCGCGCCGCCGTCGATCACGTCGGCGAAGCCCGTGCCGGTGATCTTGTTGCCGAGCCCGCTGCCGGTCAGGGTCATGCCGCCGCCGGATACGTCGGAGGCATCGAGATGCTCGATGCCGTCGAACGGGCTCAAGTCGAAGGCCTTGGTCGCCCCGCCGTAGTGATCGCCCGTCAGCGCGATGCCGTCGGCCGTCGAGCTGCCCGTCTCCGCGAGGGTGACGGTTCCCGTGCCGTCGAGCACATACGTGTCGTCGCCTTCACCGCCGACGAGGCTGTCGCTGCCGCCGCCCCCGATGAGCGTGTCGTTGCCGACCCCGCCGATGAGCGTGTTGTCGAGGTTGTTGCCGGACAGCTTCACGCCGAACGCGATGCCCTCAGCCGCCTCCAGCTGCTCCACGCCCTGGTCGGGATCGAGCGCGTATTCCTCCACATGCACGATCGCCCGGTCGAAGCCGCCGACCGCCGTGTCGGGATCCTCCTCGATCGTCACCCGGCTGTCGCGCACGTGATAGACGTCGTCGTTCGCGCCGCCCTTCATCAGATCTGAGCCGGTGCCGCTGTCGAGCGTGTCGTTGCCGTCACCGCCATCCAGCAGGTCGTCGCCGGCATCGCCGAAGATCAGGTCGTCGCCGCCGTGGCCGTTGAGCGTGTCGTTGCCGCCCGCGCCGATGAGCGTGTCGTTGCCCGACCCGCCGTCCATCGAGTCGTCGCCCTCGGTGCCCGTCCGCCGGAACACGATGTTCTCGATGTTCGCGAGCTTCGATAGGTCGTAGCCCTTGACCGTGACGATCGCCGTGTCGATGCCACCGACGGTATCGTTCTCTTCAATCGCCCAGTCGTCCACCGAGTCGATGTAGAAGGTGTCGTTGCCGTTGCCGCCGACCAGGCTGTCGCCGGCATCGGCCGGCGAGGCGCCGCCGTCGAGCGTGTCGTTGCCCTCGCCGCCCTGGAGCGTGTCGGCCGCGTCCGAGCCGGTGATCGCGTTGTCGAGGCCGTTGCCCGTCAGCTCCATGCCGCCGCCGGTCACGCCCGACGCATCCAGGTGCTCCACGCCGGCGCCCAGCGTGTACTGCACCTGGCCCACTGTTCCGAGCACGGCGCCCGTGAGCACCACCGTGTCGATATCGCTCGCGGCGCCGGTCTCCTCGACGACGTCGTGCACGTTGGTGACGATGTAGGTATCGTCGCCCTTGCCGCCGCGCAGCACGTCGATCTGGCCGTCATCCGCCAGGCCGCTGCCCGACACGGTGTCGTTGCCGGACCCGCCGATGACCGTGTTCGCCAGCCCGTTGCCGACGAGGTCCGTGCCCTTCGTCAAGCCGCCGGCGTCGAGGATCTCGACCCCGTCGGCCAGCGTATAGGACAGCACGCTCAGGCCGAAGGCCGTGCCCGTGAGCACGACCCGGTCGCCCGTCGAGGCGCCCGCCTCGTCGATCACGTCCCGGTCGTCGGTGAGCACGTAGGTGTCGTCGCCCTCGCCGCCGATCAGCAGATCGTTGCCGGCGCCGCCGTAAATCGTGTTGGCCGCACCATTGCCGACAAGCTCCATCGCGCCGGCGATACGCCTGGCGTCCAGGACCTCGAGGCCGTCCGCGAGCTCGTAGCGCCCGATCTCGGCGCCGAACTTCGCCCCCCTCAGTTGCACCGTGTCGATATCGGTGCCGCTCGGATCCGAGCTCTCGTCGATCGTGTCGCCGTCATCGAACAGAACATACGTGTCGTTGCCGGCGCCGCCCTGCAGCAGATCGGCCTCGCCGTCCGCCGATGCGCTTCCCAGCAGGGTGTCGGCGCCTTCACTGCCAATGATCGTGTTGGCCAGATCATTACCCGTGAGCTGCATTCCGCCTTTGAGGCCAGGACTCAATTCACCCGTGATCTCGGAGGCATCGAGGATCTCGACGCCCTCAGTCAAAGTATAATAATTGAAAAGACTGCCGAAATCAGAGCCTGTAAGCTTGACGGTATCGCGACCGCTGCCGCCCGATGCGCTGCTTTCATCGACGATCACGAAGGAAGGACGGCTTAGAATGTAGAGATCGTCGCCGCCCTTTCCTTGCAGGACTTCACGGGCAGAGCTTATAGTTCCCGTTTCGCTTGTACCGCCACCATCAAGCGTATCATTGCCGCCGCCGCCGACGAGCGTGTTGAAGAAGCTATTGCCCTTGAGGTACAGGCCGGCATCGGACGCGGCATGCAGCTCCTCGACGGCAGCGCCATCCTCCAGCGTGTAATTGACGCTCGTCTCGACAACGTCGATGCCGGACGCCCATTTTGCCTCCTTGATCTTCGTGTTCTTGTTGTGCACCCGGTAACGATCACCGCCGGCGCCGCCCTCCAAGGTGTCGATCACGGAGGCGTCAGCGCTGGTGCCGCCATCGAGCGTGTCGTTGCCCGAGCCGCCGACGATCGAGTTCGCGTAGGCATTGCCGACCATCGTCAGGCCGGCCGACGTCATGTTCTTGAACAGCCGCACATTGGCCTTGTCGCCGAGCGTGTAGCTGACATAGGTCTCGACCGTGTTGGCCTCCCCCATGTCCTCGATCACCTCGCGCCCGTCGGTGATCACGTAGGTGTCGTGGCCGCTGCCGCCGAACAGCGTATCCCGGCCGCCGCCGCCGGCCAGCGTGTCGTCGTTGAGGCCGCCGCGGATTGTCTGGCTGTAGCTGTTGCCGGTGATGTTGAAGGTCCGGCCCGGCTTGGCCGGATCGTTGACCGCGATGATCTCCTCGATCTCGATCGGATTGCCGAGAGAATCGTTGCCGAGAGCAAACACGCTGGAGGCTATGCCGTTTCTCACATAGACCTTGTCATGCGCGCCGCTCGAATCTTGGATCCGGTCAGCGTTATTATCGATGTAATAGGTATCGTTGCCGGCGCCGCCGATCAGGGTGTCGCCCGCGCCGATGTCCGTGTTGATGCCGCCGGCGAGCGTGTCGTCCAGGTCGCTGCCCGTGATCTTCTGCCGGAACTCGTTGCCCGTGATCGAGACCGACGCCGTCGCAACCTCGGCCTTGAGCTCCTCGACCGCCGCGCCGCCGTTCAGCGTGAAGCTGCCCGTCACATAGGCGATGTCGTAGCTGGCGTCGCCCGCGCCGTCGCCGATCGTGTCGCCCGCATCCACATGGTAGGTGTCGCTGCCCTCGTTGCCGTCGAGCGTGTCGTTGCCCAGGCCGCCCCAGAGCGTGTCGTTGCCGCGATGACCCCACATCCGGTTGTCGAGGTCGTTGCCGATGAACTCGTAACCTCGATCGCCCAACAGCCCGGCGATGTTCTCGACGTTGTTGCCCCTGTTGGACATGTTGAAATACGTCGTGGTGGTATAAATGAAATCGGCAGTGCCTCGATCTACGCCCTCCTCGACGAAGTCGTCGGAACTATCAACGTAGTAGACATCGTTGCCGGCACCCCCGTTCATGTAGTCGTTGCCGGCGCCGCCGACCAAGGTGTCGTTACCGCCGCCGCCCCACAGCCGGTCGTCGCCACTGCCGCCATCGAGCGTGTTGTCATTGGCGTCGCCGCCGAGAATGTCGTTGTGGTCCGAGCCGATCAGGCCTTCGATTTGGGAGTAGGTATCTCCGACCGCATCGCCCTGCTTCGATGACGCACCGGTCGGATTGTCGGATGCATCGAGCCACGTGACGACGCGCGATGAAGCGCCGGCATAGGAGGCATAATCGTTGCCGGCTCCACCAACTAAGGAGTCGTTACCGGCGCCACCATTGAGCGTGTCGTTGCCCGCGCCGCCATGGAGAGTATCGTTGCCGGCACCGCCACTGAGAAGATCGTCGCCGTCTTCGCCGTGGATCCAGTCGTTGCCGCCCTCACCGCTGATCTGATCGTTGCCGGATCCGGCGCTATCGAATCCGTCTCCGCCGTAGAGATAGTCCTGACCATCGTTGCCGTAGATCGTGTCATTGCCCCTACCGCCCCGGAGCTCATCATTCCCGGCATGGCCAATGAGCGTGTCGCCATAGCTGGAGCCGATAACGCCCTCGATATTGGCGAGATTGTATATGTCGCCGATTGCATCGCCTTGATTGCCGCTGGTGTCGATGAGGATGACAGCGACCGGCGAAGAATTTTCGTAGCTGACGAAATCCCATCCGTCACCGCCATCGAATGTGTCCGCGGCCACGCCCGAACTGCCGATGAGCGTGTCGTTTCCTTTGTCGCCATAGAGAGCATTGCTACCCGCGCCGCCCAGCAGCCGGTCGTTGCCGTCGTGACCGTAGAGCGTATCGTTGCCAGCCCCGGCATCAAGCGTGTCATGAGAGGATGTACCGGCGAATTGCTTGTGCTTGTGGGGGTCTGATATGGACTCAGTCCAGTTGATCCCTTTGGTGGCATTGAGATCGAGACGAGCGTCCATGATCATGGAACGGGAGCTGGCGACAGAATTGTAGACTTGCCCCCAAGTGATTACATATCGCCCATCTTCGAGGGTATCGATATAAACATTAGTAAAGTATCCGTCGTCTGGATATATGCTCGCGACAAATGCTTGCGTTTTATATATTTCACCACTCTGGTCGTAGACTCTTGTGAAAAGGTACCCTCCGCTAATGAAAGCTACCGCATAGCGCCCATCAGGCAATGCAGCGACAGAGAATTTACCAATCGCATCTGCGCTACTGATTTCAACAGTGCTTAGCACTTCCGACATAGCGCTGCGAACCTCAATGCGGATTTTTCCGTCAAAGCGCGTTGCCAGTACGTACCTGCTATCCCAATGTTTCTGCCCCAGCCACTCCACGCTGCCCAGCGAGGAGATTGACATGGACTCGAGACCCTTGAAATCATCAGCGGATGGATAGTCGATGTTATAGGTGGCAATAGAAGTATTGCTGGATGTCGCGCGGAGATCGAATGACAACCTCGTGCCTGTGTCAGTCTTATTGGCCATCACAAGGAGGTGTCGCCCCCAACCCAAATCGACATTGTATCCGGGCGTCCCGTAATCGTTTTCGATAACGGGACTTGTATACTTACTGACGGAATTGCTGTCGAAGACAGTCGTGGCGCTGCGCTTTGTAGTTCCGCCACCACGAAAGCTCGTAAGAATATTCACCTCAGAGAGGATGAATCCTCCGTTCTCAAGAGCAGTCAGCGTTGGGGAGTAGTGCGATGTGTTCGATGATGATCCAGTGGAGCCTGCCTTCAGCGTGTGCGCGGCCTTGGACACGGAACCATCAGCGTTGAGGATCGCACCTCGGATATTGCTGTATAGCTCCGAAGCAACGCCGTTCTCATCCGGCGTACTCAACACCCATTGGTCCCAGGCGATCACAAATCGCCCGTCTGCGAGACCCACGACAGCCGGCACGCCTGCATTGCCGAGGTTGGCCCCGGACATGTTCAGGAGCTTGCGCCCGGTCCCTTGCCCATTGGCATTGAAAATCTCATAGAATATTTGGTTTGCACCGCCGCTCGTCGCAGGAGGCGAGACCCAAACTGAAACAAACGTACCATTTTTTAGCGCTGTCAGCTCAGACCTTTGATGGCCGGGTGTGTTGGAGTTAAAGACCGAGCCCCACGATGTTGACACGCCAGCCATGTATTCCCCCTAGAACTCAATAACCAAAGCGCAGGATATGATTTATTATAACGTATAGTCAGCCGATCTGGCACGCAAGAATTTTTTGATTGCGGCATTATGAAAAAAGCGCACCACTCGCGAGCCAACTCAAAGGTTACTCAAGGCCTAAACACCAGAATAATAATAATCACCGAAATAAAAGTTCGGCGACAAAGCAAATTTTTATATTAACATTCTAAATTCTTTTAGTTGAAAGACGCCTGACGCAAAAAGACATCTTCACGCCTCTCAGACCTCAATTACTTACCCCCCGAAAAACCTTCAGTGTAAGATTGTTATTGAAATCTTTCACAAAAAATAAAGCGGCCCGCCTTTTGGGCGGGCCGCTTTATTTAAAAGGCCGCAAGTGCCCGAAGCTTACATCCTGAGCCAGTTGTCGCCCACGACCAGGAAGTCGCTCGCACGCAGCTCGGTATTCACTTCCAGCTGAGCCAGCTTGATCTTCTCCTTGCTGCCGGAGCCGTCCGCGTCCCAGAATAGCTGGCCGCTGCCCTGGTCGTACACGATCCGGTGCGACCGTTCCGTCGCTTCCGTGCCGAGCGCGAAGGTGGTTGCGTCGAGCGCGGACCCGACCCCGCCCAGGCGGAACTGCGAGCCCACCAGCCAGATCTTGTCCGCCCCCGTCACGAAGTCCGTGATCACGTCGGCCTCGTCCTGGCGAGGACGCAGGTCGAACACGAACACGTCGTCGCCCGCCCCGCCCGTCAGCGTATCGAGGCCCACGCCGCCGCTCAGCGTGTCGTGGCCGCCGCCGCCGTTCAGCTTGTCGTTGCCGCGGTCGCCGAGGATCTTGTCGTTGACGTCGACCGTCTCGAGATCACCGTCGACGTCCTCGCCCAGAACGTCGATCAGGTGAATGCGGAACGTGGTCTGGGTCTCATGGTCCCCGTCCTTCACGCGGATCGTCAGGTCGTAGAACATCGCCTGCTCGAAGTCGATCTTGCGCCAGTCCGCGACACGAAGCTCATTGCCCACGATCTTGAACCGGCCGTCGGTCTTCTCCCAATCGGTGCCCACAAGGATATCGAACTCGTAAGGTCCGAGCCCGTCATCTTCCACCTCGAAGGTTCCGATCCAGCTATCGGAAGCGGAGTTCTCCAGGATGGCATTGTCCTTCATGGTCAAGGCCGTCGGTGCGGCGTCATTCTCGAGAATGACATTCTCGATGCCCTTCTCGGCCTTGAGCCTCTCAGCATAGAGCCTGAAAGCCTCCCTATTGCCGCCAAACAAGCTTGCATCGACGCGAACGGTGTCGGTGCCGCCCTTAGCGGTATCGGGGTCTTCACCTTCGATGTCATCGGCGAGGTCGTAGATGTAATAGACATCGTCGCCCTTGCCGCCGCGAAGAACATCCTTCTGGCCGTCCGTGCCGGAGCTGCCGATGAGGACATCGTTTCCGGTGCCGCCGATGATGGTGTTGGCCAGATCGTTGCCTTGCAGCGTGACGCCGCCGGTGGCTTCGCTGGCATCGAGGACCTCGATGTCGCCCAGAAGGTTCGCGCGATCAGGAGACGTTTCGAGCGAGAAGGTCTGACCGGCGAAGAAGTCACCCACCAGCTTGATCGTATCCGTGCCCGAGCCACCGTCGGCGGTTTCGTCCACCACATCCAGGGTATCCCACAGCACGTAGGTATCATCGCCCTCGCCGCCCTGCAGCGTGTCCACGACGCCATCGCTATCATCATCATCGGCTGCCTGACCGATCAGAACGTCGTTGTCGCCGCCGCCGATGAGAAGGTTGGCACCTGCGCCGCCGATCAGCTTGTTGGCAAGGTCATTACCCGTGATCGAGATGTCGTCATTGGTCGTGGCGACGATCTCTTCGACGGCCTGGCCGGCGCCAAGCGTCCACGACTCCCGGACCTGGACGATGTCATAGCCATCGTCATCAGCGCTTTCGATGACGATATCGTCACCGTCGACGGAATAGAGGTCGTTGCCCGCACCGCCCTCAAGCGTGTCACGGCCACCGCCGCCGCCATCCATCAGATTATAGCCATTGCTTCCGATGACGTGGTTGCTGAGGCTGTTGCCGAGGAGTTCCATATCTCCCGTGGCCTCGCTGGCATCCAAATGCTCGACGCCGTTCTCGACCAGGAAGTAACCGTTGCCTTCGAAGGAGGCCCCGAAGAGCTTGATGGTGTCCTCGCCCTCCCCGCCGGCGTTCGTTGTTTCATCGATAATGGTTCCAAGAGCATCCGCGAGATCGTGGAACTCGTAGGTGTCGTCACCTTCGCCACCCGCGAGAGAGTCCTGCTCCCCAACCAGTGCGGAGGTACCGACGATCGTGTCGTTACCGTCGCTGCCGATGATGGTGTTGGTCAGACCGTTGCCGATCAGTTCCATGCCATCGCCGATAACGCCCGAAGCATCGAGGATCTCGATCTCGCCCTTGAGCGTCGTGCCATTGTCGGCCAGCGAGAAGGTGCCACCGGCAAAGGCGACGCCTTCAAGCTTGATCGTGTCGATACCGCCGCCGTCCGCATCCAGGCTCTCGTCCACCGTGTCCAGATCGTCAGTCAGAACGTAGGTGTCGGCACCCTGACCGCCCTGGAGCGTATCGGCCATGCCGTCGTCGTCACCCTCCGCGCTGCCGCGGAGCGTATCGTCACCGTCGCTGCCGATGATGGTGTTGGTCAGACCATTGCCGATCAGCTCCATGCCACCGCCGATAACGCCCGAAGCATCGAGGATCTCGATCTCGCCCTTGAGCGTCGTGCCATTGTCGGCCAGCGAGAAGGTGCCACCGGCAAAGGCGACGCCTTCAAGCTTGATCGTGTCGATACCGCCGCCGTCCGCATCCAGGCTCTCGTCCACCGTGTCCAGATCGTCAGTCAGAACGTAGGTGTCGGCGCCCCGACCGCCCTGGAGCGTATCGGCTATGCCGTCATCGGCACCCTCCGCGCTGCCGCGGAGCGTGTCATCGCCGTCACTACCGATGATGGTATTGGTCAGATCGTTGCCGATCAGTTCCATTCCATCGCCGATGACGCCGGAAGCATCGAGGATCTCGATCTCGCCCTTGAGCTTGTCGTTCTCGACCAGAGAGAAAGTACCACCCGCAAAGGCGCCACCCACCAGCTGGATCGTGTCGGTGCCGTTACCGCCATTGGCTGCCTCATCAACGATATCCATGGTGCTTGTCAGCACATAGACATCGTTGCCCACGCCGCCCTGCAGCAGGTCGCCTTCGGTATCATCAACCGCACTGCCGTTCAGCGTGTCATCGCCCCAGCCGGACATGATCGTATTGGCGAGTTCATTGCCGGTGAGTTCCATGGCGGCCTCGACACGCGTCGCATCGAGGACGTCCACGCCGCCGGCCAGGGTGTAGACGCTGAGCTCATCCGTCGTGCCGAACGCACCGTCCGAGGCATCACCATGCAACACTACCGTGTCGCCGAGAGAGACTCCGGTCTCCGTGACCGTGTCGAGGTTGTTGTAGAGGACATAGGTGTCGTCGCCTTCACCGCCCTCCAGCGTATCGCCCACGACATCAGCGGCATTGCCGTAGAGCGTGTCGTCGCCTTCACCGCCTTGGAGACTATCCGCGTTTCCATCGATGAACAGGCTGCCTTGCAGCTCGTCGTCGCCGTCACTGCCGATGATGGTATTGGCCAGATCATTGCCGACCAGGTTCACACCACCGCCGGTAACGTCGGAGGCATCGAGGATTTCGACGTCGCCCTTGAGCGTCGTGCCGTTGTCGGCCAGCGAGAAGGTCCGTCCCGCGAAGACATCGCCCACAAGCTTGATCGTGTCGATTCCGTCGCCGCCCGCCGAGGTTTCATCGACAGGGGTTTCTTCATCGACCGTATCGTCGAGATCCTCGAGGATGTAGGTATCGTCGCCACCGCCGCCGATCAGCGTGTCGGCACCGCCTTCACCATCCAGCGTATTGGCTTCATTATTACCCTTGATGATGTTGCTCAGAGCATTGCCGGAGAGCTTCAGCTTTCCGGTAGCCTCGCTGGCATCCAGGTTTTCGAGTTCGCCGGAAGCAAGAGCATCGATCGGGAGCCCATACTCGCCATCGCCCCAATCGCCGGTCAGCTTGACCGTATCGGTTCCGCCTCCATCGTGATCGGCGCTCTCATCGATGGTGACGAAGTCGGCGCTGCTGACGATGTAGGTGTCGTCGCCGCGGCCGCCTCTGAGGGCATCACTGCCTCCAAACGGGTCCGCGAGGCCGCCGCTTGCGAGCGTATCGTTGCCCGCGCCGCCGATGATGGTATTGGCAAGATCGTTTCCGGTCAGCTCCATGCCACCGACAACGCCTTCCGCCACCTCACCCGTGATGCCGCTGGCATCGAGAACTTCGGCGAACTTGTCGAGCACATAGGCCTGCCCGCCCGTGCCGAAGGCATCGCCTTGCAGCTTCACCGTATCGATGCCGGTCGCATCTTCCTCACCATCGCCCAGGACTGACTCGTCGATGACGACGCCTTCCTGTGTGACGATGTAGGTATCGTCGCCGGCCATGCCGCGCAGAACCTCGCGGCCATCGCCGACCGTACCGCCCAGGACCCGGATGCCGCCGCCATCGAGGGTGTCGTTGCCGGCAGCGCCGATAACCGTGTTGGCGAGCTCATTGCCCTTGAGGTTGTAGTGCTCGCGGTAGCCCCCAGCGCCGAGGGCCTGGATCACCTCAATTGTCTGGCCCCCTTCGAGGGTGAAGTGATCCATAGCCTCAACGACGTCGACGCCATCATCCGCTTCAGTCTCGGTAATGGTCGTATCCGTACCGTAATAAACGTAAGTGTCGCTACCCCGACCGCCGCTCAGGGTGTCCCGGCCGAGCTGGCCATCAAGCCGGTTGTCGCCACTGCCGCCAAGGATCAGGTTGCCCAGACCGTTGCCGTAGAGCGCGATATCGCCGGTCGCCTTGGAAGCGTCGAGCGTATCAATGCCTTCCGCCAAGAAGTAATCGTGACCGTCGAAATTTCCTCCTCGGAGCTCAACGGTATCGACGCCATCCGCCTCGGTCGTCTCATCGACCGTAACGCCGAGGTCCTCGATGATATAAAGGTCGTTCCCTCTCCGACCGATCAGAGTGTCGGCTCCGCCGCCGCCTTCGAAGGTGTTGGCGTCGTGGTTGCCCGTAATCACGTTGGCCAGGTCGTTACCCTTCAGCCAGAGCGTTCCAGATGTACCGCTCGCATCGAGATTTTCGATCTGACCTTTGAGCTTGTCGCCCGCTACCAGTGAGAAGGTGCCGCCACCGAAGAAGCCGCCTTTCAGCTGGATCGTGTCCGTGCCCGAGCTGCGGGTCTCGGCTTCGTCCACCGTGTCCTGATCGTCATAGAGCACATAGGTGTCGTCATCCGCGCCGCCCTGCAGCAGATCCGCATTCGTGTCGGCCACGTCGCCGGCGCTGCCGTGGAGGACGTCCTTGCCGACGCCGCCCTTGATCGTATTCGCCAGTGCGTTGCCGATCAGCGTCACGCCGCCGGTCGCCTCGCTGGCGTCGAGGATTTCGATCTCGCCCTTGAGCTTCGCGCCGGTCGCCAGCGAGAAGGTCTGGCCTGCGAAGCCGTCTCCCTTCAGCTTGATCGTATCATGACCGCCGCCACTATTGCCTTCCTCGTCCACGGTGTCGAGATTATTGAAGAGCACATAAGTGTCGTCGCCGGCGCCGCCTTGCAGCAGGTCGCGCGTGGCGGCGAACGTTGAGCCGCCCTGCAAGACGTCCCTACCGGCGCCGCCCTTGATCGTGTTCGCCAGCGCGTTGCCTATCAGCGTCACGCCGTTCAGGGTCGCGTCTGTCGTCGTCGCACTTGCGTCGAGGATCTCGACATTGCCCTTCAGAGTGGTTCCATTCGCTTCCAGCGAGTAGGTCTTGCCGACAAAGCCCCCGCCGACCAGCTGAATCGTATCCTGACCACCGGCGGCATCGGCGGCCTCTTCGACAGTATCATTGAGATCGACGAGAACATAAATGTCATCGCCGGTTCCGCCGCGCAGGGTGTCGTTCTCCGTGCCGCCCTCCAAGACGTCAGCACCGCCACCGCCTTCCAGCGTGTCGCTGCCGGCGCCGCCACGCAGGGTATTCGCTTCATCATTGCCTGTGATGAGGTTGGCCCAGGTGTTGCCCTCGAGCGTCATGATGCCGCTGGCTTTGCTGCCATCGAGCGTTTCTATGCTGCCCTTCAACTTGCTGCCGGTCGCCAGGGTAAAGGTCGATCCAGCGAATAGGCTTCCCGTCAGCTTGATTGTATCCCGGCCAGTGCCGGTGCTCTCATCGACGACATCATCCCAGTCGGAGAGTACATAGATATCGTCACCGGTGCCGCCGACTAGGCTGTCGATGCCAGTCCCACCTTCCAGCTCGTCATTGCCATCCTGCCCTTCGAGGGTGTCGTTCCCTTCTGCGCCTTTGATGGTGTTGTTGGTCGAGTTGCCAGTAATCAGATTGGACGCGCGGTTACCGATGAGCCCAAGAAGGCCTGTGGCGCTTGCACCATCGAGCGTCTCCACATGTTCAGCCAAAGTGTAGGTCCTACCGACCCATGCCGTGGCACCCTGCAGCCTGACCATATCATTGGTGCCCGCGGCATCGCCCTCGAGCTCAATGACTTTATCCGCGCTGTTATAGAGATAGTAAATGTCGTTGCCGGCGCCACCTTGAAGCGTATCGACGCCGGTACTCGCCGTATCGCTGCCCGATCTGCCCAGTAGGTAATTGTTTCCGCCGTTGCCAATGATCAGGTTGGAACCGCTGTTGCCGTACAAGGTCAAATGACCCGTTGCGCCGCTGGCATCCAAGGTCTCGACATTGGCAGACAACGTATAGGACGTACCGAAGCCACCGCCATTCAGTTTGACGATGTCGGTGGTGCCCGAATCCGCGTTCTCGAATACGAGATCGGTCAGGCTGTCGATCTCGTAAGTATCGTTGCCGATGCCGCCACGCAGGGTGGAGTTGCCCGTGCCAATGGCGTTCAGCGTGTCGTGGCCATTACCACCTTCCAGCGTATCGTTGCCGCCACCGCCCTTGATGACGTCGTCGAAGT
Source organism: Microvirga sp. (assembly GCA_041913065.1). Classification (GTDB taxonomy): domain Bacteria; phylum Pseudomonadota; class Alphaproteobacteria; order Rhizobiales; family Beijerinckiaceae; genus Microvirga. The sequence continues at coordinate 42,175 of JAYSGD010000017.1, read as the reverse complement.
CGGTGCCCTTGATGAGATTGGCAAGCGTACTGCCGACCAGCGTCATGCCGCCGGTAGTAACGTCGCTGCCGTCGAGATTCTCCACATCGCCCTTGAGCGTTGTGCCGTCGCTCACAAGCGTGAAGGTCGTGCCGGCGAATTTGCTGCCTCGCAACTGGATCGTATCGTTACCGGCGCCGCTGTTGGATTCCTCGTCTACCACGTCTGTTACGTCGTATAGAACATAGGTGTCGTTGCCGATACCGCCCTGCAGCAGATCGACCTTGCTGTCGTCCATATCAGAGAAGCTGCCGTTCAGAGTGTCATTGCCGCTGCCGGCGATGATTGTATTGGCAAGAGTGTTTCCACTCAGTCGCATGTCAGTACCGATGTCCGTAGCATCGAGAATCTCGACATTGACCCCTAAATTAAAAGCTCCCAGTTCGTCATACCTGCCTCCGGAGGCACTGCCCTTGATCACGGCTTTATCGCGCGACGAGGAGCCGAGATCTCGAACTGTGTCACGGCCGCTGTACAGAATGTAGGTGTCGTTGCCCTCGCCGCCTTCCAGCCAGTCACTCAGATCGTCGGTATCTCGCGAGCTGCCATGCAGCGTGTCGTCGCCGTCACCGCCGTAGAGGGTATCGGAGGCCCTATCCTTCGTCGTGCTACCGCGCAGTACGTCATTGCCGGAGCCCCCGTGGATGGTGTTCGTGAGGGCATTACCCGTTAGTTCCATGCCCACGTTCAGGTTCGTGGCATCCAGGATGTCCACGCCCTCGGCCAGGATATATTTCTGCAGCGTGACCGTCGTGCCGAACTGGCCTCCCCCCAATGTTCCCATTAGCTGGACAGTATCAATTCCTGATCCTCCGAAGGCTGTGCCTTCTTGAACCGTATCGTCGTGATCTGTCAGAACATAGACGTCATTACCTTCACCGCCACGCAGGGTGTCGCTTCCGATGCCACCTATAAGTGAGTCATGGCCGGCATTGCCATAAAGAGTGTCGCTGCCAGCCCCACCTCTGAGGGTATTGTCTGACCCATTACCTAGGATGAGGTTGGAGACGTCGTTACCGCCGAGTTCGATCTCGCCAGTGCCGTCACCTGCCTCCAGAGTCTCCAAGTGAGCTTGAAGCTCGTAGTAGTCTAAATCCGTGTTGACGAGGCGGACCGTATCAAGGCCACCACCGGCATACTCCGTAATCCTATGCCTCTCAATGTCGCTGATGATGTAGGTGTCATTACCGGCCCGACCCCACATCGATACGCCTTCGGCGGAGGACACTGCGCTTGCATCCAGGACGTCATTTCCGTCCAGACCGTCGAACCCATGAATCTCGCGGGTAAACTCGCTGCCCTTCAGATAGCTGCCGGTTGCGTGCTCTGAGACGAGGATTTCGATCTGCTGCCCCTCACCCACCGTGAAGGATTCCGTATAAACGAAGACTTCATCGAGGCCGCCGTCGGGGGTATTCTCCTCCTGCACGACATCGCCAAGATTGCGGATGTGGTACTTATCGTTGCCCCTGCCGCCGATGAGGATGTCGGCATCGCCCTTCGTGCCATCGATGGTATCGTTACCATCCATTCCGTAAATGGTGTTGGCGAACTTATTGCCGGTAATGCGGTTATCAACGCCATCGCCGACGAGTGTCATGGCGATCGTGCCTTCGCCGGCTATCAGATTCTCAGTGAATGAGCCGTTGTCGCCAAGAGTGTAGTAGTTGCCGAACTGTGGTCCAACCAAGATGACGGTGTCGTTGCCGCCAGCGTCCGACTTGACCGTCTCGGACTCCCAACCACGTTTCCACTCACGGATGACATCACCCTTGCGGTTGATGATGTAGGTGTCGTTGCCCCCACCACCATAGAGAGTGTCGAGGTCGCTTTCGGGGTTGATGATGTCGTTCCCCAAGCCGCCATCGAGAGTGTTGTCACCGTCGGTGCCGCCGAGAATGTCGTTGAACTTGGAGCCTCTCAGCCCTTCGATAAAGTGATACTCGTCACCGAAGGCGTCGTTGGTGTTGCTGCTATAATTCTTGTCAAAGTTCCAGCCGGTTCCTCCAAGCCAAGCCACAACACCTGTAGCGGCGGATGTGTAATCGGCGAGATCGTTGCCACCTTCACCGTTTAGGTAATCATTGCCGGACGGGCCACCATCAAGGTAGTCGTCGTGTTCTCCGCCGTAGAGAGAGTCGTCACCAATTCCACCAAGAAGGGTGTCCTGGCCCCTCTGACCATAAAGAGTATCAACGCCACTACCACCAAGCAGGCTGTCGTTATTGTCTTCACCCCATATGTTGTCGCTTACGTCATCGGATCCATAAATAACATCGTCGCCTCTTGCACCGGCAAGGAAGGCGACTTCCTTAGAGCCGTAGATCGTATCGTTGTAATCGCTGCCGGCAATCATCTCGATGCCGAAAATTTTGTCGCCTGCCGTGAATCCAGTCGGGTCTTCCGCAGGTGTGACATTTCCAGCAGCCTTGATGACGAGACCTGTCTTGCCATCAGCAGCGACATAATCCCAGTGGGTCAGATAATCGAAACCATCTCCACCTTCGATAGTATCCGCACCGTGGCCGGCAAGGATGGTATCATTGCCTTTGCCGGCGATGATCTTGTCGTCGCCACTTCCTGCCTCGATCCAGTCATTTTCATCACCGGCATCGATCTGATCATTCCCAGCTCCGGAGATGATCGTGTCGCGTCCGGTCGTGGACACAATGGTGTCTTTGCCCGTTCCGGTTTCGACCCGGTTATCGCCGGCACCAACATCGATATCGTTGTCGCCATTTCCAGCGTAGACGTAGTCATGCCCATAAGTGGCTCTGATCGTATCGTTGCCACTTCCGGAGCGGACCTCCTGGCTGTCGCTGCCAGCGACATCGATGTAATTATTGCCGTCGCCGGCATGGACGGTCTCATTTCCGTCGCCGGCTAGGATCGTATCGTTGCCGCTTCCGGAGTGGATGACCTGGATGTAGCCATCGCCGGCGTCGATGTGGTTGTGGCCATCGCCGGCGTAGATCTTGTCATTTCCTTTGCCGCCATTGATCGTATCATCGCCGATTTCGGCCTCAATCCAATCGTCGCCTTCGTCTCCCAGAAGAAGGTTATTGCCGTCACCACCATAGAGAGAGTCGTCGCCGGCATTGCCTTCAAGTTGATCGTCACCCCAGACGCCATAGATCTTGTCATTGCCTTCGGCGCCGAAGAGCGTGTCGTTGCCGAGACCACCATCCAGCGTGTCATTGATCTGAGTTCCTGCGTAGGATTGATGGATACCCACATATTGCGTATCCGGATCTCCCATCCACTGCACACCATCGGTGATAGAGATTGTCCAGCGCGTATCGAAGATCTGAGCTGCGGTATATGCGTACTTGGTGGCGCCGACCCCCGTGCCGACGTCCCACGTAAGAATATACCGGCCATCTCGGAACGTATCCAGCGTGGTCCCCACAAACTTGTTGCCGCCACTTGTAGTCGCGATCAGTTTGAGAGGCGATGCTTCTGCGCCGCTTTTGAAATATGACGCGGACCAAAGCTGAGTGTCGCCGAACTGTGTAAACGAGATGGCGAACCTGTCACCAGACAGGGTAGTGACGGAAGGCATGTTCTTGGCATCGACGCTCTGCGCGATGGAGAGCGGAGTAGCATGCCGAGCTACGGGATTTCCGCCCCCGTCGAGCGTATAGATCTGCGCCCTCACATTGGATTCATTGTCGATCCAGACGACAACGAAACTACCATCTCCCCAGGCAGAGATTGCAACCTTCTGCTCTCCAAAAGTCGGACGCTGAGCCCCGCCAGAAACGGTCACGCTCTTCGAGAGGGTATTGTCAAACGAACGGTACAGCCGAAGGCCGACATTTCCTGAACTGTCGACACCGAGGGTCGCGTAAATACCCTCAGTTACCTGAGTCATCACCGGCTCGATGGTACCCGAAGCGAGGGACTGGACCGAGGCGACCCCGGCAACCTTGGTGCGCCAGGTCGTAACTCCAGTTGAGCTGGCAGTGCGAAAGCTCACGGCATAGGTGTCACCTACAGCAGTGACATGGGGGCTGTCCTCATAGGGGGAGCCGTTTGTGATCTGTTGTCTGGCGCCCTTGCCGGAGATCTCCCCACGGGAGCTGATCGAATAAACCTGCGAGAACACGTCAAGTGCGGCATCCCCATCGGGCTGCTCAACCCACGCAATGGCCACGTCGCCGTTTTTGAGAACAGCAACGCTAGGGTCGCGAAAATCCATGCCATTGGCGCCCTGGAGTCTAAATGCACTATTCTTAGCCCAACCATTGGCACCATAAACCTGCGCCCAAATTTCGGAGTCGTAGACGCCTTCCTCGGTCTGCCAGACGACAAGCATGTCGCCGTTCTTCAACGTCACCGTCTTAGTATTCTTATGCGCTCTATTAGGTTGGGTCGTATCGGCAATGAGCCTGGCATCGTACCAGTAGGGGTAAGGAGGGGCCACCGTCGCAACAGGCTCGGGCTCACCTTCGCCCTCCATCCTAGCTCCCTCAATCGTGGGAGTCGTTTGCGCTGCTAGGTCAGGAGTTTCTGCAACGGAGGCTGAGACTGTATCGAACGAACCGAATTCAGTCGGTTTCAGCTTCGAATTGAAGGCCACTTCGAACGCCTGCCCAGATTTCGCTTCGACATATTGCAGGGCCACACCGCTTCCCTTCAGGGAGCGGACGGAAGTTACCTCAAAGCTGCCCTCGGACAAGGAAGCGACCTCGACGGCGGAGCCGACAGAAGCACCATTCTTCTTAACGACCTGCATCATCGTAGCCGTTTCGCCATCGGCCTTTTCAGCCTCCCAAACGAGAGCGACACGGCCATCCTCGAGCGGGAAGAGCTTGGATGTATCAGGCGAGACCTTGTCTGCCATGAGGGTCGGGACCCCAATCGGTCCGCCGATGGCGGTGAAGGTCTGAGTAAAGAGCTGCCCCCCAGCGGCTCTCTCACGGCCCTCAAGCCATGTTGCGAGGATATTGCCGTTTTTCAGGACTGCCAGATCATCGGCGCCAAGCTGGGCGCGGATCGTGTTGAGAATTTCGCTGTTGGCGGCGATCTTCGATGTCATGACAGGTCCCCTTCAGATTGGGGCCACCCGGAATTCGGACAGCCCTACCCAATATGTCATAACATTATTCTAAAGTTACGATACGATATAATCAAGCGTTAAAGATAGTTAATGGCGAGGCCAATAGGCCTCTAAAGGCGATAATTTTAGCAAATCTGCAAAAATTGAGGGCTCGTACCGCGGCTCAAATGGCGGCGATGCAAATGGATTCTTGAGGAATGGGGCACTGCTTTATTGCTATTTTGCAATCGATATCTTTAGAGCTCTAAGACCATCCTTGGAGCAACCGTTCATGACCGTCACCATCTCCAGCCCCCTCATCGAAGCGCAGATCGCCGAGCTTGGCGCAGAATTGGCAAGGCTGCGCGACAAGGATGGGCGCGACCTCCTCTGGGATGGCGATCCGGCGTTCTGGACCGGGCGATCCCCTTTGCTCTTCCCTATTGTCGGCAGGCTGCGAAACGACCGTTATGAGTTCGATGGGCACGGCTATGAGCTCAAGCAGCATGGCTTTGCCCGCACGTCCCTGTTCGAGCTCGTCGATGCAAGCGAAAGCACCTGCCGTTTCCGGCTGAGCTCGAACGAGGACACCCTCAAGGCCTACCCCTTCTCCTTCAAGCTGGACGTCGCTTATCGCATCCAGGACTCCGCCCTTTCGATCGAGGTTTCAGCCTGCAATACCGGAAACCGGGCGATGCCCGCCTCCTTCGGCTTCCACCCGGCCCTGCGCTGGCCCCTGCCCTATGGCGGCGAACGCAATGAGCACGAGATCCTCTTCGAGAAAGTGGAGCCGGCCTCCCTGCACGTGCTGTCGGACGGGCTGATCGGCGAAGCCTCGCGCAAGACGCCGCTCGAAGGTGACCGACTGGCGCTGCACGACGACCTGTTCCAGGACGGCGCGCTCGTATGGAGCCAACTGCAAAGCCGCACGATCCGCTATGGCGTTCCCGGGCGCCGCTCCCTCACGGTGTCTTTCCCTGACATGCCGCATCTCGGCATCTGGACAAAACCCGGGGCCGGCTATGTCTGCATCGAGCCCTGGCAGGGCTATGCCGATCCTGTCGGCTTTGAGGGCGAGTTCAAGGACAAGCCTGGGATCGTCATGATTCAGCCGGGAGAGAGCCGCGGCTTCTCGATGTCGATCAGCGTCGACTCGCCGGCCACGCCCTGAAGGCACGACCAAAGAAAAAGCTCCGGCTTGATCAGGCCGGAGCTTTTCTTGAAGCTTGGGAGGTTAAGCCTTAGCGGCCGTAGATATCCTCGACGCGAATGATGTCGTCCTCACCCGTATAGCTGCCCACCTGAACCTCGATCAGCTCCAGCGGGATGCGGCCGGGGTTGGTCAGGCGGTGCATGGCGCCGATCGGGATGTAGACGGACTCGTTCTCGTGGATGAGGCTCACGGTCTCGTTCACGGTCACCTCGGCGGTGCCCTTCACCACGACCCAGTGCTCGGCGCGGTGATGGTGCTTCTGCAGCGACAGGCGGCCGCCCGGGGTCACCATGATGCGCTTCACCTGGAAGCGGGCGCCGTGGTCGATGCGCTGATACCAGCCCCAGGGGCGGTACATGCGGCGGTGCTCGCTGGCCTCGGGGCGCTGCTTGGCGCGCATGGAGACCACGAGCTCCTTCACCATCTCCGAGCGGCTGCGCGAGGTCACGAGCACGGCGTCGGGCTTGGCGACCACGACCACGTCGTCGATGCCGACGACAGTGGTGAGGATCTCGTCGCTGTGGACGAGGCTGTTGCGGGACGCGACCACTTCCACGTTGCCGCGGATGGAGTTGCCCTCGTCGTCACGCGGCGAGGCGTCCCACAGGGCGCCCCAGGAGCCGATATCCGACCAGGAGAAGGAAACCGGCAATACGCCGGAACGCTCGGTGCGCTCCATGACGGCATAGTCGATGGAGATCTTGGGTGCCTGCTTGAAGGCGGCCTCGTCGAGACGGATGAAGTCGAGGTCGGTCGCGGCGTTGTCCAGAGCCTCACGCGCGGCCGCCAGGATCTCGGGCTGGAAGCGCTCGAGTTCCTCGATCATCACGTCGGCGCGGAACAGGAAGTTGCCGCTGTTCCAGAGGAAGCCCTGGTCGATATAGCCCTGGGCCGTCTCGGCGTTCGGCTTCTCGACGAAGCGCTCGGTGCGGAAGGCCTCGGTGCCTTTGAGCGCCTTGCCGGGCTGGATGTAGCCGTAGCTGGTCGCCGGGTATTGCGGCACCACGCCCAAGGTCATGATGTACCCCTGGCGCGCCGGCTCGAGGGCCGCCTGGCAGGAGGCCGCGAAGGCGGCCGCGTCATCGATGATGTGGTCGGCGGCGATCACGAGCACCACCGTCTCGGGATCGTGCTTGGCCGCATGGCAGGCAGCGACCGCGATGGCGGCGGCGGAGTCCCGCTGGGTCGGCTCGAGGATGATGTCGGCCTTGGCGCCGATCTGTGCCAGCTGCTCCGCCACGATGAAGCGTACATCGTTGCTGGAGATGATGGTGGGGCGCAGGAAGACCTCCGGCGCGCTCACGCGCTGCACGGCGGTCTGGAAAGTCGAATGATCACCCAGCAGATCGATGAACTGCTTCGGCATGCTGTCCCGGGAGGCGGGCCAAAGCCGCGTTCCTGAACCACCGCACATGACCACAGGTAGGATCTTGTTGTTGCCCTCGCTCATAGCCGGCCCTTCTTTATTACATTGGGCGGTCCTAAACACCCGCCAAGGTGGCGTCAACTAAGGAGTTACGGTTTTGGAACCCGACCAACGGCACCGTTGGCACGATGCGACCCTCAACCGCAGCATCCCTCCGTATTTGCGTAGGGCCGCCACTCCGGAAGATCTTATCCACGATGCCGCCCACTTGTGAAACAGGGCAGTTCCAGAAAACGATGGATTTGTGCGTCCGATCTCCCTTACTAGGCTCTCATTCCAAACAAAGCAGATTTCCAGATCATCCGCATGAATGCCAGCGTTCTCGATCCTCAGCCCGAAAGGCGACCCCGTGTTGTCCTCCATTACTGGGGGCGCCGCGGTGGCGGATCCGAGTTCACCCTGTCGTTGGCGCAGCATTTGCGCCGGTCTGCTCCCGAGATAGATGTCGCGCTTTCGCTTTCGAGGCACAACGAGGACTCTGAGAGCTTCAAAGCCCTCGGTCTCCAGATCTTCACATTTGATCGTCCTGCTCTCTCGACGCTCTGGCGCAAGGCTTGGTCGCTTCTTGGCGCCTTGAGACGGCATGCGGATGCGTTGGCAGCCGCCAAGTCGAATGCCGTCATCATCGCGATGAATGCGCCCTTTGCCTGGCCGTTCGTGAGTGCCCTGCAAAGGCGTGGCATCAAGGTCATCTATGTTGTGCATGATGCCGAGCCCCATCCCGGCGACTACGCGGTGCTCTGGCAACGGGTCTCACAGGATCTCCTCATAAAAGGCGCGGATCAGCTCGTTGCCCTTTCGGGCAGTGTTGGCGAGCGAGTTAAGAAACGCTTCCCTGAAACCGCCGGCAAGATATCGGTTGTCCCCTTAGCGACGGCCTATCCGAGTAAGCGGCTTCAAATGCCTTACGACGGCGGGCCCGTCAGGCTTCTTTTCTATGGCCGCCTGCTTCCCTACAAAGGCCTGAACCTGCTCGCGGATGCCTTGGAGGCTCTGCGAGCCAATCCGGGATGGCGCCTGACCATTGCGGGCTCAGGCTCGCTTGAGGCCGAGGTCCGGCGCCTTTTCGAAGCATGGCCGCAGGTCCGTCTCGAGCTTGGCTGGGTCTCGGATCAGCGCGCCCAGGAACTGCTCTCGGATCATCACCTCTTGCTTTGCCCTTATGTAGAAGCCAGCCAATCGGGAGTGGTGGTGCAGGCAATGTCGTGGGCGATGCCCAGCCTCGTCATGCCGACAGGCTCGCTGCCGGAGCAGATTGGATTTGGAAGGGCTGGTCTCGTCAGTCCCACAGCAGACGCGGATGGGCTCCGCGAGTGTCTGCAAACCATCCTCGAGCGTCCGGAATCCCTCACCGAATTGTCCCGAACGACAGCAGAATGGTTGGCCGAGTGTCAAGCCAATCGAGGTTGGGGCGAGCTCATCGCTCCTTGTCGAAGCCCTGACAGGATTCCAGCTCCGGCGAAATAGGCAGGTTCTCGCCGGTGAACCGTCCTCATGTGCAATGAGACCCTAGGGAGGACTGTCTGATGAGTCAGGCCGCCTGCTCGGCAAGGACATCATCCAAGCTGCCGGCGGCAACGATCTGACCCTCGCGCAGGAGGATGCCTTTGTTGCAGTAGCGCTGAAGCATCTTCGGATCGTGAGAAGCCAGAACGAAGATCCGGGAGTTCTCCATGACCTGCTCGATCCGCTCCCTGGCCTTGTTGGCGAAGTCAGCGTCACCGACACTGATCATTTCATCCAGCAGCAGGATGTCAGGTTGAACCGCGGTCGAAACCGCAAAGGCGAGACGGAGTGTCATACCGCTCGAATAGGTCCGCATCGGCAGGTCAACGAAGCCGCCCAGCTCCGAGAACTCCTCAATGGACGGCGCGAGATCGGTGATCTCGCGAAACGTCATGCCGAGAAAGATACCGCGCAGGACGATATTCTCCCGCCCCGTGAGTTCCGGATCCATTCCCATAGTCATATCTAGCAGGGAAGACACCTTGCCTTGAATTTCGGCCACGCCGTAGCTCGGCTCGTAGGCACCGGCCAGAACTCTCAGAAGAGTGGACTTTCCCGCACCGTTATGACCGACGAGCGCCAATCGATCGCCGGGGCGGAGTTCAAGATTGATCCCACGCAAGGCTTCGACGGTCACGATATCGCCGCCTTGGCCGCCAATCCGCCCACCGACCCGGCCGAGGACATTTGCCTTCAGCGATCGGCCACGGGCGTTATAGATCGGGAAATCAACGGTTACGTTACGCAACGAAATAGATGCCATGGGATGTCCCTAGAGCCAGTAAACGATACGCTGCCTGAAGCGGACGAAGAGCGGCGCCGCAACAGCGCAAAGAATGACGATGGTCGCTATGGCGGACCCGTAGGTCATGGCGCTGGGCATGCGCCCGAGCAAAGGCTCCGAAACGACGCGAAGAAAGGCGGCGAAGGGATTCAGGTTGACCCAATGACGTGCGCTCTCATCCAGCAACTCTACCTGCCAAGTGACAGGGGAGATGAAGAAGGCGACCTGAATGAAGTTTTGGATGATCTGCGGCAAGTCGCGGAAACGGGTGCAAAGGATCGCGCAGATGAGCCCTCCTAGGAAACCTGCAACGATGACAAGCAGTAGACCGAACAGGGCGGCCAACCACGTCCAAGAGGGAGCAACGCCGAAAATCAGAAAGATGAGGGGCAGGACGATGATGTTGTGAGCAAACGAGAGCCCGTTCCTGACCAAGACTCGCAGAATGAACGTCGTTTTCGGCAATGCCTGCTGACGCAAGAAGCTTTCGGCTTGGACGAAGGCGCTGGTGCTGTCGGTCACGATACCGGCAATCAGGACCCAGACGACATAAGTCGTTGCGAGATAGGGCAGATATTCCTTGATCGGCTGCTTGAACAGCGCAGAGTAGACGATGCCGATCGCAAACACGAAAATCGCAATGCTCAGCGTAATCCAGAATTGGCCGATACGGGAGCGACGATAGCGCTGCCGGATGTCGCCAATTCCGAGGAGCCACCAAACACGCCAACTCTGAAAGCCCTGGATGAGATCAAGCCACGCCCTCCGCGCCGGCCCATTTGCGGTCAACGTCGGCTGCATATCACCAGGGATAGACATCGGGTTGTCAACTGTGTCCATGATATAATTGTCTCGACACGGGCGACCACGGCAACGCAATAGCTGCACATCCGTCCGCCCCAATTGAGAGGCGGCTGGAGGCCACCTCGGTTTTTCGGAGCCTTTCAGGCTATGAACACAACACCACCTAAACCCCAACAGCACGCAGAAGCGGCCGTCGGGACTTAGATGGTAGAAATGCATGTCAGCGGGATCGCCCTCGCGCCTTGCCGCATGGGCTGCCGTCAGCGAACGGCCGACACTATGATTTTACTTCAGCCAAGACTTACGCGGCTGATTGGTTTACTGCCGAGCAAGCGCCTGGCGAAGCTCTCCAACAACTCGGGCTACATCGCTGTCGCTGAGCCCAGGATAGCTGGGGAGGCTGATGCCGCGCGCTGCGATATCTTCCGAAACCGGGAAGTGCTCGCCCTTCGCATACATCGGCATCTGATGGGCGCAGAAGAAGACCGGTCGCGTCTCAACCCCTGCGCTCGACATCTGAGCCATGACGGCGTCCCGGTCGGTACCACGCGGAAGCAGGAGGCTGACCAGCCAATCCGAACTCGTCACGCCCGGCAGCAGCGTCTGGAACTCGACCGGCATATCTTTGGCAAGCTCGCGATACAGTGCGCCAATGGCACGCTTGCGGGCCAAAATGGCATCGAGCCGCTCAATCTGGGCTAGGCCGATGGCTGCACAGATATTCGTCATGCGGTAGTTGAAGCCGAGCTCGGTGTGCCAGTAGCGCCGTGTGGGCGATTGCCCCTGACCTTTGACGATCTTCAGACGGGCTGCGAGGTCCGAGTCATGAGCGGTTACCATTCCACCCTCTCCGGTCGTAACCGTCTTATTGCCGAAGAAGCTGAAGGTTCCGATATCGCCCCACGTACCCACGTGCTGTCCATTGAGGGTCGAGCCTAGCGCCTCGGCGCAATCCTCCACGACTTTCAGGTTGTGCTTACGCGCGAGCGCCATCAGCGGCTCCATATCGCAAATGGCGCCATACAGATGCACCGGAACGATCGCTTTCGTGCGAGGAGTGATTTTGCGGGCCACGTCCTCGACATCAATCAGCCAGTCGCCGGGGCGGCAATCGACGAAGACGGGGGTCGCGCCGGTCTGGGCAATGGTGTTCACCGACGAGATATAGGTGAAGGTCGGTACGATCACCTCGTCGCCCGGGCCGATATCCAGGCAATGGTAGGCGAGATGCAGCGCGACAGTTCCGTTCGAGACGGAATGGGCATGCTTGGCGCCGGTTTCCCGCTCGAAGGCTCTCTCGAACCGATCAATGAATCCACCGAGGGACGAAATCCAGGACGTGTCCAGGCATTCGTTGACGTATTTCTTCTCGTTGCCGGACAAATCAGGCTGATAGACGGGAAGAATGGACAGTGGTGCGGTCATTTTGTCAGTTTTTGTCACTTTCAGCCCCTCCGGCTTCCTCAAAAAGTGCAGACATCTCATGCCCTAGGCGAGATGAGAGCGGATCATCCCAAGCGAGGCCCATTTCAGCCACTGTAGCGCCTATTGTCCACCCTGCGTTCCGAAGGGGGGCTCGGTGCAGCGCTTCATCTAGCACTTCTATAAGGGCGTCAACATACTTCTCGACGCAGCCCTCCCCCCCCGAAGGGGGGGCTGTCGCAACAATATCCGGTCGAGCTTCCTCAGCAGAGGTAGGAAGATCAGCTCCAGAAGCTGTCAGATTAAACGAAAGCAGTGCGACTGGCCCTACGCAGAGACGGCGCACCGTAGAAAGGTCACGGTTATCATGTACAACCGCGCCGGTCGAAAACGATGCCAGCCGCGCCACCCAGTCAACGCCGCCTGAATTACTTATCATTTCAGAAAATTCTACAGGATCGACTTCGTCATGTCGGTCGGCTTGACCATGAAATACTGCCACAACCTGAAAGCGGCGGGCCATATCGACTGCCCGCTCGAGCTTCATTGTTTCCCGCGACGCATTGACCACGCACAAATCGAAGTGGGATTCGAGAAATGCCGTCGTATACCCCGCCGGTGGATAAACGGGCAGCGAGTTGCCGAGGGCGGGAAGTGCCTCCTCGGCTCCGGTCTCCGTCCGGATGATCTCCACGCGAACACCCCGACGCTTCAGCTCTTCGCAAACCTGAAGACTATAGTGGGCAATCGGCGATTGCTCATTGAAGGGACTGGCCCAGCCGATCCTCATGACAGCCTCACGCTAACAGACGTTCGACAGTTGTGGACCAGTCGACCCTGAGAGAACGCCACCTTTCACCGCCTGCAACACCCATGCTCATAGCTCGGCTGGGCGATTCGAGCAGCGTCTCCATGCCTCCGGCAAGCGCCTCAGGAGTTAGTTCACTCACGATACAAGCTTCGTTGCCAATTACAACGTTACGCAGCCAATCCGCCGTCGCCAGCACCGGCTTCGATGCCTGGAATGCCTCCATGAAGATACCTTTCACAGGATCGGCCTCGTCCCCGATGGAGATTACCGCCCGAGCGCGGCCGACAAGCTCGGCAAGGGCTTCCCGCGAGCGCACGGCTTGTGGGACGATAGTTACTCTTTCCACACCAGCCTCATGCACCCGTTTATGCAGCTTCTCGGCCTCGACCGGGTTTTCCGGCTGACCGGCAATCACGAGCTTTGCGTTGGGAGAGACCGACTTCATTGCATCGATCAAGGGAAAAAGGTGCCCCGCCGCATCGACACTGCCGGATGCCAGGAAGTAGCCGTCATCCCCAATCGTTTCAAAGCGCTCCGGATCCAAGAGAGGCGGCAGGAGCAGGTCCGACGAAAGCCCGTGATAGCGCTGAATCTGGGTCTGGATCGCAGCCGAGCCGGCAAACAGATGCTTTGCCGACTGGAGTGACCGGGTTTCGTTTGTGATCAAGGTAGCCTTGATCGTTTCAGCGCGAGTCCCCTGCCCTGCTTCAGCTTCGAGCTTTTGGCAGAAGTCGTATGCTTGCTGATACTCGCTCATCAGCCAGCAGGACCTGCTCTCGAACGGCACGAGTTCCGCGGGAAACGCCAGGGATACGACACGGTCGACATTGTACAGCTTGAGCGACTTGAAGATGAACATTTCATCCAGCAACCGCTCGGGGGGATGCGCCTTGAACGGTAGCCGCATTGCCTCCGCATTCACACCGTGCAGCTTCATCTGACGGACGAGTTGGCTCGTCAGCTCTTCCGCTCGCCCATGCACGAAAGGCGTCATAGTCGTGAGGACAAGAACATTCACGATGTAAGCCTCTCGATGACGTGCTCCCAATGAATGTTCAACTCCACCAGGCGCTGATGAGCATTGTGTCCGAGCTCCTGTGCGAGCGCCCGATTGGCCCACAGGCGATCGAAAGCATGCGCGAGCGCAGTCGGATCGGCCTCGGCGATGAGACCGGACACCCCGTCCGTGATGAACTCCGGCACTCCGCCGGAATCCGAGACGGTGATAGTCGCCTTATGGGCTAGGGCCGCTTCGATCGTCGGATAGCCATAGCTATCCTCATCGAGCGGGACGTAGATCGCGGCCAGCGCCGTCGAAAGCAACGACGCCTTTTCTCCTTCGCTGATCCAGCGCAGGTCGAGCGTCACCCGATCCTCGAGATCATTCATTGCAATGAGCTCCCTAAGAGAATCGGCATATTCCGCAGAACTGCTGCGCCCCGCGATGCGTAAGCGCACAGGGGTCTTCGTATGCTTCATGGCCTCGATCGCCAGATGCTGGCGCTTGTGATGCTCGACCCGGCAGATGAAGGCGATTTCGCCACCCCAAACCTCTGAGAAGAATCGCTCCGGTGCCAGGACTGGAGGATAGAGCACCTCCGCGTCGACGCCGTTGAAGGTCTTAAGGCGACCCTGGACGATTCTGGAATTGGTAAAGACCTTGCGAGCCTCGCCAAGGGCTTTGGTGTCTGCCGCCACGAGATTGCTTCGGTAAGCGTCCCAGTAGGCGGTGCGGGGCAGAGGATTATAATCTGTTTCCCACAGATCGTAGAACTGCCGGATGTGATGAATGAACCACACGATCTTCGTATGATGCTGGATGACATGCGCCGGCGGTCGGAACGTGATGACGCGGTCGAAGCTGTCATTCAAATCCATCAGACGAAAAGCCAGCATCTGCTGGAAGAGCGACGCCGGATCGTCGATCTGCGGAATCCAGATCGTCTCGACCTGATGGCCGGCCTCGACGAGCTTGGGAGCAAGCCAGTCGGCGATGAAGCGCCCGCCACCCTGGACCAGAGGCATGGCTGATGAGACCAACCCGATTTTCACGCTGTCAATACCTCCGGCAGCAAGCCATTACCTGGCCCGCGGGCGAGCCGGAACCCCAACTGCAACCATATCGCTGGGAATCTCGCCGACCACAACTCCGCCCGCTCCCACAGTCGCTCTGGCGCCTATCACGCTGAGCGGCCTTGCAACCGCTCCGATGCCGAAGAAAACCTCTTCTCCAAGCGTCACATTGCCGCCGAGCACTGACCGCGGCGCCACATGCGCTCCCGCACCGACGACGCAGTCATGCTCCACGACGGCGGCGGTGTTGACTATGGCAAAATCGCCGATCTGTGCGCAGGAATGGACTACGGCTTGGGGTAGAACCGCAATCCCATCCCCCAATGTAGCGCTCGGCGACACGACGGCGCTCGGATGGATGAATGTCGGCATCCGAAAGCCAATGGCGCGAAGACGCAATCCAATGCGTCGCCGAAGATCGTTCCGGCCCAGAGCCACGAATGCTACCGTATGGCCTTCTTCAAAGAGCTGCGGCGCAAAGCTGTCATCCCCTACCACAGGGACGCCAAGAACGGTGCTGCCAACCGGCGCGGGGTCGAGAAGCCCGACCGGATTCCAGCCGGCGGCACGGGCCAACTCGATGATCACCTTGGCATGGCCGCCCGCCCCGACGATGTGAAGGTCAAAGTTTTCAGACATTCAAAACATCTCTCCTGTATGCGGCAACTGACTTCTCATCCTCCCCCGCCGGCTTCCCTTGCAGGTGTCTGAGCTGGCTAATAGGTTGACCACGGGAGCCTGCCGCTCCGATCGGTTAGCGCCAATGATGCAGGATCTCCCGCATAACGGAAACGCATCTTGTACACGCCTCCGGAAGCCATTTCCCCGCGATACCACGCATGGCCCATGTCGCCCTGTCAGTTGCGAACCGGATCCGACATCGAGGAAGCAAGCTCCCGCAAGTTATAAGCGCCGCTTACGAGTTCTCGGCGGGTAGCCGCTTGGTTTTCTTGGGAATTGCTTCGACTTCAGTTAGGCGAGCACCTGCTGCGATCCCATTTGCCCTTTCCACTGCAGCCGATAGTGTCTTGGTCATCTCATCGAGTGCAATCCGATTAGCCTTCGCATCTGTCTGGGCCTGCCGGACATGGGCATCGAGAGCCCTTCGCAAGTTGATGATCTCGTGATGCAACGACACGAGTTCCGTCCTCACCTGGGAGAGGTCCGAATTCACCTGAGACAACCGCGGCAACACTGCAGTCTCTTCGATCGCTATCCGCACATGCCCCCTGAAGCGATGAGCGAACGGTAGGAGAGCGGGCCGGACACGGCGAAGGATCGATCGGGCGGTGCGCTTCCAAACCGGTCGTCCGTCAGCATTTCCAGCGTCGGCTGCCACGATTGCAGCAGGTGGCGCGGAGGAGACAGCCTCTGGAGCAGATGCTGCCGCGATACCGGCCTCGATAAAAGTCTTGTGCTCTTTTTCAATCGAATTGGCCATGAGGGAATGAACCTCCTTTGCCGCTTCCGAGACAGCTCCGAGCGGACGCACATTGAGATGAACAAGCCCAAGCCCGATCATTCGACTGTCTCTTGCCGGTTGAACCGGATATGGCACCGTGAACTCAATGATGCTGGCCGGCTTCCTTAACTTGAAAGGAAGAGAAACAGTCTGCGGATTGTTCATGTCGGCCCCAAATCGAGCAATCCTCGATACACCGCCGATCTTGACCTTAATGTCAGCGCCAACGTTACGATCATGCCCGACCGCAGTGACATCAAGGATGAATTCCCCGTCCATCATATGATTGAGCGAAAGCACAACCCGTTCGGCGTCGCTCCAGCGTCCCCAAGGTTCCGCCTCGGATAGGCCCTGGATATCAACCACGGCCTCCGGGAGTTTTTCTTGAGTGAAGTCGATACCATCCTCTACCGATGACCCGGCTACTTTCTTCGCGATCTCGCTACTTGGGTGCGGACTATAGGCCTTGGAGTTATCAAGGGGCTGCCCAACAAGTTGGGCAGCTGACCGGAGCAATTCACGACCGATGGTTTTGACTGAGCTCTGCTTCGCCAGATTTACGAGAAAGCCCGATTTCTCAAGATTTTCGCTCCAAACCGGCCTGCAGTATGCGTCCGAGAAATGGTACGCGACGTCCCTCTGATCTTCGCGGATGTCCGCGATGAATGTCGTGTCGCCTAAGAGGATCCTTTGGAGAATTTCCCGCGCCTGACCGACCGATGTGACGCGGCCCTTCACGGAGCCAGGGCACATGCGACCCAGCAGTGAATCCTCGAAATATACGATCGGCATTCCGTTGATGGCGGCTTCCACGGGCGAATAATGCACGTGCCGCGTCTCCCTGGAATGATAGTAAAGGGCAGCACAATCCAAATAAAGGTTTTGCAGTTCTTCGTCCGTCACGAAGCCCGCCATGTGCGGATCGTCGACCGGGGTGTCCTGATGGCCGACGATCACATGGGGAAGATCGCCGAAATCCCTCTTGAAGTCCTTGTAAACCTTGGCGTAATACGAGTCGGTCACGACATTGGGCGCGACGAACAGGATCTCCTTACGCGTTCCCCTCCACTTGCCCTCGTTCCTGAAAAACGAGTTTGGAATCCCGATGGGCAGGAACAGGGATTTTTCCTTGAAAAGCGGTGGTTCGATCTCGTGCAGGTGATCGTACCCCTCGGCGAACCAGAACCGCTCCTTGACGCTCGCGAGCCGGTGGCTGAACCCGAGGCCGTACATGTCTTGGAGGACTTTGTCGTATGTGTGCCGGTTGTCGAGCCCAAAGGCGCGAAAGACGATTTCGCCATCAAAATGCCTAACGGCTTCAATGACCTGCCTTCCGTACGGAATAACGAAGATCGTCCCAAAGTATCTGTTGAGCAGCCTGATGATGTCCGGCGGCCAATCGCTCAGGTAGAAATCGAAATCGTTGAGCCGATCCAGCACCGCCTTCGGTATCGTCAGCGACTTGTCATAGTCGAAGGTTACCGCTGCGCTTCGAAAGTTAGTCTTCGGCACTTTCTTAGGAACATAGACCTCAAAGCCGAGATCCGCCATCAATGGCACTTCGTACGGCATCAAGGTTTTATGGTTGAGAAGCCATAAAATGCGGCGGCTC
Source organism: Microvirga sp. (assembly GCA_041913065.1). Taxonomy (GTDB): domain Bacteria; phylum Pseudomonadota; class Alphaproteobacteria; order Rhizobiales; family Beijerinckiaceae; genus Microvirga. The sequence continues at coordinate 23,982 of JAYSGD010000017.1, read as the reverse complement.
TTCCGGTGCATGTCCGATGTAAATCCCTGTCTCGCTAGGAAACGCGGTACCTGCTGGAAACAGGCAGGTCAAGGCAAACGCGAATGCGGCAGATGAATTATATTACAATCGGATGATCGAGCCGTCGTCGATCATGAGCCGTCCGGCTTCTAACTCATTAAAGGCTGCAATGGGATTGCTGCGCATAGACAGCCGCGCGGCCCAGGGGCCCTGGCCCGAAGGAGTGGTCTTGCTTAGGTCGATGGCCTGATCGGACCTCTTACAACTCCTGATTTGGGCTCCGGCAAACCTGCGCCAAGCATCGAAGGCGATTTGCCAAGGTCAAGCCTCAAGCTTACGACAAGGCACACTGGTAATAACAATGCCATCTGCTTGTCAGCGCGCAGGATCGGATGCTACTGGGTCCCGCCCACCCTCTGCAGACAGCTGAAAATACGTGGAAGACCAATGACTCGCCTAACTGGCCAAGGTAGCCTCGCTTCAATTCTTATGGTTACGTTTGCCGCAATCGGAGCCGTTTGCCTGATTTGGACCCCCATCGGTATGTCTCAGACAGGACTGGTGGAGGAGTGGGTCATCCTGGGAAGCTTCATCCAGAACGGAACGACATTCTTGGCGTGGGATGGAGGCGCCTTTGTATCTCATAAGTTGCGCCCTCTCACAATCCTGCCTTTTGCGCTGTCATACACTCTCTCACCAGAATCCTTTATCGGTTGGAACCTCCTGCTGAGCGCCAGTCTCGTCCTGAAGACTGTGAGCATGGCCTATCTGGTGTGGTGGCTCACACAAAACCGTCCTGTCGCCATGCTCGCCGGCCTGATGTTCATGCTCTTCCCTGCCGACACCATGCAGATGAGCTTACGCTCGGTGCATATCGATTGGGCTGCTGGGCTGAGCCTGAGTGCCGTATCGACACTTCTATTCGCGACAGAGGCCAAATCTGTGCTAGGGCGCCTCATCGCCACGGTCATAGCGGCGACTTTATTTCTGATCGGCAACTTTATCTATGAGGCAGGCCTTTTCCTGGCGCCGCTGCCCCTGTTGCTTTGGTGGGCAAGATTTGGTGTCAATGCTGGCTACAAGGGCTTGCTCCAGCACCGTTTTCCCGTCTTCGGCTGGCTTGTCTCCGCCCTCATTGCCGCCGGATACCTAGTGATTGTCAGTCGGGATCCCAATCTCTACCAGCAATCGATCAGCAGTGATCTACAGCAGACGATTACTACTGTTCTCGGCAGAACTCCCTTGCTGTTGACGATAGCGCTATACAGGGTCTTCGTACATGGCTGGTACGACAGTGCACGTCTGCTACAAGAACAGACGGCATTCTGGCCTTATCTTGCAGTCCTATCATTGGCAGTGCTCATCGCACTGCTTGTTCCGAGATCAGGCCCATATTCCGGCGTACGCACGAGCCGTTCGCTCTATCTTCGCATGATCGGCGCAGGCATCATCGCGACTTTGCTGGGGTATCTCCCCTATTTGTCCTCGATGTCTCACATCCTGATTTCGCAGAGGACCTATATCTACGCATCGATTGGCGGTGCGCTGACCATGGTCGCGGTGTGCGCTTTTTTATATGAGCGTAGCCGGATCATTGGGGCCATCGCCTGGATTGCCTTGATCGGCCTCGGATTGAACGCCCAGTGGGCTCAACTCAATCACTACACAGATTTGTCCATGCGCCAAAGGATGCTTCTCGCCGGCATCCTTCAAGCTGCCCCGTCGACGGAACCAGGCGCGAAAATTCTCATTCTCGACAGGAGCGGGAATCTTGGCAGCACATGGATGCTCCGCGGCGAGATTCTGGATGCCGCCTTGACCTACCTCTATCAAAAACCTGTCGACACCATAACCTGTCTACAGCCAAGCATGGTCTATAGTTCATTCGCTGTAAGAGCGAATGGCGCAGCCGGAAAATGTGTCGAGACGCCGACGACTTGGATCGTTGGGCAAGGGTTGGATAGCACCTTCACCATCGAAAAGGATAAAATCGTTACCCTCACTGTCGACCCGAACGGATCCGTGCAGCGTATGGGCGATTTGGAAAAAACAGGTCAAGTGTTGCCGAGCGACGAACGGCGTTGGCAGAGCGTTCTCGGCTGCTGGCCATCATCCTCCTGCATGTACAAGGCGAACAGCCCGAGCACGTATCGCTACGATTTCGGTCGATGGTGGAGTCTGGAGGAAGCCCCCTGGGGCTCAGCTTGGCGTGATTCCGCATGGCATTTGCCGGCTCTCCGGCCGCGCTCATATGCATGGATCCTTAGCAACGAGAGCAATCTCTGGTTCCAACTCAATCCTATTCCGGATGCTGTCTACCGCATCCGGCTTCATTTGTTTGCCTGGGTCTCTCTAGAGTCGAAGAGCGCATTGATGATCCGCATCAACGGAAGCCCGGTTCTTCTATCATGGACTGATCCAACGACAGTCGACGCGCCGATTCCAAAGGGTTTGTTGAAGCCCGGCCTAAACGAGATCCGTTTCTCGGCGCCCATCGACCCGGCGCACGGAATTAGCCTCGCCGTCGATTGGGTCGAGGTCGCGCCTTGAGACACCACTCTAAGGCGGCAACTGAGCTCATTCGTCCGCGCGATATGCTGATGGAAGCTATAGCAGCTCGATCAATCAGTTTCGCGAATTCATGTACCTATTTGTTTATCATCACCTCAGATGAACGCAGCCAAAGTACTGTGCAAACCCTAGAATCTGCACCGATATTTGCTTCGCAGCTCCTTGTAGGGCTTTGTCCCATACCAAGTTGTGTGCAACTTTACCGACGGATGGAGCTGGAATATGCGTTAACCAAGCCGATGCAACCATGTCCTTTCGGACATATTTCACAACCGGACATCGCTCCATGAAGATTCATATAACCGATAGGACCCGGGACATCGCCGGTGCCCTGATTTTCGTGCTGATCATGGCTCTCATCGGATGGAGGCTTACGAAAGGCGTCGATCTGAGCGATGAAGCCTACTATGCGATCTTCTTGGACGACTGGCTCAAAGGCGGCATACAGACGAGCAGCTTTCTGACATTGCATCAGACGGCAGCCCTTATCGTTTACCCATTTGCATTGCTCTATGCGAAGATCATCGGCTCGACAGACGGCATGTTCCTTTTTCTTCGTGTGCTATTCCTCGCAGGCTCCGCCGCATCAGCCATCATATGGGTCCTGTTCCTAAAGCGCCTCGGACATCGCGGTTATGCTTGGGTTGGTGGGATCCTCGTCGTCGCTTTTGTGCCCTTCGGACTGCCTGCACCCTCTTACAACACGTTGGGGGGACAGGCACTCACCATCGCCTTAGCAACATTTGGTTGCGCAGCTCTCGCCGATGCCGGATCCCGAAATCGGTTGAGGTGGCTCATCGCCTCCGCCTGCGCATGGTCTGGAGCAACGGTTTCATATCCGTCACTCATCGTCCCGCTTGGGTTTCTCTGCGCAGCGGGATTGCTTTACCGCAATCGCGGCTTCCCTAAGCCATACCTCTTCATAGGCATCACCATCGCTGCACTATGTCTTACCTGGGCAGGAACTGTGTTGTCCCTATCATTCGGACGCCTGTACGACAGTATCATTTATCTATCCGCAATCAACGATGTCGGGGGCGTCAGCAGAAAGATCGCGTTCGCCCTCGAAACCCTGCGAGCTAAACCATTATTTGCATTGCTCTGTGCCGTGGCGGTTCTGGTTGGCCTGTTGCGGCAACGTCTTGGTCCATCGGTTACCCAGATCGCCACTGCGGCCGTTCTCGCAGGTCTCTTCCTCACGTCTCCTTCTCTCTATGTTCGCTCGCACGATGTCGTAACGTTGGCTGCGCTGACCGGTCTCGGGCTCCTGTCTGGATTGAGGGCCAGCGCGAACCAGTCCGATCGGGTCATCGCACTTGTCTATGCAACCTCACTCACAGCAGCCCTGACGTATTGCTTCACGGCAAACAACTCAGTGTTCAATTTCTGTATCGGCGCCCTGCCTGCCGCTATCCTGGCAATCGTCGGATCCCCATGGATCAAGCCATTCAAATGGTCCGGCGCGGTTCAAGCCCTCGTCGCAGTCTGCGGGCTACTGGGGACCTCACTGTTTTTCCTTTACGGGGAACTGCCCGGCCAATCCCCGCCGGTGAGGGAGCGCCTGCACGAGGGATTTTTTGCAGGCCTCGCCGTGCATCCCTACGATGCCGAACTCCTGCGCCTGACGCGGCAGCACATTGCCCCCCTTACAGAGAGTGGCCAAACGATCGCGGTCTTTAGCCGATCTCCTGGAATCGCTCTCGATCTGAATACGCGCCTAGCCATGTCGAGTGCATTTCCGCTGATGCCGGCCATTCCGCGAAAAGGCATCGAGATGACGCATGACTTCTATGCTCGCTTGGAGAAACGACCTGCGTTCGTCGTGATCTATGAAGATCCGTATTTTCCGCTTATCAACCCGATGCAACCGAGTTTCGAGGAATGGTATGAACCTCTCATGGAATTCAAGACCATGTACGGTCGGCTCGCTGTGTTCAAGACTCGGTCAGCGGGATCCTAAGCCAAGGAGAGACCATGCCCTCGCGCATCAGGGCATGGCGAAAACCACCTCACCGCTCGCGCATTGACGGTTTAAAAACCCATATCTCAAGGACGAGGAACTGAATCAGCGGGATAATAACAACAACAGCGGCCACGGATACAAACACAGGCCACTGGAGAACCTCTGTGATCAGATGAACGACCGCAACCGACACGAGAAGGTTGACGAGATGAACGCCGAGATACTTCAGGCCTTCCCGCCGGACATCGCCTGTCGACATGAATGTAAAGTTTCGCTGGAGCGGAAAATTGATGATCATTGCCGACACATAGGCAACGACACTGCTGATCCAGGGCGCCAATCCAACCGCTGACGTCGCAACCAGCATGATGACGGCATAAGCACCTGAACTGGCTGCGCCCACAAGGGCGAACCTCAACACCTTCATGACACGCGCAAGCGGCCAATTCCAGAGGTTCGCCCGTTGGAAGATCTGGAGCATTTCTTTCACGCCACCTGAGCTATGACAACTGTTATCGACTGGCCGCGCCAGCCGACACTCTGCCAGATGTATAATACTGGGCGCCGATCTTGAGTCCGCCGAACAGTTGATCGACCGTTCGGGTCGCCTTGTTGAAGGATGGGACCGTTAGAATGTGTCGCGATCCTACTTCAGTGAAGTTCGCCTGCGACAGGAGATCTTCCGCTTCTTCGTTCTTCAATAAGATCGCGTCACGATCGAATTCGCACCGGTTCACGACCCGCATCGTCAGAGGGTTGCGCGGGTTATGCTCGAAGATCATGAATATCCCGCCAGGCCGGAGCACCCGGCTCACACTGCGCGTCAACGCCGCTCGACTGGCAATCGGCACATGGTGATAGACGCAGATTGCGAAGGCAGCGTCGAAAGTCCCGTCCGGGAACGGCAGGTTGGTGCCGTCGAAGTGTGAATACTCGACCTGCTCGTTCCGTTGTGCTGCCGTCTTCAGGCTTTTGGCGGAAATATCGACACCGCAAAGCCTGTTCAGGCCGGGCCGCAACAGCTGATGATAATTGCCGATGCCGCATCCGACATCCAGAACGTCAACCTTCGCGCTGCCAAAGGTCTTAGACAGAATCTCCTCGATATAAGCAGCCTTCACTTTAGTGAAGAAGTCGACATCAAGCCCGGAAAAGGCCAGCGCCGCGTTCACGTGTGCATCATAGCTGTTGCTATAGGCATCGAATTCCTGGGGGGGCTGGCGGTCTGGAGCACTCATGGTTTCACCATTTCTTCCATGGGGCGCCGGACGCCCACAAGGCCTCGAGTTGGTTCTTTTCGCGCAGTGTATCGACCGGCTGCCAGAAGCCCGAATGTCTGTAGGCGACAAGATCGTTACGCTCAGCCAGCGCTTCTAGCGGCTTACGCTCCCAGATGGTTTCGTCGCCATCGAGCAGATCGAAGACAGATGGTTCGAGCACGAAAAAGCCACCATTGATCCAGCCCGCCTCGTCCGCTGGTTTCTCGCGAAATGCCGTAATCTGCCCATCGGGATTAAGCTCCAACGCACCGAAGCGACCCGGAGGCTGGACCGCCGTGATTGTTGCCGCACGTTTATGAGAACGGTGGAAATCGACGAGAGCCCCGATGTCCACATCGGATACCCCATCACCATAAGTCATCATGAAAGTTTCGTTGCCGATCAGTTCCTTCACGCGGCGCAAACGCCCACCAGTCATCGTGTTTAGGCCCGTGTCGATCAGCGACACTCGCCAAGGCTCGACCACAGTGTTGAAATGTTGTGTTTCTCCAGTGGTGAAGTCGATCCTCACATCGCTGCGGTGAAGCATGTAGTTCGAGAAGTACTCCTTGATGTAGTATCCCATATAGCCGAGGCAGACGATGAAATCGTTATAGCCATAATGGCTGTACATTTTCATGATGTGAAGCAGCAGCGGAAGGCCGCCAACTTCTATCATCGGCTTCGGTCGCGCATGAGTTTCCTCAGACAAGCGCGTTCCAAATCCACCGGCGAGTAGTACCACTTTCATCTGACAACATTCCTGCCTATTGGCTCAATGGCCACTGCTATACTTGGCTCGAAAGAGGTGATCGTTCGAGACAGCCTCGTTGCGTACATCCGATACCGGCGTATGATCAATGACGGCCTCCGATATCGTGATCGGCATCCGCTTCACGTTCTTGTAGATACGACCGATATATTCACCGATGATCCCGAGCAAAAGCGCGTTCATCCCGATCGACAGAAGGGTGAGGATCGTTGATGTCGCAACGCCTGGAGGCCAGTCGGCTCCGAAGAACATCCTTGCGAACAGATAATAGACTGCAGCAAGGGCCGCCAATCCCGACATGATGAGCCCGAGAAATGTGGCGATCCTCAGAGGGATAACAGAATGCTGCAGTATGCCGTCCAGAGCGAGGCCGAACAGACGCACCAAGTTGAACTTGCTCGACCCGAACTCTCTTGCGGAACGATCGTACACGATACCGGTTTGCCGGAAGCCCATCGACGCGATCAGTCCGCGGAGATAAGGCTGCTGGTCCGAGACCAGCTTCAATTGGTCGAGAACACAGCGGTCGACGAGCCGAAAATCACCCGCATCATGCGGAAGCGTTTCTTCACTCAGATAATCCACGATGCGATAAAAGGCTTTGCGCAGAGTGTGCAGCCATACGCTCTCGTTGGGCCGTTCACGGCGGATGCCGTAGACAACCTTGTAGCCCTCTTCCCAATGACGCAAGAAATCAACGATCAACTCGGGCGGATCCTGAAGATCGACATCGAGCTGAATAGCGGCCTCACCTCGCGCGTTCATGTAATTGGTCAGGATTGATCGCTGAAAGCCAAAGTTCCGGGAAAAGCGGATGACACGAACGCGGTGATCGCGGTGACTGAGTTCCGCCAGCCGCTCGAAGGTCGCGTCGGTGCTGTGATTGTCAGTGAACAGGATCTCGAACCGGTATCGATCGGCCAGTCCGTCGATGACCGAGCTCAAGCGCCGGTGAAACGGCTCGATGTTTAGTTCTTCGTTGTAGACCGGAACACAAATCGAAATGAGTGGGAATGTGGAGGACATCCTCAGTTCCTCTCGCAATGAGTCTGTTCGGCCGCGATCACCTGCTCGACTCCAGCCAGAAGAGGCGTTTGCGGGTGGAATCCCGTCGCGCGATGAAAGCGATCTGGGTTTCCAACGAGCCAGAGAATGTCATCGGGCCGGTAATTCAGATCTCCAAAACCAAGTAGGTCATGTGGCTTGCCCATAGCATCCGCAACGGCGAGTGCGATCTCCTTCACCATGACAGGCTTTCCCGAGCAGAGGTTGAAAGGGCCGTGCCGCCCTTGTAGGGAGGCTTCGGCAGCCCGCAGGATGCCGGTTACGGCATCATCGATGTAGAGAAAGTCGCGAACTTGCTCGCCAGGGGACAAAGCCACGGTCTCATCGGCCTTCAGACGGGAGATGAGCACCGGGATCAACCGCGAGGCGGCCTCCCCTGGCCCGAACACATTGAAAAGCCGCAACCATTGAAACCCTATGCCGAGTTGGGCCGCAAGGGCTTGTCCCCACAGGCCGGCTGCGGCCTTCGACCCGCCGTAGAGGCGACCGCCACCAATCGGCGCATCTTCCTCGACCAACTGGCCGGAAGCCGGATCGCGATATTCGGAGCACGATCCCAGGTACACGACAGACTTGGCACCGGTCTCGGCCGCCATATGAACAATCGCATCAGTACCGGCAACGTTTACATCGAAGGTCAGCCGCGGATTGCGATCAGCTGGAGCGACGCCGTAGGCGGCCAAGTGGAAGACAACATCAAACCTATGCCCGGCTAGGGCGGAAGTCACCGCATTCCGCGACAGATCCGGCACGCTGACAACATCACAGCCCGGCGGGGTCGATGCTCCCGGGCGCGCAAGCACCATCGTCTTGATGCCTGCTTGAACTAGACGTCGCGACAAGGCGTTTCCGATGAACCCTGTTCCTCCTGTCACCAAGGCCGTTGCAAAGCTCATTGTCGCAACCGCGCCTCATATTCGGTGATTTGCTCCGCCATGAGAACGCCAGCGTCTTCGCCGGCAGCATGGCGCCGGTACCATTGGGCGGTCATGCCCAAGGTATCCTGGCGGTTCAGGGCCGGCCTCCAGTCAAGATCGAACCGTGCCTTGGAGATATCGAGTCGCAGGAACTGCGCCTCAGGCATAGCTGATGAGCGAACCTCGACTGGCACTTGGTCGCCCCACTCAGCCAGGAATGCATTCACGATCGTCTCGACGTCGATCTCATTTTCGTTATCCGGGCCAAAATTCCAGACACCAACTGCGGACTTGTCGCCGTCGAGAAGCTTCTTGCCTAAAACGACATATCCGCGCACGAGTTCGAGAACGTGCTGCCAAGGACGCGTAGATTTCGGGTTACGCAGAATGATGGGCTCGCCCGCCTGAAGCGCCCGGACGATATCAGGGATCAGGCGATCCTCCGACCAATCCCCGCCTCCAATGACGTTGCCGCCCCGAGCGGTCGCGATCTGTATGTTGCCCGCGAGCGGAAACATAGTCTGGCGATAGGCCGCCGAGACAATCTCAGCACAAGCCTTGCTCGCGCTATAAGGATCCTTACCGCCTAGCGGATCAGTCTCCCGATACCCCCACGCCCACTCGCGATTGTCGTAGACCTTATCGGTCGTGACGCAGACGATGGCCCGAACGCTGGGACATTGCCGCGCTGCCTCAAGCACATGGGCGGTTCCCATGACATTCGCGGCAAAGGTCTCAACGGGATTCTGATAGGACCTACGAACGAGCGGCTGGGCTGCCAAGTGGAAGATGATCTCGGGCTCAGACGCATTTATCGCCTGTCGAACGCAATCGAAGTCGCGTATGTCGCCGAAATGAGAGGACATACCGTCGGCGATCCGAGCCGCTTCGAAAAGGCTTGGCCTATCGAGCTCAGGCGGTAGCGACAAACCGGTCAAGACCGCGCCATCGCGCTTGAGCCAGTGGCTCAGCCAGCTACCCTTGAACCCGGTGTGCCCGGTCAAAAAAACGCGAACGTTCGCAAAGGCCCCGTTCATAGAGATCCACCCACCGACATCGCGAATGTCCATGCTGTATTGAAACATTCGTGTCAAGCGCGGCCAGCGGCATCACAATTTAAGGTAAATCCGGGAAATATCGTACTCTAATAAGTTACGTTGAAGCGCAATGACCTCGGATGCAGGAAATCTTGGCTGCGGACCCTGTCGTCTTGACAGTCTTGCAAATGGATAAACTGCTAATTATTTATCCATTATAATTTATATTACTACTTATAATATATAATACTGTTAAAACCATTCCATTGTCTGGAAACATACGCTCTTCTGCGGGAAAATCATCCAATTGTGTCCTAGAGAATCCGTCGCGCCTATCGGGTCCTGTGCTGCGGCGGCATTACACATGCCGGTCAGACCGGCATATCGCCGGCGCCAGCCGTGACGCCGTTTGGCTTTGCCGCATCGTTCAATCCGACGATGTTCGCAATCTGTCGGGCATAGCGATCAGGAAGAAAAAACTCAGCTGCGTGATCAGCGGCAGCCGCTCCGAGCCGTTGCCGCCACACGAGATCGTCCCGGAGCGCCAGGAGAGCCGCAGCTGCATCGCCGATATCTGCCTCCGCCCACATCGCGGCGGCATCGATATACTTGCCCTGAGGGTCGTTCACCGGCACCAACTTGTAGCTCACGGGAACCCCGGTCTCGTGCGTCAGAAAGTCCGCATTGCCCGACCAATCGGTCGCGATCACGGGCAATCCCCGCAGCATGCCTTCGGCGACGGGCAACCCCAGACCTTCAGCCCGGTGCAGGGACACGACCACGTCCGCACGATCGTAAAGCGCGTCCATGCCTGCCTCGTCCAGAACGCCTCCGAGCAGTTCTATGTTGGCAGCGTCGCCTGCCGCCTCTTCCATCAGCGATACGGCCTCGGGCCAGACGAAATCGTTCATGTACTTGACGATGAGCCGCACGGACGGATCGTCGTCGAATGCCTGTCGAAATGCCGCTATCGTCGCGCAGGGGTTCTTGCGTGCGAAGCTTGAAGCGATGTTGAAGACGACCAGCGCCGTGAAAGGCTTTTCCGGCCTCCGAGCGGGGCGTAGTCTCCTGTCCTTCAAAGTCAGAGGGTAGGATACGACGTGCAGCGGCCGTCCGCGTGCGATCGGGCGAATGGCGTCCCGCACGAACGTGGTGTTGACGCAGATTTCGTGGATGAAGGGAATGGCCGGCGCCCAATCCTTCGGGACCTCGGGCAACTCCCAGAACCAATGGGCGACGAAGCGCTTGCGGTCCACGAAAGCACGTCCGAGATATCCCATCGCCAACGGTACGAGTGGGCCGCTGATATGCAGGAAGACCGTGCCTTCGCCGAGCAACTCCCGCCCGTCGTCATAGGTGAAGTCGGCATGGTTGACCTCATGCATCAGCTTTTCGGTCAGATCGATGCCATAAACCGGAAGGCCTGCCGCCTTGAGCGCATCGTGGCAGGCTCGCGCCGCAGCCCCGAGCCCTGACGCATGGCGCAGCATTCCAACGATGATGATAGGCGCCGCCGCTCTCGCATCCGCTGCCGGCCGAGGCGCCCACCATGATGCAAGGCGGAAAAGCGTCGCCCGGCGCGCATTGTGCGGCAGGCGGCGCCAGACATGATGGTGAGCGAATTTGAGGACCGGCTTCAACATGGCGTCGACCTTCATGCAGCTCCGGCACGTGGTCGAGGGGCCTCGACGTCGAAAAGCTCCCCGGAGGCTTCGGTCGGTTCCTGCGTATCCTGCAGAAGGATGGCCTTCAGGCGTTCGGCATTCTCGGCCCAGGTCATCCAGGGCATGTCCCCAGACTTCCGATGCTCACCTTTCGCATGAAGCTCCAGCCAGTCTTTAATCGCCTGAGCCAAACCGTCGGAATCATTGACTGCGAAGTAATCGGCGTGAGCGCCCGCGACCTCGCGGAAGACGGGGATGTCGCGCGCCAGGATCGGAATGCGGTGCCGTGCGGCCTCAATCAGCGGAAGACCAAATCCCTCGTCATCAGATGCGGCTATCAGGCAGATGCAGGTTGCATAGACCTTCTCAAGGTACTCGTCGCTGATCCCCTCGAGCCAGAAGAGGCGCCGGCCCAGTTCAGGATGGTGCCGGAGCTTTTGGACGATAGTCGGAATGGTGCGGCGCTGGTCGTGAGAAATGCCCTTCCAGCCCTCGGCTCCGACAATCACGAGGTTGATATCCGCGCCTTCCGCCCAGAGCCGCTCGAATGCCGCCAGGGTCTGCAGGTGGCCCTTGCGCGGTTCCACGGTGCCGACCATGAGGAAGCTCTGGCGCGACGACAGCTGGTTCAGCACAGTGGATGCGTTGTCGGGCAGGCCCATGGTCGGTGCGGAGGCAGCAATGTCGGCACCAAGGTGCAAGGCCACGATCTCGAGATGCTCGAGCGTCTCCGGCCTGTTGGCCTCGAGCCACTGCGTCGTCTCGTCTGCAACGGCCTGGGAGATGCAGATGAGGCGATCGCCACTGTCGGCGACGGCTGAGAGCCATCGTCCGTGCACTTCACTGAAGCGATCTGGGAAAAATTCGGGGCGCGTCAACGGCAGGACGTCATAGACCATGAAATTTGTCTTGACGCCCTTCGCGCGCCACTCTGCGTAAAGCCCCGCCTCCGTCGCGTGGATCACGCCATCCGTCCAGAAATCCGGCATGTAGAAGACGTCGCCTTCGGCAACTTCCACCGGCTCATCGTCCAGGACGTCCTCCAGCAGGCCGAGAAGCTGCAGGGTGTAGCGCCGCGCATAGCGGTAATGCCAGTGGCCCTTGGCATCTCCAAGCCAGACCGGCTCGACCCGGAATCCGACAGGAGGATTGTTCAGGAGAGAGAGGAGCTGCGAGCGGACAACGCGCTGGATTCCCGTCTTGAAGTCTTCACGCGCTAGAACCGAAACATCGACCAGCAGCTGGCGAACGTCTCCTCGTTGGGGCGGGCTCTCTCCGGCCAGCTTGCGGGCAAGCTCGAGCCATTCCTCGTCATCTAAGGGAGCCGAAATCAGCGATGCATGTTCCGCAAGAGCGCGTATGTCCGCCGTGGCGGGAGCCAGTTTGGAGATCTTCTCGATGGCCTCATGATATCGGCCGGCGACCTGCTTCGGCGAATGCTGAACTGCCACAAGGCGGGCCTCCTGGCTCAGCGCCTGCCGCCTTTCCGGATTGTCCCGCAACGTCGTGAGCGCTTCGGCCAAGTCGTCGACGGACAGTTTCTCCGGCAGCATCAGAACACTGCCCTCAGGCAACTCGACCATCGATCCGTTGGCATTGACGATAGTCGGAACACCATGGGCCAAGCAGTCGAAAACCGCCGCCGACGTCTCGCCGCGCGAGAGCTCACGCAGCTGCACCGCAAGATCGGCTGCCTGCAGGTATTGCCGGTAGACCTCGGGCGATACGAAGCCGGTGATCCGAATGCGGTTCTTGGCGGGCGACGCCGCAATGGATTTGCGCAACCGCTCGCAATACGGGTTGTTCTGGCTGTCCTGGCCGACGAAGATGAGATGGCAAGTCCCCTCACCCGCCATCGGTGTCTTCAGCCACGCGTCGAGAAGATGCTGATTCATCTTGGTCTCGCCGAGAATGCCGAACGAGCAGATGACGACGTCGTTCTTACCGAGGCCGAGAGCCGTCCTAGCAGAGCTGCGGTCGATGCTGTCGGGCAGGTGTCGCGGGAACGGGACAATCATCCAGTCCTTCGCAAAACTCTTGCCATAATGGAGCTGAGCGAGTTGACGGGAATAGTCGCTGTGAACGATGACGCCCTGCGCCTTCTGCAGCAGCGACAGATTCACCGGAAGATTGTTGACGATGTCCGTTTCTTTTGCGGGATCGAACCTGGCCCGAAGAGCGTGATACCCGTGCGATTGGTAGAGCGCATTGGCCCAGAGGCCATAGACGCCGCCATACAGTTCCAGATGCGCGAGAAGCCCACCGAGATAGAAGTCGTGCAGAACGACGACCCCAGGATACCGGTCGACCAGACGGAACATATGGTCGTGGAACAGCGAGTTTCCGAACTGATAGACGATCCTATCATAGCCATGGGCATGCTGTTCGAACCAAGCGACATCGCGGATCGTGCAATGGGCATTGATCCAAGGATCGGAGATTTCCTTTTGGGCGACGATCACATCGATATCGTAGTACTGGGCAAGCTCGGGAAGGAGCTCGGCGCAGTAATCCGCAATGCCTGACTTCTCGGGCGGCAGCGGGGCTACGAAGGCCAGACGGGGCTTTGCTCCGAGAGCCGTGGGAGAACCCAGGCGACCCAGGTTGCTCTGTGCTCGCATGAGCCGTTGATAGACCAACCGGGTGGATTGCGGCTCCAGCGACAGATCCAGCATGCCGTCTTCCGGCGCCCTGCGCTGCGACATGAAGCTCATAGCCCGCTGATGATAAGTCATGAGGCGCAGGCGATTGTTAATCACGGGGACACGCGCTGCGGTGCGCTTTGCGAGGGTGGCCAGACCTGGCCGCTTCAGAATCTGGTTGACGACGCTGACGACGGCGGTGCGAACGGCACGCCGCGGGCGAGAACCCGATTTCAACGATGTCCAGGCTTTCGCCTGCCGCAACGACCACTGTGCACCATGCTCGGCGGCGCGAAGGGGCGCAGCGAGCTTCCAGGCAGAAGATCCGCGGATTGCGTTGAGCTGCTGTTCAAGAAGCGCCACACGGCGATTGAGCGCCTTCTCCTGCGCAGATGCGGCGCGGATGCGATCCTTCATCTGAGCATTCCGCTGATTGAGAAGATCGATCTCGCGACGAAGTCCGGCTGCGAAGGGCGACGCCTCGGCAAGCTCGAAGTCATCGAAAAAGTTCGGCCCCGCACCGAAACTGACCAGCAACTCACGATGGGAGGTGCTGACGTAGAAGCGGTTCAGGCCGTCGAAATAGGCGAACTCGTAGCCCAGCGACAGAAGATCTTTTTCCCATGCGAGGTGGGTCGACACGGGTTCATTGGGCGCGGTGCTCTCGATGACGACGATCCAAGGCCGAACACGGGAAGGCAGCCAGCTTTGAATGACTTGTGCCTCAGCGCCCTCAACGTCAATCTTGAGCCAATGAACGTCCCGACCCGTGAACTCATTGAGAACCTTCGCAAGCGGCACGCTCGGGACCTCGATGCGACGAACGCGCAGGCTAGCCGCTTCATGGCGCCGCGCCATATCGGCATCCGTCGTGCTCAGGCCAGTCTGGAGGATCTCGAAGAATGGAATCGTACCATATTCCGGGGAGATTGCCGCTTCAATCACCTGCTCGTCGGGCCGTGCTTTCCGAAGCTGCTCGGCATAGAAGGGCACGGGCTCCACATGCACGCCGCGCCATCCCTTGCCGTAAAAGGCGAGGCTGACAGAGTCGATGACGGGATCATGCGCTCCGATATCGATGTAGGTCCCGCGCTCGACATGCTTCAGAGCGCGCCAAAGAATAACATCTTCGAAGTTCTGCGCGTGCGACGTAATGGTCAAGGCAATGTCCCGTTTAACTTATGCTGGACTAGGCAGCTATTCACAATGAACCGGCGTTCTATCGGTACCGTAGACAAGACAACAGAACTGCCATTGCACAAGCTCAATCGCGAGCCTGTTGGGCACCCCGGCATGTAGCATGAGTACAATGGATCTTCAAAGACGTTGCGATGGTTGGAGAACCGGCATTCGGGGGCATTTCTGTCGAAACTGGCGCTTGTCTACAGCGATGCCTGCCAATCCAGCACAACTCCACTATCCCAGGGGCCGGATTTTCCTGCGGCAATCGTCCAAGACGGTCGCAAGCGTATCGTCGAAGGAATAGCCCGGCTTCCAGCCGAGTATTTCTCGGGCGCGGCCGGCATTTCCAATAATACGGGGCAGATCGCTCGGGCGGAGGCGCTCCGGGTCCTGCTCGATTGTGATCTTTGCGCGGCTTTGCGCCAGCAGTTGGCGCAATACATCGCCGATGCGCCTCGGTACGCCGGAGGCCACGTTCAGAATGAGACCGGGCTCCTGCAGCTTTTCCGTGCGCAGAACCGCCAAGGCGTAGGCGTCCACCACATCCCTGACGTCGAGAAAATCCCGTTCCGCATCGAGATTGCCCACGTGGATCACCGGTTTCGCAAGTCCGGCCTCGATCTGGGCGATCTGCATGGCAAAGGCTGGAATGACGAAGGTCTCCACCTGCCCCGGACCGAAATGGTTGAAGGGGCGGAAACGGATGCTTTTGAGACCGCGCCGCGTCAATGCGCCCAGAGCCAGGTCCGCAGCGGCTTTGGTGACGCCGTACTCGTCGACAGGGGCAAGGAGCGCGGTCTCGTCGAGAGGAAGGCCCAGCTTCGCGCTATCTCCATAGACCAGCCCGGATCCGACATTGAGCAACCAGCATTGTGGCGCCACGTCCAGGATCGCGTGAGCGAGATTGAGCGCGCCCTGAACATGCACCTGCCATGCGATCGTCGGATTGGATGCCGCAGCAGCGGGAGCAGCCAATCCTGCCAGATTGATCACATGGGTCGGCTGATGGCGGGTGATCGCAGCCTTGACCACACTCGGATCCGTGACGTCCAGCGCTGAAACGGAGCCAAGGAGCGAGTGCTCCCCGGCTGATTTTCCAGTTGCGATGATCGCAACGTCACCACAGGCGCGCCGCAGCGCTTGAGTCAGGTATGGACCAACAAAGCCCTGCACACCTGTGATGAGTATCCGCATGTCAGTGCTGCCAGACCGCCTCAGAGATGCTCGTGCTTTTTCAAGCGAGCGAGATCGGCCTCGACCATCTCGGACACAAGCTGTTCAAGGCTGGTCTCAGCCTTCCAGCCGAGCTTTGCGTTTGCCTTGGCTGGATCGCCAAGCAGAACATCGACTTCAGCCGGCCGCAGGAAGCGCGGATCGACCGTCACATGGTCTTCCATGTTCAGGCCGACATAGGAGAAAGCCAGACGGCAGAAGTCCTTCACCGAAACGGTTCGTCCGGTCGCCACGACATAATCGTCCGGCGTGTCCTGCTGCAGCATCAGCCACATGGCCTGGACGTAATCCCGTGCATGACCCCAGTCGCGGGTCGCATCGAGATTGCCGAGGGCGACCTTGTCCTGCATGCCGAGCTTGATGCGTGCAACGGCGTCCGTGATCTTGCGGGTCACGAACTCGATGCCGCGCAGCGGGGACTCGTGGTTGAACAGGATGCCGCTCGAAGCATGCAGCCCGAAGCTCTCGCGGTAGTTCACGGTCATCCAGTGAGCGTAGAGCTTGGCCGCGGCATAGGGAGAACGCGGATAGAACGGCGTCGTCTCGGACTGGACCGGCTCCTGGATCAGGCCGTACATCTCGGACGAGGAAGCCTGATAGAAGCGAGCCTCCGGGCAGGCAAGGCGGACTGCCTCGAGCATGTTGGCTGCGCCCATACCCGTCACGGTGCCGGTGAGAAGCGGCTGCTGCCACGAGGACTTGACGAAGGACTGCGCGGCCAGATTGTAGACCTCGTCAGGCTGAACCTCGTTCATCACCCGGATCAGGCCAGAAAGGTCGGTCAGGTTGCCATCGTGGAGCACGATCTTGCCCGCCACGCCGATCCACTTGAGGCGGGAGTCGACGACGTCGGCCGATGCGCTGCGGCGCAGCAAACCGTGAACCTCATATCCCTTGTCCAGCAGAAGCTTGGAAAGGTAGGCCCCGTCCTGTCCCGTCACGCCGGTGATCAGCGCTTTTTTCCTATTCGTCATCTCGTATAACCTCGACTATTCACTTATAGCGCCCGAAGTCTGAGACCGACGCTGTGATGGCTCAGCCCGCTGCTCGGCGTGGATCGCTCCGGCCCGACGCTTGCCCTTTGGCAAGGTCCAGAGCCGAATTCCAGAAAACCGGCGGCCGCTCCTCATGGAGGCTGCACTTACCGTGTAAGCTCAAGATCTGTCAACGACTCTGCCGGTCCGTCGACATATTAGATCACGCCGAAATCCCCTACCCTTTGGGAAGACCATCACAGTATGGCCAAGGTCCATTTTAAGCCTGGGAAAGAGCCTGATCCTTCGCGGGACACCTCACCTCACGGCACGAAAGCGCAATGACTGGGCGAATTACGCAAGGTCAACCACTGCCTTGAGATGTCTCCAGCGCCTAGGTCCTGATTCGGCATCAGGTCGGCGCGTTGGGCTGTTCCTTAAGGCCGCGGGCCACCACCTCTTCCTGCCACTCTGCCGGATCAATGCAGCCGAGGCCCCATAGCTGTTTCAGAGCATTCTTATAGACCCGACGCCGCTCGCGCCCTCTCGCGCAAATGAACTCGCAGGGCCTAGCTGTCTGGATGCGAGACCTCCTTGGCATGAGCGACGACGTTGACGGCCTGGCGCAGCATAAGGCAGACCAATGCAATGACATGCAGATCTGCGAGAGTTTGAGATAGACGCTCGTAATCGCGCACCAGACGGCGAAAGCGCGTCGCCCATCCGAAGGTTCGCTCAACCACCCACCGGCGCGGCAGCAGCACGAAACCGCGCTTGGCCTCAGCCAGCTTCACCACCTCCAGCCCAATGCCATGCTCGCGGGCCGCAGCCGCGGCCTTCTCGCCGGTGTCGCCCTGATCGACAAAAGCCAGATCGACACTCTCGCCGGTGGCCACCTGCACGACCTGGGCCAGCTGTCCCACCTCGGCTCGGTCATCGGCAGTGGCAGGCGTGACATGGGCCGCCAGCAGATGCCCGAGCGTGTCCACTGCCATGTGCAGCTTGGAGCCCTTCTTGCGCTTGGCGCCATCATAGCCGGCGCGGGCTCTGCTTTCAGGGCTGGAGCCCAAGGTGCGGCTGTCGAGCACCGCGGCTGAGGGCTCCTCGGTGCGACCAGAGGCTAGGCGCAGCACGGCACGAAGGTCATGCGCCAGTGCCTCGAAGCAGCCGGCGTTCAGCCAGCGCTGCGCCTGCTGATAGACAGCTGCCCAGGGCGGCAGATCGTTGGGCATCCAGCGCCAGGGCGCCCCCGTCTTGATGATGGTGCGCAGGCCGTTGAACACCTCGCGCAGAGAGTGCTCCCGCTGGCTCACTTCTTCAGGCAGCAGCGTCAGATAGGGCGCCACCAGCGCCCATTCTTCGTCGGAGACATCGGAGGGGTAAGGTTTGCGAGGTGAGGTCATCTCGCCCCAACGGCGATGACCTCAAGCCGGGTCCGTAACAGCCTCTAGCTTTAGCTTTCAACCGCCGATATACAGCCAAACCGTAAGTGAAACCGGGAACCGGATGATGTCGGCTCATCGACTTTTTGTTGCAACCACAGCAATACCTCTGCTTGCTGTAGTTTTCGTCGTCAATGGGACGGTTCCTGGGCTTTTAATACCAACGACAGCCCAAGCATTCTGGACAACCGGCTTCGCGCAGTCCTTCATCAACGATGGATTTTCCATATTTGCTCACAACATCGGAGCACCTGAGCCGGCCGCAATAGCCTTTGGCCTGTCGGGCGCATTGGCGACTTCCGCCTTTCTGAAGCTGGGACTCTCGGCTGCGGATGCCTATTCCGCCGCGTTCGCGCTTTGGCTGACCGTCGCATTCGCAGGCGCATATAAACTGACGCGCAGGCTCGGTGGGGAACCGATCATGTCCCTGCTGTCTGCAACGCTCTGGTGCACGACGCCCGTAGTCTGGTTCCATCAGGGATATTCCATGCTCGCGCTCGGGATCGCCCTCCTCCCGTTCTATTTCTATTGCGCAGTCCGTGTTCTCCATCAGCCGAGAAGCATCGCGAACTTCATCCTGTTCCAGTTCGCTTGCATTGTTGCAGTCTTCATGGACGGCTACACGTACATGATGTTTGCCGTGGCTATAGGTTTCGCCTTCCTGTTTTCGCTGCTCCAATTCCGCAAAACCGGTCTGATCGACATCATCATCAAGGGTTCTACGATCGGCGTAGGACTCTTGATCTCCTATATCCTCTACGCACGCTTTGTCGGACAAGCCGAATTCGCGGCATCGCCAATCGATTTCTTCCGTGGCTGGGGAGCGAACCTCGAATTTTTCTTCGTCGCGACGAAGGGTGTCATGCTCCTGCCCGATCTGATCGGCTTGAGCGAAGCGCGGTCGGCACCGCAATATTTCGGTGACAGCTCCGTTTTCAAATCCTCTTTCGCGGCGGCAATGATCATTGTTGCGATCTACGCCGCAGCGACCAGTAAGGGCGACAGGATGGCGCTAGCCCTGTTCGCGATCATCGCTTTATTCGGCTTCTACATGTCCCTGGGGCCATCCGTTAAGCTCTTTACGTATCGCCCGAATGGCATGGATCAGTTGATGCCCAAGAGCTTCGAGCTCTTCTCGACTGGAACTGCTTGGATGTCGGAGAAGCTGCCAGGCTTCAAGAACATGCGCGCCAGCTATCGATGGCTCGCTTTGGGCGTATTCGGTTGCTGGGCCATCATCGCCATGCTGCTCGCCAGCAAGCGCCACTCGATCACCACAAAAGTGATCGCAGTCTTGGCTGTCGCAGCATTCAATTTCCCGGCTGTCGGCATTATTCGCAACTACTACGATGATCGCTCCGACGTCCAATCCCGAGACGCCGTCGTGCAGGAACTGGTTCCCCTTGTAAAGAAGGGAGAAAAGATTGCATTCCTGCCTTACCGAAACGACTTTCTCGTTAATTTCGTCGCGAGCATGCTCGACGTTCGGGCATATAATATCGGCGGCGACAAGAACCTCGCTTCGGCCTGGGAATCCTGGCCGGATACGATGAAGCGCTTCAGCCAGGACGAGATCGATCCTGATTTCCCGGCAAATGTCCGGGCAGTTCTGGAAAACGAAGACGCGGATGCCGTCGTCATTACCTATATCGATCTGCTGGCCGCCGCACATAGCGGCCCCATCAAGTACGTCTTCAAGGATGAACTGTTCGATATCGCCAAGAAGCTTGACGACGACCCGCGATTGTCTGCGTCCTACGGCGATCATTTCGCGGTGATCCGGCTCAATCCAGGCCTCAAGGGAATGGGTGAGGCCTGGGTCGCACAGAGCTATGATCCGCGGAAAGACCGTGAGCCGATCAAGTTGGAAAAGGGCTCATCCATAGCGTTGAAGACCGGTGGCGTGGATCACAAATTCCTGCTGCACAGGGGCTGGTCGCGCTTGGAGGCCGAGGGGATCTGGTCGACGAGGAAGACGTCGAATGTGCTTCTTCAGCTGCCAACGCAACAGGACTTGACCCTCCGTGTCGAACTGACCCCATTCGTCCCGCGAGCGACGGATCGGATGAATGTACAGTTCGTCATGAACGGGCATGTCTTGCTTGAACGGACTTACGTCGGAAAAGGCGTCGGGACTTGGCCTGTGGAGACGGAAACCATCAAGCTGCCAAGTTCTGCATTGAGCGAGGACGGGATCAACATCCTGGAATTCAAAGTCGATCCTCTTTTGTCGCCGACAAAGATCGGCATTCCGGACCAACGATCGCTTGGCATCATGCTCAAAAAGATCGGCATCGAATAGCTGATGAGAGACAGATAACTCGCTCACCGGCTACTGTGTGAGCGAGTCTTTCGGGACAGGAAGCAAACTGAATCTCCCCTGTCCTGAACATCAAAGACTACGCCAAGTGCGGAGATGTGATTACAGACGCAACGGCGTCCGGCTCCAGCACACCCTCAAAGATCCGTATCTTCATTTGCGCAAGCGTGCCGACGTGCTGAAGGCTCAAGGGGAGCTTGCCTCTCTTGCGATCTCGCTCCCAGTCTCAGGCTGTTACAGGATCGCTCTTCTTCAGCAGCCACGAGACCAGGAAGAACAGGAAATCGCCCGCAACCGTGACGACGCGTCCCAAGACTACGGTCAGGACCAGTTCGCTCTCGCCGACAAGCCCTTGCAGCAGGAAAACCAGGATGAGTTCTCTCACTCCGACGCCAGCAGGCGCGCCAGGGGTGACCAAGCCGATAAACCAAGCCACGATATAGGCACTGCACAGCACGATCCAGCCCGAGCTGGACGTTATGGCGGATGGGAAGATCATCTCGATTAGGCAGACGAACAGCACACCCGAGATCGTCACGAAGGTCAGGTACAAGCCGAACGCCCGTAGAGCCGCTCGACCGAAATACATTGCGAAACCGACAGCCACGACCGCAAGCGCCACAACGAACGCGGCAATTCCCAGCGGCAGCGGCAGCCAGGGCACGACCAGAGGCAGCACCAAAGCGCCGAACAGGGACCCTGCAATCGCGAGCATCCCCAATTCCCAGAACGTCGATTTCGCGAGGGTCCAGCCGGACACGCCCGCAGCCATGCCCATGGCCTGGCGGCCGGCAAGATGAAAGATGTTGCCTGGCACATATTTGGCGAGCTGAGAGATGCCGTAGGTCCTTATCGCCCAACGGCGCGGCGTAACGGACCCGAACTGGACGAGCAGGTTCCACCAAGCCAGCGCCATCAGGTTGTTGGCGAGGCAATAGGCTACCGCGCAACCGCCGACGACCCACCAGATGTCCTGTCCGAAATTCTTGAAATCGATCTGGGCGCTGTAATCGCGGAGGCGAATGGCAACGAAGAAGATCCCGATCACCGCAACCGCGCTGCCGAACCAATGCATATACTTCTTCACGCCAGCCAGCATGGGGGAACTGCGCGTGGCCGTTTCTTGCTCCGAAGCCAAGAGCTCTTGATCCGGGCGGCCTTTTTCATGGGCGCCACCTGCCATCTTCAAGCTCATCCCGATACCTTTGATCCCGCTTGCAGCAGTCCGTTTAGAGGAGCGAAAAGCCCAGTTCTCGCGCCTCGCATTACCGGCGCAGCCGGTCGCTCTCAGCGGCTGGCTACCACATTGCCTTCGCTGGAGTCAGCGCCCGTCGTGCTGCCATTTTGCCTCAGGAGCGCCGATGCCTTCTGACGTGATGCTACGTCGTCAAGGTTGACGGTATTGTGGCTCATATCCGTGGGTCCGCGTTTGACGGTGACGCGGATATCCTCCAGCAGTTTTCTGTTCGCGGCCAGCAGGTCCGCCAGGAAAGCAACGAGAACCGTCTGAAAGCCCATGCCTAACAGCACCGATGCCAGAATGAGCGACTGGACGTGACCATCGCCGGCGCCGGTCACGTAGTAGAACAGGAAGCGTAGTCCGAGCAGGAAGCCGAGCAGGAACAGGACGCTGCCAAGAATACCGAAGAAGCGAAAAGGCCGGTAGATCACAAAAATGCGGATCATCGTGCCGATGGACCGCTGGATATAGGATGGAATGCTCTTGAGAAGCCGCGAAGGACGCAGATCTTCGTTGACCCGGATCGGAACCGACACGATCGCCATGTTCTTCTGTCCGGCCTGAATGATCGTCTCGAGCGTATAGGTATAGTCGCTGAACACGACCAGACGCTGCGCTGCCGCCCGGCTCATGGCCCGGAAACCGCTTGGTGCGTCAGGTATGCTGGTGCGGCTGACGACGCGGACAACCCAGCTGCCGAGCTTCTGCAGGAATTTCTTGGCCGGAGAGAAATGCTCGATCGTGTCGATCGGGCGCGCACCGACCACGATGTCCGCTTTATGCTGCAGAATGGGGGTAACAAGCGCAGGGATATCGTCCGCATTGTATTGGTTGTCGGCATCCGTATTAACAATGACGTCTGCGCCACGTTCGAGGCAGGCCTCTAACCCGGTCATGAAGCCGCGGGCGAGACCTTGGTTCCGGCTGTGGCGAACCACGTGATCGACACCGTTTTCCAGGGCGATACGCACTGTCTCGTCAACACTGCCGTCATCGATCACCAACCACTCGACGACGTCAAATCCCGGAACGGTCCGCGGAAGCGCAGCCAAGGCGATCGCAAGGGTTCCAGCCTCGTTGTAACAGGGTATCTGGATGATCAGCTTCAAAGTTGCGTCCCCGACTGAAAAAAATGTCCAGAAACGTGCCGCTACGGTAATCTCACCTAGGCTTGCCTGCATTTAGCCTGACTTCACCGCAGATTTTCACAATCCAGAAGCAGTTGGCCAACGTTTCATTGTTATCCAACGCCTAGGCACTATAGGTTCGACGGTCAACCCCTTTCTTTGAAGGAAAATCGCTAGGAAGAGCCTGGATTCCGCCCTCTGAGGCAGCGAATCTCAGGCATGGCCAGCGCTTCCTGAAGCGTCCGGCTCACGAGAGAACTGGTCATAGTACGAACTTGAAGCATGATCGACAGATCGGAAGGTTTTAGGCGCTCCACGGCGCCCCCTTCCCTCCTTGCGGCAGGGATTTGCTTGGTGTAGGCGATGCAACCTGTACGCCTTGAGCTGAACGGCGCGTACTCGGCGGACGATCTGGCTGACCTGCGGAGGGT
The DNA here is from genome assembly GCA_041913065.1 of Microvirga sp. Classification (GTDB taxonomy): domain Bacteria; phylum Pseudomonadota; class Alphaproteobacteria; order Rhizobiales; family Beijerinckiaceae; genus Microvirga. Next base: position 143 of record JAYSGD010000017.1, on the reverse strand, counting down.
ATTCCCTGCTACGACCATTTCAGGGAAGTGGGGCGAGCTCTGGTAACACTTCCCCCTCACCCTTTATTTGCAACTTTACTCGATAAACGGAGACCCCGATGCGAATAGCGATGATCGGCTCTGGCTATGTGGGGCTGGTATCC
>JAYSGD010000016.1:0-102180 GCA_041913065.1 Microvirga sp. | reverse complement strand
CGGGTCCCGACCCAGATTGCCCACCAGGATTACCTTGTTCACACTGCCCGCCATCGGAGCCTCTCCTCAATCACATGAGGGTGTTCTGGGGCCTCGGACGCCGGGCGACAAGCCGGATCGGCCAATCTGTCCCCAGATTAGATTTAGCCACATTCCCTAACGCCACGCCCCATGAGGAATGGCGTCTCCTGGCTTTCCGGATGTCCTACCTTGCCATGACGCGAAGCTCTTCGAGCGTCCGCTCGCATCCTGCCGTGTCGCCGGCCGCGTCGGCCTTGCGGGCCTGAGCCAGCAGAGCCAACGCGGCCTCTGCCCTGGAGCCGTCGCCGATTTTCTGCTCCGCTTTGGCAATGGAATCCGGAGTGGGCTGGTGATGCAGCATGGCACCCGTGCTTTCCGGCGCGGTGGCCCCGCTACCGGCCTGGGCATCGATACGGGCATCGACCTGCGCCTGGGCCCGGGCGATCATCGGCGCGCAGGGGCCGGCGGCGGCTGAAGTAACCGGAAGCATTGCGGCCGTGAGAACCGCCAAGGTTGGAACGCGAAAGATCATGGCTTCCCTCCCAACAAGCATTCGGATGGTAACACGCAACTTATGGCCGCCCCAGGCAATGTATGTGCGCGCAAGCACAGGATAGCGTCCAGGCTTCTCATGCTCCCTGTTGCCATGCGTACCCTTTTTGTTCTAGGATTTCACGCCTGGAATCATCCGCCGCATTGCATCGGCAGGCCAGGCATCACATATCCCGGAGCCGGCCTTCGATGGCCGTTTCCCCCTCATATAAGGCTTGAAGCTCGGCCATGGCTAAACTCGACGATCTGTTCAACCGCGCCAAGGCGGGAGACCCGAATGCGCGCGTGATCTCCGTGCGCGGCGCGCGGGAGCACAACCTCAAGAACGTCGACCTGATGGTGCCCCGGGACCAGTTCGTGGTGTTCACGGGCCTCTCCGGCTCGGGCAAGTCGTCGCTGGCCTTCGACACGATCTATGCCGAGGGACAGCGCCGTTACGTGGAATCCCTCTCGGCCTATGCCCGCCAGTTCCTGGAGATGATGCAGAAGCCGGACGTGGACCAGATCGACGGCCTTTCGCCAGCCATTTCCATCGAGCAGAAGACCACTTCGAAGAACCCGCGGTCGACGGTCGGCACGGTCACCGAGATCTACGACTACATGCGCCTTCTCTGGGCGCGCGTCGGTATTCCTTATTCCCCCGCTACCGGCCTGCCCATCGAAAGCCAGACGGTCAGCCAGATGGTGGACCGGGTGCTCGACCTGCCGGAGAAGACGAGGCTTTACCTGCTGGCCCCCGTCGTGCGCGGCCGAAAGGGCGAGTACCGCAAGGAGATCGCCGAGTTCCAGAAGAAGGGCTTCCAGCGCCTGAAGATCGATGGCGAGTACTACGCCATCGACGAGGCCCCTGCCCTCGACAAGAAGTTCAAGCACGACATCGACGTGGTGGTGGACCGCATCGTGGTGCGCGCCGACATCGCTGCACGCCTGTCGGAATCCTTCGAGACCGCGCTCGAGCTGACGGACGGCATCGCCGTCATCGAATATGCGGACGAGACGGACGAGAAGGGCAAGCCCAAGCGCATCGTCTTCTCCTCGAAGTTCGCCTGCCCCGTTTCCGGCTTCACCATCCCGGAGATCGAGCCGCGCCTGTTCTCGTTCAACAACCCCTTCGGCGCCTGCCCTACCTGCGGCGGCATCGGTCATGAAATGCGCATCGACGAAGCGCTCGTCGTGGACGAGACGCTGTCGCTCAAGCGCGGCGCGATCATGCCGTGGGCGAAGTCCACCTCGCCCTATTACGGCCAGACGCTCGAGGCCATTACCAAGCACTACAAGTCGTCCATGACGAAGCCTTGGACAGAGCTGTCGGAGGAAGTGAGGGATGCAATCCTCTACGGCTCGGAGAAGGCGATCCGCTTCGCCTATGACGACGGCATGCGCGCCTATGAGGTCCGCAAGCCCTTCGAGGGCGTGATCCCGAACCTGGAGCGCCGCTACAAGGAGACCGAGAGCGACTGGGCGCGAGAGGAAATCGGTCGCTTCATGAGCGAGACGCCATGCGAGGAATGCGGCGGCAAGCGCCTGAAGCCTGAGGCGCTCGCGGTGAAGATCGCAGGCTCCGATATCGGCGATGCCACGGCGCTCTCCGTGAAAGATGCGCATGAGTGGTTCGGCAATCTGTCGAAGAAGCTCACGAAAAAGCAGAACGACATCGCAGGCCGCATTCTCAAGGAGATCCGCGACCGCCTGACCTTCCTGGTCGATGTGGGGCTGGAATACCTGACGCTTGCGCGTGCTTCCGGCACGCTGTCGGGCGGCGAGAGCCAGCGTATTCGCCTCGCCTCGCAGATCGGCTCGGGCCTGACCGGCGTTCTCTACGTGCTCGACGAGCCGTCCATCGGCCTGCACCAGCGCGACAACGAGCGGCTGCTCGGCACCCTCAAGCGCCTGCGCGACCTCGGCAACACCGTGATCGTGGTGGAGCATGACGAAGACGCTATCCTGCAAGCCGACTACGTGTTCGATATCGGCCCCGGTGCGGGCATCCATGGCGGCAAGATCGTCGCCGAAGGAACGCCCGACGAGGTCATGGCAAACCCGAAGTCGCTCACCGGCAAGTATCTCACGGGCGAGATGTCCGTGAAGGTGCCAGCCCAGCGCCGCAAGCGCGATCCGAAGCGCAAGCTGAAGGTCGTGGGCGCGAAGGGCAACAACCTGAAGAACGTGACGGCGGAAATCCCGCTCGGCACCTTCACCTGCATCACCGGCGTGTCCGGCGGCGGCAAGTCCACGCTCGTCATCGACACGCTCTACAAGGCGGTGGCGCGCAAGCTCAACGGTGCCCTGGAGCATCCGGCGCAGCATGAGCGCATCGAGGGCCTGGAGCATCTCGACAAGGTCATCGACATCGATCAATCGCCCATCGGCCGCACGCCGCGCTCGAACCCGGCCACTTACGTCGGCGCCTTCACGCCGATCCGCGAGTGGTTCGCCGGCCTTCCCGAGGCCAAGGCGCGCGGCTATCAGGCCGGCCGCTTCTCCTTCAACGTGAAGGGCGGACGCTGCGAGGCCTGCTCCGGCGACGGCGTGATCAAGATCGAGATGCACTTCCTGCCGGACGTCTACGTGACCTGCGATGTCTGTAAGGGCAAGCGCTACGACCGCGAGACGCTGGAGGTGAAGTATCGCGAAAAGTCCATCGCCGACGTGCTCGACATGACGGTGGAGGAAGCACGCGAGCTGTTCAAGGCCGTGCCGTCGATCCGCGAGAAGATGCAGACGCTTGCCCGCGTCGGCCTCGACTACGTGCATGTGGGCCAGCAGGCGACCACGCTTTCGGGCGGTGAGGCGCAGCGCGTGAAGCTCTCCAAGGAGCTTTCCAAGCGCGCCACGGGCCGCACGCTCTACATCCTCGACGAGCCCACGACCGGGCTGCATTTCCACGACGTGGCGAAGCTGCTGGAGGTGCTGCACGAGCTGGTGGACCAGGGCAATACCGTGGTGGTGATCGAGCACAACCTCGAAGTCATCAAGACCGCCGACTGGGTCATCGACATGGGTCCCGAGGGCGGCAGTGGCGGCGGCCAGATCGTGGCGCAGGGAACGCCCGAGGATATCGCCAACTCCGATGAAAGCCACACCGGCCGCTTCCTCAAGGAAGTGCTCGAGCGCAGGCCTCTGAAAAAGGCAGCGCCTGCGAAGGAAACCGCGAAGAAGCCGAAGAAGGTGACGCGCCAGGAGGCGGCGGAATAACGCCGCCTCTCCCGCCTTACCCCGCAATCTTCCACGCAGCGCCAACCTACTGCCAAAGACCCAAGCCCCCGTCTTGAAGCCGCCGCCATCCACCGGATGATGGCGGCGTTTTCAGGCGGAGGAGACCATGGGCTCCAGCGACGCGGTTTTTGCCGGCTCGATTCCTGCGATCTACGAAGAATATCTCGGGCGATTGCTATTCGAAGCCTATGCTGCCGATTTGGCTGCCCGGCTTAAGGGTGTCTCCGCGGGCAGAGTGCTGGAAGTCGCAGCCGGCACCGGCATCGTGACGCGGGAGCTGGTGAAGATTCTGCCCAAATCCGTCGAGATCGTCGCGACCGATCTCAATCAGGCGATGCTCGATCTTGCCGCCAAGCACCTCGATGCGCCGAACGTGACATGGCGGCAGGCCGATGCCCAGACACTGCCCTTCGACGACGACAGCTTCGATGTGGTCGTCTGCCAGTTCGGCGTGATGTTCTTTCCCGACAAGCAGGCCGCCTATCGAGAGGCGCTGCGTGTTCTCAAACCCGGTGGACTTTACCTGTTCAACGTGTGGGACAGGCTCGACGCCAATCAGTTGAGCAAGATCATTTCGGATGCGGCCATCGCAGCCTTCGCCGACGATCCTCCGCGATTCATCGAACGGGTGCCCTTCGGCCATTTCAATCACGACAACATCCGCCGTGGACTTCAGGAAGCCGGATTCGGGCGTGTCGACATCGATGTGGTCGAGAAGGTCAGCCAGGCCCCTTCCCCGCTCCATCCGGCAACGGGTCTTACGCAAGGCACGCCGCTTCGCATGGAAATCGAAGCACGCGCAGCGGACCGTCTGGAGGAAGTCACGCGGAAGGCCGCGGAGGCCGTCAAGGCAAAGTTCGGCGACGGGCCCATCGAGAACCGCATGAGCGCCATCGTTGTGACGGCTCAACGATAAAGATCAGGCCGAGATCACGATATTGCGCCCGTAATCCTTGGCCTTGTAGAGAGCCGTATCGGCCTCCTGCAGCAAGACGCCGACGGACTTGCCGGAAAGCGAGCTCGCGCAGCCGATGCTGACCGTCACCTCGGCCTGGGCTCCCAGCACGGCGCGTCCCGCAGCGGAGAGCGCGTGACGGATACCATCGGCCACGGCGATGGCCTCGTTGCTGTTCATGGGCAGAACCGCCGCGAACTCCTCCCCTCCCAACCGCCCGAAGGATCGCGGCGGCAGGTGGCGGGAAAGCACATCGCCGAATGACATGAGCACCCGGTCGCCCGCATCGTGGCCGTAGCCGTCGTTGATGGCTTTGAAATTGTCGAGATCGAACAGAAGGCAGCTTACCGGCTTGACCCCGCGCCGCTCGATCAGCCGCGTCGCGTGCTTCATGAAAGCTCTGCGATTGGGCACGCCCGTCAGCGGGTCCACGAAGGCGGCCTGCTTGTAGCCATATTCGACCTTCTCCTTCGCCATCGACAGAAAGATGAAAGCCAGGGTGGGCGTGAAGACGACGAGGAACAGCGCCATCTCCGATGACCAGCGGTTCGCGAAGGCATCGATCCAGGGAATCGATGTGAGGGATATGCCGAGCCACCCGCGTAGAAAGCTGAAACATCCGAGCCCTGAAAGCAGCATGACGGCGATACGCTGCGAAGACAGCGGCTGCGGCGCGTGCCTCCAGAGTTCCCAGGCCGAAAACGAGGCGTAGGTGCCCGTGAGAAAGGCAACCAGCATCAGGCGCATCTCGGGCTCGTTCACGATGAACGGGAAAGCTGCGCTCCACACGAGGGAGCCAGCCACGGTCGGCAGCAGGACGCCCTGGCGCCTATTGAACCTCACGCATCCGGCATAGAGAGCGCCGTGGGACAGTACGCCGAGCGTATTGCCGATCAGAAGCGAAGTGGGCGTGCCGGAGATTTTGCCGTGATTGACGAGGCCGATGCCGAGGCAGATCAGGCAATAGGCCGCTCCCCACCATGCCAGCGACTCGACCTTGCGGTTCTGCCGCCACGCGAAAATGAGAAGGAGCCCGAGCACAGCCGAGAGCAGGACGAAAGCGACATGAAGGGTGGCTGGATCGAGCTTCATCGAGGCTGCGTTCGGAAGGTGGCTTGGCGTTTTGCGCACCTTCCGTAAAGGAAGGTATTCTTCTTCTATGGGCTGTTCTTCTTGAAAAGTCCAGGTTTCAGGGCCATGCGCGGGGAGAGCTATGCCGAAGTCAAAACGCCGCAGAGCGCGGCACGCAAGGCTTGTGCCGCCAGCGGCCGGGCCGTTAGAATGTCTCCATGAACCGGTATCTTCTCCCCATTGCAGCCTTGTCGCTCCTCTCAGGAACGCCCGCCTTGGCCGTTTCGCCCTGCCCGCCCGGTTTCGATCTCCTGCAGAACTCGGATACCTGCGTCCGAGTGAGCGGCCGCGTCCGCGCCGAGACCATTCTCGGCTCCTCCCACAGGCGGAGGGAAGATACGAGCCGCATGAAGGCAACCGGAGAGGTTCGTCTGGATGTCCGCAAGCCGACGGAATATGGCCCGTTGCGTGCCGTGATCGGCGTGAAGGGCGTGAACCGCCTGGACTGAAAACCCCCGGCAAGGGCTTACCTTGGCCGAGGGCTTAGAAAACGCGATCGCTAAACTTATTGGGGCTTCGTATCGCCGTAGGTCGCCGGGTTCGTCACCTGCGAGCCGCTTGCATTTGGAACCGGCGGAACGGTTCCGACAGAGCCGGTCGCGGAGGGAGCCTGAACGGCCGTGTCATTCGCCGTGGAGCCATAGGTACAGGGGTTCGTCGCCTGCGAGCCGCTGGCGTTCGGAACCGGAGCGCAGGTACCGCTTACACCGGGAGCGACCGTGTTCATGCGGTCGGCAGGGGTTGCCGTATTGCCGTAAGAACCCGGGTTCGTTGCTTGAGAGCCGCTTGCGTTCGGAACCGGCGGCATCGTCTGAGCCATCGCACCGGCGGCACCGAATGCAAGCAGACCTACGGTCGTCAAAAGAATGCGTCGCATAACATACTCCATGATGAGGCAAGCTGAGGATTGCGTTTTGCCCTCGGGGGACCGGGGTCTAACGCGAGCATTCGGACAAAGTTTCGAGATTCAGGAGGATATCTTCCCTACGAACTTGGCAATATTTTTCTTTGCAAGATAAGACAGCGATCGCTTCCACCACTATGTAAACTTAAGCTTCACGGAGAATATCTCCGCTCAACTGTCTCTCCGCATGGTTACATGCAAACTAGTGCTGGCGGATCGTGGCGCAGCCAGGCATGGTTAAAATTCCCCTTCATTACTGTGCAGCTTAAGTTCACATTCATTCCTATAGGCTAGTTCCTGTTCACTTCTTCATCAGGAACGACGCCGCAATGGCCATCTTTCAAGCTTTCAACGCCGCAGGTGCGGGCTTCAACATGACGAGCACCGACAGCTCAGGCTGGACGTTCGTTGGCCTCAACCCCTTCATCGATACGGAGCTGGCTTACGACGACGGCAGCCTCGCGATCTATGACGTCTATGGCAGCACGATGGTGGACAGCTACCGCGCCTGGTACTGGAGCAATGGCTACGACATCATCATCGACGACCTGCTCTATGAGAATGATGGCGACGCGGTTCTCTCCATCAAGGATCTGAGCCTCTACACGAATGTGGACGAGCTTGCGGGCTACGCGTGGTACATGACGCTGAACGCCAACAGCGACATCTTCTACGGCAACGACTACGTGGATGTGATCCGCGGCGGCAACGGCAACGATGCCATCTACTCCTACGGCGGCGCCGATATTCTTTTCGGCGATGCGGGCAGCGACAAGCTCTACGGCGTCTGGGGCGATGACGACCTCTACGGCGGCGCGGGCCGTGACCTGTTGGTGGGCGATGTCGGCAGCGACTATCTGAGCGGCGGCCTGGATCGGGACACGCTCTATGGCGGTGCCGGCAAGGACTATTTCGTGTTCGACGCCAAGGCCTCGGCCGCGAACGTGGACCTGATCAAGGACTTCCGCCCGGTCGACGACACGATCATGCTCGACAACAAGATCTTCACTCGCGTCGGCCGCGATGGCTGGCTCTCGGCGGGCGCCTTCCGGACCGGATCGTCCGCGCTCGATTCCAGTGACCGCATCATCTACCAGAAATCGACCGGCGGCCTGTTCTATGATCCGGATGGCATTGGTGGGCTGTCAACCATCAAGTTCGCCCAGGTGAAAGCAGGATTGACGCTGACGAAAGCCGATTTCTACGTGCTCTGAAGTTATACCTTTCCGTGACATCGCACTCCGCAGCCCCGGCTTCAACCGGGGCTGTTTCGCATTATGGGAAGTTTGTCTCGTCATGCCTGTCGGACAAGGCCATTAACCTGGCATTAGGGCGCTATGCTACTAAAGCATAACAGACCTACATTATTACCACTCCTCTTTCGCATCGCACGCCCTTATATGCTGCATTGCACACGCAAGAACAAAGGCCGCCGGTCACAGGGGCCGGCTCACTGAAGGAGAAACCCAATGTTCGTGTCTTACATCCTCGCTAAAGTCCGCGCCTATATGCGTTATCGCGACACCGTTCGTGAGCTCTCCATGCTCTCCGACCGTGAGCTCGACGATCTCGGCATCTCGCGCTTCCAGATCGACAGCATCGCTCGCGAAACCGCTGTCGCCTAAAAATAGCTGCACTGCAGCAAAGGTCCTCGCCCGCTTCCAGCGGGCGTTTTCTTTTGTGCCCAACCGACGCTCCCAATCATTTGTCATGCGGTTTGTGAGCCTGCATGATTGTGGAGCTGCGTCATGTTATCTCATTACATTTAAGTACCGATGGTGTGAGATGCCCAAGCCTGCGCGTTCGGCGCGGGTTTCATCACCAAAGAGATCAACATGTCTTTCAAGAAGTTCAGTATCAAAAACTACTCGCCCATGGGTTTGGAATTCGATGGCGAAGGCTTTGTTTTCAAAGCCTACGGCGGAAACAACCGCATGGTTGGCTCCAAGCATGACGACCATCTCAAGGGCAACCGTGGCGATGACGTGCTCAATGGCGGCGCGGGCGATGATCTGCTGAGCGGCGGAGCTGGCAGGGATGTCCTGAAGGGTGGCTCCGGCGCCGATATCTTCAGCTTCGGGTATATTGATGCTGTTGATCGCATCTGCGACTTCAATAGCAAAGCCGGCGATAAGATCGCACTTGGCACCGAAGTTGTCTTCGACAAGCTCGAAAAGGCCGCTCCCCGCACGGAATTCGTAAGTGCGCTGGCCACTTCGAACTTCGTCGTCGGCAAAAGCGCTCAGGATGCAGATGACCGCATCGTGTACGACAAAGATACCGGTGCGCTGTTTTACGATGCCGACGGCAATGGCGCCGGCGCTGCGGTGCAGTTTGCCAGCCTGAAGGCCGGTACGGCCCTGTCCGCTTCTGACTTCTATCTGCTTTAATCGCGAAATCCCTGCCTCTCTCATTGAGAGGCAGGGATTTCGCTCGGCCGACGCTAACCGAATTCTCCTTGATTGGAGCCAATTCGCTCGCTACTTCGTGCCCATGAGCATGATCGAACCCATTCACGTCATCGGCGGCGGCCTCGCGGGGTCGGAGGCGTCCTGGCAGATTGCCCAGGCCGGCGTTCCCGTCATTCTCCACGAGATGCGCCCGGTGCGCGGCACCGATGCCCACAAGACGGAAGGATTGGCCGAGCTCGTCTGCTCCAACTCCTTCCGCTCGGACGATGCCGAGACCAATGCGGTCGGCCTGCTGCACCAGGAGATGCGCCGCCTCGGCTCGCTCATCATGGCCAAGGGGGATGCCAATCAGGTGCCCGCCGGCGGCGCCTTGGCCGTGGACCGGGACGGCTTCTCCGATGCGGTGACCGCAGCCCTCGAGGCGCATCCGCTCGTCACCATCGAGCGCGGCGAGATCGGAGGCATTCCGCCGGAGGAATGGTCCTCCGTCATCGTCGCGACCGGCCCCCTCACCTCGCCGGCGCTGGCCGAGGCGATCCTCGGGCTGACCGGCGAAACCTCGCTTGCCTTCTTCGATGCCATCGCGCCCATCGTGTATCGCGAGTCCATCAACATGGACATCGCGTGGTTCCAGTCGCGCTATGACAAGGTCGGGCCGGGCGGCACGGGCAAGGACTACATCAACTGCCCCATGACCAAGGAGCAGTACGAGGCTTTCATCGACGCGCTGATCGAGGGCGATAAGACCGAGTTCAAGGAATGGGAGGCCAACACCCCCTATTTCGACGGCTGCCTCCCCATCGAGGTCATGGCCGAACGTGGCCGCGAGACCCTGCGCCACGGCCCCATGAAGCCTGTCGGCCTCACCGACCCGCGCAATCCCGACGTGAAACCCTATGCCATCGTGCAGCTGCGTCAGGACAACGCGCTTGGCACCCTGTTCAACATGGTCGGCTTCCAGACCAAGCTGAAATACGGCGCGCAGACCGGCATCCTGCGCATGATCCCCGGCCTGGAGAATGCGGAGTTCGCGCGTCTCGGCGGCATTCACCGCAACACCTATCTGAATTCACCGAAACTCCTCGATCCGACGCTCCGCCTGAAGGCCATGCCGCGCCTGCGATTCGCGGGCCAGATCACAGGCTGCGAAGGCTATGTGGAGAGCGCGGCAGTCGGCCTTATGACCGGCCGCTTCGCCGCCGCCGAACGCCTGGGCCGTCCGATCCAGCCGCTGCCCCATACCACGGCACTGGGCGCGCTCATCAACCACATCACGGGCGGCCATATCGAGACCATCGATGAGGGCCCTCGCTCGTTCCAGCCGATGAACGTCAATTTCGGCCTTTTCCCGCCGCTCGATGCCGCGCCGAAGGCGGAAGACGGCAAGCGCCTGCGCGGCGCGGCCAAGGCCATGGCGAAGAAGAAGATGCTGACGGATCGCGCGCGCGCCGATCTCACCGCCTGGATGGCTGCGGGCGAGTTGCCGGCGGCGGCAGAATAGTCACGCCCTTAAAACGGTCCGCGCCAGAGCGCCCAGATCTTCCGCCATTGCGGAAGATCAACCATCGTGTGCAGCGGGTCGTAATCGCTTCGCTCCATCGCCTTGAGATAAGGCTCCACGAGAGCAAGCTGCCGGAACGCCGGCTCGGCGGCGGAGGGAATTCTCGGGCGAAGAGCCCGCACTTCCGAGAGGTGCCGTCGCGCGGCGGCACGCAGGTCGGCGAGCGCCCCCTTCAATCCAGGGCCGCCACGCCCCGTCACCACATCGTCGCGAACGACGCCATGGCGCGCGAGAATGTCCGTCGGGACATAGAGCTGCCCCTGCCGCGCATGGATCGGGAAGGCGCGCAGCAGGCCCGTGATCGCATAGGCGACACCCGCATGCCCTGCCGCATCCGCCGTGCCGGGGTCCTTGCCATCATTGAGAATGATGCCGGAAAGCTGGATCAGGCTCGACGAGGTTTCCCCGCAATAGCCTTCGAGGTCGTTCAAGGAAGGCATGGGATCGTCATAGAGATCGAACATCCGCGCATCGATCAAGTCCACGAGCGACTGCCGAGGCAGGCGGAACTTGACGATGGTCTCGTCGAGGGCTGCGGCAACGGGATTGGCCCGCACATCGCCCCTCGCCTCGCCTTGCAGCGCATCGCGCCACCATTGCACGCGGATCTCGCCGAGCATGGGCTCGCGCACGGATTCCCGCACGCGGGCGATCTCGTAGTTGAAGGCATAGAGGGCGTGGAGATAACCGCGCTTGTCTTCAGGCGCGAAAAGGCTCGCCCAATAGCGATCGGGATCGGCTTCACGAACAAGCGCTTCGCAATGGGCGAAGTTGGATGGCGCTTCAGCCATGTCAGGCAACGGCGATCAACGCGGCGGCGACCTTGCGGTTTTCGGCCAGAAGGATGTTGTAGGTGCGCGCGGCGGCGCCCGTCTGCATCACGTCGAGGCCGATGCCCGCCTCGCGGAAACGTTCGCGAAATGCGTTGGGAAGAGCGGCGATGTCCGCGCCCGTGCCGAGGAGCAGCAGCTCGATCTCGCCTGCCTCGGCAAAGATCGGCTCCAGCGCCTCGTCCGTCAGCTCCCCGATGGACGCCACCGGCCAGGCCTTGATGCCGGACGGCAGCGCGAGAACCGAGCCGCGATGGGACATGTCCGCAAAGCGAAATCCGCCATTGCCATAGGCATCGAACGGATAACGCCCCGGAATGAATCCGTCATAGAGGCGCGTTACCATGGCCTCACTCCGCTGCGACGGCCTTGCCTTCCGATACCTTCACGCTCTCGGAGCTGCGCAGGCCGATATAGATCAGCATGGGCGACGAGATGAAGATGGCCGAGTAGGTGCAGATCACCACGCCGTAGAGCATGACCTGGGCGAAGCCCTGGATCGCCTGACCGCCGAACAGCACCAGCGCCAGCAATGAGAGCGCCGTTGTCGCCGCCGTCATGATCGTGCGGGACATGGTGTGGTTGATCGACAGGTTCAGAAGCTCTTCCGTCGGCATGGTCTTGTAGCGCCGCATCAGCTCGCGGGTACGGTCGAACACCACCACGGTCTCGTTGAGCGAATAGCCGACGATGGTGAGGATCGCCGCGATCGAGGTCATGTTGAACTCGTGCCGCGTGATCACGAAGAAGCCGATGGTGAGCACGATGTCGTGCAGCGTGCCGATGATCGAGGCCACCGCCAGCTCACGCTCGAAGCGGAACCAGAGGTAGAACAGAACCGCGAGAACCGAGAGCACCACGCCGATGGTGCCGGACTGGACCAGCTCGCCGGACACGCGCGGACCGACCGTTTCGACACGGCGGAAATCGTATTCGGCGCTGAAGGTGTCGCGCGCCTTCTGCACGACGGCCGCCTGACCGGCCTCGCCGCCGGGCTGCGTCGGGAAGCGCAGCGAGACCTCACCGGCCGTGCCGAATTCCTGCACCTCAACCTCGCCGAAGCCGAAGCTCTCGGACGTCTGGCGGATCTGAGCGACATTGGCCTGGCCCGACTTGGCCTGGATCTCCATGAGCGTGCCGCCCGTGAAGTCGATGCCGAAGTTGAGGCCGATGGTGAAGAGCATGATCGCCGTAGCCACCGAGATGAGGGCGGACAACGGGAACGAGAAGCGCCGGAAGCGCATGAAGTCGAAATGGGAGTTTTCGGGCCAGAGACGGATGAGGCGCACGAGACTCACTCCTTAAAGAGGAAGGGCTTTGCCTTAGAACGGGAGCACTTTGGGACGCGTCCACTGGTACCAGAGCGCAATCATCATGCGCGTCAGGGTCACAGCGGTGAGAACCGTCGTCAGAATGCCGAGGATGAACACGACCGCGAAGCCGCGCACGGGACCGGAGCCGAGGAAGAACAGGATCACGGCGGCAATCGCCATGGTGCTGTTCGAGTCGACGATGGTCGCGAAAGCGCGGTCGAAGCCGGCCTGAATGCCGGACACGATGGAGCGGCCTGCCTTCACTTCCTCGCGGATGCGCTCGTAGATCAGCACGTTCGAGTCCACCGCCGTGCCGATGGTGAGCACGATGCCCGCGATGCCCGGCAGGGTCATCGTAGCCTCCAACACCGACATCAGGCCGAGAATGAGGCCCACGTGAACGATGAGCGCGATATTCGCGATGAAGCCGAACACGCCATAGGTAGCGAACATGAAGACCACGACGAAGATGGCAGCCACATAGGTGGCCATCTTGCCGGCCTCGATGGAGTCGCGGCCGAGGCCGGGGCCGACGGTGCGCTCTTCGACGATGTTCAGCTTCGCGGGCAGCGCGCCGGAGCGCAGCAGGATCGCGAGGTTGTTGACCTGCTCGACCGTGAAGCTGCCGGAGATCTGGCCCGAGCCGCCGGTAATCGGCGATTGGATCGTCGGCGCCGAGATCACGCGGTTGTCGAGAACGATGGCGAGCTGCCGACCGAGATTTTCCGTTGTCGCCTGACCGAAGCGCTGCGCGCCGCGGACATTGAAGCGGAAGTTCACGATGGGCTGGTTGGTCTGGGTGTCGAAAGCGGGCTGAGCATCGGTGAGATCGCCGCCTTCGGCGATAACGCGACGCTCGACCGGGACACGCTGGCCGCCCATGTCGTCCATGGGAAGCTGGTCCACATCCGTCGCGCCCGGCTGGGCGAGCAGGCGGAATTCCAGGTTACCGGTTTCACCCAAGCGCGCCTTCAGCTGCTGCGGATCCTGCAGACCGGGCACCTGGACAAGAACGCGGTCCGCGCCCTGCCGCTGGATGCTGGGCTCCGTCGTGCCGCCCATGTCGACGCGGCGGCGGATGACCTCGATGGACTGATCGACGGCGCGGCGCACGCGCTCGTTGATGCCGGCTTCCGTGTAGTTGAGGGTGATCACGCCATCCGGCGTGGACTCGACGGCGATGGCATTGGTGGTGGCCTGACCAAGAATGGCGTTGCCGGTCGGCTGGGACAGCTCGCGCAGGCGCGGCATGAGCCGCTCGCGGTCGGCCGCGTTCGGAACGCGGATCTGAACGCCGCGCGGGGTCAGCTGGATGCCGTTCTGGGACGAGACGCGGGTGTCGCGCAGGATGCGGCGCACGTCGTCGCGCAGGCTATTGAGCTGGGCGCGCATCAGATCCTGGCTGTCCACCTCGAGCAGGACGTGCGAGCCGCCCTGGAGATCGAGGCCGAGAACGATGGCGCGGGACGGCACCAGCCAGGACGGAACCCAGCTCGGCACGGCCGCCAGATATGCTTCACGCTGCTCGCGGGACATCATGCTCGGAACCGCGAGAACCAAGCCGATGATGATGACCGCCAAGGTCAGGAAGATCTTCGATTTCGAGAAGCGCAGCATCGTCCCCTCAACCTTTCTCAAACACTTTGCCGGCCCTCAGACGTCCGAGGACCGGCGAACTCTTTAGGCCTTCACCGGCTCGCTCTTGGTGCGAACCTCGGCGATCATGGCGCGGGCCACCTTCACCTTTACGTTATCGGCGATCTCGACCTCGATATCGGCCGAATCCTCGAGCACTTTCGAGACCTTCCCGATGATGCCGCCCGAAGTGACGATCGTATCGCCGCGACGCACGTTCTTGATCATTTCCTGGTGAGCCTTCACCCGGCGCTGCTGGGGACGGATGATCAGGAACCACATGATGATGAAGATGAGCACGAATGGCGCAAAATTCGTGATCAGGGACATCGTGTCACCCCCGGCGGGGGCCCCTTGTGCGAAAGCGGGGGAAATGAACAAGCGGCTCTCCATGGATAAAGGCGCGAGGCGGGCCTCATCGGTCCACCCGCGCCATACGGGATTAGAAGTGGCGGGACTATACCCATCGACTCCGCGAAATCAATGAAGTTGGAGGGCTTTCCAAGTCTCTTATCCTGTTTGAACCGCCTGACGCATGGACCATGAGCGCCTTTTTGCGCTAATCACGGGTTCTTCACCGGTTCTTGATCCATGTCCCAGCTGCCGACCGACCTCGCCTCCCCCGAATCCATCACCGTTCTGAAGCGCATCGCCGACGCCCTGGAGCGTCTGGTGCCGCCCGCCGTGCCGCAGGCAGACCTGAAGGCGGCCGATGCGTTCGTCTGGCAGGCGGCGGCGCGGAAGCTCTCCCCCGTGCCCAAGGTCAATCGGGTCGAGATGAATCTTCTCAGGGGCATCGACAGGGTCCGCGACCAGCTCGCCGAGAATACCGGGCGCTTCGCCAGGGGCCTGCCGGCCAATAACGCCCTCCTCTGGGGAGCGCGGGGCATGGGCAAGTCCTCCCTGGTGAAAGCGGTCCATGCGGAGATCAACTCCACGAAGGCGGCTGGCGCCCTTCCCCTCAAGCTCATCGAGATCCATCGCGAGGACATCGAGACCCTGCCTGACCTCATGGGCCTCCTGCGGACCGACCCGCACCGCTTCATCGTCTTCTGTGACGACCTGTCCTTCGACGCGGATGATACCTCGTACAAGTCCCTCAAGGCCGTTCTGGAAGGCGGCATCGAGGGGCGGCCGGACAACGTGATCTTCTACGCCACCTCCAACCGCCGCCACCTCCTGCCCCGCGACATGATGGAGAACGAGCGCTCCACCGCCATCAATCCCGGCGAAGCCGTGGAGGAAAAGGTCTCGCTCTCCGACCGCTTCGGCCTGTGGCTCGGCTTCCACAAGTGCAGTCAGGACGAGTATCTCGACATGGTGTTCGGCTATGTGAACCACCTTGGCCTGCAAGGAGACCGGGACGCCATCCGCTCGGACGCGCTGGAATGGGCCACGACCCGCGGCGCGCGTTCAGGGCGCACGGCCTGGCAGTTCATTCAGGATCTGGCGGGCCGGCTGGGCAAGGCGATCTAGAGCATCGTGCGGAAAAGTGGACCCGGTTTTCCGCATGAACGATGCTCTAATCTAAGGAGAAAGCATCGGATGGGTCCCAAAAGTGCAAGTCCACTTTTGGGTCCGATGCTGTAGCGCCCCAAAAAGCAAAAGGACGGTGGCTGAGCTCCACCGTCCCCTTACTTGACCGGCCCTCGGTTCTGAGAGCCGACCTAATCCTGTTGCCGTGATCAGTCGGCGAGATGCTTCATCGGGTCGACCGGGGTCGCGCCCTTGCGGATCTCGAAGTGCAGCTGCGGCGAGGTCACGTTGCCGGTCTGGCCGGAGGTGGCGATCACCTGCCCGCGCTTCACCTGCTCGCCGCGCTTCACGTTGAGCGAGCCGTTATGGGCATAGGCCGAGACATAGCCGTTGTCGTGGCGGACGAGCACGAGATTGCCGTAGCCCTTCACCTCGCTGCCGGCATAGGTCACCGTGCCGGCCTCGGCGGCCTTCACGGGGGTACCTTCCGGCACGGCGATGTTGATGCCCTCGTTGCCGCCATTGGCGCCGAAACCTGCGATGACGCGGCCACGGGCCGGCCAGCGGAAATCACCGGCCGAGACGCTGGCCGTCTGCTCGGGCTCAGCCACGGGAGCCTTGGCTTCCGGCTGAGGCGCAGGTGCGGCAGGCTGCGGAGCGACGGGAGCGGGCTTCAGGGGCTGCATCGAGGGAACCGAGGCAACCTGTTGAGGCTGCTGCGGCTCGAGAGGACGCGGCGCGGATACCAGCGGTTCGGGGGTAGCGGAAGCCACCTGCTGCACCGGGGCCGGCTTCATCGGGGCGGGAGCCTGTGCCTGCATCGGAGCGGCCATGCCGGGGCGAGTGCGCGGAGCGGACTGGACGGCGACCGGCTGCTCGTTCACGGCAACCTTGGTCTGATCGACGAAGCGAACCTTGGGCTGCGCGGCCGGCTGGGCCATCGGCACCGGGCGCGGCTGCTGCATCATGGGAGCGGAGGACGGTGCGGCGGCCATGCGGTTCGGCTGAGACAGGGGCTGAGCCTGAACAGGCGGAAGCGCCTGGGCCTGCACGGAAGAGGTCGGCATGGGAGCCGCCGCATAAGACGGAGAGGCTTGAGACGCTGTCGGCGTACCGGGCGCCACGCGCTCGCTATTGGCGAAAGGATTGGAGAACGGGTTCTCGGCGAACCTCACGCTATCCCCGCTGCAGGCTGCCGCAGCACTTCCGATCAAACTGACCAACGCGATCCGCGACACCGCAACCCAATGCCCGGAACCCATACGCAAACGCATGACTCAAAACCCCAACCGCACGCAACTCGATGGGGCTATTAAAAGCCTGTTCAGGTTAAGCAACGGTTGACGACGCGGATTTTGTCGTAACTGTGTCAGAAAATTTTTTGGCCGACTTAAGTCAAAGAGTCGCCGCGACACCGGTCATCAGCGGCGAGATGCGCAAGGATCCGCCCACATATTGGTTCAACGTACCGTCCGCGAGCCGCTCGACTTGGAGGAGATGTGGCCCATCCTCCTGCGTGATCGCTCCGACGATGCGTCCGCCCGGTCCGATCAGCGACGCGAGGTTGTCTGGAAATTCAGGCCTCGCGCCGTTCAGGAGAATGCGATCGAACCGCTCGCGCACCCGCGTCGCGAGCCCGTCTCCCACTTCCATGCGTACCCTGCCTGCCTCGACGATCTGAAGGTGCTGCGCCGCGCTGGCAGCCAGCGTGTTGAACCGCTCGACCGTGGTCACCTCCGCGCCGAGCTTCGCCAGAAGCGCGGTCACATAACCCGTACCGGTGCCGACTTCGAGAATGCGCTGCCCGGGCTCGACGCGCAAAGCCAGCAGCATGGCGGCGACCGTCTGCGGACCGGTCATGGTCTGCCCACAGGGGAGCGGCAGGGCGACATCGGTGCGCGCGAGATCACGGAAGCGCCGCGGAGCGAAAACATCTCTCGGCACGAGCTCCATGGCTCTGAGGAGCGCGGTATCGCGGATGCCTTTCGCGCGTAGGGACAGGATGAAGGACGCAACGCCGATGGCCTCTTCCTCGTTGCGCGTCTCCGCAGCCGATGAATAAGGCCCCTGGCTCATCGCGCCCTCACCATACGTTTACTTGAAAGCCTGCGCGTAGCGCGTGAGCGTGGGCTCGTCGGTCATGTCGATGCGAAGTGGCGTCACAGAAATGCGCCGGTTGGCGAGCGCCCAGAGATCCGTGCCGTTGCCGGGAGTAAAAGGCTTGCGGTCGAAGGCGATCCAGTAATAGGGATTGCCGCGCCCGTCCTGCCTCGCATCGAGGTGCAGAAGTTCCTGCGTGCGCTGCCCCTGATTGACCACCGCCGTGCCCTCGACTTCGTTCGGTTCGCAATCCGGAAAATTCACATTGACGAGGATGCCCTTGTCGATGCCCGCATCGAGAATCTTTCGGACGATCTTGGGACCGTGATGCTCGGCGCATTGCCAGCGCAAGTTATTGCGGCTCGTCGGCCCATAGGCCTGCGAGAGCGCGATGGAGGGGATGCCGAGAAGCGTGCCCTCGATGGCGCCCGCGACCGTGCCGGAATAGGTGACATCCTCAGCCGCGTTCTGCCCGCGATTGACGCCGGAGAGGACGAGGTCGGGCTTGTGCTCCCGCATCAATTCGCGAACGCCCATGATCACGCAATCGGTCGGCGTTCCCTTCACGGCGAAATGCCGGTCGGAGATTTGGCGCAGGCGCAGGGGATCGTTGAGGGAAAGCGAATGCGCGACACCGCTCTGATCCGTCTCGGGCGCCACCACCCACACGTCGTCGGAAAGTGCACGGGCGATGGTCTCCAGGGTCTTCAACCCTGGCGCATGAATGCCGTCGTCATTGGTGCAGAGGATACGCATTTTATGCCTGACGCTCGATGCGGGTGACGCCGCCCATATAGGGCTGCAGCGCGGCAGGCACCGAGACGCTGCCGTCCTCGTTCTGGTAGTTCTCGAGAACCGCCACGAGCGTGCGACCGACCGCAAGGCCCGAACCGTTCAGGGTATGCACGAAGCGCGGCGACTTCTCTGACGGCGTGCGATAGCGGGCATTCATGCGGCGCGCCTGGAAATCCGAGCAGACCGAGCAGCTCGAGATCTCGCGATACATCCCCTGCCCCGGCAGCCACACCTCGATGTCGTAGGTCTTGGTCGAGGCGAAGCCCATGTCGCCGGTGCACAGCGTCATGGTGCGGAACGGCAGCTCAAGTTTCTTGAGCACGTTCTCCGCGCAGGTGAGCATGCGCTCATGCTCGTCGGCGGAGGTTTCCGGCGTCGTGATCGAGACAAGCTCGCATTTCACGAACTGGTGCTGGCGGATCATGCCTCGCGTATCGCGACCGGCGGAACCGGCCTCGGCGCGGAAGCTCGGGGTGAGCGCGGTGAAGCGCAGGGGCAGCTCTTCCTCCGAGAGGATCTGCTCACGCACGAGATTGGTGAGCGTGACCTCCGCCGTCGGGATCATGCCGTAGCGGGTATCCTTGACCAGTTTGGCGATCGCATCGCGCGGCTGGCCTTCGAGGGCTGCCGACACGATCTGCTCAAGGGAATTGCCCGGGAAGGACCAGAACTGATCGTCCTCGAACTTCGGCAACTGCGCGGTGCCGAACATGGCATCGTCGCGCACCAGAAGCGGCGGGTTCACTTCCGTGTAGCCGTGCTCATTGATGTGCAGGTCGATCATGAACTGGCCGAGCGCGCGCTCCATGCGCGCAAGCTGGCCCTTCAGAACGACGAAGCGCGAACCCGACAGTTTGGCGGCGGTTTCGAAATCCATGAGGCCGAGAGCCTCGCCGATCTCGAAATGCTGCTTGGCGCTGTTGATGGTCGGCGGCGTGCCGATGCGGTGGCGTTCCACGTTGCCGTGCTCATCGCTGCCTACAGGCACATCGTCCTTCGGAATGTTCGGGATGGCGGTCAGCGCATCGAACAAGGCCTTCTCGGCGATGCGCTCGGCTTCTTCCAGGGCCGGCATCGTTTCCTTGATGCTCGCGACCTCGGCCATCAGCTCCTGCGCACATGCCTCATCCTTCTTCGCCTTGGCCTGGCCGATCTCCTTGGACATGGCGTTGCGGCGCTCGGTGGCGGCCTGCAGCGCGGAGATCGCGCTCTTGCGGGCATCGTCGAGGGCGATCAACTTCGCGGACAAGGGCTCCATGCCCCGGTTCAGGAGGCCTTTGTCGAAAGCCGCGGGATTCTCGCGGATGGAACGGATGTCGTGCATGGGACTGACTCGGGTCTGCTGAAATGAAGCGCCCTGCCCTTAGCACAGGCCGCTCCATTGTTCACGCCAAGGATAGCGGCCAATGGAGAAAGCCTTACGCTTCCTCCTCCGCCGCACGCGCCGCCTCGGCTTCCGCGCGCTTCTTCTCGACCATGCGGACGGAGAAGATGGACGCCTCGTAAAGAAGCAAGGTGGGGACCGCAAGGGCGAACTGGCTGATAACGTCCGGGGGCGTCAGCACCGCCGCGATCACGAAGACGATCACGACGGCATAGCGCCGCTTGCTCTTCAGGAACTCCGAATCGATGATTCCGGCCCGGGCCAGCAGGGTCAGGATCACGGGGAGCTGGAAGCAGATGCCGAAGGCGAAGATCAGGGTCATGATCAGCGACAGGTACTCGCTGACCTTAGGGAGAAACTCGATGGCGGGCGCGCTGTCGGTGGCGAGCTGCTGCATGCCGACCGAGAAGCGCATGAGCAGCGGCATGGCGATGAAATAGACGCAGGCCGCGCCGATGGCGAAGAGAAGCGGCGTCGCTATGAGATAGGGCACGAAAGCCCGCCGCTCGTTCTTGTAGAGACCCGGCGCCACGAACTTGTAGACCTGCATCGCGATGACCGGGAATGCGAGGAAACCCGCGCCGAAGGCCGCCACCTGGATCTGAGTGAACAGGTACTCAAGGCCGTGCGTGTAGACGAGATGCGCCTTCTCGGGCGAACCGACAGCGTAGACGTAGGGCCAGACAAGGATATTGTAGATGTACTTCGCGCCCGCGAAGCAGATGAAGAACATCAGCACGAACGCGATCAGCGCCTTGATCAGGCGCGAGCGCAGTTCGGTCAGATGCTCGATCAGAGGCGCGCGCGATGCCTCGACCTCATCTTCTTCAACGGCCATGGTCATCCGACTTTCGCGTCCGATTTTTCTTGGAGGTTAGCTGGGGCGGGTTCGGCGGCTTTGGGCACTTCCGCAGCAGCCTTCTTCTGAGCCTCGATCTCCGCCTCGCGACGAAGCGATTCCTGGATTTCCACCGCCGGATCGTCCATCGGCGGGGGCGGTAGCTCGACCAGCGGATCTACCGGCGCAGGCGCCCTTCCCTCCACGATGGCCTGGATCGAAGCATCACCCGTGGGCTCGACAGGTTCGGGCTTGTCCGCCGTGACCGGAGCCTCGACGGAGGTCTTCAGCTCGTCGCGGATGGTCTGAATCGGGTTGAAGGCCTTGCCCTGCATGGACGTCACGGAATCGTTCACGCCCTGGATCTGCTTTTTGACATCCTCGAGGTCGGCTTCGCGCATGGCCTCGTTGAACTGGCCCTGAAACTCCGACGCCATACGGCGCAGCTTTCCCGTCACCTGTCCGACCGTGCGCAAGGCACGCGGCAGGTCCTTCGGGCCAATTACGATCAGCGCGACCGCGCCGATCACCATGACCTCACCCCAGCTCATGTCCAACATGGCGTGGCCCCGACCCTGCCTTTACGCATGGCAGCCCATAAGGCCGCCTGACAACAACTCAACCGACCTTGTGGTCCGTCGTGGCGGCATTCGTGGGAGTGCCGGCCTGATGGTCGATGGTCCGCACCGGCTCGGCCGGCTGAACAGGCTTCGCAGGCGTGTCGTCCTCGGACATGCCCTTCTTGAAGGCTTTGATGCCCTTAGCGACATCGCCCATCATGTCGGAGATCTTGCCGCGTCCGAACAACAGGACAACGATCAGACCGACGACGATCCAATGCCAAATACTCGCGCCACCCATGGCAATCCTCCTGCGCCCCGTAAGGCGCGGCTTTGAAATGTAAACTCGCGGCCAACCTATGCGTCGGACGCGGCGAAAACAAGGACATCCTTTGGATCAACATCGACCCCGATGTCCTGCCCTTCCTTCAATCCAACGTGATCGTGAACCCTGGCCTGCAAAGGCCTGTCCACGCCCTGCACGTCAATATGGACCAAATCGACTTCCCCGAGAAAGCGACGAGACACCACACGTCCCGGCAGGCAGAAGCCTGGCGGTTTCAGTTTGATGCCCTGCGGACGAACACAGACCACCGCCGGTCCGTCTCTGAGCCCTGGCGCTGGGAAGACGCCCACGGCGCAGCTCACCCGGCCATCGCGCACCACACCTTCGATCTCGTTGAAATCGCAGAAGAAACGGGCTGCGAAGAGGCTCACCGGTTTCCGGTAGATCTCCTCGGCCTCGCCCTGCTGGATGATCGTGCCGGCGCGCATGAGCACGATCCGGTCCGCGATCCGCATGGCCTCTTCCGGATCGTGGGTTACGACGATGGTCGTAGCGCCCGTTTCTCTCAGGATTGCGACAGTCTCGTCCCGGATCGCATCGCGCATGCGGCGGTCCAGGTTCGAGAACGGCTCGTCCATCAACAACACGCCGGGCCGCGGCGCGATGGAGCGGGCGAGCGCCACCCGCTGCTGCTCGCCGCCCGACAATGTGTGTGGATATTCGTTGGCGTAGTGCTCAAGGCCGACGCGGGAGAGCGCCCGGCGGGCGGCGACATCGGCCTCAGAGGCGGAAAGGTCCTTCAGGCCGAACTTCACGTTCTGGAGAATCGTCAGATGCGGAAAGAGGGCGTAGTCCTGGAACATGAGGCCGATGCCCCGGCGCTCAGGCTCCACGAAAGCCTTCGGGCCGCTGACTTCCAGCCCGTCCATCAGCACCCGACCGGATGTCGGCACCTCGATCCCTGCCGCGATGCGCAGGAGCGTGGTCTTACCGCAGCCGGAATGGCCCAGCAGGCAGACGAGCTCCCCTGGCTCGACCGTGAGAGACACGCCCTTGAGGGCCTCGGTGGAACTGTAGGTCTGGACGATGTTCTCGAACGCCAGCTGAGCCGGGATCGACGCGCCCGCCGTGCCGCGCTGGCCCCAGCGGGGCAGACGGAAACGGTCGCGGGCCCCGGCGCCGGCGCTCATTCGTCGTTTGCCTCTGCCTCGCCCGCCTCGGTCTTGTGCATGTCGAGGGGTTCCTGGAACAGGTCATCCTGATCGAGCGGGTCCTCGTCCTCACGCAGGGCATCGGCATCGGAGGGCACCGGGACCGTGAGGTCCGAGGGAACGCGGCCCTCGATGAAGCCCGCGCCCTTCAGTTCTTCGAGGCCCGGCAGGTCCTCGATGGCGTCGAGGCCGAAATGCTCGAGGAAAGCCGGGGTCGTGCCATAGGTGACCGGGCGGCCCGGCACCTTACGGCGACCGCGCAGGCGGATCCAGCCGGTCTCCAGCAGGAGGTCGAGGGTGCCTTTCGAGGTGGCCACGCCACGAATCTCTTCGATCTCGGCGCGGGTCACCGGCTGGTGATAGGCGATGATCGACAGGGTCTCCATGGCCGCGCGGGACAGCTTGCGCTGCTCCACCACGTCGCGGGCCAGAACGAAGGACAGGTCGCTCGCAGTGCGGAACGCCCATTTGCCGGCAACCCGGACAAGGTTCACTCCACGCAGGGCATAAAGCTCTTCGAGATCGGTGAGGATCTTTTCGATATCCGCGCCTTCCGGCAGGCGTCCGCCCAGCTCCTCGGCGCCGAGCGGCTCGGCGGAGGCGAAGAGGAGCGCCTCGGCGATCCGCATCGCTTCGCCGTGATCGGGCACATGACTCTCCACGGAAGCCTCGGCTTCCGCGACTTCAGCGGGTTCTTCCATCATCCTTGGGCTCCTGTCTCGGCTGGGTCCTCGGCGGGCTTGACCCAGACCGGAGCGAAAGCTTCGTCCTGCCTCACGGTCAGCTTGCCCTCGCGCACCATTTCCAGGGTTGCGGACAAGGCGGAGGCCATGACGGTCGACCTCATCGAGGGCTCGACCATGTATTCCATCAGGTAAGTATCCAGCGTCACCCAATCGCTCAAGTGCCCGACCAGCCGCTCCAGGGCGTCCCGGGCGTCGATCAGCGACCAGACATTGCGCTTGTGCAGGGAAACGCGGCTGTTGAACTGCACCTGCCGCTGCTGGGCATAGGCCTTCAGCAGATCGTAGAGGGACGCCTCGTAGCGGGCATCCCGGTGGATCACCACCGGCTCCGGCGCACCCCTGGCGAACACGTCGCGGCCCAGGATCGAGCGCTCGCCGAGCTTCTGGGCAACCTCGCGGATCGCTTCCAGACGACGCAGGCGCAAGGCGAGCGCGGTCGCCAGATCCTCGGCGCTCGGCTCCTCGCCTTTCGGGGGCTCGGGCAGCAGCAGGCGGGATTTCAGGTAGGCCAGCCAGGCCGCCATGACGAGATAATCGGCCGCAAGCTCCAGGCGCATGCGGCGCGCCTCCTCGATGAAGGCGATGTATTGCTCGGCGAGCGCCAGGATCGAGATGCGGTGCAGGTCCACCTTCTGGCGACGGGCGAGTTCGAGCAGGAGGTCAAGCGGCCCCTCGAAACCGTCCACGTCCACAAGAAGCGCGGGTTCGCTTTCACCCCGCTCGGCGGCGGGTTCGGTATCCTCGAAGGGTAAGGGCTTGGCCATGAATGATACTCAACGCGTTGGGCGTAACCTTGGAGCCCTCAGGCGATCATCGCAAGGGCGGCGTCGAGTCTTGCACGGGCATCCACAGGATCGAGCGGTTCCGGCTCGTGCGTGATGCGGGCCAGAGCGGCATCGGCCCGGCGGAGCGCCTCGCCCTCGAGGATCGGCGTCGCCTCGGCCACCGCCGTCATTTCCTCCATGTCGCCATTGCAGTGGAGCGCCATGTCCACGCCCGCCGCAAAGGCGGCCTCGGTCTTCTCCCTGAAGGAGCCCGACAAGGCCTTCATGGACAGGTCGTCCGTCATGACGAGGCCGTCATAGCCGATATGACCGCGGATGATCTCCTTCATCACCACCGGCGACGTGGTCGCGGGTCGCTCGGGGTCGAGCGCCGTGTAGACCACGTGGGCCGTCATCGCGAGGGGCATGTCGGTCAGCATGCGGAAGGGCGCGAAATCGTGCCTCTCCAACTCCTCGCGAGAGGCCTCGACCACGGGCAGCGCCAGATGGCTGTCGGCCCCTGCCCGGCCATGGCCCGGCATGTGCTTGACCACGGGCAGGACGCCGCCCGCGAGCAGGCCTTCGGCGGCGGCGCGGCCGAGCACGGCCACCTTGTCCGGAGTCTTGCCGTAAGCTCTGTCGCCGATCACGTCATGAGCGCCCGGCGACGGCACGTCGAGGACGGGCAGGCAGTCCACGTTGATGCCGACGGAGCGCAGGTCATGGGCGATCAGACGGGCACCGAGCCGCGCCAGTTCGCGCTGGACAAGGGGATCGTTGGCATGGACGCGGCCATAGGCAGCGCCGGCCGGGTATTTCGGCCAATGGGTAGGCCCCATGCGCTGCACCCGCCCGCCTTCCTGGTCGATCAGGATCGGCGCGTCCTCGCGTCCGACCGTATCCCGCAGGGAGGCGCAAAGCGCCTTCACCTGCTCGGGCGTGCCGATATTGCGGCGAAACAGGATGAAACCCCAGGGAGCGGCCTCCTTGAAGAAGGCAACTTCGTCAGGGGTCAGTTCGAGGCCGGAGCAGCCAGCAATAAAGGCACGGGTTTTCATGCCCGCGCCTTACGGCCCTTGAGTACAAGGGTCAAGAAGTCTTCTCGGTCAAGCTGGCCCCATATTCGAGGCCAGCCTTAATTCCTGAAGCTCAGTTCTTGGCCACGAAGCACTGGCCACCCTGCCCCTGAAGCTTGGAGCAGAGGGAAGAGGCTTCCTCGCGCGACATCGGTCCGACGCGCACGCGGTAGATCTCTTTTCCGTTCACCTCGGCCTTGCGGATCAGGGACGGCATGCCTTCGAGGTCCGAATACTTGCGCTGGTACGAAGCGAACGCCGTCTCGGCCCCGCTCTCGGAATTGGCGAGGCCCAGCTGGACCGAGAAGCCACCGGTCGCGGTGGTGGTCGCCTCAGGCGTGGCCTGAGCCGGTGCGACGGCCACCGGCTGAGCGGAAGCAACACGCTGCGGCGCGGGCGCGGCGGCCGGTGTTGCCGGAGCCGCTGCGACGGGAGCGGAGCGAGGCGCGGCGGCCGGGGTCGCTGCGGCTGGTGTCGCGGCGGCAGGCCTGGGCTGAGCGGAAGCCACCTGCACCGGCGGGGTCGCCTGAGCTTCGGTCGGCAGGGTCAGCGTCGGGATCGGCGCGGGACCGCTGGCGCGAGCGGGTGCCTGAGCCTCGGGTGCGGCCCCTGCGACGGTGCCGTCGGGACGGATCGTCACCGTGCGGACCTTGCGCGGCTCGCCAAGGTTCAGACTGTTGGCGTGCTGACGAGGAGAGCCGTGAGCGGTCGCGCCGGTGGCATCGGCCACGGTGCTGCCGCCGTTGTTGCGGACGGCCTGGCCCACATCGACCGGCTGCTCCTCGCGGTTCACGACCTTGGTCTCGGACTGCTGAGCGCGCTCGTAAATCTGCTTGTTCTGGTTGGGGATTTCGACCCCGCCCGGATTCTGCGGCTCCACCTTCACAGGCTCGGTATTCGCCACGACGAGAGGCGGCTCGCCGCCTGCGCCGACCGAAGAACCGCTGAACAGATAGGCCCCGCCGCCGCCGATCACGATGGCGCCGACAACCGCGCCCATGGCAAGGAGGCCCTTGCGCGAGCGGGGCTTTTCGACCGGCGGATAGTTCAGGCGCTCGGGCTGGCCATAGCCCTGATCGTCATAACCCTGGCCGTTGTCGTCGTAATAATCGTCCGCGTAGGCCTGATTATCATACGAACCCGCCTGAGCGGCCTGGGTGGGCTGCTGGTAAGCATAGGCTTGAGCGCTGGCAGGCGCCTGGGGCCGAGCGTACTGATCGAGCTCGAAATCGGAAGCATCGTACTCGGACTGACGGGCCTGAGCCTGCGCCGGACGCGCAGCAGGCGTCATAGTGTCGCGGACCGCGAAAAGATCGTCGATCGAAGAGGTCTGTGGACGCGGCTTGGCCGCGCCTTCAGTCGCCAAAATGGCCTGAAAAGGGTCGTCCTGCCCTACGATTCTGGCCAATTCGGCCAGGGGATCGTTCCGCGTCGCGGCGGAGGGCTGGGCCTGCGGGGCACCCGTCTGGGCGAGCTGCCGCTCGATGTCGCTCATATCGACAGCGAAACGGGGCTTCACTGATTCGTTCATGCGCCGGTTCTCCAGTTACGCGACAGGAGCTCGCAATCGCTCCGCCGGCACGACGTGACAGCATCCGGTGCAAACGGCCACTAAGCGGCTGATCCGCCTAGCAAAACGTTAACGCATTTCATCGGGTGCCGTGACGCCCAGGATGGTGAGGCCGGATGCCAGCACGCCCTTCAGGGCATGCACCAGAGCCAGCCTCGCTCTTGTTGAATCTTTATCAGTTTGATTAACAAAGCGTAATTGCGGCAAGTCTTTGCCCTTGTTCCACAAAGAATGGAACGCGCTGGCGAGGTCATAGAGGTAAAAAGCGACCCTGTGAGGCTCGTGGGCCTCGGCAGCGGCCTCCACCATGCGGGGGAACTGGGCGATCCGGTGGATGAGGTCCATCTCCGACTCGTCCGACAGAATCGAGAGGTCAGCCTTCTCAAGAACTTGCGCGGAGAAGCTCTCACCCGGGAACGCCTCGGACGCCTGCCGGAACACGGAGGCGCAGCGGGCATGGGCGTACTGAACGTAGAAGACCGGGTTGTCCTTGGACTGCTCGACCACCTTGGCGAGGTCGAAATCGAGCGTCGCGTCGTTCTTCCGGAAAATCATCATGAACCGGGTGGCATCGCGGCCCACCTCGTCCACCACGTCGCGCAGGGTCACGAAGTCGCCCGAGCGCTTGGACATCTTCACCGGTTCGCCGCCGCGCAGAAGCTTGACCAGCTGGCAGAGCTTCACGTCGAGGTCGCCCTTGCTGTCGGTGACGGCTTTCGTCGCCGCCTGCATGCGCTTCACGTAGCCGCCGTGGTCGGCGCCCCAGACGTCGATCATGGAGGCGAAGCCGCGCTCGTATTTGGAGCGGTGATAGGCGATGTCGGAGGCGAAATAGGTGTAGGACCCATCGGACTTCAGCAGCGGACGATCCACCTCGTCACCGAAGGCGGTGGCACGGAACAGCAACTGCTCACGATCCTCCCAATCCTCGTCCTTCTGGCCCTTGGGGGGCGGCAGACGGCCCATATAGATGAGGTCGCGGCTGCGCAGATCCTCGATCAGCTTCTTCACCTGATCCTCGGCGCCGAGTTGCAGGGAGCGCTCGGAGAAGAACACGTCGTGATGGATGTTGAGCACTGCGAGATCGGCGCGGATCATGTCCATCATGGCGTTGATGGCGGCTTCGCGCACCAGCGGCAGCCACTCGGCTTCCGGCTTGTTCAGCAGGCTCTCGCCATGTTCTTTGGCGAGCCTCTCGCCGACCGGCTTAAGGTAATCGCCGGGATAGAGGCCTTCCGGGATCGCGCCGATGTCCTGGCCCAGGGCCTCCTTGTAGCGGAGGTAGGCGGAACGGGCGAGCACATCGACCTGCGCGCCGGCATCGTTGATGTAGTACTCGCGGGTCACCTTGTAGCCCGCGAAGTCGAGCAGGCCCGCCAGCGCGTCGCCGAACACCGCGCCACGGCAATGGCCCACATGCATGGGGCCGGTCGGGTTGGCGGAGACATATTCCACATTGACCGGCCTGCCCGCGCCCTGCCCGCTCCGGCCGAATGCATTGGCATCGACCACGGCGGCGCGCAGCACCTCGTGCATCACCTGCGGATTGAGGCGGATATTGATGAAGCCGGGACCGGCGATCTCGACTTTCGTGACGCGAGGATCGTCCTGAAGGTCGGCGACCAGAAGTTCAGCCAAGGCACGCGGGTTCATGCGCGCTTCCTTGGAGAGCACCATGGCGGCGTTCGTCGCCAGATCGCCGTGAGACGGATCGCGCGGCGGCTCGACCACGACGCGGCTGGCATCGAGCCCCGAGGGAATCTTCCCCTCGCCGGCCAGACGGCCCAGCGCATCGGCAACCCGCTTCTCAAACAATCCGAAAATGTTCATGGTACTTTATCTCGAAAGGGCATCGGCCCTGGAATTCGTAGCTGCGCCCAGGCATCGGACCCAAAAGTGGAAACCACTTTTGGGAACCCATCCGATGCCCAGCTAAACTGAGCGCATCGTTTGGCGCGGAAAACCGCAGGCACTTTTCTGCACGATGCGCTAGCGCAGGTCCGGCGTTACGTCAAACAAACGTCGGTGTTCGAGGATCGCATAACGGTCCGTCATGCCCGCGATGTAATCCGCCACTCGGCGGGCGAGACGAGCCTCGTCGTCCTTGGGCAGGTCCACCTGCCACTCATCCGGCATCAGCTCCGGCTCGGCCTTGAAGCGGCGGAAGAGATCCCGCAGCACGTTGTCCGCCTGGGCGCGCACCCGCATCACCTCGGGGTGGCGGTACATGCGCGCATAGAGGAAGCGTTTGATCGAGGCATCGGCCTCGCGCATCGCATCCGAGAAGCAGATGACCGTGTCGGAGGCTTTGCGGATATCCTCGGCGCTCTTCGGGGCGAGAGCCGCGATCCTGCGGTCGCCCTCGGCCACCACATCCTCCACGAACCGGGTGATTACCCGCCGGGTCAGTTCGTGAATGCGGCGGGACAGGTCGAGCCCCGGCCAGCGCCCGTCGATCTCGTCCAGAAGCCCGGCGAGGAATGGCACCTCGCGCAGATCTTCGATCTTGAACAGCCCTGCCCTCAGGCCGTCGTCTATGTCGTGGGCGTCATAGGCAATGTCGTCGGCAATCGCCGCCGCCTGCGCTTCCCCGCTTGCATAAGTGGCGAGTTCCAGGTCCTGGAGGGCGTTGTATTCCATGATGGCGAGCGGGACGCCCCGCGCGGTATAGCGCAACGTCGGCTGTCCGTTGGCGTCGAGGAGAGGACCATTGTGCTTGACCAAGCCCTCCAGGGTCTCCCAGGCGAGGTTCAGGCCGTCATAATCCGCATAGCGCCGCTCCAGCCGGGTCACGATCCGCAGGGCCTGGGCATTGTGGTCGAAGCCGCCGAAGGCCGCCATGCACTCCTCCAGCGTATCCTCCCCCGTATGGCCGAAGGGCGTGTGGCCGAGGTCATGGGAGAGCGCCAGAGCCTCCGCCAGATCCTCGTCAAGGCCCAGGGAGCGAGCCAAGGCGCGAGCGATCTGACTGACCTCGATGGTGTGGGTCAGGCGGGTGCGGAAATGGTCGCCCTCGTGATAGACGAAGACCTGGGTCTTGTGTTTGAGGCGGCGGAAGGCCGAGGAATGGATGATACGGTCCCGGTCGCGCTGGAACTCGCTGCGGGTCGGCGAGACCGCCTCGGGATACAAGCGGCCACGGCTTGCCCACGGGTCGCAGGCATAAGGGGCTCGCCATCTCTCGCCAAAGGGCCGCACTGTCATCCTCGGGTTGAAGCCTTGTCAGGGTGCACTTACTTTGGTCTTAGAGCATGATTCAGAAAAGTGGGATCCGGTTTTCTGATGAAATCATGCTTATACAAGAGCTTGTCCAAGACTTATGTCCTTATGAGGACCTGGAAGACCCCATGGCTGGAATATCCCTGACCGAACGCGCCGCCCGCCGCATCAACGAGATCATGGCCGCCGAGCCGACTGGCTCGATGCTGAGAATCAGCGTCAACGGTGGCGGCTGCTCGGGCTTTCAATATGCCTTCGACGTGGACCGCACCCGCCAGGACGACGACCTGATCATCGAGAAGGATGGAGCCAGGGTGATCGTGGACGAGGTGTCGATCCAGTACATGGACGGCTCGGTCATCGATTTCGTGGACGACCTGATCGGCCAATCCTTCAAGATCGAGAACCCGCACGCGACCGCCTCCTGCGGCTGCGGCACGTCCTTCTCCTTGTGAAACCCGGTATCGGCTCAATATAGTCTCCCCAGCCGCTCTTCCGATTGAGCTTTCGACTGGGGATTCGCATGAAGTTTCGTCACCGCGCCGGTGTCTGCGCGCTCGCCCTCATGGCCGGCATGGCCGTCCTGCAAGTCGAGCCTGCCGTCATCCGCAACCTCTCCTTCGAGACAGCTGCCGGGCGCGTGACGATTGGAGCCGTGAAGGCCCCTCTCTGGAGCGCCGCCTTTGCCCAAGCCGCGGATAGCTTCTCACTTGAGAACGTCAGCTTTACCTGGACCTCGGCCACCTATGAGTTGAAGAGCGTCAATCTCTCGGGCGTCACCTCCTCACGCGCCGAGATCGAGGCGCTGTTCGCCGCTGGATCGAACGAACCGATGGCGACGCGTTTCGCCAGGATCAATGCCAAGCGGATCGAGATTCCAGAGATAAAGGTCAAGGTCACGCTTCCGTCGGAAACGCAGACGACGACTTACAGAAACGTCGTCATGACGGATATCGTCGGAGGGCGAGTCGCATCCTTGACTGCCGAGGCTGTCGGCGCCGAGATTTCGGACAAGGACGTGACGCTCCTGACCAGCGTCGGCAAGTCGTCAGTGAATGACCTCGATCTCGGTGCGCTTGCCAACATTTACGAATCGAAAGCCAAGACGCCTTCCGATCCTCTGGTCCGCATCCATGGCGCGTTCACGGCCCAGAACCTGGAACTCGCAGATACGAAGGGCCTGATCGGCTTCAAGCTCGCCCGCATCGACGGAAGCGATTTCCATGCGCGGCCAACTCTCGATTCCTGGGCTGGAACAGAAGCCGTGTTGTCCGACCTGAGCAGCAAGGACACCCTTACCGATGAGGAAACGTCGCGGCTGTTCACGTTGCTTGCCGATGCATTCTCGGCCTTCCAGATCGGTCAGGTCGAAGCGACCGGTATGGAGATCAAGAACCTCATTCCGAATGGCGAGCCGAAATCGGCACCGCCTTCGACCGGGCGCATTCAGCGCATGGCCTATGCGAGCGGATCGGGGCAGCAGCCTGCGAATCTGCGCATCGAGGGTTTCGAGGTCGTCGAGGACAAGAGCGTCGTCAAGATCGGCACCATGGCCCTGACGGGGTTCTCGATCGCACCTACTCTCGAAGGTCTGAAAAACCTTCAAGGCAGGAAGGTCGAAGAGCTCGACTCCGCCACCCTGCGCACGCTCATCCCCACCCTCGGCACGCTTCGCCTGTCCGGCATCGACATCGATGCCCTGAGCAAGCCGGAAAATGGAAAGCAGCCGGAGCGGACCAAGGCCACGATCGAAGACTTCGCGGTGACGGCTGACAAGCCGATGAACGGTATTCCGACGAATTTCCGCATCGAGCAGCGCAACGCCACCTTCGCCCTTCCCGCTGATAGCAGCGACGAGCTGGTGCAGCAGCTCGCGGCTCTCGGCTACAAGTCTCTCACATCGTCCTTCACTTTGGCGGCCGACTGGAACGAGGCTGCGAGCGAGATCAGGTTGAGCGAGGTCTCGCTGCAGGGTCAGGAGATCGGCAGGGTTTCCCTGAACGGCCTGATCGGCAATGTGAAAAAGGACCTCTTCACCATGGATCAGGCAACCGCAGCTGCGGCGGCAATCGACCTGACGGCCAAGGAGGCGCTTATCGTCGTCGAGGACGAGGGCCTCCTCGACCGATATCTCACTCAGGCGGCCAAGGATCAGAAGACCAAACCGGACACACTGCGCAAGCTCTATGCGGGCGCGGCGCCCCTGGTGCTCTCTTCCATGCTCGGCAATTCCGAACAGGTTTCGACGCTTGCGGAAGCGGTATCGAAATTCATCGCAAAGCCGGGCAAGCTCACCATCGAAGCGACGCCGAAAAACCCTTCGGGTTTCGGCTTCATGGATGCGGTGCTGGCGGCCGAACCGGCGGATGCGCTTGAGAAGCTGAATATTTCGGCGAAGGCGGAGTGACGTTTCAGTTCATCTCCATCCCACAAACCTCATCCTGAGGAAGTCGCGCAGCGACTGTCTCGAAGGAGGCTCCAGAGATTCCTGGACGATCCTTCGAGACGCCTGCTGATGCAGGCTCCTCAGGATGAGGGCAGTAAGGTTGGAACCATCGAAAAGAAATGCCCGGGACGAGCCTGGGCATTTCAAAAGTGAGCTAATAGCAATGAAAGCTCAAATCAGCGTCGGCTGATCCTGCTCCAAAGCCTGCGCCTCGACCACCGCAATCGCGGTGAGATTCACGATGCCACGCGCTGTGACCGATGGCGTAAGGATATGAGCGGGTTTGGCCGGGCCGATGAGGATCGGGCCGACGGGAAGCGAATCCGCCAGGATCTTCGTGAACTGGAAGGCGATGTTGGCCGCGTCCAGATTCGGCATGATCAGCACATTCGCTTCGCCCTCGAGGCGCGAGCCGGGGTTCACGCGGTCACGGATCATCTGGGAGAGAGCGGCATCCGCCTGCATCTCGCCATCGACCTCGAGTTCCGGGGCGCGCTCGTTGATGCAGGCGAGCGCATTGCGCATCTTTACGGCGGAGCGCGTGTCGGCGGCGCCGAAATCCGCATGTGACAGCAGGGCGATCTTCGGCTCGATGCCGAAGCGGCGCACATGGCTCGCGCAGGCAATCGTCATATCGGCGATCTGCTCCGCGCTCGGATCGAACTGCACATGGGTGTCGGCGAGGAAGTAGGCGCCCTTCGACGTGATGACGAGAGACAGGGCCGCCATCTCATGCACGCCGGGAGCAAGCCCGATGATGTCCTTGATGTGCTTCACGCGCGACTGGAAGCGACCTTCGAGGCCGCAGATCAACGCATCCGCATCGCCGCGCCGCACAGCAAGCGCGCCGATGACGGTGGAGTTCGTGCGCACCAGCGTCTTCGCCGCATCCGGCGTGATGCCCTTGCGGCCTGCCGCCTCCACATAGGTCGCCACATAATCGCGATAGCGCGGATCGTCTTCCGGATTCACCAGCTCGAAGTGACGACCGATTTCCATGGAGAGGCCGAAGCGCTTGATGCGCGCCTCCACCACGTTCGGGCGCCCGATAAGGATGGGCTTCGCAAGCCCCTCCTCCACGATCACTTGCACGGCGCGCAGCACGCGCTCGTCCTCGCCCTCGGCGTAGATCACGCGCTTGGGGTTGCCCTTCGCCTGCGAGAAGAGCGGCTTCATGATGAAGCCGGAGCGGAACACGAAGCGGCCGAGGGAATCGGCATAGGCCTCAAGATCCGCCAGCGGCCGCGTGGCGACGCCGGAATCCATGGCGGCCTTCGCGACGGCGGGCGCGATGCGCAGGATCAAGCGGGGATCGAAGGGGCTCGGGATCAGCGACTTGTTGCCGAAGGGATGCGCCTCGCCGCCATAGGCCCGCGCCACCACCTCGGAGGGCGCCTCGCGGGCAAGGCTCGCGATGGCCTTCACGGCGGCGGCCTTCATTTCCTCGTTGATGGTCGTGGCGCCCACATCGAGCGCGCCGCGGAAGATGTAGGGGAAGCACAGGACGTTGTTGACCTGGTTTGGATAGTCCGAGCGGCCGGTGCAGATCATCGCGTCGGGACGGGCGGCTTCTGCCTCTTCCGGCATGATCTCGGGATAGGGATTGGCGAGCGCCATGATCAGCGGACGCGGCGCCATCTTGGCGAGCAGCTCCGGCTTCAGGATGCCGCCGGCGGAGAGGCCAAGGAACACGTCGGCATCGGGGATCACGTCGGCAAGCGTGCGGGCTTCGGTCTTCTGCGCATAGACCGACTTCCATCGGTCCATGAGCTCGTTGCGGCCGTCATGGACGACGCCTTCGATATCCGTGACCCAGATGTTCTCGCGCTTGGCGCCGAGCGACACCAGGAGGTTGAGGCAGGCAAGGGCCGCAGCGCCGGCGCCGGAGGTCACGATCTTCACGTCCTCGATGCGCTTGCCCGCAAGCTCCAGCGCGTTCGTGACGGCGGCGCCCACGATGATCGCGGTGCCGTGCTGGTCGTCGTGGAAGACCGGGATGCCCATGCGGGCCTTCAACCGCTCCTCCACCTCGAAGCATTCGGGTGCCTTGATGTCTTCGAGATTGATGCCGCCGAAGGTGGGCTCAAGCGCCGCGATCACCTCGACGAGCTTGTCCACATTCTTTTCCGCGACCTCGATGTCGAACACGTCGATGCCGGAGAACTTCTTAAACAGGACCGCCTTGCCTTCCATGACGGGCTTGGAGGCGAGCGGACCGATATCGCCGAGCCCCAGAACTGCCGTACCGTTGGAAATCACGGCCACGAGGTTCTGGCGGGAGGTGAGATTGGCGGCTTGAGCCGGATCGGCGGCAATGGCCTCGCAGGGGGCTGCGACGCCCGGAGAATAGGCCAGAGCCAGGTCGCGCTGGTTGCCGAGAGGCTTGGTCGGCTGGATCTCAAGCTTTCCGGGGCGCGGGTGCTGATGGTAGAACATCGCTCCCGATTTCAGATCCTGCGAGATGTTGTCTCCCATCCCCGACGCTCCTTGCACCAACCGTTACGTTCTGGAGGCTCTTGTGCGCGCCCTTCCCCCCTGTCGTCAATGTTCTTCTGACCCGGATGGCCTCACCAGATGAAACTCGGCCATCGCCTCAAGAACTGGCGCAACCCGCATAACCAGACCCACCTGCACCTCGCCCGCATGGCTGGGCGCTACGGCTACGAGATCGGGGAGTTCTCCTATGGACGCCCCAAGGTGCGGTTCCCCGAGTCGGGCCGAAAGCTGACCATCGGGCGCTATTGCTCCATCGCCGACAAGGTCGAGATCCTGCTCGGAGGCAACCACCGGACCGACTGGGGCACGACCTTCCCCTTCTCCGCCTTCCGCGAACTCTGGCCCCAGGCTCCTGCGACCGAGGATTTTCACACCTCCCGGGGAGACGTAGTGATCGGCCATGACGTATGGCTGGGCTCGGGCGCGATGATCATGTCCGGCGTCACGGTCGGCCACGGGGCCGTCGTGGCGGCTCATGCGGTGGTGACCAAGGACGTGCCGCCATACGCCATCGTCGGCGGCAACCCGGCCAAGGTCATCCGCTACCGCTTCGACGAGGCGACCATTGCGGCGCTGCTTGATGCGAGGTGGTGGGACTTGCCGCGCGAGAAGGTGGCGACTCTCATTCCGCTGCTTCAGAGTGACAGGACCAGGGAATTGGTCGCGGCGGTGAAGGTGCTGCATACGCAGTGCTAATCGTCATGCCCGGCCTTGTGCCGGGTATCCACGCCTTCGGCGCGGAGTAAGACGTGGGTGGCCGCAACAAGTGCGGCCATGACGGAAGAACGCATTAGAACGCCTTGCGTCCTGTCATCGCGGCCCATGCCCCGGCCGCCGAGCCGCCGTAGCGCTCGATGAGCTTGCGCTGGAACGTCAGGCACGCCCCGAGCGCCTTCAGAGCGTTGATCGCGAACATGCCGGGCGCCGGGTTCGACAACCCGTACTTGCGGCTCACATAGGCCCGCGACCAGGCCTGATGCCAGCGGGAGGCGTAGATCCGTCCACGCTTCGGCTCGCTCGACCCGCCACGCCCATGGCGCACGATGGCCTGCGGCACATAGATGAGCGCCGAACCCGAATCCGCGATGCGGCGGCAGAGGTCGTCGTCCTCGTAGAACAGGAAAATGTTTTCGTCGAAGCCGCCGAGTTTCAGGAACACATCGCGGCGAACGAGGAAGCACGCGCCCGAGAAGAACGGCGCGCAGGCCTCGCCTTCCGGCAGAACGAGCTTGCCGCCCGGGTTGTGGAGATAGGGCGAGAGCAGTGAACGGGGCTGAAAAAACACGCGACCGCTCGGCTCGACGATCTGCGGCGCGAAGAGCGCGCCGTCGGGATAGCGCCGTGCCGCATCGACGAGCGCCGCGACAGCGCCGGAATCGACGATGCAATCCGGATTGACGACGAGCACGAACTCCGTCTCCGCCGCCCGCGCGCCGATATTGTTGGCGCGACCATAGCCTTCGTTGCGGGGATTGCGGATGATCCGTGCGCCCTGCCCTTCGGCTATCGCGACAGTGTCATCGGTCGATGCGTTGTCGACCACGAGCGCGGGTACGCCATCCGCCTGCAGCGCGCCGAGACACTCCGGCAGCGCATGGGCGCTGTCGAAGGTCACGACGATGGCGGTGACGTCGCCGGTGTTCATTTCTCCGGCAGGTTCGTCCGGATGTGCAGCTCACGCAGCTGCTTGGGCGTGGCCTCGGAGGGCGCGCCGAGCAGCAGGTCTTCCGCCTTCTGGTTCATGGGGAAGAGCGTAATCTCGCGCAGGTTCTGCGCGCCGCAGAGCAGCATCACGATGCGGTCCACGCCCGCCGCCATGCCGCCATGCGGAGGAGCGCCGTACTGGAACGCGCGGTACATGCCGCCGAAGCGGTCCATGACCTCCTGCTCGCCGTAGCCTGCGATCTCGAACGCCTTCACCATGCGGTCGGGACGGTGGTTACGGATCGAGCCGGAGGCCATCTCGTAGCCGTTGCAGACCATGTCGTACTGGAAGGCCGTGATCTTGAGGATCTTATCCTTGTCGGACGCATCGAGCGCCATGAACTCGTCGTGGTCCATGTTGCCCATGGAGAACGGGTTGTGGGAGAAGTCGATCTTCTTCTCGTCCTCGTTCCACTCGTATTGCGGGAAGTCGACGATCCAGCAGAACGCGAACTGGTCCTTGTTGCCCAAGCCCAGCTCGTCGCCGATGCGCACGCGCGCCTTGCCGGCGAGAGACGCCGCCTTGTCCTCGTTGCCAGCCGAGAAGAACACCGCGTCGCCTGCCTTGATGCCGGCCTTCTCGCGGATGACGGCCTGAGCGGCGTCAGGAATGAACTTGGCGATCGGTCCCTTGGCGACGATCTGGCCGCCCTCTTCCTCGTACACGATATAGCCGAGGCCGGGGGCGCCCTCCGAGCGGGCCCAGTCGTTAAGCTTGTCGAAGAACGAACGTGGCTGAGAGGCTGCGCCCGTCGCCGGAATGGCGCGCACGACGCCGCCACCCTTCACCACGTTCTTGAACGCGTTGAAGGTCACGTCCTCGCGCTCGAACACCTCCGACACGTCGGCGATCACGAGCGGGTTGCGCAGGTCCGGCTTGTCGGAGCCGTATTTCAGCATGGACTCGAAATACGGAATGCGCGGGAACACGTCCGTCACCGGCTTGCCGTCCGCGAATTCCTTGAAGGTGTCGCGGATCACCGGCTCCATGGTCTGGAAGATGTCTTCCTGCGTGACGAAGCTCATCTCCACGTCGAGCTGATAGAACTCGCCGGGCAGACGGTCGGCGCGCGGGTCCTCGTCGCGGAAGCACGGCGCGATCTGGAAGTACCGGTCGAAGCCGGACATCATGATCAGCTGCTTGAACTGCTGCGGGGCCTGCGGCAGCGCGTAGAACTGGCCGGGATGGATACGGGACGGCACGAGGAAGTCGCGCGCGCCTTCGGGCGAGGAGGCCGTCAGGATCGGCGTCGTGAACTCGAAGAAGCCGCTTTGCTGCATGCGGGTGCGCAGCGAGTTCACGATGGCGCCGCGCTTCATGATGTTGTTGTGCAGCTTCTCGCGGCGGAGATCCAGATAGCGGTACTTGAGGCGCGTCTCTTCCGGATATTCCTGGTCGCCGAAGACCGGCATCGGCAGCTCGTCCGCCGGGCCGAGCACCTCGATGTCCGTAATGTAGACCTCGACCATGCCGGTGGGCAGCTCGGTGTTCTCGGTGCCGGCCGGGCGCTTGCGCACCTTGCCGTCCACGCGGATCACCCACTCGGACCGGGCCGTCTCGGCGAGCTTGAAGGCCGGGGAATCCGGGTCGATCACGCATTGCGTCATGCCGTAGTGGTCGCGCAGGTCGATGAACAGCACGCCGCCATGGTCACGGATGCGGTGGCACCACCCGGAAAGGCGGGTGACCTGCCCGACATCGGATTCGCGGAGCGCGCCGCAGGTATGGGAACGGTAACGGTGCATGGAGGCGGACATCTAAAAAGCCTGCTGGTTCGAAGTTACGCGCAACATCCATGGGAGGGCCTGGAAGTCAAGGACGAAGGCTGAATGGAGGCCATGTTGGGGGCTATAACCCGCACGGGACAGGCAGCCTCCCGCCCCGGCCTCCGAGCGCACGGGCCGAACAGCTAGGCTTGGCGCGTCCAGATGAAGCTCCGCTCTAGGTGACGAGCTTCCTGTACAGGTGCCATGTCGTATGGCCGAGCACCGGCAGGGCCACGACCAGCCCGAGGAAGATGGGGAGCGAGGCCACGAAGAGCAGGATCACGACGCAGGCGGCCCACCCCATCATGGAAAGCGGATTGCCGATGACCGCCCGGACGCTCGTGATCATCGCCGTGATGAAATCCACTTCCCGATCCAGGAGCAGTGGGAAGGAGACGATGGTAAGCGTGAAGACTACCGTGGCGAGGACGGCCCCCACCAGATGGCCGACTGCCAGGAAGGCCAGGCCCTCCGGGGTGGTGAACAGGATCGCCGGGAAGGAACCCGCCGGCATGCCGTGAAGTCCGAAGAACAGGGCGATCAGCAGCCTGACCTGATACATCCAGATGATGAAAATGAAGATCGTGACGAAGGCCATCCAGGAGATTTCCTTGCCGGCCTGCCCCCAGATCGCCTTGAATACGCCGGCCCAGGTTGGGGTCAGCCCCTGTTCCCGCAGTCTGCTGACCTCATAGAGCCCGATGGCTACGAAGGGGCCGACAAGCACAAAGCCGGCGGCCAGCGGATAGACGAGGTAAAGCAGGTCCCACAGGAAGGCGCAGGCGGCGACGATCACTCCGCCGAGGGCATAAACGCCCCCGAAGAACAGCCCAAAGGCAGGATAGGCCTGGAAGTCCCGCGCTCCCGCCGAAAGGGCGTCGACAATGTCTGCACGCCCGATCCGGCGAATGACGGGCTCCTGGCGCAGGACGGGGGTGGTGGGGTGGGCTTCCTCGGACATCTCATCCTCCCAAAGATCGCACTCGGATTTTTCCTTTGAGGCGCCGCGCTCGGCCCCTGCGGCAGGGGGCCGCCGAGGGCTGAAACAGGCTGAAGTATAGCGCCCGCATGGCAAGAGCGTCGAATAAGGGAAAGACCTTACCCTCCGCCTTCCCCAGCACCCCTGAAGCTGCCGGCCCTAGCTCGGATTTCTCCTTCAATTTCAGGCGGTTTGACAGCTTTTCAGCCCCTCCCGATCCTTGCGGAACAAAGCATGAATCACCATATTCAGCCTATGATCCAGAACCACGCGACATCCCTGTTGAATCCAGGCCGGAACGCTCCCAACGAAGAGCGGATCGAGGGGAACTGGCATGTCTATCCGCTCGAAGCGGCGCTTGAGCTCGATTATGTGGACCAGGCCGGCAATCCGACCCGGCGCTGGGTGATCGCGCGCGAGCTGAAGGTGGGCCCTGGCAAGATGCTGCTCGGCGGCATCGACATGGCCGATGACGGCTATCGCGGTTTCCGGGTGGACCGAATCGAGCGGCTCGAGGATGCGGAGACCGGCATCGTGATCGACCGGAATATCCTGGATTGGCTCATGAAGCGGGCCGAACGGCAGGCGAAGGAGCGGTTGAAGGCGCAAAGGCGGAGGTACGGGACGAAATAAAAAGGCCAGCGTGAAAGCTGGCCTTAAACTTTTCAGGAGCCTGGAGGGCTCTGCAAGCCTTCCTTGTCAGGAAGGCTCATCCTTACGGATGGATAGGATGAATCGGGTGGATGGGATGAATGGGATGGATGCTCATTGTTATGTCCCCTCTGTAGCATCGTTGCGCAGCTGGTTGCCAATCCGTTTGATCAGAACAGGAACCAGCCTTTAAACGTTATATTATGTATATAGCGAGTCAATGGCCAAGCTCGCCTCGA
Organism: Microvirga sp.; assembly: GCA_041913065.1. GTDB lineage: Bacteria > Pseudomonadota > Alphaproteobacteria > Rhizobiales > Beijerinckiaceae > Microvirga. The sequence goes on along the minus strand of JAYSGD010000016.1, from coordinate 61,344 downwards.
ATCTCGACACTTTTCTTGGAAATCTGGCCGATCAGACTGGTGAAACGGAGTCGCCTGAGCCGCCGGCTTAGGTTATGAGACGTGTTCATGGACTTGATAACGACCACCGAGGCGCTTTCCGCCGCCTGCTCCCGCCTGAGCCAGCACCCGTTCGTCACGGTCGATACGGAGTTCCTGCGCGAGACGACCTATTACCCCAAGCTCTGCCTGATCCAGATGGCAGGGCCGGACGCGGCCGATTCCTATCTCATAGACCCGCTGGCCGAGGGAATGAGCCTGGAGCCCTTCATGGCGCTCATGGCCAATCCGGAGGTGGTGAAGGTCTTCCACTCGGCCCGCCAGGATCTCGAGATCATCTGGAACTTAGGGGGCATCGTTCCCCATCCCCTGTTCGATAGTCAGGTCGCCGCCATGGTCTGCGGCTATGGCGATTCGGTCTCCTACGAGCAGTTGGTGAACGATCTCGCCAAGGCCAAGATCGACAAGTCCTCCCGCTTCACCGACTGGTCCCGCCGTCCCCTCTCCGATGCGCAGCTCACCTACGCGATTTCGGACGTGACCCATCTCGTGAAGGTCTACGAGGCCCTGCTGGCCCAGCTCCAGAAGAACGGCCGCCTGGACTGGCTGACAGAGGAAATGTCCATCCTCACCTCGCCCGAGACCTATCAGGCCGACCCGGACAATGCCTGGCGCCGCCTCGCCGGCCGCCTGCGCAAGCCGAAGGAAATCGCCGTTCTCATGGAGGTGGCCGCCTGGCGCGAGCGTGAGGCGCAGAACCGGGACGTGCCGCGCGGCCGCATCCTCAAGGACGACGCCCTGATCGACGTGGCGACCTCCGCCCCGCGCAGCGTCGAGGCTCTGGGCCGCCTGCGCTCCATCCCCAACGGCTTCGAGCGCTCCCGCACGGGCGTCGACATCCTGGAAGCCGTTGAGCGCGGCATCGCCCGTGACCCGGCTACCGTACCGACGCCCGAGCGCAGCCGGGGACGCGGCAATACCGGCGCGGTCGTGGACCTGCTGAAGGTCCTCCTCAAGGCGGTCGCCGAGCAGGAAGGCGTCGCGCCCAAGATCATCGCCACCGTCGAAGAGCTTGAAGCCATCGCCGAGAGCGACGCCGCCGATGTACCCTCCCTGCACGGCTGGCGCCGGGCGCTGTTCGGCGAGAAGGCCCTGGCCCTCAAGAACGGGCAGCTCGGCCTCGTGCTGGAGCGCGGGCGGGTGAGGCTGCGGGAGATCGCGTCGGCTTAGGATTTCGGGCGCCGCCTATCATGTCATGGCCGGGCTTGTCCCGACCATCCACGTCTTCCTGCTCACTCCCCATAGCCCTCATCCTGAGGGGTCGCGCAGCGACTGTCTCGAAGGACGAGGGCGTCTCCAGAAATCACTGGACGATCCTTCGAGACGCAGACTTTGTCTGCTCCTCAGGATGAGGGTGATGGGTTGGAAAGGCTTAGATCACCGGCACAAGGCCGGTGATGACGTGGAGAGAACCGGTTTAAGCTCTCACCCGGTCAAACCAACCCCTTCAGCCGCAACAGCCCCAGCGCCGCCACCGTCGTGGCGTCCTTGATCGCGCCGTCGGTGATCATCCTCAGCACGTCCTCAATCGGGAAGGCGCGGGCAATCATGTCCTGCTCCGTATGCTCGCGCTCCGTTGCGCCCGGCGTGAGCCCTTGTGCGAGGTAGATGTCGTAGCCCTGGGTCGAGTAGCCGTAGCACTCAAACAGGTGCCCCACATGGATCATGGTTTCGGCGGTGAGGCCCGTTTCTTCGCGCAGCTCGGCGCGGGCGAGTTCCAACGGATCCACACCGGAGCGCTCCCATGAGCCTTGGGGCAGCTCCCAATAGCGGCCCTGAACGGGATAGCGGTATTGCTCGACCAAATGAATCACGCCGTTGTCGATGGGAGCGATGATCGCGAAATCCGGTTTCTCGACGACGCCGTAAATGCCGGGCGAGCCGTCGGCGCGCTCGATGGCGTCTTCCCTCACGCGCATCCAGCGGTTCTCGTACACGACTCGCGTGGATTTGGTCTTGATGTCGGCCATGTCAGGCGATCTCGATCACCGGCTCCATGTTGAGGAGCTTGCCGAGGGCCTTCATGCGGCCCGCCAACCGCTCATTGGCGAGGTCCTGCATGTGGGACGGCAGTTGCAGCACGACCTGGGCGCCCCGCGCCCGCAAGGAAGCCTGCGGGAGAATGCCTTCCATGGAGACCGACACCGGATAGGCGACGCGCATGAGGGCCGCGAGCAGGCGGGCGCGTTCGAGATAGCGGGAGCCTGCGAGCGACTTGATGCGCGAGCCCACCTTGTCGGGCGAGAGCCCTTCGTGGCGGAAGAAGATGGCGAGCGCCAGATAGGCACGGCCCGGGTGATCGAGGCCCGCGAAGGCGCCATAGGCGATGAGATTGAGGCTCTGCTCGCCGCGATAATCGGGATGGGCGCGCCAGCCGATATCGGCGAGCAGGCAGGCGGCGCGGCGCAGGCGCGTCTCGGTCTCCGTCTCCGTGAGACCGAGGCTCTTCATGAAGCTTTCAGTCCACTCGCACAGCTCCTCGCCATGGCGCGGCGAGCGCGAGCGCAGGAGATTCAGATCGCTCGCCGCGGCGATGAGCGGATCGCGCTTCTGCGTCTCGGGATCGAGCTTGTCGAAGAGAACGCCTTCACGCACGCCGAAGGCGGAGATCGCCACTTCCTTCGGCTCACCGAGACGGATGATCTCCTCCAGCACGATGGCGCCATAAGCCAGCAGAGGACGGCGGGCTTCCGACACGCTTTCGATATCCTTGAGGGTCTTGGTGTCGGCCCCTTCCACAAGCTGAAGAAAGTCGAGCCCGCTCTTCGGGTCGAGGATGTAGTTGTGCATGATGTGGAGCGGATAATCCGTCGCCGCTTGATGCAGCCGCGCAAGAGCGCGCCACGTGCCGCCGACCGCATAGAACGTGCGTCCGTGCAGGCTCTCTAGATATTCCGGCGCCCGCTCGAGCGCGGCGCGGACGATCCGCTGCGCCTTGCGCAGCGAGCCTCCGCTCACGTCCTGTAGGGCGAGGCCGCCGAGCGGCATGGTGGTGCCCTGCCCGATCGTAGCCCCTTTCACATCGACGAGTTCGAGGCTGCCGCCGCCCATGTCGCCGACGATCCCGTCAGGCCGGTAGAAACCCGCGACGATGCCGAGCGCCGATGCCCGCGCCTCTTCCGCGCCGGAGAGCAGGCTGATCGGACGACCGCAGGCCTTCTCCGCCGCCTCCAGAAAGGCCGGGCCGTTGGAAGCATCGCGCGCGGCAGCGGTGGCGAGCACGAAAACATCCGAGACCTGCATGGTGTCGCAGAGCACGCGGAACCGGGCGAGCGCCCGAAGCGCGCGATCCACGGCATCCTCATCGAGCTTGCCCGTCGTGGCCACATGGCGGCCGAGACCGCAGAGTACCTTTTCGTTGTAGATGGGCGTGAGCGCACGGGCCATGCCCTCGTAGGTCACGAGACGGACGGAGTTCGAACCGATGTCGATGATGGCGACGGGACGCCCGATCTTGAGCCGGCCCTGAGCCTCGCGGACGATGGTGTCCATGCTAGCGTTGTCCCCGTTTCGCGAGCGCCTTGGGGCTGGAGGTCTTGAGGGATTTGCCACGGCCGGACAGGCTTGGATTGGTCATGAAATACTTGTGGGCGTTGAATGGTTCCTCGCCCTTGGCGGGCACGACCCGGCGGCTGGTGCCGTCGGGCAGGACTGTCCAGCTCTGCTCGTTGTCGAGCAGGTTGGCGAGCATGATCTGGTCGAGAACCTGCTGGTGGACGGTGGTGTTGACGATGGGAAGCAGCGCCTCGACGCGCCGGTCGAGATTGCGCGACATGAGGTCGGCGGATGAGATGTACACGTGCGCCTTGGGGTTCGGCAGCCCCTGCCCGTTGCCGAAGGCGTAGATGCGCGTGTGCTCCAGAAAGCGCCCGACGATGGACTTCACCCGGATGTTCTCCGACAATCCCTTGATACCGGGACGCAGGCAGCAGATGCCGCGCACGATGAGATCCACCTGCACGCCCGCAGCACTGGCATCGTAGAGCGCGTCGATGATCTCGATATCTGTCAGGGAGTTGCACTTGCACCAGATCGCGCCGGGCCGCCCGGCCTTCACATGGGCAATCTCCTCCTCGATGTGCTGGAGCAACCGCTTCTTCAGCGTCAGCGGAGAGACCGCCATGCGTTCCAGTTCGGCGGGCTCCGCATAGCCCGTCACGAAGTTGAAGATGCGCGACACGTCACGCCCGATCACCGGATCGGCGGTGAAGTAGGACAGGTCGGTATAAATGCGCGCCGTAATCGGGTGGTAGTTGCCCGTGCCCACATGGCAATAGGTGATGAGCTGGCTGCCCTCGCGCCGCACGACCATGGAGAGCTTGGCGTGCGTCTTCAGCTCGATGAAGCCGAACACGACCTGCGCGCCTGCGCGTTCCAGGTCGCGCGCCCAGCGGATATTCGCCTCCTCGTCGAAGCGGGCTTTAAGCTCCACGAGGGCGGTGACGGACTTGCCCGCCTCCGCCGCCTCGGCGAGCGCCGCGACGATTGGCGAATCCGAGGACGTGCGATAGAGCGTCTGCTTGATCGCCACCACGTTCGGATCGCGTGCCGCCTGACGCAGGAACTGCACCACGGCGTCGAAGGATTCATACGGGTGATGGACGATGATGTCCTTCTCGCGGATCGCGGCGAAGCAGTCGCCGCTATGCTCGCGGATGCGCTCGGGGAAGCGCGGGTTGTACGGCTTGAACTTCAGGTCGGGACGTTCGAGCGCAACGAGCTGCGAAAGGTCGCGCAGGCCCATCATGCCTTCGACCACGAAGACCTCGTCCGCCGCGACTTCCATTTCCTCGGCCACGAAGAGGCGCAGATCCTCCGGCATGGCCGCTTCGACTTCGAGGCGGATCACGCTGCCGCGCCGGCGCTGCTTGAGCGCCGTCTCGAAGAGCTGCACCAGATCCTCGGCCTCTTCCTCCACTTCGATATCGGAATCGCGGATCACGCGGAACGCGCCCTGTCCCTGCACCTGATAGCCGGGGAACAGGCGGCTCGTGTAGAGCACGATCATCTGCTCCAACGCGATGAAGCGCGAGGAACCCGTCTCCGCGAAATCCGGCAGCCGGATGAAACGCTCGCCCCGCGACGGCAGGCGGATCAGCGCGTTCAGCACCTTGCCGTCGCTCTGGCGCACCAGCTTGAGCGCGATGGACGAACCCAGGTTGGGCATGAACGGGAACGGATGCGCCGGATCGATGGCAAGCGGCGTGAGCACCGGGAAGATGTGGTTGAGGAAGTAATCCTCCAGCCATGAGGCCTCGGCCTTCGTCAGGCCCGGCCCTTCGACCAGAATGATGCCCTCTTCCTGAAGGATCTCCCGCAGCTCGCGCCAGCGGCGCTGCTGATCCGAGGCGAGGTTCGAAACCTCGACCGAGATTTTCGACAGCTGTTCCTGCGGCGTCAGCCCGTCCTGCGAAACGCTGGACACGCCGGAACGCACCTGACCGCGCAGGCCCGCGACGCGGACCATGAAGAATTCGTCGAGGTTCTCGGCGGAAATCGACAGGAAGCGCAGCTGCTCCAGCAGCGGGTGATTGCGGTTCGAGGCTTCCTCAAGCACCCGGCGGTTGAACTGGAGCCACGACAATTCGCGATTGATGAAACGCTGCGGGAAGCGGCGCAGCACCGCGCCGTCGAGCTCGATATCCGGCGGGGCCTTCGGCAGCGGGGCCTCGCTGACGGTCTCGACTTCCTTCAAAGCAATCTTGCTACGCACCTCGATCTCCGCGGCATCCTGTTCCGGCTTCCGTTTTGCTTTGGACTTTGCGACGGTTTCACGACGGTTCGGGGCCAGGGCGTTCTGATCAGGCTTCACTCGTTGTCATCCGTTTCCTGTGAGGCACCAAGGATCTCGGCGGCAATCGCCCGTGATACGCGCCGCCCCCGACTGAGCGCTTCCTTGTCGAGAAGCGTCACCAGCTCGGAAGCCCGCGCCAGCGAGCGTTCGATCCTCAGCGAAATATAGTCGACAACGGACGTGTCCACCACGAGTTGCCTGTCCACGAACAGCTTGACCAGGACGGCCTTGAGCAGGGCGTCGTCCGGCGCGTCCAGCGTGACGCTGGGTGCCAGGCGCAGGCGCGAGAGGAGATCGGGCGTGCTCAAGCCCCAGCGGTCCGGCGGGGTCTCGCTGGTGATGAGGAGCGCGGTCTTCTTCTCGCGAGCGAGATTGAGCAGGTGAAACAGGGCCGCTTCGTCCCGCGCTCCCCGGTCCATATCCTCGATGGCGAGCGCTCCGTTGGACACCAGATGCGGGACCTTGTCCCGCGTGATCTCAGCTGCATCGACCGTCCAGGCATGGGCGTTCGTGGCCCAGATGGAGGCCAGGTGGCTCTTGCCGCTGCCCTTGGGGCCGATGAGAAGCAGAATGCTGTCGGGCCATTCGGGCCAGCTCTCGATCAGCCCATAGGCCTGCTCGTTCGACGGGCTGACGAGGAAGTCCTCGGCTCCGAACCGGGGATCGAGCGGCAGATCGAAGGCGAGCTGCTTGGGCGCCGCAGGCGTTTTGGGCGCATCAGGCATCAAGCTCGGCCTTCCGTTCGGCTTCGATTTCAAGGTGCGGGCCGGGCGGCGCGATGGTCGGCCCGGTTCCGCGATAGAGGGGGCTTGCCAGATACCGGCCGAGCGCGAAGCGGGCGATCACGCCCATGGCGGCGGCAAGCGGCACCGCGAGGAGAAGCCCAACGAACCCGAAGAGCGCGCCGAAGGCGAGGAGCGCGAACATGAGCCAGACCGGGTGCAGCCCCACGGAATCCCCCACCAGCTTGGGCGAGAGGATATTGCCTTCCACGAACTGCCCGAAGATGAAGATGCCCAGCGTCGCCGCGATCATGGTCCAGTCCGGCCAGAACTGCACGATCGCGACGCCCATGGAGAGGATGAGGCCCGTGAGCGAACCCACGTAGGGAATAAAGCTCAGGAGGCCCGCCGTCATGCCGATGAGGGCGCCGAAATTGAGCCCGATGACGGTCAGCCCTGCCGCGTAGAAGGTGCCGAGGATGATGCAGACCAGGGCCTGCCCGCGCACGAAGCCGGCAATGGCCCGGTCGATATCATGGGCGATGACGCGGATCGTCTCCCGCTGGCGCACGGGCATCCAGGAATCGATCGTCCTCACCATGCGGTCCCAATCGACGAGCATGTAGAAGGCCACGACCGGTGTCACGACCAGCAGGGAGAAGATGCCGAGCAACGCCTGCCCGCCAGACCAGAGCCCCTGGAGGAAGGTCGCGATCCAGGCGATGCCCTGGCTGATGAGATTGCCGACGGAGGTCTGCATCTCGGGCAATTCGCCGTTGGCGCCGAGCCGGTCGAGCAAGGGCCGCAACTGCTCGTTCGCCAGTTCCTGCAGCCGCGCCACGTAGCTCGGCACGCGCTCCACGAAGGCCCCCACTTGCTGGGCCGCGAAGGGCACCAGGATCATCAGGGTGATGATGAAGACCAGGACGAAGATCACGAGGATCAGCAGGCTCGCCCCCAGGCGCCCGATGCCGATCTTCTGGAGCTTGTCGGCCAGGGGGTCGAGCAGGTAGGCCAGCGCAAAGCCCGCCACGAAGGGCAAAAGGATGCCGCGCAGCACGAACAGCAGAAGCACCGCCACCGCCAGCGCCGCAAGCCAGAATCCGATCTGCCTCTGGATCGTCATCGGTACTCCATACCCGTAAAACCCGGCCTCACACGGCCATGTGCCGCAGCCAGCCCCCGAGATAGGCACCGGCGGATGCCACGGTCAAGGTGGCGACCGCCAGCATGGCGATATCTTCCAGGCCTCCAAGCTCCGCCCCGAAGGCGTTGGCGGCCAGCGCGAAGGCCGCAAAGGCAATCTGCGCAACGGTATTGAGCTTGCTCACCATGAGCGGCTTGATCTCCACCGGGCGGCTCATGACCCAGGACAGAAGCACCGCCGCCACGATCATCGCATCCCGCGAGACCACGACGATGGCCAACCAGCTCGGAATTGCCCCGACCACGGCCAGGCTCACATAGATCGAGACCAGGAGAGACTTGTCCGCCAGGGGATCGATATAGGCCCCGAACTCGCTTTTCATATCGAAATTGCGGGCGATGAACCCATCCACCGCATCAGAGATCCCCGCCACCACGAACAGGACAAAGGCCGCCGTCCATCGGTGCTGCATGATCATCACGATCACGATGGGGACCATGATGAGCCGGGCAATGGTGATGATATTCGGGATGGTCATCGGGGATGATGATGCCGGGTTGGGCGGCGGAGTTCAATGGCGGAGGGATGGGTGGGGATAAGATGCGCCTCGCAGCCCGATGGCGTTATCCCGGACGGCGAAGCCGATCCGGGATGACCCCGTGGGGATCTCGCAATCTCCCCTTGCCTCTTCAGCCCCTTCGCCTTACTCCCCACCCAACACGGGGTGTGCCATGACGACCGAGAAGCCCGAGAAACAGACGAACGGCCTGACCTATGCCCAAGCGGGCGTCGATATCGACGCGGGCAATGCCATGGTCGACCAGATCAAGCCCCTGGTGCGCTCCACCCGCCGCCCCGGCGCGGATGCGGAGATCGGCGGCTTCGGTGGGTTGTTCGACCTGAAGGCGGCCGGCTTCAAGGACCCGATCCTGGTCGCCGCCAATGACGGCGTCGGCACCAAGGTAAAGATCGCCATCGATACGGGCATCCACGACACCATCGGCATCGATCTCGTGGCCATGTGCGTGAACGACATCATCGTGCAGGGCGCCGAGCCCCTGTTCTTCCTCGACTACTTTGCCACCGGAAAGCTCTCTCCCGAGGTCGGCGTCCATATCGTGAAGGGCATCGCCGAGGGCTGCCTTCAGGCGGGTTGCGCGCTGATCGGCGGCGAGACGGCGGAAATGCCCGGCCTCTACGCCAAGGGCGACTACGACCTCGCCGGTTTCGCCGTGGGCGCGGCCGAGCGCGGTACCCTGCTGCCGAAGGACGTGAAGATCGGCGACGTGCTGATCGGCCTGCCCTCCTCCGGCGTCCATTCCAACGGGTTCTCCCTGGTGCGCCGGATCGTCGAGCATTCCGGCCTCGCGTGGGATGCGCCCGCGCCCTTCGCCCCCGGCAAGACGCTCGCCCAAGCCCTGCTGGAGCCGACCCGCATTTACGTGAAGGCCCTGCTGGAAGTCCTGAAGGGCGGCGACGGCATCAACGCGCTCTGCCACATCACCGGCGGCGGCTTCCCCGACAACATTCCCCGCGTCCTGCCGGACGGCGTCGGCGTGCGGCTCGATCTCGATGCGATCAAAGCCCCGTCCGTTTTCGGCTGGCTCGCCAAGACCGGCGGCGTCGCCGAGGCCGAGATGCTGCGCACCTTCAACTGCGGCATCGGCATGATCGTGGTGGCGAGCGCCGACAAGGCCGATGCGGTGATCGAACGCCTCAAGCAGGCAGGCGAGGACCCGGTGCGCATCGGCGAGACCATCGCCCATACCGGCGGCGAGCCCGTACAGACCTCCGGTTCGCTGAAACTCTAATGTCCCGCCGCGTCGCCATTCTCATCTCGGGGCGCGGGTCCAACATGGTCTCGCTGATCGGGGCCGCAAGCCGACCGGGTTTCCCGGCCGAGATCGCGCTCGTCCTCTCCAACCGCCCCGATGCGGCAGGTCTTGAGCATGCGCGGGAGGCCGGTATCGCGACGGCGGCCATCGATCACAAGGCCCATCCGACCCGTGAAGATTTCGAGCAGGCGATGGATGCCGTGCTTGCCGAGCACGGCATCGAGTTCATCTGCCTCGCCGGCTTCATGCGCGTGCTGACGGACGGCTTCGTGGAGCGCTGGGCCGGACGGATGATCAACATCCACCCTTCCCTCCTGCCCCTGTTCCGAGGCGTGCACACCCATCGCCGGGCGTTGGAGGAAGGCGTTCGGATTCACGGCTGCACGGTGCATTTCGTGGTGCCGGAACTGGATGCCGGCCCCATCATCGCGCAAGCCGCCGTGCCGGTGGTGCCGGGCGATACCGAAGAGAGCCTCGCGGCCCGCATTCTCGTGCAGGAACACGCGATCTATCCGCAGGCGCTGCGCATGATCTGCGACGGCAGCGCGCGGCTCGAAGGAGGGCGCGTCGTTTTTTCAGAGGTGTGGAACAGCGAAGGCTCGCTGCGCTCGCCGAGCTAAACACCACGTCATGGCCGCACTTGTTGCGGCCATCCACGCCTCATTTCCAACCCACAAACCTCATCCTGAGGAGCAGCAATGCTGCGTCTCGAAGGATTGTCCAGTGCGCTCTGGAGCCTCCTTCGAGACAGTCGCTGCGCGACTTCCTCAGGATGAGGGCAAGGGAATGCGAGCGGGCAAGACGTGGATGCCCGGATCAAGTCCGGGCATGACGGTAGAGCAAGTTGTGATTGCTTAAATCTGCGGCCGTTGCAGCTTGCACGAGTCGATGGCCGCCAGGGCCTTACCGCGCGCCGTGTCATTGAACACGCCGGTGTCGCGATAGGCCTGAACCTCGTCGGCGCTGAGCGAGCGCATGGTGCGGCCCGCATAGCACTCGCACTTGCGGCTCAGGGAAACTTCCGTCACGCCCTGCATCTTGGCCTGGGTGATGGAGCAGGCCTGGCTCACACGGGCGCGCAGATCGGCCATCCTGGCGGTCTTCAGCGCCGGATCGGGCTGGTACTGGGTGGGCATGTTGGAGGCGGCAGCGAAAGCGGCAGCCGAGCCCGTGGCGATGGCGGCTACCGTCAGCAGCACGCGCAGAATGGATGTCATGGAAAGCTCCCGAGCGACAATATCACGTCGACGCTTAAGAATAGGCTTGGAAGCGCGGGATCAAGGGACAGTCGCAAACAGGCTTAAGAAGGTCTCAACGCTCTGCCACCTCTCTCACATCATCACCGGCCTTGTGCCGGTGATCCCGACAAGGTCGAGCGCCGCGCTTTTCGGATCGGGATGGCCGGGACTGATCCCCGGATCAAGTCCGGGGACGGCCATGACGGCGGAGGGAGCGCTCTATCGATCTATTCAACCAAGAACCGGCTCAGTCCGTCCGCGAACGACGACATGCGCCGCTTCCGGCAAAAGATCGGCTGACGCCTTCTCCAATGCCACGCGATTGTCGTGGAACGCCGCTCCGCCATAGGGCGCGACCTGATCGCCGCCGGTGAGCGTGTTGATGCCGCGTCCCTGCGGATGCGCCTTGTTGGGCCAGATGCCTTCCGCGATCAGCACGCCGCGCCGCACGCCGTCGAACAGCTTCGCGCGGAGATAAACCTCGCCGCGATGGTTCTTCAGCCTCACCCAATCGCCGTCCGCAATGTTCAATCGCTCCGCATCGAAGGGATGGACCATCACCTCGGGCCTGCCCTCCTTCGCGACGGAGCCGGGCGTCTCGGTGAAGGATGAGTTGAGGAAGCTGCGTGCCGGGCTCGTCGCGAGACGGAACGGGTATTCCTCCGTCGCCGCTTCGATGACGCCCCAATGGTCGGGGAAAGCCGGCATGCCGGCCCACGGCCCCATCGGCCCGTCGTTGTAGGACGGCACCTTGGTCCAGTCGGGCTTGAAGCGAAACTTTCCGTCGGGATAGCCGAAGCCCGTCAGGTAATGCGATTCATCGAAGGGCGGCTGCACGTCCTTATGCACCGCGACCTCCAGCTCCTCGATGCTGCCCCAGCCGGAGTTGCGCAAGGTCCAGTCGATGATCTCGCGCGGCTCCATATCGAAGCCGCGATGCGTCGCGCCGATGCGCTTGGCAAGCGCGCGCGTGACCTCATGGTTCGACCAGCATTCGCCGGGCGCGTCGATGAGCTTCGGCCCCATCTGGAAATGCTGATGCCCGCCGCCGGAATAGAGATCGTCGTGCTCCATGAACATGGTCGCGGGCAGCACGATATCGGCCATCATCGCGGTCTCGGTCATGAACTGCTCGTGCACGCAGACGAACAGATCCTCGCGGGCAAAGCCCTGCTTCACCAGCTCCTGCTCCGGGGCGACGGAGACGGGATTCGTATTCTGGATCAACATCGCCTTGATCGGCCCACCGTGACGCAAGGCTTCCGCATCGCCGGTCAGCACGCGGCCGATCTGCGATTGGTCGAGATTGCGGATACTCGGATCGCGAGCATCATGCGCTTCGATCAGCGCCTTGTTCCAATGGAAGATGCCGCTGTTGGAATGGAATGCGCCGCCGCCCTCATACTGCCATGCGCCCGTCACGGCGGGAATGCTCACCGCCGCATGCATGTTCACCGCGCCGTTGCGCTGTCGGCCAAAACCGTAGCCGAGGCGGAAGAAGGTGCGCTTGGTTTCGCCCACGAGCTTCGCGAAGGCCTCGATCTCTTCGACCGACAATCCCGTAATAGCGGAAGCCCAGGCGGGGTCGCGGGTCTTCAGATGCGCTTCCAGCTCATGCGGATGGTCGGTGTAGCGCTCCAGATAATCCCAATCCGCATGGCCATCGCGGAACAGTACATGCATGACCGCGCAGGCGAGCGCGCCGTCGGTGCCGGGCTTCACCAGCAGCGCCATGTCGGCCTGCTTCATTGTGGCGTTCATGTAGATGTCGATGGCGACGATCTTCGCGCCGCGTTCTTTGCGGGCGCGCATGGCATGCGTCATCACGTTGACCTGCGTGTGAACCGGGTTCGTGCCCCAGATCACCACACAGTCGGACACGGCCATTTCACGCGGATCGGCGCCCGCGAGCTTGCCGGTGCCGGCCACATAGCCGGTCCAGCCCATCGGCGTGCAGATGGTGGAATACTGGCCGGAATATTTCTTCACGTGGCGCAGGCGGTTGATGCCGTCGCGCATCACGAGGCCCATAGTGCCCGCGTAGTAATAGGGCCAGACCGATTGCGCACCGAAATCTTCTTCCGCCTTCAGGAACTCCTTCGCGACGATATCCAGCGCCTCATCCCAGGAGATGCGCTCGAACTGTCCCGAGCCCTTCGGCCCCGTGCGCTTGAGCGGATACAGCAGCCGGTCGGGATGATGGATGCGCTCCGCGTATCGCGCCACCTTCGCGCAGATCACGCCCGCCGTGTAGCTGTTGGTCTTGGCCCCATGCACGCGACCGATGCTCCTGCCCTCGATCACCTCGACATCGAGGGAGCAGACGGACGGGCAGTCATGCGGGCAGACGGAGGCGCGGCGGTCGATGCGGGGAGCTTGGTTCATGGCGGGCGCATGATGAGGGAAAGACCGGGCAAAGAAAAGGCCGCCCCGAAGGCGGCCTGATCGTTTTGACGCAAAGCCCTATGGCTTAGCCGACGATCTCGTTGCCCGAGAAGAACTGGGCGATCTCGATCTTGGCGTTGTCCTGGCTATCGGAGCCGTGGACGGAGTTCTCGCCGATGGACTTGGCGTAGAGCTTGCGGATCGTGCCCTCGGCAGCGCTCTCCGGGTTGGTGGCGCCCATGATCTCGCGGTAGCGGAGAACGGCGTTCTCGCCTTCGAGAACCTGCACGACGACCGGAGCGGAGATCATGAAGTCCACGAGCTCGCCGAAGAAGGGGCGCTCCTTGTGGACGGCGTAGAAGGTCTCGGCCTCGCGGCGGGACATGAGGATGCGCTTCTGCGCCACGATGCGCAGGCCAGCCTTTTCGATGACGGCATTGACGGCGCCGGTGAGGTTACGCTCGGTCGCGTCGGGCTTGATGATGGAGAAAGTGCGCTCGATGGCCATGGTATCTGCTCTTCAAGAGGGAAATGGGAAAGTGCGGCGCTTATAGCGGTGTGCCCCCCTGCCCTCAAGCGCCTTTTCAGACTTAAGTTGAGGCCGTAGCTGTCCTTCTCTTGGAAAGCTTAATCGGCTGCCTAGAGCACCGGACCCAAAAGTGGACCCCGCTTTTGGGATTTATCCGATGCTCACTTATAAAAAAGCGCATCGTTGAGACGGAAAACCGGGTCCGCTTTTCATCACGATGCGCTAGCCTCTCTGCCATCGATCCGGCAAAGACCGGCCCAGAGGGATAGAGCTATGAAACCTGCAACCCTTTCTGTTTTGGGCTTATTTTTGATCTTGGGGGCTGCCCAGGCCCAGCCCTCGGACCCCAGCGGCACCTACTTGAGCGAGACGGGTGAAACCCGGGTGCGGATCGCCAAATGCGGCGATACCCATTGCGGCACCATCATTTCCGTCCAGGGTGAAACGAAGGATGTCAAAAATCCGGATGCGGGTCTCAAGAGCCGCAATCTCGTTGGGATCCAAATGATTTCCGACATTCGCCCCGCCCCGGAGGGCTTCACGGGAAAGCTCTACAATTACAAGGACGGCCGAACCTATACGGGCAAAATGACCTTTGCCGGAAAAGCCATGCAGCTCTCAGGCTGCGTCCTCGGCGGTTTGATCTGCCGGTCGCAGACCTGGGCGAAGCTGAACTGATACGGCTCACACCCCGTCATGGCCGGGCTTGACCCGGCCATCCACGTCTCAGTGACCGCCGCTCAAAAGGCGTGGATACCCGGCAAAAAGGCCGGGCATGACGACGTGCGTAGCGCGCTTACCGCGCTTACCGCGCCTTCTGGCCGAACAGCACCGCCTGCACGGCGGGGTCCTTCATGTCGTTCGAACTGCGATCCTCGGCGCCGACCTCCAGCGCCCGCCTGACGGCCGGGCGATCCAGCACCGCTTTCAGCCAGCGCTTGGCATGGGGAAAGTCCTCGATGTTCTGGCCCTGGCGCTCCCAGAGCTTGGCCCAGGGGGCGATGGCCATGTCGGCGATGGAATATTCGCCCGCCACGAACTCGCGGTCCGCGAGGCGTTTGTTGAGCACGCCGTAGAGCCGGTTGGTCTCGTTGGTGTAGCGCTCGATGGCGTAGGGCACCTGCTCCGGCGCGTAGATGCGGAAATGGTGCGTCTGGCCCAGCATGGGGCCGAAGCCGCCCATCTGCCAGAACAGCCATTGGTCGACCTCAACGCGCCCGCGCTCGTCCTGCGGGTAGAACCGGCCCGTCTTACGCCCGAGATATTGCAGGATGGCGCCGGACTCGAACACCGAGATCGGCTGCCCATCGGGCCCGTTGGGATCGATGATGGCCGGCATCTTGTTATTGGGGGATATGCCTAAGAACTCCGGCTTGAACTGATCGCCCTTGCCGATGTTCACCGGGTGGATCACGTATGGCAGCCCGCATTCTTCGAGCATGATGGTGATCTTCCAGCCGTTCGGTGTCGGCCAATAATAGAGTTCGATCGGTTGCTGCGTGGAAGCCGCCATGGCATGCCCCTCCTTCGGTAACGATACAGGTCCGGCGCGGACGTTAACGCATCAGGCGGAAAAGTGGACCCCGGGATTCGCCTGAACGACCGCGACTTTAGAAATAGGCATCGCCTCCCTCACCTTGATGACGATGGTTTGCAGTGGATAGACGGCATGGTCGAATGTGCCAACTTGCATGTTTTATTGTTTCATATGAGATGAATCGAGCGCAGGTTGAATGCGCCTAAGGGGGATTCGATGATCAAGAAACTTGCCGCAACGGCACTTGCAACCGCCATGACCCTCTCCGTCGCCGGCACCGTCCATGCCGCCGGAGAGGCGAAGCCCAAGAAAGAACCGACCGCCGCCCAGCTCGCCGCTCGCGAGCGCATGAAGACATGCAGCGCGGAGTGGAAGGAAGCCAAGGCCGCCAAGAAGATCGAGGCCGGCATGAAGTGGCCGAAGTTCTGGAGCGCCTGCAACACGCGCCTCAAGGGCGGCACGAAGGCTTAAACTCTCACGTCATGGCCGGGACAAGCCCGGCCATGACGACGAGATTACGACAAAGGTCGCCCTCGCCTCGGATTCAAAGCTTCTTCTTGAACCCCTCGTGACTCCGCGAAAAACCGAGCCGCTCGTAGAAGCGATGCGCGTTCATGCGGGTCTTGTTGGAGGTCAGCTCCATCGCGGCGGCGCCGTTGGCGCGGGCGTAGTCTTCCGCGAAGGCCATCATCCGCGCGCCGATGCCGCCAGAGCGGCGGGCGGCTTTCACCTTCACGCTCTCGACCTTGACGCGCATTGATCCGCGCCCGGTGAGATTGGGGATGAAGGTGAGCTGGAAAGTGCCGATGACTTCCTCGCCATCGACGGCGACGAAGAGCTTGTTTTCGGTTGAGCGGGCGATGGCCTGGAATGCGGCCTCGTAGGCGGGCTTGGTCTCGGGATTCCACACGTCGCCGTGCGATCCCAGTTCGTCCTCCTCATGCAGGCGGATGATCGCTTCGAGATCCTCGAAACGTGCTTCGCGAACCAGAAACTCACTCATGCGGCGGCCCGGGATTCCATGGGCAGCAGAGCTTTCGTCGCGGCGAAGCCAGGCAAGGCCTCCACACGTTTCATCCAAGCCTGGATGTTGGGATAGATGGCGAGATCGAAACCGCCGTCTTCCGCAAAACCCGTCACGCCGTAGATGTCGATATCGGCGATGGTTGCGCCCTCACCGACCATCCAGTTGCGGCCGGCAAGATGCTGATCGAGCACCTTCAAAGCGGCGTTGCCGGCGACGGCATGGTTGTCGAAGACTTCCTCCGTCGCCGGACGGAAGCCGAGCTTGGCCGATCGGCAGCGATAGACGTTTGAAGCCAGCCTGTCGAAATCCCAGTAGAGCCATTCGCGAGCCTGAAGTCGCTCGTCGAGGGTCGCGCCGCCGAATTTGCCGAGACTATCCGCGAGATATTCCAGTATCGCCGCCGACTGGCACAGATGGCGCCCATTGTTGCGATCGATCAGCAGCGGCACTTGGCCGTAGCGCTGTTTCGAGAGATGCGGCGGCTGCTTGTGCTCGCCGGCCATCATATTCACGTGCACGTAATCGAAAGGTTCGCCCGCTAGGGCCAGCATGAGACCGACCTTGTATGTGGGGCCGGAAAAGGCAATTCCGTGCAGCTCGTAACGCGCGGGCATGGCGTATCCCCTGTGAGAACTCAGTTTTCAAGGAACCTATAGGATTGCACGGCGGTCCGAAAGGAGCACAATCCCATAGGAGGACAGGTTATGCCCAACATGCAACGCGAACGGAAATTGCTGCAGCAGACAGTTGCCATCGTGGCGACGCTCCCCGTGGCGATAGGGCTTTATGGCGTTCTCTTCGGCCAGGCGCTCACGGGCGATGCGGTGAGCATATCGGCGGAAAGCCATTTCCGGTTCCTGTCCGGCCTGCTGCTCGGCATCGGCCTGTGCTTCTGGAGCACCCTGCCAAGCATCGAGATCAGGACCGGCCGCTTCCGCCTCCTCACGCTCCTCGTTGTGATCGGAGGATTGGGCCGGCTCGTCGGCCTCGCCCTCACGGGCCTGCCCTCTCTCTTCATGATCGGCGGCCTCATCGTCGAGCTTGTCGTGGCTCCCGTCCTCTGCCTCTGGCAGACGCGGGTGGCGAACCGCTACGCCGAGGAATACGGGGTCGCATGACACCCCATTTAACGATGGACGACTAAGATTTTTTGCCGGATTTCTTGAGGAAATCGGCACTCCGCCTTGAACTTTGCCATCTTCCGGAGCCATTCTTCAGTGATGAGGCGAGGTTCTGTTGCCTGCGTTTCCCCGTTGCCGATGACCTCGTCCGCCCCTCCAGGGAGGTGGCATCATGAACGAGAACCAGAATCTGTTCGCTCTTCTGCGCCAATCCGCGGATGGCGCCATCGTCGATCTGATCGAGCATATGATCGCGGATGCCCCCGATCATGAATTGAACCGCGTGAACGTTCTTGCGTTCGCGGCAAGGCACAACCTCGATGAGGAAAGCACCATAGCGGCTTTCCTGCATGCGGCACGGCTCGGCCTGTTCGAGATATCCTGGAATGTGCTTTGCCCCGGATGTGGCGGAGTGCTGGATGCGGGCACGAGCCTGAAATCCGTCAACCAGGAGGAGTACAGCTGCGCTTTATGCGCGGCTGGCTATGAGCCGACCCTGGACGAGATGGTCGAGGTCACCTTCACGGTCAGCCCGAGGGTTCGCAAGATCGCGGCGCATGAACCCGACAGCTTGCCGATGCAGGAATACCTGCGCCAGGTGTTCTGGAGTTCCGGCGTCGACCTGCCGGAGGATTTCGAGCAGAGGCTCGATGAGATCGTGCTGGAGGCGGTCGAGCTGCCGGCCGGCGAGAGGGTCATCCTCTCCCTTCATCTGCCGGAAGGTTTCCTGATTCTTTTCGATCCGGTGACCCATTCGACCCAGTTTCTCGATGTGACGGGCGAGCCGACCCGCGAGCGTCAGAACCTGTCGATGATCCTGAGCGGGCTGCATTCGGAGAACAAGAAGCTGGAGCTGCGCCCTGGCCCCGCGCGCCTTCTGCTCGAGAACCACACCAAGCATCGCACGCTGCCGGCCATATGGCTCGCGAACGATGCCCTTCACCAGCTGTTCGAGAAGCGCCGGCCCTTCCTCACCGCCAAGCGCCTGCTGACGAACCAGACGTTCCGTGATCTGTACCGCACGGAAACGCTCGACATCGACCAGCGCCTCAAGATCACGAGCCTCACCTTCCTCTTCACCGACCTGAAGGGATCGACGGAGCTTTACGAGCGCGTCGGAGATCTCGTCGCCTACGATCTCGTGCGGGAGCATTTCCGCGTGCTCAACGAGATCGTGGCCTCCGAGGCCGGCGCCGTGGTGAAGACCATCGGCGATGCGGTGATGGCGACCTTCCCCAGCCCGGAGCACGCCGTCGCGGCTGCGCTCAGGATGCGTGAGGCCATGCGCAGTCTCAACGAGCAGCACGGAAAGGAGGACCTGCTCTTGAAGATCGGCATTCACGAAGGCCCCTGCCTCGCGGTGGTGCTCAACGACCGGCAGGACTATTTCGGGCAGACGGTGAACATCGCCTCGCGCGTGCAGGGTTTGGCGGACTCACGATCGATCTATGCCACCGGCACGGTGATCGATAACCCGGAGGCCCTGGAGCTGATCGAAACGAAGGGGCTGCAGCCGAACCTTCAGAAGACGACCCTTCGCGGGATCAACGACGAGTTTTCGGTTTACGAGATTCCGTGAACGCCCGCTCGTCATGCCCGCACTTGTTGCGGGCATCCACGCCTTCGCTTCCAACTCACCAACCTCATCTTGAGGAGGTCGCAGAGCGGCCGTCTCGAAGGATCGTCCAGTACGCTCTGGAGCCTCCTTCGAGACAGCGCTACGCGCTTCCTCAGGATGAGGGCATTTTGGTTGAGAAGTGAGTAAGACGTGGAGGCCGGGTCAAGCCCGGCCACGGCGGGACGTATCTGGCTCAGAGGTTCTTCTCGAAGAAGTACTCGACCGAGTTGGAGATGTCGCCGAGATCACGTTGGGCGCCTGTCTGCGTGTAGCCGAGGCGCTTATAAAGCCGGTGAGCGTCGGTGAAGCGCGTGTCGGACCAGAAGATCATGCGCCGCGCGCCCGCTTCCCGCGCGTGGCGCTCCACCGCGCGCACGAGAAACGAGCCGAGGCCCTTGCCGCGTTGGTCTGGGCGCACGTACAGACGATGCAGTTCCGCCGTTCCCGTCGCTGGAAAATCCACGGAGACGCAGGCACGGACACGTCCCCGCTCATCATCCGTCACCCACAGGATACCGTTCTTCCTGTCATAGGAGCCCGGCGCACGCAGATCCTTCAGATCGTCGTGAGGATCGATGAAGCAGCCCGGATATTCCGCGAAGCACAGGGAGAGCAAACCAAAGAGATCCTGCGCATCCTCATTGACGACGGGGCGCAAAACCGGCTCATAGGGAATGATCGTCAGAGCTTCGGTCACGTGGTCCTCTCAGGCATAACGGCGGCTACCGCTTCTGTCAGCATATCGTGCATGAGGCGATATCCCTCGGGCGAGAGATGGATGCCGTCAACGGTCATTCCTTCGCGCGCGGCGCCCTCAGCGTCCGACAAGGCCGCTTGCAGATCGACGATGGCGGCGGCGCGGCCACCGCATGCATCGACGATGCGGCGGCTCACATACGCCATGGCCTCGACGGAGTAAAAGCTGGTGATGCGCTTGGCCTTCTCAATGGGCGGCGGCGTCATCGCGATCAGAGGCACACCCGCTTCTTCGAAATGGCGAACGATCAGATCGAGGTTCTTGGCCGCCTCATCGAGGCTGTCTTCGCTGCAATCCTTCTTGGCATCGTTCGTGCCGACCAACAGCACCGCGAGAGCAGGCTCGGCGGATTTGAGCAGAAGCGGAATTCTAGGCTCCAAAGCTTCCGCCCAGATGCCGGAATAGCCGGCGTTCAGCACCGGAAACGGTCCGAGCCGGTTCCAGTAGAACCCCTCGACGATGGAATCGCCGACGAACAGCAGCCCGCCCGGCCCGACCGCGGAACGATGCGCGCTGATCACGATATCGCGGATCAGCCAATGGGGAGCGAAGGGGTTGGGTTGCGTTGCCACCGGTTCCTGCTTCGACAAAACCCGGCAATGCGGCCATGCGCTTTGCCGGGTTCCTGGATTGTCTTATTCGATCCCGAGCTTCTGCTTCAGGATTTCGTTCACGGCCTGCGGGTTGGCCTTGCCGCCGGTCTGCTTCATCACCTGGCCGACGAACCAGCCGAGCAGCGTGGGCTTCGCCTTCGCCTGCTCCACCTTGTCGGGATTGGCGGCGATGATCTCGTCCACGGCCTTCTCGATGGCGCCGGTGTCCGTGACCTGCTTCATGCCGCGCTTCTCGACGATGTCGCGCGGGTCGCCGCCCTCGGTGAAGACGATCTCGAACAGGTCCTTGGCGATCTTGCCGGAGATCACGTTCTCGCCGATCAGCTCGATGATGCCACCGAGCTGGCTCGCGGAGACCGGAGATTCCGTGATGTCCTTGCCTTCCTTGTTGAGGCGGCCGAACAGCTCGTTGATGATCCAGTTCGCGGCAGTCTTGCCGTCGCGGCCCTTGGCGACTTCCTCGAAGAAGTCGGCGGAGGAACGCTCGGCGACCAGCACGCTCGCGTCGTAGGGCGACAGGCCGTAATCCGCCATGAAGCGAGCCTTCTTCTCGTCCGGCAGTTCCGGCAGGTGCTGCGCGAGGTCGTCCACATAGGCCTGGTCGAACTCGAGCGGCAGCAGGTCCGGATCAGGGAAGTAACGGTAATCGTGCGCCTCTTCCTTCGAGCGCATGGAGCGCGTCTCGCCCTTGCCCGGATCATAGAGGCGGGTTTCCTGATCGATCTTGCCGCCGTCCTCGATGATCGCGATCTGGCGGCGCGCCTCGACCTCGATGGCCTGTCCGATGAAGCGGATCGAGTTGACGTTCTTGATCTCGCAGCGCGTGCCGAGTTCCTCGCCCGGACGGCGCACGGACACGTTCACGTCGGCGCGGAGGTTGCCCTTGTCCATGTCGCCGTCGCAGGTGCCGAGATAGCGCAGGATCGTGCGCAGCTTGGTGACATAGGCGCGCGCCTCGTCCGCCGAGCGCAGGTCCGGCTTCGACACGATTTCCATCAACGCCACGCCCGAGCGGTTGAGATCGACGAAGCTCATGGTGGGGTGCAGGTCATGGATCGACTTGCCGGCGTCCTGCTCGAGGTGCAGGCGCTCGATGCGCACCGTGATCGTCTCGCCGGTTTCCGGCACGTCCACGATCACCTCGCCCTCACCCACGATGGGGCTCTTGTACTGGCTGATCTGGTAGCCCTGCGGAAGATCCGGATAGAAATAGTTCTTCCGGTCGAAGGTGCTCTTCAGGTTGATCTCGGCCTTCAGCCCCAGGCCCGTGCGGATCGCCTGGCGCACGCATTCCTCGTTGATGACGGGCAGCATGCCGGGCATGGCCGCGTCCACGAGGGAGACATTGCTGTTGGGATCGTTGCCGAAAGCCGTGGAGGCGCCGGAGAACAATTTGGCCTGGCTCGTCACCTGGGCATGAATTTCCATGCCGATGACGATTTCCCAATCGCCTGTCGCGCCTTTGATGAGCTTCTTGGGGTTGACCGGAGCGTTCATGAGCCGTGCGCCTTTAATTTCTCGTCTTTCATGCTCGGAGTAAGAGCGACGCGAAACCGGGTCAACCCCCTACAAGATGAACAGGCGTTCAGATTAATGCGGCATATGGCCAAGATTAATTATGCTTTATGCACAGGCTTTTAAGATAATTGCCACGCTGGGATGAAACCGCTTCCGAAATTGGGCGTTGATCGGGAGGTAAAACGGTCAAGGAGCTTACAAATGGCTATGGATCCCATGGATCGCGAACCGAACGTCTACAATCGTGAGACCAACGTCTACGAAACTGAACGTCGCGGTTCCAACACTCTTGCCTACGTGATCGGCGGACTTGTTATCGCGCTGGGCCTTCTTGCCTTCCTCTTCTATGATGGCGGCAATGAGCCGAGCACGACCGGCAGCACCACCGGCACCCAGACGGAAAGCTCTTCGCCGAGCACCAGCCCGTCGCCGGCTGCCCCGATGACTCCGTCGTCCCCCGCTACCCCGGCTCCGGCAGCTCCGTCGGCTCCGGCTTCCCCGCAGCAGTAAACTCAAGTCTGGCGTAACTTCTGCGTCTCAAGGGCCTGACCTCGGTCGGGCCCTTTTTCGTGCCTTTCCTTGCCGCGATGGAGGAACAAAGGAAAAGCAGCAGCGGTTACGCTTCATCTGCCGGAAACGATCAGGAGCATTACGATGGCCGACAAGTCCAGCTTCACCCAGGAGGAATGGTCACGCATCGTCGCAAGCCCGATGGTGGCGAGCATGGCAATCACCGCCGCCGATCCCGGCGGGCTTTTCGGTCTTCTCCAGGAATCGATGTCCGGAGGCTGGGCGCTTCTGGAGGCCAAGCAGGATGCTCAGGCCACGCCGCTCGTGAAAGCCGTGGCCGACGATATCAGCAATGCGGAGACACGCAACGCCGTAAAGGATGCCTTCCAGGCCCGGTTCAAAGGCAGCCAGTTCGCCGACATCAAGAGCAAGGCCGTCCAGGAATTGAGCGCGGTTTCAAGCCTTCTCGACACGAAGGCCCCGGACGAGGCCGCCGCCTTCAAATCCTGGCTCTGGAGCGTGGCCCAGAAATCCGCTGAAGCCGCCAAGGAAGGCGGTTTCCTCGGGTTCGGCGGCGTTGCCGTTAGCGATGCCGAAAAGGCGACCCTTGGGGAAATCGCAGTCGCCCTCGGCAATCCGGCCGGATCGGGGGCGGGCCTCGCCGAAACCTAATTCGCGCTCAACGCCTCGCCACACGTCGGGCAAAGTAAGCGCCCGCCGCCCAAAGGATCGCCGAGCCGACGCGCACTGGGAAAAGGGTCAGCGCATCGGAGCGGATCGGCGCGATCCACGGAATGCCGAGGCTCGTGAGGAGCCAGGATGCCAGCACCGACACGCCCAACGCCGCAATGGCGGCGATCACAATCTTGCCGAACTGATCCGCCTTCCAGCCGAGGGTGACCGCCACCAGGATCAGAACCGGATCGAAGGCAGCGGGCAGCCAGTCCCAGAGGGTGACGACGGGAACGGTGGGGTGCACGTTATGCCCACCACGGCGTCGGCAGCCTGATGCGTCCGGCGGCATCTTCGATCACCTGACCGACGGCGAAGAGGGTCTCTTCGTCGAAGGCGCGGCCGATGAGCTGGAGGCCCAGCGGCAGACCCTGAGCATCGAGACCGGCGGGAACCGCGAGGCCCGGCAGGCCCGCCATATTCACCGTCACCGTGAAGATGTCGTTGAGGTACATCTCGACCGGATCGCCCGAGCCCTTCTCGCCGATGCCGAAGGCGGCAGTGGGGGTCGCAGGGGTCAGGATCGCGTGGACGCCTTCCGCATAGACCTTCTCGAAATCCTGCTTGATGAGCGTGCGGATCTTCTGGGCGCGCACGTAATAGGCGTCGTAGTAACCGGCGGACAGCACATAGGTGCCGATCATGATGCGGCGCTTCACCTCGCGGCCGAAACCGGCGGCGCGGGTCTTCTCGTAAAGCTCCACGATGTCCTTGCCGTTCTCGCGCAGGCCGTAGCGCACGCCGTCATAGCGGGCAAGGTTCGAGGATGCCTCGGCGGGAGCGACGATGTAATAGGCGGGAAGCGCGTACTTCGTATGCGGCAGGGAGACATCGACGATCTCGGCGCCTGCGGCGCGCAGCCACTCGATGCCCTGCTGCCACAGCTTCTCGATCTCCGGCGACATGCCGTCGACGCGGTATTCCTTCGGAATGCCGATCTTCAGGCCCTTCACGCCGCGCGTGACGGCGGCCTCGTAATCCGGAACCGGCATGTCCACGCAGGTGGTGTCCTTGGCGTCGGGGCCGGACATGGAGCGCAGCATGATCGCGGCATCGCGCACCGTGCGGGTGATGGGGCCCGCCTGATCGAGCGACGAGGCGAAGGCCACCGTGCCCCAGCGGGAGACGCGGCCATAGGTCGGCTTGATGCCGACCGTGCCGGTGAAGGCCGCGGGTTGGCGGATCGAGCCGCCGGTATCGGTCGCGGTCGCGCCGAGGCAGAGATGAGCAGCCACAGCCGCCGCCGAGCCGCCGGAGGAGCCGCCGGGAACGAGGTGCGTGCCCTCGATCTGGCCGCTAGCGCCCGCGCTGACATTCGAGCCCTCGCGCCGCCACGGCGACACGACCGGCCCGAAGGCGCTGGTCTCGTTGGAGGAGCCCATGGCGAACTCGTCCATGTTGAGTTTGCCGAGCATCACCGCGCCGTCGTTCCAGAGGTTCCGGGTGACGGTGGATTCGTAAGGCGGGTTGAAATTACCGAGGATCTTCGAGCCGGCGGTGGACACCACGCCCTCGGTGCAGAACAGGTCCTTGATGCCGAGCGGGATGCCTTCCATCGGGCGGGCCTCGCCCTTGGCGATCCGCTCGTCGGAGGCCTTCGCCATGGCGAGCGCCTTCTCGGGCGTCTCAAGCACATAGGCATTCAGCGCCCTCGCCTTTTCGACGGCGGCGACATGGGCCTGGGCGAGTTCCGAGGCGGAAAAGGTCTTGGCCTTCAGGCCGTCACGGGCTTCGGCAATCGTGAGATGGGTCAGTTCGGTCACAGGACTGTATCTCTTCATGGGCGCCGAACAGGCGCCTTATTCTGCACGGGATCCCCGGGTCGCGCTGCGCTTGCCCGGGGATGGTCGCCTAAAAGGCTGCTCGCCTTTTATTCGACCACCTTCGGCACCAGGAAGAAGTTGTCTTCCGTGGCGGGGGCGTTCTGGACGATCTTTTCCGGATAACCGCCATCGGTCACGCCGTCCTGGCGCTTCTTCATCACCATGGGGGTCACGGAGGTCATGGGCTCCACGCCGGCCACGTTCACCTCGTTGAGCTGCTCGACGAAGGCGAGAATCGCATTGAGCTCGCCCTGGAGGTGAGGCACCTCCGCATCCGTCACGGCAATGCGCGCCAGATGGGCGATGCGGCGGACCGTTTTCTCATCGACCGACATGGATAGTCATACCCTTTGGAATTCCGATGGGCGGCCTATAGCACCCGCCTGCCTCGGGGGGCAACGGCGGATGTGCAGGGTCGGCCCTGCCCGCACGGGTTCGGGACCGCACCGCCTGCTAGATGATGACGTTGCCGTCGGACTTCATGCGCTCGTCGCCGATCTGGCGTTGCACCTTCTCGGCCTCTTCAGCACTGACCCTGACGCGCACCAGCGTCCACTCGTTCTCCGATTTCCAGAGCCTGAACGAGAAGACGAACCCGTCGCCGACCTTTTGGGCATCGGCATGGGTTGCGTCGGGCAAGTCATATGGCCCCAGGCCTTCGAAGGTAAGCTGTCCCACCGCGTACTCCCAGCAAAGCGTCTACAGGGCAACGATCTCGCAACCGCGAGGTTCTTGTTTCCTCACTCACATTCGATGCCGAGAGTGTCATTCCCGGCCGGAGCGGAGGGGAAGGGAATCCATAACGCAACGCTAGTAGGTGGATTCCCTTCCCTCGCTCCGCTCGCCGGAGATGACACTGGGCCTAGAACTTCACCGCCACCGTCTTGTGCGGCACCACGACCTGCACGCCCTTGCCTTCCATGGCGGCCACGAAGCGGTCCGCGTTCGGCACGAGGGGCGGGAACGAGGCGTAGTGGCAGGGAATGACTGCTTTCGCGTTGCCGAAGAACCGCTGGATCGCAAGGGCGGCGACCTCGGGGCCCATGGTGAAGCGGTCGCCGATGGGCACGATCACCACGTCGGGCTGATGGATCTCGGCGATCAGGGCCATGTCGCCGAAAATGTCCGTATCGCCCATGTGATAGACGGTCGGCTCACCCGGAGCCTTCACGACGATGCCGTTGGCGCTGCCGAGCGGGTAGTTCACGCCCATCTCGACGAGGCCGGACGAATGGTCAGCCCGAACCAATGTGACGGTAAAGCCGTCCTGATCCGTGGTGCCGCCCGTATTCATGGGGTCGATGTTCTTCAGGCCCTGCTCGGCCAGATACATGCACAGCTCGAAATTCGTGACGACCTTGGCGCCGGTCTTCTTGGCGATCTCCAGCGTATCGCCCACGTGGTCCCCATGGCCGTGGGTCAGGAGCACATGGGACACGCCTTCGAGAATCTTCGCCCGGTCGCCCTCGAAGGCCGGATTCCCGGTGAAGAACGGGTCGATGAGAACGGCCTTGTCGGCGAAGTCGAGGCGAAAGGCGGAATGGCCGTACCAGGTGATTTTCATGAGAGAATCCTTCGGTTTCAGACGCATGAGATGGGGCGAAGAGCGCATACGGCTATGTTTCAAAGGAACAAAACGCAACGTCGCGGCTTATGAAGCTAAGCAATAATTCCTGAAGCTGTTGGAGGATAGCCATGTCACGCCTGCTCACCTCTCTCACTCTCGCCGCCGGCCTCCTTGCCTCGGCCAGCGCGTCCGCCGTCGAAGTCTCGATCTCGTGCAGCGCGCTCGGCAAGGAATATGAAATCTGCAAGCAGGGCGTGGATGCCTGGGCCAAGAAGACAGGCAACACGGTCAAGATCGTCTCCACCCCGAACTCCGCCACCGAGCGCCTCGCGCTCTATCAGCAGCTCCTCGCCGCCGGCGCCGGCGATATCGACGTGTTCCAGATCGACGTGGTGTGGACGGGCATCCTCGGCCAGCACTTCCAGGACCTGACCGCCAAGGGCCAGAGCGTCGTCGGCAAGCATCTGCCCGCCATGGTGGAAACGAGCCGCGTCGACGGCAAGCTCATGGCCATGCCCTGGTTCGCCGATGCGGGCCTGCTCTATTACCGCACCGATCTGCTCCAGAAATACAACCGCCAGGTTCCGCAGACCTGGACCGACCTGACCGAGACCGCCCGCATCATTCAGGAAGGCGAGCGTAAGGATGGCAAGGGCGATTTCTGGGGCTATGTCTGGCAGGGCCGCGCCTATGAGGGCCTGACAACGGTCGCTCTCGAATGGATCGCCTCCTACAACGGCGGCACCATCGTGGACGACAAGGGCGAGATCACAGTCGAGAATCCGAAGGCCGCCGAAGCACTCAAAACCGCATCCGGCTGGGTCGGCACGATCACGCCCGAGGGCGTGCTGAATTACACGGAAGAGGAAGCGCGCGGCGTCTTCCAGGCGGGCAACGCCGCCTTCATGCGCAACTGGCCCTATGCCTGGGCGCTGGCGCAAGGCGCGGACAGCACCATCAAGGACAAGGTCGGCATCGCGCCGCTGCCGAAAGGGGGCGCGGATGGCCGCAATGCCGGATCTCTCGGCGGCCAATTGCTCGCCGTGTCGAGATACTCGAAGAACGCCGAGGCCGCGACCGATCTCGTCATGTACCTGACGAGCACGGAAGAGCAGAAGCGCCGCGCCGTCGAGGGCTCCTTCAACCCCACCATCGTGTCGCTCTACACCGATGCGGACGTGACGAAGGCAAGCCCCTTCATCGGCGATCTGCGTGACGTGTTCACCAACGCGGTAGCGCGTCCTGCTACCGTCACCGGCCAGAACTACAACAAGGTCTCGAGCGAGTTCTTCAACGCGGTGCATCAGGTGCTCTCGAAGCGCTCTCAGCCAGAACAGGCGCTCAACCGCCTCGACCGTGACCTGAAGCGGATCAAGCGCAACGGCTGGCAATAATCATGAGCGGCGTCGTTGCCCAAGAGCCGGTCCTTGCGCGGGAGACCGCGCAGGGCAACCGCTCCTCCCTCACCCGCTCGCGGATCAGGGCCGCCTGGATCTTCATCGCTCCGACCCTGATCATCCTCGCGCTCATCGCAGGCTGGCCTCTGGCGCGGACCATCTGGTTCAGCTTCACGGATGCCAGCCTCAACAACCTCAACGAATACGAGTTCATCGGCTTCGAGAATTACCTCGCGAATTACGACGGCGAGTGGCTGGGCCTGCTCACCGATCCCGATTGGTGGCATTCCGTCTGGAACACGGTATGGTTCACGCTCGTCTCCGTCTCCATCGAGACCGTTCTCGGCATCATCGTCGCGCTGATCCTCAACGCCGCTTTTCCGGGCCGCGGCATCATGCGCGCTGTCATTCTCATTCCCTGGGCGATCCCGACCGTCGTCTCCGCGCGCATGTGGAACTGGATGCTGCACGACCAGTTCGGCGTCATCAACGACATGCTCCTGCGCCTCGGCCTGATCGCGGCACCCATCACCTGGACCGCCAACCCCGACACGGCCCTGTGGACCGTCGTCATGGTGGATGTGTGGAAGACCACGCCCTTCATGGCGCTTCTCATCCTCGCAGCGCTTCAGATGCTGCCCGGCGATATCTACGAGGCCGCGAAGGTCGATGGCGTACACCCGGTCAAAGTGTTCTTCCGTGTGACGCTGCCGTTGATCAAGCCCGCGCTCATCGTCGCCGTGATCTTCCGCGCGCTCGATGCGCTGCGCGTCTTCGACCTGATTTACGTGCTCACCGCCAATTCGCGCGACACGGCCTCCATGTCCGTGTTTGCGCGCCAGCAGCTC
Source organism: Microvirga sp. (assembly GCA_041913065.1). Taxonomy (GTDB): domain Bacteria; phylum Pseudomonadota; class Alphaproteobacteria; order Rhizobiales; family Beijerinckiaceae; genus Microvirga. The sequence goes on along the minus strand of JAYSGD010000016.1, from coordinate 32,547 downwards.
GTGGACTTCCAGGAGGTCGGATTGGGCTCCGCCGCCTCCACCCTCATCTTCCTCATCATCGCCCTTCTCATCGTCATCACGCTGGCGGCGGGGCGTGTTCGTCTCGATGGAGATGCGCGATGAAAATCCTCACCCGCATCGGCTTCTGGTTGCTCGTTGCCATCATCGGCCTGTTCTCGATCTTCCCGTTCTACTACGCGGTGATCTCGTCCTTCCGTTCGGGCGCTTCGCTCTTCACCATCGCCTATTGGCCCGAGAGCTTCGACATCTCGAACTACATCGCCGTGTTCGAGCGCCAGCCCTTCGGCACGAACATCTTCAATTCCATCGTCGTCGCGGGATCTGTCGTGGCGATCTCGTTAGGGCTCGGCATTACCGCGGCCTATGCATTCGGTCGCATCCGCTTCCGGGGCCGCTCGCTGCTGCTCATGACGATCCTCGGCGTCTCCATGTTCCCGCAGGTGGCGGTGCTGTCGGGCATGTTCGAGCTGATCCGCTCGTTCGGACTCTACAATAGCCTCCCCGGCCTCATCCTCGCGAACCTCATGCTGACCCTGCCCTTCACGGTCTGGGTGCTCACCACCTTCATGCGCGAGTTGCCCAAGGAGATCGAGGAAGCGGCTTTCGTAGACGGCGCGACGCCCTGGATCGTGGTGCGCCGCGTGTTCCTGCCGCTCATGGCGCCCGCCGCCGTCACCACGGGGCTTCTCGCCTTCATCGTCTCCTGGAACGAGTTTCTCTTCGCCCTCACCTTCACCCTGACCAACGAGCAGCGCACCGTGCCGCCCGCCATCGCGCTCATGAGCGGTTCGACCGCTTACGAACTACCTTGGGGCACGATCATGGCGGCCTCCGTCATCGTGACGCTGCCGATCATCGCGCTCGTGCTCGTGTTCCAGCGCAAGATCGTGGCCGGCCTTACCGCCGGCGCGGTCAAAGGGTAATTTCAAGGATATCGATATGGCTGATGTCGTTCTCAAAAATGTCCGCAAGTCCTTCGGGAAAGCCCATGTGATCCATGGCGTCGATCTTGATATCAAGGACGGCGAGTTCATCGTGTTCGTCGGCCCCTCGGGCTGCGGAAAATCCACGCTGCTTCGCCTCATCGCAGGCCTTGAGGATATCTCTTCGGGCGAGCTTATGATCGGCGGCCAGCGCGTCAACGATCTGCCGCCCGCCAAGCGCGGCATCGCCATGGTGTTCCAATCCTATGCTCTCTACCCGCACATGAATGTCTACGAGAACATGGCGTTCGGGCTTGAGCTGGCGAAGTCGTCCAAGACCGAGATCGACGCCAAGGTCCGCGAAGCCGCGCGCATGCTGCAGATCGAAAACCTTCTCGACCGCAAGCCGAAACAGCTCTCCGGCGGCCAGCGCCAGCGCGTCGCCATCGGCCGCGCCATCGTGCGCGACCCGAAGGTGTTTCTCTTTGACGAACCGCTTTCCAACCTCGATGCCGCGTTGCGCGTGCAGACCCGTATCGAGATCGTGAAGCTTCATACCGATACCGGCGCCACCATGATCTACGTGACCCACGATCAGGTCGAGGCGATGACGCTTGCCGACCGCATCGTCGTGCTCAACGCGGGCAAGATAGAACAGGTCGGCACGCCGCTTGATCTGTACCACCACCCTGCCAACCTGTTCGTCGCAGGCTTCCTCGGCTCGCCGCAGATGAACTTCATCAAGAGCGAGGTCGTGCAAGCCGGTGCGGATGGCGTGCAGGTGCGCCTGCCGAACGGCAGCACGATTTCCGTGCCGGTCTCCGGCGAAGGCGTCCGCGCAGGCGAAACCGTCACCCTCGGCATCAGGCCGGATCATATCGAGGTGAACCCGCAGTGTGCGCTCACCGGCCGTATCGAGCTGGTCGAGGAGTTGGGCGAGAACCACCTGATCTATGTGGATGCAGGCCACGGCAATCGCCTGACCGTCCGCATGCCGGGCGACGCCGACATGAAAACCGGAGGTGAGGTCACGCTCGCGCTCTCGCGGGAATCCTGCCACCTCTTCCGGCAAACCGGCGAAGCGCTGCCGTCCCTGAGCAGGGCGACGAGCCCGGCTCCGTCCTCGCCTCTCACAAGCAGCGCGGCCTGATGACGAACTCCTCAGTGTCATTCCCGGCCGGAGCGTAGCGAAGGGGAAGGGAATCCATGGTGCCTCACCCAGTCGTGGATCCCCTTCCCTCGCCTCCGGCTCGCCGGGGATGACACTCAATTCTTCGGACCTCCTCGACGCAGGCGAACTTCCTCTATACTGGCTGTAACCGGTCAGGATGTGAGGAGGCCGCCCATGCTCTCTCGGGATGACGAGCTGATAGCATTCATCGATGCTTTGAGCCCACGCGCACGTCTCCTCGGCGTCGATCTGGGCACCAAGACCATCGGCCTTGCCCTATCGGACGTGGAGCGGCGGATCGCGACGCCGCTGGAGACCGTGAAGCGGGTGAAGTTCACGCCCGACGCGCAGCAGATCAAGGCGCTCGCCGAGCGTCATGAGGTCGGCGGGCTGGTGTTCGGCCTTCCCCTCAACATGGACGGCACCGAGGGCCCGCGCTCCCAGGCGACCCGAGCGTTCGCCCGCAACCTGAAGCCCATCCTGCCCCTGCCCATCCTGTTCTGGGACGAGCGCATGTCCACCATGGTGGTCACCCGCACCCTGCTGGACGCGGACGCCTCCCGCGCCAAGCGGGCGGATGTCGTGGACAAGATGGCCGCCGCCTACATCCTCCAGGGCGCCCTCGACCGTTACGAGCGGATCGCCGCCGACGCCGCTGAAGCCGAGGACGAGGCGAACTATCGGGCAAGCCTGGGCATGGACCGTCCTCCGGAAAGCGGATCCATGGACGACTGAACCGTGGGACGAGCCACAAGAAGGTTGCGCTTCCCCATTTTTCGCCCCGAAAAGCGTGTCGAATGGGGTTGACGCCCCCTCAAAAGCAGCCTATCTGCACCCCATCCACGACGCCGTTGGACATTCCTTCGCACCGGATCGATCATCTCTCCGGAAGAGTGAAGGATTTCAAGAGCTTGGTGGGGAATAGTTTAATGGTAGAACAGCGGACTCTGACTCCGCTAGTCTTGGTTCGAATCCAGGTTCCCCAGCCACTTGATCCCGCAGGTCGTCTCATTTCCCCTGCCGCGCTCAAATTCCAGTCACGCCCAGCTTTTTGACAAAGTCGGCGGCAAACATGTGGTCCCCTCACGATATTTGCGGAGGAACTGACATGCTTCCGAATCCGAAATTCTTTCATCTCGGCGACAACGGATTGTATTACGGCAACTATGGTGGGCTGGACTATTCAGCGGGCGTGGAGGACGGAATAGCCTCCGCTCCCCCCAATCCACCGCCAGTCGATGAATTCGACCAGGTATTCTACGAGCATGATTTCGCTTTGCAGAATGCTTCGACGCTGGAGGAGCGCGTGGACGCGCATGTCGATGTCGTGAAAGGCGTTTATGAACTGCTGATTTGAGCTGTTGGGAGGCTCCGTGGAGGGCCTGCTCCTCAGCCCTTCACGCTGTTGCGCCTCTGCTCTCTCTCCAGTCCGGCGAAGAGTGCGCGCATGAGCTTTGCAACGACTGACTCTCGGATGGCCCTGAGGCCTGTCACGTGGCGACCTATCTTGCCGCGCAGGTAATCCTGCCCGATGGAAAGTTGGCACGCTTGGGAATAGGGGATATCCTCCACGCCTTGATCGGGGGTGAGCGTAAGGTCTTCGTAGGATGGGCGCGATCTACAATTATCTTCTCGCCACTTTGAGTCCTGAAGACTATCGGCGTCTCAAGCCTCACCTGACGCAGGTTGAATTGCCTCATGGCGCAGTTCTCGCCCAGCAAGGCGAGCTTCTGCCGTTCATCTATTTCCCGATGACGGCGATCATATCTCTGGTTTGCGATTTGAAGGATGGCCGCGTGGCCGAAATGGCGACCTTCGGCAAGGAAGCCATGGTGGGACTTCTCTTCAGCGGCATCCGCGTCGAGACACTGGGTCGTTACGTCGTGCAAATTCCAGGCGCCATGTTGCGAATTCCGACCGAGAGATTTCAGACGATCCTCGATTCCAGTCCCGGTGTTCAGGAGATGGTCTCGCGCTACACGGAAATCCTGATGGTCATGACGCTGCAATCGGTGGCATGCAATGCGGCTCACGGTGTCGAGTCACGCTGTTGCCGCTGGATCCTCAGTACTGCGGACAGAACCGGACGGACGGAACTCCCGCTCACTCATGAGTTCCTGGCAGAGATGCTGGGCGTTCAGCGTTCGACCGTGAGCGAAACGACCCGTATCCTTCAGCAGAAGGGGTTGATCAGCCAAGGAAGGGGGACAATCAAAATTCTCGACCGCCAGCGCATCGAGGCGAATGCTTGCGAGTGTTACGGCCGGCTGCGGGAGAAATATCTGCAACTTCTTCCCTTGCGTGCCCCCGCCAATGGGGATGCATCACGCCAGGCTTGAATGGCTGAGAGGATGGTGTTGCGGCATGAAGCCTCATGAAAAGGGCCGCGCCTAGTCTTTTGACTATGTGCGCGACCCGACGGCCCGTAGTTTTGCCCCTACGGAAGCTAGGCGTATAACTACCTCCAAAGGGGTATGCAATGAGTAACAATGCCTAAATTGGAGGGGATAATCCTACTGAAGTTGCAAGAAAATTTCTTACCTAGTGTCGGGTAGCCGACTGACGCCAGACATTACGCAAGGTAAGCATTATCCAGCGGTCCTACTTTTTGCCCCTACGGACCGGACCTTATAGCGCCCTCTCGTGGGCGCTTTCTTTTGCCCGGTTACGGCCAAGCTAGACGCACCTCCCGTGCATGCCGCTTCAAGTCTATCCGACGTTACTGGCAGACATCCACCCAATCGGCCCCGACAAGATCCGCCATGCGTTTTGGATCGATGCGCACAGCCGCATGAATGGAGCCGGCAGCCGGAACGACCTCGTCAAATTCCTTCAACGATATATCGCAATAGACAGGCAGTGGCGTTGCCAAGCCGAACGGGCAAACGCCGCCAATGGGATGGCCTGTCAGAGCGAGAACGTGCTCAGCATCCAGCATTGATGCCTTGCCGCCGAAGGTTGATTTGACCTTGCGGTTGTCCAAGCGAGCCGTGCCGCTGGTCACGACGAGGAAATGACGTTCGCCTACTCGCAGCGACAACGTCTTGGCAATCTTCTCGGGACCAACCCCATGCGCTTCTGCCGCCTGGGTGACAGTGGCAGTGGTGGTTTGCATCTCGATGATCTCAAGGTCGGGTGCGTTCAGAGCGAGAAATGCGCGAACGGATTCAAGGCTCATGGTTGAGGCTGCTCCTTATTTCAAGCTAGCCGAACCAATACCACACACCCGCAAGCACTCCGATAAGGACCGCAAAGAAGATCGGGAACCAGGGTGGCAAAGGTCGCTGGTGCCCATAGTAAGCCATTGAGATTAACTCCGTAAGGAATGATTACTTACGGCTGCAATGGCAATGGAGCGACCTTTGTTCCTGTCGTGCTGTATGAAGTTACAATGCCTTAGATCACGAAGAACTCGTGATGGTTTATGGCAAGGCCCTTCTTCAGCTGAGCGAACTTCACCTGAACGGCAGCACCGTTCCCGTCCCGGTCATAGTAGAGAGCGCCGCTCGTGGGATCGTAGATGATCCGATCATTGGCATCATGCGCCTCGCTTCCTTTCCAAAAGTACTTGGACTGAAGCTTGAGCGGCTTATCCGTCGTCCCTCCACGGCCGATCCCTTTGAACACGGCATTCTCGAGCCAGATCGAATCGTCTCTCACCCTATAGTCGAGGATCTTGTCGACGCTTCTGCTGTGTGGCCGAGTGTCGAACACGAAGGCGTCTTTCCCATGCCCGCCGGCAATGATGTCCCTACCCAGTCCGCCATAGAGCTTGTCGTTGCCGGTGCCGCCGTTGAGCCTGTCGTTGTCCCCTCCGCCATAGAGCCAGTCGTTGCCGTCCTCACCGAAGAGATGGTCGTTGCCCTGGGCCCCGTACAGCTTGTCATCACCGCCCAGGGAGTAGAGGCGATCATTCCCGCGAAGGCCCTCGATCGTGTCGTTGCCTGTTCCCAGATGCGCATTGACCCCGCGCCCGAGCGTGATGGTGTCGTGACCGTTGGTGCCGATGATGTGCACACCGGTGACCGGAGGAGCGGCCCTTTCACCGGACACTTCCACCTCGACCCCGTCATTGCCGCCACCGTCGTCGCCGAAATAGAGGTACTTGCCTCCTCCCGCCAAGGCCTGGCTCAGTAAGGCGGTCAACGATCCGCCTTCGCCAAGGGAGATGAATTTTTCGTCGTTAATACCAAGCGTCGACAGCTCCGCGCTGTAGGTGTTGGCTCCAACCGTGCCAAACAGGTTGGGCGCGCTTCTCGAAGGCGGCTCGGTTGGATCCCAGGGCTGCATGAAGCCGGGCTGGTAGACGACGCCCCCTGAGAAATCGAAGATGTTATCTCCCACCAGTCCCGATGCCGTGGCGGGATCTTCCGTAAATGTTGACGAGACTTTCAGGAAGTCGAGGTCGAAGCCCGAGGCCGCTCCAGTTCCGCCGGAGATGACCTTGTCGTCGTAGATCGAGATGGCTCCGATGGAAGCCAGTCCGCTCTGCGAGAGATCGACACGATAGATGCCCGTGTCGCCGATCGCGCCAATGTAAGTAGCACTCAATTTAACGGTAGCCATGAACTGAACCTCGTGTTTCCCAAAACTCGCCGAAGTGAGATTCTGTTATAAGGCTGAAGCCTCGAAGGCCCGTGGGTTCTTAGGGGCTACTCCATCGTCAAAACTAGTCCTTTTGTCGTTGTGCGGCGCACACGTTCATAGCCCCACCGGCCCATCCTCCGACACAAGCCGTGTCTGCGATGCGAGGCGGATAGGAGCGTTGATGGCGCCATAACCGCGATAGTCTCGCCGCTCGACGATCTCGAAGAAGAACCCGCCGCCGAGCGTCCTGGTGTAGGCCTGGAAATACTCGGACGTTCCATCGCGATCGTAGAGGATGTTGCCGACCCGCAGGCGTTCCAGATCGTCGTCCGAAAGATCGGCCCTGACTTCCAGATCGTCGTAGTAGTTCTCCGGAATCGGCAGGAGTTCGACACCGTTCGCCTTCAGGCGTTCGACGGTGGCGAAGATATCGCCGGTGGCAAGCGCGATATGCTGCACGCCCGACCCGAAAAGTTCGGAGAGAAAGCGCGATGACAGGGTGCGCTGGCTTTGCGAGGCGTTGAGGATGAGGCGAAGCGACCCGTCTGCCGTCTCGATGGCTTGGCTCTGCACCACGCCGCCCGGATCGATCACGGTTTGCACAGGCGTCTTCCGCACGTCGATAAGCGAGTTGTAGAACAGGAGCCAGGTCAGCATTTCCTCGTAATGCATGGACTGGGACACGTGATCGACAGCCGTCAACCCGGCTCCCTCGAAGTCGCTCACGTCCGTGGGCGCGAAGTCCACATCCCAGAGCCTGTCCAGCCCGGTCTTGTGATCCACGAAATACAGAAGGCTTCCGCCGAGGCCGCGCACGGCCGGAATATTCATCTCACCGGGGGCGACGGGCTGCTGGAAAGGCTGGTCGAGGAGCGCAAGAGCGCGGTCCACGGCTTTCGGCGCATCGTCGACCCGCAACGCCATGGCGCAGACGGAGGTGCCGTGCGTGATGTTGAAGGAATGGGCGAAGCCTTCCTTGTCCGCATTCACGACGATGTTGATGTCACCTTGCCGCCAGCGCGTCACGGCCTTCGAGCGATGGTTGCCGGCCTTCTGAAACCCGAGCGTGCTCAGGGTCTTCTCGAATCCAACCGCATTGCGCTCGTCGATGGCGAATTCGACGAACTCGATACCGGAACATTCCGCCTTGGGCGGAAGGGACGGAGCCGAGCCGGACCGCTGGCGCAGTTCATCCAGCATCACGGTGAGCGAGCGCTGCCCGTCGATGGCGACGCTGCGCGCGGAGCCCGCGCGGAAGCGGTCGTTGAATATCTCCAGGGAGAGAAGCCCGTCGAAGCCCGTCGAGCCTAGCGCATCCATGAAATCGTCGATGGGCAGATCGCCCTGCCCCGGGGAACAGCGATAATGCCGGCTCCAGGATAGGTAATCCATATCGAGCTTTGGCGCATCGGCCATCTGCACGAGGAATATCTTGTCCGAGGGAATGGAGCGGATCGCGGATAGGTCTGTTCCGCGCGCGAGGATATGGAAAGAGTCGAGCACCAATCCGACAGCCGGATGGTTCGCCCGACGGACGACCTCCCAGGAATCGCGGTAATCGTGGATGTGCCGCCCCCAGGACAGCGCCTCGAACGCCACGCGCATGCCACGCTTTGCGGCGCGCTCGCCGAGTTCGTGGAAGTCCGCGGCTGCTCGTTCGATTCCGCCGAGAGAATCCGGCGAGACGTTGCTGCAGATCATCAGAAGATCGCAACCGAGTTCTTGCATCACATCGAATTTGCGCTCGGCTCGGGCGAACACCTTGGAGCGTTGCGGCTCCGGCATGCCCTCGAAATCGCGAAAAGGCTGCAAGGTGACCGTCTCGAGCCCGAGGCCTTCGATCATGCGCCTTGCGTCGGCGGGCGTGCCGTTGAAGGACAGAAGATCGTTCTCGAATATCTCCACGCCCTTGAACTGCGCGGCCGCGATGGCCTCGATCTTCTCGGTCAGAGTGCCGCTCAGGCAGACGGTGGCAATGGCTTTACGCATCCTCGTCGGTCCGTTTCCTCGGTGTTGACGGGAGCTTGGTTGCCCCCCTTTTCAGCTGATGGTTCCTGTCGCCAGGGCATGCTCGACGCCGCCCGCCACATGGCGGGTCAGCACTTCGCAGGCACGCGCCGCGTCACGCTTCAAGGCGCAATCCAGGAGTTCGGCATGTTCATTGGAGGCAATGTCGCCGCGATAGCTGAGCGCGATCATCTGGTAGCGCAGGTACTTGTCGAAAACCGATGCATGGTTGTCGATGAGCATCTTCGATCCGCAGGCGGAGATGAACGCCTGATGGAATTGCCAGTCATACCGCTTCCATTCCTCGGTATGATCCCTGTCTCCTTGGGCCATCCGCTCTTCCATACGGGCGAGGCGGTGATGGGCAGCGACCACTCGCCCCTCCCATTCCATGTCGCCCGCACGGAACGACTGCTCCAGCGCGCGGCATTCGAGCAGCTGGCGCAGGGCCGCGATCTCCTTAAGACCGGCGATGGAAACCGGCGCAACCTCAAACCCCTTCTGCCCCTCGGCAACCACGAGCCGCTCGGAATGCAGGCGGTTCAGGATTTCGCGCAGGGTGCTGACACCGGCACCATAGTCGCCCTTCAGCTTTTCGAGCTTCAGCTTCCTGCCCGGCGGCAGGCGGCCGAAGATGATGTCCGCCCGGATTTTCTGGTAGGCGCTCTCCCCGACCGTGGTAGGCGCAGCAACAAGAACATCGTCGCTCATGCCAATGCTCCGCTTTGCAGCGTGTGAGTGACGCATCCGTTCACATGCTGGTCGAGCACGGCGCACGCTTTGTCCGCGTCCCGCGCCAGGGCGCAATCCAGAAGCAACTTGTGCTCCTTCGCGGCGATCTCTCCGCGAAACACCACCGCCACCATCTGATAGCGAAGGTACTGATCGAAGACGCCGCCATAGAGGTCGAGGAGGGTCTGCGACCCGCAGGCCTCGATCAGAGCCTGATGAAACTCGCGGTCATAGCGTTTCCAGAGCTCCGTCCCCTCCTGGTCGCCTGCGATCATCCGGCGCTCCATGAAAGCGAGCTTGTGATGGGCCGCCACGACACGGCTCTCCCATTCCAGGTCGCCTGCCGCGAAGGACAGGGGAAGCGCATAGGTTTCGAGCAGCAGCCGCATCGCCGCCACGTCCTCGAAACCCGAAGGAGATACGGGGGCCACCCGAAACCCGCGCTGGCCCTCGGCGATGACGAGCCCTTCCGAGGACAGGCGGCTCAGGATCTCGCGCAGAGTGCTGACGCTCGCTCCATACTCCGCCGCCAAGCGGTCCAGCCGCAGCCGGAGCCCCGGCTCCAGGCGGCCGAACACGATGTCGGCCCGCATGCGGTCATAGGCGCGATCCGCAATGGATGCCGCCACCAGTTCGATGCTCATGGGGCCACCGCCCGACTGTGAGCCTTCATCGGATTCTCCAAGGCCACCCTGCCCTTCAAGCAAGGCATTATCATATGCTGAAACGTAAAATATCAGATGATTTTTAAAATGCCTATTGATTTTGTGATTATCGGAGCTGAAGATGCGCCCAAGATGCAGAACAAGGCGCGGCAATTCGAAGGAGAGGAAACCATGGGACTTGAAATCAATAGGCGTATTCTGATGGCTGCCGGCGCGGCCGTTCTGGCATGCGGCCTGGCCGGAACCGCTTCGGCGCAGACAGCGCCTAACTTGCGATTCTCCGCCGTCTTCTCGGAGCAGGATATCCGGGCCGAGATGATGAAGCGCCTCGGGGCCGACCTGAAGGCACAAGGCTTCAATCTCCAGCCCTATTACGGCGGCACCCTGTTCAAGCAGGGCACCGAGCTCGTCGCCATGCAGCGCGGCAATCTCGAGATGGGCAACATCGCGCCGCAGGACATCTCGAACCAGGTTCCCGAGTGGTCCATCGTCACCTCGGCCTATCTCTTCCGCGATGCGGACCACCTGAAGAAGGTGTTCGCCAGCGACGTGGGCCAGCAGCTGAAGAAGATGGCCTCCGATAAGCTCGGCATCCACATTCTCGGCCCCACCTATTTCGGGGCGCGCCATGTGGGCCTCAAATCCAACAAGAAGATCAACAAGCCGGAGGATCTTGCCGGCATCAAGCTGCGCATGCCCGGCGGCGACGCCTGGCAGTTCCTCGGCCAGTCGCTCGGCGCGAACCCGACGCCCATGGCCTATGCGGAGGTCTATACCGGACTTCAGACCGGCGCCATCGACGGGCAGGACAACCCGCTGCCGAACGTGCAGAACATGAAATTCTACGAGGTGATGTCACAGATCGCGCTGACCTCGCACCTCGTCGGCTTCGACGTTCTGGCCGTGTCCAACAAGGTCTGGGACGCCATGTCGCCGGAGAAGCAGGCCGCCTTCCAGGCCGCCGCGGACAAGGCCATCGAGTGGAGCAATCAGGAGCACCTGAAGCAGGAGACGCAGCTTGCCACCTTCTTCAAGGAGAAGGGCCTCGATATCTACACGCCCGATCTGAAGGCTTTCCGCGAGTTCGCGCAGAAGAAGTATCTCGCCTCCGACCTCGCCAAGAGCTGGCCCGCGGGCATGGTGGACAAGATCAACGCGATGTAACACGCGCCTCCCGGCCGCCGGAGCGACACGCCCGGCGGCCATTTCTCACTCGCTGTCCAGGGCCTTATCGAGGAAGGGAGTCGCTCTCATGAATCCATCCACGCGGGCAATCGGTTCGTGGCTTGCGCGACGGGCGGAAAACATTGCAGCCGCCATGCTGGCCGCGATGTTCGCGGCCTTCCTTCTGCAGATCGCCTTCCGCTATCTGTTCGGCTTGCCGATCGGGTGGACCCACGAAATCAGCGTCGTTCTCTGGCTCTGGCTCGTCCTGTTCGGCGCGGCCTTCGTGGTCAGCGAGCGCGAGGAAATCCGCTTCGACATCATCTACGGCGCCGTTGGCCCAAATCCTCGCCGCGTGATGGCGCTCGTCAGCGCCTTCGCGGTGATCGCTCTTTATACCCTCTCGCTTCCCGCCGTGGTCGACTACGTGACCTTCATGAAGGTGGAGCGGACGGGCTATCTCAAGATCAGGTTCGACTGGCTGTTCTCGATTTATATCGTCTTCGCCGTCGCCACCATCGTCCGCTACATATGGATCGCCTGGCAGGCCATGCGAGGCGTGGCGCCGGATGAATTCGACCCCACGAAAGCGAGCTCCGGCGTATGAACCTGACAAGCCCTTTCTCGATCTCGCTCGTCGCGATCACCGCCCTCGCCTTCCTCGGGCTGCCCATCGGCCATGCGATGATCGCCGGCTCAATCCTATACCTGTTCATGGCAGGTCTCGACATGGGAACCGCCGCCGAGCAGCTGCTCAACGGCATGTATTCCAACTACATCATTCTCTCGGTGCCGCTGTTCATCCTCGCCGCCGAGTTCATGAACATCGGCAGCATGACGGACCGTCTCATGACGTTCTGCAATGCTCTCGTGGGCCGCTTCCGGGGAGGTCTCGCGCAGGTCAACATCCTGCAGAGCATCATTTTCGCCGGCATGTCTGGCTCTGCCATCGCGGACGCCGCCGGCACGGGCCGCATGATGCAGGCGATGATGACCCGCGACGGCCGCTATCCGGCAAGCTATGCGGCGGCCCTCACGGCGGTCTCCTCCGTTATCGGCCCGATCATCCCGCCCTCGATCCCGATGGTGCTTTACGCACTCGTGTCGGACGCCTCCATCGGGTTCCTGTTCCTCGGTGGCGTCGTACCGGGCCTGCTGATGGCCTTGAGCCAGATGATCATCGTGGCCATCACCGCACGCCAGAAGAATCTCCCCGTCGAAAAGCCCGTGCCGCTTCGCAAGCTGCCGCGCATTACGTGGGATGCGTTCCCCTCCCTTATGATGCCCATCGTTCTGCTCGGCGGCATCTATAGCGGCGTGATGACGCCGACCGAGGCAGCCGCCGTCGCGGCGGGCTATGCGCTGCTCATCTCAGTGGGCCTTTATCGCAGCGTGAGCTGGCGCGATTTCTACCGGTCGCTGGCCGTCAGCGCGCGGACCACTGCCTCCATCGGCATGCTGATCGCGGGCGCGCTCGTGTTCAACTACGTCATCACCGTCGAGAACATTCCCGAAGGCGTGAAGGCGATGCTTGACAGCTGGGATCTCTCGCCGGTCGGCTTCCTGATCTTCGTCAACATCCTGTTGCTGGTGCTGGGTTGCGTGCTGGAGGGAACGGCGATCCTGCTGATCGTCGTGCCGGTCTTCATTCCGACCGCGCAGGCGCTTGGCATCGATCTCGTGCATTTCGGCGTCGTGGTCGTCGTCAACATCATGCTCGGCCTGATCACGCCTCCCTATGGGCTTCTGCTCTTCATCATGGCGAATATCTCCGGCGAGCCGCTGCGCGACATCGTGCGGGACTCCCTGCCCTTCCTCTTCGCCATGCTTGCAGCCCTCGCGATCATGACCTTCGTGCCGGATACAGTGCTCTGGCTGCCGCGCCTCTTTGGTTACCAGGGATAAATTTTCAGAGATTCATATCGATGAGCAAGCCGATCTACATTCTCAACGGACCCAACCTCAACCGCCTCGGCACGCGTGAACCCGCCATCTACGGGCGCACGACGCTGGCCGAGGTGGAGGCGAAGTGCCGGTCCGCGGCGCCCGGCCAGGCAATCGTCTTCCGACAATCCAACCGGGAATACGAGATCATCGACTGGGTGCACGAGGCCATCGACGAGGGCAGCGGCCTCATCATCAATCCCGCCGCTTTCACCTTCACCTCCATGGCGATCATGGATGCGCTCAAGATGTTTCCAGGCCCCCTGATCGAGCTGCATATCTCGAATATTCACAAGCGCGAGCCGATCTATCACAAGTCCTATGTCTCGCCGGTGGCAACCGCCGTCATCGCGGGGCTCGGCACCAACGGCTATCCGATTGCCGTGCGCGCGATGCTGGACATGATCGACCAGACGGCCTCGACCCCATGACAGGCGACGGATTACGAGTTGCCCCGTCAGTTCTCGTCGGCCTGATCGGCGCCGGAATTCAAGCCTCGCGAACGCCAAGCCTTCACGAGCGTGAAGGCGCAGAGCAGGGATTGCGCTATCTTTACAAACTGATCGACCTGGAAGCGCTCGGCCTCGACGCGAGTGCCCTTCCCGATCTGCTCACGGCAGCACAGCGCTTCGGCTTTGCCGGGCTCAACATCACCCATCCCTGCAAGCAGGCGGTCATACCGCTTCTCGACGAGCTGTCGCCCGATGCGGCGGCTTTAGGTGCCGTCAACACCGTCGTGTTGAAGGATGGCCGGCGCGTGGGTCACAACACGGATTGGTGGGGCTTCTCGGAGAGTTTCAAGCGCGAATTGCCGGATGTTCGGACCGGCCGTGTCGTCCAGTTCGGCGCGGGCGGCGCGGGCGCGGCGGTGGCGCATGCGCTTCTCACACTTGGCATAGACGAGATCACGATCATCGACACGGATGAGGCCCGCGCTCGAAGCCTCGCAACTGCCCTGCGCGAACGGTTCGGAGAAGGCCGCGTCGTCACCGGCACCACCGCTGAAGATGCGATGGCGCGTGCCGACGGCATGGTCAACACAACGCCTCTCGGCATGGCGAAATATCCCGGCATGGTCGTCCCTTCGAGCTTGCTCCGCCCCGAACTCTGGGTGGCGGATATCGTCTATTTTCCGCTGGAGACCGAATTGCTGCGCGTGGCGAGAGCGCGCGGATGCCGCACCATGTCCGGCGGCGGCATGGCCGTGTTTCAGGCGGTGGGTGCGTTCAAGCTTTTCACAGGCCTGGAACCTGACGCCGAGCGGATGCTGCGGCATTTCAGCGAAATGTAGCGCATCGGATCAAGCCGGTGCCTGCGTTGCCGAGGAATGACATCCCTTGTGCAGGCCCCACCACGACAAAGCCAGGCAGGTGCAGGAGCGCGGTCTGGTCCAAGTGGCCAGTGGAGAGGATGCGGCATCGCCGAACAGACCGCACGTCTCCGGCGCCCGGCGATGCGCGTCCTCCTCGCCGTGATACCGGCAGCAGACTCCGGACAGGCTCTCCAACCCAAGAGCGGCGGCATCGGCTTCTTCGTGTGTAGTGAAATAATAGACGGCCTGGCCGTTGGTCATGACCGACCAAAGATCTTCCATGTGTCGAACGACGTGGAAACGCTGCATGGCATACTCCCATGATACAACCAGACTAATCCGTTCATGGCGGCGGCGCACATTCTCTGAGGGAGTAAGTCGGCTGCCTGAAGGGTGACCCCTTTGGACTCCGCAGCCCTGGGCCGAACGTGATCTGCATCACGGAACGCAGCGCGTCACCATGAGACAAGGACGCGACGCCAGGATGGCTCCCAAGGTCGGCTCCCCAAGGACGGCTCCCATGGTACAGCACATGCTCTCATTCATGCTCGGCACCGTCGCTCCCCTGATGGTCGTCGGATGGCTCTTCGTTCACTAGGCCATCGTGCGCAAAACTGGTTCCGCTTTTGCGCGAACGATGCTCCGATTCAAGGAGACAGCGTCGGATCGATCCAAGAAGTGCACATCCCCTTTTGGGTCCGATGCTGTAGTGAAAAGACAATGAAGGGGCGCTCTTCCGGCGCTCCTTTCGTGCCGTTCGGCACGAAATTCAACGCACATTAATTCTTTGTTAACCATGGCGCAGCGATGATCATGACGTTGATCGTTTCCCTTACGATCAGCACTCTCTCAAGTGAAAGCGGGGCGCGGATGTACCGCCTCGTTTCGCTTGGGGAGCAGAGATGGCGTTTCTTCTGTTTCGAGTGATTGGCGTGAAGGAGCTCTGCGGCGGTCGAGCATCCTGTTTTGCGTTCATTGAATCCGACAGGGACCTTCGGAGTTGACTTCCAACTTCCGTGCCGGGGCAACACGGCGGCGGCCGCGTACACAGCAAGGCTGGGCGCGGCCTTTTTCTTGTCGCCGGGCGCCCTCCCTCGAAGAAAGCAGCCTGTCGAGGCAAGAAGTGGAGATACACTTTTTGGCGGGATGCCGTAGCGTCAAGCTTGCGCCGGTGGTACAGCCACAAGGAGCAATCACGCAGGACGACAATGCTTCGGCTCTCCGTTTCTTTCCTCACGATCCTGGCCTGCATCGGAACGGCACAGGCCCAGAGCACGCAATGCTATGCGCGGCTCGGCCCAAACTCTGCTCAGTATGAAGGGAAGTGCCCGAACTCGAACCTCACATGGGAGACGTTCGAAAACCAATCCGGAGCCTTCGGGAGAAACTGCCAGGACGAACCCTGGACATACGACCGGGCCAAAAGGACCTACACCAACAGCCGAACCAAGGTCACGCTGCCGATGACGGATTGCGCCGCGCATCGCTAAGCCGCCTATTGGCTGACGCAGAATTCGCCGCCGGAGCTCGCCTTGTAGTTCGAAGGACATGCAGGCTTGGCCCTGACCCACTCCTTGCGCGGCGCGAGGATGCAATAGGCCCCGTCCGCGGTGCTGACGTACTCGTCCGGGCACGAACCCGGATTGCGGATCGAGCCCGGAACATTGATCTGGCAGAAGCCGCCATTGGCGCGCGTGTTGGGTGGGCATTCATTGCCCGAATATGCATTTTGCGCATGCGCCGGAATGGCGACACCGCTCGCGAACAACACGATTGCAGATACAACGTTACGCATTGGGCCCCTCGTCGATTGTCTTTGTTATAGACTGCTTTTCTTAACACAGGATCCATGGCGCTGCATTGCAGCATCATGCGTTAACGCAAACCGGAACTCGTGATGCCCGTTCTTACAGGCAGCTGCTAGGCTTGGCCCATTCGTCGCCCGGATTTGATGTGCCCATGTTCGACTATCTCCTCGTCTATTACCTGCTCACCGCAACGGGCGCCGCGCCGCCTTCGAGCATGCAAGTCACCAATCCCGCGAACGCGGCGATCATGAACCGCCCGGGCGCCATCAGCGCCCAGGAACGCTTCACCACTCTCGAACAATGCCGGCGGCGGATGGAAGCCCTGCGCACGCAAGTGGCGCAGCCGAATGCGGTGAGCGAAAGGTACGAGCTTGACTGTCATCCGGTCATGAGGCCCGGCGCGTCATCCTGACGAAGCGACCGAAAGGATACTCGCACCGGCACAGCTTAACCTAGGTTAGTGCGCCTGTGCGGATATCGTTGTCCCTTGTTCACGGATGAGAGAAGGGCCGACGAGAGCCCGCGCAAGGATGCGCAGCGTCATCGTTTCGCCGCAGCCTTGAGCCTCAATCCTCCGCGGGGCGCGACCCAGGTAGCAGGAGTGTCCGAATGGACCCCGCCTCGATTCGCCGAGATTCGTCGCACCGTTCGATGACGGAGGCTCAGATGCAGCAAGCATTTCACATCGGACAGCTTGTCCGTATCACGAACCCCTCCACCGGATACGGGGATCGTCGGATATATTGCATCGTCTGCCAGGTTCCGCAGGCTGAGGGATTCGAGGTCTATCGCATCAAGAATGCGGTCGGTGTCGAGCGCCTTGTCCGCAGTGAGGAAATCGAGGCCGCTGCGCTGACGTCCCTGCCCTGACGGCGGCTCGCGATTCTCCTGCAACGCTTTAAGCCTGCAATATATTAGCCCATGGTATTGGTGGGCAGCGCCTTGTCGCGGATGCAACGGCACGACAGAATACCCTCCATAAAGCTCGACAAAGAGCAGCTGACTCAAAGTCGGCAAAACGCGTGGGGCCCAACACCACGCGTCAGAGGAAACGAGGCCAAACCGCGCGCTGTAAGGCGCGTGGATTCTGGGAGGAGACGTCGGTGCCGGCGGCTGCGGATTCGCGCGACGATACGTTCCCTAAGCTATTGGCGCGCAATGCCCGCGTCCGGCCCGATCGCACGGCCTTTCGCCACAAGGATCTCGGCATCTGGCAATCCTGGACCTGGACGGAAGTGCACGAGATCGTCCGTGCCTATGCGGCGGGCCTCCAGGCGCTTGGACTCCAGCGTGGCGGCAAGATCGCCGTCATCGGCTACAACCGCCCCTACCTTTACTGGACCATCTGCGCCGCCCAGTGGCTCGGTGCGATCCCGATCCCGGTCTATGCGGATTCCGTCGCCGAGGAGATGGCCTATGTGCTCTCCCATGCGGAGGTGACGCATGCGGCGGTGCAGGACCAGGAGCAGGTGGACAAGCTGCTCTCCGTCTCCGATCAGCTGCCGCAACTGGCCCAGGTTCTCTATGACGAGGAGAAGGGCCTGCGGGACTATGACCATTCCCGCCTCCACTCCATCCATTCCGTCGTCGATGAAGGCCGCGCGCGGCTCAAGAGCGCCGGTGAAGCCGAGGCGATCGAGCGCGAGTTGCAGAACGGCAAAAGCTCCGATATCGCGATCATCCTCTACACCTCGGGCACCACGGGCCGCCCCAAGGGCGTGATGCTGACCTCGGATGCGGTGATCGCCGCAGCCCGGATCGGCTGCGACTTCGACAATCTGAACGAGACAGACGAGATCATGGCTTATCTGCCCATCGCATGGGTGGGCGACCATATCTTCTCCTATGCCCAGGCTTTCCTCGCCGGCCTTTGCGTGAACTGTCCGGAAAGCCCCGAGACGGTGGCGGAGGATCGTCGCGAAGTTGGAGCGACCTATATCTTCGCACCGCCGCGCGTGTTCGAGAGCATCCTCACGCTCACCATGGTGCGCATCGAGGATGCGGGCGCGGTGAAGCGGCGCATGTTCCACTACTTCATCAAGCACGCCAACAAGGTGGGCGAGAAGATCCTGAACAAGGAGCCCGGCATCGGCGCCTGGGACCGCCTGCTCTGGCAGATCGGCAACGTGCTGGTCTATGCTCCCTTGCGCAATCGCTTCGGCATGACCCGCGTGAAGGTGGGCTACACGGCGGGCGAGGCCATCGGCCCCGAGATCTTCCGCTTCTACCGCTCCATCGGCGTCAACCTGAAGCAGCTCTACGGCCAGACGGAAGCGAGCGTCTACATCACCATGCAGCCCGACGGCGAAATCCGCGCAGATACGGTGGGCCGCCCTGCCCCCGAGGTGGAAATCCGCATCGCGGAGAATGGCGAGGTGCTCTATCGCTCGCCGGGCGTGTTCGTCGGCTATTACAAGGACGACGAGAAGACCGCCGAGACGAAGACGCCGGACGGCTTCGTGCATTCGGGCGATGCAGGCTTCTTCGACGCCAACGGCCACCTCAAGATCATCGACCGCGCCAAGGACGTGGGCAAGATGCGCGACGGCGCGCTGTTCCCGCCGAAATACGTCGAGAACAAGCTCAAGTTCTATCCCAACATCAAGGAAGCAGTCTGCTTCGGTGACGGGCGCGAGCATGTGGCTGCCTTCATCAACATCGATCTCGTGGCCGTGAGCAACTGGGCCGAGCGCAACGGCGTCACCTACGCCTCCTATCAGGAGCTCGCCGGCCACCCCCGCGTCTATGAAATGATCGAGAAGCATGTGGACGAGGTGAACCGCTCGCTGGCCTCCGAGCCGCGCATGGGCGGCGCGCAGATCAAGCGCTTCCTCATTCTTCACAAGGAACTCGATGCCGACGACGGTGAGCTGACGCGCACTCAGAAGGTGCGCCGCGGCTTCATCGCCGAACGCTACGATCCGCTGATCAAGGCGCTCTATGACGGATCGACCGAGGCCGACATTTCGACCGAAGTCACCTTCGAGGACGGCCGCAAGGGCGTGATCTCCGCGCGGGTGAAAATCAAGGACATGAAGCTCTACCCCGTCGACAAAGCCACTCTCATCCCGGAGGCCGCCGAATGAGAGCGCCCGATCATCCCGTTCTGACGAAAGGCGACGTGCTGCTCGCGGTCGATAACGTGTCCCTGCGCTTCGGCGGCGTGAAGGCGCTGACCGATGTCTCCTTCGACATCCGCAAGAGCGAGATCCGCGCCATCATCGGCCCCAACGGCGCCGGCAAGACCTCGATGCTCAACTGCATCAACGGCTTCTATTATCCGACCGAGGGCCGCATCACCTTCAAGGGCGTGAAGCGTCCGAAGATGCGCCCCTATGAGGCGGCGCGCGGCGGCATCGCCCGCACCTTCCAGAACGTCGCGCTCTTCAAGAGCATGTCGACGCTCGACAACATCATGGCGGGCCGCTCGATCAGGATGAAGTCCAATTTCTTCTGGCAGCTCTTTCGGCATGGCCCAGCCATGAAGGAGGAGGTCGAGCACCGCAAGTTCGTGGAGGAGATCATCGACTTCCTCGAAATCCAGCACATCCGCAAAACACCCGTGGGCCGCCTGCCCTACGGCTTGCAGAAGCGGGTGGAACTGGGCCGCGCTCTTGCCATGGAGCCGGACCTGCTTCTCCTCGACGAGCCGATGGCCGGCATGAACCTCGAAGAGAAGGAAGACATGTCGCGCTTCATCCTGGAGGTGAACCAGCAATACGGCACCACCATCGCGCTGATCGAGCACGACATGGGCGTGGTGATGGACCTGTCCGACCGCGTGGTGGTGCTGGAATACGGGCGCAAGATCGCGGACGGCACGCCGGACGAGGTCAAGCGCGACCAGCGCGTGATCGATGCCTATCTCGGCGTGGCGCATTGAGGGGCGATTGATGGACATTCTCTACAAGGTCTTCATCGAACCATTCGTCTTCATGGGCGAAGCACCGGACCTCCTGATCCAGACGCTGTGGGAGGGCCTCGTCTCCGGCGTCCTCTACGCATTGATCGCGCTGGGCTTCGTGCTGATCTTCAAGGCCTCCGGCGTCTTCAATTTCGCGCAGGGCATCATGGTCGTCTTCGCGGCGCTGATCCTGGTCGGGCTCTACGAGAAGGGCGTCCCGGCCTTTCTCGCCCTGATCCTCGCGGCCCTGGCCATGTTCGTGCTCGCCGTGGTGGTGGAGCGGGTCGTACTGCGCCCCCTTGTCAACCAGCCCGACATCATCCTCTTCATGGCCACCTTCGGCCTCACCTATCTCCTCATCGGGTTCGGAGAACTCATCTTCGGCGGCAACCCGCGTGAGATGATCACCGAGCAGCTCTTCCTGCCCCAGGGCACGACGGAGCTGGACATCCTCGGCGGCTCGGTGCGTATTCAGCATCTCGACATCGCCGCCGCCGTGATCGCCTCGCTCATGATCGCGCTGCTCGCGGTGTTCTTCTCCAAGACCCGCATCGGGCGCGCGCTGCGCGCGGTGGCGGACAGCCACAAGGCGGCTCTCTCGGTCGGCATCTCGCTCAACCAGATTTGGGTGATCGTGTGGTTCGCGGCAGGCCTCGTGGCGCTGGTCGCGGGCATCATGTGGGGCGCCCGGTCCGGCGTGTCCTTCTCACTTCAGATCATCGCCCTGAAAGCCCTACCGGTGCTCATCCTCGGCGGCTTCACCTCCATCCCGGGCGCCATCATCGGCGGTCTCATCGTCGGCGTGGGCGAGAAGCTCGGCGAGTTCTATTGGGGACCTCTGGTCGGCGGCGGCATCGAGACGTGGCTCGCCTACGTAATCGCCCTCCTCTTCCTGCTCTACAGGCCACAGGGCCTGTTCGGCGAGAAGATCATCGAACGAATTTAGGGAGACGCCGACGTGCTCTACCGCGAGGCAGGCCAGTTCAAGACAAATTACGTCAGCGATTCCTCGGTCTTCCCCTTACGCGAAGATCGCATCGGGCTCGGCCTGATCATCCTCGCCGCCTATGCGCTGGCCTTCCTCGGCAATAGCTTTCTGCTGCAGGCGGTGATGATCCCGTTCCTGGTGTTTTCGCTCGCCTCCATCGGCCTGAACATCCTGACCGGCTATACGGGCCTGCTCTCGCTCGGCACCGGCGCGTTCATGGGCGTTGGCGCTTACGCCTGCTACAAGCTGATGACGGCCTTTCCGGACGTCAACGTGATCATCTGGATCTTCGTCTCCGGCTTCTTCTCCGCCGCCATCGGCGCCCTGTTCGGCCTGCCGTCCCTACGTATCAAAGGTTTCTACCTCGCGGTGGCCACGCTCGCGGCGCAGTTCTTCCTGCAATGGTGCTTCATCCGCATTCCGTGGCTCGTGAACTACAACGTCTCGGGCGCGCTCGATGCTCCCTTACGCACCTTCTTCGGCATTCCGATCATCGGCGCCACTGCCACGCCGCAGACGCGCTATCTCGTGGTGCTCACCATCGTGATCCTGCTCACATGGCTCGCCTCCAATCTCGTCCATGGCCGCATCGGCCGCATGTGGATCGCGATCCGCGACATGGACCTTGCGGCGGAGCTCATGGGCATCCGCCCGCTCCAGACCAAGCTGCTCGCCTTCGCCGTATCGTCCTATTACTGCGGCGTCGCGGGCGCGCTGATGGTCTTCATGTGGTACGGCGGCGCTGAATATGATGTCTTCAACATCAACCAGTCCTTCTTCATCCTGTTCATGGTGATCATCGGCGGGTTGGGCAGCCTCATCGGCTCGTTCTTCGGCGCGGCGCTCATCTTCATCCTGCCGATCGTTCTCGGCATCGCGCTGCCCGCCATCATGTCGCCCTTCGGCATTTCCGTAGGCGCGGACGTCATCGAGCACCTGCGCTTCATGATCGTGGGCGCGCTCATCATCTTTTTCCTGATCGTGGAACCGCACGGCCTCGCGCGGCTCTGGCAGATCGGCAAGCAGAAGCTCCTGGCCTGGCCGTTCCCCTATTGACGGCGAGCCATAAGGAGACGGGAAATCAAAACCGGCTCGCTGCCGGACAACAACGGGAGGAAACGAACCATGTCGTTTCGCAAATTGAGCCTGAAACTGGTCGCTGCGACCCTTCTCGCCGGTACTGCCCTGCCCGCCTTCGCGCAGGACTCGATCTACGTTCCCCTCTTCACCTACCGCACCGGCCCCTTCGCCGGCTCCGGCACCTTCATCGCCGACGGCATGCACGATTACCTGCAGATGCTGAACCAGCGAGACGGCGGCATCGGCGGCGTAAAGCTCGTGCTCGAGGAATGCGAGACAGGCTACGACACCAAGAAGGGCGTCGAATGCTACGAGGCGGTGAAGGGCAAGAACCCGGTCATCGTCAACCCGTGGTCCACCGGCATCACCCTGCCGCTGATCCCGCGCGCTTCCGTGGACAAGATTCCGATCCTCTCCATGGCTTACGGCCTCTCCGCCTCGGCACGCGGCGACATCTTCCCCTGGGTCTTCAACCCGCCGGCCACCTATTGGGACGGCCTGTCGATGATCATCAAGTATATCGGCGAGAAGGAAGGCGGGCTCGAGAAGCTGAAGGGCAAGAAGATCGGCTTCATCCATCTCGACGCGGCCTTCGGCAAGGAGCCGATCCCGCTGCTGCAGGAACTTGCGAAGGATATCGGCTTCGAGGTGGCGCTCTATCCCGTCGCCGCGCAGGACATGCAGAACCAGTCCTCGCAATGGCTCTCGGCTCGCCGCGACCGTCCCGATTACATGATCATGTGGGGCTGGGGCTCCATGAACGGCGCGGCCGTGAAGGAAGCGGTGCGCTCCGGCTACCCGATGGACAAGTTCTACTCGGTCTGGTGGCCCGGTGAGGACGATGCCCGTGCCGGCGGCGCAGGCGCCAAGGGCTTCAAGATGCTCAACTGGCATGCGGTGGGAACCAACTTCCCCGCCATCCAGGACATCCAGAAGCACGTGGTCGACAAGGGAATGTCCAAGGCCCAGAAGGACAAGGTCGGCGAGCTTCTCTACAATCGCGGCGTCTACAACTCGCTGCTGATCGCCGAGGGAATCGCCCAGGCGCAGAAGGTCACCGGCAAGAAGGTCGTGACCGGCGAGGACGTGCGGCGCGGCATGGAGAACATCAAGCTCGACCCTGCCCGTCTGAAGGAGCTCGGCCTCGAAGGCTTCACCGATCAGCTCGTGCTCTCTTGCTCCGACCACAACGGCCACCGCGCCGCCTTCATGCAGGAATGGGACGGGACGAAATGGGTGAAGATCTCGAACCCGATCGAGCCGATGACCGACCGCGTTAAGGCGCAGCTCGATGCCGCGGCGAAGGACTATGCCGAGAAGAACGCCGGCTGGCCCAAGCGCACGGAAGCCTGCGACAAGGCGAGTTAGTCCAAGCACAACCTGCCCTCCTCCCCCCTTGTGGGGAGGAGTTGGAGGTGGGGGTGACGGCGATAACCTACCAAGGCCCGCCGCCGCCACGCCCACCCTTAATCCCTCCCCACAAGGGGGAGGGAAATTGAGGAAACTTATTCATGTCGAGCGCCGTTCAGATGCAGCCCGCATCCGCCGAGACCGTCCTGACCGTCAACAATATCGAGGTCGTGTACGATCACGTGATCCTCGTGCTGAAAGGCGTGTCGCTCACCGTGCCGAAGGGCGGCATCGTGGCTTTGCTCGGCGCGAACGGCGCGGGCAAGACGACGACCCTGAAGGCAATTTCCAACCTGCTCCATGCCGAACGCGGCGAGGTGACCAAGGGCACCATCGAGTTCAAGGGCGAGCGTGTCGACAAGCTCTCGCCCAACGAACTAGTGCGGCGCGGCTGCATCCAGGTTCTCGAAGGACGTCATTGTTTCGGACACCTGAACATCGAGGAGAACCTTCTGACCGGCGCTTTCACGCGCAAGGACGGCAACGCCGCCATCAGGCGCGACCTGGAGGCAATCTACGAATATTTCCCGCGCCTGAAGCAGCGCCGCACGTCGATGGCAGGCTACACCTCGGGCGGCGAGCAGCAGATGTGCGCCATCGGCCGCGCGATGATGTCGAAGCCGTCCATGATCCTGCTGGATGAGCCCTCCATGGGCCTCGCGCCGCAGATCGTCGAGGAGATCTTCGAGATCGTGCGCAAGCTCAACGCGACGGAGGGCGTGTCCTTTCTCCTCGCCGAGCAGAACACCAATATGGCGCTCAAATACGCCACCTATGGCTACATCCTCGAAACCGGCCGCGTGGTGATGGACGGTCCGGCCCAGATGCTGCGCGAAAACGAGGACGTGAAGGAGTTCTATCTCGGCGTCTCGGAAGGCGACCGGAAGTCATTCCGTTCCGTGAAGAGTTATAAGCGGCGCAAGCGCTGGCTGGCCTGAGCAACAAAATACAGTAACCCCCAGGGAATGACCGGGCGAATGCTTGACCTCAGGAATTTCCTCTTCTTAGCATCCCGGCGCTTGAGCCCGCGATGGGCTCGGCCTGAGATCTCAATCGGGGGCTACCAATCATGAACTTCACTCAAGCCATCAAGTCCGGCCTGTCAAAGTACGTCGACTTCTCCGGTCGCGCCGCGCGCTCCGAATACTGGTTCTTCACGCTGTTCACCATCCTCGTTTCGCTTGCGACGAGCCTCGTGGACAACGTCGTCCTCTCGGGCATGCCGATCCTGAACGGCATCGCCACGCTGGCCCTCCTCCTGCCAGGCATCGCCGTTTCCGTGCGCCGCCTGCACGATACCGATCGCTCCGGCTGGTGGATGCTGCTGATCTTCATTCCGCTCGTCGGCGCCATCGTTCTCATCGTATGGTTCGCCACGCGCGGCACGATCGGCCAGAACCGCTTCGGCGCCGATCCGCTTCCGGCCCAGCCTTCGCTGACGCACGCGCAGACGGCAGTCTGATCAACGCCCGGAAAGGCGTGTAACGGTCTGCCTGTGATGTGCTGCGGATGACAACCATTGTTGGAGTTCGAGGATATCCCATGGCAGACCATTACGACTCTCTCGAAACGCGCGATCACGCCAAGCGTGAGGCGGACCTGTTTCAACGCCTTCCGGAAATTCTTCGCAAAGCTTCAGCCGCTCCAGCCTATGCGGAGCGGCTGAAGGGCATCGATCTTGATCGCATCACCAGCCGCGAAGCTCTCGCGGACCTGCCTGTCCTGCGCAAATCCGAACTTCCGGCTCTTCAGAAATCCGCCCTGCCTTTCGGCGGTTTCATTGCATCGGCCCCTGGATCGTTCGGCCGCCTCTTCACGTCGCCCGGCCCCATTTTCGAGCCCGAGCCCGATGTGAAGGACCCCTGGCGGGCCGCGCGGGGGCTTCATGCAGCGGGCTTCAGGCAGGGCGATATCGTTCTCAATACCTTCAGCTATCACCTGACGCCCGGCGGCTTCATCATGGATTCCGGCGCTCGCGCGCTCGGTTGCGCAGTCATCCCGGCCGGCCCCGGCAATACGGAACAGCAACTCGAACTGATCGAGGCCTATCGGCCGAGCGCCTATCTGGGCACGCCGGATTTTCTGAAGATACTGCTCGACGCCGCCCGCGATGCGGGGCGGGACGCGTCGTCCATCAAGCGCGCCCTTGTCTCCGGCGCCGCTTTTCCGAAATCCCTGCAGGACGAAATTGCAGGTCGTGGAATCGAGGCCTATCAGGCCTATGCCACCGCCGACCTCGGTTTCATCGCCTACGAGACCTCCGCCCGCGAGGGACTGGTGGTCAACGAGGACATCATCGTCGAGATCGTCCGCCCCGGCACGGGGGACCCGGTTGATGAGGGCGAGGTCGGGGAAATCGTCGTCACAACGCTTGATCCGCACCATCCCTTCATCCGCCTCGCCCTGGGCGACCTCACGGCGACCCTGCCCGGCGTCAGCCCCTGCGGCCGGACCAATAGGCGCATCAAGGGCTGGATGGGCCGGGCCGATCAGGCCGCCAAAGTGAAGGGCATGTTCGTGCGCCCCGAGCAGATCGCCGAGATCGCCCGCCGGCATCCGGAGCTTGGCCGGCTGCGCCTGGTTTTGGATAGGGAGCACGAGGCGGACGTGATGACCCTCGTCGCAGAGAGCGAAGACCTTAAGGACGAGATCGTTTCTTCCGTCACGACGACACTCAGGGACGTAACGAAGCTGAAGGGCCTCGTCACTCTGGTTGCCCCGGGCACCCTGCCTAATGACGGCAAGGTCATCGACGATCAGCGAAAACATTGAGTTGCCCAAAGAAAAAGAGCACCCGATAGGGTGCTCTGAAGGTGTCCGGCCGTAGGGGCAAAAAGGACCGGAGATGCCTAACAACGTCAGGCAAACGCGTTGGTTCCAAAAAATCTGAAAAAATTTTCGATATCGTGGTCAGGCCTCATTCAGGCCAAGTTTCCGCTGTCTAGGCTTAGCTTCCCGTGGGGGCAAAACACGGGCCTAAGGCCGCGACCAGATCCCTAAAATGGGACGGTCGCGGCCGATCATGTAAACGTTTACAGATCCCCCAGCGACAACTGCGCCTGACTGCCCGATGCCCGAGCCCTTTGCTTCTTCGGCGCTGCGTTGAGATGCGGCTTGGGAGCCCTCCTGCGGGGCAGAACTGCCTCAGCCATTCTGGCCTTGGCCTTGTCGCGGGCCTGAGCTTCAGGAGAGGACGGGTCGTCGTCGAGCCACTTGCCGCGCTTGATGACCTCGTTGACCCGCCCCTGGTTCACGCCGAGCTGGAAGGCAATCTCCTGCTGAGTCATGTCCGTCGTGCCATGAAGCTCGAGAATCTTGCGGGCCAGCTCCGGCGTCATCTTGCGGCCAGTGATGCGGCGTCCCGGCGACACCGTGCGCTTCTCACGATCCCGATCCCGCAGCTTCTGCAGGATAGCGAGGGCCATGTGCATGCCCTGCTCGCGAAGGGCATCCTCGAACTCCTTGAGCGTGGTCACGTTGGTCGTACTCCCGCAAAGCAGCCCGTTAATGCACGGGCTAAAGGAATCTCAAGAAATCCAACGGTTAAGCTCACGGCTTGGTTGCATCGGGCCTGAGCTTGCTCAGTCCACTGCCTCCTTGCACGGCCAGCCGCCCGGAGCATTGAGACCGCTGGGCAATTTCGTCTGAGGATTGCCGCAGGCAATGTCGATCTGGGCCTGGGTGAGGCCGGTCACTCCGCTGAGATCGGCTCCGCCGAGTTGCGTCAGGTAAAGATAGGAGCCGGTCATGTTGACGCCCTCGAGAACGGCCCCTTCCAGATTGGCGCGGGCGAGGTTGGAATAGCTGAAGTCCACGCCCTTCAGCTTGGCCTGCTGAAAAATCACCCGCGCAAGCTCGGCCTTGGACAGATTGGCGCCCTCCAGATCAGCTCCGCTGAAGTCCGACCGGTTCAGTTCCGCCTTGGAGAAATCAGCCTTGGCCGCCTTCACCTGAGCGAAGTTGGAACGGCTCATGTCGGCCGAATTGAAGTTGGTCTCGAGCAATATTGCCTGGGCGAAATTCGCCCGCCATCCCAGCGCCTTGGTGAAGTTGGCATTGGACAGGTCAGCCTTCTCGAAGCGGGTGCGGCTGACCTCCGTCTCGGTGAGATTGGCCCCCACCATCTTCGATGAACCGAAATCGCTCAAGGTCAGCAGGGAGCGCTGGAACTGAGCGCCGGTGAGGTCATCGTCGGTGAGCATGAGGCGGGCCTTGGAGCAGCCGGACCAATCCACGTTAGGCTGCGGACCGTCCTGGCACTTCGCCTGTGCCGCGCCCACCAGGATCGACAGAATCAGTGCCGCACCTCCGACTGTGCGGATTGCGCCGGCTCCCGGTCGCGGAACTCTCAGCACGCGATGAACCACCATCAGGCTCCTTTCGAGCGGTCAGAGGGACGTTTCCACTATGAGGTAGGCACTCATGCCCATGTAGGAAAGCCTACCCCTTATTTTTCGCGATTTCCGAAGACTCGACTTCCGGATCTTACGGCCTAGCTTTTGCGGCAGAATTGCGGAGTCAGATCATGCGCATCCAGGTAACCGTTCCTGCCCTCGCCCTCGTGGCTCTTGCTCTCGGCGGGTGCTCCACATCGCCCTCCGCGGAGGGCGTCCTGCCGCGAACGGATGTCCCGCCTCCGCCATCCATCGAGCGAAGCGCCCCATCGCGCCAGAATGCCGCCAGCACCACCGGAACGGTCGCTCAGCAGCGTCGCGGGCTCAGCGTACCCGACCGTCTCGTTCCGCCGCGTCCTCGGTAAAACGCCAGAGGTCCGGCGGAGGCTCGTCCGCTGAGGCAATCTGAGCCAGGGTTACATCTGTCCCACCGGCCCGGCTTAGTGATATATGCCCATACGGCATATAAAGCGGGAACAGATTCTCCATGACTTGGGTGGAAGCAATCGGCTGGCTGGGAGCGGGCCTGGCCATCGCCGGCAGCGCGATGAAGACGATCATCCCGCTGCGTTGCATCGGCATCGTCACCAACGTCGTGTCGCTGACCTACGCGTCGCTCATGGGTCTTTACCCCAGCATGACGGTCAACCTGATCCTGCTGCCGCTCAATGCCTATCGCCTGTACCAGATGCTGCGCCTCATCAGGAAGGTGAAGCATGCCTCCAAGAGCGACCTGTCCATGGACTGGCTCAAGCCCTTCATGACGCGCCGCCCGGTGAAGGCGGGAGACATCCTGTTCGGACGCGGGGATGTGGCCAACTGCATGTACTACACCCTCTCTGGGCGCTATCGCCTGAAGGAGCTGAACATCGATCTGCTTCAGGGTCAGGTCGTCGGCGAGATGGGCTTCATGTCGCCGGAGAACAAGCGCACCCAAACCCTCGAATGCGTGGAGGCCGGCGAGGTACTGAGCATCTCCTATGACGAGGTGCGTCAGCTCTACTTCCAGAACCCGGAATTCGGCTTTTACTTCCTGCGGCTGACCAGCGAACGGCTGTTCAACAACATGCGCCAGCTCGAAGCGGAGATCGAGGCGCTCAAGGCGGAGAACGACGCGGCGCCTGTCCGGCAGGCGGTCTCAGCTTAGAGGAATTCCAAATTCCGCATAGTTTAAAACAGTTCTAAGTTATTGATTTAATTAATATTTTAGTTGACCTCCGGCTCTTCTGATGTTTCTTGCGCTCATGTTTGGACGCGCTGGAAGCGTCCCAGACCTTTGCTGGAGGAGCAGATTGATGGTGAGAACGACTTTCACGCGCAGCCTGATGCTGGGCGCCGTAGCGATGGGAACTCTGGTCGCATCGGGCGCTTCCGCCCAGGAGACCTTGAACCTTTACACCTACCGCGAGCCTGGGCTGATCAAGCCGCTGCTGGACGGGTTCACCAAAGAGACCGGCATCAAGGTCAATACCGTGTTCCTGAACAACGGCCTTGAGGAGCGCATCCGCACGGAAGGCGCGAACAGCCCCGCCGACATCATCCTGACCGTCGATATCGGCCGCCTGCAGCAGGCGAAGGATTACGGCATCACCCAGCCGGTGAAGCTGGAAGCCGTCACGGGCACCATTCCCGCCACCTATCGCGATCCCGAGGGCCACTGGTTCGGCGTCTCGACCCGCGCCCGCGTGGTCTACGCCTCGAAGGACCGCGTCAAGCAGACCGCGATGACCTACGAGGAACTCGCCGATCCCAAGTGGAAGGGCAAGATCTGCATCCGTTCGGGCCAGCACCTCTACAATATCAGCCTGATCGCAGCCGTGATCGCTCACAAGGGCGAGGCGAAGGCCGAGGAATGGCTGAAAGGCGTGAAGGCGAACCTCGCCAAGAAGCCCTCCGGCGGCGACCGCGAGCAGGCCAAGGACATCCTGGCCGGCGTCTGCGATATCGCCATCGGCAACACCTACTACGTCTCGCTCATGCGCAACGGCAAGGACGAGGAGCAGAAGAAGTGGGGCGAAGCGATCAACGTGATCCTTCCCACCTTCGAAGGCGGCGGCACGCACGTGAATATCTCGGGTATCGCCCTCGCCAAGCACGCGCCGAACAAGGCAGCGGCCGAGAAGTTCATGCAGTTCATGGTCTCGGATGCGGGCCAGGATATCCACGCGAACATCAACTCGGAATATCCGCTGAAGTCGGGCATCAAGATCCACCCGACCATCGCTTCCTTCGGCACGCTGAAGCCGGATAGCGTCGCCATCGCCGAGATCGCGAAGTACCGCAAGAAGGCCAGCGAGCTGGTCGACAAGGTGGGCTTCGATCAGTAAGTCTGATCCGGCAAAACTGGAGGCAGCGCTCGACGCTGCCTCTTTCATAACGAGGAGGCGCTGCCGGTCACGGTGGCGCCGTTTCCATTGACGATCGCAACCGACGCACAGACCTTTTTTAGTCCTGCCCGCTGGCGCGGCATCAAACGCAGCCCGTGGTGGCTCTCCGCCGCCGTGGCGGCGGTGGGTCTTGTCGTGCTCATGCCGATCATATCCCTGATCGGCATTGCATCAGAGATCGATGCGGAGATCTGGCCGCACCTGATCGAGAATGTTCTGCCTGCGAGCATCGTCAACACCCTGGCACTCCTCGCCGGCATCGCCCTCGTCGCCGGGTCCATGGGCATCACCTCCGCCTGGCTCGTGACGGCGCATCGTTTTCCGGGGCGCGACATCCTCGTCTGGCTGCTGCCGCTGCCGCTCGCGGTGCCAACCTACATCACCGCCTACATCTACGTTGAGATCTTCGATTCCGCCGGCCTCGTGCAGATGGCCCTGCGCGATCTCGTGGGCTGGACCTCCCGCAGCGATTACTGGTTCCCCGAAATCCGTTCGCTTTACGGCTGCATCCTCGTGATGTCCGCCGTGCTCTACCCTTATGTGTATATCGCAGCGCGGGCGATGTTCCTGACGCAGAGCGCGAGCATGATCGAGGTCGCGCGCGTTCTCGGCTCGAGCCGCATCAAGCTCTTCCGCGTGATCGCCCTGCCGCTGGCCCGCCCGGCGCTCGCCGTCGGCCTCTCGTTGGCGCTGCTGGAAGCGCTGAACGATATCGGCGCGAGCGAGTACCTGGGCGTGCGAACGCTCACGGTTTCCGTCTTCAATACGTGGCTCAATCGCGGCTCGCTTGCGGGCGCGGCACAGATCGCCTGCGTCATGCTGGCTCTCGTGGTCGGGCTGATCCTGATCGAGCGTCATGGCCGCAGGGACAGGCGCTACGCCAATTCCGCCAAACGTCCGCGCGTGACGAATCCGGTGCCCCTCTTCGGCGGGCGGGCGTGGCTGGCAAGTGTTCTCTGCGCCATTCCGGTCATTCTCGGATTCGGGCTACCGCTCGCCTTTCTGCTGCGCGAACTCGTGCGCTTCGGCTTCTCGGATCAGCTCAACGGCGAGTTCCTGTCGCATTTCCTGACGACGATCACGCTGTCCGTCACTGCCACCATCGCGATCCTCGCGATTGCGACCTTGCTCGTTTCGGCGGCGCGCATCGCCAAATCATCGCTCACGCGCGGCACTCTGTTCCTGGCGGGTCTTGGCTACGCGGTTCCGGGGACAGTGCTGGCTTTGGGACTCATGACGCCCCTGGTGCAGATCGACGGCTTGATCGGCACGCTTTGGCGCAATCTCACGGGCGAACGGCTTGGCCTGCTCCTCATGGGCACGGCGGGCGGCATCGTCATCGCCTATGTCATCCGCTTCCTGACGATCGGCACGGGCTCGCTCTCCGCCGGCCTCGACCGCGTGTCGCCAAGCCTGGAGGATGCGGCGCGCACGCTCGGCGCCTCACGCCACGAGATGGTCTGGCGGATTCAGATTCCGCTCATGCGCCCTGCCCTCGCGAGCGCGGCGCTCCTGATCTTTGTCGATTGCATCAAGGAACTGCCGGCGACCCTGCTCCTGCGTCCCCTCAACACCGAAACGCTGGCGACTCAGGTCTATAATTATGCGGCGCGCGGACGTTTCGAGGACGGCTCTCTCGCCGCCCTCGTCATCGTCCTGATCGGCCTTCTCCCCGTGATCCAGCTGGTGCGCAGCGCCGAGGCACGGCCGAAGGTTCAGGAAGGCTCGGGTTCGTAAAAGAAAAGCGGCCGCATGGGCCGCTTTCGGTTGCTCATATGTCCGAGGCTCAAGCAGCCTGCTTGCCGTCGAGCGCCACCTTGAACTCGACCTGCGTCTTGGCCTTGATCTCATCGACCGTCACGCCATCCGCCAGCTCGATCAGGGTCATGCCGGAGCCGCCCTTCTTGTCGATGGAGAACACGCCGAGATCGGTGATCACCAAATCGACCACGCCCGCGCCGGTGAGCGGCAGCGAGCAGGCTTTGAGAAGCTTCGGGTCTTCCGAGCCGTCCTTGGCCTTGGCCACGTGCTCCATGACGACGACCACGCG